>CAVYLQ010000035.1:0-9409 GCA_963769405.1 uncultured Prevotellaceae bacterium | reverse complement strand
TTGTATTCAGTATAAAGCAGATAGTTTTGGTGCAGATGATACGCCTATGGGTGACGGCAAAATCATTCATGAGGAACTGAAATGGGATAAGGACTAGAAAACTTATGGTTGGGTGATAACGTTTATACCATTATCCACGTTGTCTCCCAGCCATTCGCAGACTGTATTCTCTATTGATTTCAGCAATCTCTTTCTTGCCTTCGATATATTCCTGATAGATATCGTCAATGCTGCCACCACCCAACCAGCAACTGGAGCAGTTTTCGCACCCTCCTGCCCCACAGTCAAGTGACTGATGCAATATCTTGATGCGTTCTTCGCGAGTGGTATCTTTAATTAGTATACTCATATATTAGATATTAAAAAACTGCATGAATTCTTAAACTCAACACATTTACAGGCCCACGGCTTCGATTATATCCTGGGTTGATAATAAATTGGTATGCTCCTGATAGAAATAAATTATCCTTTAGAGCAAAAGAATAGTATAGTTCCGATAGATTTTCCAAACCGTAATTCAAGTGCCCGTCACCCAGTTCGAAACCCTGTCCGCCAGCTTTAAGATAATCCCTGTGTGAATTCGATAATGCCGAGATAACATCAGCCAGTCCCATCGTATCGTTTTTACGATGCCATTTACTACCATCTGCCGAAATCCCGGCACTCAGTGTACGGTCCACTTCTGTAAAAGCCCACGTTTCATTATGCCCGTCATTCCATCCGGCTCTGAAAAACATGCCCATAAAGTCATTTATTTCTTGTTCGACATTAACTCCAAAACCGTATTTGGTCCTGCCAGACTTCTCTGTCATAAATAGATTAGGAGAAGTAGGATCCATCTTCAAACTTTCCTTGTAGTTTCCCATATTTGCCCAGTTGATAAAGGAAAATAACCGGACACTTCCTTTCTTCCCTTCCAAAGAATAGTTGTGAGTATACTCCAAAGAATGGGAACTGGATCTTTGAAGATGCCAATCCATTTGCATTCCGTTAGCGACCTTGGGAAGCAACGATATACCATAACGTAATGCATCGTGCGGCGTAACCCATTCTATAACTATACTGGGAGTATATCCTTTGGTATTAGCTGCAAAATCCCATGCGCCATTGTCCATAAGTCCCCAACTCATAAATTGTGTCCTTGGATCATGACTATATTTGTTTGTGTCAAAGAAATCGGATACACAGATTTTCCCTATCGTCAAAGCTATATATTTGGTTGGAATCATTCCTCCCAATTTGTTGATGTCGTCACACTGGTAAGTCCTGTTGCTGCTCAAAGGAATAATTTGAGTGAGATACAATCGTCCTAATTCAAAGGATGGTGCCGGACTATCTACTCTGTACGCTTCCCCATTGGTAGAAGCTCCTATTCCAGAAGAACCGCTCAGTCCTGATCCTCCTGATATCTCCGGCCCAATAAAGAGGCCTCCCCCATTCCACAATCTTACACCAAAGAATAAAGTTGTCGTCAGTGATCGCTGATTTTCACCCTTTGAGATCAGACTGTTTACTCCTGAATAAGCGGCATGAAAAGATGGTTTATACTGAGATATTACAGTTACTTGTCCATGTATGGAAAAATGTTCGTCTTTCAGTGTGTCCCTGGATTCTGCCCGAACAGTACTGGAAGTCATGTTGACGAACAATACACACAGAAGTAGTAATCTCGTGAGAAGGTGTTTGCTGGGATTTAGTTGGGCACCTAAAGGGTTGCAATCGAAAAATCTACTCAAATAAAGCATAATAAAAGAAATTATGAATTACCTCCTTTTTTGTTTATGTGTCAGAAGTGGGTACAGTCTGGTCTTCTATCTAAGCACAGGTTAATCTTTTTATTATATTTGCAGGATTACTTATCCACATATATTCAAATTTGCGGTGCAAAGATATACCTTTTTTTCTTAGTTATTCTCTGTTTTGAAATAAAAAATGTAGGTATAACATGAAAAAATATTTATTTTTTTTGGCAGCAATATACTTGTTGTGTATCTTTGCTCTATTTATAGTGGATGAAAGGGGTACTTTCTGAATCAGATGATTGACAGTTCTACAGAAAATTCCCTATATATTATAGAAAATATAAGAAACGATGAAGGATTTTGCAGCAATAGATTTTGAAACAGCCAACTATTCTCGTACGAGTGTGTGTAGTGTTGGAGTGATTGTTGTCAGGGAGAATCAATTTATCGATTCTTTTTATTCTCTCATCCAACCGGAGCCGGACTATTACAATTACCGTTGCACCCAAGTCCATGGGCTGACTTGTTCGGATACAGAAGACGCACCGGTTTTCCCCGTTGTCTGGAAACAGATTGCACCTAAGATTGCTGGACTGCCTCTCGTTGCTCATAACAGTTCTTTTGATGAAGGTTGTCTGAAAGCTGTATTCCGATGCTATCAGATGGATTATCCGGATTATCAGTTTTACGATACTCTCCGGGTTTCACGCAGAGTGTTGCCTGATCTCGAAAATCATCAGTTACAGACGGTTGCTGCAGCATGTGGATACGATCTCACCCGACACCATAATGCCCTTGCGGATGCTGAAGCTTGTGCCTGGATAGCAAAAGAGATTCTTTAAACTCCTTATTTATTTTTTTCCCTTAAAGTAGAGGTTGACATACTGGTAGTAAGCCTGGGCTTTTCTGGTTATTTTCTGATCCGGTTGTTTTTTCAGAACTTCATTATAGTTCCATTCGCCTAAGGGTTTCAAATCATATTGTTGAATTTTCCTGACAGGTGAAAGAACAGTTAGTGTATGGCCTTGCATATATCCCAGATCCTGATAAGTAGCCATGAATGCACGGGGTTTGAAATTTCCAGCCAGGACATTGCTGCCTGTGTATTTTACCTTACAGGGTAAATTCAATATAGACATCAGAGTAGGCATAACATCTATTTGAGAGCAGAGTGTGCTGACATATTTCGGTGCAATGTTTCCTGGAGAATAGACAATACATGGGATATGATATTTATCTATTGGCAGAGAAGTTTTTCCTGCACTCGAAGCACAATGGTCGGCAATAATGATAAATACCGTATGATGGAACCAAGGCTTTCTGGAAGCTGCAGCTATGAAATGACCGATGGCATAGTCAGTGTATCTTACCGCATTGTCACGGGTTTTAGGATCACCTACAACCTTTATTTTTCCCGTCGGATAGGTATAGGGACGATGATTGCTTGTTGTCATGATCTGGGCGAAGAATGGTTTTCCGTTTTTAGCATCCTGATCAAAAACCTGGAGGCTCTTGCGGAACATGTCTTCATCGCATACTCCCCAGATATTTGCAAAAGAAATGTCTTTCTTTGGAATTTGCTGCCGGTCTATTACCTGATAATTGTTATGAGAGAAATAATCGCCCATATTATCAAAGTAACTGTTGCCACCGTAAAGAAACTGAACCTGATAGCCCAGATGTTTAAGTTGAGCTCCTACAGAGAAGTCTCCCATCCTGTTATCCTTTCTCTTGATGATACTTTCACCTGCACTTGGTGGGACGCATAGGGATAATGCTTCCAGTCCTCGTACGGTTCTATTGCCTGCTGCATAAAGATTATCGAATACCAGACTCTTTGTCATCATCTTATCCAGTTCAGGAGTCAGATGATCCTGATTACCGTATCGGGTTAGATATTCACCGCTCAGACTTTCCACCGTTATGAGTACGATGTTGAGTTTCTGGGGTTGTCTTCCCTGAGAGAGTTGTTTCTCTCCATGACTGTCAAGACCGGCTTCATTTCTGTAGATTGCCATGCATTCTTTCCTGGGTATCATGGCATAAAACTTGTTATATTCAAGTTGATTGCTCTGAAAGGCTTTCAGAAAGTCGTAGGGTCCATTTTGTTCCAGTTGGGTGACATACTCATCATCACTCTGTATATTGTGAGTCCATGATACAATACCAAAGGCTATTACGCAAGTCACCAGATAAATACCTGTCTGTGCAGCCAACTGCAATGGACTGAACAGATGGTCCATTTTGAATTTGCGAGTTCTTGACTGCAAAAAGATGATGAGGGCGGAAATGATAAATGCTCCGGCGAAGAGAGGTATAACCGCGTATGACTGCATGATATTTCCAATGGTCTCATGTGTATACACCAGATAGTCTACGGCAATGAAATTAAATCTTACTCCGAATTCCTGCCAGAAGAAATATTCTGCCAGACACACAATTAAAAATAAAAAGACGTATAGAGTCCATGTGAAATAAACGGATATCTTACGCCAGATATCTCGTATGTTCGGAATGAAAAAACGAAGAGAAAACTAATCAGTTTCCAAGTGAAGAATATCCGGGCTATTTTTGATGCGGCACCTCCGTAATCGGCAAAGATAGAATGGAAAAACCATACATAGATGGAAGCTGCCAGCCATAGTCCTTCAATTATCCAACCCGTTTTTTTACTGTACTTCCATTCATTCAGACCAATGTAGACCAGAAGTAATGGCAGCAAGAGCAGAGCGCACATGCTGCTGTCTGATAGAATACCAACTCCCAGGAGGCGTATGATTTCCAAGAATGAAAAGGAATTGTTTACAGCAGGACCGGTGAACATTAATATGATACGAAGGATAAATCCTGCTAGTAAATATAATTTGAAAAATTGAACCGCAATAAAGGGTATTGGATTACTCCTATAATTGGAAGAGGTTGCCCTACGATAAAATAAGTTCGTATTCATATCTTTTTAAATCTGTATTCTTGAAATTTTATCCGCAAAAGTAAACATAAATTCTATATTCCGGATAATTGGATATTTAAATAGTGTTTACTTTTTGTATAAAATCTGTATTTTCTATTTAGGTTTATTATTCGTCAGAATTTCTCCAAAGTTAATTAGTATTTTTGCTCCAATTTCCAAAAACAAGGATAAGGATCATGTATTCGAACTATATATCTGCTAATATGGAACATACTCCGACTGTCCGGTGTGTTTCGATTAGTGTGACCTATCGTGAAGTAATAGCAAAGGCATTTGCTTTGACGAGTTTGTTGGGTATATTGTTTATTCTTGTCAGTCAGTGGAGTGAATATGTCGCAGTTCTTGATCTGCTGGACAAGAAGTTGATGCTGATGCTTAATTTTCGGGGTTCAAAATATACTGACAATTTCTGGTATGATTATTCTCAAAAAAGGCTATGGATGCCGTTGGCTGCTGTAGCTTTATGGACTTCCGTCAGGGATTATCCCCGAGAGATGCAAATCCTCGTTTTCTTTCTGGTAACGATTCTATTGGTGGCTTTTCTTGACGAACTTTCATCGGGAGTGATCAAGCCTCTCTGCGGGGATCGCTCGCGGCTTCTCACGATCCGGCTATTGCACCGATGCTCCATTATGTTCTCAATGGCTATAGGGGTGGCCTGCATGGATTTGTTTCTGGTCATGCTACGGTTTCTGTAGGCATCATTACCTGGCTTGGAATGATATACAGGGACAAACTGACGCGAATTTCCTTGATCTCGTTTTCCGGAATGTTATGTTACTCCAGAATCTACTGTAGTCCACTATCCGGGCTATTTATGTGGCGCCTTTTTAGGTTTCCTTTCCGCCTATTTCTTGTTTCCTTTCCTTAGACAAATAAAGTACATCTACCATAAGACGGCCTTATGCCAGACTGTTTGTTTTTTATCTTACATTGGTAATTTTATTGATTCATGCATAATAAATAAGACTAATGCGTTTGTACGGAAAGTATGAAAATATTAATTATAGAAATACTGCGCGCCGACTTTCAGATAGTATGAAAGATTAATTGGAAGGACAGAATCATCGATGAGCAGGCCTTTGATTTCCAAACGGCAAAAATAATGGCCGATACTTACGAATATGATTGTATCCTGCTTGATCTGAATGCTTCCTGGTGGAGATGGACTTGATATCTTCACGCATTATCCGAAAACCATAATGGAACAGGGGTGAATCATCCTGCCGAGATCTTGGATGACCGGCTTATGGGGCTGAAGATAGGAGCAGTATGACTGATTCAACCTTTTGCCTTACCAGAACTTTCCATGCGTATTTATGCATTGATTCGTCGTCAGGAATTTTGCCGAGAACGTGGTTGTGTCCAATCATGTTGAAATCAATCTGTTGCAGAAATCTGTCACAAAAATGATAACCTATAAGTGCTACCCGTTCGGGATAATGAATTGCTTCTTTTCTCTATTAGTAATCGTAATAAGGTAATCTTCAAGCCGCCACCGCCGAACATCTTAGTGGAGAAATGGCTCATATGATGGATAATTACGATTTATATATTCAACATATCAAGAATTTGAAGGCAAAACTCTCTAAAAATGTGTCAAAGGGATGATTCATACGATTGATGGAATCGGATATAGATGGAAAGAAGTTTGATGAACAAAATGATGACGAGATTTGCCATCAGTACCATCATTATTTTCAATATTGACCACTCCTTTTGTATGCCGAACCACCATTTCTATGTGTAGGATCTGGTACGTATTGCCAAGACCTTATGGCATACAGCCTCGGACTGATGCTCATAAGGATGTTTGGGATTGGGCTTTTTATTCAGTTTTGGATCATTGCATTTGCTGTGACGATTCTTTTGGCTTCTGCAATTTGTACCAAGACGCTTATGGCTACCTTTCAGAAAAAACGCTGTCTACTATGAGTAAATTCAAGGTTGAAGATGGAGCTATTACATTACCAGCCAGTACAGGTGTGAAAGAGTTTAATCAGTTGAAATGCTACTCTAAATCAGATCATGCTCACCAGCGCAAAAGCCATCAAGTGCAAAAGGAATTTGAACTGCAAATTGTCTCCCATGAACTCCTTATACTCCTGGCTATCATATTGAATAAAATAGATAATCTTATGCAGGATGAGCATCTCACCAAGCATCAGGCGCAGGAAATGCAGGAGATGCAGCAGGAACTGATGCACATGAGTCGCCTTAGTAAAAATTTGCTCTTACTTTCAAAGATAGAAAATAATCGGTATAAGACCCTGAATCATATTAATTTATGTGATAAAATAGAGCTCACTGCTAACCCAACTTGAAAGTTTGTTGGGTAACATCATGATCAAGAAAAACTTTCTTTAGAATACCTTGATTTGCAATGTAATGAGACGCTGTTGGTGAGTATGATCAATAATCTTGTGGTTAATGCAGTACGTCATAACGATCAGGAGGTTCCATTACGATTACAATAGCCAACCGCCTGTTTTCTGTTTCGAAGACATCTGATGATGCCCCACTGGACGGAATGTAAGATTTTTTCGCGTTTCTTATCGTACTTCTTAGCAGAATCAGAAGGGCAACGGACTTGGGATTCTATCGTCTAGTTTATTTGTAACTTTCATGGATGGATAGCTGGTGACCATTATCAACGGGACAGCATGTTTTTCACAGCTACTTTTGATGTATACCGTATTAATTGTTGTAGGATTGATTGCCGGAACTTTATCCGGTTCAATAGGTTTTGGTGGTGGTATGATAATCCTGCCGGTAATCACTTACTTCTATGGAGTGGAGTAGCGTTGGGTCTCCACTTATCGCCCAGATGTTAAGTAATCTTTCTCGTGCTGCCATGGGTTGGAAGGAGATTAGATGGAAACAGGTTTTCTGGTTTCTCATCCCTTCCTGCCTTACCGTTTACGGCACTGTGTCTGTGGCTTTTCCCTGGTTGACAAAACGCTTATGACATGAGTCTTTGTATCTTCCTGATCGTTTTACTATGAAAATGGGTAATAAGATTCATATCCGCCCAGTGTGACAAAACAGTTATTGGAGGGGAACGCTGACAGGATTACTTAATGGCATGCTGGAATATCTGGCCCGATAAGCAGTGCGACTTTCCTGACTCGGACTCTTCCCGGTTTCCTATATTGCGAGTGAGGCTATGGCAGCGGGGCGGCGGATGCATATTGTGAAAGCTATTACATACGGCAGATTCAATCTCATGAACGAACATATCTTCTTGAATGGTCCGAATCGGTTGTGCGATGATGGCAGGCATCTGATTGCATATTATATTATCAGGAATGTCACAAGAAACCTTATCAGCGTGTGGTAGGTATTGTGATGATTGCAGTTTCACTTTGGTGATTTTTTACTCACTCTAAACTTTTTATAAGATTTTACTTAGAAAGTCCTGTAACCTCGGACTTTTGGGATGTTGGAAGAGGTTTTCTGGTTTCCCGTCTTCAGTGATGCAACCTGTCGCTGAAGAACAATACTCTGTTGGCTACTTCTCGTGCAAACGCCATTTCATGGGTTACTACGATCATGGTCATTCCTGATGATGCCAACTGGCGCATCAGTTCCAGTACTTCGCCTACCATTTCTGGATCGAAGAGCTGAGGGTCGGTCTGTCGAAGAGCATTACGTCAGGTTCCATGATCAGAGACCGGATGATGGCTATGCGCTGCTTTTGCCCTCCTGACAGTACATCGGGATATGCGTCAGCTTTATCCTCGAGTCCGATACGCTTGAGGAGTTGACTGGTTTTCTCTGATGCTTCCTCCTGGCTCATCTTTCCCAGCGCGAATGGAGCCAGCATGATGTTACGACGAATAGTCATGTTCGGAACATATTAAACTGTTGGAAAACCATCCTATGCGTTCCCGCATGCGATCCGTGTAATTGACTTTCGGTGAGGTGATGTCTATGCCTTCGAAAGGTCGCCCTCCGTCGGACGCTCGAGAAGATTGAGCGACCGCAGGAAGGGCGATTTTCCACAACCCCTACATGGACCTACTACGGCTATCACCTCTCCCTTTTGGATGGTCAGGTCGATGTCGTGTAGCACCTCATGGTCTCCGCCGAACGATTTCTTTAAGTGTTCGATTCTTCTTATAAGAACTTTATCTTTCATTCTGGATCTTTTCAAGTTTGTTCACGCCGGCTGACAAGGCCATGATGATGACCAGATATAGATGAGTGCTACCACACCAAGGGGCATGAGAGCATCGTAGCTTAATGGACCGGATGACATCCTTGATCCCTTTGCTAGGTCGACCAGTCCGATACTTATGATGGAGGTTTCCTTTTACAGGGTAATGAGTTCATTGCCCATGTAGAACATTTTTGAAGGCCTGTGGGAGGAGGATATACCTCATGGGGTCGTGGTAACAGAGCCCTAGCCCTACCTCTGCCTCCATCTGTCCTTTGTCCACAGAATGATACCCGAAGCTATCACTTTGGAATAAGCTGCAGAGTTGAGGCCGAAAGCGATGATGGCCACGAAGTTTGCTTACGTTGGCGGAAGAAGATCACATAGTAGATCATAAGCAGTTGTACCATTGTCGGTACCTCTGATGACCGTGAGATAAAGCTGGCATAAGGGAGTAATTGAAGGTTCCCGACCCATTCCGGTCATGAGATGTCCGTATAATGGCAATCATACTGCCTAGGACCAGTGACAGAATCA
>CAVYLQ010000034.1:0-24819 GCA_963769405.1 uncultured Prevotellaceae bacterium | reverse complement strand
GTGCAAGTCCCCTTATGGAGCTGGAATGAGGGTGCATATAAAGTAAGAGCCGCTAAAGCCGCATCAAATATTGCTGAGATGCAAATAACAGATACACGAGAAAAAATTCAATTACAAATATCCCAAAGCAAATTCAGAATAAAAGAAGCCTACAAGAAACTTACTATGACCAATCAGAATATGAAAAGTGCCAATGAAAATCTTCGGTCTGCCGACCTTGGATTTAAGGAGGGAATTATGAAAGTCACTGATGTCATGAGAGCTCAGACGGCCTGGCAACAAGCCCAAAGTCAGAAAATCGATGCAGAAGTAGACTTGAAATTAGCCCAAACGGAGTTACAAAAGGCACTTGGTATTTTAAAATAATAACAGGAATAAAAATCACGCTATATTATGTCAGCGAAATCACAACATAACAACATCATGCTCGCAGTCCTAGGATTCACCCTAGTCGTGGTAGTAGTGGGCATCATCGGTTTTTTCACATTCGGAAAACAGAAAGATATCATCCAAGGTGAAGTAGAGGTTTCAGAATATCGCGTTTCCAGCAAATTACCGGGACGCATAGAAGAGCTCCGTGTAAAAGAAGGAGATTACGTCCATGTAGGTGATACTCTGGCGATTCTTCAAGTACCAGAAATCTCTGCACAGAAACAAGTGTTAGAGTCTACTGGAGAAGCAGCTCAGGCTATGCAGAATCTAACCGATGCGGGAGCCCGCAAGCAGCAAATTGAAGTAGCTTATCAAATGATGATGACTGCAATATCTGCCCGTACAATAGCCAAGAAGACCTATACAAGGATGCAAAACCTTTACAATGAAGGCGTTATCGCCGGTCAAAAACGAGATGAATCTTTAGCTGCCTATCAAGCAGCCACAGCACAAGTTAAGGCTGCTCAAGCTCAATATGACCTTGCAAAAAGTGGAGCAAGATCTCAAGAGAAACAGATTGCCGCTCATAACACACAAGCAGCAAGAAATGCAGTAAAGGTCGTAAATTCTCTATTAAAAGAAACAGTTCAAGTTTCGCCTGTCGAAGGAGAAGTTTCTGATGTTTATCCTGAGGTTGGAGAATTAGTTTCAATGGGATCTCCCATCATGAGCATCGACATCATGGATGACCTTTGGGGAGATTTTAACGTAAGAGAAGATCATCTGAAACACTTGAATCTTGGACAGACCTTCACAGCCTTTGTCCCAGCATTTGACAAAGATATTATGATGCGCGTCTATTACATAAAGGATGAAGGATCATACGCCACATGGAAGGCTACCAAGACTACAGGGCAGTACGACCTGAAAACATTTGAAGTTAAAGCACGTCCTATCACGAAACTTGAAGGCCTGCGCCCGGGCATGAGCCTTATCATCAAGAACAAAAAAGGTAAACATTGAAAATTCTCAAAGACATTTATCTGATTGCCCTAAGAGAATGTGGCAACATACGAAGAAATCCCATTTATGCTTTTTGCATGATTTTCTTCCCCATCATCGTAGTCCTATTTTTTACCTCACTGATGGGTGAAGGAGTACCTACCAAGATGCCTGTAGGAATTGTTGATTTGGATAACACGACAACTTCTCGAGCCATTGTTCGCAAGTTAGAAGGTTTACAAACAACAAGAATTGTAGAAAGTTACGAGAATGTAAATGAAGCCAGAAGGGACATTCAAAGAGATAATATCTTTGGTTTTCTTTATATTCCTAAGGGCATGACCAAGGATATCATGAGAGGAGAGCAAGCCAAGATGTCCTACTATTATAATACAGAGTTTCTGTTAGCTGGCAATTTACTCTATCGTGACTTGAAAACGGCAACCCAACTTGGAGCAGCGAGCATAGGGATAACGAAACTTGCAGCATTAGGAAAGACTGATAAAGAAATTGCAGCTAATATTCAGCCGATTGCTATTGATCTCCACATGATTGGTAATCCATGGACCAATTACAATGTATATCTAAGTACATTTATAGTACCAGGAGTTCTTTTGCTTTTTGTCTTTCTGATTACGCCCTATTCCATTGGAACAGAATTGAAATTCAAGCGGTCCAGGCAGTGGATGGCAATGGCACACAATAACGTCTATGTGGCTCTCACAGGCAAGATACTACCACAGACTCTCATTTTTCTCTCCATCTTCTACTGTTTTGAATTTTACATCTACTATATATTGGGGTTTCCACATCCAGGTGGCGTAGGAAGAATGCTCTTGCTCGGATTTCTCGCAGTTATCTCTTGCCAAAGTTTTGGCATTTTTGCCTTCGGTTTGATGCCTTCTCTGCGTATGGCTATGAGCATCTGTTCATTATGGTCCGTAGTAAGTTTTTCTGTCGTCGGATCCACCTATCCTCTTGAAAGCATGGATCCAGAGATTCAAGCTATTGCACAGATGTTCCCCCTACGGCACTATTACGTCATTTACCACACCTGTATATTCAACGACTTTCCTCTCTCATACGTCCTGAGTGAAATCATCGCATTGTGTTGCTTTTCTATATTACCATTGTTCACTAACAGAAACTTAAAGCGGGCAATGCTACATGATATTTATATCCCTTAAAAACAAATGGAGCAAGAAGGTTTTTTCAAAGCTATCGGACATGGTATCCAGGATATGTGCTATATCTGGGCCAAGGAGATGCGCAATGCCTTTTCTGATGAAGGAGTACTCATTTTCTGTATTCTCGTGCCACTTTTCTATCCTTTAGTATATTCTTGGATCTACAATAATGAAGTGATAAGAAATGTTCCTGTTGCCATTGTAGATATGTCCCACAGTCATCTCAGCAGACAGTTTATCCGTGATTTTGATGCCAGTCCCGATACAAAGGTCGCCTATTATTGCGACAATCTGGAAGAAGCTAAAGAACTTGTCGGCAGAAGTGCTGTACATGGTGTCCTTTATTTCCCAGAAGACTTTGAAAAGAGAGTTTATCGAGGAGAGACAAGTAGTATAAGCACCTATGCAGACATGAGTCTGATGCTCTACTATAGAGCTGTTTACAGTACAGCCGTCAATGTAGCCAATAAGATCAATTCCAGAATCCAAATCAGCCGGTCAGTAAATTTCACGAATCAAGAAGACAAGATTACTGCCAATCCAATAAAATCGGATAATATCGCTATCTTTAATGAACCCGGGGGTTATGGTAATGCCATTATTCCAGGCGTACTCATGTTGATTCTCCAGCAGACACTGCTCCTCGGCATCGGCTTGTCAGCCGGTACTGCGAGAGAGAACAACAGATATAAAGAACTTGTGCCTATCAGCAAGCACTATATGGGAACATTTCGCATCATATTAGGTAAAGCCATGGCTTGTTTTATGATCTATTGCATACAGGCTGCATACATCACACTCTGTGTACCTCACTTTTTCAATTTCACAGAAATGTCTACCCCAATGGCACTATGGGGACTACTCGTTCCTTACATTCTCGCCGTTACATTTTTTGGCATGACGTTATCCTGTTTCGTACGCTATAGAGAGAATGTCTTGTTATTAGTCATGTTTACTTCTGTACCATTTCTGTTTATGACCGGAGTTTCATGGCCACTTAGCAATATTCCCGGATTTTGGGAAGGTGTTGCTTATCTGATTCCATCTACATGGGGAATCCGCGCATTCATATCCATCAACAATATGGGAGCAACGTTGGATGAAGTACAGAAATTTATCATTCCCCTCTGGATACAAGTCATTGTTTACGGGTTTACAACCTTCCTAGTCTACCGATATCAATTGAATCTAACAAAAAAGCAGGCTTATGCAGCCATTGAAAATATCAAAAACAAAGCTGCAGCTGCAAAAACAGAAAAAGGTATTTCAACAGAAATATCAGACTCCACCACAAATCAAGAGCAGAAGATGGAGACGGAAGACAGTTGAATGGACCTGCTGCCAGTCAACCTTTACGTCTTGCTTCTTTCCAGTAAATAGAAAAATAAAAGCAATATCGAAATCCTTGATATTGCTTTTAATTTTTATATCCTTTTCCCAAAAGGCATCGGAGTTCCATTTATAAAATGAATTCTCCAACAACCTCATTGGTGGAATTAAACATGAAAGGGAGAACAGGTCAATAATATCATATACATCTGATTTTCAGTCGCTTATATCGTTTATTATTTAAGCTATAACAAAATCCGTAATTACCAAACTGTGGTAACGTGATTACCAGTACTGTGGTAACGTGATTACCAGTACTGTGGTAATGTGCTTACCAGTACTTTGGTAATATGCTTTCCAGTACTTTGGTAATATGCTTACCAGTACTGTGGTAATATGCTTACCAGTACTTTGGTAATGAGCTTACCAGTACTTTGGTAATATCATAAATCAATTTCGACAACGGATTCCTTAACAATATTAAGACTTCACGAATATCTTATCTGGTAGAAACAGAATCCTCATCATCTTGACTGTCTTCGCCTTTATCTGTCAGCTCATCCTTTATGCCTACCGACTCTACAGCCTCCTCTACCAACGGCTGATTAGCGAAGCGATGTGCATAAGCTGAATAGTCAGGTTTAATCTGCTTATAGGTTGCGTCTTGAAACAACGGACTGGAAATAATATGGTCAGCAGTCGACCGATTACAACAAACAACAATATTCTCCACATTACACAAGCGTGTTAAGGCACGGACGTCAGAATCATGCGGCTGCATCGTCATCGGATCAGTAAAGAAAAATAAATAATCAATGCTCCCCCCTACAATCAGAGATCCCATCTGCTGGTCACCACCTAAAGGACCAGAATTGAGAATAGTGAAATCCCAGTCTACTTCTGGATGCTTTTTAGACAACGCTTTCAAAATAAGATGTCCGGTGGTTCCCGTAGAATAAAATTTATGTCCGATCAACTTGTTAGAATTCCACAAACACCATTCAATCAAATCCTTCTTGTTAGCATCATGGGCCACCAAGCCAATATTCCTCTTCACAAAATCTTCCATAGTCTTTTTTCCTTTAATTCTAAATATAATAGGTTAATCAATTGACAAATCAAATAAGTAAAACACACAGACTCCGTCTCACTCATAATGATCTATTGTTACTTACAAAGATAAATTTTTTTGCTAAGAGCACAAGGATATCAAAGGTTTTCTTTTCTACAGGCAGTTAATGTAAGTTAAATAGAAGCATTGACAGCATTCCTTTACCACATCACACGCCATTTTTGCAAATCATTTTCATTTAACAAGACTTGCGTGACAAATCTTTTATACCTATCTTTGCATCAAGTCAGTTAAAGATAAAAACAAAGATTCTTCATTTACATAAAAATGAAGGAATTTGTATCCAGAAACATAAAAGATTCCAAAATCTGCTATCCTCGAAATCAAGACCAGAAGCGATTACGTCACGGAATCAACACCCATTTGAATTTGATTATTTTACTCTATTTACAATAAAAGACAAAAATATGAAAATTTCCTATTATTTATTTCCCTGTAAGAAAGAAGAGGCTAAAGCTTCATCTTTGCGTTTAGCAACAAGGGTAATTTTCGGATTACTGCTTGCCAGTCACGGTCTCCAAAAACTTATGAATTTCAGTATGATGGCATCACAGTTTCCAGATCCCCTCGGGGTGGGAAGCAAACTATCACTGTCATTGGCTATCTTTGGTGAATTAGCCTGCTCTATCGCCTTCATAGCCGGCTTCCTTACCCGGTTAGCCGTCATTCCAATGATTTTCACCATGAGTGTAGCCTTTTTTACTGTACATGACGGATCCATTGCTTCAGGAGAACTTGCATTTGCCTACCTGATAGTTTACTTGTTAATGTTCTTCGCCGGTCCCGGATCTTATTCCATTGATGCGCTGATCGGAAAAAGACTGTTCAGAAAATGAATCATCTGATATCTTCCGCAAGAGTTCTTGAGCAAGAATAAAGGAATGAGTTTGTGGAAAGACATAGACTCATTCCTTCTCTTTATTTATGATAAACGAAAAGGTTTATCATAAATATTGGGGAAAATTTACACAACAATTCCCCATATTCCCCATATCACACATTGGCTTTAAAAAACAAGTATTACTTTAAACGCCTGTTTTTCAACCGTTTATATTCTATTCCTTTTTATGGCACATCTTTGGCACTACACTTTATAGAACGAAGAGACATAATTAACCTCTAAAAGTATAAAGATATGAAAAAGTTATTTGTAGTAGTAGCCATGCTGTGTGTGAGTTTCGCATCATACGCACAAGTAGAAGGAAATGATACGGTAAAGACAGATACCGTTACAACATCTACAACAACAGAACAGCCTGCAACGGCAACGAATGAAAATGAATTGCCCCAGGTAATAAAAGACTCTATCGCGAAATCCTATCCTGACGCAACCATCAGTTCATTCACGAAAGATGACCAGGACGGACAAGCCGTTTACTCTGTAAAAATCTGTACAAAAGACAATACCGTTTTTACTGAGAAATATAATGATAAAGGTGAGGTGGTAAAATAAAAATTTGAGAGCTAAAATTAAATCTGAGGGAGAGCCGGCATCCATTTGCCACTCTCCCTTTTTGTCGTTTAGAAAAAAACACATACAACTCCGCTTTTGTAAACAGAAAAGTGTATATTCGCAATTTGTAATGAAAACTGTTTAATGATATGTTCCACTTTCCAACCCAACTTAAAGTAACTGCCGGATTCTTTGTATTATTGCTGCTCATCGGGCTATCTATAGGTCTTGTTTACCATGAGATGTCAGCATCCATGAACAACAAACAAGAGCAGACGCATGTAGACTCCGTAAAGACACAACTCCGGCAGAAGGAAAGACAAATGGAGAAAGCTCTACAGACAGTAAAAACGATGTACTATCAATCCCAATACGAACCCTATATAGATAAACTGATCAATACCAGGGATACACTCATCTACAAACCACAGATCAAACACAAGATGACCATTGTCACCCAACAGTACGTAGTAAGAAAAAAGAAAAATCTGTTCAGACGTATCCATGATGTTTTCGCCCCTGGAAAAGGTGACTCTCTACATGTGAAAGATATCAGCACAACAGAAGAAACGGACAGCATGGCCAAGGCTTACAATCCAGATGATTCTATACGGAAACTGCTGGAAGACACAAGAAGGAAGACAGAATCCCAACACCGGCAGAAAATGTGGCAGTTGAATCAACAAGTCAGAAAACTGAAGTCCGGTGAAGCAGAAATGACCCGGCAGATGGAACAACTCATACAAATCATGGAGGACGAGAACCATCTTCTGATCCAGCAACAAGCTGAAAGTATGAAATCGGCACGACGACATTCGGTAGAGGTCCTGGGATGGGTTGCCATAACGGCCTTGTTGCTGGCAGGAGTATTCCTTTTTATTATCCTCCGAGACATTGGAAGAGGCAACCGGTACAAACATCAGTTAGAACAAGCCAATAAAGAAACTTCCCGGCTGCTGGCTGAACGTGAGCAACTGATGCTGACAGTTACTCATGATATCAAGGCTCCTGTGGGATCAATCCTGGGTTATGCAGACTTACTGAAACGTATTACCAAAGATGACAGGCAACGTACCTATCTCAATAGTATGAAGGTATCAGCTCAACACCTGTTACGGATGGTCACATCACTACTGGACTATCATCAACTTGATGCGCATAAGATGAAAATTGAAAGCTTGAACTTTCAACCAGCAGAATTATTTGATGTCGTCTATCAAAGTTTTCTGCCTCTGGCCACACAGAAAGACATCAGAATAGATTATTCCTGCAGTAACATCCTTTATAGCACCTATCGCGGGGATGCGTTCCGTATCCGCCAGATTGTGGAAAACCTGATGTCCAATGCCTTGAAATTTACCAATAAAGGAACTATCAGCCTGACAGTAGGATTGAAAAACGGCAATTTGTCTTTTTCAGTAGCCGATACCGGACCGGGAATGAAACCGGAAGAATGCCAGAAGATCTTCAACGAATTCACACGACTCCCCAATGCTCAGGGACAAGAAGGGGCCGGACTCGGATTATCTATCACGAAGAAACTGGTCCAACTGATGAATGGAGAGATTAATGTAGACAGCAAACTAAGGAATGGTTCTACGTTTCATGTTATCATACCGCTACAGCCGGCAGAGTCAAACACAATAACAAAGGATCAAGAACCGATCCGACAGATAAAACTGCTGATGATAGACGATGACCCTTTGCAACTGCAACTCACGAAGGCTATGCTTGCCCATCAGAATATCATACTTACCACCAGTCTACACCCTTTAGAAGTAACCCAACGGTTAAAGAATGATGATTATGATGCCATCATCACGGATATACAAATGCCTGAAATGAATGGATTTGAATTTGTAAAGAAGATTCAAGATACCGGTTTCAACATTCCAGTGTATGCACTGACAGCACGCAGTGACATTCAAGCAGAAGAATTGAGTCAATTCGGATTTGCCGGATGCCTGCATAAACCGTTTACAGCAGAAGAGTTGATATCAACCGTCAGGAACCTACCACCTGAGAACAATACGAAAAAGAATCTTAATTTTTCTTCACTTACAGCCTTTGCCGGCACAGATGAAGAAGCTGCACAGAATATCATACAGACCTTTATCTCTGAAACCCGGAAAAACTGTAAAAAGATTGCCGAAGCATTACAAAACGGAGATGTACAATCTATAACCGCAACTGCACATAAGATGCTGCCAATTTTCATACAGATAGGTGAAAAGAAGTCTGTATCCGCACTTTCGTGGATAGAGAAACAACGTGACCTCACTCTAATAACGGATGAACTGAAGACAAAGGCTGAAGAAGTCCTTTCCGTATCAGAACAGATTGTCACAGCTGCCAAAGAATGGAAGAAATGACACTGCTCTCTTGCAGTTACATCCCATAAGTTTTCATTTTGTTATAGAGTGTTTTCCGGTCTATTCCCAATAAATCAGCTGCCTTTCCTTTATGATTGCCAGTCTGTCGAAGGGCCTCCTCTATGCGAGTTTTCTCACTTTCCACACTATGCAAACTCAAATCCTTTACAACTGAGGGCTCTTCCATATCCAGTACGTCGGCCTGGATAATTTCCTTTTTAGTCAAGAGGACCGCTCGCTTCACGACATTTTTAAGTTGGCGCAAATTTCCAGGCCAGGAATAAGCCAGTAATGCCTTATTTGCTTCAGGAGAGAATCCCTTGACAGAACGGCCAAGCTCTCTATTTGCCAAATCAAGAAAAAAGTTTGCAAACAGCAGGACATCCTCACCCCTCTCATAAAGTGAAGGCATACGCAGTGTAAATTCATTGATTCTATGATACAGGTCTTCCCTGAAACGTCCTTCATGAATGGCTTCCAGAAGATTCTCATTAGTGGCACACACAATGCGTACATCTACTTGTATTTCCTTGTTCGTACCTATTTTACGTATACGGCGTTCCTGCAACGCACGCAATAACTGGACCTGCACATTATAACTGAGATTTCCTATTTCATCCAGAAAGAGCGTTCCCCCGTTAGCAGCTTCAAAAGCTCCGGTCTTGTCTGTCACAGCACCGGTAAAAGCCCCCTTCACATGTCCGAAAAATTCACTGGCCGCCAGTTCATCAGGAATAGCGCCACAGTCTATCGGCACAAAAGGCTTGTCTGCCCGTTTACTCAACTGGTGTATACGACGTGCCACATATTCCTTACCGGTTCCGCTGGCTCCGTTGATCAGCACCGACATGGGAGTAGGTGCCACAAGTGCGACATAATCATACAACCGACGGGCAGGTTCACTTTCACCTTCCAGAAAATCATCTTTCTCCTCATTTCCGCTGGTTGTCGCCGATAACGGATGATTATCCGTACTGCCTGCTGCCGGATGGTCCAAAGCCTCATGAATTTTTCTGAGCAACTCATCCGGGACAATCGGTTTAGCGATATAATCCACAGCCCCATCCTTCATCGCCTGTACTGCTCCACGAATATCAGCATAACGCGTCATAATAATAATCGGTATCTTATATTCTTTATGCTGCAACCAGGAGATCAAGGATGTACCATCCCTGTCTGGAAGTCGTAAATCCGAAAGGATGAGATGATAGGAAAACTTTTCTATCAGTGCACAAGCCTTTGAGACCTGACCAGCCGTCGTCACCAGGAATCCTTTCTTTCCAAGCCACGTCTTGAGCATAATGGCATAGGTCAGGTCATCTTCCACAATGAGGATCTTATATTGTTCTTTATCTGTAACCATTCTTTTTTCTGATCGATTACAAAAATAAGAAATTAGAATGAGACAACAAATTTTTTATTATTCTTTTAGAGAAGAATGGATATCTCCCTCCATATAATACCGGACTAATCTACAATCAAAACGATAACACACTGTAAAATCTAAATCCTTTCATCTTTCATTATATTTTTAAGCTCATGCTTATCCGAAATCTTAAATTGGACTATGAAATACGGTCGATATATTCCTTCATTTCCTTTTCATGACTGCATACACTCCTATAAAGAGCTAATTGATTCCTTGCACGAACTAAATTATGTTCCGGATATTTTATCTTATAATAGATATCTCCATTAATATAATCCGTCAAGAACCGGGCACATTGCATGAATGGAAACAAAGCAGCCGCATAAGGCAGATTATCTCGCTCTGTTTGTGTCAGAAAAGCAGCCGTACCCTCCAGATAGCCCTTAGTGAATGATCGGAAGATTTCCATATTAAATCCTACTTTATCGATATGGGGATCGTCCTCAGCTACAAAATTAGCACCTGTACGAAGAAAATCACCATAGTCTGAAAACACAAAACTTGGCATGACGGTATCAAGATCTATCACGCAAAGGACATTACCGTTCTCATCAAACATCATATTATTTACCTTGGTATCACAATGGCAAATGCGTTTAGGAAGTTTGCCTTCCCTGTACATCCGCTCGGACTTGCACATCTTATAACTGTCTGCAACCAGCACCTCTATAATCGGTCCTACGGCTTTTACACGACCTTTCACATCATCTGCTACGGCATCCTGCAACTGTCGGACCCGGAGTTCAATGTTATGGAAATCAGGGATCGTCTCTCCAAGTTGCTCAGGAACATCAACGAGCATGCTTTCAAAATTTCCGAAGGCCTTGCCAGCCTGACAAGCATATTCCGGAGTCACACTGTCAAATGTCTTCGCTTTGGAGATAAACACCATCATCCGCCAGTATTTCCCATCAGGAGACTTGAAATAGTATTTTCCGTTGACAGAAGGCACGAAGGAGAGAACCTTCCTGTCTATATCAGTTGTACCTTGTGCTTCCAGTTTCTGACGGATATGAGTAGTTACGACTTCAATATTATGCATCAACATATCCACATCTTTAAATACTTCATGATTAACACGTTGCAGGACATAATCCGGATCGTAGCCTGATGTCAATACCTTAAAGGTATCATTAATGAGCCCGTTTCCCAAAGGCTTGACCTCTACAGGGACACCCTTAATGGCAAATTGTCTGATAATACTCTTAAATTGTTCTTCCATAATATGATTTTTCAAGGTTCACTACTGCAATGAACTTATTTGCGATTTTGATCTCTCCTGACATACTTCGTACTTTCTTTGTTTATCTAAAAGCCAATAGGAATCCACCATAAGTTATTCTCCCCTTATTTTGGAAAGACCTCAAATTGATGGAAACCTGAGCCTACCGTTCCTAAATACATGCAAGATTCATGATCATGGTCGGGTATAGGGCGCATATATTTTCCATTATCTGTTATACTGTATTTCCGGGAAGAAAAAGGCAGATAAACTTTTGCCCTCATATTCGCAGGAAGAATAAGTCGTAATCGATAACGTTTCTTCTTGTTCTCAACCCGTATACGGATGCCACCCCTTATAGTCGGGACTAAAGCATCAACCCATTTCAACTTACCTATTTGAGGTTTTATGCTTACTCTGCTAAAACCAGGCTCCAGAGGTTTTATACCCAGCAACTCCATTGGAATGACATTGGCGGGAGCACTGCCCCATGCATGATTCCAGTCTTGATTAGGTTTATATTTGTTATCCCATGCCTCCATCGTTATAGTAGATCCAGCCCTCAGCATATTAAACCAACTACGATCATCTGTCTTGCTCAAAAGATGTAAAGCATAACTGGCATCACTGGCATTATACAAAGCATCTAGCAAAAATTGTGCGCCATAAACACTGCATGCCATCCCTCGAGATTCGATAAAATGAACAACTGAACGTTGCCTGTTCTCCGGTACCATCCCAAAAGCTAAGGGAAAGATATTGGAATGGAGTGAAGTATGTAAAGTAGAAAGTCCATCTTGATAGCAGTTTTTCTCCTTATTCCAGAACGAATGATTAAAGAGAGATTTAAAACTTTCAGATTGGCGAAAATACTGCACTGATTCATTATCTTTGCCTATTGCCCGTGCAATAGATGACATGACCTTCAACGCCTCATAATAATAAGCATTGACTACTGCATTATAATCTGTAAACACAAATCCGTCTGTTTCTCCACCTCTGTCTTCTTTCAGTCCCTTTCCGGTGCTTGGCCAGTCCACAATATCCCTGATTTTCCCCTTAGACTTAATTGAAGCCAGAAACTCCGGTGTTTGCAATCCCGTTGTAGTACTGATCAATCCATTCTTTTCCTGTAAAGCGGTTAAGAGGTAAGGTTTCAACTGCTCATAAGTTGACAAAAGCATACGGTTATCACCGGTATAGAGATAGTCGTTCCAGGCTATCAATGCAGTCTGTTGAATCCATTCAGTGGGCCATGTCGGATGATTCAGGATATAACTGTATGTACGACGTGCCATCGAATATTCTCGGTCAACACTATAATGTCCCAATTGGCTGATATAAGCATCTGCAGCATAAGGCGTACGCTCTCTGTCTCCATCCACATATACTCCGGTAAAAGAAGTTGCCTTAATCGAATACTTACATAAATCATACACCCTGTTCAATGTACCATTGTCACATTTGAAGAAAGATGCTTCATCATTAAAAGAATAGTGGACCGACTCACGCGTTATATCCTGTTTTTTCAAGTTTATATTTTCACATTCTATTTCGCAGTATCTAAACGGTAACACCTCTCCGATGTAATCTGGCATACGAATAGCACTCCCCGAAGTATTACGCGGATCTTTAACGATCCTGATAGAATAAACATGTGTCCCTTTCCTTAAAGGAATACGATACTCCTCATAACGGATAGTTCCACCCGGATGACGGTTCACTCTGCCTTGGGCCAGACATTCTCCTAAACGGATATCTGCCGTATCCGCATCAACCACCGAATTGATCCTTAATGAAATCTGTCCAAAAGCATCTTTGCCAAAATCAGCCAACAGAACATTCGGATCAGATGAAACCAATGAGACAGGATGTTCTTTTGATTTCACCAATGGATAACTGGACACTGCTGATTCTGAAAGTGAAGAAGCCGTACGAAAAACTTTTATATCCGACCATGCGCTTTCGCCATCAGTATTGGTAATATTTTTTACCTTCCAAAAATAAGTTTTATTTGGTTGCAGGCTTTTTCCCTGATAAGTAATCGCAACAGATTGACGGCTATGAACCCAACCACTATTCCACATTGAGCCTTTGTCCGCTACAATGTCATTATAATTATCCGTTACGATTATTCGATAAGCCAATTGATAAGTATTCGCCTTCTTGCCATTTACAATCCAACTGAACCGTGGCCTTGATGATCTTATCTCGGCATATTGAACCGGACCTTTCAGTTTATCTGCTGGTACCTTAACCACATAACCATTTTTCCATGTCAGTTCCGTATGTGCAATCAAATCTGTCATCAGTCCATAAGGTTGATGTACCTTAAAGCCTCTTGACATACCCAAAACCGAGTACATTGAAAACACCAAAAAGAACAAAATGATCTTCTTATAGTTCATACTATCTGTCTTCTAAATCACCAAAGATTTCCTGATACTGATATACATTTAACATCTGCCGGACAATACTAACCAAATGACGATCGTATTTATCCGCCAGAATTAATATATAACGCTACATTCTGATAGACTTACTCCATACCAGATTACGTGATGATGTACCCACGGCAACTTCTATACGTCCTGAGGGGATTCTCCATCCATGGCAGGAAACATCCCAGTAAGAAAAAGCCCGTTCATTCAACGGAATTGTTACTACTCTAGACTCTCCTGCTTTCAGTTCCACTTTGTAGAAGCCTTTCAATTGTTGAGGTGCATCCTTTACACCAGCAGGAAGTCCGACATATACCTGTACCACTTCCGAGCCATCCCTCTTGCCAATATTTTGCACTTTCACAAATACCTTCGCCGTTCTCTTCTTTCTGATGATTCTCATATTCGAGAGTTTGAAATCAGTATAAGACAGACCATATCCAAATGGAAACAACGGTTTCACTTGATTTTGATCATACCAGCGATAACCCACAAACAGTCCTTCGGAATACTTTACTTCCTTTCCTATCCCAGGATACTGCTCAACTGTCTGCAGCGGTGTTTGCACGTCACTTTCAGGGAATGTAATCGGCAACTTTCCACCCGGATAAGCCTTTCCGAATAAAACTTCAGCGACAACCAAGCCATCTTCTTCACCCGGATACCATGCCTCCAGCAAGGCATTACATTTCTCTATCCAAGGCATCAATACGGGACCACCCGTCTTTAATACAACAATGGTGTTAGGAATTGCCTGCAATACTGCCGAAGTAAGATTGTTTTGTGCATCTCCTAAACTGATGGAGTGGTCACTGCCCTCTGATTGATTGTCTCCCAATTCAAGCACCACGGCATCTGCTTTCCTTGCAACATCCACAGCACTGTCTGCATCAAATCCACTATATCGGTATATCTTAACCCAGTTCCCAAGGAACTGCTGCATTCCCTCTTCGGGACTGATCTGCAGGATCGGTTCTACATGGGAACTCCCTCCGCCACCCGTAGAAGCCTTTGCAGAGTAAGGGCCGATTAAAGCAATGCTATGGATCTGTGCTTTTGGGAGAGGCAACAGATTCTTGTCGTTTTTCAACAGGACCATACCGCTCTCACTAAGTTCTTTTGAAACTTTGGCATTTTCAGCGGGTATAGCCTTTCGTTGAGGACTCTTGTCCCAAACGCCGAATTTCATCATTGTGCTGAACCTGCGGATGAGCTTTTCACCCAATTCCGATTCTGAGACCTCTCCCTTCTCCACGGCTTGCTTCAATGCACCGCCAAAATATTTGTCGTCCGGCAGTTCCAGATCCAATCCATATTTTACACAAGGAACAGTACTATGGACAGCTCCGAAATCAGAGGTTACAAAACCTTTGAAATGCCATTCATTCTTCAACACCTCATTAAGAAGAAAATTGTTTTCCGTACAATGATATCCGTTCACTTTATTGTAGGCAGCCATCACAGACGCTACCTTTCCATCCTTTACAGCCATTTCAAAGGCAGGAAGATAGATCTCGCGGAGCGTACGCTCATCTATGATTTCATTAATATCAAAACGATTTTTCTCCTGATTATTAGCTGCATAATGCTTCACATTGGCCATTACGCCTTCCTCCTGTATACCTTTGATATTAGCAGCACCGATTGTACCACTCAAGAAAGGATCCTCTCCGAATCCTTCAAAAGTACGTCCGTTATGCGGTGTCCTTGCTATATTTACATCAGGAGCTTCCAACAAGATGTTTCCATAATCTGCCGATTCACTTCCCTCTATCTTTCCGTAAAGACAAGCCGCCGAACTGCTCCAAGTTGCAGCTAAGGATATAGGGGCAGGCAAGGCAGTGGCAGGTCCTTCATGGCCTTTTCCTGCAGGGCCGAATCCAGCAGGCCCATTGCACAAAGGCATGTCCGGAATATGAAGTCTCTCAACACCTAAGACGATTCTGAAATCTTTTTTATTACTCGTCCCGTGCATTTGTGAGATCTTTTCGTCTAAAGTCATTTGCTTTACCACTTTTGCAGCACGCAGCCGATAATTATTATCGCTTTGTGACATCAAAATCCCCGGACTAAAAGCCAGTAAAGCTACCAAATTGTAAAATTTAAATCCTTTCATGGTTCTTTATGTTTTTAACTCATGGTTATTATATCATTCAAGAGTCCTACCTACTTACATACATAGAAAAAGACCTACTACATTGAGATAGAATAGTATTCTTACTTTATCTATAAAGAAGTAAGAGGAGTAACAACTGATGACCTGAATCTATGATTTTTATTTCAAGTTTCAAAACTACACAAAATCCTCTTAAATCCCAAATGTATAACGGTAAATACGAATAATATAATCGATAAAATTATTATCGCAGATAAACTCATCGGCAGAATTAAATATATATTCAGCTAATTCTACCAACGAGTTGCATAAGACAGATCCCTTATAACTTAATGTAAATCTTTTTCTTATATAAAGGATACCCTACAATCCAGTTCAAGAGCACAAAAAGTATAGCATAAATTAAAGATGCGATATATTTATAGGACACGACTGACAGAATAACGCCATATAAAGCATTCTTTATATGAAAATTAAAAAAGAAACTTGCCAGCAATTCACTAAAGATATAAAGGAATAAAGGATTAATACCAAAAGATTCAAAAAAAGGTGTCCAACATTTTTTATCTTTTATATCAATGATCCCAATAAGACATGCCAGCAGACTAGAAGCCAAGCCACAAGTCAACAACACAAATGTCGGAGACCATATACGTTTATTCACTGGCAATCCATATTGAAACAGGAAGCCCAACCCAGACAACAGGAATCCATATAGTAATAATCTCAGCATCTTTTCTTTAAGGCTTGTCCTTTCCATTAATATTTCCCCTGCAATAAAGCCCAATAAGGTATGTGCAATAGAAGGAATCGTACCTAATAAACCTTCAGGATCTATTGGGCTCTTATGATATAAGTGTGCAGGACCAAATACCGCCCGATCTACAATTGCCAACACATTTGAACCATTACATGCATATCCATCTCCAATAATTAAAATCAGAGTATAAATAACAAGTAGCCCTACAGCAATATGGGGGAACCATTTATGGTTAATACTTACGGCCAATACAGAGACTATTCCATAACAAAGAGCTATACGTTGAAGAACTCCAGGAATCCGAAGATGAGAGAAGGGAAGAAAATCTCCTTGACAACATGCATTAAACCAATAAATACCCCATCCTATAAACATAATCAAAAGGGTACGCTTTGTGATTTTCCGAACTAAAGCTACAGACCAGTGAAAATCATACTTCCGCAAAGATAAATAAGTAGAGATTCCCACCATAAACAGGAAAAAGGGGAACACAATATCTGCAAGGGACAAACCATTCCACTTAGAATGCTCCAATGGAGCAAAATTCACTGGCCCTCCATTGTTTACCAAAATCATTCCAGCTATCGTGATACCCCGTAAGACATCAAGAGAAAGTAACCGTTTGTTTTTCGGAACCGATTGTTTAATGCTATCCATTTTGTTTATTATTTATCTTATTTATTACTATGCAGGACAAATGCCTCATCAAACACTTCCTTTGCCACATCTACTGAATTGCCCTCAGGATCAGATGAATAGTAATTATGAGCCTTTGTCCAAGGTTCTTCCATTCCATAGAAATCAAGTTTTACTAAAGGTTTCCCATCAAGAACATTCTGGAGAGTTTTCCAATATGCATTCCAGCGTTGATAATAGAAATCTCGGAGGATTCCGTTCCATTCTTTATTCGCATAATCACGCAGCCCACCATTATCAGCAGGATAGCGATTTCCCCATGTCGTAATCTGTACACGGGCATTCCATTCATACAAGTTTTTTTCAGCCTCAGAGGATCCCAAGCTCCGCGCTTCATTAATCCATGTGCCGACACGAAATTCTCTACGGGTTCCCAACAACTTGTCCTGGCTAAGAAGTAATCTCAGGAATTCTTTCGAGTCGTTCTCAAAACTTTTTCTATCAAAGCTTTTGAAATCTGCCACTGTACGATTATATACAATCCTGGCCCTATCAGCAATGGCTTGACGCACAATATCCACGAGATCATATTCAAAATTATTATTCCCACGATATTTATCGGCGACCTTCAACATCAGCCGTGCAGCCGCTTCCGTACTTGTGGGATCATAGTAATTTTGCATTTTAGACCAACTCGAAGATTGAAAACTGCTAAGTGAAGGACGACTACAAAATATTGATTCGTGAGCTCCCTGCTGGTTATTGGTCAGCGGACAATTGTATATGCCATCAGCAAGAATTTTCCAAGCCTGTTCTATTGTACTGTCTTTTATGCCGTAACGCGCCTCTAAATATCCATTGAGCCATTTAATCTTATCGAATTTATCGGGACGCCAAGGCAGTTCCGTCATCAACTCGAACATCATCGGATTGTTTTCGATACCTTCCATCGTAAGTCCTATACCTTTAAGATGTGCTGCAAGCGGATTATTCTTAGTCAAATAGAAGTTGTGCAGCAACTCATCCATTCTTCCATGTAATCCTGTACGTGCTCCAAAATTGAGTAGCATACTAAACAACCAGTCATGCGGGCCATATCCACCTTTTCTGTATGAAACAGAAGGTTGCATTCCCCACATTGGACGGCATTCGCTGAAAAGATCTACAATTAACAGATCACCGGGTTTTAATCCCTCAAGCATTTCTTTCCGCGGGTTTTCTGTCCATCCCTGCACCACCCAAACAGCCTTTGGGTTCACCTTCTTCATTGCAGCCATTATTTCCAATCCCGAAGCTGCCAGATCAACCTGACCAATATTGCTGGTTTCATGAAAAGGATCCATCGAATAAAAATCAGCTTTTCCAAAAAGCTTTTCCTGTTCTTTATAATAAAGGGCTGCAATTTGCTGAAAATGCTTATCTGTAGGTTGCAAAAATGCCGGCCGGGTATATCCGTTCCATGGCGTCGGTTCTGCGATATCAAGATGCAACTTTTTAACTGCATCATGAGGTACCATTCCCGAATATCCAGGAAAAACCGGCCGCATACCATACTCCTTCATGCGATTCAGTATCTTCTTCCCTAAGGATAAGCGGAAGGAATACCAGGAATCCGGATTAGGGCCGCCCCATCCTTCCAGATTGCCCATAGCCCACCAAGCCTCAAAGGCCGGACCGGCAACAAATCGGTTAATCTCTATCTTAGAGTAGCCTAGACACTTAAGCATGTTACGCCATACACATTCTTCACCAACAATGTCCAATGGCATATTGATGCCATGCAGAGCCATCCAGTCTATTTCCTGCTGCCATCGGTTCCAGTTCCAGAATGCCATGCTATAAGAGAAGGTACAATAATTTAAGTAATACCGGTCTTTCAAAGAAGTCTCATGTCTTTCAGGATACTTCAACGGGGGCAGAATATCCGGAAGCTTTGCTGTCATTCCATTCCAGGAAAGTTGAATACCTGCATGATACTTTAAATACCAGTTGATTCCGACAGCCACACTGATATAATTATTACCGCAAACTTTTATTCTAGACCCAGACTGGCTGAGTTGAAAAAAATCATCAGTACCTTCCTTCCTGATCTCAATGACAAATTTTTTTGATGCACCCTTATCTATCCGCTCCAGTAAACCTGTAATCGGATTCGAAAAAACAGGAAATGCCCAGATGAGCAATATAAAGATTCCTATTAATTTTTTCATACGTATTTTCTTTCTTTATTATTAACGTTTAATTCAAGGAAACAGATTCCACGAGTAAAGATTAATTTGTGCATTCCCCACAAACGATCTTTTGTCATCATGCAACCTAAACATACAATGTTACTAATTTCCATTCATTTCCTTTAAAGAAACTCTTTTTTCATTTCCACCAAAGTTAATGCCTCCTCTTGCTTCTACATGAAAATTTTCTGTTATCACATCAGATGCCTTATTCACATAAAGTCCATACACTTTATCCCGGATAAACTCAGTCCCCTTACAAGGCCGTTTATCATAGACTCCACCCTTATAAGAAGTTACAGGCCTTAGCGTAAGATAAACGTTGTTGAAATAGATATGGTTTACTTTTTGAGGGACGTCACCACCTATATAACACCCATTCTCACTGGTGGCATAAATACCATTAAAATAGATATAACTCACTTCCCCACAGTGGCTAACGTTCTGACCTTCCGGATAACGCCAGCCAGCATCTTTATTGTTGCCATTAGCACGAGGATAAGAAGTTACATATATTGGCTCTGCCTTTCCCCACCATACATCAGACCAAAGTTGACAATCCAATATAATATTAGAGAATACCACATTGGTAACCGTACCTTCATCCCGGTTCTGAATTCCAAGTCCACGGTTGCTTCTTTTGATAATACAATTTGAAAACAGCACATCACTGATAGAATCCACGTTCTCACTTCCTATCTTAATGGCACAGCTGCGAGAAGTCAGCACACAATTATTTACCACAATATTCTTGCACGGACCAAATTTCTGAAACTCACGTCTATTTTTCAGACATATCGCGTCATCTCCAGATGTGATATAGCAGTCAGATATTCTGACTTGGCGAGAATGGTCTATATCAATACCATCTCCATTTCTGATTTTCAGATTATTAAGTAGATTGATACCCTCAATGGTAACTTTCTCACATCCTATAAGATGAACTGTCCAATAAGCACCCTCACGAATCGTTACATCACGAATAGTCAGATTTTTCACATCCTTAAGGGTAAGAACATGTGGACGGGGATCAAAAGTCGTTACGGGTTTCAATTCATAAGAATCTGATAGTTCCCTTCCCATAAATGCAACTCCATTTCCGTCAATGGTTCCTTTCCCCATGATGGAAATATTTTCAGCATGATCAGCATAAATCCACATCATTCCTTCACCCTGATTCTTACCAAAAACACTTAAATGATATATACTTTCATCAGGATTTGCTTTCCATACCGCATTCGGACTAAGGTAAACTGTTACATTTGATTTTATCTCTACAGGACCAGAGATAAAGTTTCTACCAGATGGAAATATCACGACACCTCCTCCTTCTGATGAACAAGCATCAATTGCTTTCTGTATACTAAGGGCATCATCACTAATTCCATTTCCTTTTGCACCAAAGTCCATTATATTATAGTCCTTGGCAGAAACGGTATTTGCCACATTAAGCAGTAATATCAGAAAAATAATTTTTTTAATACTCATCACATATCTATTATTTATTGAATCATCTAACTAATAATATATCATTCATTGCAATCTACGCCGTTTATTTTCCAATCAATACCTAAAGGATTATTACGCATTTCAATAACCAAAGGTATACGATGGATAACCGATATCCACATCTCTGTACGATCTGTATCTGCACGAACATGCATACAATTATTTCCCCGACCAATCAGCCTCCAAAGAATGCCATTATATTTAAAAACGCTTGAATCAAGCAAATCTTTCATTGCAGCATGTGAAATAAAACAAAATGTGCCCAACACATTATTATAAACAGCTCCATCCTTCGGAATCAACCAACAGAAGCCTTTACCGTTGTCTACTACATTCCGAGAAATATGGTATACAGCATCTTTACAAACGACACTAAGAGTATCCTTATCCCAATTAAAAGTAATGGGCCACGTACGATATTGCCGATTCAAAATAAAGGAAATATCATACTTCATCAACGGTTTTATCAAAAAGGACTTATTTTCTTTGTTTTGTGTTTGATTTATTCTTGTACTTTCAACCTGAGGAACATAAGGAGTAAGAGAATCCTTATCCATATAAAAAGCCAAAAATCCTCCCCGCATTAAATCAGAATGTTCAATACGAGCATCAGGCAACAACTTTCCATTTAACTTTCCGCATTTAAAATGAGTTCCCCTGCCTACAATTTTTCCATGTAAGATATTACCATTGCTCAAATGAATTGCGTATTCCGACAACAACGGTGCGTGCAGCAGATAATAACTCTGCCCCGCATTTGGATAAAGCCCCATCATGTGGAAAGCCAACCAAGAAGACATTGCCCCACTATCATCATTACCGGGAAGACCATCAGGCGTATCACTATAGTTCTGATCTATAATCTGACGCACACGATCACTACTTAAATCAGGACGCCCCAGCCAATGATACAAACATGGAGTAAGAAAAGACGGTTCGTTTGCTACATTATAATACTTCTTGTCAAAGAACGAGTCAAGCCGCTTCCTGAAATCGGAAGCACCACCACATGCTTTAATCAATCCGGGCACATCATGAGGTATACTTAACGAATATTCCTCAGAGGTTGCTTCATAGAAAAAAGTTGACCACCAGGGTAAATACCAGGGAGCCACTTTGATTATCGGTGTGTATTTTATGCGAGGATGATATACTTTTGATTTACCCCAAGTCACACTATCCCGCCATTTCCCATGAGCATCCTTTGGCATGATAAAACCACGCATGCCATCCCACCAATAATCTCCTCGCCATAAGTTTTTCCAATTACCCGACTGATGAATGAATCTATCATAGATATCATCTCGATGCAACCCCTTAGCCACTTGCGCAATGCAATAATCATCATAAGCATACTCTATGGTTCTATTCCCTGCACGATCAATCCCATAAGGGATATATCCCAATGTATTATATTCTATCAATCCTCCCCTGCCTTCATTCTCTTCATTCCCACCTGGTGGGATATCCGCATCTTTCAACATGGCCTGTAATGCCAGATCATAATCTATCCCTTTTATTCCTTTGACATAAGCGTCAGCTATTACCACTTCGGCGTTAGAACCACCCTGCGTCCTGCCATTCGAATTTCCACTACGGGCATCTGGCATGTAACCATCACGTTTGTAAATGTTAAGCAAAGAGTTTACAATATCACGTTCACGTATAGGATCCAAAATTGTAATCAAAGGCAGAGAGGTACGATAGATATCCCATAAAGCATAATAATCATCATAGTAAGGTGTATCAAGCCACAGCGGATTTTCGCCACTCCGATCTACAGGCATCAACATCGTATGGTACAAAGCTGTATAAAACATTCGTTTCTGTTGATCGGTACCTTTTATGGAAATACGACTAAAAGGTTTTTCCCATGTATCTCTCAATTGTGACAACTGTACATCAAAATTATGATTTGGAATATTATCCTTCGCCTTCAACGAACTCAGATAGGATATACCTATCTTGATATTTACCTGTTGAGAACTGAAAGAGACCAAGGCTCCGGTCTTCTTACCATCGTCAGACTGCACCTTTTTATTACTTATCTCTCCACCTCGCCATGTCTTTTCTCTAACAAACGGGACATCAGATAAAAGACAGAAATATACGGTATATGCACTGCCGTTGTTCCATCCGCCACGAATACGGGTATATCCACGAATCTCTCTATCAGATACAATTTCTATTTCTGAACCAACAAATTGTTGTGCCTCACGAGCATCAGGAATGATATTCTCACCTAAAAAAAATCCACAGTCAACTAACAGATTATGACTTGATCTATCGGGATAAGTTATACGATAAAAAGAAGTACGTTCTGCTGTTGTTATTTCTGTACGAATACCATTCTCAAAAACTGAAGAATAATATCCCAATGACATTGATTCCAATTTACGTTTTTGCTCATGGGATATGGAATTAAGGTCACCAAGAAAAGGTTGTATCAGAATATTTCCATATTTGGGTCCACCACCTGTTCCGCTTACATGTGTCTGGGAAAAACCTGTAACGATATTTGGCATCGGAAGCCATCCGCTATTGGGCTTGCTGGTACAATCAGGTCCCGGTTTCACCATACCAAAAGGCATAGAAGGACCTATGAAAACGCGTCCTAAGCCTTCACCTCCTATACGAGGATCAACATATTGCCAATTCTGAGCTCTCAACCCGGCAATAATGAATACAAATAAGAAAAGAATAGACAATCGATACCTCATAACAGGAATTTTTCATGATTTCATATAAAACAAAAAAGTGAAGACAGGGTTTCTCTGCCTTCACACTTACTTTTCTATACCTTAATACTCTGGATTCTGCTTCCAATTGGTATTGGTTTTCAATGTTGCCGTTGGAATTGGGAATATACGACGGAACAACTGTGTCTTAGCTGAAGGATTAATGATATGTTTATACCCCCAATCATCTTCAAACTTACCAAAACGTATTAAATCATTACGCCGCCAATTCTCATCAGCAAATTCACGGGCACGCTCATCAAGAAGATCATTCAATGTCGGTGTACCTACTACAGAAGGGGCATGTACATAGGCCCGAATCTGATTCATAAGAGACGCCGGCGTATCACCATTCGTCGCAGTAGCGCCACGCATAATGGCCTCAGCCTTCTCCAGCAAGATGTCTGCATAACGGAAAACAGGCACATCATTACCCGACGACGTTGCGCACTTGGTCAAACTCAAATCCATATAAAACTTGATCGAGCGATAACCTTGAGACCTACCACCATGGGCTGTATTATCTACAGGCATAGTTTCATCAAGTTTATCCAACGTTATCGTCTTAGTCAATGTCACCTGCTGACCATCAATCATCCAGGGAGTGGTAGTTGCCTTATAAGTTGATGGATCACGAACGAATAAAGGCCCTCCAACAAATGATTCATTACGTTCATCACCTTTCAGGCAATATTTATCCACAAATTCAGGATTCATGGCAATACATCCACCCACACTATTAGGAAGATCCACACCATAGAACGTCTTATTGCCAGAACGATGAGTCCAAAAGCGAGCATAGGTCATGCCCTGATCAATATCCGGATCAAAAGGCATTGCATAAATAAAATCTTTTATTTGATAACCATTATCAGGATAGAACTTCTTCA
>CAVYLQ010000033.1:0-67226 GCA_963769405.1 uncultured Prevotellaceae bacterium | reverse complement strand
AGGGGATCTGGAAACTGTAATGCCATCATACTGAAATTCATAAGTTTTTGGAGACCGTGACTGGCAAGCAGTAATCCGAAAATTACCCTTGTTGCTAAACGCAAAGATGAAGCTTTAGCCTCTTCTTTCTTACAGGGAAATAAATAATAGGAAATTTTCATATTTTTGTCTTTTATTGTAAATAGAGTAAAATAATCAAATTCAAATGGGTGTTGATTCCGTGACGTAATCGCTTCTGGTCTTGATTTCGAGGATAGCAGATTTTGGAATCTTTTATGTTTCTGGATACAAATTCTTTCATCTTTATGTAAATGATGAATTTCTGCTTTTTTCTTTAACTTACTTGAGACAAAGATAGGAATAAAAGATTTACCACGCAAGTCCTGTTAAATGAAAATGATTCCCTATCGTGTTATGCAATAAGGTAAAAAAATGTTGTGAATGCCACTATTTAACTTACATTAACTGCTTGTTGAAGAGAAAATCTTTGATATCCTTGTGCTCTTTGGCAAAACAATTTTATCTTTGTAAGTAGCAAACAGACCTTTGTGACAGAGATGAAGTCTGTGTGTTTTACTTTTTTGATTTTGAAATTGATTAACCTATATATTTAGAACTAAAGGAAAAAAACTATGGAAGATTTTTTAAAGAGGAATATTGGCTTGGTGGCCCATGATGCTAACAAAAAGGATCTGATTGAATGGTGTTTGTGGAATTCGAAAAGGTTGATGGGACATAAGTTCTATTCTACGGGAACTACCGGACATCTTATTTTGGAAGCCTTGTCTAAAAAACATCCGGAGGTAGAATGGGATTTTACGATTCTTAATTCTGGCCCTTTAGGTGGTGATCAGCAGATGGGTTCTCTGATCGTGGCAGGAAGCATTGATTATTTATTCTTCTTTACTGATCCGATGACTTTGCAGCCTCATGATTCTGATGTTCGTGCATTGACACGCTTGTGTAATGTGGAAAATATCGTGGTCTGCTGTAACCGGTCAACAGCTGACCATATCATTTCCAGCCCATTGTTTCAAGACGCAACCTATAAGCAAATTAAACCTGATTATTCAGCTTATGCACATCGTTTTGCCAATCGGCCGTTGGTAGAGGAGGCTGTGGAGTCGGTTAATGAAAAAGATGAACCGGCTGATAAAGACGAAGAAAAAGCAAGATAAAACTGTTTCTGACAGATAAGATATTCAAGTTGTATGTTATCACAGTCTGGTAAGCCCATTTCCACTAATTGGTAAATACGTTACCGCAGTGTGGTAACCCCATTACCATAGCCTGGAAAGTACCTTACCGCTAATTGGTAAACTCATTACCAAAGTATTGGTAATTACAAATTCTGACGATAATAGATAAAGGACTGAATATCAAGTGTATATGAAATGTTATACCTGTTTTTAATTCATTCTTGATTTCGTCGATAGTGTTGTCAGAGAATCCGTTTTTATGAATGGAACTCAAATGTATTTATTGAAAAGGATATGAATGTTAAAAGCAATATCGAGGATTTCGGCATTGCTTTTATTTTTTAAGGGATTGATGGCGTGGAAAGATATAGGGCGTAAATGGGCTAACAGATAGCGATCTATTCAATTGTCTTCTGTCTCTACCACCTCTTCTTGATTCGTGGTAGAGTCAGAAGTTTCTTTTGGCATATCCTTTTCTGTCTTTGCAGCTACTGCTTTATTCTTGATGTTTTCAATGGCTGCATAAGCCTGTTTCTTCGTTAGATTCAATTGATATCTATAGACCAGGAAGGTCGTAAATCCGTAGATGATGACCTGTATCCAGAGGGGGATGATGAATTTCTGCACTTCATCCAGCGTCGCTCCCATATTATTGATGGAGATAAATGCCCGGATACCCCATGTAGATGGTATCAGCCAAGCAACACCTTCCCAGAATCCCGGGATATTGCTAAGTGGCCATGAAACTCCTGTCATGAATAGAAATGGTACGGAAGTGAATATGACTAATAATAAGACATTCTCTCTATAACGTACGAAACAGGATAGCGTCATGCCAAAAAATGTGACGGCAAGAATGTATGGAATGAGCAATCCCCAAAGTGCCGTTGGGGTTGCCATCTCTGTGAAATTGAAAAAGTGGGGTACACAGAGTGTAATGTATGCAGCCTGGATACAATAGGTCATAAAGCAAGCCATAGCCTTGCCTAATATGATACGGAATGTACCCATATAGTGCTTACTGATAGGTACAAGTTCTTTATATCTGTTGTTTTCTCTTGCCGTACCTGCAGACAGACCGATTCCAAGAAGTAAGGTCTGTTGGAGAATCAACATGAGTACACCGGGTATAATGGCATTACCATAACCTCCGGGTTCATTGAATATAGCTATATTGTCAGATTTGATGGGACTGGCAGTTATTTTATTTTCTTGATTCGTGAAATCTGTTGACCGACTGATCTGAATTTTGGAATTGATTTTATTGGCTACATTGACAGCTGTGCTATAAACGGCTCTATAGTAGAGCATCAGACTCATGTCTGCGTAGGTGCTTACATTACTTGTCTCACTTCGATAAACCCTCTTCTCGAAATCCTCCGGGAAATAGAGCACGCCGTGCACGGCATTCCTGCCGGCAAGTTGTTTGGCTTCTTCAAGGTTGTCACAATAGTATGCGACCTTCGTATCGGGACTGGCGTCATAGTCACGGATAAACTCCCTGCTGAGATGGCTGTGTGACATATCTACAATGGCAACAGGAACATTTCTTATCACTTCATTATTGTAGATCCAAGAATATACTAAAGGATAGAAAAGTGGCACGAGAATACAGAAAATGAGTACTCCTTCATCAGAAAAGGCATTGCGCATTTCCTTGGCCCAGATATAGCACATATCCTGGATACCATGTCCGATAGCTTTGAAAAAACCTTCTTGCTCCATTTGTTTTATGGGATATAAATATCATGCAGCATTGCCCGCTTCAGAGTTTCTGTTAGTGAACAATGGCAATAAGGAAAAGCAACACAGTGCGATGATTTCGCTCAAGACGTATGTGAGAGGAAAGTCGTTGAATATACAGGTGTGATATATGACGTAATAGTGCCGAAGAGGGAACATCTGGGCAAGGGCCTGAATCTCGGGATCCATACTTTCCAGAGGATAGGTGGATCCGACGACAGAAAAACTCACTACGGACCATAATGAGCAGATACTCATTGCCATACGCAGGGATGGCATCAAACCGAAGGCAAAAATACCAAAACTCTGGCAAGAGATAACTGCAAGGAATCCGAGCAGGAGCATCCTTCCTACACCTCCCGGATGCGGGAACCCCAATATATAATAGATGTAAAACTCAAAACAGTAAAAGATGGATAGAAAAATGAGGGTCTGTGGCAGCATCTTGCCAGTGAGGGCTACGTAGACGTCGTTGTGTGCCATAGCCATCCACTGTCTGGACCGCTTGAATTTCAATTCTGTTCCAATGGAATAGGGCGTTATCAAGAAAACAAAAAGCAGAAGGACTCCTGGTACGATAAAGGTACTCAGATAGACATTATAATTGGTCCAGGGATTACCGATCATGTGAAGATCAATGGCAATCGGTTGAATATTAGCCGCAATTTCTTTGTCCGTCTTTCCTAATGCTGCAAGTTTCGTCATTCCTACACCCGCTGCCCCAAGTTGTGCAGCAGTTTTCAAGTCACGATAGAGTAAATTGCCGGCTAAAAGAAATTCGGTGTTATAATAGTAGGATATTTTGGCTTGTTCTCCTCTCATGATATCCCTGGTCATACCGTTGGGGATGTAAAGAAACCCAAAAATATTATCTTTTTGAATGTCCCTTCTGGCTTCGTTTACATTCTCGTAACTTTCTATGATCCTTGTCGTTTGTAAACTTTCTAACTGGCGGACGATGGCGCGTGAAGTTGTCGTATTATCCAAGTCTACGATTCCTACAGGCATTTTGGTGGGAACGCCTTCGCCCATCAGTGATGTGAAAAAGATGACTACGATAATAGGGAAGAAAATCATGCAAAAAGCATAAATGGGGTTTCTTCGTATATTGCCGCACTCTCTTAGGGCAATCAGATATATGTCTTTAAGGACTTCCAATGCTTACCCTTCTTATTTATTTCTTTGTGTTCTTAAGAATAAGACTCATTCCCGGACGCAAGCCATCAAGTCTTGTGATGGGGCGTGCTTTGACTTCAAATGTTTTCAGATCATACTGGCCTGTAGTCTTGGTCGCCTTCCATGTGGCGTATGATCCTTTGTCCTTTATGTAATAGACACGCATCATGATATCTTTGTCAAAGGCCGGCACAAAGGCTGTGAAGGTCTGGCCAAGATTCAAGTGTTTCAGATGATCCTCTCTTACGTTAAAATCTCCCCAAAGATCATCCATGATGTCGATACTCATGATAGGAGATCCCATAGAAACCAATTCTCCGACCTCAGGATAAACATCAGAAACTTCTCCTTCGACAGGTGAAACTCTGAACCGTCTCTTTTAATAGAGAATTTACGACCTTTACGGCATTTCTTGCTGCTTGTGTGTTATGAGCGGCAATCTGTTTCTCTTGAGATCTTGCTCCACTTTTTGCAAGGTCATATTGAGCTTGAGCAGCCTTAACCTGTGCTGTGGCTGCCTGATAGGCAGCTAAAGATTCATCTCGTTTTTGGCCGGCGATAACGCCTTCATTGTAAAGGTTTTGCATCCTTGTATAGGTCTTCTTGGCAATTGTACGGGCAGAAACAGCAGTCATCATCATTTGATAAGCTACTTCAATTTGCTGCTTGCGGGCTCCCGCATCGGTTAGATTCTGCATAGCCTGAGCTGCTTCTCCAGTAGACTCTAATACTTGTTTCTGTGCAGAGATCTCCGGTACTTGAAGAATCGCCAGAGTATCACCTACATGGACGTAATCTCCTTCTTTTACACGGAGCTCTTCTATGCGTCCGGGGAATTTGCTGGAAACGCGATATTCTGAAACCTCTACTTCACCTTGGATGATATCTTTCTGTTTTCCGAATGTGAAAAAACCGATGATGCCCACTACTACCACGACTAGGGTAAATCCTAGGACTGCGAGCATGATGTTGTTATGTTGTGATTTCGCTGACATAATATAGCGTGATTTTTATTCCTGTTATTATTTTAAAATACCAAGTGCCTTTTGCAACTCCGTTTGAGCTAATTTCAAGTCTACTTCTGCATCGATTTTCTGACTTTGGGCTTGTTGCCAGGCCGTCTGAGCTCTCATGACATCAGTGACTTTCATAATTCCCTCCTTAAATCCAAGGTCGGCAGACCGAAGATTTTCATTGGCACTTTTCATATTCTGATTGGTCATAGTAAGTTTCTTGTAGGCTTCTTTTATTCTGAATTTGCTTTGGGATATTTGTAATTGAATTTTTTCTCGTGTATCTGTTATTTGCATCTCAGCAATATTTGATGCGGCTTTAGCGGCTCTTACTTTATATGCACCCTCATTCCAGCTCCATAAGGGGACTTGCACAGTCAGTCCCAAATTCCAAACTCCTGCAATTTGCTTTTGGAAGCCATTAAATAGATTTGGACTGGATACGAGATAGCCTCCTGTAGCTAAAACATGTGGCAAATATTCAGCACGAATTAGTTTCGTGTTCTGCTTGCTGATATCTATAGTATTCTGTAGAATCCTGATCTCCGGACGTGACATAAGGTCTGAATCAACTTGCTGAACGATGGGATTGTTTTCTGAATCTAAATTTTGTTTGCTTTCATCAGTCAGATGGATGTCTTCATCAAGTGGAAGCCCGCAAAGTTGGCAAAGATACATTTTTTCGAGAGCCAGCCCGTCTTCTACCTGTGTAACTTGCATGTCGGCCTCATTGACTTTTACATCCACTTGCAGTCCGTCTGATTTGGTGGCAATGCTTTGAGCAATCATTTTGTGGACATCATCGCTGAGCTTCCTTACAAGTTTGCGATAACTGTAAACAAGATCTTGTTTCTGTTTCAAAGAAACAACCATCCAATACGCTTGATCTGTATTGTATAAGGTAGTCTGTGTCGCAAAATCAACGCCGTTAGCAGCTAATTGCCCATTGATATCTGCGATTTTATTGGCTGCATTGATGGCACCACCCATATAAATAGGTTCTCTGACCATAACGGATCCTGACCAAATATTATGAGTGTCCGTACGAAAAGCGTTTTTTATTTTGGTGCCAATCTGGTCGCCAAAATTACTTAATGAAGGGGCATTTTGTTGTAATAAACCGGTAAGTTGCTGAGCCATTTGAGGGGTGAGAAGACCTTGTTGGACCAGGGATGTGATAAGACTTGGAGCATCTGTACTTAAATTGCTCATAGTGTTACTCCCTAAATGAGTCAAAGCATCTTTTTGCCTGCTATTGAGCAGAGATACTTCCCTGCTGAAAAATTGATAACCACCTATTGCATCTACCTTTGGCAAATACTTAGTGCGCATAGCCTTTTGTGTGTTGTAGGCTATTTCCTCATTCAGCTTGGAAATGTTGAGTTGCTTATTGTTGCGCAGGGCCATTTCTCTGCAATCTTGCAGACTTAATGTCTGTTGTGCTGTTGCTGGTAACAGGACCCCTAAAAAGGCGATAATTGTTAGTAATTTCTTCATGTACATGAATTCTATTCTTGCATGAAATTAAGTTCAACTACTATAAGCGGTCTGTTTGTTGGACTTCTAAAACTTACTCCTGAGTTCTGTATAGACTGGCATTAAAATCCGGAGGCCTTTTATATAGATAAATTCGAGTAAGTTCATTTATCCCCACTTATAAGATAAGTCTTATATGTTTCTTGTTTTTAACTTGTTGCAAATGTAAGATTTTTATGTTGATTGACCAAGAAAAAAAGCACAGTTTACCTTTAAAGAAATTAAATGTAATATTTTTAGCGAAAAAAGGACCAACGTTTAAATTATTTTTTTATCTTTGCATCGTAACCGAAAACTGTAATATGTATGAAACAAAACAATTTCCTATATTGGACTTTTCGTTTATATTACGATGGCTTTCGTAATATGACGGTGGGGAAAACACTCTGGACGGTAATACTGATTAAACTGTTTATTATTTTTGCAATACTAAAGGTGTTCTTTTTCCCGGACTTTATCAGACATCATGCAAAGAAGGGGCAGGAAAGCCAGTTCGTTTCAGAACAGGTCCTTGACAGGACTCCACCTTTAACCCAAACAGTTATACCGGTATCCAAGTAATGATTATCGGGTAAAAGAAGAAACTCTTTTCCGTCATGGGAAATTCAAATTAGAACGAATCAATAAAATCTTTTAAATCATATATGTTATTATGAACCTTTTGGACATTACTACCTCAACAGTTGATTGGTCTCGTGCGCAATTTGCGTTAACAGCAATCTATCATTGGCTGTTTGTCCCATTGACATTGGGACTGGCCGTTATCATGGGAATCGTCGAGACCTGCTACTATCGCACTCGGAAAACTTTTTGGAAAGATACTGCCCGATTCTGGCAACGGCTGTTCGGCATTAATTTTGCAATGGGAGTGGCAACAGGTATTATCCTGGAATTTGAATTTGGTACGAATTGGAGTAATTATTCGTGGTTTGTGGGGGATATTTTCGGAACTCCTCTGGCTATTGAAGGAATTTTTGCTTTCTTCATGGAAGCTACTTTCGTGGCTGTTATGTTCTTTGGATGGAAGAAAGTTTCTCCGGGATTTCACCTTGCTTCTACTTGGCTTACTGGTCTGGGAGCCACACTTTCTGCTTGGTGGATTCTAGTGGCAAATGCTTGGATGCAAGATCCGATAGGTTCTGTCTTTAACCCGGATACAATGCGTTTTGAAATGAGCTCTTTTGCCAAAATAGCTCTTTCTCCTTTTGCGGTTGATAAATTTTTTCATACGGTGACTTCTTCCTGGGTTATCGGTGCTGTTTTCTGTGTGGCGATATGTGGTTGGTATTTACTAAAACATAGAGAGGAAAAACTGGCGAAAGAGAGTATGAAGATAGCTGCGATTGTAGGATTGGTTTCTTCTGTGTTGACGGTAGTTATCGGCGATAATTCTGCGGTTATGGTTTCTCACACTCAACCTATGAAATTGGCTGCCATGGAGGCTTTGTATAATGGAGGGAATGACCAGCCTCTAACCGTAACGGCTGCTGTTAATCCGTTTAAACAACCTGACTATGTGAATGAGAAGGAGACTCCTATGAAGATTAGTATTCCACATGGACTTTCTTTGTTGTCTACTCGGAGTTTTTCGGGTTATGTGCCGGGTATAAATGATTTGTTGAATGGTTACAGACTGGCAGATGGCTCCTGGGAACCGTCTGTCAGACAAAAAATGGCTATGGGCAAAAAGGCTATCGTGGCTTTGGTTCAATACCGTAGTGGAAAGAAGGATGCTGCTACCAAAAAAATGGTGATGGATAATATCAAGTATTTTGGATATGGATATGTCCGGAATCCCCATCAGGTGGTGCCGTTTATCCCGGTAAATTTCTGGGCTTTCCGGGTCATGGTCGGAGTAGGGTTCCTTTTGATCTTATTTTTCATAGTAGATTTGTTCATGGTTTATAGAAAGGATATCAGCCGTTACCGCTGGCTGTCCATAATTGCTCTTATCTTCTTGCCTTTGACCTATCTTGCCAGTGAATCCGGATGGCTCGTAGCTGAATTTGGAAGACAGCCATGGACCATTCAGGATATGTTACCTACATGGGTGGCTGTTTCTGACTTGCATTCTGGATCGGTAGCCCTGACTTTCTTTATTTTTCTGGTACTCTTTACGACCATGCTGGCTGTGGAGATTTGCATACTCTGCAAGCAAATCAAGAAGGGACCGGATCATACAGAGAAAGAGACTTTAAATGTTAATGCTTAAATCTTTTGATTATGACATATTCTTTTCTTCAACAATATTGGTGGTTTGTGATCAGTTTGCTGGCAGCATTTCTCGTTTTCCTGCTGTTCGTGCAAGGAGCTAATAGCTTAATATTTAGTTTGGGTAAGACACCTGAGGAGCGTCGGCTGGTCATTAATTCTACAGGCAGAAAGTGGGAGTTTACTTTTACCACATTAGTTACTTTCGGTGCTTCTTTCTTCGCTTCTTTTCCTCTTTTCTATAGTACGAGTTTCGGAGGTGCCTATTGGTTGTGGATGATCATCCTGTTCACTTTTGTAGTACAGGCTGTAAGTTATGAATTTCAAAATCAGATCGGTAATTTCTTAGGCCCAAGAACTTTTCAAGTTTGTTTGATTATCAATGGTGTTTTGGCGCCATTGCTGATAGGAGGGGCTGTGGCTACTTTCTTCGATGGTTCTAATTTCGTCATCAATAAGATGAATATGATCAGCAGCCTTCAGCCTGTCATCAGTCGTTGGGCCAATTCAAGTAATGGACTGGATGCTTTATTGGATCCGTGGAACGTGATTTTTGGTATTGCTGTATTCTTGTTAGCTCGTGTGCTTGGATTGCTTTATATTATTAATAATGTGGCTGATGAGGCCATACGGTCAAGAGGACGCAAACAGCTACTTTATAATGCTATTGCTTTTCTGGTGTTTTTCCTGACATTCCTGATTCGTACTCTCTTGAAGGATGGTTTCGCTTATCAACCTGGAACAGGGGTTATCTTTATGGTACCAATGAAGTATCTGAAAAATCTGATTACGATGTGGCCATTATTATTGATTTTCCTGGTAGGTGTCGTGCTGCTGCTTTTCGGCGTTATTCGTACGGTATTCAGCAAAACTTATATAAAAGGTATATGGCCGGCAGGATTTGGCGTGGTGATGGTTGTTCTTATCCTTCTTCTGATTGTAGGGTGGAACCATACCGCTTTTTATCCTTCAAATGTTGATTTACAGAGTTCGCTGACAATCGCTAACAGTTGTAGTAGCAAGAATACTCTTAAGGCGATGTTCTATGTCTCTCTTTTCTTACCGGTGGTTTTCATTTATATCTATTTCGCATGGCGTGCGATTGATAAAAAGAAAATTGAATCATCCGACATAAAGAATGATACGGCTTATTAAAGGATTATCTTAGATGTTAGGAGTCCACTTTAGAAGGTGGACTCTTAACATGAACTATGAAAAACTGATTTTATTAGTGAAACTGATATCATCCGGGCGTTTGCTTTAGGTTGATGTCGGAATACTTATCATAAGAATATCGAGGAGATCAGGAACTTTGTGCATTATAAGGCGCAATTGTTAAACGATATATTGATATATTAATCTCTGTTATATATTGAAAACTTTCCATGGGAATATTTGTCGTATATAAATATTTCATTTATATTTGCTTCATGTTTCCGTTGGAAAATATTTCTAATGAGATGGATTAGGACTCGATAAATATGAAAATAGAAAGAAATCATACATCTGGGGTAGCAGCAATGATAGTGGTACTGGTGACTTTTATCTGGAGTTGCGGATCTGGAAGAAAAGGAAAGGAATATTCTGGACTAACCAGAGTAGATGAGAAGCAACGGGTTGAATTATCTCGTCAACAAAGCAAAAATCATAATAAGGGAAATCTGAATATGAAACCAGTAGAATTGACATCAGAGGAGTTTAAGAAAAAAGTAATGGACTTCGATCAGCATCCTAAGGACTGGAAATTTGAGGGTGATAAACCGGCGATTGTGGATTTTTATGCCACTTGGTGCGGACCTTGTAAGGCAACGGCACCGATTATGGATCAACTGGCTACAGAGTATGCTGGAAAGATTGATTTCTATAAGGTGGATATCGATCAGCAAGAGGATGTGGCAGCAGCTTTTAATGTGCAGTCGATCCCTGCGATCCTCTTTATTCCAAAGGATGGAAATCCCAATATGTCAGTAGGGGCTATGATGAAAAGTCAGTTTGAAGATATTATAAATGAACAACTATTAAAATAGGTTGTCGTTTTTTATAAGGAATAGATTGTAACGTGCGGACTGCTGGTTTTATCTGGCAGCCCGCTTAACTTGTTTTTAGAATCATGGATCATCATTGTATTTGTAAACTTAGAAAAATTTATAAGGCATTGTCTGTACTTGAAGGTCAGATGATGCAGACTTTCGGACTGAATCTCAATGAGACGATGCTTCTTTGTGTGTTATCAAAGTATGAAAATTCGACAGCCAATGAGATCTCCGAACAGATGAGCCTATCTCATTCCAATGCATCCAAAGTGATTGCATCTTTGGAGCAGAAGGGACTGATCAGACGTAAGATTTGTAAGGAAGATAAACGTAGCATGCGTTTTAATTTGACGAAAGAAGGCAAGGAACAACTCGAGAAGGTAAATTGTAAGGATATTGTTTTGCCGGAGTGCTTGCAGCAATTGATGTGATGATCCGTGACAAAGGTTTAGGTACAGTCATGCAAGTTGCTGCATAATGTGAGACCTACATCAGTTTCTCCATTTCCAGACTTGCCCAGATGAACGGACCGATACCTTTGGCATCATTGTCTCGAACAGGCTCACTGATGTAGTATTTGAAACTGCCATCACGTCTGTAGTTGGGCTTTTTGACGTATGGACCAGAACCTGGCCCCAATCCGCTGACAGCACAGCATCCGGTAAGCGAGATAGTCTTATCTGGATTTATGCGTATGAAGTGACGGAGAATACCTTTATAAGCTTTGATACCTGCAGTACGAGCTTTTTCCGGTAGATAACCTAATCTGGAGCCCCTTAGAAGGACATAGGTGAACATGGAAGAGGCTGTTGCTTCAAGATAGTTATTAGGAGCCTTTACATCCATTACGTCATACCACAGACCTGTTTCTGTATCTTGATAGCACATTACGGCGTCCATAACTCGATGAAGAAGGCTGACTACAGAATCGCGGCGAGGAAAATTCTGCGGAATTTGTTCGAGACATTCCGTCAATGCCATGGCATACCAGCCTAACGCACGCCCCCATGTATGCTGACTTTGCCCGTTCTGCTTGTTTGCCCAGAATTGGCTATGGGTAGAATCCCATGCATGTTTCCATAGTTTTGTCTGTGGATCGTATGTGCGTTTGTCCGTTATCAGAATCTGGCTGATGGCATCGGCATAGACCTTTGCAGCTTTTTTCGTACTAAGATATTCATGAGCGTATGCTGTATAGAAGGGCAGTCCCATGAAGATCCCGTCCAACCATACTTGATTGGCATAGATTGCTTTGTGCCAGAATATTCCATCGGCTGTTCGGGGCTGATGTTGCAGTTGTTTGAAGAAAGTTTTCAGGGCTATAGCATTACCTTTGCGGGGGAAAAGGTCCTGCATTCTCAGGATATATTTTGCAGTACGGACATTATCAAGATTGAAAGCCTTATATTCGTAACCTGTTATATCTCCTTTATTATCAATCATCTTTTCAGGATATTCTTTTAAGTAATGAATGATGGAATCTCCCCCGTAATGGAGATAAGTATCCAGCATTCCTTCCTGCTCAATGCCCATTACATAACTCCATTTGGGCGTTTTTGAGAAGTCAAGAAGATAAGGATGAGGGGCGCGTTTCATTTCTGAGTAGGTAAGCCATTCGCTGTAATGTTTATATGGAATTTCTCCTGAATTCAATATGAGAGAGTTGTTGATAAAGAGTTGATCGAAGTGGATGTTTCTGGTTTTTCCGGTAATCTTAACCGGATCTTTTGTTACACCGTTGAAACGGCAGTTTCTGACGATGATATCGTAGACATTGGCAATGCTGTCCAGACCGTTGATAAGAATGCCGTATTCACTTTTTTGACAAGTGACATTTTCCATACTGATGTTATGCACAACAGGCTCAAAACCACGATAGCAGTCCTCATTGGGTTCATAGTTGAGATTGATTCTCATGACGGCTTCTTTGCACTGCCCGACAGTAATATTTCTCAAGTGAATATTCTGGATGATTCCTCCACGGCAGTTGTTGGTTTTGATGCGCAGTACCCGTTGCAGGTTAGGTGAATCCATCTGACAGTTTTCTGCATACACATTTTCACAACCTCCGGAGATCTCACTGCCGATTACGATACCTCCGTGTCCGTCGGCCATCTTGCAATTGCGTATGATGATGTTCCTGGATGGTTGTCTCCACAGCCGGCCGTCATTGTTTCGTCCGCTTTTGATGGCGATACAGTCATCGCCTGTATGGAAGAAGCAATTTTGGATAAGTACGTTCTCACAAGCTTCCGGATCACAACCATCTCCGTTGGGTCCGTCGTTATAGACTTTTACATTGTCTACCGTGATACTCTTGCTGAGTAGTGGATGGATTACCCAAAATGGAGAGTTGAGGAGTTGGACGTCTTTTATGAGAATTCGCTCACAGTGATTGAAATTGACCAGTTGTGGGCGTAGGCCTTGTCCCATACCAAACCTCCGCTGGCTAATGGGTATGTCGTTTTCTCCCATTTTCTCAAGGCGGGCTCGGGAACCGAGTTTTTGACTCTCTTTGGTGGTTCCGGGTTGATATCCGAACCTCGGAGCACCGTTCCATTGCCACCAGGTCTGATTGCTGCCTCCTCCGTCAATGGTTCCATTGCCGGTAATAGCTACGTCTGTCGCTTGATAGGCATAGATGCAAGGACTATAGTTCCAACAAGCCAGCCCTTCCCAGGAGGTAAGGACCAGTGGATAAAGTTTAGGCTCAAAGGCAAAATGGATTGTAGCACCCTTTTCAACTACTAAATTTACGTGGCTCTTGAGTCGGATAGCTCCTGTGTTCCAGGTTCCTTCAGGGATAATTACTTGCCCACCACCCTTGGCAGACATCAGTGTGATGGCCTTGTTGATGGCTTTCTGGTTAATGGTAGCCGAAGCATCTGTACGTGCACCACATACAGTAACAGAGATGCTGCGTGTGGGGATTTCCGGGAGATGAATCTGCCTGTAAATCTGCTGATATTCGTGTTCATTCCATCCTTGGGCATAAGCATACAAAGGAAGAACCGCTGCCAGCAGTAGAATTTTGATGTATCTCATGATTCGGTAAATGTTTTTAAACAGAAAAATGTTGTATCTTCATAGATTTACAACTCTTCCTGATATCGTTTTTGAGTAGTTTTTGTTTCTTATTGGAAAAATTCTCCAATTTGACACAAAAATACAAAATAATTTTAACATTATGTATGAATAGTGATAAAATTATCATTTTTAAACAAAAATATTTGGAAATACAAGAGATAACATATATATTTGTGACACGTTTTTTTAGATTTCGTAAGTTTTAGCGAAATCGCCATTCGAGGTTGGCTGCACCCTGCGCCAACCTCCTTTTTTGCAAAAAATATTTGGTATATAAAAAATATTTTCTATCTTTGCCTATATATACTATAAAAACAATACGATTAGTCAGAAGATGAAGAACTGGATTATCCAAAGTTGCAGGATATGATTTGATTTTGCTGTGTCTTTTCTTATGTCTTGTGCTTGGATTTTGCCGTTTCGGTTCAGTGGAATCTTTCAATATGAATCTAATACAATTTTTTATGTCTATGAAAACACTACGTATCTTGGAATGCTGTTTCTCCAGTGTTCTGCTATTATCAGCATGTGAGAAGACAAATCTTTCCAACAGGGATCAGTCTGAAAAAACCGATACTATAGAGGAGAGCTCTCCTGATACCATTGATATGCCGGGGAGTACGTCAGATACTACGGGAGTAATTCCGAAAAATCCTGAAGAAGGTAGTGGCAGTGATCCTTCTCATCATGAAGGTGCTCAATCCTTTCAGACTGGAGATACAGTTACGGTGAACCAGTTTCTTGAAGATAAAATCAATGGGGGTGTCTATGTATATGGTTATATTGTAGGCTGTGCTTATAAAAAACATGTCTATCTTTCTCCTGGTGATTTCATGGGAAAATCTTCTGTACTCTTGGCAAGTCGTTCTGGTGAAAAAGACACGAAAAAGATGATAGCGGTTTCTCTTAAACGTAAAGATATGAAAAGAGATCTGAACCTGATAGATCATCCTGAAAATTATGGTAAGATCCTTATGCTGTTTGGATATAAAGAAACTTATTTGGGATTTACAGGGATATTGGACGGAAGTGATTATCACCTACGGTGAAAAATTGCAGGGATTCTTACTGAAGAAATGGTAATGTGTAGATTTTAATTTTTAAAATCTCTATTGAAATTTGGTCAAAATGGAAAAAACTTCTATATTTGCAGCAATATTTAACATTTGAAGAACAATAAATTGAAAATGAAAATCTAAAGTCATATTAACATCGGATCAAAGGCCAATTAATAATGAAGAATTTAGAAGACATGAGTGACGAAGAACTGGCTATGTCTTACGTTGCAGGAAATAATAGAGCTTTCGACTTGCTGCTTTCACGCAATCAATCGAATCTCTTCTCTTATATTGTGCTTTTGGTTGGTGATCAGGATATTGCTAATGATGTTTTTCAGGAGACTTTTGTTAAGGTAATCCGGAAATTGCATGAAGGTAAATATTCTTCTTCAGGTAAGTTTGGCGCTTGGTGTATACGGATTGCACATAATGTCATTATTGATTGGTATCGTAGAAAAAAAATACGGAAAATTGTAGAACCTCCTGATGGTTATGATTTATCCAACGTTGTTGGTGATGCGATGATCTCTGATAATATTGAGAATGATATCGTGCATCATCAAGTGATGTGTGATATCAGAAGTATGATTGAACTTCTGCCTCCTCCACAGAGGGAAGTGGTATTTCTGCGCTATTATCAGAAAATGACATTCAAACAAATTTCTGTTCTTACGAATGTTAGTATTAATACGAGTTTGGGACGTATGAGATATGCACTTGTAAATCTCAGGAAAATGATCAGGGAGCATCATCTGGAACTACAGTTGAAATGATCCGGTAGGTTCTATCTCTCGTGGAGATATACTTCTGTCTTACGGATGTGATCTGCTGAATTAAAATTCTTTTTCGGAGTCTGGCTCCAGAGTCTTCAAGTTATGAATTGTGCCAATAGGATCAGGGCTGTTGAATATAAAACTCCCACTGACAAGGATGTTTACGCCTGCGTTGAGCAACCGAGGGGCTGTTGCTGCTGATACACCACCGTCTACTTCTATCAGTGCATGGCTTTTGGAAATTTTAATCAAGTGTTTTAATCTGACTACTTTCTTCAAGGTGTTCTCGATAAATTTCTGTCCTCCGAATCCGGGATTGACTCCCATGAGAAGAACCATGTCTACATCACCGATAACATCCTCAAGCATGCTTACCGGAGTTGCCGGATTCAGTGTTACACCGGCTTTCATTCCCGTAGCTTGGATTTGCTGGATAATACGATGCAGGTGTGTACATGCTTCAAAGTGCACGTTCATCATCATTGCACCGATGTCTGCAGTCTGTTGGATATAATGCTCTGGATGTACGATCATATAGTGTACATCAAGAGGTTTTTTGCAGATTCTGCTTACTGCTTTAAGAACAGGGAATCCGAATGAGATATTCGGTACAAAGACGCCGTCCATGACATCCAGATGCAACCAGTCTGCTTCGCTACGGTTAATCATTTCTATTTCTCCTTTCAGATTGAGAAAGTCTGCTGAGAGAAGGGAAGGGGATACCATTGTTTTCATTTTTTTGTCTTTGATAGTAATGTACTCGTTTAGTTTAAGCATGAAATTATGCTCTTGCCGTTTAAATTGATTCTATGACTGGTGTAAGCAATCTGCTTGATCAGATTTAATGTCTTTTCTGAAGGGTTCAGCGCTTGATACAGTTGGTCGTTTGAGCCGTTTTTATGTATTGATGTTTCCATAACTGTTTTCCGTTGTTTTTGTTCTGTAAGTATTTAACGTAAAAGTTTGGGCATTATTATCTGCGAGAGGAATGATTGAGAATCCTGATCATGTAAATCTGAGGTACAGGAGGTGGAATATGAGAGGAGTTGAATTTTGTGATGTCTTTATTAAATAAGGTAAACTGTAACTGTGATATGCCCTAGTATGAGAAAAATTATATTTTTTAGCAATTTTTCTTTCAATTTGTTTGTGAATTGAAATAAAAGTAATATATTTGCAGTCAATAAAAATGACTCTATTCTTCTAATAATGTAAGATCATTGGATTGAGCGGAGTGAGAGGATGGATTAAAAATAAATGGAAATGAAGAAGTGTATCCTGTCTTTAGCATGGTGGTGGCGTAACTCAAGATTAAATCAGTCGTGAGTCGAGTCGCCGTGTGGATATCTTCCAAGAAATAAAAAAGGCCTGTCGTTCTTACGACAGGCCTTTTGTTTTTTTTATGCACTTAAGAATAAAAATTATTTGGAATGGTATCGGAATAGAATGATGCTGAGTTATGAAATGAATGGGAAAGTAAATCATATTAATTACTAAAAATAGAGGAGAACTGAACTATGGAGATGAAGAATATTCTGAGCAAGATGCTTAATCATGAGGAGTTGACTCGTGAGGAGACAAAGAACATCATTATTGGTATTACCAAAGAAACTTATCCTGAGGTCCAGATTGCGGCTTTGCTTACCGGACTCCAAATGCGTGGAGTGACTGTGGATGAACTGCTTGGCTTTCGCGATGGCATCTTGGCTACTGGCGTTCCTGTCAAATTGGATTGTGACCGTTATGTGGATGTAGTAGGTACAGGTGGTGATCAGAAAAATACTTTTAATATTTCTACTACTTCTTGTTTTGTTATTGCTGGCGCAGGATATAAGGTCGCCAAGCATGGTAATTTCGCTGCTACTTCTGTGAGTGGGGCTTCTAATGTGATAAAAAATCATGGAGTTGTCTTTACTGCTGATAGTGGAAAACTTAACCAGTGCCTGAAAGAGGCTGGCATCGTTTATCTTCATGCTCAACTCTTTGCAAAGGCTATGAAATTTGTGGGCCCTCTGCGTAAGGCTCTGCAGTTCCCGACTGTTTTCAATCTGCTCGGGCCACTGGTGAATCCGAGTCAGCCGAAATGCCAGGTCCTCGGGGTGGCTAACTTGAATCAGATGCGTCTTTACCAGCAGGTTTATCAGAAACTGGGAATTGATTTCGCGATTGTCAATAGTATTGATAATTATGACGAAATCAGCCTGACTGGTGATTTCAAGGTGGCTACCAATAATTATGAGAAGGTGTTTAAACCTGCTGATTTTGGGTTTGAATTGACGAAACCGGAAGAACTGGTTGCTGGTGCAACTCAGGAAGAGGCTGCTAAAATCTTCGATCATGTGCTGGAAGACAAGGCTTTACCTGGTCAGAAGAATGTTGTCATAATCAATGCGGCCTTCGGCATCCAGACTTTGGAAAAGGGACAGAAAAGTATTTCTGAATGTATTGAGATTGCTCGTTCCAGCATAGAGAATGGTAAGGCTCTTGCTGCATTCAGGAAGTTTAAGGAACTTAACCAGTAACTTGTAGATATGACCTATAATCAGAAAGCCTTCGGATTTGACTTTTAATTTTAGCTTTTGACGATATGAAGGATATTTTAGAAGAAATAGTAGCTCATAAGCGACAGGAAATAGAGGAATTCAAGAAGATCGTTACTCCTGCTAACCTTTATAATATGGTGGAGCAGAAGATGCCGGAAATAGAGAGGTTCGCCGGTCCTGCCTCTTCCATGCGAAAGGCATTAATGGAGTCGAAAACCGGAATCATTAGTGAGTTTAAGCGTAAGTCGCCTAGCAAGGGCTGGATTCATAGGGATGCCAAACCTGCTGAAGTGACGATTGCTTATCAGAATAATGGTGCTGCTGCACTAAGTATTCTCACTGATATGGAATATTTTGGGGGTGATGATGAGTTTGTTCGCCAGGCTCGGGCTGTAGGTGTGACCCTTCCTATTCTATATAAGAACTTCATTGTAGATGAATATCAACTCTTTCAGGCACGGCTCTGTGGAGCCTCGGCGGTGTTGCTTATAGCTGCAGACTTGAAGAAGGATGAGTGCAAGACTTTGCTGCATACCGCTCATGAATTAGGACTGGAGGTGCTGCTGGAGATGCATCAGAAACGTGATTTTGATTATGTCGATCTGGAACCGGATATGTATGGTATTAATAACCGCCATCTTGGAACTTTTCATACGGATGTGAAGAATAGTTTTCAATTGGTGAAGCGTCTTCCTGATCAGGTTTGCAAAGTCAGTGAGAGTGGTATCCATGATGCTGAAACTGTCAGGCGGCTCCGTGAGATTGGTTTCAATGGTTTTCTGATGGGTGAATGTTTTATGAAAGAGACTGATCCAGGGAAAGCATTGGGGGAGTTGATCGCACAGTGTTGAAGGAGAAAGAATATTTGAATAAAGAATCATCATGAACAACTTGAAAATAAAAGTCTGTGGCATGCGCGATGCAGAAAATATTTGTGCGGTATCTCAATTGGATATTGACTTGATGGGATTTATTTTTTTCCAGAAGAGTTCGCGTCATGTGCTAAAGAATCCTGATTTCCCGAAATTGAAGCGTTCTAAAGAGAATGCTGGTGTTCATGGAATGCCAGAAAGGGTGGGAGTGTTTGTTGATGAGATGCCTCAGAATATAATTACGGCAGTTTATGATTATGGCTTGGATGCCGTTCAGTTGCATGGCATGGAGTCTCGTGAACTTTGTGAGAATCTTCGTCGTACACTGGATCCGGATATTTGTCCTGGTGTGAAGATATTTAAGGCTATTTCTATCAGTGAACCTGCTGATATTGATCGTTATAAGGCCTACGAAGGAGCTGTTGATTTGTTCCTTTTCGATACGAAGTGCACAACTGTCGGGGGGAGTGGCAGACAGTTTGACTGGTCTGTTCTGGACCGTTATGAAGGAAACACTCCTTTTTTTCTTAGTGGGGGAATAGGACCGGAAGATGCGGGAAGAATCAAGTCTTTCAGACATTCGAAATTTACGGGTATTGATTTGAATAGCCGGTTTGAGATTTCTCCTGGCTTGAAGGATGTGAATATGCTGCGTACTTTTATTAACCAAGTCAGAAGTTAGTTGTTGTGATATTTGAGAGTCTGGCAGAAGAATTTGCCGGATTGTTCTGAAGAAAGGATATTAAATAAAAAGTCTGAGAATATGAACAGGATTAATGAATTGTTTCAAAATCGAGGAGATCGTAAATTGCTTTCCTTGTATTTTTGTGCTGGTTGCCCGAAATCGGATGTGACTGGGGATGTCATTCTGACCTTGCAGCGTCGGGGTATCGCGATGATTGAGGTCGGAATCCCTTTCAGTGATCCGCTTGCTGATGGTCCTGTTATCCAGTCGGCGGGTACGGTCGCCTTGAAGAATGGGATGACACTGAAGAAACTTTTCGGGCAGTTGAAGGTTATTAAGGATCAGGTGAAGATTCCTTTGGTGTTGATGGGATATCTCAATGTGATCATGCATTATGGCTTTGAAAAATTCTTCAAGAGTTGTGTGGAATGTGGTGTCAGTGGTTGTATCATCCCGGATCTGCCGTTTAAGGATTACCTTGAGGACATCAAACCGATTGCCGACAAGTATGATGTTCGTGTTATCATGATGATCTCTCCGGAAACGAGTGAAGAGCGTATTCGTTTTATCGATGACCATACTGAAGGTTTTATCTATATGGTTTCCAGTGCGAGCATCACGGGAGCTCAGAGTAGTTTTGGCGATGCCAAACTTGCTTATTTCAACCGGATTAATGCAATGAACCTGAAGAATCCTCGTATGATAGGATTTGGTATTAGTAATAAACAGACTTTGGAGAGTGCACAGGATAATGCTGCTGGAGCAATCATCGGATCAAAATTCGTGAGTTTGCTCAATGATACCGGTAATCCTGATCAGGCAATGAATCAGTTATATGATGCATTAAAACATTAATAGGAACCAGAATTCCGCCTTGACAAGATGTGAATTACTTTTGTCTATTATTGGTTAGTAAAATCAGGGGAATCTTAATGAATAAAAGGAAGATGATTATGGTAAAGAAATATCAAGTTGATAAGAATGGTTTCTTCGGGAAATTCGGAGGAGCATACGTGCCGGAGATTCTTTATAAATGTGTGACAGACTTGCAGAAAGCCTACCGGCCTATTATGGAAAGTGAGGAATTTAAGAAAGAATATGAAGTTTTGCTGAAGGATTATGTCGGGCGTCCTTCACCTCTTTATTATGCAAAGCGTATGAGTAAAAAATATGGCTGCCGGCTTTATTTGAAGCGTGAAGATCTCAATCATACTGGAGCGCATAAGATCAATAATACGGTTGGTCAGATCCTTCTGGCTCGTAAAATGGGTAAAACTCGTATAATCGCTGAAACAGGTGCTGGCCAGCATGGTGTCGCAACAGCTACAGTCTGTGCTTTGATGAATATGAGATGTGAGATTTTTATGGGTCAGACGGATGTGGAGCGTCAGCATACGAACGTGGAACGAATGAAAATGCTCGGGGCTCAGGTGCATCCGGTTACTACGGGGAATATGACGTTGAGTGATGCTTGTTCTGCAGCTATCCGAGACTGGTGCTGTAATCCTGAGGATACTTATTATCTGGTGGGTTCTACAATGGGACCGCATCCTTATCCGGATATTGTGGCAAAGATGCAGAGTGTCATCAGCAAGGAAATCAAATGGCAGTTGAAGGAGAAGATCGGACGGGATTATCCAGACTATCTGATTGCCTGTATCGGAGGTGGGTCTAATGCTGCCGGTACTATCTATCATTATATTGATGATGATCGTGTGAAGATCGTACTTGCCGAAGCGGGTGGTAAAGGTGTGGATACGCCGTATACTGCCGCGACAATTCACTGTGGAAGCGAGGGAATCATCCATGGAGCGCGTACACTCGTGATGCAGACGGATGACGGTCAGATCGAAGAGGCCTTTACAATCAGTGCGGGACTGGACTATCCGGGCATCGGCCCGATGCATGCAGACCTGACTAAAAAGGGTCGGGAACAGGTGCTTGCTATCAATGATGATGAGGCTATCTATGCAGGTTATGAACTTACTCGTATGGAGGGCATTATACCGGCTATTGAAAGTGCTCATGCTCTGGCAACCTTGAAGAAACTGACTTTCAGACCGGATGACGTGGTTGTGCTTACTGTGAGTGGCCGTGGTGACAAAGATGTTGAAACCTATCTGAAGAATAAGGCTATGGCAAAAGAATATGGGAATTTCTAAAGGAAGATTGTCTTGAATTTTTGATGATTTAGTATATGAAAACTTTTCATTATCATACGATGACGCATACCATTCTGGCTGACCTCTATACACCGGTTGCCGTATATATGCGTTTGCGTGATCTTTATCCTCAGTCGGCACTCATGGAGAGTTCTGATTATCACGGCCGGGAAAATAGCCGTTCTTTCATCGGTATTCATCCTGTAGCGAGTATCGCAGTAGGTCATGGTAGAATAGAGATGACATTTCCGGATGGCAAGAAAGAGGTACGGGGGATTCCGGGATATGATGGTCCTGAACCAGAGGATAGGGAAAGTAAAGCTGCTGAAAATGCGCGTACGTTGAAAGATCTGCCCAAAGAAACAATTGCGAAGGCATTCAATGACTTCCTGGGGTGTCTTAAGGTTGAGGGTGAGGGGAGTCATTTCTGTGGCGTTTATGGCTATACGGCTTTCAATGCAGTACGCTATTTTGAGAATATTCCGGTCAAGGATACGACAATGAAGACAAATGACGCGCCGGATATCCTTTATATCTTTTATGAGAATATCATCATTTTTGATCATTTTAATAATCAAATGGAGACGATCGCTCTTGTCAGGGATGGCTCGTCTGAAGAGGAAGGGAAAAAGCGTCTAGAACAACTCCGACTTGATATGAATAGGGCTTCTGTGAAACCATACGATTTTCATCCGGTGGGAGCGTGCTACAGTACGTTGACAGATGAGCAGCATAAGGCAAATATACGCCGTTGCGTGGCTCACTGTTTGCGTGGTGATGTCTTTCAGATTGTAATCTCGCGTCGTTTCTGTCAGAAATATGAAGGGGACGATTTCAAACTCTATCGGGCTTTGAGGTCTGTCAACCCGTCTCCTTATCTGTTTTATTTTGATTTCGGGGGATTCCGGATTTTTGGTTCTTCGCCTGAAACTCATAACCGTGTTGAAGGGAATAGGGCTTATATCGATCCTATTGCCGGCACGACGAAACGTGTCGGTGATCCGGCAAAGGATCGAGCGGCTGCTGAATTCTTGCGGACAGACCCGAAAGAAAATGCGGAGCATGTCATGTTGGTCGATCTGGCCAGAAATGATCTGTCGCGTAATTGCCATCATGTAAAAGTTGATTTCTATAAGGATTTGCAGTTCTATAGTCATGTTATTCATCTGGTGAGCCGTGTAAGCGGTACGCTTGATGATGGGGCTGATTCTATCCGGGAGTTCTTTGATACTTTTCCGGCCGGAACGCTCAGTGGGGCACCTAAGGTGCGTGCTATGCAGATCATCAGTCAACTGGAACCGCATAACAGGGGAGCTTATGGTGGATGTATCGGGTATATCGGACTTAATGGTGATTTGAATCAGGCTATCGTCATTCGTACTTTTATCAGCCGTAATAATGAACTTTGGTTTCAGGCAGGTAGTGGAATCGTGGCTAAAAGCAATGATAAATACGAACTCAATGAGAGTAATAGTAAACTTGCAGCGCTGGTCAAGGCTATTCATATAGCAGAGAAGTTTTAAAGTATTGATTCTGGTTCGATGGCCTGGCCTGTATGTGGCTGGGTATCGGATGGGATTTTTATATACATGCCTTTTATTCGTTTAAAAATGAAAGTTGTTATTATTGATAATTATGATTCTTTTACCTATAATCTGGCCCATCTGGTAAAGGAACTTGGGGCGGAGTGTACGGTGTGGCGGAATGACCAGTTCTCACTTGATCAGTTGGAATCTTTTGATAAGATTATCCTTAGCCCTGGTCCCGGTATTCCTTCTGAAGCAGGCTTGTTGCTGAAGGTCATCACAACTTATGCGGGGGCGAAACCGATGTTGGGGGTCTGCCTTGGACATCAGGCAATTGCAGAGGCATTTGGTGGTAAACTCACTAATCTTAAGGAGGTTTATCATGGGGTGGCTACTCCTTGTTCTTTGTTGGGTAATGATCCTATATTTGAGGGATTGCCTGAGAAAATAGAGGTCGGACGTTATCATAGTTGGGTGGTGGATCATCATGATTTCCCGGATTGCCTTGAAATTACTGCAGAAAGTGATGATGGGAATATCATGGGTCTGAAACATAGGTCGTATGATATTCATGGTATTCAGTTCCATCCGGAAAGTGTACTTACTCCGAAAGGAAAGATAATTGTAAGTAATTGGCTTAACCTCTAAGGAATAGGCCCTTATTAACGAAATCCTGAAATTGAAGTGTTTCCCTATTGGTATGCAGCTATATCAGGGACTTCAGGATCAGTATTGTGTAATCAGGACTTTCTGCTGATCAATATTCAACAGAAAGTCCTGATTTTTTAGCTTTGATTTCTTCCATTACTTGTGGGCTGTAGTTTCCTTTCTTCTATAAGGGTGGTATAAAAAAACTGCAATAGGAAAATTTGATATGGTTTTTCCCTTACTGTATTTTTGCAGACGTCAACGGAATGAATTCTTTCAGAATAGAGTGAGATACAAACCGTTGACCGAAAACAAAGAGGACAGTGCACTGATTAATTCACATATCGTTTAACATTTAAAATTTTATTTCATTATGGCAGTAACTTATAAACTTCATCAGATCAAGAACAAGGGTATTCCGGTTATGAATGGCAAGTGGTTCGCTCATCCTGTAATATCAGGATTTCTTACAACGGATAATCTGGCAGACCATATCCAGAAACGCTGTACGGTTACTCTTCCGGATATTCTGGCTGTGATCTCTGCTTTGGTGGATGAGATACGTAACGGATTGCAGGATGGCAAGTGTATCACGATTGACCGCCTTGGAACATTCCGGATTGGTTTCAAATGCAAGAGTGTTCCTGCTGCAAAAGATTTCTCTATTCAGAAAAATCTCCTTTCTGCTCATGTCCTTTTCCACCCTGTGTATACGGTTTCTAATAAGAAACATATTAATACTTTGCTGATGGGGTGCAAATATCAGGAAATGGGTCAATATGACAAACCTGTAAAGAAGACGGCAAAGTCTGGTGGGGTGGATAAACCTGCAGAATAATTGCCCGACAGGTTACATTTTTCTTTTAATCGTTGCGGATGGTAATAACCCGCAACGGTTTTTTAAAAATTAATTTTTATCGTTTGAAAGGATTATGAAAATGCAAATTACAGAATTAAAATTGGTATTGAAGATCGTTGTTACTGTTATCTCTGCTATATTGGGCGTGTTGGCAGGAACGGAGGAAACAAAAGATCGGAGATAGTCCTGATATAAATTGAAAATGAATAGTTGATGCTTATGTATAGAGGTTAAGAGTTGCCTGTCTATGGCTCTTGACCTCTATTTTTTGTTCCCTGTCTTTTGTCTCTTATTTTGTGCACAATACGCACAAAAGGTGTCTCAAAATTTTGAGTTTACCGAAAAATCATCTATCTTTGTGCAAATTTATTTTAAAAAGTGAATATTTGTATTATTTCTATATAGGATAAAGAAAGATGAAACAGGAAGATGATATTAAGAATGCTGTGGAATGTATGCGTAAAGGGGGCGTGATCCTCTATCCTACTGATACGGTCTGGGGAATAGGTTGTGATGCTACCAATGCTGAGGCAGTGGCTAAAGTATATGACATCAAGCACAGAGATGATTCGAAAGCTTTGATCTGCCTGGTTGACAGCGATGCGAGATTACAACGCTATATAAGAGATATACCTGCTGTAGCTTGGGATCTTTTTGAAACCATAGCTCAAGGTAATAAACCTACTACAGTGATTCTGGATAATGCTGTTAATCTGGCTTCTAACCTTATTGCGGAGGATGGTTCTATCGCTATGAGGATTACAAAAGAACCTTTCTCTCATGCACTTTGTTATAGAATGCAGAAACCTGTAGTGAGTACAAGTGCAAATATCAGCGGACAACCTGCTGCTGCTAATTATTGTGATATTGACCCGGAACTTTTGAAAACGGTGGACTATGTTTGTGAGAGTCGCCGGCAGGAACATAAGCCACATACACCAAGCAGTATTATCAAACTGTCAAAGGATGGTGGTGTTCATATTATCAGGCAATGATTCTTGATAGGACTTTTTCATACTGACCTGAATCGTGATGCCTCTATCATTCTTATGTAGAAATGTGTGTTGGTAAATATACAGAAAACAGGGATTTATATGGATAAGAAAGACTTACGTATTATCTTTATGGGAACGCCGGAGTTTGCGGTGGGAACTTTGCGTAAACTCGTGGAGGAAGGTTATCCTGTCGTTGCTGTGGTAACTGCTCCTGACAGACCGGTGGGAAGGCATCAGGACCGGCTGCAGGCTTCTGCAGTGAAAATTTTTGCTGAGGCTCATTCTATTCCGGTCCTCCAGCCGGAGAAGATGAAAAATCCTGAGTTCTTGGAACAGTTGGCTGCTTTTAAAGCTAATTTACAGATTATTGTCGCTTTTCGTATGCTTCCAGAAGTGGTCTGGGCGATGCCCAAATATGGTACTTTTAATGTCCATGCTGCTCTTTTGCCCCAATACCGCGGCGCGGCGCCTATCAACTGGGCGGTAATCAATGGGGAAACCGTGACGGGTGTGACGACTTTCTTTATAGACAAAGAGATTGATACAGGACGGATTATTCTTCAGAAGCGTTTTCCTATCGGTGCTGATGATAATGTGGAGATGGTCTACAATGGACTTGAGAGACTTGGAGCTGAGGCTGCCATTGAAACGGTTGAGAAAATTCTGCAGGGTAATGGAAGGGCTCAGAGTATCTCTCAGAATGAGATGGTTAAGGAGACTGGACCATTGAAGCCTGCACCGAAGATTAACAAGGAGACTTGTAGGATTAACTGGCAACAACTGGCTAAGCAAATACATGATTTCGTGCGTGGCTTGGCCCCGGTGCCTGGTGCCTGGACGGTTGTTGATGATAAAATTCTGAAAATCTTTAAAACAAAACTCACGGATTCGGATACCGAAGGAGAACGGCCCGGAACTTTGAAAGTTGTGGATAAACATCTTTATATTGCTGGAAAAGATAAATGGATCGAAGTACTGGAATTGCAGTTGGCTGGAAAACGTAGGATGAATGCGATGGATTTTATCAATGGGAATCATGTGCTGCCGGAGTTTGCTGAATAAGTCTGTAATAGGGTGTTCCTCACACCCGTAGGAAGTAGTGAAAAAAATTTGGAATCTAAAAGTTTTATGTTATCTTTGTCTTTTGAAAAAATTGTGTAGTCCATGTTGGTAAAGCAAGTCTTACAGCCAAAATCCTTATTTTTGAATGGCTTAGCTTGGACTCAACACCATCTGTCTGATCGGCAGTTGATGTTGGCTCTTTCATTTGTAGTCGGTTTTTTAGCTTCTGTTGCTGCTTTTGTACTACATTGGATTATCAGGCAGATACAAATACTTCTTACTAATGGATTTCAGACACAGGGCTCAAACTGGCTTTATTTGATCTTTCCTATTGTCGGTATTTCTTTGACGGCGCTGTTCGTGAAATATGTTGTAAGAGATAATATTTCTCATGGTATCACTCGTGTACTTTATTCCATCGCTACCAAGCGCTCCCGATTAAAACCTCACAACTGTTGGACGAGTGTGATTGCTTCGAGTATAACGATTGGCTTCGGTGGATCAGTAGGAGGTGAGGCGCCTATAGTTCTTACAGGTTCAGCCATCGGCTCTAACCTCGGGCAACTTTTCAAGCGGGATAATAAAACTCTGATGGTGCTTGTCGGGTGTGGAGCTTCCGCAGGAATTTCTGCTATCTTTAAAGCGCCGATTGCCGGACTGGTCTTCACGTTGGAGATCCTGATGGTAGATCTTACTATGGCTTCCCTTTTGCCGATCCTTATCTCTAGTGTTACCGCTACCGTGTTCTCGTATATCTTTGCGGGGCAGAAACCTTTGTTCAGTTTCGTTTTGTCTTCGGCATGGGGCGTACAACGTATTCCCGCTTGTATCCTTTTGGGAGTTTGCTGTGGATTGCTAAGTCTTTATTTCATCAGGTCACTGGGACTCTGTGAAAAGATTTTTTTAAAGTTTACTGACCGCCCTTTAGTTAAACTGATTTTCGGTGGGGTCTTATTGAGTGGTTTGATCTTTTTCTTTCCTTCACTTTATGGTGAAGGATATTCTGCAGTTAATGTTCTTTTGAGCGGTCATTCGCTGGCAGATTGGAGCCAGGTGATGAATGGAAGTGTCTTTGCAGGACATCAGAATCTGCTGTTGCTGTATGTGGCCTTGGTGACACTTAGCAAAACTTTTGCTACTTCTGCTACTACTGGCTCTGGCGGCTGTGGAGGAACCTTCGCTCCTGCTTTGTTTGTAGGTGGCTTCGGGGGATTCCTTTTCTCGCATTTTTGGAATATGGAGCAGTTTGGGGTTTATGTCCCGGAAAATAACTATACACTGCTTGGTATGGCGGGAGTGATGACGGGAGTGATGCATGCTCCACTTACGGGTATTTTCCTGATCGCTGAACTCACAAAGGGTTATGATTTGTTTATGCCTTTGATGATTGTTTGTATCAGTAGTTATCTGACGACGAACATCTTTGAGACCAATAGTATATATGCTCTTCGTCTGGCACGGGAAGGAAAACTTCTGACCCACCATACTGACCAGTCTGCATTGACTTTGATGAATATGGATGAACTGATAGAAAAAGACTATCATCCGATCAGCCAGGATTTGTCAATGGGAAAACTGGTACAGGAAATCAGCAGGAGTAATAATAATTTTATTCCGGTGCTTGATGATGGTGGCAAACTACTAGGGATCATTGATATCACAAGGATCCGGCATATCGTCTTCAGGTCAGAGCTTTATGATAAATTTACCGTAAAGCAGTTGATGATCCAGCCGAGTGCCCGCCTGCTGTACAATGAATCTATGCGGGAAGTAATGAAGGAATTTGATACTACTGATGCCGCACAGTTGCCGGTTGTTGATGTCAATAATCGATTGATGGGTTATATCAGTAGAACCAAGATGCTGGCGGATTATCGGCAGGTGATAGCTGACCTGAGTTCTGAGTAACTGACGGACTATATTTATTTAATGACCGTACATAGGTTCATCACATCATCTTCGAATGTATCTTTATTCTTTGCTTTGCTCTTCACGGCAGACCGATAATTATAAATAGTCTGAGGTGAATAGAAAAGCAGAGAAGCTATTTCTGAACTTTCTTTAACACCCAGACGGATCAAGGCGTAGATGCGTTGTTCTGGAGTCAGGGAATGGAGGTGCTTTGTTTTCTCGATTTGAGATTCATTCAAAAGATTGTTGAATTCTTCGATAAACGTAGGATAAAGATCAAGGAAAGCTTTGTCAAACCTGGTGATGAATGTCGTGGCGTCTTCTTCAGACAGTCGTGATGAAGAGATATTGCTCAGAAGTTCGTTTACCTGGTGTGCCTTGATCTTGCGTTTTACCATATTTTTGTATTTGTTCAGTCGGTCTATATATTTGGCACAGAGATCAATATAGAGTTTTGCCAGTCCTTCTCGTTTGTGGTTTGTGTCAAGAAGTGCCGCATTGAGAACATTCAGGCGTCCGTTAAGAGTGGTGAGTTTGTCGTTGTTTTCAGATAATTGACGTCTTCTTAATGTAAGCTGCTTGTTCTGACGGAAGATGAAAGCTAGTGAAATTATACAGATGACGATGAGCAGTGAAATGAGAAAAAGTGCTGATTTCAATTTCTTGTTGTTCATCTTCATCATATTTTCATAAGCAGAGACGATAGTCGGTAGTTTCTGCGATATTTCCAGTATCCGGAGCCGACTGTTATAAAATTTCGCATCTTCCAGGGAAATACTGATGTATTTGTCTGCACGTACTATATTATCTTTCCCTTTTTCAAAAAGAAGTGTGGCAAGATCTTGCAATGCCAGATTCTCACGGGTATTGCAGAGGGCATCGCTGATGCTGGCTTTGATCAGGTAATTCTCATATTGTTTGAGATGGTTGTGTTTCTTATAGTTATTAGCTATGGCGAAACAGGCCATTGCATAGTAGCGTGAGGCTTTCTTTTGCTCATGAATGGTCTTGAAATAGTATTTTAAAGCTTTCTGATCATTGGGTTCTACATAAATATAGTATTCACCATGGTAAAAGTTATATTCCGGCATGTCCCTGGTCAGATACTGCATAGCCTCGCGGAGGCATGACGACGCAAGAGAACGATATTTTGGTTTATAATATTTGTCATTACAATAGTCACTCCGGTAGGAGTAAAGTGTAAAATAAGTGGTATAATACTGAAATCGCAGTTCCTTATTGATTTTGTTGATATGGATGGAGTCTAATAATATAGCAGCTTCACTGTAAAGCCCTCCGATGGAAAAGAGCTTAGCCTTGTAGATGAGATCAAGTGCCGTATGGTAATGGTTATGGATCTTTCTTGAGAGGATGAGAGCTTTGTCTATATACAATTGGGCAGAATCAAACTTGTAGACATAATATTCTTGATAGAGTAATTCATAGATTTTCAACCTTTCTTCCGGAACATTGTATTTCGTGATACATTCTTTGAGAATGTTAATGTGCTGTTCCTTTGAATTATTGTATTCTTTTCGATGAGAAAGAATGTTATCCAGATGAGATAGACTGCTCTGATTTGATGCTACTGCTGGTAGTATGACAAACAGACTGAAGAATAATAGTAAAATGGACTTTTTCATGTCATTGGACAATTTCTTGCAAATATAAGAAAAAATTATATAATTGCCTCTGTCTACTTTGTCTTTTTTGTATTATCTTGTAAAATGCTATAAACTAATTAATTATGATTTTATGAAGATACTATTTTCTACTTGCCTCCTACTTTCCAGAGTGATTTGATGGATTAAAGACTATTTTTGCAACCGAAACCTAAAAATATGTGGTAATCGAGAAATAATATAAGTAGTTATGATATGAGAGAAATAATTAAGACGATTATGGTTCTGCTGATTTCCTTGCCTGCTTGCTTGTGTGCTCAGACAGTGAAATCTCCGAACGGAAATGTAAGGGTGTGTTTTTCCCTTACGGGGAATGGGGTTCCGACTTATGAAATGTTCTATAAGCATAAGACGGTTATCAAACCGAGTCATCTGGGATTGGAACTGGCAAAGAACAGGCATGCTTCCAAGGGAATGGATGAGACGAGTCTTATGGATGGTTTTACAGAGACGGCTGTTCATGATTCGACGTTTGACGAGACGTGGAAACCGGTATGGGGTGAAACGTCCACGATTCGTAATCATTATAATGAGATGGCAGTCTGCCTTTACCAGAAATCAAGTAACCGACATATCGTGATCCGTTTCCGTGTCTATGATTATGGGATGGGACTTCGTTATGAATTTCCTCAGCAGAAGGATCTGAATTATTTCGTGATCAAGGAGGAACATACTCAGTTTGCCATGACGGGTGATCATCTGGCTTACTGGATTCCGGGTGATTATGATACGCAGGAGTATGAGACACAGATTTCCCGGCTTTCTCAGATCCGCAGTAGGATGAAGGATGCCATAACGTCAAATGCCTCACAGACTCCGTTTTCTCCGACGGGTGTCCAGACTGCTCTTCAGATGAAGACGGATGATGGCTTGTATATCAATATCCATGAGGCTGCTTGTGTGAATTATCCGACAATGAGCCTGAATCTTGATGATAAGAATTTTGTCTTTGAGTCTTGGCTGACTCCTGATGCTGAGGGCATGAAGGGCTATATCCAGACACCTTTCAATACGCCTTGGCGGACAGTGCTGGTCAGTGATGATGCAAGGGACATGCTGTCTTGTAAACTGATCCTGAATCTGAACGAGCCTTGTAAGTTGAAGGATACTTCCTGGATCCATCCGATTAAATATTGTGGTGTATGGTGGGAGATGATCGTGGGTACCAAGACCTGGAGTTATACCAATGATCTGCCTTCTGTACGACTGGGGGTTACGGATTATTCCAAATGTAAACCGAATGGTACTCATGGGGCTAACAATGCAGAAGTTCGTAAATATATCGACTTTGCTGCAAAGAATCATCTTGATGAGGTTCTCGTGGAAGGCTGGGATGAAGGCTGGGAGGACTGGTTCGGACATAGTAAGGATGATGTGTTCGATTTTGTGACTCCTTACCCGGATTTTGATATCAAGGCATTGAATGATTATGCTCATTCGAAGGGAGTGAAACTTCTGATGCATCATGAGACGAGTGCTTCTACGAGAAATTATGAGCGTCATCTGGAAGCTGCCTACAATCTGATGAACAAGTATGGCTATGATGCTGTAAAAAGTGGCTATGTCGGGGATATCATTCCTCGTGGTGAGCATCACTACAGTCAGTTTATTAATAATCATTACTTGTATTGTGTCAAGGAGGCTGCCAGACATCATATCATGGTGGATGCTCATGAGGCTGTCCGGCCTACCGGACTCTGTCGGACTTATCCGAATATGGTGGCCAACGAGAGTGCACGGGGTACTGAATATGAGTCTTTTGGCGGGAATACTCCTTACCATACGGTTATCCTTCCTTTTACTCGCCTGCAGGGTGGCCCGATGGATTATACTCCGGGAATTCTGGAGACGCGGTTGAGTACGTGGAGCAAGAATCAGAATTATGTCCATACTACTCTTGTTGGGCAACTGGCTCTTTATATGGTGATGTATAGTCCGTTGCAGATGGTGGCTGATACGCCTGAAAATTATGCAAAGTATGATGATGCTCTGCAGTTTATCCGTGATGTGCCCTTGGATTGGGCTGATTCCAGATATTTGGAGGCTGAACCTGCAAAGTATATTACAGTAGCCAGAAAGGCAAAGAATAGTAATAATTGGTTTATCGGTGGAAAATGTGACCAGGATGGGCATAAGTGTACCGTTAAACTCAGTTTCCTGGATAAGGGCCGGAAATATAAGTGTACGATCTATGCGGATGCACCGGATGCTGATTATGAGAAGAATCCTGAAGCGTATACCATCACGCATCGGATTGTCAGAAAAGGGGATACTCTGAAACTTAAAGAGGCTAGGGGTGGCGGCTTTGCCGTGTCTCTGTTTGCTGAATAGTTTCTTTGAATTTATTAGTGATTGGAGGAAAACAGCCTGTTTTCCTCCGATACATGATTACCTTTATACTGCTGGAAAACATTTTAAAATACAATCTGTTCTCTGAACTTTAACTCTATGCATTTACTATGTATTGAGGATTAATCTTTAAAAGTGTCCTTTCTGTCTTTTCTTGGAAGGTCTCTGATAGCGTAATCGTTTGCATCCGGTAAATAATGTTTTTAACTTAAAAGGGTTATGGGAAATTACCAAATGGCTTAATTTTGTAATGCCTTTCTGTAGCCGATTATCAAATGTTCATAAAATAAATGTGTATGAAAAGTTGATTAAAAAATTCGATGAGTTCATATTTTCCGATTAGAAAAATATGAAAGTTTCAAGATGAGGTGTCGTCCGGAATATGGAATGATGCGGATATTTTTCTCTTAGTCTCCTGAGGATCTGATTACTTTAGGATAGTTTTATAAAAGAATACCTTTTTGTAATATCTTTATTTCGTGGGTGATCTTAAGCCTTTTGGAATCATTGTAGATTATTGGCTAGTGTATTCAATCTAAAACCAAGTTAAACAATAATTAATAACTAACTTTATGAAACTAATAAACCTTAGACATTTTTTGAAAGTGTATATGATATGCTTTCTATCTATGCTGGCTGTTCCTTCTTTTGCTCAAAGTACGATTACTGGTATCGTCAAGGATGACACGGGAGAGCCTGTTATCGGAGCAAGTGTTGTGGTAAAGGAAAATAAGTCTGTGGGGACAGTTACAGATCTTGATGGTAAATATATCCTTAATAATGTGGATAAGGGGACAACTTTGGTTTTCTCCTATATAGGATATATGAACAAGGAAGTTCTGGCCGGAAACAGAACGAATATAAATGTGACCATGGTGGTGAATAATAAGCAACTGGATGAGGTCGTCGTCGTGGGTTATGCTGTCGGTACGAAGCGTACGGTCTCCGGAGCTGTTGAAAAGGTTGGCCAGGAAGATATGAATAAGGGTGTCGTGACGAGTGCCGCTGATGCCTTGAAGGGTAAGGTCAGTGGCGTTGTGATCAGTCAGAGCGGTGGTGACCCTATGGGAACAACAAATATCCGTATCCGTGGTACGGCTTCTCTTTCAGGTGGTAATGACCCGCTGATCATTATTGATGGGACTTATGCGGACATGAATCTGTTTAATGCTTTGCAACCGGGTGATATTGAGAGCATGACGATTTTGAAGGATGCTTCTGAAACGGCTCAGTATGGCTCTCGTGGTGCAGCGGGCGTGATTGTAGTTACTACGACACATGGTAAGAATGGCCATTCTGATATTTCCTATAATGGCACTTTTGGCGTTAATTCGGTCTTTAAGAACATTAAGATGCTGAATGCTGCTGATTATCGACAGACGGCAAAAAGCCTTGGACTTACCTTTTCGGATCTGGGTGGCAATACGAATTGGCTTGATGAGGTCGAACGGTCGGGTGGCATCACTACAAATCAGAATGTGGCTTTTTCATCGGGTAACGCTAATGGTAATTACCGGGCTAGTCTTGGATATGTCGATAGACAGGGCGCACTGAGAAATTCAGAGATGCAGAATTATACGGTAAAGTTGGATGCTACGCAATTTGCCTTTAATAATAAACTGAAACTTGACCTTGGGGTGTTCGGCAGTGAAAGGGACGGAAGCCCTCAGTATGATATGCAGAAGATGTTCTATTCTGCTGCTGCATATAACCCGACTTATCCGAATTATAGGAATAAAACTACCGGAGAATGGGATGAGGATATGCTTGCTAATGAGATCTATAACCCGCTGGGACAGTTGGAAATCATTGATAAATATAATGTGGGCTCCTTAAATACTCATGGTAAGATTACGTGGAGGATTATTAATGGCCTTTCTTTAAGTGCTTTTGGCAGTTATACGAAACTTGATCTTGATCATAAATATTATGTTCCTAATGATATCCGCCAGGGACAACTCAATGGAAATGGCTGGGCGTATATACAAAATATGAATTATAAGAACCTGATGGGGAATATCCAACTGACTTTTACGAGGGATTTCGGAAAGCATCATATTGATGCTCTTGCCCTGATGGAAGGGCAGACCTATCGTACTTTTACAAATTCGGAACAGAGTAGGGGGTACCAGACTAATTATTTTAAATATAATAATCTTGAAGCGGGTGCTAATGTGGCCTGGGGTGACAATCAGAGCAGTGCCTCTGACTATACGTTGAGCTCTTATATGGCTCGTGTCAATTATATGTATGCAAACAGGTATATCGTTACAGCAAACCTTCGTACAGATGGATCTTCTAAATTGGGGTCCGGACATAAATGGGGCTGGTTCCCGTCTGCATCGGTTGCATGGGTGATCTCGCAGGAGCCTTTCCTGAAGGATGTTCGCTGGATTGATAATCTGAAGGTTCGTGTCGGTTATGGGACAACGGGTAATCAGGATGCCATTGAACCTTATAACTCTCTTTCTCTCTATGGCCCGAACGGGGTTTCGGTAATCAATGGTACCAATACCACAACTTTCGCGATCATGAGCAATAGCAACCCGGACTTGAAATGGGAGGTCAAGCATACTTTTGATGCCGGTCTGGATTTTTCGGCATTTGATAACCGGCTGAATCTGACAGTCGACTGGTATAAGTCTAAGACAAAGGACCTTCTCTATACTTATACCGTACCGGTTCCGCCATTTACTTATAATACTTTGTTGGCAAATATGGGTTCTATGTCTAATAATGGCCTCGAATTCGGCGTAAACGGTGATATTATTCGTACTTCTGATTTTACTTTCAGCTCTAATGTTAATCTGAGTTTCCAACGGAACAAACTGCTTTCTCTCGATGGGACTTACAAAGGACAGAAGTTGACGACTAGTGAGCACATCATGGTTTCTCGTATTAATGCGGCTGGACTGACACAAAACTATGGTGTCGCTTATCTGATTGTGGGTCAACCGATTGGGGTGTTCTATCTGCCTCATTGCGAGGGCATCGATAAAAATGGTCAGTATATTATTTCTGACTTGAATCATGATGGGACCATTGATACGGGCGATTCCGGTGACCGCAAGGTGTGTGGCAATGCAATCCCTAAAACGTACTTGAATTGGAATTTTACTTTTAAGTATAAGAATTGGGATCTCACCACTCAATTTAATGGTGCTTTCGGATTTAAGATCTATAATGGTACGGGTATGACCTATAGTAATATGAACAATTTCCCTACTTACAATGTCTTGGCTGATGCTCCTGCAAAAGGGATTCATGATATACAGATTTCTGATTATTGGCTTAAAAATGGTGACTATGTGAACTTCGAGTATGTTACCCTTGGTTATAACTTTACGAAAAAACAATTGAAGTTTAAATGGATTCAGAGTCTCCGACTGGCTTTTTCTGTCAACAATGTCTGTACGATAACCGGTTACAAGGGCCTTACGCCGATGATCAATTCGGCTTCTCTGGTGCAACAGTCGGAAGGGACTACGAATTATGGGACCCTGGGTGTTGATGATAAACGAATCTATCCACTCACACGTACGTTTTCTTTGAATGTATCTGTTCACTTTTAATATATTCGGACTTAAAAAGGAAAATAACTATGAAAAGACATATTATATTAAGCATGACTTTGATTTCATCGGTTTTCTGGCTTTCTGCTTGTTCTCTTGATGAGAATCCTAAGAGTCAATTTGATGAAGATGAGGCTTTTAAAACTTCTGAACTGACATACGATAATGCTGTTGCAAATATCTATTCTGCAATAGGCAATAATATCTATGGCAGCACGGATTGTATTCATACCCTGGAGGAGTTTACTTCTGATGCAACGATTCTTCCTGGTCGTCAGGGAGACTGGGTAGATGGTGGAAAATGGCAGAATATGTTCCTGCATCATTTTGAGTCTTCAGTGGATACCTATGCTACGGTCTGGAATTATATTTATCAGATTATCGGCCTTTGTAATTCGTCAATAGATAAGTTGACGCCACGAGTTAAAGATCATTCTGATTATGAGAGTTATATCGCAGAACTGCGTGCCTTGCGTGCGATCCACTATTATTATGCGATGGATCTCTTTGCTCAGATACCTATTGTGACATCTTCGACTCAGTCTACTGATTCTGTCAAGCAGAGTAACCGTTCTAAGGTTTTTGATTTCGTCGTTAGTGAATTAAATGATGCTCTGCCGAAATTGGGTAATGGCCAATGCCAGAAAATGGGTACTTACTATGGCCGTGTGACTAAGGCAGTGGCCTATATGTGCTTGGCTAAATGTGCACTCAATGCTCCTGTCTATAAGATTGATGATACTTCTGCTGACAGTTATAAAACTTTTGTAGGTAAAGATCTTTCCGGTGATGGAACTGCAGATGAAGAACAGGGCAGCATTGTTTCGGAAATGGGTAATAATATTCAGATGACAGTTGATGGAAAAAGCCGTAATGCATGGGAAACCGTGAAATATTGTGTTGACCAGATTGCAGCTTTGGGATATAGTCTTCAATCCAGTTATGCGGATAATTTTATCGTGCAGAATCAGAACTCTGTTGAAAATATCTTTACTCGTCCTGATGATGACAAGACTTATAAGATAACTGATTATAACTTGATACGTTCCCTTCATTATAACCATGCCAGTGCTATCGGTTATTCCGGGTGGAATGGGGCTTGCGCTACTGTCCGTGCCATGCAGGTGATGGGCTATGGTACAAAGGATGAGGATCCTCGCTTGCGCATGAACTACTGGTGTGACGAAGATTATACTTCTCAGACAGGTGGAAAGACTGTTGAGGATGGTGTTACGGGACAGCCGTTGAGTTATGAACCGTTGAAGGTCGTCGTGGATTTTGCAACGGGTTCTAATGCGCATGACGTGAAATGTGCTGGTGCCCGTTTCAAGAAATATGAGTATGATACTTCTTCTTCTATCCAGGGGGATAACAACAATGACTTGGTGATTTGGCGTTATGGTGATGCTCTTCTGATGAAGGCGGAAGCTGAATACAGGCTGGGGGATAAGGCTGATGCGTTGCAATTGGTTAATCAGATCCGCTCCCGTGCCGGTGCGTCTCTCCGTACTTCTCTGTCTTTAAATGATATTCTTGATGAACGTATGATTGAATTGGCATGGGAGGGAACCCGCCGTCAGGATCAGATCCGTTTTTGTACGTTTACTGAACCTACCGTAGATCGTTATCAGGGTGTTCTTCATAATGCGTCTGCTGGTGATTATGTGATAGATAATATGGGGTATACGAATGTTTATCCTATTCCTTATTCTGTGTTGAATCTGAATACGAATCTCAAACAGAACCCGGGATATAAGCAATAAGTAATATTTGGCCGGTACTTTGTGCCGGCTTTTGTTTTTTAGGTATATTTGTAGTCGTAATCTTGATATTTTAATAACTGAACAAGCAAAAGATGATGAAAAAAATAGTATTGACTGTGATATTGGCCTTGGCAATGGGTGGATCTGTTTCCGCTCAGTCGGCTGTATCTGCAAAGGGACAGGCATGGCTTGGCAATGCAGTGTTCTACCAGATTTATCCGTCTTCTTATATGGATACGGATGGTAATGGTATCGGTGACCTTCCTGGAATAACGGAAAAACTGGACTATATTAAATCTTTAGGGATCAATGCCATTTGGTTGAATCCTGTATTTGAGTCTGGTTGGTTTGACGGAGGATATGATGTTATCGATTTTTATAAGATTGATCCTCGTTTTGGTACAAATACAGATATGGTTAATCTCATCAGGGAGGCTCATAAGCGGGGAATCAAAGTGTGTCTTGATCTTGTAGCCGGTCATACTAGTAATCAGTGTAAATGGTTTAAGGAGAGTGCAACTGGTGATCCGAATGGTCATTATGCGGATTATTATATCTGGACAGATACCATATCGAAACGGGATAAGGAGGAGATAGCTCTTCGACATCAGGATCCGAATCCGCATTCCAGTACGCGAGGACGCTATGTGGAAATGGATGCTCCTCGTGCAAAATATTATGAGAAAAATTTCTTTGAATGTCAGCCGGCATTGAATTATGGTTTTGCTCATCCTGATCATAGTTGGGAACAACCGGTAACGGCGTCGGGTCCGCAGGCTGTCCGTCGGGAAATTCGGAATATCATGTCGTTCTGGTTTGATAAGGGAATAGATGGCTTTAGGGTGGATATGGCTTCTTCTTTGGTTAAGAATGATCCTGATAAAATAGAAACTTCGAAACTTTGGAATGAAATGCGGGCTTGGAAAGATAAATATTATCCCCAGTGTGTCTTGATTTCAGAATGGAGTAATCCTGTCGAAGCCATTCCTGCTGGTTTCAATATCGATTTTATGATTCATTTTGGTATCAAGGGTTATGCTTCTCTTTTCTTTGCTCCTGATACGCCGTGGGGAGAGTCTCACAGGAATGATGGTTATGGTGAGTGTTATTTTGACAAGATGGGTAAGGGACAACTGAAACAGTTTGTGAACAATTTCTCCGATGCTTATGAAAGGACGAAGGGGATTGGATATATCGCCCTGCCGACGGCTAACCATGATTATCAGCGTCCGAATATCGGTACGCGGAATACATTTGACCAGTTGAAGGTGGCCATGACTTTCTTCCTGACTATGCCGGGAGTTCCTTTCATCTACTATGGGGATGAAATAGGCATGAAATATCAGATGAACTTGCAGAGCAGGGAGGGGAGTAATAATCGTGCAGGAACACGTACACCGATGCAGTGGACTCCTGGATTAACGGCTGGTTTCTCTACTTGTTCGCCGGATCAACTCTATTTTCCTGTAGCTACGGATAACGGTCGTATTACTGTTTCTGCTCAGGAAAAAGACAAGAATTCTTTGTTGAACTTTACCCGTAATCTGATCAGTCTGCGCCATTCGGCCCCGGCTTTGAATAATGATGGATCGTGGGAATTGGTTAGTGATGTTGAAAAGCCTTATCCGATGGTTTATAAGCGTTTTGCCGGTGGCCAGACGTATATTGTGGCTCTTAATCCTAGTGACAGGAAGGTGTGTGCAAAGATAACTCATTTAGGTAAGGGTATTGCCCAACTGGTTTCTGGTCGGGCGAGTTACAGATCTGAGGGAAAATTTGACAGGGTTACATTGAATGGGATATCTGCTGCTGTTTTCCGTATAAAATGAGGGGTAATCTGCTTGCTTGAATAGACTTGAAATGGAGGTGACGTCTCGTGGTAAAAAGTGACGCCTTGAAATGATCGGAGTACGCTTTGTCTTTGTGTGGGCGAACAGAAGAAAAAAATAGGGAAATCGTTTGAATGTTCGGAAGATTTTCCTAACTTTGTAGGAATAATAGAAACTTACTTAATATAGGAAAACATGGCAGAAACAGCAACAAAAGCAACAGATAGAGACAATGTAGAGGTCTTGAAACCATACGTTATCGGTCTGGATCTTGGGGGGACTAACTCCGTTTTTGGTATCGTTGATACCCGTGGTGTCATTAAGGCTACTACAGCAATCAAAACTCAGGTTTATAAGAATGTAGAGGATTTCGTGAAGGCTTCTCTGGTTGCTCTTGAACCGGTTATTGACTCTGTAGGGGGAATCAAGAAAATCCGGGCAATGGGTATCGGAGCTCCTAACGGTAATTTTTATAATGGTACGATTGAATATGCTCCCAACTTGATTTGGGCTCATACTCGTATTGTACCTTTGGCTGATATATTCTCCAAGGCACTGGGAATTCCTGTGGCTCTGACTAATGACGCGAATGCAGCGGCGTTGGGGGAGATGACTTATGGCGCAGCGCGGGGAATGAAGAATTTTATTGAAATCACCTTGGGTACCGGCGTTGGCTCTGGCATTGTTATCAATGGTCAGATGGTCTATGGTTGTGACGGATTTGCCGGGGAACTGGGTCATGTTACTGTGGTCAATGGTAAGGACGGACGTCAGTGTGGCTGTGGCCGCAAGGGTTGTCTGGAAGCATATTGCTCTGCTACTGGTGTCGCACGTACTGCCCGTCAGTATTTGAAGGACAGTAAAGAGGAGAGCCTGCTCCGTGAGAAGAACCCTGAAGAGATCACTTCTCTGGATGTCAGCCTTGCAGCTGCCAAAGGAGACAAACTGGCTAAGCGTGTTTATGAATTCACCGGGCGTATGTTGGGTGAGGCTTGTGCAAACTTTACTGCTTTTTCGAGTCCGGAGGCATATATATTCTTTGGTGGTCTGACTAAAGCTGGTGACTTGCTGATGAAACCGTTGATAGAAAGTTATGATGAGCATGTGCTGAATATCTTCAAGGGGAAGGCTAAGTTCCTGGTCAGTACGCTAGATGGATCTTCTGCTGCCATTCTTGGTGCCAGTGCTGTAGGCTGGGATGTGGTTGATACGACTGAACCTAAGGTAAAATAATATTCATCCTTACTCTGCTGCTGAAAAGATTCGGCTGGTAGACGATGGTGAGAGAAAAAATAAGAAATTGATTTGACAGGCAGTGCTGAAAGATTCAGCACTGCTTTTTTCATGAGATGCTTGTATATACTGGTCTGGTTCACTGATTCTTAAAAAGGATTGTATTTATTTGCAAGATAGGTGATTAATACGTATCTTTGCAACTTAATATGGATTTCCTTCAATTTAACATACTGAATGTCATCTTCAAGGGTATGCTGATTGGCATTATCGCTTCTGCACCAATGGGTCCGGTAGGTATCCTGTGTGTTCAGCGTACAATCAACAAAGGACGTTGGTATGGAATGATCACGGGGGTGGGAGCCTCAGTGAGTGATATCATTTATGCTCTGATTACCGGCTTAGGTATGAGTTTCGTACTGAATTTCTTTAAAAATCCGTCTACGAAATTCTATTTTCAGGTGATCGGTGGCGTTGTGCTCCTGCTTTTTGGTATCTATTGCTATCGAAGTAAACCGATGAAAAATGCGCACCTTACTAATAATAAAGGTAAAGGTACTTTGTTGCATAATGGGGTCACGGCATTTTTGATTACTTTTGCTAATCCGCTGATCGTTTTTCTGTTTATTGCCCTCTTCGCTCAGTTTGCTTTCATTATGCCTGGACATCCTTTTCAGATGGCTGTCGGTTATATGAGTATTATTTTCGGAGCTAATTTGTGGTGGTATGGCTTGACTTGGACGGTAGACAGGATCCGTAATAAGTTCGATGTACAGGGTATCCGTATCATTAATCATATCATTGGAGGTATTGTTATTGTATGTTCTATTATCGCTCTCATCGGGACAATATTCAATTTGTCTTTTATCAACTTCTTGATGCATAAGTGAGGGGGTAACCCTAAACTTTGTTCTTCTTGTTTTTTTTAACTCTTAACTTTTTCTGCTGTGTTTATTGCTAAGAAACTTAGAAAAGAAAATATTGCTGAATATCTGCTGTATATGTGGCAGATTGAGGATACAATCCGGGCAATGGGATGCTCCTTGGTTCAGATAAGGAAAAATTATATCTCCAAGTTTACTGGTTATACTGATGATCAGAAAGATGAGGAGGAGGATTGGTTCGGGGATCTTATCCGAATGATGAATGAGGAGGGTAAACGAGAGTTCGGTCACTTGAATATCAATCAGGTGGTTATGACGGATATGGTTGATCTGCATCAGCGCCTTCTTCAGTCAAATAAATTCCCGTTTTATAATGCTGAATATTATAAGGTGTTGCCTTATATCGTGGAACTGAGGAGCAGAAACAGGCATGGACTGCTTAAGGAGGCTCAGGAGTCGGGCTTGGACAATCCTCGTATGGCTATCACGGACTTGGAGAAGGAGAGTGAGATCGAAACATGCTTTGATGCGATTTATGGTACCACTCTTCTGAAAATGCAGGGCAAGGAAATTACCCCTGAAACGAAGGCGGCTGTCAAGGAGATTTCTACTTTCGTTGGAATGCTGAGTGACTATTATATCAAGGATCGTAATGGAGAACTTGATCTCGGGGATCATAGTTGAGACTTGTTGTCTTGTAAGAGATAGCAGGCGTTGTGATGATTTCTTTACTGTGTAACATGAATTTTAAATAGTGGATGCAATGAATATATTGGTTACTGGTGCTAACGGGCAACTTGGAAATGAGATTCAACTCGTAGCAAAAAAAAGTCAGGATAATTATATCTTCACGGATGTCTGTGAAGGGTATCGGAAACTGGATATCTCGAATCGGGAGGATATCCGCAGGATGGTTGGTGAAAATGAGATTAAGTGTATCATCAATTGTGCTGCTTATACTAATGTGGACAAGGCTGAAAGTAATGGTGATCTTTGTGAGTTGCTGAATGCAACCGCTCCAGAGAACCTGGCACTTGCTATGAAGGAAGTAGGTGGACTGCTTGTTCATATCAGTACGGATTATGTGTTTGGTGGTGATCCTTATAATACGCCTTGCAGGGAGGACCAGAAGGGTACTCCGACAGGGGTTTACGGAAAAACAAAACTGCATGCTGAGGAGAAGATCGAGGCTGTTGGCGTGGATCATATCATTATCCGTACAGCCTGGCTTTATTCTGAGTTCGGACATAATTTTGTCAAGACGATGCTCAAACTTACTGCGGAGAAACCTGCCTTGAAGGTGGTCTTTGACCAGTGTGGTACGCCTACATACGCGGGTGATCTGGCTGAGGTGATCTTCCATATCGTGGAATCCCGTGCTTATAAGGGACATACGGGCATCTATCATTTCTCTGATGAGGGCGTTACCTCCTGGTATGATTTTACGAAGATGATCGCGAGGTTTGCTGGCCATACTTCTTGTGATATCCTGCCGTGTCATAGTGATGAGTTTCCTTCTCCGGTGAGACGTCCTGCTTATTCGGTACTGGACAAGACAAAAATAAAGGAGACTTTTGGCGTTAAGATTCCTTATTGGCTTGATAGTCTTCTTGTTTGTATGAAAAATATGAAAGTGGTATCACCGGAATTTGATACTATAAATTGCTGATTAGATGGTTTAGGATGCCTTGGTGTTCTTTGATGGAATATCGGGGCTGAATGTTCTCTTCCTTTAATAAAAACGTGGAGGGGAATGAATACAGAATTGGGAAAATGAATGAAATAGAAAGAAGACGGACTTTTGCTATTATCTCTCACCCGGATGCAGGAAAGACAACTCTTACGGAGAAGTTTCTGCTGTTCGGTGGACAGATTCAGGTGGCGGGTGCTGTGAAAAATAATAAGATTACAAAGACGGCTACATCTGACTGGATGGACATCGAAAAACAGAGGGGGATCTCTGTGTCTACTTCGGTGATGGAATTTGATTATCTGCCGGATGGCATGTCGGGCGAGCCTTATAAAGTGAATATTCTGGATACTCCGGGGCATCAGGACTTTGCGGAGGATACTTACCGTACGCTTACGGCTGTGGACTCTGCCATCATTGTCATTGACGCTGCAAGAGGTGTGCAGGCTCAGACTCGTAAACTGATGGAGGTGTGCCGGATGCGTAATACGCCGGTTATCGTCTTTGTCAATAAGATGGACCGTGAGGGCCGTGATCCTTTTGATCTGCTGGACGAACTTGAGAAGGAACTGAAGACTCATGTCGTTCCTTTGAGTTGGCCTATCGGTGAGGGAATGCACTTCCAGGGGGTATATAATATCTTTGAACATCAGTTAAACTTGTTCACACCGGACAAGCAACGGGTCACTCAGAAAATTTCTGTCGATGTCAAGTCGAAGGATCTTGAGAAGCATGTGGGTGAGCGTGGAGCAGAACAGTTGCGTGGTGATCTGGAACTGGTTGAGGGGGTGTACCCTCATTTTGATGAAGAGAGCTATCGTAGTGCTGAGATGGCTCCGGTATTCTTCGGGTCCGCTTTGAATAATTTCGGTGTGCAGGAGTTGCTGGACTGTTTTGTGCAGATTGCTCCTAATCCCGGGACAACCAAGGCGGAAGAGCGGATCGTCCTTCCTTCGGAACCGAAGTTTACGGGATTTATCTTTAAGATTACAGCTAATATCGATCCGAACCACAGGAGTTGTATCGCTTTCTGTAAGATCTGTTCGGGCAAGTTTGTCCGGAATACGCCTTATTGGCATGTCCGCCTTTCCAAGACAGTCCGCTTTTCTTCTCCGGCTCAGTTTATGGCTCAGAGAAAGAGTACGGTGGATGAGGCTTGGCCGGGAGATATTGTAGGCTTGCCTGACAATGGTATTTTTAAGATCGGGGATACGCTGACGGAGGGGGAGAATTTACATTTCAAGGGTCTGCCAAGTTTCTCTCCGCTTCTTTTCAAGTATATTGAGAATGATGACCCGATGAAGAGCAAACAGTTTCATAAGGGAATTGAACAACTGATGGATGAGGGTGTTGCCCAACTCTTTGTCAGCCAGTTTAATAATCGTCGGATTATCGGAACAGTCGGACAATTGCAGTTTGAGGTCATCCAGTATCGTCTGGAACATGAATACAATGCGAAGTGCCGCTGGGAACCGATTCATCTGTATAAAGCTTGTTGGATAGAATCAGATGACAAGGATGAACTGGATGATTTCAGGAAACGGAAATACCAGTATATGGCTAAGGACCGGGAAGGACGTGATGTGTTCCTCGCGGACTCTGGTTATATGCTGAGCATGGCTGAACAGGATTTCAAGCATGTCAGATTCCATTTTACAAGTGAGTTTTAATCTCTTTTGAGCATTGATATATATTCTTCCGGCCCGGTACTTGTGCCATTAAGTACCGGGCCGGATTTTTAGTCGATCTGGCGGAATACGTCTTTCGACCTGTTATCGAAATGATAAAAAGATATTACTTTTTTACATAAATTGAGAATGGTAAAAGAGTTTACTGAGTTCTATAGAATCGGAAAAGTAATAATGTTCTGAATAAAGAAAATGGATATTTATGGATTCAAAGTTGTTGAAAACTTTAGTCTATTGATGTTTTTGTCGTAGAAAATACTCTAATATTGGCTTTTTCTATATCATTTTTTTTGTCAAAACAAAAAATAATTGTATATTTGCCATAGTAATATCTAATACGATAAAAACCGTTTCTGAATATGATTTGTAAAAATCGTGTTCTTCTTCTGGCGTTTTGCATGGTGATGACTGAACCGGGAAGGGCACAAACTGAACTTACTCAAATTACGTCTGCTTCTGATAGCACTGAATTGGTTGATGGCGGCTTATACTTGTTTTCGTCTGATGTGGTCAGTCGAGAAAAAGAGATATGGGTATGCAGGCTGTCATATCTCAAAAGATTCTTATATACCAGCTTACCATATTATACACTATATGGGCGGTCCTCCTTATTTCTCTCAGGTTTCCACTGCTGTTCCCGGGAGTGACCTGGTACGTCTTGTATAAAAGCGGAACGGACAGTCATGGGGAATTGCCGGTATCAGATGTATGATGTCACCAATGGCTTCTATATCTTTCAGGATACCACATATCCGGTAATATACCGTCATCGGTCGGATGAGGGGGAGACGACTTCCCGGTATTTGTGTCTGATGGGCTCTGGAAGGAAATTCAGGATGCTCATGGGGAATCTGACGCTGAGGTATCAGAAAAATATGTGTTATTATAGTGCTCCTACGGATGCTTATTACAAAAGTGATCCGGATAGGTACAGTGCTGTCTTGCTTTATCGGATTGACCGGTTGGATGGGTATCGGAACCTGATGGCTTCGGGCAGTGATCTGACGTCTATAAAAGGGGATACGGTGATTACGGTTGACCGTAAGTTTAAAGACAATCGTTTCAATACGCTCATGCTGCCGTGTGGGGTTCGTAATTATAAAGAGGTATTCGGATTGCATGTCCAGGCTTATGAACTCGACAGAGAGGAGGGTACAGGAATCGTGTTCAGGAAAGTGGAGGGTGATGACCTTCAGGCAAATGTACCTTATCTGATTTCGGGCAGGTTCGCCCAAGCTCCTTATATCATTGCTCAGCCTTCTGTAGACTTGCCTGTTGACTATCGGGATGATCGGGTAGATGTGGATATGAACGGTAATCATTTTGTCGGTATTTATAGGGATAAGCAACTCCAAGGGCTGAGGGCTTATATGCTTTCAGATAACAAACTCTTTTATTGTAAGAATACTGATTGCAGGTTGAAGGCTTTCTGCTGGTATATGACTGTGGAGGATGCGGAGAAATGTAAGTTGTGTATTGTTGATGGAAAGGGAATGCTTGATGTGATTAGTAAGGAGGGTACTTCGGGGACTGGAAGTTCTAGATATCGTCTCAGGGGAAGTAGAATTCCACGGGGGGAATTGAACAGTCGCCCTCATGGCTTTTGCCTGGATACAAAATGAAAGATTAAATCTTATGTAATAAACTTATGAAATACACGAAACCAACTATTAGAGTGATTGAATTGGAGTGTGAGTCTTTTATTGCAAGTTCGTCTGGGGGTGTGAATGTCGATCAGAATACCGGAACGGTATCTCTTGATCCTACTGGGGCTGAGACATCTTCTGATGAACCCATTGAAGGGGATGCGAGGATAAATGGGAATTACTGGGATAAGATTTCAAGAAGTCATTGATCTGAAGGGAACAGCATAGATGTTGATAGAAAAGCTTGAAGAAAGTGTAGGGGATCTTGATTTTGAAAGAGTATAATTTATAATTGAGACTCACCGACTTTAATTTATTTACTATAAAAACACGCATAAAAAGGTGATGTCGGATCATCTTGCCCTGATGTCTGTCGTGCTTTTTCTGGAAGATCTTTGATGGAAGAAACTTATCTTGGTATTTATGCGAAGATGGCTATTGAGGTAGCTCATCTTCGCTATTTTTGATTTTTCTTGGTCTATTTGGTAATAATCTGGTGGCGGTTGGGTCTTCGTGTCGTAAAACTGACATGAATCCATCTTGCTTCTGCAATACGGCGGCCTGCTGGCTCTGCAATGAGCTGGTCAAAATCGGTATGCTGGCGGATGAAATCGAAATACTTCGTGGCTTTTTCGGCTGATCCGATATAGATGTCTGCTGCTTCTCCACAGCAGTGTTGGGAATTGATGGCGCCGTGGACCAGATCATTCAGTTGCTTGCAGCGAAACCCGCTGGTGATGGTAATGGCGCCGAAACGGAGTCTCAATGGCTCCAGAATATTGAAACATAAGTTGTACAGGTTTTTCCATTGTTCTGCGTTTGGCTCATTGGCAATATTGTGCCTGATGGCTATACCTGACCTTTTCATTTCCCACTTGCTGAAATGCGGGGTAAGCATTTTGATGTCATTGCTTTTGCTCATGATGTTTTTGATAAGATGTTTTTGCTGTTGCCGGTTCTATGATAGCAACATTTGCAAAGGTAGATTAAAAGGATTCTGACATCAAGTGTTTCTTTCATACCCTTTTTATAGTCTTAAGGCAACTTTGGATTTAGTATCTGCTTTATGGTTGGTTATAGTTTTGCTGAATAGTATGGACAGTACGATGGTTGTATTTTCGCATTGCCAATAGTTGTAGGATGTAGATGGATTAGTCTTTTCTTGTAAAAAATCTCTGTATATAGAACCTGTAAAATAGTGTTTTTCTAATGCTTTCCCGGACCTTGTAGTCTTTGCTCGTCTGGTCTTGTCAGTTGCATCTTGAAGTATTTCTTTCGGATGATCCATACTCGGATGATCCAGATGGCAAAGAAACCGTTGCTTACGGTTTCATAGATGGCATCCCAGGGTGCTCCGATGTGGATAATTCTTTTGATGATCCATAATACCATGTCAATATTGAACAGGATATTCCAGATTCGCTCACGGTCACAGAAATTCACATTGTAGGCTTCTCCTTCCTGTACGGTCACGGTGATGGAGGATTCAATAAACTTGAACATGCTTCTGATGGTAATCTTGTAGGTTCCTGCCGGGATCTGGATGTGTATCGGTTTTTCTTTCATGATTCCCAATATCTGTTCATTGATACAGAGATAATGGGGAATGGCCATTCTTTGTTTCTTAGGATTGATGATGATTTCTGACATAATGAATTGAATGTTCGTCTAAGATTTCGTGCAAAGATAAAACATAAATCGGGATAATCAATAGTTGGATGAAGAAAAAAGAGCGTAAGTGATCTTTTCATCTTGCCACGTATGGCCCGTCTGATCTTGCTCTTAGGCAGACTTCCTTTTGTGAAACAGGTCGGTTGTTGACACATCTACTAAAAGGGGCTGGTACAATATTTTTATGATGAAATCGGAAAAGTGTATATTTTAGGGGCTTAAAAATACGGAAAAGTGTATTTTTTGCTTGCTGTTTTCATAGGAAAAGTGTATATTTGCAGGGTCTGAAAATACGGAAAAGTGTATGTTGTATAGAAAAATAGAAAGCCAGATAATTGAATATCTCCGCTCTGGATCCAAGCAAATGCTGATTGTTGACGGAGCACGTCAAGTGGGGAAATCGTATATTATCCGCCATGCTGGTAAAAAACTCTTTCCTAATTTTATTGAGGTTAATATGGAGGAGGATAAGAACGGCGATAAATTGTTTGCAGGAGTAGGGACTGTAAATGATTTCTATCTGGCCCTTAGTGTTATTGCAGGCAATAAGATGAAGAACAGGGACTCTACTCTGGTTTTTATAGATGAAATACAAGCATATCCGCGCTTGCTGACACTTATCAAATTTCTGATGGATGATGACCGTTTTACTTATGTGGCGAGTGGCTCATTGCTTGGCGTGACATTGGAAGAAACTCAGTCCATTCCAATAGGTAGCATACGCCGCCTGCACATGTATCCACTGGATTTTGAGGAATTCCTTCTAGCCAATGGGGTAGGACAAATGGTTATAGATACGCTTCGGGAGAATTTCCGAAACAGGGTGTCACTTCCCGACTCTCTACACAATAAGATGCTGAATTTGTTTAAGCAATATTTGCTTGTGGGCGGGTTGCCGGACTGTGTAAATAAATTTATCGCGGATAAGAATATCTTTAATGTTCGTCAGGTTCATCACGAAATCCATGATCTGTATGGGCGGGATGCGGCTAAATACGAAAAAGAGAGTCATAAAAAACTCAAGATCCGGCGCATTTATGATATGGTACCATCAAATCTGGAGAATAAGAAGAAAAGGGTAGTAGCAAAGAAGATTGAAGATAAGAAGGGTAAGAGAATGGCTGATTATCAGGATGAATTTGATTACTTGATTTCTGCTGGCATTACTCTTGAAGTAAAAGCCATCAGCCAACCTTCATTCCCATTGGTCCAGAATGCTGGTAAGAACCTTCTTAAACTTTATGTGAATGATGTGGGGTTATTTACAGGAATCCTCTATCGTAATAATATTAAGGCTGTGATGGATGATATAGGGAGCATTAATCTGGGATCGGTTTATGAGACAGTTGTGGCTCAGGAACTCAAAGCGCATGGATTTGAACTATATTATTATGATAATAAGAAAATAGGGGAAGTGGATTTTCTGATAGATGATCCTGATCACTTAACGGTTTTGCCCATTGAGGTAAAGTCGGGTAAGGACTATACGGTTCATAGTGCACTGAACAGATTCCTTAAGATAGACAACTATAATATTCATCAGGCTTGTGTGCTTTCAAATGGGCGTGACATACATACTGAAGAGGGAATTACTTATTTCCCGATTTACGATATTATGTTTTTTGCGCCGGAATGACTTGTATCATAATAGATGGATAGGGTGCTGTTCATCGTGGTCGTGTGGAACAGGGTGCTCTGAATCGGATCTATTTAGTGATCCTTTTTATGAAAGGTACTAATTCTCTTGCCATTTTGCGGTGTTGTGCTTTGGAGGGGTGACTGTCTGCTCCGTAACCTAATGAGCCGTCGGATGGGGTGAAGTCGAAACGGTAAATGGACTTGTATCCTGTTGCCTTTAACTCTTTCTGTATTTCATCCAATGTTTTCCGCTGGTCGTCCAGTGCCTTGTCGTGCAGCATACATCCGGTTGTCATGATGACCTTTGCCTGCGGATAAAGGGTATGCAGATGGATCATGAACCGCTTGTAATACGACTTGAAGAGTTTGAGATTATAGGGCGTGGTACTGAGATCGTTCGTACCGAGGTTTACACATATTACATCAGGAATATACCGTTTGGGGTTCCACACTTGGGTGGAGTCAAAGATCAGTGTATAGTCATACCATTTGCTCATATTGTCCTTGCTGCCGTTCTGCGGTCCTGCATAATTGCGGTATATGCCGATTCCGGAGCGGGCCACGACCATATTCTGGGCATTCAGGGCCTGAGCCGTCAGATTGGCGTATGAATAGTAGAAGTTTTCTGTGGCATTGCTGAAATGGTCTTTCTCGCTTTTTGCTTCCACGCCGTAAGCACAGGTGATGGAGTTGCCGATAAACTCGAGTTTTAATTTCTTGTTGATTTTAAAGGGTAATACGGTTGCTGTCCGGTCGGTGTAAAATCCTCTGAATTCTGGTCTGTCGGCATATCCCTCATAGACCAGCATGATAGTAGAGAGATGCTTCTCGTTCTTCAGCCCTTGGGCCACGGTCAGGATAGAGTCTCCGGCGGAAAAGAAGATTTTATGTGGAGTGAGCCCGTCTGTTCTTACCATGAAATAACCGCTCTTGGGCTTGGCTTTCATTCGTAGGGATGTTCCCGTAAATTCTACTTGCATTCCTGTTCCAGGGAAGACCATGCAGGGTGATGTGGGGTTCTTGAAACTGACTCGGCCTAAATAATGGATGTATGGGTTGTTAGCTGGAATGTAATGGTATCCTTTTGTCTGTGCTGACAAAGTCAGAACGTTCAAAAGTAAGATGGCGAAAAAGGACAGATATTTTTTCATGTTATCAAATCGAAATTAATGGTTTATACTTTACAGTTGCAAAGTTATACAAAAAAACAGGATTGCGATATTCTTTTGCTCTTTTTCGTACTTTTATCTTCATGGTGGGTATCTGATTTTTTTATGAGTATACTTCTCTTCTTCCTTTTCGTTCATTCCTTTTAGGATTGCTCAAATATTGCCATAGCTTGCTGCTCTTGATTCTGATGATTCTGAAAGGAATTGCTCTTTCAGGTCTTTGATAAATGCTGTAGAAGTCATGAAATATTAGTGTTGCTGTCGTGAACGATTGATACTTTAATGTTTCAGATGTATTATAATCTGTTTTTTTATGTTCTTTCTCGGCCAAATGGGGTGATTTTGGTAATAAAAGTAATAAGAATGGATGTTATTATTCCCTGAAATTTTTTATCTTTGCAAAGTTGACTTTGCAGCCAGATGGTGTTTTTGAAGATAAAACGGGACGCTTATAAAATGAATCCCGTCAAAAATGGAAGATTCTGAGCGACAACGATGGGCGTTGGCGCCGTAGGCATATCTGATATAATAGAATAATCTAAATTTTCTTTTCTACTTTTAGGTTTCATCATAGAGATTATTCCTTTTAATTTATTTAATCACAATGATTTTGGTTGAAGATGGTTCAAAAAAGAATAACTTTCATCAAATATCAACTTGTAGGTTAATATTTAACTTTTAAGTTTACGAAATTGTGGAATTATTTCCTATCTTTGCATCGAAATTATATAGCATCAAATATGATGAAGAAGCGGAAAATGAATTTGACCGGCTTTTTAAGCTTTGGGCGAATATAGAATATGTTTCTGATTTTATTCATAAGAACGTTCGTCTCCTGCAAGACAAGTTTTGGGAGGGATACTCTGAAAATGATGTGGTGATGTTAGTACGGAATGAAGCTTTTAACTTCCAATTAGGGTTGTCACAGTTGTATCACAATACGATTAATGGAAATTTCCCGGACTTTGATAATAAGTTTGAACCGATTCATCTGGGTGACATAGGTGGCTATTACGAATTAGTGGAATCGGAGATACACGGCGCAAGTAGAAAAACCTCTCCGTATAGGACGGTGCTGAGACTTTATGCAGTGAAAGTGGATGTCAATATATATGTTATCGGAGGCGGGGGCATTAAATTGACAAAGACTTATGAAGGAACACCTGGTTTGGCTGAAGAAGTCTCAAAACTGGGTCGTTTGAAACAATATCTTATAGATAAGGAAATTTTTAATCAGGAAAACTTAAAACAATTTGATGATGAGCAGAATAGCTGATCGATTAAATGCTTTAGCTGGAAGCAACCGCTCTAGTTGGCTTGAGAGGACAAAGTGGTTGGAAGAAAATCAATCATGGCTGAAAAAGTCGGGTGATATTGCCCTTGATATAATGACTATCTTAAGAGCAAAGAAAATCTCCAAGACGAAACTGTCTGAGTCTTTAGGCGTGTCCCCACAGCAGATGAGCAAATGGCTTAGTGGTAATGAAAATATGACCTTGAGTACAATTTGTAAAATAGAGGAGGCTCTTGGATATGAGTTGATACAAGTGACTGATCCTGAAGGATTAGAGAATTCCTTTATTGAAGAGAAACACTTTTCGGGTTCTGAGGACAGTTCTTCTTGTGAGATGTATACTATTGTAGTTGGTGATAACAATACATTTAAGTCAGCATAATGGAGATCCCTTATAAAATAAAGAAGATAGAAACAAATGAATTTGCTAGTTTATTCTGACAGGCTGGGTTTCTATATTTATAGTTGTGAGAATGAGAAAACCTATAGTAGCTTTGATTTATGATTTTGACGGAACATTGTCTCCCGGCAATATGCAGGAGTATGATTTCTTAAAAGCCATCGGAATCCGTAATAAGGAAGAGTTTTGGGCAGAGAATGCTCAGTTGGCGAAAGATCAGAATGCCAGTGAGATTTTGTGCTATATGCAGTTGATGATTAAGAAGTCACATGCCAATGGCAGTCCTGTCAAGCGAGAGACATTTGAAAATTTTGGCAAAAGCATCGAACTCTATCCGGGTGTGAATGAATGGTTTGACCTCATCAATGACTTGGGACGAGAGAACGGTGTGACCGTATTGCATTATTTGAACTCCTCAGGATTGAAGGAAATGGTGGAAGGTACGTCTATTGCCAGAAAATTCAAGGAAATATACGCCTGCTCCTTCATGTATGATGAAAACGGAACAGCCATCTGGCCTGCTGTAGCTGTTGACTTTACAGCCAAAACTCAGTTTCTCTTTATGATCAACAAGGGAATCGACAAGATTTCCGACAACAAGAAAGTCAATGAGTATATGCCTGAAAAAGATCGGCCGGTCCCTTTCAGCCAGATGATTTATTTTGGTGATGGAGATACGGATATCCCCTGTATGAGACTGATCAAACAACAGGGAGGAAATTCCATTGCCGTGTACAAGGCAAGAGATAAAAGGAAGAAGGATGAAGCGCAAAAACTGATTCGTGATGGACGTGTGAATTTCGCTTGTGTGGCAGACTATACAGAAGATTCTGAAATCTATCATATTGTTGAAGCTATCATCAAGCAGATCAAGTCAAAGTCAGACTTCGATAATTTACAGGTGAGAAATCATAGTCAGATTATGCCTAAGTAAGGAACAGATACCAGACAAGGGTATTTCTTGTAAATGTAAATGACTATTTATATAAATCACCGTTAACATAACTGTCCTGCTTATGAAGTTTTATGGCAGAGAAGAAGAATAGAAACTTAGTAGCTGAAGCTTTAGCTAAATTTGGCGAAGCCAATCAACGCAAGGTGCACAATAAGTTAATCATTGCGACCAAAATAAACCGTCGGCTTCGTGAACTCAAAATTACACAAAAAGAATTTGCAGAGAAGATTGGAAAATCTGCCCCGGAAGTTTCTGACATCCTTTTCGGAGACAGAAACTTGACGATTGATACAATGACTGATATTGAGCATGCCTTGGACATACACTTGCTTGATACTACGCTGCTGAATATCTGTAAGTTGGAGGAAGAATGCAATGAGAACGTTGTTCTCAGTAGATGTTTACACACTTACAAGAGTGTCTCTCAGTCTGTCAAAATCTGTGACGAGGATAATTATGCTAAATGTGTTTAATGTAATATGCAAATAAGATATAAAATACTTTCACTCAGAGAATCTGAATTCAAATTCAACTATGAGTATAACTTGAAAGATAAGGATTCCGTCTCTTTTGATTTTTTCCATCGTGAAAAAGCTGATTTCAAGGAAAAAACCATATCTGTGGAAGTGGGGGCACGTGTTATTACTAATGATAATGTGGCATTGGCGGAAAGCTCCGTTAGAGCAGTGTTTACACTTGAGCCGTTTGAAGAGGTCATTAAGCAAAAAGATGACAAGTCATTTCAAACTTCAGCTCCGGAGTTAATTAATACTTTCATAAATATTACACTTGGTGCTTTGCGTGGAATTTTCTCTAAGGATCTGTCTGGTACAGATCTTGATGGTTGTGTTCTTCCTATGATTCCCATGAATGTTATTTCCCAATCAGTCAAGAAAAAGACAAAGGCAGCCAAAGCCGCCGCCCAAAAAGAATGAGCATCATCATACATTGAACGTATGGCAAGATGAGCTTCAAAGTATCATTACAAACACCTATAGATCCTGTACCCGAATTTATTGTAAAGTCTAACCTTAGAACTATGGGTGTTAGTCGTCAAGACTTCTTGGAATGGCTGAGGAACAAGTAAAATTGGGCACGGATCTGTTGACACGATTTGCAGTCGTGACTTTATGAAAATGATACCGAGACAATTCTTAACAAGTATATATTAAGCCAACTGTCTACTTTTATAAATAAGTATGGACAATCATTTATTGATTGTCTTAATAATGAGTCCCTTAACAAGCAAGGACGTATAGTTGATGAGATAATAAACTGTGATTGCTTTATATTATTACTCACACCAAAAACTAAGAATTCCATATGGGTTCAAAAAGAAATTAATATAGCAAAGGAATACAATAAGCAAATCATACAAGTTTCAGCCTATAGAGGGATAGATTACATTTTCTTGCAAAACGAGTTGTTGGCCTTCCTCTATTGACAAATTTGCAGGTGTCTAAGATAGGCTATCTTACCTGCCCTTTAAGGTATGCTGTTTTTGTGTTCACATCTGCTTTATCCGTAACTAAAATTACGAACACTTGGAAGTGTCCTGTTTATGCGGTATGGATATAAATTGGACACTTACGAATAGATTATGAAAAATTTCAGATTTATTTTGGAGAAATGCTCAATTCTTCCTATCTTTGCACACATCAAGATGAAATTTTGTGTGTTATCTTATAAAGGTGGGCGCTTCTATTATATTGAGCTTGATAGATTTGTTTTCCTTGTTCGTGGGCGCTGTTAATGGTAAGAGGGAATGTGTAAAGAATTACATAAAGATGCGGAATTTCTCTGTGGTGTGATTTTTTAGTAACTTATGATCGTGGAAACAATTAAAAAGATATTATTTGATATACTGCCTATAGCGAGCCCGTCTGGGGACGAGATGTTGTTACTGAATAAATTTGCCTCATTTATGACTTCGTTTGTGGATGAGGTAAAAATAGATATTAGTGGCAATGTCATTGCTCATAAGAAGGGGAATGGTAAACATAAGATAATGCTTATAGCTCATTCTGATGAAGTAGCGCTTATGATAACCTATATTGACGATAAAGGTTTTGTGTATTTTCAGGAAGTAGGTGCTATTGATACCAATGTCCTGCTTGAGCAGAAAGTGGAAATTCATCATGGCAATAAAATTGTATATGGTGTTATTGGTAAAAAGCCGTTACATTTACAGAACAAGGAGGAGGCTGCAAAGGATTGGGAGCCCGATGAGCTGTGGATAGATATTGGCGCTAAGGATAAGCGAGACGCAGAAGCGAATGTTCAAGTAGGTGATTATATTACTTATCGTACTGATCCGATGATGCTGGGCAATGATGTGGTAACTTCAAAGTCTTTGGATGACAAAACGGGCATAGTCGCATTGATGGCTGTTGCTCAAAGATTATCCAAAGTGAAAATTGATGATGATATCTATTTCGTGGCGAGTGTGCAGGAGGAATTAGGCGGAAGGGGTGCTCGTACCGCTACGTTGATGGTTGAACCGGAAATTGGCATCGCAGTTGATGTCACGCACGCTACAGATTACCCATCTATGTCGCCTGTAAAAAGTGGAAATATTCAAGTGGGTGGTGGTGTCGTGATTGCCAAAGGCCCAAATGTTAATAAGGCTTTAGGTTATCAGTTGTTTACACTGGCGAAGAAAAATCATTTGCCTTTGCAGATAGAGCCTATCTCTCATCCTACGGGAACGGATGCTAATCTGATTCAAGTATCGGGGAGGGGCGTAATGACTGCTTTGTTGAGTGTCCCCTGTCGATACATGCATACGCCAAACGAAGTAGTGTCATTGACGGATATAGGTGGTATGGTAGATTTACTAGAATATTTTTGTCAGGCAGACCATTCTAAAATTTATTTGTAAAAATAAGATAATTGTTTAAAGTATATATTTTTTATTAAAATTTTTAAGTTATGACAAAAAAGACAATTTCGTTTCATTGGGAAGAAAAGAGTTCTTTCGATACTGAGCGTGTCGGAGCTATGTATTGTTTCAAACGTTGTGATGTAAACGATAACTAAACTATTTTTTATTAGTGAGTGGGTTCCGGAAATTTAATTTCCGGTCCCCATCCTCCTAAAATTAGGTGTTTTTCATGGTAAAAAGAAATGCTGAATTAGATTTTGATGACGTTCTTCTTTTTCCTGAACCTATCCGGATTATACCTTTCGAAAATATTTTTGTAGCCTTGAGTGTCAGTATGGCCAATTGGATGGTGCTGTACAATGAACAACAAAAGGAGATTTTTGAACATTTTATTACTGGTTACTCTATCGGCGAGGTTTATGAAAAGGAAGGAAAACAATGTCTTCGAGACTTTAAAGATGTGCTTTCCGGAATTTGTGCTAGGAAATTGGGGAGCACGAAAAATGTGCCAAGATGTAAGCTCTTGGATGCATCTAAGTTCTTGAATATCTATCTGACAAATTCCTGTAATCTTCATTGTGCTCATTGCTTCATGAGTGCTGGAATAAAAATGAAGAATGAACTCCATAGGGAAGAATGGGAAGAGGTCATATCTCAGTTTAATGAATGTGGGGGGACAAATGTAACCTTTACTGGGGGTGAGCCTTTAATGAACCCGGATTTTGAACAAATTATTCGTTTAACTCACGATAAGGGCTTGGGCGTAACAGTCTTATCTAATGGACTTCTTTGGACTGAGGAAATGATAGACCGGCTCTCTCCTTGCATTGACGAAGTACAGTTTAGTATAGATGGCGTTAATGAGCCGGATAATGCTAAGGTGAGAGGTTCTCATCATTTCGATCGTGTAGTCAGGACTGTTGTCCAATTTGCACGAAATAAAGTCAGGACATCTGTTGCTACAACATTTACGTTTGAGAACTTGAGTTCGGCAGAAGACTATAAACATTTTATTGATAATATCAGGAAGGAGACAGGAAAAGCTGTGTTTTTCAAATTGACTAAGAAACTTCTACCTGGTCGAGAAGTTCATTATACAGAAGAGCAGAATCGGCGATATTATCAAGCAATCAGTAATATAGAGGATTATGTTGATCCTCATGTGGCAGATGTTAATTTCATTGAAGGACATGATCCTAATATAGCCTTACGAAATTGTGGCTTTGGTGGAATGTCAATTGCTGCTGATGGGAATGTATATTTTTGTAACAGGGTTTTGGAAGTACAATGTTATGGGAATGTTAGAGAGCGACCTTTGAAGGAATTTCTGCAAATGGGGAAGCAGTTACTTAAGCAAACTTCGGTTGACTCGGTTGAGCCTTGTAAGGATTGTGACTTGAGATATGTGTGTGGCGGCGATTGTCGGATTGATCACTTCAATTTTAAAGGACGTCTTCAAGGCTGGAAGGGGTCCGTTCGGCAGGTAGATTGTAATGAAAAGTATAAACATAATCTGCTTAAGAGAATGGTAGATGGCTATAGCTATTATTATCAGATGAATGGTATATAGGCTAATTTGTATTTATAAAGTTCGTCAAGGACATATTTATCAGTTGGACATTGAGGTGTGTAAGGATACACATTCATCCACACTTTCGCCTTTTATTAGAAAGGTGTCTACGGAAGATCTGTGCTACAGTCAGTTAAAGAGTCCTTTGGAAATTGTCTTGGCTCTTAATCAACTGGGGATGGATAGGCAGCCTTTTCTTATAGATGGCAAAATACTCGAAAATGGGGCTTTACAACAGCTCCTTAAAGAAAATCCATGGAATTATAAGCAAGAGAAAAGCAGAGGGTCTATAAAAAAGACCAGATTATTGTTGCCGATACCTTCTTCAATCTCTTTGTCTTGTGGCCATTTATTGTATGGTGAGCTCTACATTTCTAATCTCTCTCAATGGAAAAATCACATAAAGATTAGACTCGTCTACGAAAATGCCTTGATACCCTTTTATCCTTTATATAACGTTTATCCCTGTCAAACCATAGATAGAACAATTTTCGTCCGGGATAAAATGGCTGAGGAAGTATGGTTACAGGATGTACGGCCTTATATGGAAGGAAATGGACTTGAAATGAGTTTGCCTGATTATGATGTGAATTTTCTAAGGGACCTTGAAAGAAAAGGCTGGAAATTCTATGTTGAAGGCAAGAAGGGTTCTCGTAGTGAAGTATATGGTCATCAAAGCCATTCTGGAATTATCTGGTTCGACCGTAATGAGAATATTAAAGCAGATGAATGTGTCATTCGACAATTATTAGATGGTTATTTACAGGGCAGAAATTATGTAGAAGTCGGCAAAGATATTCAGTTATTCCGTTCTCATGACATCACGCATCAGAAAAGTGAGGTCGTGGTAGAAGAACTGGGGGATGATGGGTCGGTATTAGCACTTTATAGTCAGAATATACCATTAACAAATGTGGAGTTGCAGAACATTGACCAACGGATTATGTCTAGCGTAAATGCCCATCTTCGTCCTTATCAATTAAGAGGTGTTATATGGCTGGCAGAAATGCGAAAGAACCATAAAGGATGTCTGTTGGCAGATGAAATGGGATTAGGAAAAACTCTTCAGATTCTTGCTCATCTTTATTGTATCGAGAATGTACATGGACCTTTCCTGGTGGTTGTTCCTACATCTTTAATCTATAATTGGGAAAATGAAGTAAAAAAGTTTATTCCGGCATGGAAAGATAGATTATGTATCCAAAGTCATGTGCCTCAACATGATTGTAAAATTATCTTGGTTTCTTATGATATTCTCAGATTGAATCTGAAAGCTTATTGTAAGGAACATTATGATACCATCGTTATCGACGAGGCACAAATTATCAAAAATAGGGATACAAAAAAATACCAGGCGATCAAGAAATTGACGGCATGTCACCGAATTATCTTGACGGGTACTCCCATAGAAAATAGTATCAATGATATATGGTCTCATTTTATGATACTGATGCCTCCCATGAGAGGTATCTTCAAAACCATTACAAAAGAAAAGGTGAGCTTAGATAGTCCGGAGTTCGTGGAGCTGTCTAAGAAATTTATGCAACCTTTTATCCTCAGAAGAACGAAACAACAGGTTCTGAAAGATCTTCCTGCCCGTATTGAGAAGAACGTCTATATCATGATGACCGATAAAGAGTGTACTATATATAATAATGTGAAGGCTGTATTTTTGGCTGCGTTAAAGACGGGTATTAGCGGAAGGTTGAATAGCATTGCCCTTGAAGGGTTGCTGAGGTTGAGACAGGCGTGTGTAAGTCCTAATCTTCTTCCTTCGACTCTGTATCGTGGTGGAAAAATGAAATCTTCTAAGGTAGAGCGTGCTCTTGATTATATTGGAGGACTAGTTAAGGGAGGTAACAAAGTACTAGTGTTTTCACAGTTTGTTAGTATCCTTAAAGAGATGGAAGAATATTTGCAGGAGATGTGTATTAGCTATGTTCATTTATATGGTGATACGCTTAATCGGAAAAAGGTAGTCGAGGAATTTCAACACAATAGAGATGTTAAGGTCTTTTTGATCAGTCTGAAAGCTGGTGGTGTAGGATTAAATCTTACTGCTGCCAACCGTGTTATTCTGATGGATGATTGGTGGAATCCAGCTGTGGAAGATCAGGCCTTTTCTCGTGCACATCGTATAGGTCAGCGGTCTGATGTCATGATCTTCCGCCTCATCTGTAAAAATACAGTAGAAGAGAAAATCTTACTGTTGCAGGAGAAAAAGAAGCAAACTGTAGACCTTTTCAATGCAGGTGGTAACAAGTTAACGATGGAAGAGCTGAAGGGACTGATAGAGTAAATTAAAGAAAATATTTTAAAGTTAAATACCATGGATAATTTGAGTAAAGCTATTGAGGCCTTGTTTGTTAAAATGGATGGTGACGAGATACTTCAAAAAGCTGGATTTTTACAAATTACTAATAATAAGCGAGTAGATAAATTTGAACATTTGGATACAGAAATTAAGGAGTCGGAAATTATTAATCGGCTTCTTAAGGTGGATAATGAAAATTCTATTGCTCAGATCATGATGATAGATCAAATCATTCAGGACAAGTGGATGTTACCTGCTGATTCCTGTCTGAATTTGAAATTCCATTTATCGGATTCAGTCTTTAATATGTTGCTCCATTTTTCTTCTGAATGCCTGATGCTGAGAGATGGAGAGCCTGTTTGTCGTTATGAATATTTACTCAGATGGCATGTCCTATCTTCAAATATAGGTGAGGATATATTGACTACCTCATACCTTGCTTCACATGATTCTCATTGGAGTCAAGAGCATAAAAGTTTTGATTGGGATGCCTTTATAGGACATGACTGCAAGGAAATTAACGAACTGTTTGAAAAGCCAATGGCTGAATTACACATGCATCTGATGGGATCATCATATAATTTTGATTTAAGTTGGCTTTGCATGATGAATCATATTGGAACCATGCAAAAAAACTTTGAAAAGGATCATGCGGATCATCAGTACAAAGATATTGATGACCATCTTTTCGAAAAGATGAAAAGAGCAGCGGCTATTAGGTATTATCTTGCCGGAGCTGTGGGTTGCATACCTCAGGATTTTACATTAAGCCAACTTGATGACGAACTTAATAATAGCAATGTTGAAATATTTAAAGAAAAACATCATACTGATAGTTTGGAAATAGTTTGTCTACATGACAAGATCGCCCAGCGTTATAAACAAACTCGTGAAATGGTCAAGAAGCAGTTTTCTGAATCAATGGTTAAACAGAATCAGAAGAAGGTTTTGGAAGATGATGATATTTTGGATTATATTCCAATGAGTCATTATGCTTATGAACCGATTGAAAATAAGGCTCTTTCCACAGAACGAAAATTTCTTTATTCTGTATTTAAGTTTATTTATGCTGATGATAAAGGAGAGAAAAAAGATATAGCAACACTTTTTTATGCCTACCTGACTTATAAAAATTATTTCCGAAGAGAGGTCTTGCAATTGAATAATAGAGTTGGTTTTGACAACTTTTCCTCTTATGAAGAAAAGAAAACAGATTATTTGTTGGATTCGTATAAGCGGGTACTCTATAAAGCTGCTATTGAGGGCTTCTTGGAAAAAGGGAAAGAAGAAAGGAAGAAGCCTGACATCCGTTTTATGGAGGTTCGTATTACTCCCAAAGATTCTGTTGAAAAGATAGTTAACTCACTCAAAGATATTTGTAAAGAAATAGACGATGATCATAATGATTATTATGATTTTATTTTTCATTTTATTAAGAAACGTGATGAACCGATATTTGGTCATCGATATCGTCACGAAAAATTGCGTAAAGAGATTAAAAGTCAGGCTTATGCTATCTATCAATTTAGAAATGACCGTGAGCAATGGGGGAAAGACAGTCTTGTTGGTAAGGTGGTTGGTCTTGATGCAGCCAATTCTGAGATTCATTGCCGGCCGGAGGTCTTTGCTCAGGCATTTAGGTTCTTGAGAGGTCATGAATTACAGTCAAAAGATGATTTGGACAAATATCCTCGAGATTTGAATATTACGTATCATGTCGGTGAAGACTTCTTGGAAATGGTTGATGGGCTACGGGCCGTTGAGGAAGCCTTGATATTTTTGAACCTGACTAATGGAGATCGCCTTGGTCATGCGTTAGTATTGGGGACAGATGTAAAATCTTATTATGTCAAACGTTATAATATTATCAATTCTACTAAACAGGTTATTTTAGATAATTTAGCTTGGCTCCATCATAAGTGCATCAGACTGATGGGCTATATTCCTTTATGTGGATGGTTGGAGATGATGTTTCTGGAATATTTCAATGAAATATATAGATGTACTCAAAAGCCCAGACAGAATATTATCGATTCGATTTTCAATGAAAATAAACACGAGGAATTATCTGATAATATTGATGATTATTATCTTTCATGGCTTCTGCGTGGTGATTCTCCAACTATCGGAACTGATATGGATGCTGAAAATATTCGCAAACAGAAGACAACTATAGATAAACAATGGTGCTTTGCAGGTTTTAATCACCATTTTGGTACTGTAGCAGCCTTAAGAAACGAAAAAGCCAGACAACTTTTTGATGCTTATCATTCTTATAAATATGTTGTAAGAGGGAATAAGGCAGATACGCTTACTATTCCACCACAATATCAAGAAGAATTTTATACCTTGTTGGAAAAGATTCAACAGAATCTACTTGATAAGATAGAGCGAAAGCATATTGCTATAGAGTGTAATCCGTCGTCCAATTTTAAGATTGGGGAGTTTGGACGTTATGATGAACATCCTATTTTCCGGTTTTTTAATTTTGGACTATCTACTCCATATCCTTGTCATGATATTGCTGTTTCCATCAATACTGATGATCAGGGCGTTTTTTCTACATCTATAGAGCGGGAATATTCTTTAATGACTTTGGCTGCTGAGCGTAATCAATCAGCTGAACATAAGAACTCCCCTCGGGCGATAATCAATTGGTTAGACAGAGTACGGGAAATGTCTATTGAACAACGATTCAGAAATTAATAAAATTTATTATTATGGGTAAAACTAAAGTGTTTTTGAAAGAGTGTCAGGTTCAAAATTCGAATCAGTATGATGCCTTTGGAGTCTGGCACTTATTAAAAGAAAAGCCAAGGCATCTTTTCTTGGCGTGTAAAGAGAATGGACAAGAACCACGTTACATGTTCAAAGATGATGAACTAGAGTTGTTCTGTGAAACCACTGAGAAGGAAGAGACTTTAATAAATGAAGATGATCGAAGAGATAGATATTGTATAGGTGTTCTTTCTTCAGAAGATTCAGAGTCTATAATAAAATATGTAGAAGCGGGTTGGGGGAGGAATCTCTTTGATGTGGTTATCTCTAAATTTGATCCTGAAGAAGATGAATCTAAGAGAATGAAAGTGGCTATATTTATAAAAGGCCCAGAAACAGAGCAAACAGAGGAAGATAAAAAAATAACTGAACATCGAGGTGTTGCGAAATAAAAGCTATCTTTACTACATGAAGGTCAATCCACTGGAAAGGAAAACTTTTTATGGCAAAACATTTGAATACTTTGGAAAAAGAGTTTATTATTCGACAATTTAGAAGTAGAGTACAGGTATTCGGCATTCTTTGATGGACTCTTCTGCGACTGACACTCCTCCTTCTGCTGAGGCTCTGTTCACGCAGGTATCACTTTATATAGCATGAGTTACTCTCTCCTATAATTCTCATTTTGTTACATTAATATATTGTTATTGGTTAATAAAATGCAAAGTTTTGAGATATTTTCTCATATATAGACCTAAATGGCTATCTTTGTTCCCATTATATAAATAATAATCTGGAATATGTTAGTCTATTTTACAGTTGAGAATTTTCGCTCATTCAAGAACCCGGTAACGCTGAGCATGAATGCGACAAATATCAAGGAACTGAAAGAAAGTGTTGTCAAGAAAGGACATTATCGCTTACTGCCGGTTGCTGTTATTTATGGTGCCAATTCCAGTGGAAAGAGTAATGTGATTAAGGCGATGGCCTTAATGCGGAATCTCGTGATGAGCTCTTCGAAATTAAATCCGGATGAGAATCTGAAGTATGATCCTTTTTGTCTGGATCAGGAATCAAAGCAAAAGCCCACCACTTTTGAGATTCAGTTTCTTTGCAATGAAACGAAATACCGTTATGGTTTTAGTTATGATACTTCTCATATTATCAGTGAATATCTCTTTGCGTTACCATTTGGCAAGCGGGCAGAAAGAAACTTGTTTCTAAGGGCTGAGGATGAATATAAGATTTCAAAAAATTACTTTCCTGAAGGGATTAACCTTGAAAGCAAGACTCTTAAGAATCGCCTTTTCCTTACCATTGTGGCACAATTTAATGGTACGATCTCAAAGAAGGTAATGCAGTGGTTCCTGCATTTCAATGCGATTAATGGAATAGAGTGTGAAGGCTATGAAGGTTTTACTCTTTCCATGTTTCATCAGCATTTACAGGGGTATGAGCAGGCAAAGAAGTTTTTTGCGGAAACTCAGCTCGGATTCAATAACATTATATTGAAGAAAAAGGATGTATCCAAGGACTTTCTTGATGCAATGAAGCAAATTCCTGATGATGTAAGGAAACGTGTTCTAGAAGATGCTGATAATGGGAAGATCATTGAACCGTTCACGACTCATAATATCTATGATGATAAAGGTAATATTGTAGGAGAGAAAGCATTTCCTGAAAGTGAAATGGAGTCGGAAGGCACCAGGAAGGTGATCCAGATTTCTGGCCCGGTTTTTGATACCTTGATCAGAGGTGCTGTGCTGATGGTTGATGAATTAGATGCAAAGTTGCATCCTTTACTCACGCGTCATATCGTTCGACTTTTCATGGATCCTGAAATTAATGTGCATGGAGCCCAACTTATCTTTAATACGCATGATACGAATCTTCTTCATAGAGAATATTTCAGACGGGATCAGATATGGTTTACAGAGAAAGACCGTTGTGATTCTACAGATCTTTATTCTCTCGTCGAATTTCATGATGAGAAGGGTAATAAGATTCGTAATGATAGCAGTTTCGAGAAGGACTATATCAACGGTCGCTATGGAGCAATACCATTTATAGGAGGATTGAGAGATGAGTAAAAGCAAAATCCAACAACTTGAATATAACGTTTCTAAGGCAAAAGCATCGCAGGTTAAAGTTGGATGGAAACCGAAAGTCGTACGATTTCTCATTATATGTGAAGGAGAAAAAACAGAGCCGAATTATTTCAAATCTCTTATAAAGAATCCAAAATATTCTTCAGTGTTGAAAGTAAATCTCGAAGGAGAAGGAAAAGCAACGGTTCCTCTCGTAGAAAAAACTAAAGAAATTAAAGACAAAAAAGAAAGGGAAAACTTTTTGTCTTTTGACAGGGTATGGGTAGTATTTGATGAAGATGGTAAGTCCGACTTTAATGAAGCGGTAAAACTTGCTGCACACTATCGTATAAATGCCGCATGGTCGAATGAGGCTTTTGAACTATGGTACTATCTTCATTTCGCATATTTAGATACAGCGATAGACCGACATGCATATATAGTGAAATTGGAGAAAGAATTGAGGAAAAAGATGCATGATCCCCAGTTTAAGTACCGGAAAAACGATGAGCACATTTATTCGATTTTACAAAAATATGGTAATGAAAGTTTGGCAAAGAGGTATGCAGGCAAATTAAGAAGGAAATTCCATGGTACAGACTATAGATCACATAAGCCCTGTACGAGAGTGGATATCCTCGTTTCAGAATTAGAACATCCTGAAAATTGTAAATCATCGAAGACTAATCATCGCAATGGTCTTATGATTTGAATTGCGCACTCTGAATAGTTTCTTATAAACTGCTGGGACTTCATGAAAATGATATCTGACCAACTGGTCATAGATTTAAATCTCTTTAGCTTTATCTGCAATTAAAAATCATTAACCCCAGTAGTGCCCTTCTTATGTAGCGTGGACATCAATGGGATACAAGTTCTTGTTCCAATAACAGAATGAAAAGTGCTCTGATAAAAGGCGTTACGGACTGGAACAGAACCGGAAAACTTTTTGAAAGGTGTTACCGAGATTTTTAATAGGGTTTGGGCACTGACCATAATGCACCATTTCGGTATACCATAATGCACTATTTCGCTACCCCATAATGCACCATTTTGGTATACCATAATGAACCATTTTGGTCGGCATTGAGTACTTTC
>CAVYLQ010000032.1:0-36845 GCA_963769405.1 uncultured Prevotellaceae bacterium | reverse complement strand
TATATCTTTGCAATACCGACTAGTCGGTCTATAATGTAATGCGTATGAATGAACTTAAGGATAAGATTTTGAGAAGGGCAATGATTCTCTTTCTCTCACAAAATTATGATGATGTTTCCATTCTGGATATTCAAGAAGCCGTTGGATGTTCTCGTGGGGGACTGTACCACTATTTTAGTAGTAAAGAAAAGATATTTGAAGAAGTGGTTAACAAATATTTCCTTCCTGCATTATCAAATTTTTCATTGTCAACTAAAAAGAAACCTTCTTCATTATTGGATGCAATAATCGATTCGGTTTCGTTTAAGAAAAACTATATAGGATTATTCAAGAAAGCTACTTCAAATAAATTGGCTGACTATCATTTCTTTAAATTTATGTTCCAGGTAGGTGATCATTATCCGGGATTCAGGAAAATCGCGGATAAAATCATTGCTCAGGAAATCCTTGCTTGGAAGGAAATCATTGTGAAAGCTATTCAGTCGGGTGAGCTTCGAACTGATTTGGATGTTGATTTTATGGCTGAATATTTTGTGATGTTGCCTTTTGGAAAAGGTTTGTACAAGTCCTTTAATGATAGTTTGTCCAGTAGTGATATTAAGATCTCATATATGAACTTTTATAATCTGATAAAAAAGTAGGATGAAAAAGATGCTTGTTGTATACTATTAACAACTGTTTTTTTTTGCTTTATATAGAGACCGAACAGTCGGTCTTTATATAAAACAGAAGTATTGAGTAAAAGATCCTAATTTTCCAAATATGATGAAGAATATAATATTAGAAATACGGTTCATGGGTTTCTTGTTAGTAATCTTGATACTTGGAAACTGTACAGTTAAAACCGATCAGAGGGATGAGGAAAAAGCTACAGCAGTAAAGGAAATTAAGGTCATGCGAAATACTTATGGATACTCTGACAACTATGTGGGAACTGTGGAAGAAACGGGCAGTATATCACTTAGTTTTCAAGTAAACGGCCACATTGAGAGAATCAATGTTGATCAAGACGAATATGTCAAGAGGGGACAACTACTTGCAGCTATTAATTCTGAGGATATTGGCAACTTGTATTCTTCTGCTCTCGCTTCCTCGCAGCAGGCAGGAGATGCTTACACAAGATATAAAAAACTTTATGAGGAGGGAAGTTTACCTGAGATCAAATGGGTGGAGATACAAAGCAAATATAAACAAGCGGTCTCCGCTACAGCTATTGCCAGAAATAATTTGGGGAAAAGTCAGTTGAGAGCTCCAAAAAATGGATTTATTATTTCGAAGAATGTAGAAAGTGGCATGAATGTCATTGCCGGTGAGCCTGTTCTGAAATTGGTGGATATAAATAATGTGAATATCAAGTTCTCGGTTCCTGAGGATGTTATTGCTTTTCTGAAGGTCGGTCAGAAGGTTATCGTCGATGTAGCTGCCTTGGACGGACGCAGATATGTTTGCAGGATTACTGAAAAAGGAATCATGGCAAACCCCGTCTCTCATACTTATGAAGTGAAATGCAGGATGCCTAATAATGATCACAAACTTTTACCCGGAATGGTTTGCTCTTTAAAGGTACAAAGGAGTTTGTCTCCCGAAGAAATTATCGTACCGGTAAATGCGGTCTTACTGGATACGAATGGGAAGAATTTTGTCTGGATAGATAAAAACGGTATAGCCATACGACGTTATGTAAACTTGAAAACGTTTCTTGGCAAGGGAATTGTTATCGGAAAAGGACTATGTGATGGTGACAGAGTTATTGTCGAGGGTATACAAAAGATCAGTCAGGGAATGAGCGTGCAATCAAGATGAAGAAAAAGGATATTATAGAACTGGCTTTTGATTATCACCGGATCGTTTTGCTTGTAGTAGGGGTCTTGGTAGTTATTGGACTTTATGGACTGTATGTCATGCCGAAACAAGAATTTCCTACATTTGTCGTTCGCCAGGGTGCTGTGATTGCCGTTTACCCGGGAGCTACATCTGCACAGGTAGAGAGTAGGGTAACTAAACCTTTGGAACGCTTTATCTTTTCTTATCAGGAAGTCAATAAGAAGCAGACGTATTCAATGTCTCAGGATGGGATGGCTATAGCCGTGATAGAATTGAATGATAATGTCAGGGATAAGGATGCATTCTGGGCTAAATTCAAGCAGGGACTATCTCAATTCAGGGCTCAGTTGCCTAGAGAAGTCGTTACCTTACAGGCGAAAGATGATATTGGCGAAACTTCATCCATCCTCTTGGCTCTTGATAGTAATCAGAAAACATACAGGGAACTGCAAGGTTACCTTGATAATCTGGAAGATCGACTACGTAGGGTTGATGACGTTTCTAAACTCCAGCAATATGGAGTCCAGAAGGAGCAGATCGGGATTTATCTTGATTATGATAAGATGTCTCAGTATGGAATAGGTGCATCTACAGTTCTTTCACGACTCACTACGCAGGGGTTCGTTACAGAGAGTGGAAGTATAGACAATTCTTCGTTTAAGGCTCCTATCCATGTCTCAAGTCCTTTTAGCAATGAGAGGGACTTGGCAGAACAGATGGTATATTCTGATACTAAGGGGAATGTGGTGCGGCTGAAAGATATTGCGAGTATCAGGAAAGAATATCCTGAAAGGGCAGGTTATATTAAAAATAATGGGAGAAAATGCGTCCTTTTGTCCATAGAAATGCGTGATGGCAGTAATATCGTAAAGATGGGAAAGGAAGTGAAAACGGTTGTGGATCATTTCAGACAAACTCTCCCTAAGGATGTCCGGCTGACTTATATCACAGACCAGAGTAAAGTGGTTAGTAATAGTGTTAATAACTTTCTGCGAGAATTGCTTATAGCGGTATGTTCTGTAATTATCATTATTGTCTTGTTTATGCCGTTGCGCGTAGCATCGGTATCGGCTTTTTCTATTCCAATTACGATCTTCAGTGCATTGGCATTATTTTACATATTTGGTATTGAACTGAATACGGTCACATTTGCTGCCTTGATTGTTACCTTAGGTATGGTGGTAGATGATTCTGTCGTTATTATTGATAACTATATGGAAAAAAGGGGAGGGGGTATGGCTATCCGTGATGCAACACTCGCTGCTCCGAAAGAATTTTTCAAGTCAGTTCTTTCTGCGACTCTTGCCATTAGTATCACATTTTTCCCCTTCTTGTTTACAATGCATGGTATGCAGGGTGACTTTGTAGAGTCTTTTCCGTGGGCTATTTCAATTATTCTTGGAATCTCTCTGTTGGTCTCTCTCTTGCTTGTTCCTTATTTGCAGAGTCGCCTGATTCGCAAGGAGTTGCCTCTACCCAAAACGGATAAAAGGAGAACTCCTCTGAATTTGCTTCAGGAGGGTTATGAGAAACTGCTCCGAAAGTGTTTCTCTCATCCTCGTATAACTTTGTTTGTTGGTTTTTCTTTAATCCTTTTGGGGGTTCTTTTCTTTTCTCTTCTTCCTCAAAGATTGATGCCTATCGCAGACCGTAACCAGTTTGCCGTGGAAATATATCTTCCAAAAGGTTCACCTATCGAAAGGACGGCGGAAGTGGCTGACAGTGTCGAACGGATGTTGCGTCTGGATAAACGGGTGGTCTCTGTCACATCTTTTATCGGACAGAGTTCCCCGAGGTTTCATGCTACTTATGCACCTAAATTGGGAGGAGACAACTATGCCCAACTGATAGTGAATACGACGGGTAACAAGGAGACGGTGGGTGTCTTGGATGATGATGCTGACAGATATGCAGAGCATTTTACTAATGCACGGGTCCTTTTTAAACAACTCGATTACAGTGATGCAACATATCCTGTTGAGTTTCGTCTTTCTGGAGATAGTCTCTCGGCATTGTTTCAGGCTGCCGATACAGTAACGAAATACATGCGTAGAGATTGTGATCTGAAACTTGTCCGGACCAACTTTGAAGGCCAGTTACCGGGTATATTCGTACGGACTAATGATGATGAGATGGAGCGTCTGGGTATTAGTCATACGTGGCTTTCATCCTGTCTTGCCGTCCGTTTCAGCCAGGGTATACCTCTGACTACTCTGTGGGAACAGGATTATCCCGTCAATGTGTTTCTGAAATCGGACAAGAATGGTAATAGATCCGTGGAGCAGTTGCGTAATACCTATATTCCTGTGATGGGGGGAACAACTTCTGTTCCTCTTCACCAGATCGCCAGGGTAGAACCTGACCAGACTTGTGATGCCATTGTCAGAAGAAATGGTATACGTACGCTTTCTATAGTAGCGGATCCTATAAGAGGTGGAAATGCCGATAAAATAGCGATAAACCTTCAGAAAGTTCTCAAGAACGTCCACCTTCCCAAAGGTGTGGAATTGAGTACAGGGGGGATGCTGGAGAAAGACATGGATACCTTGCCTATGGTAATTAAAGGACTGATCGTTTCTATATTGATCATTTTCTTTATCCTTCTTTTCCATTTCAAGAAAATAAGCCTTGCTTTAATGAATCTTTCTATGTTGACCTTGTGTGTCTTTGGCGTGTCGGTAGGTATGGGATTGATGAAAAGGGAAGTTACCCTGACTTCTGTGTTGGGGATGGTCAGTCTGATGGGTATTCTGGTACGCAATGGCATTATTATGATAGATTATGCAGAAGAACTTCGCCTGAAGAAGAAAATGAGTGCGAAAGCTGCGGCTTTTCATGCAGGATTGAGACGGCTACGCCCTATCTTCCTTACTTCTGCAGCAGCCTCTGTAGGGGTACTGCCTATGATCTTTGAGAATAGTTCATTGTGGGGACCTATGGGAACGGTTATCTTTTTCGGTACATTGATTTCCATGGTTCTCATATCAACAATGTTGCCTGTGGTTTATTGGCTTGTATTTAATAAGAGCGAAAATAAAGAATGATGATTGATATGCTCACCAATCAATCATCATTCTACGTATGGACCGATTATTATCTATATGCTCGTTGCTGATACTGATACTCGTTCTGTGCGATAAGATAGCAGGTGTAACGGGTAAGCATTATATCTTCAACTTGGCGTTCTGATCCGGATCCCAGTTTGACCATTTTCCTGACGTCAGGAAAATGGTCATCAATCGGGTGGCCGGCATTATTGTTTGATGATCGGGTATCTCCATAGAATTTTATTTGGTTGATTCATCCGAAATACAAATATAGTTATTTTTAGGGAGATAAACTAGTATGTGAAGAAAAAAGGAATATCAATATCCTTTTAGAATGCTTTTACCAAAAGATTCCCTAAATTTGCACTAACTAGTTGAACTTACCGATTTTCATAGCTATTATAATTCATCAATATAGTTCAAGACAAATTCTTCTACGCCGATATAGTAAATACCATTTTCATCATACCATGGGATGATAGCATCACGAACAACCACAATTTTACGGTAGGAATCATTGATACGACGTAGAGAATTGGTTTCCTGTAAACGTTTGTTTTCATCTGGTATAGAAAAGGCAGACTGGATATAACAACGAGTATTTCCCTTGTTGGCTACAAAGTCAACTTCCAACCAAGTTCGCTTGCTCTTCCCCTCCTTGTTTTTATAGTTATATTCCACTACGCCCACGTCAACATTGAAACCACGTGCATACAATTCGTTGAAAATGACATTCTCCATGATGTGCGTTTCTTCCTGCTGGCGGAAATTCAGTTGAGCATTGCGGAGCCCGATATCAGTGAAATAATATTTCAAAGGGGTATTGATATATTTCTTGCCTTTGACATCATACTGATTGGCTTTGCGAATGATGAAGGCATCTTCAAACGCTGAAAGGTAGGAACTGATAGTAACGTCAGTAATCTTTTTGTGTTTGACAGAAGCGAAAGCATTCTCTAATTTACTCGGGTTCGTCAGGGAGCCTATATTGCTTGCTATGATATTCAACAGATCATCAAGTGTAGATATATCATTCTGAATATTGTTACGTTCGATAACATCGGTCAAATAAGTTTTTCTGATAAGTTCTCTCAGATACTTACTCTTATCTTCATGGGTCTTCTCAGATATGATGCGTGGCAAGCCTCCGTAAGTTATGTACTCATGCCAAACCTTATTCTTATCTCCTGTATAGGCCTCATGGAATTCTTTAAAAGTGAAAGGATTGATATAAATTTCATCACCCCTATCCTTGAATTCGGTGATAATGTCTGATGATAACATTCTGGAATTACTACCAGTCACGTAAATGTCAACGTTACTAATATCCATAAGTCCAAGTAAAGTATCTACAAATCCAATCGTAGAATCTTTGTCGTCAAGCCATGGATTTGGAATGGCTTTCACCTCTTGAATTTCATCAAGGAGGATGTAATATTGCTTATTTGCATCTTTAATTTGCTCACGCACATACTTATCCAATTCAAGTGGATTACGATAGCGTGCATTCTTTGCCGAATCAAGTTTTAGTGCGATGATTTGATAATCATCAACTCCTTCATTTTTCAAATAGTTACGGAACAATTCAAATAGGAGTACCGATTTGCCACAACGACGGATGCCGGTGATAATTTTGATGCGTCCATTATTGCGGCGTTCAATCAGTTGGTTAAGATAGAAAGCTCTATTTATAATCATAGATGTGAGAATTTTATGCGTAAATACGCATTTATTTCTACTGAAAAGATAGTGTAAACGAGTGCGATGTGAATTTGTTCACAGATTGCCAAGTGTAGTCTATCTTCTGCAAAGATAGTTTTTAATAATGGTATTACGCAGCATTAGTAGAAAAATTTGCGTAAATACGCATTTATTCAAAACTTAGTTATAGAAATCTTCAATTTCTCTAAGATTTCAGAAGACTTTCCGTAGATATTCGCAGACTTCTCTAAATATCTCGTAGAAGTCTATAACTTTTTGGGAGATGCCTTAAAGGAATCTCTTATCCTTGAGATGAGCTTGAAAAATTCCGTCAGGTCAAGCTATAGCCGGTTTCCTATTCTAGAACAAGAGTATGGGAAAAGTTCATTCACTGAGCTCCATATCCCGTATTGACCATTTTGCTGACGTCAGGAAAATGATCATTAATCAGATGGCCGGCATTACGGCAGGCTGCTTTGGCCTTTTCTATAACTTTGAGAAATTTTCCCCACTGGCTTTATCTCAGTAAGTACATGTTCCAGAGCAATTCGGTTCATTTTTCCGAAGCAAATCCATTGCCTGCCCTAACTGTTAAAATTTCCAAGGCAGCAACAGGCGTAAAGTGGAAGATTCACTATCCATTCCTGTTCTTTATAGGGCAGCATGGAAAATCTTAGCCCTCTTAGATCCGGATTGTTGGAGATGAACGTTCTCAAAGACTTGGACTTGACGTTTACTTCTGCTTTTACCTCAATGGGAACAACGCGACTGCCTATTTGCGTGATAAAATCAATCTCGATCGTTGAATTGTCAACACTATGGTAATACACAGGAAACTCTTGCGCTATGAGTTGGGTCAGAACATATAATTCGGAGAAGGCACCTTTATATTCACAGAACACTTGGTTGCCGACCAAAATGTCTCCGGCAGGAGTGTCTGTCATGGCACCCATCAGCCCTACATCAAGCATGAAAAGTTTGAAAGTTCCAAAATCTTCATAAAACTTCAATGGCATCTTCGGACTCCTTACTATTGTTACCTTATAGACCAGCCCTGAGTCAATTAACCACTGTATGGACAACTCGAAGTCAGAAGCCCTTGCACTTTTCTTCATTGCTCCATAGATGAACTTCTTATTCTCCTTGGCCAGTTGTGAAGGTATGCTATCCCAGACCATGTTGATTCGCGGTACTTCCCGCGCAGGAGCATGCTTGGAAAAGTCACGCCGGTAATCGCTGAGTATCTGGCGTTGGATGTTCCTTACTTCCTGTAGGCCTTTCTGATGAACATAGGCAAACACAACTGCTGGCATGCCGCCGACATAGTAATATTGCCGGAGTAGACTGATACATTCATCGTGCAAGAGATTCGTGACAGTCCAATTACCTTCCCTTATGGTTTGAGCTAATTTCTCTTTTCCCATAGCATCAAGGAATTCAAGGAACGTCATCGGATAGAGACGAAGCTCATCCACCTTTCCGACAGGATAAGAGACTCCATCGTGTAAGGATACTCCCAACAGAGAGCCGGCTACGACTACATGGATGTCTGGAGCATCCTCACAGAAAAACTTTAGGGTTTCCAATGCCTTTGGACAGTCCTGAATCTCATCTAAGATGACAATCGTGTTCTCCGGTGTGATGTCTATATTACTGATAGCAGAGAGCGACAGGAGAATATCATTTGCAGTTCCTCTTCCATTGAATATGGCAGCAGCTCTCTGGTCTCGATCCAGACTAAAGTAAGCATATTTCTCATATTCTTTCTGTGCAAACTCATGAAGGATATAAGTCTTTCCTACCTGTCTGGCACCATTGAGAATCAGTGGCTTTCTGTTGTCGCTGTTCTTCCATTCTACAAGTTTTTTGTATATGTCTCTTTTCATTTCTTGCTGTTTGAATAACTTGTTAATGCATTATCTATGATGAATATTCTACTGCTGTAAACACTTTTTCTGACGAATAAACTGGATAATACAACACTTTTCATGACGAATAATATGCAAATATAAGCAATTATTCTGACTTGTGCAATAAAAAGTGTACCAGCCCCTTTTTATGGAAATTTTAAGGTAGACATGTTGGTTTACTTGATAAATAAACTTTAGATGCTATAGCATAATAACCCATTCGAATTATACTTGTTACATGTAGATAAATGAGTATTTTAATAGCGAAAGGTGTATCAATGTTACAAAAAAAGCAGATAAGGAGTGTGTACTTTTGCCAACTGATAAAACTACGATTATCCCAAGAAAATCCTAATAGTATTTACCTGTGACATTTTTTGTCTATAATGCATGTCCCACTTGTACCCAGCCCCTTTTCGTAGACACTAGAAATAATTTTTAAGGTAGACATATTGGTTTTCTTGGTATTGGAGGATGGAATTTCCTGTTTTTCCGGAGCAATGCCGTTCATATTATGTTCGCAATCGGTTGATATATAATCCTATATTAACAGCGCCTTTGGGCATGAATATTTTTTTCCTGACGTCAGGAAAAAGATCATTAATTATGTGTCCAGCATTACGGTTTGATAATCGGGTATCTCCATAGAATTTTATTCGGTTGATTCATCTGAAATGCACATATAGTTATTTTTAGGGAGATAGACTAGTATGTGAAGAAAAAAGGAATTTCAATATCCTTTTAGAATGCTTTTACCAAAAGATTCCCTAAATTTGCACTAACTAGTTGAACTTACCGATTTGTGGTGGCGTAAATAATATAGGAGACAAGGGTGCTAATCGTATGGAAATAATTGATTACTTGGGAGAATCATTACCGCAAAATAAAGATGCTACGGCTAAAAAGAATTTTGTGACCAATCTCTTATCTAAACTCAAGAGAGATAATAAAATATTTAATGTTGGAATGAAGTGGAAGTTGACAGAGTTCTTAAATGAATAATTTAGACCAAATTTAGACCAATTTTGTTGATTATCAATATTTTAATACTACATAACTCTCTGTAAGTTAATGTCTATGCTATTCATATCATAGATCTTTTATGTATTTACACTAATTCAAGGATGATAAAATGAAGATTGCAATAATTTATTGTTCGAAATACGGAACAACAGAAAAGGTTTGTCATGCGATCAGCAAGATGGTTGGCAAGGCAAATGAAGTTGATTTGTTTGATCTGAAAAATCAGAAGAAATACTTGACTGGAAAGTAAATACGGCGATATAGAACTTTGTGAGGACTTCGTCAATGTAAAGTTTAACTTCGCCCCAGTCAAACTCAACACCATAGCCCGGAGCGTATACCTGCCTGATGAAGGCTTCCTCAGACCTGTCTATGTTGGACTTCATACGGATATAGTTGAAGACTGTAGAATAACTTATATCATATCCTTTCTCACGCAGCCACTCGTGTATATCACACTTCTTTTTCCGTTGCTTCTTCATTCCTGTAGCACTTTGACACGATAATGGTTTTGTTTACCGTCTCACGGTTACAATCAAGTTCTCCAGATATCACTCGTCTCGACATCTTCTGAACCCGATACATGTGGATAATTGTTTGTCTGTCGACCATCTTTAACATCGTTGTGTCTGCTTTTGTTCATACTCTACGAATATAACGCTACAGACGGGTTATTATTTATCATTATCGATGGCCCCTTTTTCAACTGTTATTTACAGTTTATCTATAATATCAATAACCTGGCTGTCGAAGAGTTCTCCTTTAATATATCCCTTTTTCACCTTGTTAAAAGCTATTTCTTTAATTAATCCACGCTTAAGAAGTGATACCAAATCATTTTTCGCTGTGGTTGGAGCAACCAAAAACTTCCCTTGCAAGTCTTTTACCGTAAGGATAAGTGCAGAATCTTCATAATACATTTTGAGAATCTGTGCTTGTCGTTCATTGATATTTCCCAATTTAAAGAATCTGTTGGCAGAATTCTTATCCGATTGTTTACGTTTAATGTAATCTTGAAGTTGTTTAAATGACTTTTTAAGGACACCGAGATTATAATTGACGAAATATCCAATGTCTAGCATGTCAGCCTCCGCATATAGAAATGATTTCTCATAGGCTTTTTTCGACTTTGCGATTACTCTGGATATAGACATATATTCTGTAAGCCAATATCCTTGTCTTAGCATATACCAATAAAACATGGCACGAGCTGTACGGCCATTTCCATCAACAAACGGATGTACGTAAGCAATCATAAAGTGAATTATGATACCTCTTATAATTGGATGAATAAAAACTTTTGAATGTGTTTCATTGAAAAAATTGCACAAGCTTTGCACAAAAGATGGAATTTCTGTATAAGTTGGTGGTATATGCACAGCCTCATGCGTTATACCATTCTCAACTACTATATCATCATTCTGTCTAAACCTTCCTGAATCATCTGGGCTATCAAGCGTGTTGCTTGTCATTAATTGATGAACATGTAGTAATAGTTCTGGAGTCAATGAATCTTTCTTATGTTCAGCTATATAATTAATTGTTTGATAGTTATTAACTATCATCTGCTGAGACTTGTCATGTGGGGTCATCTTTTTGCGCAACATATCTTTGGCTACCTTACGAGTTGTAGCTGCACCTTCCATTTGACTCGAATAGATAGCTTCCTCCATTAAAGAGCTTACCAAATATTGCTGGCGACTTTCTGCCGGAATCACAGAGTTATCCCCCCATGAACCTCCGAAATTCATGTCAAATTCATGACATAAGCGTTGCATTCTATTTGTTAACCCAAGCTTCAAAAGTGGGTTCTGCCAAACTCCAATAGTCAGATTCGCTCTCGAAGCTTTTACATAGGTCCAAAGATCAATGTCAGTAATTCCAGATGGAAGTTTCTTGTATTTAACAGTGTCCCAATACTCATAACCATCATTAATCTTATCCAACAAAGTTTGCAGTTCCTCATTTGACCGTTTGTTATTGTCCAACAAGGCGGCTATATATTGTTGATCTGTTATGTGAGGAGGTCTTTCTATCATAATACATTCATGTTATAGTTACGCATGCAAATCTAGTCAATTCTTTCCAATACTCAAAGTATTGGAAAGGATCTTATAATCGTTTTAATTTTATTTAATTCTTTCCAGTTCTTTAAGCATTGGAAAGAATTAGAGAAAATACATCTGATTATTATCTAATAAATTAAAGACAGCTTGCTCCTCTTTTCTTCATAAACATTCGATGGCATAGATGCTTGCTTTTATGTTTAAATATAAAAAAGCTATGTTGTCATGATATCACAACGATTCTACATGTAAATAAATTCCATTGAGTTATCAAGCCATAATTAACCATAAATATACAAGTGTCATTCTAATTTCTCAATTTTATTTCTTATCTTTATTTTTAAAATGACATCCGCCTATCAAATAGGCTCATGCCAGATCTATATATCTTGTAAGCATCCCCATTTTAGGACAATACAAAATTAGATGTTCGTGAATACGATGCTATTGTATTAGGAAGTTCTGTCTATGCAGGTAAACCGAGAAAGCAAATGGTGGAATTTTGCAAGAATAATGAAGAACAACTGTTAAGCAAACGTTTGTTTCTTTTTGTATGTGGAATGGATAAAGAACATGCTGTTCGTGAAATAGAGATGACTTATCCTGTGAAGATGCTACAGGTGGCAGAAAAGTCCGAATTTATAGAAGGAGAATTCCTTTTGGATAAAATCTCGTTTATAGAGCGATTAATGCTCCGTGTGTTCTTTAAGGTGAAGCAATCGGTTACTCGTGAGTATGATGATATCGTCAGGGATTTTGCAGGAAATTTAGTAGAGAAGTCTACAACTTCTAAATAGACGCTTAGATGAGTTTTTAGACTTGATATGAGTTGGCTGAAGTGCATATTCAGAACTATATTAGTCCTCTTTTCGGGGGCAGTTACCCTATACTAGTGCAAAAGCAATCTGTTCTTTTCGCGGGTCTCCATTCTGTGCGATAAGATAGGAGACGTAACGGGTAAGCATAATATCTTCAACCTGACGTTCTGATCCGGATCCCAGTTTGACCATTTTATTGATGTCAATAAAATGGTCATCAATCTGGTGGCTGGCATTAGGGCAAGCCTTTTCTATGATTTTCGAGAAATTTCCCCACTGGCTTTATCCTAATAAGTTTCATCTTGTGAAGCTGTTCGTATGATTTAAACAAAAATAGGGATTTGTGATAAAAAGCTCCCAAAAAGTGACGAATTTAATAAAAATAGTTATCTTTGTGATTGATCATAGTGTTATGCTATGGATCGGATCAGAATAAGGATATAAAACTAATAACCATGAGCATGAATAATTTTAAGGATAAGATGATGAAAAAGCAAACGATTCTTGTTTTGTTTTTGCTGTTTCTTACGTTATCAGTACAGGCTCAAACTAAACACATGAAATTTGCAGGTGTTCCCTTGACGGGTACTATTGAACAGTTTCAAAAGAAATTGGTTGCCAAAGGTTTTCAAGTGCAGACAACTGTAAACAGACAGTTGCCTGTCGGAACTCGTGTATTTAAGGGCGTCTTTGCAGGAAAGACCGGAAATGTAGCGGTCTACTATGATGCTGACGCGAAGGTGGTATATGGCGCAAAGGTCTATTTTGATTCCTTGACCTCTGACCGTGCCAAGACGGAACTGGATAATTTGAAATCCTTGCTGACAATCAAATATGGTGAGGGAAATATTACAGATGGTGAGGATCGTGAGGATCATCCTACTTTCACAGTCAAGACAAGGCTGGGGAGCATATATTGTTATATGATGGAGGATGCATCTATGATTAGCTATCCTTATGATTGGTCAACTCATGCTGAATTCTCGGATGCTGCTAATAGTCTTAGACATGAATCAAACATTTTGAATGATTTCTAAACGGGATGACTTGGGAAAAATGTGCATTAGAAGAAAAACTAATTCTATTCGTTCCGTAGTTCTATTGGCCGTATTATGTGTATAGAGGTCTCAAACTCGAATCCAATACGTCGCTTAAGGGTGTAAGCGATTGAATATGAATCATTAATGAAATATTATTGCGCTCTAACTTGGGACAAATGTCCTTATTGTTCAATAAATTGAAGTCAACGATTAACGAACATATATTACATACCCGTTGGCGGAATTAATTTTCAAGAAAAAGAAATGCTAAAAAAGGTTGCACATATCGCTGATTTTTAGTAACTTAGAATGTTCAATCATCTTTAAGCTATGTAATCATCGTATGTGTAACCTGTATGTAAAGTTCGTTAACTTTCTTGAGATATGCAAACACTGGCTTTTGATCATAAACTGGAGGACTGCAAGTCAGAAATACCGAATTTGATCTCCCGTCGGCAGTTCAATGACCGGAGGAAGACAACCGACAGTCTGTGTGAAGAAACCAAGTATGCACTAGATTAATTCCGCCAACGGGTAATAGAACTTATTAGCAGAAAATCATACCCTTATTTACCGACAGTCCTTATGCTTTTTTAAAAGCAGCATAAGGGGCAGAGAGATTATACAGATGATAGCCAGAGCACGAAACGAAGACAGATAACTTAATAATGAAGACTGTTGGAAGACACTGTTACCCAACAATTTATAGCATAAAGCCTGTGCGCTTCCGGTGTCATAGCCCATTCCTTGAAACAGATGAGTCAAACCGGACACGGCATTCGTGCAATTGGGCGCATACGACGTAATATGAGAAGACAACAAAGCCTGGTTCATGGCTTGCGAATTACTAATGTGAGTTCCTATCAGAGCCAATCCAAGCGCACCTCCAAGTTGTTTTGCCATATTAGCTAATCCTGTTCCTTGTCCTATATCAGGACCTCGAAGGCCCTCCAAAGCCATAATCAATACAGGGAGCATGAACAGTCCTATTCCAAGTCCCCTGAAGAGCAAAGGATAGAACAGATTCCACCATGAAGAATCCGAAGACTGATAACACATCCATAAACCAAAAATAAAAGTACTGATAAATCCACCGATCATCAATGTTCTCGGACTGACACCCTTTGCCATCAATTTCTTACTGATTGCCATTCCTATGATTGAAACAAAGGTTCCCGGCACCAAGGCTAATCCACTTAATGTTGTGGTCCATCCCAGATTGATCTGAGCCATCAGGGGGAAAGCATAGATAGCTATATAAAGCAAGGCACCCATCACTCCATTAAAAAATATACCCAATGCCAGATTCCGGTTCTTCAGCAATTTGATGTTGACAGCAGGGAATTTCACATGCAGTTCTCTCAGTATAAAAGCAATAATACCGATACTCGCAACAACACTGAAGAAAGTAATGGTATGATCATCAAACCAGTTGTTCTTATTACCATCTTCCAGAACATACTGTAAACTGCCAATGCCTATGGCAAGGAAAATTATACCCCACCAATCAATATTATTTTTGAGATTTAAATTCCTCTCATTAGGAACGACAGCCCATGACATCATTGCTGCCAGCAACCCTAGAGGGACATTGATGAAGAATATCCAGTTCCATGAATAGTTGTCTGCGATAAGACCTCCTATCGTTGGTCCCAATGCAGGAGCTGTTGCCACCCCCATACCATAGATCAGAGTTGCTGTATTTAACTTTTCTGGAGGGAATGATTTCACCAAGATTGTTTGAGACTGAGCCATCAGTGCTCCTCCTCCCAATCCTTGTATACTTCTCCAGACGATTAATTCCCATAATTCCGTCGAATTTCCACACATAAATGAGGCGAAAGTAAACAATACAATCGAAAAAGTAAAATATTTCTTCTCCCCTATCAACTGTGAAAGCATCCCGCTAAGGGGTATAATAATTACATTGGAAATCGCATAAGCAGTAGAAACCCACGCTACATCAGTTGTTGAGACCCCCAGACTCCCGGCAATATGCCGCAAACATACATTGACAATCGTAACATCTACCAACTCCAGCATAGATGCCATGATACAGGTTACGACAATTACGACACGCACAAGGCCTGAAGGGTATTCTGTATTCTGCACTTTTTCACCCATATTATCTTGTTCTTATAGATACCTCCGTACTCATTCCGGGAAGCAATCGCTTTTCCATATTATAACCGCTGATCCGAATTCGTACAGATAATCTCTGTGTAACTTTGATAAAATTACCTGTGGCATTTTCGGCTGGAAGAATCGAGAATTTATTTCCGGTAGCACCGCAGAAACTTTCGACCTTTCCTTTTAATCTCAGACCCGAATAGGCATCAACCGTTACTACTGCACTTTGTCCGGGTTTCATTCTATTTAATTGTGTTTCCTTGAAATTAGCAGTAACCCATATATCCGACAGGTCAATAATCGAAGCCAGTGCCATTCCTGATGGGACAAACTGACCAGGTTCGATTGTCTTTTTAGAAACCAAACCATCACATGGAGCTGTAATAAAAGCATGCTTGTATTGATCTTCTGCAAGAAGCAGTTGGGCCTGTGCCTGTTTGATATGGGCAACAGCCTGCCTGATCTGGATACTATGGACATGGGTCTGTGAACGAACTGTAGACACTTGTGCTATAGAGGAACCATACAATTTCTCCGAAGCTGCAAGTTGGGCATCAGCAATCTGCCAGGCAGTCTTAGCTGCATCAAGAGCCTGTTGGGTAGCAGCACCGTTCGTATTCATCTTCTCTTTTCTCTGATAATCTCTCAAAGCCTGCCATGCTTTAGCTTTTGCCATCATGATATTTTCCTTTGCTGAACCGGAATTAAGACTGGCTACGATTTCACCAAACTCCGATGCTGATACCTGTTTCTTGCAAGACAGCAGTTCGGTCTGTGCCGCAAGGACCTGTGCCCGTGCCTCCGCGACTTGTGCACTCAAACTGATGGTATCATAGACTACCAGGGTGTCTCCCTTTTTCACCCTTTGATTATCTATAAACCTGACCTGACTGATATATCCTGTTACCATCGTACGAAGTGGAATGATATTACCGTCAATCTGCGCATCGTCAGTTGATTCGTGACACCATGAATTATACCCTAATCTAAAGACAACACCAAGGATAACAACACCTGTTATTACTCCTACATAAATGACCTTCCTGGAGATCTTTTTCTTTTTACCTTTATTATCCATATTCTATTTTACCCTCTAATTATTCTTATTCAATAATGTTCTCATCTTAACCTTGTCCATAGAATATTCTATTTTATGAATAGACTGATCTATCAGCGCCCGACTGACGTCATTCAACTTAATCAAATAATCAGCCAGCGTTATAGAACCGTTTTTAAGTTGAGAGGCTGCAACATCTTTTACATTCAAGCGGATCTTCACGATATCACTATCACTATTCATCAAATCTTTATTCTTTAAAATATCTATTTTCAGATTCTTAATCTGTTTATTCATATCCATTTCATAAACAGATCGTCTGTTCTCAACGAGTTCTCTATCCAGTTTCACCATTTTCTTTTTATGATTGTTATCATATAATGCTGCGATATTCCAAGTCAGTGAAACCCCGATAATTCCGGAAAGATGAGTTGAGTAGTTCATGGCATTAAGTCCCGGCCGACCATAATAACCATTTGCGAAAAAGGAAATTCGGGGAAGAACTTCCCGATTCAACTGTTTCAACTGATAATCTGTACTCTGTAACTGTTCTCCGAACACTCGGTAATCCGGCCTGTTTGTGTAATTGCCATCCTCAATATTAATTAATTCGGGGAAATCAAGTACTGTTGTGGTGTCAACAGATTGTCGGGTATATGAAGATAATTGTACACAGTATTGGCATTGCTGCATCAACAATGCCAATTTCTGCTGCTTGAGTTGGATAAGATCTGCATCTATCTCTTGAAGATCTGTATGAAGGGAAATACCATTCTGAATAGCACAAGCAACATCATTTTTTCTTAGTCGAAGATCATTCTGCCGAAACTGAATGATTTTAATCTGTTCTCTGTTAACCAGTATGGACTCGAATAAAGTGTTGACCAAATCTTCTACTTGTAACATAGAAGATTGTATCTGATCAGATTGTATTTCACCGTCTATGGCCATTTGCTTTTTCCTGACACTGTTGATTCCACCATCATAAATCAATTGGGAAACACACATCTGTCCCTGATATTGTAACTTTTTGGCAGGATCAATGTCAAGTCCGAATTTCTGTACGACACTTTCAGGCATTTTCAAAGCATAGACTTCCGTCTGAAAGGTTGTTTTAGAAGAAAAGGATACCTGAGGGAGCCAGTCTGTACTGACATTCTTCACAGATTCCAAATTTTGCAATCCTATCAGGTCTAATTGCTTTGCAAAAGGATAATTGACATAAGCACTATGAACAAGTTCGTCTAAGGTATAATGCTTTACCCCCTGAGGAAAAGCGGTTGAGAACATAAACACGAAAAGGACAAGTACGCCACTCGATTTGTACCTTTCTCTCATTGAAGATTTGAGCAGTTTCATCATAAAATATTTTTATTTTTTCTTTCGTTGCAAAGGTATAGTTGCTCAATGACAGCCAGCAACGCAAAAAGAAATAAAAATAACGCCATAAGAAATAACTTATAGCAGTATCGCATGAAACCTATTTGAAATTTTTCGGTGATAAACCGAACTTCTTTTTAAAAGCTACGGTAAAATGTTGGGGATTAGTGTATCCTATCTCATCAGAGACTTCTGAAATGCTCTTTTCACTATCCATAAGCAAGCATCTCGCATGTTCCATACGCAGTTCATTATAATAGGCAAAAATTGTCGTATGAAACATTTCTTTAAATCCCATTTTTAAAGTTTGCTGGTTCGTACCTACTATCATTGCCAGATCAATGATACGTATTCTCCTTTGATAATTCTTGTCAATATATTCTTTGGCAGCAATTATCTTATCCTGTTCACCTCTCTTCAGGGCAATATTTTGTATCGGGCTATGGCTCTTTGCCTGCAAAAGGAAGAGTTCGACAACCTTAGCCTCAAGATACGCTTTTTTCAATACTCCTTTAAAAGAATTATGACATATATCAAAGATGATACCAAACATCTGAGGTGAGATTGGTCTGATCGGACTAATACATGCAACTTCTCCCAGAAATATATCCTGGATTGATCCCAGTTCATTCCACATCCTTTTCGGAAACAATCTGTTTACTGCATCTTGTCTCATCTTTATTTCCAAAAAAGAAAAAGGATTCACATTATCCTTATACAATCGATGCTCACCTGAAAAATCCATAACATGAAATATCGTCTGAGAATTCGGAGATAGAACGATCTCTCTACTTTCAAAGAGAGTTCTGCTAATCCCATTAAACTGGAAATGAAGTTCCATGAAATTATTCTTTTCATGAATTTTTACCTTTTCATCACGGTCAAAATTGATATCTACCCAACGTATTTCAATATCACTTGATGATAAGATAATGTTCTCTGACCAAGCATCCCGATAAATATCTTCAAATTTACGATACTGAATATTGTCCATATATTCAACAATAACCCCTCTACATTATTAATGTTGCAACAAAGATACAAGATTATTCTATAATTCAGAATACCTAAAAATGATGATTTTGCTTATGCTGCTCTATAGATTCTGTTTTTGACGAAACTGTTCATTTTAAAAAGTATCATCAAAAAGTTGGAACAATTGTTTTGTCCATACTCTTTTATCTTTGAAATCTTAAAGATGTTGACAATATATGAACTATACTCATTGGCGGAATTAAACATAAAGGGGAAATAGGTATAAGAAGTTGTACATATATCTAATTTTCAACCACTTATACCGTTTAGCCTTTAAACTGCCACATGATTCGAAATTATCACGCTGTGGTAATGTGTTTGCCAAACTGTGGTAAATTAATTCCGCCAACGGGTATTATATATCTATAAGGAAGGTGAACCTAACGAAGGCAAAACAAAAAGAAAAATCGGAATTTCCGATTTTTCTACCAAGCTCAACGAATCTTTATAATCTTGATGCATTTATTTCCGTAGGTTATAGGGGGCAAGTCTTTGCTAAAATCCCGTTTCTACCAATGGATTGGTCAACCGCTCCATGGATAATATGGTAAATAGCTTTACAATGGGCAATAAGCGTTTGAAAATACCTGGTAAAAAGAATTATTTGATTGTATTCGTGATATTCTGACTTGTCAAAAATAATGGCGGTAAGTCACAATTGTGCTTAAAAGAGAAAAAATCACATTAGAGGTCTTAAAATATCAAAATAATTAATATAATATAGTATTTTATAGAGATTTTATCACTATATTTGTGAAAAATATAATTATGCTTATAAGGTTTTCTGTACAAAATATATATTCGTTTCGGGACAAAGTGACGTTTTCAATGCTGCCTGGTCTTGAAAGATTGAAACCAGAACATAAATCTGGACCGGTTGATGGTGTTTCTCTGTTAAAAACAGGTTTAGTATATGGGGCAAATGCTTCCGGAAAGTCTAATCTTGCAAGGATTATTTCATTCGGAAAATTCTTGGTTTTAAAAGGTTTCAAGCCGGATTCTCCTATATCTTATCATCCATTTAAGCTGGATGTTTCAACAAGAGAGGCTCCTTCTCAAATTGAATATGAGATTCAGACACATGGTGCCAATTATGCTTATGGTTTTGTGTTTTCAGCAGAAACAATAGAAGAGGAATGGTTGTATAAGATTTCCAGGAAAAAAGAAATAAAGATCTTTACCCGTGATGCCGGCGGCTTTGATTTAAACTATCTGGTAAAGAAAAATTCCAGTGAGGATGAACGTATGTTTATCAAGTCATTAGCAAAGTCTACCCTTGACAATCAACTGTTTCTAAATAAAGTGCTTTCATCGAAAACAGAAGGAAATATTTCTGATATTTCTGATATTACGAATGTCATTGATTGGTTTCAGAATACGCTTCAGGTTATTTTTCCTGATGATAAGTATAATGAGGGAATAAAAACAGAACTAACAAATAATGCTAAAACAAAAGAATTATTTTGCAAACTCTTGAAATATTTCAATACTGGCGTAGATGATGTCTGTCTTCAGGAAGTAGACTTAAGGAAAATAAATATTCCGGAAGTTGTTATCAATCATATAAAAGATGATCTGATGGCTGCAAAGTCCAGGAATATGAAAGTAACATTATCCACTCCTTTTAATACTTATTTTATCGCTTTAGGAAAAGGTGGAAAAATCAAAGCTACCAAGTTTATGACGGTTCATAATGTTAAGGGATCTGATAAACCTATTTATTTTGACACTGAGAGTGAGTCTGATGGTACGAATCGAATCATTGACTATATTCCAGTCTTACAAGATTTGATTTTAAAGGATAAGGTGTTTGTTATTGATGAGATTGAACGGAGTCTGCATCCTAATCTGGTGTATGATATCTTTGAATTGTTTCTTACATTTTGTAAAAAGAGGAAGAGCCAGTTGATTGTATCTACTCATGAATCTTCTCTTTTAACTCAGAAATTGCTGAGAAAGGATGAAATCTGGTTTATGGTTAAAGATAAAGAAGGGGGAAGTCACCTGTCGTCGCTTAATGAGTATATGGTGCGTTTTGATAAGAGTATACGTAAAGATTACTTATTGGGTCGTTTCAAAGGTGTACCGGATTTAGGCAGTAAATGTGATATAGGGGACCTTTTTAAAGAAGGAGATTGATAATGCCGCGTGAACCTCAAAAATTAGTAAGACCGGGTGGTCACTTGCATCCAAAGAAATTTATTGTTATTGCTTCTGAGGACAGCAAAACTTCTCCAAAATATTTCTCAGCTTTGAGAAATTCTGATAAGTTTAATGATTCGGGTATTATTGAGATTATTCAGCTTTCTCCAAGGACGCATGGTGGCAACAGCCCGCGGGATATTAAGAAACAGATTCTGGATGAAGAAAGTGATACTAATTTCAGAGCCGGTGATGAATTCTGGATTGTCAGTGACCGTGATCAATGGGAAACGATACATCATATTGATTTTGATCGGTTCGCTGATGAATGCGCAAAGGAGAAAAACATGTATTGGGCATTAAGTAATCCTTGTTTTGAATTATGGCTGCTCCTTCATTGTACGGATTTAAGTGTATTTCTAAACAGAATTAACTGAAATATATAGGAATAAACGGATAACCAATCATAAAAATACAATAGAAATTTTTTTGGATCGCTTTATGCCTAAAGGAAGAGGGTACTCCAAAACTGGTTCTAAAAAGTTATTTATTCCGAATGTCGAAAAGGCAATATTACGGGCAAGATCAATGAGCGTTTCAGGAGAGTTATATCCCCATAAGTTGGGCTCTGATGTATATAAAACAAAAGTGTGGATGCGCTCATGTCTGAACTGATGAAGTAATTGCACCAGTTTTCGTAGACACTAAAAATAATTTTTAAGGTAGACATATTGGTTTACTTGGTATTGGAGGATGGAATTTCCTGTTTTTCCGGAGCAATGCCGTTCATATTATGTTCGCAATCGGTTGATATATAATCCTATATTAACAGCGCCTTTGGACATGAATATCTTTTTCCTGACGTCAGGAAAAAGATCATTAATTATGTGTCCAGCATTACGGTTTGATAATCGGGTATTTCCATAGGATTTTATTTGGTTGATTCATCTGAAATACAAATCCCCATCAGACAGTCTAAAGTGGTAGTTGAGAAGTTGCAGAACTCTCATAATGACAGTCGTTTGCGTTATGAGTGGTTAGAAGGCGGCAATCACGGTACACCGGCCCGTATTTTCTATCTCAAAAAGATCTGTGAATGGTTGTTCTCTCATAGTTTGGTGGATGAAGACCGCCCCGTCAATAGAGATATCAACATCGGGATGTCTGATATTCAGAGGGCTTATGGTGATATACATTCGGGTGCTGATAATCCGGAAATAATAGATGGCCCGAGTATAACTACCGGACATGAATACTAATGTTTGTTAGAAATACGATAACAAACAAAATGTGGAGTAATAACCTGTTGTTATATAAAAACATCTATACGGAAAAGCACAAAAACAAGAATCTGCATTAATTCAAGGCCACCAATCTATTGCGCAGTAGAGATATCATCTTAGATTTCCTTTTGTTGAAATTGTCTATTGATGTATCAAGCATAGCAGCTGCCTCAGCATTTTTTAGACCTTGTTGAAAATTCAGTTCAAAGATCTGCCTGTATTTATCTGGTAACCTGCTAATAGCATCGAGTAACATGTCGATTGTTTCCTGCTTAATGATCGCTGTTGAGACCTCAGGTTCTATTGTTTCTAACTGATTAAGATATTTATTCTGAGTATTACCTTTTCGCAATACAGAAACACACTTGTTGTGAAGACAAGTGAAAAGAAAAGCTTTCAGTTGAGATGGGGAGACAAGAGTAGGTAAGGAAAGATATACTTTAAGTATAGATTCCTGAACACAATCTTCGGCCATCATGGCATATTTATCGCCAAGTATTCTGATGGCATACGACATGAGCGAAGGCCACGCTTCGCGATAAAGACTGTCAAGATTCTTTTTCTTAAAATCATCGAATACTTGTTGGCTAATATTCATTTCTAGTTTCTATTGTGTACAAAATTACATCTTTTTTCTCTTCAAATCAAAAGAAAAACAAAAAAAGCGTATTTTTGTTACATAATTCTTCATTCTTTGCGTATTAGCTTTCAAAGTGACAACTTTATCATTAAAAACTAAAATTGTATGAGGGACAGAAGAAAAATTAGGATTCTTACCATGGGAGCTATACTATTGGCTATGCCATTAATGAGTAATGCTCAGTTGCTTAAGGGAGTAATCAAAGGTTTTACTGTTGATGAACCAGGCGTCAACTACTCACCTGATGGCTATGCTATCAATGCGAAAATGAATGATCTGAAAATCCAGAAGGATGGATCTTTCACATTCGACATGGATTTTCAAGGCCCGACGGCAGATGTAGGCATTGATTTAGGAGCGAATGGTTATTTCGGGGCACATCTGGTTAAGGGCAAGACAGTAGAAATTGCTATCGGAAAAAAAGGTGCTGAATATGACGTAAAATTCAGTGGCGCTGACGTCAAGATCAACTATTTGGTTAATCAAATAACCAGATCGTTTGATAGCATGAAGTATTGGGCTCCTGATCCTTCAGAAAGCAAGCCAAATGCAACATATCGTGCTCTTTTGGAGACTGAGTATGCTAAGGTAAAAGCGCTCCTACCTACAATTAAAGATAATAAAGTTAGAGATTATTACACCAGATTGTCTGAAGGCAACTATAAGTGGACTAAGATACGCCTGATCATGGATGCATGCGAAAATGGGGCAAAATATCAGGATAATGAAGAATTTAAGCAGGCCATAGCCGGCATAGATGTAAACGACCCTATCAACTACCAGACTAACTTGTCTCTGACTGCTATCAATAATATGGTGAAAGCTCCTTTAGAAGGAAATAATGAGGCTTACTGTCGTGAGGAAATGGCTTTGGTAGATAAGATCGTTACTCTACCTGAATTGCGCACATTAATGGTAAGTATGATAGGTCAGAAGTATTTCTTGTTCGGAAATGGTGTTGGCGGTGATCAAGAGGCTTTCATACGTGATTATCTGAAGTTTGCCGGCAAAGACTCTATCAAGGTAAAGAGTCTGATTCAGCAGTTCAAAGCAAAACAAGAGTCAAGCAAACTGACAAAGTCAGGCAAAGCTGCCCCAGACATCACTCTTAATACACCTGATGGCAAGTCAGTGCAGCTATCCTCATTGCTAAATGGCAAGTTTACATATATAGATGTTTGGGCCACATGGTGCGGACCTTGCGTAAGAGAGATTCCACATTTAGAGCAACTTGTCAAGAGATTTGCCGGCAATGATAAACTACAGTTTATAAGTATATCTTTAGACGAAAATACCAAGGCATGGAAAGATAAACTTGCCAAAGACAAACCTCAGTGGGCACAATTTATATTGACACCCGAAAACAACCAGATATTTTCAAAAGACTGGGGCATAACAGGGATTCCTCGTTTTATCATGATAGATTCGAAAGGCAATATCTTCAGTGGAGATGCTTCTCGACCTTCTGACGAGAAAACAGCAAAAACTCTTGAAGAAGAGTCAAAATAACTTTAATATAAAATATGAGTCAACCTTTAGAGCAAGAAAGAATTCCTTATCTTATCTGTAAGCATCTTATAGGTACTATCACAGATGAGGAGGATAAAATGCTTACTGCATGGCGTTCGAAAAGCGAATGCAATGAAGAAACGTTTCAGCATCTGATGAATATGGAGAACTTCTCTATGGAGTTGCAAAATAGAAATCGTGTAGACTATCATGGTCCGCTCGAAAGCATGAAACGCCAGTTGGATATTAACAAAGAAACCTTTTCTCCTGAAGTCACTGTTAAGAAGCCTTCGCGCATATATCGTGTGATGACTGCAGCGACAATTCTCCTGATATTGATAGGTTCTGTATTGTTTTGGGAGAATAGAGCGCGTTAGGATAAGAACATGAAGAAGGTGGCTGTTGTATCCAATGAAAGAAGTTACAGATATGTTCAAGAAGATAGGTGGAGTTCGCCTTCGCCAGAAAGGTAATATTGTCTTGATATCGCCTGAAGATAATTCTAAATGATTATGGTATGAAAAGAGAGATTATGATTTTTTCGTTGTTCCTGATCTTTTTGATGGCTTTGCCATCTGGAATAAAGGCGCAAACATTCAGCGTCAGTTATAAAGAACAGACGATAGAGCAAATTACTAATGACCTGCGAAAGAAGACAGGTTATCAGTTTGTGTACAAGAAGGAGGTAGCCGATAAAGTCGGACCTATTACTTGTCATTACAAGAATGCAACTTTCAAGGAGTTGCTTAACCGTATCTTCAATGAAGAAGCCGGACTGGATTATGAGATATCCAATGGCACTGTCATCATCAAACAGAGCAAAGCAGCTCAACCTTATTACAAGAAGTTGATTTATGGTGATGTTTCCGATTCTCATGACGAACCGCTGGCCGGTGTCACGGTCATGGTAAGAGGTACAGGCACTGGAGCAACGACCGATTTGGACGGACATTTCTCTATAATAGTGGAAGGAAAAAATGCACAGTTGGATTTTTCATATCTAGGTATGAAAAACAAAACAGTGGCTATTAATCAGCACACAAACAAGTTACTGATGGTTAAACTTGATGCAGACGATAATATTCTTAATGAAGTGGTTGTTACCGGATATCAGAATATAAAACGTGAAAATGCCACAGGTTCATATCAGATTATCAGTGCCAAGAATTTGGACGAGAGGTATACTAAGGATATTACAAGTCGTCTGGAAGGACAGATACCGGGACTTACCATCTACAATAATGGCAATACCGATGATGGTCGTGCATCCATGGTCATACGTGGCGCAGGAACATTCCAGGCCAAGACCTCACCTCTGATTGTCATAGACGGATTACCTATTGAGGGATCTATCGAGACGGTCAATCCTTATAACATCGAGAATATCACTGTGTTAAAGGATGCATCGGCAGCCGCCATTTATGGTGCTCGTGCTTCTAATGGTGTGATCGTTATCACTACCAAGAGAGCACATGACGAAAAATTGTCGGTCGACTTCAATGCCGACTTTATCATCTCTGATAAGCAAAGCTACAATAATAGAAGATGGGCCAGTGCTAGTCAGGCGCTGGATCTGGAAGAAAACAATTTCAACTATGTAGCGGGAAATGACGAACTGTACAACGATTTAAAGGGCAGGTATGCCGTTAACCCTTATGCTCTGTCTATGGCTTCGCGCTTAATGCTGCAGCACAAAATGGGTACTATGGATGATAAGACATACAATAATATCATGAGCACATGGCGTCACAACGACTATCGAAAAGAGTGGAAGGATGTAATGCTCCGCACACAGGTGCAACAGCAGTATAATGCGGCTATACGCAATAAGGGCAAACTCCTTAATTCAAATATCGTTTTGAATTATTCGGGAGATAATATGGGTAAGACTCTTGAAAACGATAATACCTATCAACTTAGCTACCTTGGTGATTTGTCGGCTACCAAATGGCTAGACCTTACCTTTGGCGTCAATCTCATCAGTGATCGTGCCAAAGTACATGCTCATGATCAATATGATGACATCAACTTCTTTGCCCCATACATGAGTATGTATAATGCAGACGGAACTCCTGCAGCCATGGAGGCAAGTACTTATCTTGGCGAACCAAGTCTGCGTAATCCGTCTTTAGGTTTGGAGTCCGAGACATTCAACCTGTTGGACGAATCAAAGCTTAATTTTACAAAATCTCGTAGAAACAATATCCGGACTTTCGTAGATGCCAATTTCAAGATCCTTCCTGAGTTTAGCATTTCCACAAAGTTCCAGTATGAGGATATCATATATAAAGGAGAAACCTATCTTGAAGGCAGCTCTTATATGATGAGGCATTTTTACAATCTTGGTACAAGCGGAGGCAAGCATTATATACCAGAAGGTGGAATATTGCGCAGTACCAATGATAATGGCGATTTCTATACATTCCGAATTCAGGGCAACTATGCTAAAGTGTTTGCCGAAAAGCATTCATTCGAAGCTATTGCCGGTATGGAGTACCGCCAATCGCACGACCGATCTACTAATAACCTTTTGTTGGGTTATGACGACCAGTCGCAGACCAATATGAATTATCTCGTAAACTTTTATGATCTCAACCAACTCACAACTACTGATTTAGGCGCAAACTATAGTCCTGTAGGTTCTATGCCTACAGCTACCGACTATGCCACTACCGATATTCTGCATCGTTTCTATTCGGTATATCTCAATGCCAATTACACTTACGACAGCCGCTATTGCGCATCATTCTCTTATCGTGTGGATAAAGCCGATTTGTTTGGTGCAGATCCTAAGTTCCGCGGTCGTCCGCTGTGGTCGGCCGGTGCCAGTTGGAATATCGACCATGAACCGTTCATGAAATCTGTAACTTGGGTAGATGCACTGAAACTAAGAACCAGTTATGGTCTTACGGGTAATATAGACCAAAATGTATCTTCTTACCTTACAGCAACCATTGCTGTCAACGATATTAACGGCAAGAAGGGAGCTACACTCAACACACCTCCAAATGATCAGTTGCGTTGGGAGAAGACCGCTTCTTGGAATGTCGGTCTTGACTTCTCGCTCTTCAATAATCGCCTTAGCGGTTCGCTCGACGGATACAGCAAGACCAGCAGCGACCTGTTAGCTCTTACCGATGTAGACCCTACTACCGGATGGACATCGTTGAATATCAACAATGGCAAGGCTCGCAATACGGGTATAGAACTGCAGTTAAACGGTGCGATAATTGCCCCGCAGAATATGAACGATTTCGGTATATCAGCTTCGTTCAACATCGCTTATAACAACAATAAGGTCCTGCATGTAGATCATCAGCCGTCTTCAGGCATGGAAGCCTTGAACACCTTGCATGAGGGACGGCCTATAAATTCACTCTATTCTTATCGCTTTGCCGGAATGAAAAACGATAATAGCGGTGTTCAGTCTTATGGTTGGTATGATAAGGCCGGCAACGTACATACCACAGATATTGCTTCAGGCGATTTTGGCGTAGACGATGTAGTCTTCTCAGGTGGCCTTGATCCCCGTGTAACCGCAAGTTTTGTACCAGAGATCACATGGAAAGGATTCTCACTTTCAGGTATGTTTGCCCTCTACGGAGGCCACTATATGCGTGCAACGATGGAAGATTGGGGGCACGGCGGTACACAGTATGGTTATAATTCGATGGAAGAACCTTTGCCTGCAGCCTATCTCAACTACTGGAATGCCACTGATAAGAACTCAGCCGTTGCCAATGGATACCCTGGCTACCAGACTATTGGAACACCCGACTACATAGATCAGACTGTAATGCATGCAGACTACATTAAACTTAGAAACGTAGTTTTGGGTTATCGATTTTCTAAACGTATATGCGATGTTATAGGTGTCAGGGGCATGCGTCTGCGTATTCAGGTCAACAACGTCGCTACTTGGGTGCGCAACAGTCAGGGCATCGACCCGGAAGCTGTAAATCCAGTTACCGGCTATGCTATCGCTAAGCCGTGTAGAAGTTATACGATGAGTGTCGGCATTAATTTATAATAAACAGAATATGATGAAACATATTAATCATAAAATTATATATGCATCCTTGGTTTGCCTGATGACATCGTCCTTCAGCTGTTGCAATGACAAATTGGATATTACACCAAAAGGGAAGAATACGCTTGGTTCGGTAGATGACCTTGAGATGCTGTTCAATCAGCAGTACGACCTCGGTCTGCCTTTTACTGATCTGGGCTTAATATGTAATGAAAGTTATGGCCAGACGGTCAACGTGCCTACGGCACTGAGTCAAAAGAAAACCGTGCTCTACTCCATGATAACATGGGATGAGTCGGTAGACCGCGCAACCCTGACTCTGACCGATAGCCGTTATACCAACGCTTACAAGTACATCAACTATATGAATACCATCATAGATAAGATGCCGGGCGCTAGTGGCGATGAAAACAAAAAGATGGCTCTTGAGGCTGAGGCTCACATCATGAGAGCTTATATCCATTGGCTTCTGGTCAATATCTATGCTCCTCAGTATGATGAGGCTACAGCTGCTAAAGATGGCGGAGAACGCATGTCACCGACCTGAATGTTACAGATGTGAAGAGTAAGGAAACTGTTGCACAGGTATACGATAATATCCTGGCTGACTGCAGCGATAAGTATATCAATGCCCCGCCTTTGCACTCCAATGATGTGCTCCGCGGCGATCAGGCTTGGGGCAATGCTGTGAGAGCCAAGGTCTTCTTATGCAGATGAAGAAATATGCTGACGCTATTCCTTATGCAACTAAGTCTCTGGAACTAAAGCCTACTATCGAAGACCGTTCGTCGGTACTTACCAAACTAGATTGGGTGTTGCCTAAACAGGCAAAATCGAATCTCGTTTTTATGGAGGACCTCACTCCGAAACAATATCGCCCGAGACCATATCACTCTTTGAAAGGGGTGACTATGTAAAGGACTACGCTTTCATGAATGGCCAGACCTCTTCGGAAAGCGGCGGTGATGATGATGACGATGATAATTCTGACGCAAGGATGCAGACATGTGCCAAGATCCTAAAAAAGAGTTCTACACGAGCTGATCTTCAAGATGGAAATCCCGACGACGACTATGCTCCTGTCAATTCAGCTAATCCAAGCTGGAGTCCACTTTATGGTATGATGCTGTCGGGTGTGATGGGCGTTGATACATATTTCAGCATGAATACTTATGTCAACGGTTACGGTATCACTAGCGACAGGATGTACTATACATTGGCAGAGTGCCTTATCCGTACAGGTAAATATACAGAAGGCATCGACTTGATCAACAGGGTACGCAAAAACCGCATTCACCCGTCTTACTACAAAGATCTATCGGCTGCAAACGAAGCCGACGCGATGGCGATACTGCAGAAGTGCAAGTGGATAGAATGTATCTCTACTTACGAGAACTTCTTCGACTGTAAGCGCTGGAATACCGAACCAGCCTACAAGAGAACCATCACACGTCATATAACCGATCTTAACGGTAATACTTATTCGTTCTCTATCGCTCCAAATTCAAAATTATGGATATCCCCATTCCCACAGGATGCTGTACGCAAAAATTCTACACTGACACAAAACTATTAAATATATGAAATCTCTTAAATTTTTATTTTTATTATTTGCCGGCTTGGCATGTACCTTGTCTTCCAAGGCTCAGATGTTGAAGGTCTGTGTAAGAGATAATTCTCTTAAGACAGGCGCCATGATGGTCAACAATGAAAAGATTGTCCCCATTACATTTGATTCAAAAGGGGTATGGACCTATCAGAACGATTCTATACAGACTCCCCGCCATGTCAATATCTTATTTGAAAATGCGGGAATTGTGCCGGTCGTAATACAGACAGGCAAGCCGCAAACGGTAACAGTCTCTCTCAAGAACGGACGTGTCCGGCCTTCTTATAGCGGAGGTCTTCATGCAGAGTCACAATTCGATTATCTCTTCATGTGCTTTAAACCTGAAAAGAATGAACGTGATGGCAATGATTTTTCTGATATGGACGACAACGAACTCAGAACAAAGGCTGAGAAGATTAAGCGTGAAGTTATTACCTATGATGAGGCATACCGCCGTTTAGATCGTAAATATAATGAGATCTTAAAGTGCATCAGCAATGTATCAGATGCCCGGTCACGTGATAAACTTACGAAGATGGCAAATGCTCTTCTCCTTGCCAACCGGTTGACCCTTACCGAAGATAAAGCATGGTTTGAGAAACGAGACATTCATAAAGACGCCTACTATCAGAAACTGCTCAGTCAGATTGATGTCAACGACATCTTTGGCATCGAAGGTGTTTACAGATTGCCTCAAACGTTTGTCAACTACCATCTTACGGCCTCTGCCAAGTCAGATAATCTTACAGCTTATGGCTTGGATTATATTAATGTCGTAAATCAGTATATCACAAATCAGCAAGTTAAAGACCGTCTGCTTTACGATATGGCTGTTGATCTGTTTTCTACATCAGCCGATTCGCCTGCTAAGAGTTTTGAAATCGACACATTCTGGTCAGCCTTCTGTAAGGTGGCAAGTAAGAAGATCGTCAGCAACTTACAGTATATAGTAGATTCACGTAAGAATGCCATTGCGGGCGCAAAGTGTCCTGATGTTACATTAAACGACATAAAGGGTACTCGTCATCAGTTATCTGATTATTTTGGAACATATATATATATTGATATCTGGGCTACATGGTGTGGACCTTGTTGTGCAGAGATCCCATTCATAAAGAAGTGGGTAGCACATTACAAGGATAACCCAAAAATACGTTTTATCAGTATCAGCCTTGATGCCAATTATACAGCATGGAAAAACAAACTGGATCGTGATAAACCTCAGTGGTTGCAGTTCAACTGCGATAAAGAGGAGAACAAGGCCATCACTGAGCAGTGGGGAATTATAGGTATACCTCGTTTCATCATTATTGGTCCTGATGGAATGATCAGACAGGCAGATGCCTTCCGCCCAAGTGATGATAATTTCCAACAAAAACTAGATAAGATCATCTCTGAGTAAAAAACAAGGTACTTTCCTGACAGACGGATAAGCTATTTTTGTTATAGCACTTCTCTCTCCGTGTCTAGGAAAATGCCTTTTTTTGTTTTAGTTCATCCTAAAACGGTCTGTGTCCTGTTTTCGGCTGCGAAGTCCTTGGCTTTATGCTGATGGTAGGAAGGAAGTCGGCAACGGGATGATTGGTTGGCCCCCATCTTGTGCTTCATTTGTAGGGCGTTTAACTGAAATAGAGTCTGGTCCCCTTTGGAACGGATCACCGCAAAACCTTTGCTATCAATTCCGCGTTCATAAAGATGCCGAATTACTTCAAGAGGAACGTAAGCGTCAGAGACTTACACAGCAACTCGCTGACCGTATCGGAAAGAAACGGGAATATATATCCACTATAGAGCGAGGCAACTGCGATATGCAACTTTCGACGTTCATTCAAATTGCTGATGCCTTTGGATTAAGGTTCTCTCTCTGGTGCTTGGAGAACTTGTCCTGAATCCTGTGCATGTTTATTCTCTTTTCTATACTGGACGAACAGATATGTCGGTTGTTGTTGTATTTTCTTTTGTAACTTTAAGATAGTATCAAATATTACATAAGGCGCAATAATCAGATGCTTATTATATTTACCTAAATTCAATTTAATTAATTCACGGTATTGGTGGAGACCTATTTTCTGAGGATTATCCAGAAGGATCTGATTAATTCTATTATCTTTCTTGTAGTTGTTAACAGATTCTGAAAGATAGATACGTAGGGACTTGACAAATGGAAGAATATTCTTAATGCACATTAGGAGTTGTATGTCTTCGTCTCTATCTATAATAATAGATACATTTAAAATAAAATCTATCTTGTGTGTATCCATCAGTATAAAGACCATACAATCAACTCTGTTTAAAATTTCCTGCGTTTTGTTTGTAATAGTAATACCGGATAAGGTTAATGATTTCTCTTTTATGTTCTTGAGGAATGAGCGTAATAAACTGGTCTTCCTAATATAATTTTTTTTCTGATTTCTGTTACTTCTGGATGTAGCCCCGATAAATAAATAGTCAATGTTCTCTTTTTGAGTTGTATTGACAATCTCATTTGCAATGTTTTCGGTCAGTTTGTAATATTTAGTTATTTGAATATGTCTTCTTTTTGACTCTGTAATAATGGGATTGAAATTCTCTTGAAAATAATGTTCTGAACTCATCGTGTTAAGACAAGCACTATGGGTAAAATGAGAGGCAATAAGTTCTTTTTTAGGAAGATCTTTACCGAAAACAAATTGAATGATTGAAAGAAAGTTGAGGCTGTTTTGTGGATCCCCAAAGCATAACAAGATCTTTTCTGATTTATTATGGCTGGTTGGTTTGGCTTGGGAGAACAATTTAGTAATCAAACGTAGTGTAGGAGTCGTCATAAAGGTGGTGACAAGAGCCATGATGACTAAAATCGCGAAGATAGACTGTGAGAGAATTCCCATTTCATATCCGATATTTAAAGCGACTAGTTCCATGAGCCCTCTTGTATTCATGAGTATTCCTATGGTAAGACTGTCATGCCAGGATTCTCCTACAAGTCTTGCGGAAATTGCACATCCTCCGAATTTCCCCAAGACGGCAAGTGCAATGAAGACAATACAGGTAAGTACCATGTGCCAACTGTTGATGAGGAGTACATTGGTGTTTAAACCTGTATATGCAAAAAATAATGGTAAGAAAAAAGCCAAGGTGACATCCTCGATTTTGTTCATCATAGCATGTCTGAAATGTTGGTCAGATGGCATTACGACTCCTGCGATGAAGGCACCAAATAGGGCATGGATACCAATAAGTTGAGTAAATGTTGCAGATAAAATCAGTGTTAAAAAGGTAAGACTGATGAAATTTTTGTTGATATTTTCTTTATGAATATAATAGGCTCCGATCTTCTTTAAAAATGGACGGATGATGAAAAACATGAAAAGGATGTATAATATAGTACAGGCTACAGCAAATAAAGAACTGATGAATGTTCCCGCTTTTGCTATAGCTATCACTATGGCTAGTAGGCACCATGCCGTTACATCATCGTTAGCAGCTGAGGCTATTGTCAATACTCCCAATGGGGTATAAGTAAGTCCTCTTTCCTGTATGATTCTGGCCAGGACAGGAAAAGCTGTAATACTCATGGATATCCCGATGAATAATGCAAAAGGTATAAATCTTGTATTAGTATAGGCATATTCCTTATATACAAAGAGTGAAGCAATAATGCCTAGAAGAAAAGGTGCTAAAATTCCGGCATGGCTAATGACGAGTGTCTCATTGATCTTATTCTTCAAGACTCTGAAATCAACTTCAAGCCCAATGACAAACATAAACAATATGAGTCCTATCTGACTGATTAATTGAATGTTTATAAGGGAATCTTTTGCGAAGATGAGATGAAATGTGTTTGGAAAAAAATGACCTAAAAAGGATGGCCCGAGAATAATACCGGCCACTATTTCTCCTATAACGCCTGGCTGTCCGATTTTATTGAAAAGAAAAGAAAATAACCTGCATACAAAAAGAATGATGATAATCTGAATGAGTAATACCATTATAGATGTACCCAGATTCTCCTTTATCGTATAAACAAATGCCGCCAAAGGTGAGGCGCTTGGTCCTAAAATATTATTTGACGGATGTAAAGAGGTACCACTTTTCAATCCCAGGAATATTAGAAGTCCAAAGACTAGTAACATAATTGTATAAATTGAAAAATCTTTTTGGTTTTTTGTCATAGAGGGTGAATGCTAAAGGTGATACTTCTGCAAAGTTACAATATTCTTATGTGCTTTTGTGATTTCAAGCATCATTTTTGTAGAATTTAGTTTAAAAATGAATTGAGAAGTAGTACTTTTATCATAGATTACACCTGACTTATCTTTAGTAACTTTTGAGCAATTATTCTAACTTCTACAATAAAGAATTGTGCCAGCCGTATTTCGCAGATACTAAAAATAATTTTTAAGGTAGATATATTGGTTCACTTGATATTGGAGGATGGAATTTCCTGTTTTTCCGGAGCAATGCCGTTCATATTATGTTCACAACCGGTGGGTATATAATTCTATATTAACAGTGCCTTTGGACATGGGTATCGTTTTCCTGACATCAGGAAAACAATCCTTTTGTGATTAGTATTCATGTCCGGTAGTTATACTCGGGCCATCTATTATTTCCGGATTATCAATACCCGAATGTATATCACCATAAGCCCTCTGAATATCAGACATTCCGATGTTGATATCTCTATTAACGGGGCGGTCTTCATCCACCAAACTATGAGAGAACAACCATTCGTAGGTCTTTTTGAGATAGAAAATACGGGCCGGTGTACTGTGATTGCCGCCTTTTAACCATTCATAACGCAAACGACTGTCATTATGAGAGTTCTGCAACTTCTCAACTACCATTTTAGACTGTCTGATGGGGACTGCCTTATCGGCTGTACCATGAATTATCCAGAAGGGTAGCTCACCCAATCCACTTACATCTTTTAGTGATGTGCCACCACATAGGGCAATACCTGCAGCTATCCTGTCAGGATAAGTGCCACAGACATCCATTGTACCAAAGCCGCCAAGACTCATACCCAACACATATACGCGAGTGCTATCACACTGATAATTAGACTTTACCCAATCCAAAACCTGCATTACTTTTTTAGGATTCCATGCCCCACCGGGGTTCTGAGGAACAATAGTTATAGCTTCTATATCCCGCCCTTTCACGATAGCATCAAGCGGACCATAGCGGCGCACTCTATTAAGATTGTGGCCGCAAAGGCTGGCACCATGCAGAAATATTATTACCGGAGTTCTTTCGAGTGAATAAAAATAATCTTGTGGCGTATATACCCAGAAATTATATCCTCCGGGTATCTGTCCTTTAACGGGTCGAAGAAAATCGTATGCTGAAGAACTGAGCGAAACAACAGCCAGCAGAAGTAATAATATTGTTTTTTTCATTTACATAGATATGTTTATGTAGCAAAGATAGTGATAAATAAAATATCACGCAATAGGGCTAAAATTAAAAATGGCAAGATTGACTCAATAATAAGTTATCGTAATTTTAATTGAGATACTTTAAGATAGTTGTGTGGTCCATGAAATCAGATAGCGTATCAGTAGACACTAGAATTATTTTTAAAGTAGATGTGTTGGCTTGTCTGATATTGAAGGATGGAATTAAAAATGTACAAATATTTGGAGATTTGTAATAAACTACTTACATTTGTAACATGGAACAGATTATTAGGAAAGTAACTTACACGAAGGAGTTTGAGGATTACTTCCAGACTCTGTCCAATGATGTCAAAGGCAAGTATGATTATGTCTTTCAAATTATGTTGACGCAAAAGATAGTTAGTAAGAAATTTGTTAAGCGAATTGAAACAACAGAGTTTTATGAAATGAGAGTATCATTTGGCAATAGCCAATATCGTTCTTTCTTATTTGCTATTGATGCTGAAAACTTTATGGAAAGTCACAAGATTGTATTACTGAATTCCTTTGTTGAAAAAAGCTCAAAGCAATATAAAGCTGAAATTAAGAAAGCAAGAAAAATCTTAAAAGAATGGGAGGAAGATTTATGATAAAGATCAATGAAGAGAGATGGAATAAACTTCCAACTGTGAATAATCATTTGGATGAGAAATATGGCAAGCCCGGCACACCATCACGTGAAGCTTTTGAGGCCCGTGCCAAGTCTTGGTATTATTCTGAATTACTTAAAGAGGAACGTAAGCGTCAGAAACTTACGCAGCAACAACTCGCTGACCGTATTGGAAAGAAACGGGAATATATATCCACTATAGAGCGGGGCAAATGCGATATGCAACTTTCAACGTTCATCCAAATTGCCAATGCCTTAGGATTAAGGTTTTCTCTAGTGCTTGGATAACTGGTGTGTATGACGTTTTTAATACCAATAACGAATAGCAGTGAAATGGTTTCTCTTTGGTTTGTAATGGAATAAAGAAAGTAAATCTAATAGTATCAAGGATCGCCTTTTTTACTGAAAGAGGAACCAGAATGTATACTTGTCCATGAAATCAGCTGGCTTCTTCCATTGTGTCTGTTGATTCTACATGGATAGAAAGGAAGCGTTTACTGGTCTCGCTTATGAAGGAGAAAAGTGCTTGTCGAATTCGGTTAAAATGTCTATCGAAATCGAAACTGACCAA
>CAVYLQ010000031.1:0-47060 GCA_963769405.1 uncultured Prevotellaceae bacterium | reverse complement strand
CGATGAAGGATTTTGCAACAATAGATTTTGAAACAGCCAACTATTCTCCAACGGTGATGTGTAGTGTTGGGGTGATTGTTGTCAGGGAGAATCAATTTATCAATTTTTTTATTCTCTCATCCAACCGGAGCCGGACTATTACAATTACCGTTGCACCCAAGTCCATGGGCTGACTTGTCCGGATACAGAAGACGCACCGGTTTTCCCCGTTGTCTGGAAACAGATTGCACCTAAGATTGCTGGACTGCCTCTCGTTGCTCATAACAGTTCTTTTGATGAAGGTTGTCTGAAAGCTGTATTCCGATGCTATCAGATGGATTATCCGGATTATCAGTTTTACGATACTCTCCGGGTTTCACGCAGAGTGTTGCCTGATCTCGAAAATCATCAGTTACAGACGGTTGCTGCAGCATGTGGATACGATCTCACCCGACACCATAATGCCCTTGCGGATGCTGAAGCTTGTGCCTGGATAGCAAAAGAGATTCTTTAAACTCCTTATTTATTTTTTTCCCTTAAAGTAGAGGTTGACATACTGGTAGTAAGCCTGGGCTTTTCTGGTTATTTTCTGATCCGGTTGTTTTTTCAGAACTTCATTATAGTTCCATTCGCCTAAGGGTTTCAAATCATATTGTTGAATTTTCCTGACAGGTGAAAGAACAGTTAGTGTATGGCCTTGCATATATCCCAGATCCTGATAAGTAGCCATGAATGCACGGGGTTTGAAATTTCCAGCCAGGACATTGCTGCCTGTGTATTTTACCTTACAGGGTAAATTCAATATAGACATCAGAGTAGGCATAACATCTATTTGAGAGCAGAGTGTGCTGACATATTTCGGTGCAATGTTTCCTGGAGAATAGACAATACATGGGATATGATATTTATCTATTGGCAGAGAAGTTTTTCCTGCACTCGAAGCACAATGGTCGGCAATAATGATAAATACCGTATGATGGAACCAAGGCTTTCTGGAAGCTGCAGCTATGAAATGACCGATGGCATAGTCAGTGTATCTTACCGCATTGTCACGGGTTTTAGGATCACCTACAACCTTTATTTTTCCCGTCGGATAGGTATAGGGACGATGATTGCTTGTTGTCATGATCTGGGCGAAGAATGGTTTTCCGTTTTTAGCATCCTGATCAAAAACCTGGAGGCTCTTGCGGAACATGTCTTCATCGCATACTCCCCAGATATTTGCAAAAGAAATGTCTTTCTTTGGAATTTGCTGCCGGTCTATTACCTGATAATTGTTATGAGAGAAATAATCGCCCATATTATCAAAGTAACTGTTGCCACCGTAAAGAAACTGAACCTGATAGCCCAGATGTTTAAGTTGAGCTCCTACAGAGAAGTCTCCCATCCTGTTATCCTTTCTCTTGATGATACTTTCACCTGCACTTGGTGGGACGCATAGGGATAATGCTTCCAGTCCTCGTACGGTTCTATTGCCTGCTGCATAAAGATTATCGAATACCAGACTCTTTGTCATCATCTTATCCAGTTCAGGAGTCAGATGATCCTGATTACCGTATCGGGTTAGATATTCACCGCTCAGACTTTCCACCGTTATGAGTACGATGTTGAGTTTCTGGGGTTGTCTTCCCTGAGAGAGTTGTTTCTCTCCATGACTGTCAAGACCGGCTTCATTTCTGTAGATTGCCATGCATTCTTTCCTGGGTATCATGGCATAAAACTTGTTATATTCAAGTTGATTGCTCTGAAAGGCTTTCAGAAAGTCGTAGGGTCCATTTTGTTCCAGTTGGGTGACATACTCATCATCACTCTGTATATTGTGAGTCCATGATACAATACCAAAGGCTATTACGCAAGTCACCAGATAAATACCTGTCTGTGCAGCCAACTGCAATGGACTGAACAGATGGTCCATTTTGAATTTGCGAGTTCTTGACTGCAAAAAGATGATGAGGGCGGAAATGATAAATGCTCCGGCGAAGAGAGGTATAACCGCGTATGACTGCATGATATTTCCAATGGTCTCATGTGTATACACCAGATAGTCTACGGCAATGAAATTAAATCTTACTCCGAATTCCTGCCAGAAGAAAAATTCTGCCAGACACACAATTAAAAATAAAAAGACGTATAGAGTCCATGTGAAATAAACGGATATCTTACGCCAGATATCTCGTATGTTCGGAATGAAAAAACGAAGAGAAAAACTAATCAGTTTCCAAGTGAAGAATATCCGGGCTATTTTTGATGCGGCACCTCCGTAATCGGCAAAGATAGAATGGAAAAACCATACATAGATGGAAGCTGCCAGCCATAGTCCTTCAATTATCCAACCCGTTTTTTTACTGTACTTCCATTCATTCAGACCAATGTAGACCAGAAGTAATGGCAGCAAGAGCAGAGCGCACATGCTGCTGTCTGATAGAATACCAACTCCCAGGAGGCGTATGATTTCCAAGAATGAAAAGGAATTGTTTACAGCAGGACCGGTGAACATTAATATGATACGAAGGATAAATCCTGCTAGTAAATATAATTTGAAAAATTGAACCGCAATAAAGGGTATTGGATTACTCCTATAATTGGAAGAGGTTGCCCTACGATAAAATAAGTTCGTATTCATATCTTTTTAAATCTGTATTCTTGAAATTTTATCCGCAAAAGTAAACATAAATTCTATATTCCGGATAATTGGATATTTAAATAGTGTTTACTTTTTGTATAAAATCTGTATTTTCTATTTAGGTTTATTATTCGTCAGAATTTCTCCAAAGTTAATTAGTATTTTTGCTCCAATTTCCAAAAACAAGGATAAGGATCATGTATTCGAACTATATATCTGCTAATATGGAACATACTCCGACTGTCCGGTGTGTTTCGATTAGTGTGACCTATCGTGAAGTAATAGCAAAGGCATTTGCTTTGACGAGTTTGTTGGGTATATTGTTTATTCTTGTCAGTCAGTGGAGTGAATATGTCGCAGTTCTTGATCTGCTGGACAAGAAGTTGATGCTGATGCTTAATTTTCGGGGTTCAAAATATACTGACAATTTCTGGTATGATTATTCTCAAAAAAGGCTATGGATGCCGTTGGCTGCTGTAGCTTTATGGACTTCCGTCAGGGATTATCCCCGAGATAAACGTGACAAACTTGTTTTCTTTCTGGTAACGATTCTATTGGTGGCTTTTCTTGACCAACTTTCATCTGGAGTGATCAAGCCTCTTGTGGGTCGCTTGCGGCCTTCTCACGATCCGGCTATTGCACCGATGCTCCATTATGTTAATGGCTATAGGGGTGGTCTGCATGGATTTGTTTCTGGTCATGCTACGGTTTCTGTAGGCATCATTACCTGGCTTGGAATGATATACAGGGACAAACTGACGCGAATTTCCTTGATTCTGTTTTCCGGAATGTTATGTTACTCCAGAATTTATCTCGGAGTCCACTATCCGGGCGATATTCTATGTGGCGCCTTTTTAGGTTTCCTTTCTGCCTATTTCTTGTTTCCTTTCCTCAGACAGAAAATAAAGATACATTCTACCATAAGACGGCCTTATGCCATACTGTTTGTTTTTTATCTTACATTGGTAATTTTATTGATTCATGCATAATAAATAAGACTAAAATGCGTTTGTATGGAAAGTATGAAAATATTAATTATAGAAGATGAGCGCCGACTTTCAGATAGTATGAAAGATTACTTGGAAGGACAGAATTATCTATGTGAGCAGGCCTTTGATTTCCAAACGGCAAAAATAATGGCCGATACTTACGAATATGATTGTATCCTGCTTGATCTAATGCTTCCTGGTGGAGATGGACTTGATATCTTACGTATTATCCGAAATAACCATAATGGAACAGGGGTGATTATCATCTCTGCCAAAGATTCTCTGGATGACCGGCTTATGGGGCTGAAGATAGGAGCAGATGACTATCTTCCTAAACCTTTTGCCTTACCAGAACTTTCCATGCGTATTTATGCATTGATTCGTCGTCAGGAATTTTCCGCCAATAATGTGGTTGTGTCCAATCATGTTGAAATCAATCTGTTGACAAAATCTGTCACAGTAAATGATAATCCTATAGAACTTACCCGTTCGGAATATGAATTGCTTCTTTTCTTGATTAGTAATCGTAATAAGGTAATCTCTAAAGCTGCTATTGCCGAACATCTTAGTGGAGAAATGGCTGATATGATGGATAATTACGATTTTATATATTCACATATTAAGAATTTGAAGGCAAAACTCTCTAAAAACGGTGTCAAAGGGATGATTCAGACTATTTATGGAACCGGATATAGATGGAAAGAAGTTTGATGAACAAAATGATGACGAGATTTGCCATCAGTATGATCATTATTTTAATATTGACCACTCCTTTTTTGTATGAACTGACCACGCATTTCTATGCTGAGGATCTGGTACGTATTGCCAAGACCTATGGCATACAGCCTCGGACTGATGTCGATAAGGATGTTTGGATTGGGCTTTTTATTCAGTTTTTTGGTATTATTGCGGCATTTGCTGTGACGATTCTTCTGGTTTTGCAATTTGTACCAAGACGCTTATGGCTACCTTTCAGAAAAACGCTGTCTACTATGAGTAAATTCAAGGTTGAAGATGGAGCTATTACATTACCAGCCAGTACGGGTGTGAAAGAGTTTAATCAGTTGAATGCTACTCTAAATCAGATCATGCTCACCAGCGCAAAAAGTTATCAAGTGCAAAAGGAATTTACGGAAAATGCCTCCCATGAACTCCAGACTCCGCTGGCTATCATATTGAATAAAATAGATAATCTTATGCAGGATGAGCATCTCACCAAGCATCAGGCGCAGGAAATGCAGGAGATGCAGCAGGAACTGATGCACATGAGTCGCCTTAGTAAAAATTTGCTCTTACTTTCAAAGATAGAAAATAATCAGTATAAGACCCTGAATCATATTAATTTATGTGATAAAATAGAGTCTATCCTACCCCAACTTGAAAGTTTGTCGGGTAACATCATGATCAAGAAAAACTTTCTTCAGAAAGACCTTGATTTGCAATGTAATGAGACGCTGTTGGTGAGTATGATCAATAATCTTGTGGTTAATGCAGTACGTCATAATCAATCAGGAGGTTCCATTACGATTACAATAGCCAACCGCCGGCTTTCTGTTTCGAATACATCTGATGATGCCCCACTGGACGGAACGCAGATTTTTTCGCGTTTCTATCGTACTCAGCAGAATCAGAAGGGCAACGGACTTGGACTGGCTATCGTCAAGTCTATTTGTAACTTTCATGGATGGATAGCTGGTTACCATTATCAGAATGGACAGCATGTTTTTACAGTTGACTTTTGATGTATACCGTATTAATTGTTGTAGGACTGATTGCCGGAACTTTATCCGGTTCAATAGGTTTTGGTGGTGGTATGATAATCCTGCCGGTAATCACTTACTTCTATGGAGTGGAAATAGCAGTACCGGTCTCCACTATCGCCCAGATGTTAAGCAATCTTTCTCGTGCTGCCATGGGTTGGAAGGAGATTAGATGGAAACAGGTTTTCTGGTTTCTCATCCCTGCCTTACCGTTTACTGCACTTGGCGCTTGTGGCTTTTCCCTGGTTGACAAAACGCTTATGACACGGCTTCTTTGTATCTTCCTGATCGTTTTCTCAATCATGAAAATGGGTAATAAGATTCATTTGCCCAAAGGTCACAAAACAGTTATTGGAGGGGGAATGCTGACAGGATTGCTTAATGGCATGCTGGGAATATCTGGCCCGATAAGCAGTGCGGTTTTCCTGACCCTGGACCTTTCTCCGGTTTCCTATATTGCGAGTGAGGCTATGGCAGCGGCGGCCATGCATATTGTGAAAGCTATTACATACGGCAGATTCAATCTCATGAATGAACATATATTCTTGAATGGTCTCTTGATCGGTTGTGCGATGATGGCAGGCAATTTGATTGCATATTATATTATCAGGAATGTCAACAAGAAACCTTACCAGCGTGTAGTAGGTATTGTGATGATTGCAGTTTCACTCTGGCTTTTCTTTACGGTTTAAACTTGTTTTTTTATAAGATCTTACTTAGAAAGTCCTGTAACCTCGGACTTTTGGGATGTTGGAAGAGGTTTTCTGGTTTCCCGTCTTCAGTGACGCAACCGTCGCTGAAGAACAATACTCTGTTGGCTACTTCTCGTGCAAAGGCCATTTCATGGGTTACTACGATCATGGTCATTCCTGATGATGCCAACTGGCGCATCAGTTCCAGTACTTCGCCTACCATTTCTGGATCGAGAGCTGAGGTTGGTTCGTCGAAGAGCATTACGTCAGGTTCCATGATCAAAGACCGGATGATGGCTATGCGCTGCTTTTGCCCTCCTGACAGTACATCGGGATATGCGTCAGCTTTATCCTCGAGTCCGATACGCTTGAGGAGTTGACTGGTTTTCTCTGATGCTTCCTCCTGGCTCATCTTTCCCAGGACTACGGGAGCCAGCATGATGTTACGACGAATAGTCATGTTCGGGAAAAGATTAAACTGTTGGAAGACCATCCCTATGCGTTCCCGCATGCGATCCGTATTGACTTCCGGTGAGGTGATGTCTATGCCTTCGAAAAGGATTCGTCCTCCTGTCGGACGCTCGAGAAGATTGAGCGACCGCAGAAAGGTGGATTTTCCACAACCTGATGGACCTATGATGGCTATCACCTCCCCCTTTTGGATGGTCAGGTCGATGTCGTGTAGCACCTCATGGTCGCCGAACGATTTCTTTAAGTGTTCGATTCTTATAAGAACTTTATCTTTCATTTTTTCTCAGATTCTTTTCAAGTTTGTTCACGCCGGCTGACAAGGCCATGACGATGACCAGATAGATGAGTGCTACCACACCAAGGGGCATGAGTGCATCGTAGGTAATGGACCGGATGATATCTGATCCCTTTGTGAGGTCTACCAGTCCGATATAACCACTGATGGAGGTTTCCTTCAACAGGGTGATGAGTTCATTGCCCATGGCGGGTAGAACATTTTTGAAGGCCTGTGGGAGGAGGATATACCTCATGGTCTGTGTGTAGGATAACCCTAGGCTGCGACCTGCTTCCATCTGTCCTTTGTCCACAGACATGATACCCGAGCGTATCACTTCTGCAAGATAAGCTGCAGAGTTGAGGCCGAAAGCGATGATGGCCACGAAAACTTTGCTTACGTTGGCGGAAGCAAATACTACATAGTAGATCATAAGCAGTTGTACCATTGTCGGTGTACCTCTGATGACCGTGAGATAAAGCTGGCATAAGGCATTGAGGATTCCCAGTCCCCCATTCCGGTCATGAGATGTCCGTATAATGGCAATCATACTGCCTAGGACCAGTGACAGAATCATGGCGAAAAAGGTGATTACCAGTGTGTTTCCAAGACCTTGTAGAAGATAGATATAGCGGTGTTCCGTGACAAAATTAGCCTTGAACTTGTCTGAAAAACTCTGTTTTTGGGCGGTCAGGTTGCCCTCTCTTACGATGATAACTTGCCGGCAGCGTGTATAAGGTGTAGTGAACAGTACGTTCTTTGCTCGGTCCTTTGTTATCGTGAGCGCTGATGCACCTACATCTGCCTTTCCGGTCTGTACACTGGTAATGACGGCTTCAAAGTCCATGTCTTCCACATCGAGTTTCATTCCCAGATCATCGGCTACAGCCTGCATGATGTCAATGTCAATCCCGGAGATACGTCCATTGTCATAGTATTCATAAGGGGGAAATGTGGCGTTGGTGGCTACAACTAGAGTCCCATTTCGGCGGCTGATTGCTTTTTTCTGCCAAGCTACAGGGAGTTTATCTTGGATATGTCTGTGGATGATAGTATCTAGGACTCCTGAGTTTCTGAGTCTCTGTAGGGCCTCGTCGATATGGGCCGCTAATTTTACGTTGTTCCTGGCTACACAAAAGGCGTATGATTCAGTTGAAAATTCTTCAGGAAGAATTTTTAAATTGCTGTTTTCTGCTACAAAAGCCTTAGCCGGCTCTTCATCATCAATGACACAGTCTATCTTCCCCTCTCCCAATGCCTGGATGGCATCAGCCGTTTTTGTATATCGTTCTATGTGTGTCCCGGCCTTGTCATTTTCTAAAACTGAGGCCTTCAGGTCGCCTGTTGTACCCAACTGAACTCCTATAGTACTGCCTGAAAGGTCATGTGGTGAATTGATGATGTGTCGTTTCTTGTCATTTCTTGCAATAATCGTTATAGCAAAAACGATGATCAGTAGTGGAATGCTGATTAACCAGATTTTTTTCTTCATCCTGAATACATATTTATAGATATGGTTCGCAGCAACTCCATAATCTGAAAATTCCTACCAGTCGGATATATGTGCACATCTTCCGCCTGTTTTCTTGATGGTATAATAATTCTTGCATCGTTATAAAAATGGTAATACCTTGATATTTCTTTCTGAGAAATATTCGTATTGTGCTATCTGCAAATGTATGAAATTTTCTCCGGTCTTTCTTCCTTTTCAGGATAATGGAGGTACGACTTTTGTTTTTTTAACGTTTTGATTTTCCATTCCTGAACTCTGTTTTAATCCATGTAGGAATACTAAAATTACCTGTTGTTAGATTTAATTCAGTTTTATATCACCAGTCATGTTTCCATAGTACTGGAAAGTATGTTTCCATAGTACTGGAAAGCACATTTCCATAGTACTGGAAAGCACATTTCCATAGTACTGGAAAGCATGTTTCCATAGTACTGGAAAGCATGTTTCCATAGTACTGGAAAACACATTTCCATAGTACTGGAAAGCTCATTGCCAAAGGTATGGTAATTACTGATCATGTATGTCTGAAAGACAAAATGATATAAGTTGTTTAAAATCAGATACATGTATATCTTCTTAAATGTGTTTCTCATTCATTCTTAATTCTGCCAATGGGTTAAAATCCTTATATAAAGAGTAAATCCTTTCATTAAAATTTGCATAAGTCAGATAGGGTTCGTAAATTTACGAATTAAAGTGCAAAGGAAGTAGAATTTAAGGTTATATTCCTTTGCTCATTTCAATTCTTTAGTATGTAAGATTATGATAAGCAAGAAAAAGGCAGCTTTAACTTCAATTATTGCAGCGGTGTTTCTAACCTCTATGAAATTCGTTGTGGGGATTCTCACTTCGAGTCTGGGAATTCTTTCTGAGGCTCTCCATTCCCTTCTTGACCTGTTGGCTGCTGTGATTACTTTCGTTTCCGTAAGTATATCTGATAAACCAGCCGATAAGGAGCATCAGTATGGCCATGGAAAGATAGAAAACCTGTCTGCTTTTTTTGAGTCCATACTGCTTGTTGTCACTTGTATCTGGATTATTTATGAGGCCATTAGTCGTTTGATTTCAGGAAATACAGCTATACAGGTAACGGTATGGAGCTATCTTGTGGTCTTGACAGCAATGGCAGTGGATTTCGGACGCTCGCGGATTCTTTTCAGAGCTGCCAAGCGTAATAACAGTCAGGCGCTTGAAGCTGATGCCATTCATTTTTCTACTGATATTCTCAGTTCCGGTGTCGTACTTCTGGGACTGATATGTGCCAACTTTGGTTATCATAAGGCTGATGCCATCTCTGCCTTGGGAGTAGCGGTAATTGTGCTGGGTATCTCATACAGATTAGGAAAAAGAGCCATTGATGTATTGCTTGATAAAGTTCCGGAAGGATTGACTGAAAAGATAGAGTCTGAATTGAAATTGAACAAGGATATTGTATATTATCATAATTTGAAAATACGTGTTGCAGGCCCGGATACATTTGTGGAAATAAATGTACATCTTCATCCTCATACAGACCTTGAAACTGCTCATGGGGTATGTAATAAGATTGAAAAGGACATGTCTTCTCTGATTCCAAGATGTACGACTATTGTACATGCTGAACCTGATGAATGAATGGCTCTTTTGGTCGTTTGAAAAGATCGAGTTTGAAGGGGGAACATGAGTTGATTTTATTTTTATAAATAATTTCTGAATCATTAAGAAAAAAATCGGATTTGTTTGGTGAATTGTGGAAAACCTATTATCTTCGCCAAAACAAAAACGTTTAGTTCTATGCAGATTCTCCTATCTTGTGCCAAGACTATGCGTGACGTCACTGCTATGCAGTCGCCTTTCACTACCCTGCCCCGTTTCAGGGATGAGGCTGGACGATTTGCGTTGGAACTCAGTCAGTGGACGGCCGACAGGTTTGTGGATGCCTTGCAGTGCAGTCCATCTATAGCTTCGGAGACAAAATTGCGCTATCTTCGTTTTTTTGATGAAGGACAAGAGCTCCCTGCTGTTTTTTCTTATTTCGGTCAGGTTTTCAAATATCTTAAAGTCTGTAGTTGGAAAACAGAAGATTTCCGTTTCGCACAATCTCATTTATGGATTACATCTTTTCTGTACGGTTTGCTCCGTCCCATGGATACGATTCATCCTTATCGCCTTGAAGGAAAGGTCTCGCTCCAAGCCTCAGGAGAGAAAACTCTGTTTGATTTCTGGAAGAGTCGTCTTACGGATCTGTTTTTGGAAAGTGTAAAGGCTGATGATGGCGTCCTCGTGTATCTTGCCTCTGAAGAAATGAAACTTTTGTTTGACTGGAAACGGATCATTGGCGAACTGCACGTTATACAACCTCGGTTTTTTATCATGAAGGACGGGAGGCCTAAGACCATCGTTATATATACCAAGACCTGCCGTGGTGCTATGGCTCATTATATGATCCGTAACAGGATTCGTGACCCGGAGGACCTTAAAGCATTTGAACATGAAGGTTTTGCCTATACAGACCAGTATGGGGATAATGATCATCCGAATTTTTGCATTTTATAAATTATCAGCATTATGGAAATTCATCATGACAAAAAGAATCAGAGGGCGTGGACTGAAAAAAATGGTTTCATTGCAGAAGTAAGATATGAGTTGAAAGATGGGACAATAAACATCTTTCATACTTATGTTCCCGAGCCGATTGGAGGGCAAGGCATTGCTTCAAAACTTGTAGAATTTATCTATAACTACGCCTGTAAAGAAGGTTTGGAATTAACGGCTACCTGTTCGTATGCCAATGATTGGTTGAAAAAACATGATCAAGAATAATAAACAAAGATATTTTATGAAAACAGACAATTATTTCTTACCTGCAGAAGATTTTGAGGAGACCCGAAAATTTTATTCACAGACTTTAGGACTTAAGGTAAAGTTTGATTTTCCTGATAAAGGCATGACTGCCTATCGTATTGGAAATGATGAACCTGCCATTATCATCAAGGATAAACACAAGTTTCCTGATGCTAAACCAGCTATATGGATAGAGGTGGAAGACGTGAAGAAAGTTTATCAGAAAATGAAGATGAAAGGTGTACATTTTCTCTCTGCACCGTTCAAAATACAGACGGGTTGGGCAGTGGAATTTGACGACCCTTCCGGAAACCGTCTGGGAATTACGGACTATCAGGTATAAAGGTCATATCATATCACCTGTACAGTAAAGGTACTTGGCAAGAACACATTTAAGGCAACACCAATGGTGTGTTCTTCTATTAGTCTTTTCTTATCACTGCTTTAAAATCACCATTTATCGTGAGTGGAAATTTGCTTTTTGGGAGTGTATTCAAATGGTATATCCCCCAGACCTTTTTATAGTCAAGCGATACCTTTTTTATTTTCAACTCACCTTCTAATGATTGTGATTCCATAAGATTCATTGAAGCAAGGGCTGCTCCATCTCCGTGATTACTCAGGATGATTGACCTGATGTTTGCATAATATGTTCCTGCCGCTGTCTTTTCCAAAGACGATATTGTATCTTCTCCGCTTAATTGTTTTTCTATCAATTCGGGACAAAAGTTTATTTTAAAAGTTTGATTATTCATCAGGGGGGAATCGTATTCTAATAGATAGAACGTCAGGTTATAAACGGTTTGTCTTGTACCATTAACAGGATAAAGAGAGGTGTAATATTGTATAATACTATCATTATTAAAGAAAAGAAATTTTGAAGAGGGAACGTAGTTTATTACAGTCCATACTTCTTTATGCACATACGCTTTACCATTGATGGTAGCATGCCCTACTGTCCTGACTTTTGTCAGGACATTGATAGGATCCTTGTCACAGTTGCAGAATGTCATTAACAGCATTAAAAATAGGATCGGAATATATAATTTCCTTTTTATCATCATATAGTGCTTATCTGTTTATTTCTATCACAAATTTAGTCAATTATTGTATAAAAGAAGAATTATAGATACGTTTTTTGAAATTTTATGTTATAAATAAAAAACGCGGTAATTTGTTGATTATAAATGAAATAAATTGTTTCTTATTTGTTTACGGTATAGCTTTATATAAAACATTTTATCATAGGCAGCCTTGTTCCAATTCTGTATTTGGTACTTTGCTTGTAAGAGTTTCTGAGTTGTAGAATAGTTACATTCAGACTGGCTATCTATGCGAATAGAAGTAAATGGAAATGCGGTGAAAGAAAATTTTTTAGTGGAATATGGAAGCATGATACAATAAAAGATGTATTTGAAACATCTTGGATGGTTTTTAAATGAAATTATCTTTACTTTTGTATAATTAATTTTTATAGATTTATCCATGAAACAATATCTTGTTATTTTTTTATTAATGGGACTCCTCTTGTCAAATGCAACAAGAGCGTGGTCAGCAAAAGAAGACAAACTGGTTAACATCAATGTTAATGGTGAAAGTCGTTCTTATTTGCTATATGTTCCGGACAATGTCAAGGCAGAATCCCCTTTGGTATTCAGCCTTCATGGTACCGGAGGGCATGCTACGGACAAGAGTCCTTTCCTTAGCAGCGTAGCTGATGAGGAAGGATGTATTGTGGTGTATCCACAAGGTAACAATATCTTTTTCCCTCTCTTTCACGGTAATTTTCCAGGTTGGCATTCTACTGGAGAAACAAGTGAAGATATCGACTTTTTCAAGGCTATTATAAAGGATGTAGCGCAGCATTATTCCTTTGACCATAAGCGTATTTATTGCTGTGGATTCTCCAACGGGGGTATGATGACTTATACTGTAGCTAATGTGGCAAGTGATATCTTTGCGGCTTTTGCTTCTATCAGTGGCTATCCTATCAATGAGTTTCATCTCCATCATACCGGTGCTCGTCCTGTCCCGTTTCTTCATATTCATGGAAAGGATGATAATTTCGTAAGGTATGCACTTGTTCCCAGAATCGTGGATGATATGGTTGCAAGGGATGGTGCTATACCGGTTCCGGAGAAGACATCTGTAAGTGGACAATATGATAAGAGTGTCTATCGCGCTACTAATGGCGGTTTTCCTTTTGTCTTTTATGAGATTGACGGTATGGGACATAGTGGTTATACAACAAATACAGAAGATGGGAACTCTGCACTGACTATGTGGAAGTTTATGAGTCAATATACTCTTGACGACAGTTGTGATGCCACTCTTAAATGGCGTCCGAACGTGGAGACACAGAACTGGAATCCGGAGTCTCATGGGTGGACAGTAAATTCTGGAAACATATTGTTGAGCTTTGGTTCTGAACAGCAAACTCCTGCTAACCAGAATGTGTATCGCTCATTGCAGTTGGAAAATGGTAAATACAAATTGTGTTTTCATGCTGATGGAGATGCTGGAAAACTAATTACAGTCAAACTGCATAAGTTGACTGGTAATCAGAATGTAGTTATTGATAAGCAGGTTGCTGTTGACAATAAAGATGTCATTTTGTATTTTACGATTACCGACGGATGGGGTGAATACAATTTCAGTATATTGCGTAATAATTCTACTGACGCGGTTAAAATCAGCCAACTGGCTATCTATTCGGCTATATAAAGAAATAAACCATTGTTTGTGCTATCTCTGATTTTTTGAGTAAGCAAACAATGATTGCTAGTAGTTGTTCCTTTCCGGAAATTCGTGGTATTTATAAATTTTCTGACTAGAAATGAACTTCTACTAGTTTTTTTGTTGATATATTTGTTTCCATGACATTATCGTAAGAATGTTTGTTTCTGCAATGGATAGATTACTGTATCTGTTTTCCCATTCGGTAGTTTAGGGGCGTCTTCCCTATTTTATCTTTAAACAGACGATTAAAATAGGATACTTCCTCATAGCCCAATGCATCGGAAATATTTTTTATCGGCATGTCTGTGGTGATGAGCAGCAACTCGGCTCGTTCCATCTTCAGGCGAATGATGTATGCATTGGGTGTCTCTCCTGTTTCCCGATGGAAGACTCGGATAAAATGGTCTTTTGACATACATGCCATTCCTGCAAGAGAATCGAGGTTGATACGTTCTGTAATATGTTTGCGGATGAAACTTACTGTCTGGTTGATGTGTTCATTCTTGACGGTCTGTTTCTCTTTGGCTAATTTGAGGAATCGTGACAACAAGATAAAAAGAATCCCTCGTGACTCGACGATGTTCCAGAAATCACGTTGTTTGTTTAAGGCAATGTTGCGTAGCAGCATGCCATGGTTGTCGTAGGATGCAGGGTCTGACGCTGGCAAGCGCATCGATGGGTTCAATATGGTGAGCCGCCGGAAAAGTTGCTCGTCATGGTCTTCTGCTAATATTTCGTAAGGATATTGTAAGTCTTCGAGAAAACTGAACTCGCCGGGATTTTCATATATGTGGATGTAGAAGTGGCAGAAATGTCCGTGGCAGATATTGTGGTGCCGGGTGAATGGTGGAATCATATAGAGGTGGCCTGGAATGAGATGAATGCACCTGTTCTTTATTTCGACCCACGCTTCACCTTCGGTGATATAATACAGTCTGGCGAAGGGACTGCGTACGTTATGCCAGTTCCAATCGGCATTATGCTCGGCATAACCTGTATTGAGCGTAATAATTTGCAGTTGGGATATATCGTAGTTCGTCATGTTTGCAAATATTGGTCTTTTTTTTGAATAATCCAAATTTATTGATAAAAATCGATAAAGTATAATTTCTTGTCAATATAGTCTAACGACTTTATGCTTTTGTTTTTCTAATTTTGTAACGACAATGAACAGTCATTACCTTTAAATAATAAATTAACCATGAAGTATCTATATTTTTATCTTTGACAATTTTGTTCATATATATCTAGTACTGAAAATCAAATAAACAATCCTATTAATCAAATTATGAAAGAAGAAGGATATATTCAAAATGAGTATCACCAGAAGGTGAAACGCTACTGTCAGACTCTTGATCTGAAAGATGATGCTGAGTTGATAGCACGCTATCGTGAGGCACATAGCAAGAGTAAGGCTTGGCCTGAGATTGCAGCTGGCATCCGTGAAGTGGGCATCCTGGAAATGGAAATGTACATTCTTGGTAACAAGGTGTTTATGATTATTGATACCCCACTCGACTTCGATTTCGATTCGGCAATGGCTCGTCTTGCCCGACTGCCACGCCAGCAGGAATGGGAAGATTATGTGGCTGAGTTGCAGGGATGTGTGAAGGGTATGACCTCGGCAGGTAAATGGCATCTCATGGACAGGATGTTCCATCTGTATTGGTAGACCATATAGGATTTATTACAAATACTAAACAATATAAAATTATAAAATGATGAAATATACTGAACTGGGGAAAACTGGAATGAAAGTTTCCCGTATAGGCTTTGGTGCGTCATCACTCGGTGGCGTGTTCCATGATTTTGAAGAGAAACGTGGCATTGAAACTGTGTTTACGGCCATCGAAGCAGGGATCAACTTCATTGATGTATCTCCTTATTACGGCTATTATAAGGCTGAGACTGTGCTTGGCAAGGCTTTGAAGGATATACCTCGTAGCAAATATTATCTCTCCACAAAAGTAGGACGTTATGGTGAGGATGGTCACAATACATGGGACTATTCTGCACATCGTGTCAAGGAAAGTGCTTACGAGAGCATGGAACGGTTGAATATTGATTATATAGATCTTCTCAACGTACACGATATTGAGTTTGCTGATCTTCATCAGGTTGTCGACGAGACGCTGTCGGCGCTTATGGACCTGAAGCGGGAAGGTGTGGTCCGCCATATCGGTTGCACTGACTTGCAGTTGGAGAATCTGCAGTGGGTAGTAGAGCATACGGAGGAAGGTACTGTTGAGAGTGTACTTAACTTCTGTCATTACTGCCTGAACGATGACAAACTGGTAGACTTTCTGGATTTCTTCGAAGCTCATCATGTGGGTGTTGTCAATGCCTCACCGTTCTCTATGGGATTGCTCACTCAGCGTGGAGCTCCAGACTGGCATCCGGCACCGGAATCATTGAAGGCTGTATGTTCAAAAGCCGCTGCATATTGCAACGAAAAAGGCTACCCTATCGAAAAACTTGCCATGCAATATGCTGCTTCCAATGATCGTATTGCCTCAACGGTTTTCAGTACTACACGACCGGACAATCTGTTGAAAAACATTCAATGTATGGAAGAGCCTATCGACGAACAGTTGTTGAAAGATGTACAGAACATCATCGGAGATCAACGCAGGGTGTCATGGAAGAATACATAAAGATTATCGATGCCCACACTCATCTCTGGCTGCGGCAATGTGCAGAAGTAAATGGTAAGTCCATCTATGGCATGGCTGACGGCCGTGCCATGTTCATGGGCGAAGAGGTACAGATGCTGCCTCCATTTATTACTGACGGCCGGAACACTGCAGAGATTCTGCTTTCCAACATGAACTATGCACGTGTGTCGGCTGCTGTCGTTACACAGGAGTTCATTGATGGTTTGCAAAATGACTACCTCTTGGATGTAGTCCGGCGCTATCCTGACCGTTTCTTTGTCTTTGGTATGGCTGACTACCGTTGCCCCGGATGGCTTGAACAGATAAAGAGACTTATTGACGATGGATTCCGGGGCATTAAGATACCTGCAGCGAGACTCATTGGTGCTGATTGGCGTGTCCGCCTTGATAGTGATGAGATGATGCAGATGATGCATTTGCTGGAAACCCATGGCATGCTGCTGCATGTAGAGTTGGCCGATGGTGATATACAGGTGCAGGAGATGGAACATGTTATCAATGAATGTCCAAGACTTAGAATCATTATCGGGCATTTCGGTATGGTGACACGTCCTCATTGGATGGATCAGATCAGACTGGCACACTATGAGAATGTCTATATCGAATGTGGCGGTATCACCTGGCTTTTCAATGATGAGTTCTGGCCATTTCCTTCTGCCGTCAGAGCCATCCGTGAGGCTGCTGACGAGGTGGGTATCGGTCATCTGATGTGGGGCTCCGACTACCCGCGGACAATCACCGCTATTACTTACAAGATGTCGTACGATTTCATACTGAAAAGTAAACTCCTCTCGTGGGAAGAAAAGTGCGCCTTCCTCTCCGGCAACGCTCAGCGTGTGTTCGGGTTTAATCATTTGATAGACTTACCTTACATTAAAAACATGAGTGAATGAAAAACAAGAATCTAATGCCACTGACACTGGTGTTCTGCCTATTTTTCCTTTGGGCAATCAGCAGTAACCTGCTGCCTACGATGATCCGGCAGTTGATGAAGACCTGTGAGTTAAATCCGTTTCAGGCTTCCTTTACTGAGTCTGCCTATTGGCTTGCCTATTTCATCTGTCCGATACCTATCGCTATGATACTGAAGCGATGGGGGTATAAGACGGGTATCGTCATGGGATTGCTCTTCGCTGCCTTTGGCTGTTTGCTCTTCCTTCCGGGAACTGCTATCCGCAAATATTGGTTTTATCTTACTATCTTTTTCATTATTGCTACGGGCATGTGCTTCCTGGAGACTGCCGCTAATCCTTATGTGACTGTACTTGGAAATCCTTCAACAGCCAGTAAGCGACTTACGCTGGCGCAGTCGTTCAACAGTCTGGGTGCATTTATTTCAGCCATGTTCTTAAGCAAACTTATCCTCAGTGGTCATCAGTATACACGTGCTACGTTGCCTGCTTCTTATCCTGGAGGATGGGATGGACTTTTGCGGGATGAGGCGTGTGCCATGCGCCCACCTTATATCACGCTGGCTGTTGTCCTTATCGTTATGGCTCTTGTTTTTATATGTTGCCGGCTGCCAAAGATAGAGGAACATGGAGGGAAACTTATCAATATGGCTGTACTTAAGCGTAGTCATCTCCGCTGGGGCGTCATTGCACAGTTCTTTTATAACGGAGGACAGACTGCCATTAATAGTTTGTTTCTCGTATATTGCTGCATCTATGTGGGCATCGACGAGAGCAGGGCGACAACACTATTCGGTTTCTATATGCTCGCCTTTCTGTTAGGGCGTTGGAGCGGATCATGGTTGTTAGGCAAGTTTGCACCGCATAAACTGCTGACCTTTTATGCCACAATGTGCATGTTGTTGTCTTTGGTCGTAATCATCTTTGGCGGATGGACGGGATTATATGCTATGATAGGTATTTCATTTTTTATGTCCATTATCTATCCCACGCAGTTTTCATTGGCACTGTCTGATCTGGGCGATGATACGAAGAGTGGATCGGCTTTTCTCGTCATGTCTATCATCGGTAACGCTTGTCTTCCACAACTCTCTGCCTTTGTCATGAATGCCCATCCGGCTCATTACCATTTTGCTTACTTCATTCCTATGGTCTGCTTTGGCTTCTGTGTGTTCTACGGTTTAAAAAAGTACAAGGTGGTACGTTCAAATTAACAAATATCAGTAATCAGTAGAAATTAATAAAGAAAAATATTTTATTCATTATGAAAGCAATAAAAATCGTAAAACCCTTCGAAATGAAGGTCGTGGAAATGGAAAAACCTGTCTGTAAGGCAGGTGAAGTAATGCTTCAATTGAAGTATGTAGGTTTCTGTGGTAGTGATCTTAATACTTATCGTGGAAGAAATGGTTTGGCTAAAATGCCGGTGATACCGGGGCATGAGATTGGAGCTGTGATTGTGGAGAAAGGCAGTGACGTACCTGAACAGTTGCATATCGGCGAAACGGTTACCGTGAATCCTTATACCAATTGTGGACAATGTTCTGCCTGCAGGCGTCGACGCTACAATGCCTGTGAGCACAATGAGACACTGGGTGTACAGCGGGATGGTGCCATGCGCGAATATATCACTCTGCCATGGGAGAAGATTATTCCTGTGGGTGATATCACTGCCGAGCATAGTGCAATTATCGAACCGATGAGCGTTGGATTTCATGCTGTGAACCGTGCACAGGTGGTTGATACTGATGTGGTGCTCGTCATTGGATGTGGTATGGTGGGTGTAGGTGCTGTAGCACGTTGTCTGGTCAGAGGGGCTACGGTCATTGCTTGTGATCTGGACGATGACAAACTCAGTGTTGTTAAACGTATCGGTGTACAGTATGTTATCAATACGGCTCGTGAAGACCTTCATAAGCGTTTGATGGAAATCACTGACGGACAGATGCCGGATGTCATCATTGAAGCTGTAGGATCACCGGTTACTCAGGAGGAAGCTGTTAATGAGGTTGCTTTTACGGGGCGTGTGGTATGTATAGGGTATGCAAAACAAGATACTCCTTTCACTACCAGCCTTTTCGTCAAGAAAGAACTTGACATCCGTGGTTCACGTAATGCATTGCCTGAAGATTTCAAGGGGGTTATCAAATATCTGAAGCGAGGTAACTGCCCTTATCATGATCTTATATCTTCTGTTGTTTCACCTGAAGATGCTCCTGAAGCTATGGCCAATTGGCATAATCATCCTCAGAAGGTGTTCCGTATACTGGTGAAGTTCTAGGCTTTTACATGAGAACTCTGACTTTTGTATCTATCTGATGTAAGTCAAAATAAAGCCCCGATGTCGTCATAGCATCGAGGCTTATAAAGGTTCTGATATTTTAAGATATCAGAATTAACCGATTTTTCTCTCTCACATGGGGCTGGCAAGCGTGTCAGTCCTTTTTTATTCTTCTGGTAAGTGTTTATAGCGTTATCTTTAGGTTTGTCAGGATCTTTTGACATTATTTGCAGAAAAAGTGTTATATTTGTGTAATGGAATTCTGAAAATTACGTCTGTATAATTGTAAGCGCTTAATAAGTTTAATCCTTTAAAAACATTTGATGATGAAAAAGTATGTAGTTATAATTGTTCTATTTTTCGTAAGCCTCTCTGGATTTGCCCAGAAGCCGGTTGATGAACTGTTCGATTCCTGTAAGAATATGGATGGCGTCAGTATTGTTGATATACCGAAATCACTTATCAACTCCTCCGTTTTGCCAAGCTTGGAAAATAAGAAATATAGAATATCAGAATTTCCAGTAATCAAAGTTGAATGTGGTTTCAGGTGAAGGGAGATGGAAGCATAGATAAAGGTCATGAATGCCCTTTACATGGATAACCTTACATGAAGCTTGCTTGAATAGTAAGTCTCCTCCTGTTGCCGGAATCTTTAGTCTTCCCATAACAGGTCCATTAATACTGTTTATACGCAGGACGATCTCTGCACCTTTTTCTTGTGCTGCAACTGTTGCTGTGAACTTTTTGGGGCCTTTCTTTCCGAAATCTACTCCTCGCAGCCGGATGTATTCGCCATTATCAATATTGGTAACATAAATACCATCTGCCTTTTTCTTCGTTTTCAGACCATATCCCCAGTTCATGGTTTCTGCCTCCACACGACGGTATGGATTGAATGGTTCGAGTTGTTTTAGTGGCTTTTGTTCAAGCCAGTAAGGAATCTCCTGTATTGTGCCATCAGCGTTATAGGTGATTTCTGCAGCGGAAACAGAGCGCCGTTCATGATGTTCCGGAGTCTTGATGTGCATGATGTCATAGTTGAGGCCGAATACATAAGAGTGGCCTTTATAATCGATGATTCCGGGATGATTGCCTCTGGAGCGGTCTGTAGGCCGCATGATATATCCTTTGCTTTTCCATGGCCCTGTGGGGGTATCGCTCATGGCATAGCCAATGGCTTCAGGACAACAGGTAGTGGCATAAGCTAAGTAGTAATGTCCTTTTCTTTTATAAAACCATGGACCTTCCTGATAATTTTCGATGTGGTATGGCAAGCGTGTAACACTGTCCTTGATGGATATCATGTCATTGTTCAACCGTGCATAGTAAGTATAGGGATTTCCCCAATACATATAAGCTTGTCCGTCATCATCAATCCATACTGTCGGGTCTATGTCATACCAGTTGCTTTTGTTCCAGACTATTGGCTTTCCGATAGGATCATGGAAAGGACCGTAAGGAGTATTTGCCACGAGAACACCGATACCATGACCATGAAGAGGACAGTACATATAGAATTTTCCATTACGTGGAATTACTTGGAGTGCCCATGCTCCATTGTCACGTGACCGCCAACTGAAGTTTTTAGTGGAAGCTACAGCTCCATGGTCAGTCCAGTTGACCATATCCGTAGAGGTATAGAGCAGCCAGTCGTACATCTCGAAGTTGTCGGCTGTGTCCTCATCATGGGTGGTATAGAGAAATACGGTATCCTTATAGACCATAGGAGCAGGATCAGCCGTATATTTTGTTTGAATAAGTGGCATGTTTTGTGCCATGGATGTAATCGGCAACAATAATGCTGCCATCATAAATGAAACTGCTATTCTTTTCATTCTTCTATGTTTTTTCTTGGTTGGATAATAAAGATGAAACCGCCACGAGGTATCATGGTCACTTGATCAGGCAAACGTCCTTTTCCTTTCTTGATTTTCCAGGGATGTTCTTTACTGGTGTTGTCTTCGAAACTCTCAAAATATAACGGAGCAGAAGGAAGTCTCAGACTTTTAAGGTTCAAGTTGACTCCAAGCCTCTTGTCTGTACCATTGATTCCGGCAATATACCAGGTTGCACCTTTCCGGCGGGCCATGATTACGTATTTCCCTGGATAGCCTGCAATAAAACGGGTATCATCCCATGCTACAGGCAGTTTCCCCAAGAAGTGCTGCACTTCTGAAGGCTGGGCATAATAGCTTTCTGGTTTATCAGCCAGATGCTGAAGTCCGGATTCATAAAGGACAGTGAGTGCCAGTTCATGCGCATTACTGGTAATATGGGGATGCTGCGAATTGGAAAAAGCGCAGGGAGTATAATCCATTGGCCCTATCACGTTGCGTGTGAAAGGCAAGGTAGCATTATGGCAAGCTGCTTTATTTGTAAGTATGGGCAAGTTGTTGTACCATTCTTCTCCATATACACCTTCTGTTGAAAGGAGGTTGGGAAAGGTACGCTGCCAGCCACGAGGGATAGTAGCACCGTGGAAATTCACAAGCAGATGATGGCGTGCTGCACATTTTAGAATTGCTATACAATAGGCCATTGTCGGTTGGGTATCGCCATCAAAGAAGTCTACCTTGACACCGGCAACACCAGACTTTTCAAGCCATGTAAATTCCTTTTCCCGTTTTTCGGGAGTATTGATGCGGAATTTAGGTCCAGGTGCACCATTGATCCATGCTGTGGAAGAGTTATACCAGATGAGTGGGCGTACGCCTTTCTGATGAGCATAGTTGATGGCATCTTCTATGTTTCCCCCATTTGTCATCTCATCCCATTCGGCATCAATGAGCACATAAGGAAGGTGGAAGCGGGCTGCCATATCAATGTATTTTTTTACGATTTGATAATCTTTTGACCCATGATTATAAGCCCAGTATACCCAGGAGACCACACCCGGATGGATCCATGTGGTATCTTTCAGTTGAGAGGGTTCTGCGAGATCAGTGATCAGTGTAGACTCTACCACATCACTTAGTTTGCCGATAATGACTACCCTCCATGGTGTATGCCAGTTGCCGTCAAGAAGAAGAGGGTTCCGATCCGGGTATACTTGATAACTGGTATTTCCGGAGCTCTTCAGTGAAGAAGCACTTTGATACGGGTTGATGTCTGCCTCACTGTAAAGTGCGTAACATTGAGCATTCTGCAGTTCTACAAGGGCAGGATAGCCCCAGTGCCGTTTACTGAAAGCTTCTTGTGGCTGTCCTGTAGTCAGAGGAAAAAAATCTTCGTATGACGATTGGTAGTTTTGCATCCACCGCCGCAGTCCTTCTTTGATATGATATGTCGTGAGTTCGCCCATAATACTATCGTCCTTCAGGCCAGATAATTCGTATCGGAAAGCTATGCCATTATTGTAGGCACGTAACCGGAGTTTCAGTTGTGGGGAGAGTATGCACACAGCCTCTGTAGCTTCGTTATTGCAGATATGCCGCTTGCCGCTAAGCATTTTATAGTGCTCCTGTATGTGTTTCTGTTGTTGCAGGATGATCTTTTTGCAGGTTACCGCTCCTATTTTATTTTTAGTCATCAGTCCCAATCGGGTACAGATGACGGCTGTTTTTCCCTGATAACTTACACTAAAGCCCTGATCTGATTCTGACAGAATGATCTTGATCTTTTGGTTGGGAGATATCAGAATCTGATTGTTTGCCTGTATGGTTGATGTCATTGCCCACAAGAAGATTGTCAGCAGTGCCCCTATCCTATTTTTCTTCATCATCTCTTTCTATTCTTCCATTTTCCACCATGAGAAATTCATCAACTTTCTACCCTTTTGTCCATGAAAGACAAAGAAGAGATCATGGACACCGGTAACGGGAATGAGAGTGTTTGTTGAGAAATTGCAGAAATTTTCCCATCCTCCTGTGCTTGGTATGTTGATGGTGGCAATCATTTTACCATTGATACTGTCAGTATGCAGTTCTATCGTTCCGCCCTGAGAGGCACTGGCAGCACTGATACTGATCTTTTGTGGTTGAGTAGAGAAATTTACTTCTCTTACTTTCATCCAGTCACCGTTTTGGATATCAGTCACATATACTCCGGTCCTTAGGCTTTGTTCCGTTGTGAGTCCCTTTTCCCATGCTATGGTTGAGGCTTCTGTTTTTTGGAAAGGATTCAAGGTACCCGTTGGCTTCACACCTTCGCGTGTGGGAAGAATTGTAGGTATAGTGCCGTCCTTATTATACTTGAACTCCTCGACGGCGATACTACGGTCAAAACCTCCTCCACCGGGCAGGTTGCCTGTATGATAGAAGAAATAACTATGCCCTTTGAAATCTATAATACCACAATGGTTCGTGAAAGAATTGGTTTCATTTTTCTGCGGCATGATAATACCTTTGTAAATCCATGGTCCTTGTGGCTTGCGGCTCATGGAATAAGCGATGTGTTCCGGTACTCCGCCTGCGGAATAAAGAAGATAATAGTTTTTATTATGTTTAGCCAGCCAAGGTCCTTCAACATAAATGTCCTTATATTTCATTCCTCTTTTCCGGAAGGCAGGTGAAGGTGCTCCGAAACTTTTCTCGTCTTGTCGGATGATAGAGACCTCTCCATCAAAACCAGTCATGTCATCTGCTAATTTAGCTTGATGAATTTCAGGATTTCCCCATACCAGATAAGCATTCTTTCCATCCGTCAGTACGGTTGGATCTATATTGTCCCATTTCCCGTCATCATAGAGTGGATGGCCGATGGCATCCTTGAAGGGACCGGTAGGTGAATCGCTGACGGCTACACCGATAGCCATGCCACCGGATAACTTGGAATGAGCGCAAATATACCAATAGTATTTTCCATCTCGTTCACAACACTGAGTAGCCCATGCACGATCATCAGCCCATGAAAAACTGTTCAATCCAAGCAATTCTCCGTGATCAGTCCAATTGACCATATCGGTGGTAGAATATACTCGCCATTGGTACATCCAGAAGAAATCTGCCTTAGGCTCATCTACATCAGCATAGACAAAGAGTGTATCGCCTTTTACCATTGGCGCAGGGTCTGCCGTATAATGGGTCTGTATGATCGGATTCTGCGCTGAGGCGGTAATGGACAGACCAAGCATCACAATTAAGATTGTCTTTTTCATCGTTTCTTGTGTAGTTTTTATTAAGTTTTTTGTATATCGGGAGCAAAGATAAGCATTTTTGTTCGTTTTCATCGGTACTAATATATCATAGACTTTTCTCAATGTATCATTAGAGGTGTTGTATATGCGAAAAAAGTCTTTTGAAACCAATAAATAATTTTTAGATACAAATGATGGGAATATTAAAGATTAAAATACGTAATTTTGCAATGATTCATCATAACAGAACGAAATCGATCAAAGATCATGAAAAAACTGTTTTTCTTTTTGATAATCTTACTTTATAGCAATTTACTCCATGCTGTGGATACACTTCCCAATCTGCAGTTTGTTACCCCATCCATTGTCAGAGTTCAATGGTCGGCTGACGGCAAACTTCATCGGAACAATACGGGTGTATGTATTTATACGCCGCAACAGGTTAAGGTAAAAGTGATAAATAAAGACTCTAAGGTGTTTTTTATTACTTCCGAACTTGTTGTTGAGATGGATCAGAAAACGAAGGCACTTACCTTTCGTGATAGAAAGAACGGCAATATGTTGCTGGAAGAAGATCATACAAGGCCTTATGAGACAGAGCCGGTCGTGCAACAGCGGATAATCTATGATGATGCTACAGCCCATCAGGAAAATACGGCCAATGGCATGGTAACGGTGAAAAATATGATCCGTATAGATACCATAGGAAGAAGTAATCGTTTTCGCGTGAATTTCCGTTTTTGCAAGCATCAGGCTCTCTATGGTCTTGGTTCTCAGATGGAAGATTATATGAATCTGTTGGGGAAGACGGTTTACCTGACTCAGCATAATCTTAAGGTGATGATTCCTGTACTGAACTCTACAAAAGGTTATGGCTTGCTTTTCGATGCAGGATCTGCTATGAAGTTCAGCAGTGAGGCTGACGGACGAGATCGTTATAAGGGTACGATGGAGATAGAGGCCGCAAAGGAATTAGACTATTACTTTATCAAAGGCAAGAATATGGCTGATGTTGTCGGTGGTTATCGCTTTCTCACCGGAAAGGTTTCTCTGATGCCTCGTTGGTTGTTTGGCTATACACAGTCCAAGGAACGTTATGTCTCTTCACAAGATATCATCAGTACTTTAAAGGAATATCGCCGCAGGCACGTTCCCATAGATATGATCGTACAGGACTGGAATTACTGGCCTGAAGGATGGGGATACATGAAGATGAACCCAAAGTATTATCCGGATCCCAAGGCACTGGCAGACTCGGTACATGCTCTCCATGCAAAACTTATGATTAGTATCTGGCCAAATCCTCAGTACTGCCCTGAAGAAGTTGATTTCCGTAAGCGGGGTTTCATGCTGGAACATTCTGTATATGATGCCTTCAATGCTGATGCCCGACGGTTGTATTGGAAATATGCCAATAACGAGTTTTTTTCCAAAGGCTTTGATGCCTGGTGGTGTGATAGCAGTGAACCGCTTGATGCAGACTGGAATCATATTCCGGAACCGGAAAATGGCAAGCCATATAGTTGGAATGATCATAAACGCCGTTGGCTTTTGAATCAGAATCTCCTTAGTGATGCATTGGGAGCAGAGCGAAGCAGCTTATATTCTCTTTATCATTCTATGGGTATCTATGAGAACCAGCGGGCTACTACTCTTCAGAAACGTGTGGTTAATCTGACACGCAGTTCATACGCGGGACAGCAACGTTATGGTACCATTGTGTGGAATGGTGATACCCATGCTTCCTGGTCGTCTTTCCGGCAGCAGATTCCGTCAGGACTTAATTATATGGCTACGGGTAATCCCTACTGGACGGTTGATGTAGGGTCGTTTTTTGTGAAGAGTGATTTCCGGTGGTTCCATAAGGGTGAGTTTCCTGACGGTGTGAAAGATGATGCTTATAAGGAGTATTATGTCAGGATGTTCCAGTGGGCCACTTTCTTGCCTATGCTTCGTAGTCATGGCAGTGACACACCGCGTGAGATATGGAGGTTTGGTGAACCCGGTACTCCTTATTATGATGCCATCCTAAAGATGATTCGTCTTCGATATTCACTCATTCCGTATATCTATAGTATGGCTGCTGCACAGTACCAGGGCAACTATACCATGGCGCGTCCGTTAGCTTTTGATTTTCCTGCAGATAGTTGTGTATGGGATCTGAAAGATGAGTATATGTTCGGTAATTTTCTTGTATGTCCCGTTACTCATCCTATGAAAGAGACAGATTCCCGTCGTATATATCTGCCTGATTGTGCAGGATGGACCGACTTCTGGACAGAGAAGCATTATAGGGGTGGGCAATGGATCGTAATGAATACACAGATTGATCGTCTGCCGCTTTTTGTTAGAGATGGAAGTATTATTGCCAGTACAGAGCCTATGGAGTATGCAGCAGAACAAAAAAACAAACCTGTAACGATCAGGGTATATCCGGGAGCTGATGCAGACTTTACATTTTATGAAGATGAAGGTGATAACTATGATTATGAGAAGGGCGACTTTTCTACTATCCGATTCTCATGGAATGAACATCACAGGAAACTTACCATTGGCAATCGCCGGGGGAGCTTTCCGGGTATGCTTCATCATCAAACTTTCATTCTACAACTCCCTTCCGGGGAAAAGGTTGTCCATCTGTAGTAAAAATAGATGGATCAGAGAATATAAAGATCATTTATGGCATATAGAATATCTCTCATTGATGTTCTAGGTGCATCATGCCCTCCATATCCTTAAATCCCAGCGACTGATAGAGGGAGCGTCCGCAGTCCGTAGTCTCCAGATAGATTTTCTGCACACTTGAGTCTTGTGCTTGTTTCACGAGCCAACGTACAAGTGCATGTCCTACGCCCTGATGTCGATAGGATTCCCTGCAATAGATATTCATCAGATAAGCACATTTGCCATTGGCATTATCGGGCGAAGGCATTTCCTCATAGAGACAGACACCTCCGCACCCTACTGTCACCCCATCGATCTGTGCAAAACAGGCGATATGTCCTCCACTGGCAATCTGCTGTCTGTAATAACGGCGGTTCTCTGCTTCCAGTTGTCTCGTATCCAGATCATCGGGCAACGAGAATACATGGTGTAGCACTTCCATCCTCCATTTCATCAGTTTGTCCATATCATCCAGACCGACACGGGCAATGATAATCTCTTTCATATCCTTATAGTTTCCATTCCTTTAATACGACAGGTAATGCTTTACGGTCCACCTTTCCGTTTGCCGTCATAGGCAGTGATTGCATCTTGACGAAAAACTCCGGTATCATAAAGGGCGTAAGATACATGGAGAGTTTCCTGTGAAGTTCGTGATAGTCGAATGTTTCTTCATCACGAGGTACGATATAAGCCACGAGATATGACAACTCGTTAGGGTCTGTATAAGCACAGACGACGCCCTTCTCTATCTCATTGCAAGTATTGAGCAGATTCTCTACTTCGTCACATTCCACACGCTTGCCAAGGATCATTACCTGCTTGTCTTTCCGGCGGAGAAAGGCAAGGTTACCGTCAGGAAGAACATAGCCGAGGTCTCCGCTACGGTACATCCGCCGGTCTTTCCTCATTTCTATAAAGTTTTCCTGCTCCGGTTTGATGCCGATATATCCCTGTGACACACCATTGCCGTAAATACAGATTTCGCCGGTATCTCCGTCCTTTAGCACGTTTCCTTTTTCGTCCTGAATATTGATCTCCACTCCCAACACCGGTTTCCCGATAGGGTAAGTACCGTCGTCAAGTGCATAGCCGCCGTTACATCTGTAATAGGAAGCACATACCGTGGTTTCCGAAGGACCGTAGGTGTTATATACGAGTACCTGAGGTAGTAGGTGTGAGACATACTTCTCACGCAGCACATCACCACCGCTGATCAGCAGCCGGAGACAGGAGGGAATCCGCTCCAGTTTATTCATTTCAAGCAACAGGTAAGGGAATCCGCTCAATTCCGTAATTCTATTGCTCTCGATGTATTTCATCAGTGTGGAAATATCTGCCTTTGCCTCTTCCGAAGGAATACAGAGTGCTGCTCCGGAAAGGAGCGTCGTATACATCTCCTCAACAAAAATATCAAATGAGCATACAGAATACTGTAGCATACGGTCTCCCTCTCTGGGATGGAATTCATTCTGGAAAGCATGTACATAATGACAGACATTAGAGTTGCTTACGCATACCCCCTTAGGTTCACCTGATGTTCCGGATGTATAGAGGACATAAGCCAGTCCGTCCGGCTTGGACATATCATCAATATCGATATCTGTACGGCACTCCTGTCCCTGTTCTATGAGCAGTTTGCGGAATCCATAATCGATATCTGTAGCATATTTGCCATGAGTAATAAGAAAGTCGATGTCACACTCCTTCATCATATAGCGGACACGTTCAACGGGAAAGGTCGGTTCGGCAGGAACATACGCTGCGCCCACCTTGACAACTGCAAGGATAGAGGCTATCATCTCCACATTGTGATCCATAACGATACCGATGAATTTCGGACGGTTAGTCAGAAACTTAGAAGCGATAGTATCAATGAGCTGGTCCAGTTGGGCGAAAGTGAGTTGCCGCTTATCATCCATCACTGCCAAGGCGTCAGGATGTTCGTTCACTTGCAACTTGAATAAAGAATAAATGGTCTCCATAGGTTTTCCTGATTGATTTTTTGCCGCACAAACAGTACAGATATTTCAACAAGATGATTTATCTGCTTTGAATGATCTTGGCTGCCCTTTCTTTATCATCATTGAAGTTGAACAACCGATAGATGCTATAAGCATTCTGCGGATCAACAATGTGACGGGCCATATACCTTAGCGCTCTCAGTTTATCATCTGCAAAGGAAAATAGTCCCATAATCCTGGCACATTGGTCACAAGTATAGAAACAGCCCAGACTTGCTACCTCGATAAGATCATATTTATCCTCATCAAAGTTTCCTTTACTGACCTTGTCGTACAATATAGAGAAATCATGGTCATTCAAGCAATAGCCACCGTAAGGATATGGATGCATAGGAACGCCCCCCATAGGCATATTATTGTAAGGAGGTAATGGAGCTGTTGCCATGTCGTCCGTTGGGTCACCATTTGCAGGAACAAGAATATCCTGATAGCTTATTACTTTATCGTTCCGGTCGAAACCAACGGTGATTCTATGATTATTGGTGTCAAGCAAACTCCCGTATTTTATGTATTTCCATTGTTCCCCATATTGGTCGAAATTAGTAGATTTCGGTTTTCCAAGGATTTCCATAACATCCTGTTTGCTCATGCCACGTTCAACCATTCTCTTGTCTTTGGCTATAGCATTCATGCTGAATGCAGAGAATAGTATGCAAGCAATAAGAACGATCAGACCATTTTTCTTTTCCATATTAGTATTCTTTTTTATAGGATAAATATAATGTGTATAAGTTAAATCATAAATGGAAAATCCCTCAGTCAGAAAACAAATTCATGGAAAAGAGATGCTCCGATTGTCTTTTTCTTTAATGTTCAGATTTGTCTCCTGATCAATTAATGAATATCAAAGGGACGTCCATCCTTTTCCGTTGTGACACTGATGCAGTTAGATATAAAACCAATTTTGTCGTTAACCACTCCATCAACAATTATCTTATCAGTAAAAATGTTTGCAAAGAAGTTATTTGATTTTTTATAATCGAAAGCTCCCCATGAAGGATGAAAAGACCTTGTATCAAAATATATAGTTACTTCGTGCTGTTTTCCACCATAAGCAACTTGGTAAGTTTGTGGTTTGATATTTGTCAGGTAAAATTGGATAGGATCATTATCGAAGAAGCCGATATGACCAGTCAATGCTTGAGGTTGAGCGTCAATTAATGCTTTTTTCAGTTCCGTATCAGTAAGAAAGTCTGCCAGTGCCTTCATAGGGATATAATCTATGGTCAGAGTAGTATCATTCTTTACAGACCATTTCATATTGAATACTGTATCTATTTTTGACCTGGTTGAATTGGGTTTGTACGGTTCGTTGATTCCAAATGTCATAGGACCGGTATATTCACCGGTCGTATTCTGTAGAGCCTCCCCTATTTCCGCTTGTGTCAATACTTTTCTACCATTATCATCGTCCTTATTACAGGAAATCAATGAAAAGCCGGTCAATGTTGTGAAAATAAAAATAAATATACGAATTTTCTTATTCATGATCTTTTATTAAGTCTAAATTCTTTTATCTATTACAAAGATAATCACTTTCTTCCTGACTAAGGAAATAATAAACTAAAAATCTGTAAAAAATAGTTAAATAGATAATTTCAGTTACTTGATAAATTAAATTTCCCTTACAAGAAAGTAAGATTTTGTAGTATTTTTCTAATAGATTGTAAGATTCTTCTTAATAAATCAGTCAAATATTAACAGTAAATAGGGTTTCCTTGAATAAACTTTTTTGATTTCCCAACGTCAAATATAAAAGAGTGAAAGGTATAAAGTTATTTATTTTTAATCCTATTATTATGAAAAAAATTCTTTTGACATTTGTAGCCCTCTTGTCTATGACAATGACTATGGCGCAAGGCGACAACGGTTATGGCCAAAAGGCTCCTAAGCCGATGACGCCGGAGGAGATGACTACCCTGATGACAGGCAAATTGGGATTGAATGATGCGCAGAAGATTAAGGTAGCTGCCTTGAACAAGGAATATAAAGACTTGTTTCAAAGACCTAACTTTGGTAAAAGGCCTCGGAAAATGGATGGTACTATTCCTCCAGGGATGAAGGGATGGCCGGAAATGACCGATGAGATGAAGGCTAAAATCAAAGAACATATAGCTAAAAGACAGGAATATGAAAGTCAGTTGAAATCTATTCTTTCTGACAGTCAGTATCAGACTTATCAGAATATGATGTTTAGGCATGGTCATGGTGGTTCTTTCGGCCCCAACCATCCGTCTCCAGTTAATCAATAGGTAAAAGGTTGGTGTTTTTCTGGCTATCCCGGCAGAAAATTTGGAAACAGGTATTATAGGGTATTCTTGTAAAGGACCTTTACCTGTCCGAGAAGTAACTTTTCAGGAATCATACGATACGGGATAATTCTTAACTTTCTTAAAAGAAATCAGGGGCAGACGGATTTCACGTTTGCCCCTGATATTCTTCTCTTTTTCAGTTTCTAATATCTTTCATTTTGCATAAACAAAGGATTCAAGTCTAACACCTTTTGTGGTATAGGAAAAACAATAGTATGACGATCGGCTTCTTTCTCTGTAGCTGTTCGCAGGTCATAGCTCTTATGAAAGAGATCAAAACGAATCAAGTCTTGACGACGCCAGCCTTCCCACATCAATTCCAATAACCGCTCTTTTAGAATATTTTCTAATGTTGCTTTGCGATAAGGCATGCCAGCCCTACTCCGCACTTCATTCAATTCTTTATCTCCGTTTCCTCCATTACGCACTTCTGCTTCTGCCTTCATGAGCAATACATCGGCATAGCGGTAGAGTACAATATCATTATCAATATTCTTTCCATCATTATAAGCTGTGAGATCAGTTTCATACTTTTTCTCCCGTGCTCCTGCAGTCTGCATGTATGGGCTCCCAGTAAGGTCTATCTTTACTTCCAAAGGCTTATATACCAAAGGCTTACCATTATCAAGTTTTACGATATTATCATTGATTCTGACCGTGTCAGAAAAGAAGTTGATTGCATAACGAGTATCCACACTATCTGTACCATAACCGTAAGCATGGATGGTAGATATAGTAGCACAGGTACCATTTTCCGAAGCCATCCCCATGGCACTGCCTTGAGCATAATGGCGGGAGCGAAACAGATATTGATATTGGTTGCTATACAGCATCTTATCCATTGGGATAGTAAAGATATTCTCCGGCGAATTTTGATTATGGATATAGAAATTGCTTGCATAATTATTCGCCAGTGTATACCCCTCATCTTTTATTTTGTCGCAATAGGCTATGCAAGTCTGCCATGCATTAAGTCGTTTGCCGTCCACAGTAAAGAAAATGTCCTTACCATCCGGTTGATTATTATCTGTCCATACAGAATCTGAGTATACTTCAGCATTTAAAGCTAATTTTGCAAGGATGAAATTGGCTACAGGACGAGTGATACGACCATAATATTTACCCTCATAGTTACTATGCTCATCCGGGAGCAAGGGTTCTGCCTCCTGCAATTCATTGAATATATAGCGAAATACGGCAGGACGGGAGTATTGTTTTGCATTCTTTATGGTTACAGTATTTGTATCAGTAGTACTGGTACTGGCAATGGGTACATTGCCATACATATCTATGATATAGGCATAATAAAGTGCTCTTAAAGCCTTTACTTCAGCTCTATAAGACTGATACTGTATATCGGTGAGTAAGGATTTGTTCTTGTCAATTATGGTAAGTGACTGATCACAGAGTACCACTACCTTGTAAAGATACTTCCAGGTGTTGTAAAGTGATTCATCACTGACAGACCAGTTATGGGTATAGAGGTTTCTCCAGAATCCCCCATCATACCAGTCACCGCCACGGATAGGAATGATAGCCTCGTCACTGCTGAAGGTATTATAATCGTATACGCCACGATAAGTACCTTGTAACCCCTGGCTATCCTGATTGCCGCCAATATAATTATATAAGGTAGCAACTGCATTAACATAGAGAGAAGAAGCTGAAGTATACGTTTCATCTTCAGTCAGACGATCTTTGGCGGTTTCATCAAGGCAAGAAACGAGCAGCAAGGGGAATAGTAATATCAGGTGAGAAATATGTTTCATGGCTAAATTTAAAATTGAACATTTATACCAAAAGAGAAAGTGCGATAGACGGGATAACTACGCTTATCATCAATACCAAGTGTGTTATTTACGATATAACTGTTGATCATCGGAGTGAGTCCTTTATAATGGGTAAACGTTACTAAATTGTTAATACTGCATGAGAGTCTCAGGCTGCTGATGTATTTGCACTTGACAGGTACATTCCAACCTAAAGTGACATAATCGATATTAAGGTAGTCTGCACTCTCCAGCCAATAGTCGGTTACTTTTTGGTCAACGATATTGGTGGAAGGAGCTTTTTTGAAAACATTATAATCCGGGAAACTTGACATATTCATATAACTAAGTGCCGTAGCATTAAATATCTTATGCCCGAAAGCACCATTCATCTGCAAGGTGATGTCGTAGTTCTTATAACGGAAACTGATATTAGAGCCTAAAGTCATCTTCGGTGTAGCTTGTCCGGCGATGTATCGATCAGCACTATTGTCACTCAGATCAATCTTGCCGTCATGATTCAAATCAGCTACCTGGTATTTTTTATGTCCCTTTCCATCATCGACAATCCCTGTGCAGTGAGGCAGATAAAATACACCCAGCGACTGACCGACAATCTGATAGAGAATATTGGAATCACCACCATGCAGACCGGCACCATTCAAACTTCCGACAGGTGTGATATTCGATGCTGACATGTAATTACCTTTATAGTTGCCGCTCAAAGATATCAACTTGTTTTTCTGCCAGGACATGTTGACATTGATGTTCAGTTCCATATCTTTCTTGGCAATCGGTACAAAACCTAAACCGAGTTCAAAACCACTGTTTGACATAGAACCTATATTAGCCAGCAATTTATCAAAAGCATAATTCGGAACAGGTACATCATATTCATAGAGCATGTCAGTGGTCTTGGAATAATAGTATTCAGGCGTCAGTAAAATTCGGTTATTGAGGAGTCCAAGATCCAATCCTATATTAAAGGTACTTCTCGTTTCCCATTTCAGGTCAGGATTACTATTGCGCAACTCTCCCATAGTAACTGTCGGCGTACCATTATAGGAGACGACCCCGACAGGCTCCCGGCTGTTGAGCGTAAGATAGGAACTGATGCCACCCAGGTTGCCGGTGCGTCCATAACCGGTACGAAGTTTCAACATGAAGATCTCCGGAATTTTCTGCAGAAATTTTTCTGCTTTTATATCCCAGGAGAGTGAAACCGAAGGGAAGAAGCCACAGGTATGATTTTTCCCAACCATCGAAGAAGCGTCAGCACGCAGTGAAGCGTCCAGGGAATACCGATCAAGAAGTGTATAGGATGTTATCAGCATAGCTGAAGCCAGTCTTGGGTCTTGATAACTGCTGCCTGTTCCTCCGTATGGTATTGTCGATCCTGCGGCAAGATTATTGTATCCAAAATTATTGGAAGTAAAACCTTTGACCTGTGTCCAAAAGGCTGTAGTCTTATTTTTCTGATATTCACCTTCCAATGTAGCATTAATATGATGAATATTCCAGGTATGATTCCAGTTCAAGTCGATATGTCCCATCAACTCTTCTGACTTTGTCTCTCCTCTATAAGCAAGGCCTTGGGCCCACACCCATGTCGGTGCAAATTTGTCATTCTCCATCGAACTGTAGGAATAAGCACCAAGGGCTGTCAGTTTCATACCGTATGGCAGTGTATAAGATAGTTGGAGATGAGTATTGAAGTTGAGGTCCTTGGTATCATTGCTTTCCTGAATCAATGCACCGGGAGGGTTGATCTGCGAGGCCGTACCATTCTTCACATAACTTCCATTATAGGTGCCGTATGGATAGGTGGGATTCATAGCAGCTGATGAATAAAACAGGATTTGGGTATCATAAATATTATTATCTTTCTGTGAAGATCCAAATACGCCAAAATCAATCTTCATCCTATTGTCAAAAGCCAACTGAGAGATATCGAGTTTTGCTACAAAATTATTATAATTCTTTGAGTGGATAATGGTCTGATTACTCATCATGCCGAGAGATGCACGGTAATTTGACTGGTCTGTACCACCACTGAATGCAATATGATGATCCTGAATCTGTCCTGTACGGCTGATCATCTTCTGGAAATTGGTATGGAAACCAAGGTCGTTGTAATCCACTCCCAACCTCTTGGCTGTAGCTACGTAATCTGTCGCATTGAGCATATCAAGATATTTATATCTCATCTCAGCACCCACATTATTATCGTATGCTATCTGAAACTTGCCCCCATGGCCACGTTTCGTCTGTACTTCGATCACACCGGAAGCTCCGCGCGATCCAAACTGTGCGGTCTCGGAAGCATTCTTGAGAATAGTAAAGTTTTTAATATCGGCTGGATAAACAGTCGCAAGTGCTGCAAGGTCAGAATAGACCCCATCAATGATGACAAGTGGATCGTTTCCTCCTGTAAGAGAAGTGGTACCACGCACACGGACACTATTAAGCATGGCAATACGATTGGCTCCGGAAGATTCTATATTCACACCGGCGGTTTTACCGGAAATAGCATCAAGAGCATTCTGTACAAGTCCTTTGTTCATCTGTTGCTCTCCGAGTAAGGCTGCTGAACCAATAATAGGAATGGTGTCTAATTTGATAATAGTGTTCTTCTTCTGCCCCTGGACAATTATTGAGGTACTGAAAAGTATTATAAACAATGTGTATCTTAAAGTTTTTGTCATGGATTGTATTTGTTTTTCCTGCATGGACCAGAATTTTATTAGGTTCTATTGTAAATTGATTACAAATATACAATTTTTTTTGTTTTTTAGATAAAACAGAATCAAAAACTTATTCTCGCTTCAATTTTCATATAAGTTCCTCTGAGTATTAAAATGATTCCTAAGTTGTTTGCATAACAGAATCATCAATTCTTTACTGTATGTAATGGATATATTCTGTTTTTTGTATCATAGTACAAAAAGTATGATATAAAAAAAGCAATGTATATGGATAATATCTGCTAACTTTGTAGAAGACTTTTAATTTTTTACTTATGAAAAAAATATTGTTATCCTTAGTTTTGGCAATCGTGGCTATTATACCCGCTCAAGTGTTTGCCCAAAAAACATTTAATCTCCAAGGAACCGTTGCAAAAGCTCTCCATGATGTAAAATATTACATCTATATTGCTAAAGATGATGGATCTTTCGACAACAAGCCTACTGATTCTGTAGAAATAAAGAATCACAAATTTGTTTATAGTTTAAAAATGAGACAGCCTCGTATGGCTCATGTTCGTGCAATATTCGATGATGGCTCACTTTGCAGTGTCTATATGAATTTTCCGTTTGTGCCTGGCGAGAAAGCATTATTAAATGTGCAAAATGGTTCTTTCTTCTTGAATGGATCTAAATTCTATCGGCAATGGAATGCTGCTGATAACTATTTCGGACCTCATTATGATAAATATAGGGCTTTTGAAAGAAAATATGCGGATATAAGTAATCAGCCTAAATCTGTGGAACGTGATAAAGAATTAGCTGAACTGGATAGGCAATATATGGATATGTATAATGAGTATAACCATTATGCCAATGAGTATATTAAGGAACATAATGACGAAGATGGAACAATTGCCTATTTTACCATGAATTATAGTTTTGAAAAGACATGGAATATGGCACGTAATTCTGTAAAGAATGGTCTGGATGGAAAATTATTTAATGGGCTTATCCTCGCGCAACAGAAACAACAGAAACATGAGGAGGAAATGAAAGTGGTTGCAAAGGCCACAGGCGAAGGTATGATGTTTAAAGATATCCAAGTTGAATATAATGGGAAACTCCAGAAACTTTCAGACTATGTCGGTAGAGGTAAATATGTACTTGTCGATTTCTGGGCAAGTTGGTGTGGTCCATGCCGCAGCGAAATTCCTAACCTGATTAACGTATATAATAAGTATAAGGGACCTAAGTTCGATGTTGTAGGTGTTGCAACATGGGATAAACCTGAAGATACGAAGAAGGCCATCAAAGAACTGGGTATCGAGTATCCTCAGATCTTCAATGCCCAGTCTATCGGTTCTAATGCTTACGGTATTAGTGGTATTCCTGAAATTATCCTCTTTGATCCTGATGGTAAGGTCGTAGAACGCGGTCTTAGGGGTCAGGCTATTGAAGAGTCTGTCAGCAGATATCTTAAATAGGGTTTGATCTTAAATAAGCGGCCAAAGTATTCGTTCATTTACATGATGAAAAAAGCTATGAGTGATTTGAAAAAAGAATGTAGATAATCTTATTCTGAGTACTATTTTTTTTCTTTTTAGTCTGAAACACAAGACAGATTTTCGATATTTCTAAAATAAAGTCGAATTACTTATAGCTCTTTTTGGCCACTTCCAGTCTCTTGCGTTCTGCAGCCGCACTCTTTTCTATTGTATCTTCCTTCACTTTCTTTCCCCTGTTAATATTCCAGGCGACAGTCAGTTTTACTACTCTGCCGCTTTCTGCCATGTTGATGTGAGAGTTAGTGGTATAGGTGTCTAAAATCATCCGGTAGCGGTTTTGCTGGTTCAGTATATTGTCAATGCCTGCCGATGCTGTCAGTCTGCCATTCAGAAATTCATGCTTTATGGAAGCATTTAGCAGATGTATAGTTCCGATCTGACTGTTGCTCGTATACAGACGATTGTGCATGTTATATTCCAGTTCTATAGTAGCCAGACTGTTTATTCTTGCCTGTAGCACTGCATCAGCAAATACCAGGTTATGTCCTGTACTCTTGTCACTTGCATCTTTCTTTATCACTTGTCTCACACCAGTGATATTAGTGGTCAGTCTCATTAGACTGCCAAAGTTGAACGGAGCTGTTATTGCGATAAAGAAATGATTCTCATGCGCATGATTTTCGTAGGTGACGTAGTCCTCCAGTTTGTTCTCTGCATCATGACGGCTGTAAGGCCTGATCATATTCTGATAGAAATTGGCACCAACCGTGAAGGTATAACGATAGTTACAAACCAATGTAGCGTCGATCCGATGACCGTATGTAGGTTTCAGGTACGGGTTTCCTACGGAATAAGCATACTCTGACGATTGGACCCGTGTTGGATTCATGGCATAAAAGTCAGGTCGCTCTATTGTTTTGGCATATTGCATGATCAACATCAACTTTTTCATGTCATCGAAGGAATAGTTGACATTGAGATTCGGAAACAGGTCCAGGCATTTCTTGTTGATAAGTCCCGTGGCATCACGTGCACGCATATACTCCATACGCAGTCCACCATTCACTTTCCAGTGTTCTTTTTCAAAACCGAACATGGCATACGCTGCTCCTATATGCTCATGGTATTTCAGCACAGTCTGCCACGAAAAATCTTTCATCTGCGTATAGGTGTATTTCAGTCCTGTCTGCAAATAGGATTCATGGAGGAAAACCTTTTTTAGAGAAACATCTTCCGAGAAAATATCATAGTCGATGTTCTGCAACAGTTGGTTTGTACTGTCCCTGCTGGTGAGAGGATAATGATAGGCATAGTGATTATCATTATCTATACGTTTGGCAACATAATCGGTCAGGATTTTTGCAAAAGAGCCTCGGTCATCCAGCACTCTCCGGTAATCTGCGGTAGCAGAATACATCCGGGATTTATTAAATTGACTGAACACACTCTCGCTCTTGGAGATCATACTTCCCAGATTCAGAGATGACTCCCCCACAGTATGCTTTCTGTCCGAATCTCCTGTATATTCCATGTTGACGTCAAGGCTATTGAGAGAATCCATATCCCATTCCATTCCCAGAGCATATCTTCTGTAATGATAGGGTTCAGAAATATCCCCGCTCCCTGTCAGCATATCCGTTCTGTTTCCATACTTTCTTTCAGATTCATAGCATCCCTTATCCTCAGGGCGCATCAGGTGAGAGAGCGATGAATAAAGAGAGACCTTTCCCATTCTCATCGAGATAAATGCGGAAGGCATCAAACTCATACATCTTATGGGATAACCTGATACGTGAAGACACATTCGCCTGTAACCCGTCCAGAGTTCTCTTCCGCAGAAAGAGTTTGATGACTCCCCCTTTGGCATCCGCCTCCATACTGGCATCCGCATGAGACTGCACCTCTACCCTGCTTATACTTTGTCCCGGTACAGATTTCAGATAGTTAAGTAATTCTTCCCCCGTGAGTTTCAGTTCATGATCATTGACCAGCACTTTCACACCCCCTGTTCCATTGATCAGAATATCTTTATCCGTCAGACTTACACCCGGGGACTGGCGCAGGATTTCATTTACTGTTTTAGTTTCGGAAAGAGGCACGTGGACTATTACCCCGTCTGATTTCCACTCTATATTCCTCGCTGTGGCTGTCACTCCTGTCAGATGCACCACCGTGTCTTTCTGCGCATCCAAACGAACGTTTTGTGCCATGGACAGGCCACTGGCAGAGAGTGCAAGCAGGAGTAAAACTGATCGTAACATCGTACTTTTAGAATAAAGGGTAATACATTTTCATTTTCACTTCCGAAGTCTTGGAATCTATGACAACTGCTTTACGGGCGTATCCTTCCAGAGGTCTGCCCTGTTCATCGGTATCCATTTTTCTATTACCATTCTCATCATGAAAAACAGAGATCAGATATTCTCCATCAACGACATTGGCCAATGTTACAGTTACTTCACCCTTTACTGCATCACACATCATCAGAATAGGTTTGCTCTTTGTCTTTTCCGAGTCTTTCACCTTGCGTTCTGCCATCAGCATGATCTTTCCATTCTGGTCTCTTACACCTTGTAATTCCACCACTACATTCTTGGCATTAGCAAATGTCATGCATGCAATTGCTATGACAGCCATTAATAATCTTTTTTTCATATCAATTCATATTAAACGTTATTATTACTAAATGTATTTAAGACCTTGTATAAATAGGTTTATACTATAAACCTAATATCTTCTAAAAAAAGTGCTATTGATAAGCACTTCAGAATCACAGTACAAAGATAATGAAGTTTACAACGTAAACCTAATTAAATTATGAACAAAGGTATAAAAAGCCAATTAATTAAGTTATATTAACAGGCTACAAGCACTTTGATTTTCGATATTGGTCAGAACTGTTTGGATGAAATGTTCTCTTGTTTTGCCCTATCACCACTCTATTTGTCCCACAATAAATGAATTATTTATCTATGGAATCAGTTAAATAATGATAAATGAAATCATTCTATAAAACTTATTTAGAGAAAAGGCTCTATTTTTGTTGAGAAATACTCCTTTTAGGTGTTTCCCATTCTATAATAAGCAAGTTATCCCCTATGAACCAGCGACCGGACTTTGACAAAATCAATACTTACCAGGACTTTGATAGATTCTACTGGTATAGAGAAGAATTGGTCCGGATATGCAGGTCAAAAGGTATCTGTCATTACGGCAACAAGGCAGAACTCTGTCAGAATATCAAAGCCTACTTCGATGGAAATATCATTAAGGGGCACGTTCCTCAGAGACGGATCAAATGCAATGTCGGACATCTGACAATGGATACCAAATTGTTAGGTTGTGGCTTTGCCTTTAATCAACGGTTCCGTGATTTCTTCTCCAGCCAAACTGGCATTGTGAATTTTAAATTCAATGCGGACATGGTTGCAACGGTCAAGAAAGTCAGACAGACCAATGATATGTCTTTCACATTGCGGGATTTGTTGGACATAAAGCAAGGTAAGACAGAATATGCAAAGTATGATCACTCATCCTGCCAGTGGAATCAATTTCTAAAAGACTTCTGCGCTGATAAACGGAATGCCGTCTTCAGAAACAAATTGAAAGTCGCTGCTGCTTTATGGAAGATTGTAAGAGAATCCACGGACAAGAAAGTATACAAAAGAAAACTGGTAGAAGATAATTATAACAGAATAAAGGAATTATCCTGAAATTCTCAAAACAATGAATGATTGCACCCCTATCTTGTAGCGCCGAGACAAACATTTGCACCTGCTTTGGGCTATATATAAAACGCACATTTCTTCTCTTGCGCAACAATCGAGTTAGCTATACATGCCAACATAACTGTTATGATAAGGACTTTTTTCATTAAGTGTAAAGTATGTTATTATTTGCAAAGGTAGTCACTTTTTCCTGATTAATGAAAGAATAAATTGGAAATTCACAAAAGGAGAAATGTATTGGCTTTGCCTATTAAGTTCTGAGATAGCCTATGTTTTCATGAGAGTTTTCATCTGATATATTAATTTTTTCAGTTATTGCGGGATAGCTACATAAGTATCTTGTTAAAGAGGGCACCACAAATAGAAATGCCCTCTTAAGTAAAGACTAAAAAAAGCTCATATTTCAAATTCTCAATTTATATTGTTTGTGAGTTTTAGCTTTTATTTGGTAAGAATTTCTTCAGATAATGCTCCATTATTCAATGCTGAAAACTTTTCAAGATCGATATTATATTTCCTGATAAATGCCGCTCGTATTTCCTGTCGTCCTTTGCTGCCGGACAATGGATTAATGATAGATGATAATTCAACACTCATTCCTGGTTCAATAATTCCATACCGAGATATGAATCTCTTAGTCTTAACTGTAAATCTGTAAAGTGCCATAATTTTAAAAATTTAAAGATTATATTTTGTTAGTCACCATTATACACAAATAGTGGTCATCGTCTTTATAGTTGAATCCCCAACGCAATTCTGATTTCTGATTGCCGTTTTTTATGAATCTTTGAAGTATTTCTAATTCTTGATTGAGATAAATGTCTCCTTTATAGATAGTTTGAAAGTAAAAGAGTTCTTTCCCTTGGTTTGAAAAATTCAATAGACCAACTTTATCTGATACTTCATTCAGTGTATCTCTAAACAGGTAAGTATTTATACTTAAAAAGTTTTTGCCCTTAATGATATCATAGAAATCATAATAATCTAAGTTGACCATACCATGGTTAACAAAGCCATCGAAAAACAATTTGAAGAACTGTAAAATAATATTTTGTTTATTCTTTTGCCTAATAATAAGATAAGAGTCAAAATTTTCATTTGTGAGATGTATAGACTTACCGGGAGTAACATCAATTAATATCAGATGGATGCCCTCTAAAGCTTTTGTTGTAGAAAGAAAATCTGTAATGGCATTGTCAAAAGTATTATTACTAAAGTCAACCAGAACGATAGCAAAGAAAATATTTTCATCTAATGGATCCCAATGATATCCTGTTTCCATAAGATCTTTAATGCATTTTTTAGCATTAAATCCGATGGCTGTTATATACACTCTATCCAAATTCTTCATATTTTAATATGTTTTTTGTTTCTGGTTTTGTATTTGACTCTGATTAATCTTCATAGTTGCAAAAATAAAGAATAGGTGTGCCAAATTCAGGCACACCTATTTAAAATATTACTCTCTTAATAAATAATTAAGTTTTAGGAGTATTGATCAATCCATTTTATAATGTTATCGATTTGTGCTTGTTTGTATTCTGCAGATAATCCTCTCATATCTGGACGCTCCGTGATAATAAATAATATATTATTTTTCTTATATGCACTTGATATTAAATCCTTTCCATAAGGACTTGTTCCCCAAACTATATCAGTTAGCTTGCATTTTTCTTTCAAATCCGGATATAGTTGGTGTAATGGCTTATCCCAATTATCATTTGCAACATTATTGCCGACAACGAGAATAACTACCTTGGGAGACAAACATTCCAGTTCTGCTTTCATTATTGGCATAAGATATTCTTCTTGGGCATACCAAAGTTTATTACGTAGTTTTCCTCCTTTAATAGGTGATACTTTTGCAGTATTGCTCCAAGTTACTTTCCTGTACCATTCTGTTGGGTAATAGTGCTGACATACACCTTTCATAAGACCCCAAAAATGACGTTTCTTAGCTTCAATATCCATCTGTTCGAAAGAAAATGATTTCTCATTATCACGATCCCATCCATTATTGCAACGTCCATAAACAAGAATACCGGAGTTTGGTTCTTCGGGGAACTGATCCCCAACTTGGGCAGAAAAAGTCGACACCTCATCATTCCATTCTTTTTCAATAGTCTCCATCTTTTTATACAAAGAGGAAACTCGTAATTGTAATAATTCTTTTTTTTTCATTTTAATAAATTGTTATATTTATCTAACATATTCTTTACTTTATTCGCTATTTCGTTGCGAAGCCATATAGGTTTTAAGACTTCAATATCTTCACCATTACTGAGAATCTCTTGTTGAAAATCGAAAGTCGGACGGATATGGAGTTCAAAAATGCTATATTCGTCATTGTGTTCTATTTCTATTTGAGAATCATGTAGCTTTAGGTCACGGATATAGTTAGCTTGATGTTCACTTACCTTGATACGAACAGTTTCAATCTCAATATTTTCATCAGCAATAACACCATAGCAATTCCGGAAATACTCTTCCGGAGAAAAATCTGTAGGATAGTTAAATGTGTGATGTTTAGAAATACGAAGATCATGAATCCTGTCTAAAGAGAAAACAAGTACTTTATTCAGTTTAACAAGGTTACCGATAACATACCAGCGTTGTTTAAAGAGTTTAATGAAATAAGGTTCAATAGTATAATTCCGTTCATCCTCTCTCCAATAATTGAAATATACTATGTTAATCATCCTATTTTCTTTCATAGCCAAGATGATAAAATCAAGATATTCCTGGCCTGAAGGAACTTCTTCAAGTGTTATTCTGTTTTTGATTCTCTTGCAATTTTCCAGAGAGTTAGCCACGGAATAGGTATCAAGCATCCATTTAGAAATGCTGTTACGATCAAGTTCATCGGCATTCATTATATCGTACCGATATTCTCCTTTGTTTTCATTTTCTATAACTAGGCCATAAGTATCAAGAACTGCATCTTTCCATTTGTGAAAAGTACGTTTCAGAAGCTCTTTCCCACCACTCATATCCTCATTGGCCATCCATTTGCGATTAATTTCTTCAAATGTGATTTTGCCAGTATCTAAGATTGTTTTAATAAGCCAAGTTATTTTATTTGTTTGGTTTAATGCCATATTATTTTAATTTACAATTAATGCAAAGATATTAATTTCCTGTGAATTTTAAGGGCATAGGAATGATACGTATGTAAAAAATCGATTAATTATCCTCAATTGAGTGATTAATAATTTTGAGTTTTTCGCGATATTCATTATCTTTGCAATTTCAAGAATCATCGAGAAAAAGTTGGTGTTGTTTGTAAGCATTGCGGCGGTCATCAACAGATATGGGATAAGTATAATAAATGTTGAATTTGCAAGAAGCGCGGTCACAAGACAACGTTAAAGGCTGATACCGTAATGCATAACAGTAAATTACCATTAATGTATTGGTTCACTGCCATACCTTTACTGACATCCACACAAAAAAAGTTCTCGGCTCTTGAAATGCAACGCCAGCTGGGGTAACGCAATGCGATATATTAACTGTCCGATAGCATCGAGCTTGACGAAGACTTCTTTTCCACAGAGAATTCAGACGAGGCAAAGAAATAGGAAGAGCGGAAGGCAGGTGCAGGAAGTCAAAAGTTCTGGTAATGATAGAAAGCGAAGCAGTTCCTGAGAATAAACAGAAGAAAGAAAGGAAGGAAAGATCGCAAGGCAGGTCATATAAAAATGAAGGGCGTTCCTGATGTGCAGGCTTCTATCATTACCGAAGTCTCAAAGGTCGCAGTTGCAGCGGATTCCAGAATAATCACGGATGACTCCAGGTCTCATACGAAACTCAAAGGGTGTTTTAAAGAGGTATATCCCATAAAGACCCTTCATAGGCAAGCATCGAAAATACTGCCATGGGTTCACACTGCCATATCGAATGCAAAGTCACTTTTGCTTGATATGTATCATGGCATCAAAGACGAGTTCTTTCAGAGTTATCTGGATGAATTCTGCTGGAAATTCAACCGACGATCATTAGGTGATAGACTTTTTGACAGGCTAGTTGTTGCGGCTGTGTCCTATAGGCAGATGTTTCAGCACAGAACCTATGATTGAAGAAAATCACTCAATTAAGGATAATAATTCATTATATTTGAAGTACAAAACTAAAATAGGAATATTATGAATAATATATATATAAAAAAAACTCTGGTTCCACTAACAAATATTCAGAAAACAAAAGACATATTAGAAGAACTTACATTAGAAAACATTATTGATCAATTCGATAAATTCAAATATAAATGCTTTAATTCGCCGACAAGTATTTTTGGGGAAATAGATTATTTACTTCCAAAACTGTTCATGACCAAATACGGTCAAATAAATTTTAAATATACAATTTCTACCAACGATACAATTCGTGATGATGGTTCAAACGATTCTCCTTATCATTTTAGAATACGAAAAATAAAACAAGACAAGCTGATAAAGCAAATTTATAAATTGTCAAATAATGATATTTACGAAAATCTACATTTCACTGAAATGGATTGTGAAAATGATTTATGGGCTAAACCTCCAGCTTTAGTTTTAGATTACAGTAGATTAAACAAACCAAATCAATCAATTCTATATACATCAATGGAAGGTTCTACAACATTGACTGAATGTAATATTAATGTAAATGAATATTTTTTCATCATTTGTTACAAAAGGATAAAACCAATAACTTTTTCAGATTGTTATAGATTTATTGCTTTCAATGAACTTACTGAAGAAGAAAACTCAAAACGATATATAATTTTTAATCTTTTGAAGAATGAATTTGTAAGAATTTTCCCCAAAACATATTATGAATATGAACAATGCCAATATTGTATATCATCAAAAATAGCAGAATATTTCTTTATTAATGATAATGTTGATGGTATTCAATATCCTTCTGTCAAAAATATAGGAGCATTTAACTTCGCATTTAAAGGAATATCTGCAAGAGAATGTCTAAATCCAGTTTGTATTAAATTTTGCAAGTTGTTAAAACCTATAAATGGAAAAAAAGGAACTTTGGAAATTTTAACTAATGGATTTTGGCAAAATAATAAATTTATATGGACAACACCTGAATCGAGTTTATCAAAAAAATTATTAGATATATCCTTAGACATGTATTTATATAAATAATTACGCTAGTGTCCATTAAAAAAATTAAGACTTAATTGAGCACCAGTTTAACGGGACAGTAATGACAAATATTTTAAAAACTATCTAAGAATATTTAAATCAATCTCAATATTAGATTACTTCTTGTTAGTAGTAGAAAACTAATAACAAAAAATATTTAACTTAATAGTTTATACGCAATAATGGCAGCATATTGAAAAACAATATGTCGTCATCATTTTTTTAATGATTTAAAATCATTAGTGTCCACTAAATAAATTTAAGAGTTAATTGACCATCTTCAACACTATCAACGGATTGTTTGGTAAAGAGATCCTTGATAGGAGTTTTATCCAAGAGCGAAGCACTCAAAATTCTCAACACTTCGTAGGTCGATCTATGCAGTTTCAGGTCATGCTCAACAATTGCAACCATGCAATAAGT
>CAVYLQ010000030.1:60000-155101 GCA_963769405.1 uncultured Prevotellaceae bacterium | reverse complement strand
CAAAACCTTATGGATCGCTCCAAGTATCGGCGTCACTGCCCGTCGTTTTTGTCCAAGGGTCAAGCGTTACATTGTTCTGACTATTCTCAGATACACTCTGAGAAGCAGCAAAGCTGCCTTCTGTCTGTATTTCCACCCGTTCTACACGAGGAGATTCATAAGGACTCATGCCTATCTGAATCTTGCTGTCTGGATTTTCTTTCGTCATAATCATTTTCTTTTTAAAATCAAATTACTATTTATATCTTCTTTCGCATTTATTTGCTAAGACCTAATAAAGGTCTCTTATGATGTTTCATAACTGTAGCTATAAACGTATTTACCGCGATCGGTTTTCTCCAACTTTACAATTGGTGCAAGGCACCTCTCTCCGTACATTAAGATTTGAGAAACACGGGCACAAGTTCCATATCCACTCACTACATTCAATTGCAAATGCTGGAAAAACGCTATTGCCTCTGCCACAGACTGAAGCCATTCCCACGTGTATAGTTGGTACCGAGGGTCGCAGTGCCGCCGTTAAAGTACAGACCGCAGGCGCCAGTGGTATTGTTGGCGGGCGCAGACGTCCAATAGCTACCTTGAAGACCACCATCGGTGAAAACACCATCACTGGAATCCGTATCACCGGCAGCCGGCAGAAAGAAGTAGTTCGCACTCAGGTTAAGAGCAGAAATTGCTGAAGCAGTCATTGTTGATAACTTCGTGGGGGTGCAGGTTGTGGTGCCACTGGAGGAATAAGGAGTGAAACCTGAGATATTAGTGCTCTTCTTAAACCACATACCCGCCTTGGTATAGCTACCGTTCGCCATTTTGTAGTTTGTGATATTGCCACCGTTGATGCTGCCGTTATCCCAATAACAACCAGCTTTCAGATACCAAGTTATGGCGTAGCCGCTGGGGCAGTTCGTGCAAGCGTAAATAGCGCGTTTGCTGTAATCGGTAGAACTGCTGGCTACAGTGGTAATATTGGCATTGGTAGGGGGAGTTCCCAATGTAACAGGTTGATAGTTGGTGGCGTCCCAAGTGTAAAGCTGGGAATAAGTGGTATTAGGAGGGATATTAGTTATCGCCAGCGGTTTGGACTTGAGCTGAGCGGCAGCTAAAGAAAAGCTGTTCAGCGTCACGGCGCGGGCAACATAAGCGTTGTAGCTTCCATCTGAGCAGGAGACAGTGAGGGTACCGCCGATGCCACTGAAAGGCCACGTCATCAGATAGACATCCACCACGCCAGTGGCAGTAGGTGTGATGATTTTGCTCCAACTTGTACCCCAAGAACCGGTTTTGGTTAGTGTACTACCGTCCGCCGCTAGAGTCGCAGTGCCGCTGTTACCAGGAAGGATGTTCGAGGCCGAAGAAGTGAGCGTCACCGTAACGGGGTAACTCGTAGAAAAGCTGCTACTGGTAAGGTGGAGATTCAGCATGCCGAAAAGATGATGCATAGTTAGTAATTCGGGAAGACCTGTGCTGAAATTCACGTTTGCACTTCCATAAAGTGCATCGTACTTGGCGCAATCGCTCAAAGTGCCCAACTGGTTCGCAAGTGCATAGCCGTAAGCGTACTCACACCGGCATCCGTCACGGTCGCGGCATATCCTCCGCTCGTACCTTTCGAAAAGGCATAGAGACGAGAGCCCGGATTGTACCGGTAGGTACCCCCGTATAAGAGAATGTAGCAGTAAGGCCGCTAGTGGTAGTAGTGGAAAACTCCAGAGGAGCCATGCTCTGAACGGCTCCGCTGAGCACATATTTATTATAGATGTTAAGCTTGTCGAGGTTCCAATAGCAGTTGAAAACGCCACCATAAATGTCCGTCATACCCACGCGACTCGAGATATCCCCTATCTGAGCCTTCAATGGGAGGCTCGCCACCATGGCACCCTCGACCGTTTTCGTATTATCACTACTCTGGCAAGAGATCAAGCACAAAAGCAACGTACTCATGAAAAACAAAGACGCTGCAATAGAATGTCGATAAATCTGTTTCATAATAGTACTTTTTAATCCTTGTTCCAATTTCTATTTCAATTATTATTGCAATTGCTATGGAAAGGCTATGTTTACATTCATTCTCGGATGCCCAATATGAATGGAAAACAAAGCCAACGAAAATTTATGGATCGCTCCAGGTATCGGCGTCACTGCCTGTCGTTTTCGTCCAAGAGTCAAGCGTTACATTGTTCTGACTATTCTCAGATACACTCTGAGAAGCTGCAAAGCTGCCTTCTGTCTGTATTTCCACCCGTTCTACACGAGGAGATTCATAAGGACTCATGCCTATCTGAATCTTGCTGTCTGAATTTTCTTTCGTCATAATCATTATTTTTTTAAATCAAATTACTATTTATATCTTCTTTCGCATTTATTTGCTAAGACCGAATGAATGTCTCTTATGATGTTTCATAACTGTAGCTATAAACGTATTTACCACGATCGGTTTTCTCCAACCGTACAACTGGTGCAAGACACCGTTATTTAAGTTTGGCTCCTCTGATCGATAACGTACATTACAGATATCAATTTTGAGAAACACGGACACAAGTTCCATATTCACTCACTACATTCAATTGCAAATGCTGAAAGAACACTACTGAGCCTGCCACAGACTGAAGCCATTGGCAGCGGCACGAGGTCGTTGTCGAGGTACGCACCGGTGCTGACGAAGTTCAGGCAGTAGGCGTACGCGGTATCGGAGTCTGGCGTAGACGACCAATAGGTGCCGTCCGTACCACCATAGTGGAAATTACCATCACTGTCCGTAGTATAGCCAGCAGCCGGCAGGAAGAAGTAGTCACTCTTCAGATTAAGGCAGAAATTGCTGAAGCAGTCATGGTGATAACGGGGTAGGGGTACCGATCGTGGTGCCACTAGAGGTGGTTGTGGATGAATCCTGGGATCTTAGTACTCTTCATAAACCACATACCCGCCATGGTATAGTTACCGTCGCCATTTTGTAATTTGTGGTATTGCCACCACTGATGGTACCATTGTCCCAATAACACCGGCTCTCAGATACCAACTGATTTCGTAGGCATTGGGGCAGTTCTTACAAGCGTAAAGAGCGCGACTGCTATAATCGGTAGAACTGCTGGCATAGGGGGTAGTATTGGCATTGGTAGGGGCAGTCCCCAATGTAACAGGCTGATAGTCAGTAGCGTCCCAAGCATAAACCTTAGTATAATTGATATTATTTATCACCAGTGGTTTGGACTTGAGCTGAGCGGCAGCTAAAGAAAAACCGTTAAGTGTCACAGTGCGGGCAATATAAGTGTTGTCAGTTCCATCTGAACATGAAACGGTGAGGTTACCGCTGATGCCACTGAAAGGCCATGTCATCAGATAGACATCAACCACGCCAGTGGTAGTAGGTGTGATGGGGGCACTCCAATTGGTTCCCCAAGAGCCTGTCGAAGTAAGTATACTGCCACCTGCTGCGAGACTGGCATTGCCGTTGTTACCAGGAAGAATGTTCGAGGCCGAAGAAGTGAGCGTCACCGTAACCGGAGAACTCGTAGAAAAGTTACTATTGGTAAGGTGGAGATTCAGCATGCCGAAAAGATGATGCATAGTCAAAGATTCGGGAAGGCCCGTATCATAATTGACGTTCGCGCTGCCATAGAGTGCATCGTACGTGGCGCAGTCGGCCAAGGTGCCCACCTGGCTCGCAAGCGCATTAGCCGTAAGCGTACTCACACCGGCATCCGTCACGTTCGCGGCATATCCTCCGCTCGTATTACTCGAAAAGGCATAAAGACGCGAGCCAGGATTGTACCGGTAGGTACCCCCTGTATAAGAGAATGTAGCAGTAAGGCCGCTAGTGGTAGTAGTGGAAAACTCCAGAGGATCCATGCTCTGAACGGCTCCGCTGAGCACATATTTATGATAGATGTTAAGCTTGTCGAGGTTCCAATAGCAGTTGAAAACGCCACCATAAATGTCCGTCATACCCACGCGACTCGAGATATCCCCTATCTGAGCCTTCAATGGGAGGCTCGCCACCATGGCACCCTCGACCGTTTTCGTATTATCACTACTCTGGCAAGAGATCAAGCACAAAAGCAACGTACTCATGAAAAACAAAGACGCTGCAATAGAATGTCGATAAATCTGTTTCATAATAGTACTTTTTAATCCTTGTTCCAATTGCTATTTCAATTATTGTTACAATTGCTATGAAAGTGCTCTGTTTCCATTCATTCTCGAATGCCAAAACGAATGGAAAACAAAGTCACCTAAAATTTACGGATCGCTCCAGATATCGGAGTCACTACCCGTCGTTTTTGTCCAAGAATCAAGCGTCACATTGTTCAGACTATTCTCAGATACACTCTGAGAAGCTGCAAAGCTGCCTTCTGTCTGTATTTCCACCCGTTCTACACGAGGAGATTCATAAGGACTCATGTCTATCTGAATCTTGCTATCTGAATTTTCTTTCGTCATAATCATTATTATTTAAAATCAAATTACTGTTTGTTTCTTCTTTCACATTTATTTGCTACGACCGAATAAATGTCTCTTATGCTGTTTCTCGCCGTAACCATAACCGTAACCATAACCATAACCGTAACCATAACCATAACCGTATTTACCACCATCAGTTTTGGCGCCATTGAGTACCACTGACATATTGTTGAGTTTCTTCTCGCGATAAAGTTGTTCCACCTCTGGTAATTGACGTCGATCGAACTGCCCAGCACGAATCACAAAGATTGTAAGATCGGTAATACGATTTGTGATAGATGAATCAGCTATCATACCCAACGGCACATTGTCTACCAGGATATAGTCATAGCAACTACGCATCTCGCTGAAGAAACCATCCAGTCTATCATTCATGAGTAGCTCGGCCGGATTAGGAGCTTCGTGCCCCGCCCCAACCATATCCGGCAGTTTGCCATGAGGATCATGATGAATCACGTCATTCGGCGTCAACGATGCATCAGCCAGATAATTACTCATTCCTTTGCCTTTAAGACGATAGTAGTGCGAAAGGGCACGCTTGCGTAAATCAAGATCGATAAGCAGCACCCGCTTACCGGTCATTTTGAAGCTACGCATCAGCAAAAGTATAATGAACGTCTTGCCAGAATTGGGCAGAAAAGAACTGACCGTAATGACCTGCCCAATCGCTACGCCCTGATGGGGTTTAAGTAAGAAAGTCAGATTGGTACGCAGCATACGAAAAGCTTCGGCAATAATGCCGTTCTCTCCTTCAACCTCTATATCTTTAAGCGACTTTTTCGATAGCGGGATGGTGCCAAGATAAGGTACTGAAAGGGCATCGACAATATCTTTGCGGCTATGCACCCGGGTATCGAGAAACAGGTGCATCAAGAGCACGACAGTTGGCAAAAACAATCCCACGAGCAGACCGAGTAACAGAGTGCGGTCTCTGTTAGGAGAGATGGGATTAACATCCCCATCTGACGTATCGATAATCTGCGCATTGTTGTCCACCATCGCTTGTGTGAGCGCATTCTCCTCGCGCTTTTTAAGCAGAAAGGTGTAGAGGTCGTCCTTGATCTTCTGTTGACGTTCAATGGAAACATACTTTTTCGTCTTTATCGGCAGTGTTGCCACCTGTGCCTGGGTACTCATGTCGTGCCCGGCCAGTTCATTCTTCTGCATCTGTATATTCGAAATAACATTGTCTACAGAATGCAGGATACTACGGCGCAAGACAGTTAGTGTCTTGCCCAGATCAAGCAGCACGGGATTGGAGCCGTTTTCGTCCCCCGCCAGACGATCGCGCCGAAGTTTAAGCACATTATACTGGTTTATCTGACTTTCCACGTCGGCATTATTAAGCCCGATATTGGACGGAATAAGTTCCTGAGACTTAGTGTGACTTGTGAGATACGACCGCACATAGCGAGCCAGGCGTATCTGCACTTCGAGTTCTTCCAGACTCTGCTCATAACGCTGCGACTTATCCATATACATCGCAGCCGACGACTGGATATCCATCACTTTATTGGCACTTTGAAATGCGGCCATATCCGATTCAACATTTCCCAATTCCTGTCCGATGATACTAATTCGATTGTTGATAAATAGAGCTGTGTTGGCAGCAATACGATTCTTATCTTTGATAGAATTTTCGTTGTAGACGCTGATAAGAGCTTTTAGTATATCCTGCGCACGATAGGGCGACAAATCTTTTATCTTGATCGTCAGTACCGAAGTGGGGTCATTCGATTCGTCCATTTCCCTCGTCACAAGCAGATTATCGTGAAGAACACGTGCGACATCACTTACCGGTGATTTGGTGATATAAATAGGCGTACCAAACGAGGCAGGCATATCATATTCCGTCGGACGGATAATGATGCGACCCACAGGAGTCTTCACCATTTGATTCATGGGCACTCGTATGGGCAGACCGTCATCACCATTGAAATCCGACAGTACGACCGTACGGTAATCTTTCAGCGTAACCATAAATGAAGCAATAGGAAAACGTACACTATCGATAAAGCAGACTGAGAGCGGCGCACGCTTGTAAAGTTCCTGCATACGCAGTCCATCCTTCACTTTATAGCTCACATCGGCGCCGAGACGAGAAACGACCGTTTCCAGCAGGGACTTAGAACTCAGCTTTTCTATCTCACTTGACACATCAACTCTATTGATATTGCTGTCGAATCGGTCAAAGCCTATGGTAGACGATGCCCCATTAGGGCTATTAGAAATATCTTTCAGATAAACCTTGAGCGAGCTGCTATATACATTTTCAATATGGGCATAGTGTAGATAAGCCAAACCAACAAAAACAACAGCCGACAATAAATACCATTTCCATCCACGCAACAGGTAAAAGAACAAATCGACAATGTTTATCTCTATTTCTTTCTTTTTCTGCGTTTTATTTTCTTCCATAATAGATTCTTTCCTTCTATTTTAAGTAAACGAATATCCACGAAAGCACAGAAACAACCGATAAAACGAGAGAAGTATATTTAAATCCTACATCTTCGCCGCTACTTCTTCCATACTTTGGTTCCACGTATACCACATCGTTCTGTTTAAGATAGAACGTAGGCGACTGTAACAGTTTACTCGATCTTATATCATTGACAAACATACGACGATTGCCATCAGAGGTCGTACGCATCACCATCACCCTATCCAGACGTCCTTTCGGAGTAACATCACCGGCCATCGAAAGGGCTTCTATCAGCGTTACATGGTCACCCTCTATTGTCAAAGGACCTTTATGCCCCACCTCCCCAAGCATATAGACCTTAAAATTAAGAACATCAGCTGATACGTTCGGGTCGGCTATGTATTTACCCGCCATGATTTTTTGCTTAATCAGCTCCTGCACCTGTAGAAGCGTAAGACCCGCCACGTGTATTCCCCCGAGGATAGGAAAAAAAATGGCACCATCTTTATCCACGTAATAGCCTTTCTCTCTTTGATATTCGGCATCTGTAGTAGCCACATCGCCGTCAGATTTCATTTGATAGCCGCCACTGATGTTATTGAACGGAATGGCCAGTTCGGAATTCTTACACGATACCGTGATACTTAAACGATCACCCACTTGAACTTTGGCCTCACCGGTCTTAATCACAGGATATTCCTTTTGTAAATCCATGTCCTGCAAATAGACAAAATTCTTACGCGAAGCACACGACGAGAGTAATAATATTGCCATAATAGGTAATAAAAGATTATTCTTACTCATAATTATATTTAAAATTTATTAGTTTCATTATAACATAGTTCGGCCGCTTCTTTCCGGGGCAGACAGTGCAAACTTACCACTAGAACATCCGTTTCGACAAGCAGTTGAAGCGTATCGCACAGTTTCTCATATAGGGCATGCTCGGAAGGAAGTGACATGCAACTTGGAATCAACTCGGCAAAAGCATCTACACCGCTTAACAGCGTGTAGTTGTCGGTATCCGCCTGATAAAGGCGTACAGCAGCCCGTAACGTCCCCATTTTATTCTTATAACACGGTGTCTTACCGCTCCATGGTGAGCCGAAGACTTTCACCGAGCCATTCTCCGCTATCCGAAGAATAGGATTATCGTCATTGAGCAGTTGTGCACCACCAACTGTATCAAGCCACAACTGGGCATGAGTACTCTTTCCGGTCCCGCTTTCCCCCAGAAACAGATATACAAAGCCTTTCACATAGACGGCCGACGCATGAACAGACAAGGCACGGTAGGGCAGTATAGCTTGCGAGAAGGCAAAGCGGAGCATGGAATTAAGCGCAAAGCTCCAGTCGTTCCTTCCCAACCTGAAATAGCCCACCAAATGACTAAAATCGGACGAGGCGAACATTTGATGCGAGAATCTCTCACCAGCACGGCTCACCAAAAGCATATAGCTCTTATCATCACTGTAAAGTACAAGATGCCCCATATCATTCTCGTCGCTGACGATAAATCGGCCTTGATACTCGAATTCACGCGCAGGAGAGACAAATTCCATGCGCAGAACAAAAAGCAACTGGTCATCACTTACATGGTCTTGCCTGAAAGGCATATAGGATGGCAACATTTCTTCCACATTGAAGTGAACTGTGGACTCGATAGCGAAACTGAATTCCGCCACTTTAAAGTAATATTTATTTTCCATAAAATTGTCCATATAAGAGTTGTATAAACCAACAAAATACTTCAAGTACCGAATACCGGAGCGATATATTCCTGTTGCGATACATCGCTTTAAGTGTAAACAACTTGTGTGGTAAATAATAACCACCATCGAACATGAGTTGACCAAAGTTACCACCCGTTATCACCGAGCACAGTAGCTTTTCGGTCGATGTAACAGAAACCGGATAAGGTAAGTACTTTTCTTCGAGTCCTAAATGTACCACCAGAAAATTGTGCAGCATATTGGTCCAGCGAAGCATATGCACCCGGCGATAAATACTTTTCAGTTCATGAGTATCATACTGCCCCACATAGGTGTAGTAAGCCCGCGCCAAGTCGCACAACTGGCGCAGTCCCACGCCCGAGATAAAGGCATGCTTCATGATATGTGCGTTCAGCATCAGCATATTCAGTTGCCTGCCAGGTACGGCGACCGGCATATCTTCATAGCCGGCGAATGTTATCGAATCAAAATCTTTTTCCAGTTCAAGCCGTCGCAGATAAATATAAAGGAAAGGATTCTTCAAATCAATCAGCGTGGAGTGATGCTCCACTATGATGCCGTTCCAAACATACTCCTGGCTGCCATCGGGACGCTTATGAATATCAATACCACGGCTACGAATCAGATGACCAGCCCGATGATAGTCTGCAATGGAAGTGAAATACAGATCGATGTCGCCACACACCCGCAGACGAGGTTCCTCATAAAGAGTAGCTACTGATTGTCCCTTTTTAAGAACAATCTTGATGCCCGCATCAGCAAAAAAACGCTGGAGCTTGACAATTTCCCTTTCACTACGCACATTGTTGTCTTCAATCTGCGCCACCTGGGCCAGCCACTGCAGAAACACCTGTTCAGGCGGGAACGACTCAGAAGACAAAAAAGAGAGGCCTCTAAAAACGATGCCCTGCACCGTCTGCCTCACCGATTCCTGATAGACAGCTTGCCATTCTTCGCCCGAAAGCGGAAAGATATAAGGCGCAAGCATTTCTTTTTCCCAGAGTCCAGATTTGAGCAGGGAAAAAAAAGCGATATATACCCGACTTTCATACCTCATCATTCCATCACAAGCCCCCATTGAATCCAATTTTTGAGCATGGCGTTCACATCTCTTAAAGCAAGTTTCATATCTATGCCGTAGCGATCGACCAGCAATCCGGCAAGTACCTCGGCCGTAAAATCCTCGTCACCGAGCATACTCCACAGCCAGGCAGCAGCTTCATTCATCTTATAAATATCGACCATACTCCCACTCTTACCATGCGAGTCGACGATAAAATACTGGTCTTTGATGATCCGTAGTTTAAGATTTTTATTAATTTTCATTTCTTGGTTTATTTCGTTAAAAGATTCTTCCAGATATGATTTTAATAGTTGTAAGTACGATAATTTTAATATCGGTACTCAGCGAGTAGTGATGCAGATAATCAAGATCCATCTCAAGCCGCCTGAGCATCTTCTCCATCGTATTGGTATAGCCATTATAGAGCGTAGCCATCGAGAAGATTCCCGGACGCAAAAGGTAGAGTTGCGCATAACGATCATCTACTTCCATGATCCGATCGATAAAATACTTACGCTCCGGACGCGGCCCTACAAGCGACATGCTGCCCCCCAGCACATTGAGAAGTTGTGGAAATTCATCCAGATGATGAGACCGCAGAAAAGCACCTACCCGTGTCAGCCTGTCATCGGCTTGCTCGCAAAGATGAGGATGGTTGTCAGCTTCGGCATCTACGACCATAGTGCGGAACTTAATAATTTTAAACGGCTTGCCATGATACCCGATACGCTGCTGTCTATACAGGACAGGACTACCGTCGTCTATATAAATGGCCACACAGATAACAGCGATAAGTGGTGAGAATAAAAGGAGTGAGATCAATGCCACGACAACATCAAATGCTCGTTTGAAGATTTTCATTGCCGATGACATCACAGGCTCCATTTTTTGTTTTTTCATTACTTACTTTCTTATATAGTTTAATGCAATTGTTTATCATGTCATGAAATTGGAAATGCTGCTCAAAACGGCAACGCGCCTGACGGCTGAAACGGTTATATATATCAGGATTTTCACACACATATTTAATGGCTCGGGCCAATTCACGACTGCTACACGGCTGCACATTAAGTCCCGAATAACCGCTCTTATTCACCCAAGGCACTCCCGACCCACTGATGGTAGTGGCCACAACAGGTTTGCCGCACGACATAGCCTCCACCTGTACGATAGCGAACGCTTCGGTTCGGTGAATCGAACTCAAGCAATAAAGTTCACAGGTGCCGAAGTAGTCGGCTATCTCGTCTTGTGGTACACGCCCCAATAGATGAACTTTATCCATCAGTCTCTCATCGACTATCTGTGTCTGGAGTTTTTCGCGCAGCGGACCGTCGCCACCGATAAGTACCACGTATGAGTCGTCTAGATAACGGGCCGCATCAATGAGATACTTGAAGCCTTTATATGCTACCAGCCTGCCTATCGAGAAGATGATTTTGCGCCCGTTGCACCGGCGACGTATACGCTCCACTCCTTCCGCAGAAGGCGAGAGTCTGTTTATGCCAATAGGAAGACACTCCGTTTTTTCTTGCACATGTCGAAGGTATGGAGATTGTCGAAGATATACAGGTGTGGTACCAATCACCATCTGGGCCCGATGCAGCAGCCAGCGTTGCAGCGGCATGAGCAGTTTGAGCAGTTGCCGCTGTTTCAATATATCGCTATGCCAGTGCACAATGACCTGTCCATTATAGCCCGACAGAAAAAGGGCCAAGGCTGCCATCGGATCCGGATAATGAATGTGGATGATATCGTAGTTGCCACATACCTTTCTAAGCTTCCATATCATCTCGGGTGAAATCATAGTAGCCTTTACCTTGCCCATTGAACGGCAGCAGATCAGCCGCGCATTGTCATTGAGCCGGCGTGTTCCATGTTTTCCATCGGCAGATGCACACATCATATCACAGTTTACTTCGTGCTGTGACAGTCCAGTCGTAAGACTATACATCACCTTTTCCACTCCTCCTTTGAGAGGATAGAATTTTCCAAGTTGTAATACATTCATTGCATTAAGAATTGAAATAGTTCGTTCCAAGAATGCACAACGTTATGCTCGTTATAAGTAATTTTTACCGGATGGAGCATCGACCGGTCACCCTCTATCAGTTGCAACATTTTGTGTGCTAGATCAGCCGCATGATAAGGATTAAAAAATGCCGTTTGCATGCTGCCTGCCGCTGTTTCGTGAGCGTATGGCAAGTCTGAAAGCAGCATCGGTTTACCATAGACCATAAACTCGGAGATGGGTAATCCCCAGGTTTCTACTTTAGAGGGAAACACCAGACAGTCGGCCGTGCTATACTGCTCCTGAAGGCGTTCTTTGGACAAAAAACCCACAAATTCCATAGACTGCAGTCTTCCCCAGTGTCGCAAGAGCCAACGTGCATAGCGGTTTTCCCGGCCGTCAATTGTAATGACCACTTTAAAGCAACCCACTCCCACCATACGTTCAACTATGGCAGTAGCACGACACAGCAACTCGAAGTTTTTGTGCACATCGGCCGTTGAGGCGAAAAGGAAGGTGTAAACGCCACTCTTTTTTACGGTTTCAATAGTACGGATGTTTTTTTTCTCGGGCGGCGCCACCACAAACCGCTCTTCAGGAAGCCCGCATATACGCCCGATATTCCGACGCAACCAGTGCTGCTGCACAATGACATACGTGTTACGTTTCACACGAATACGATAGGCATAGCGTGTAAAAAGGGCGAAGAGCACTATCTTGTAGTCGAACACAAAGTCCCGGAGGCTCCATCGATAAAAGGGAAACGACGTCTGACAGTACACGCATTGACGGTCGGCTTCCACCCGTGGTGTGGTGTCATGCAACGACAGCCACAGATGCACATGCCCGATGCGGTGCGAGATATAGTGCATCGTCACATACTCACACCAAAGACGCAACAGCCAGTTCTTCACCGTCCACGGCAGTTCGATATACTCGATACCCTCATAGTAGACCGGTTCGCGACGGTGCACCAGCGCCACTACCCGGTATCCACCCGCGGTGACAAGATGGGACAGGTACTCCAAACAATCACGCAGGATAGTAAGAGTACCACCCTTGCGAATGTTAACGGCCGACACTACAATGATCTTCTTATTTTCAACTATCATTTCTATTTCTTCGTTTCAACGAGTCGAAAAGAGTAACCCACTTTTGCATCACCAAGTCTGGTGAATACTGCTCCGAATTAATGCGTGCAGCCTTTCCCATACGCCTACGCAAGCTCACTGTATGCATCAACATGAGCAACGAAATGGAAAACGTTTCCTTGTCGCCTTCTTCTATCAAAAAGCCATCAACACCATCAGTGATAATATCGCTCGGGCCACATTTGCAGGCATAAGCCACAACAGGCAATCCACAGGCCTGCGCTTCTATCAATGCCATTGGTAAACCCTCATAGCGTGAAGTCTGTACTAAAATGGACGACTCCATATAATAGCATTCGATATCTTTCACTGGGTAGGCTAGCGTCACCTCATCATTCAATTTCAAAGTTTCTATCTGCCGCTCAAGAGCAGGCCGCAACTCACCGTCGCCCACAATCGTAAGATGCCAGCCATCTGTTCGAAGACAAAGCGAATGCCAGATATCTATCAGTTCCTCAAAGTTTTTCTGATGGCAATAACGCCCAACGGCTATCACCTGACGGGCAGTGAGTGGGGATACACCTACTGCCTCGAAGGGACGAGCATTGGGTATCACCTCCATATTAGGCAAAGACCCCCAATATCCAAAATCTTCACGAGTAAGCACCACAAAGCGGTCATAGCGGCGAATGATACGTTCTTCATTTCGAGTGCGCCACTTATCTGCCAGTCGCCACAGCCCCCGGCGTCCATACTGCAATTTCTTAAACTTCGAAAAATGAGCTTCAAGCACCTTGCTACTACCATCATCTATATAGGGCAACATCCAGGAGTCATTGCAGAACATCGAAACCACCACGTCGGGCCGTATGATGCGTAGCAGTCTTGACAACCTGCGATAGTGATCCCACTGCTTTAGCGGATAGTGCAGCAGTTTGTTCCAAAGCGAGCATCCATTGTTACTCTCATAGTTGACATGCAGGTCGTAGCAGTTAATACGCCCATCGAACTCAAAAAACGGGATACGCCCGCGCTGATCGGTGGTAACAACAGACACTTCGTAGCCATGGGCCGCCAGATAATTAGCCTTGCCCGCAAGCACACGCTCCATACCACCGGGAGCGGCCGTAGCAGCAATGAGATAAACTATTTTATCCATGAATGTTTTATTATTCAATTGATTTGTCTTAACGACTTCATACTCGGTGAGCGCTTTTGCACTTATTGTCAAAGAAGGAGTATGCCGTAGTGACAGAAACAATATTGTTTATAGAACGATGCCTGATCAACAAAAAGAGTGTTGAAAAAATTTCGTAAATGCACCTTCTATCAGCGAACAACTTCCCTTATAAATCCTCAGCCAGTACATCCCAAATGATGTTGCTTTTGTCATCAACATCGGCTCCGACCAGACAAAAAAGAATATTTCTTCTGTATCGTTACACGTAAAATGCAATTTGAAGCCGTTGCACCATCCCATCGTTCATTTTCCATCTGTAGCAAATTCTTTAAATACTTTGTTGACATATCCGAGCGTTTTATGACATACTAATTAGTCATTTAATCTTTTATAGAAGCCTTTTCGATAATTTCCCAAATGAATTTTCTAAATAGATCTATAATAATAGAAATAATATAAACTAAGATTAGAAATAATATTATTAACAAATACCCATATTCACGAATTCGATAGTTAGAAACTATATTTAAGAAGTCATTATATATATATATATTACAATGAAATAAATACACGGAAAGGCAAGAAGGAGCTACTATAGATATAAATCTGTTTTTTGATATTTTTATTCCCTTAAATATAAGGAAAAGATAAATGCTGTTAAGAATAATAAATGGTGACAGATAGCTATACATTCCAAAATATTTGGGACCTGGAAGACTTAATGATGAATTAATATAGGCTAAAATAGAAATACAAAAAGATAAAGAGATAAATATGATAAGATTTCTTTTAATACTATACTGAAAGATTATAGGTGAATATAACCTGACATAGTGAGCAACCAAATATAATCCTATAAAATAAATGGTTGAAAAACCTCTATTAAATTCTACATCAATATTACTCCAACCAAAAAATGTTTGATAAAGGAAAAAACAAATAAGAATTATCTTATATTGTTTATACGAGGCGTTTTTTATAAAGGCATTTAATATTGGAGATAAGATATATAAAAATATATAAGATCGAATAAACCAGTAGCCGTCGTCTGTACTTAGGAAAAAGCATCTCAAGATACTATACAAATTGACAACAGCATTCCTTGTAAATAGATTAACTATATATATTCCGATTGTAAAAAAAAGACATTGAAAAAGAAATTTTAATATTCCCTTTTTGGTCGCATGAATGCCATACCACCCTGAAATCAGGATAAAAGTAGGAACAGCGCAATAGGTTACCGCTTCAATGAAAAAAAATATAAAAGGTCTGAATAGATTTATCTGATTCTTAGATTCAATCGGTAGGCATACAGCATTTGCATGTATTAGCAATATTAAGAACATTAATATTATCCGAAGTAATTCTATATTCAAATCTCTTTTTGTATTTATTTTGGAAGAATTTTTCATCTCAATGTTTTTTGTTTAATGGATGACTACTTGGTATTTTACAATGGGAAAGAGCTTTGAATACACAGAACAACTTTGTTTATTTTAAAAACTTATACCGAACTGAGGTAAAAATAAAACTGACAGTATCTATGATTATAGATATGTACGGCGTTTCTTTACTACATTTTTTTACTAAATATAAATTCCTTTCTTTGACTGTTATGCTTCTCCGACCTCGGATTGCAAACTATAAGAGAACACTACTGAGTCTGCCACATACAGAAGCTGGGCAAGCGATCATAGCTGTCGATAAGATTCGTACCAGAGCTGCTTAAAGCCAAATAACAGACGTTCGTGATACCCGTGCTGAGGGGTATAAAACCAACAGACGTCAAACGTAACACTATTCACTTTTTAGTTTCCATCCAGCACAGAGAAAAAGTGCAAAAATCAAAAAGATATCAGTAGAAACCTTGAACCAGATAATGAAGTTGACAAGCAGAAAAAGTAAGATTAACAATTTATCATCATCGAAAAGTCTCATACAACAGCGAGCCGCAGTCACAAGAAACGACATAAAAGCTATGAGACCTACAACGCCAAAATAAAAGATGAAACGCAGGTAACCTACATCAGTACCCATATAATAACCACCGGTTATCTTACCTACGAAATTGGCATCCACATCACGCGGATTGGAAAAATAGCCGTCGCCAATAATCCAAGTCTTCGTACTTTTGGGATATACATACATGGATTTAAGTGTTTCGTTGGAAGTTACTTCCCAATGTCCTTTCTCTGCCAGCGCAAAAAAGCCTTCAAAACCAAAGCGCATATCTCTCTTAAAAGACGGGCTCACCTTGTACACAAAGACCACAACAGTTATACATATCAAAAGCACTGGCAATACCCAACGCCAACTATACAAATAATTTGAAGTTAAGTTGCGAAAATGCGTAAAGGTAACACCGGCCATATAAATCAGAGCCAAAGAAAGACCAACCATCGTAGTACGTGCTATAATATTGCCCACTACCGATATAAAAATAAATGACAATATATAAAGAAGGTAATGATACCAACGTTTGGCATATTTCGGATTGACTAGCAAAAACATAATCATGATGAGCACTACCGAAAAACGGGTACCGGCTACATCTAGCGAAGCACCAATACCATAGAGGCGGTGCACTTTACTCAAATTCAGGAAATACTGTCCTTGTTGTATATGCGCATCTACCAACTGTTTAAATGGCGGATAAGCATCGATTAACAAAGCTAGCGCACATTGCACGACACAGACCATGAATAGATACGTGCAAAGCAACCGAAGTGTACACTGTCCATGCACAATTTCTATAATAGAACATACTGCATAAGCCGCGGCAAGCCACACCAGCATCGAAATGACATAAGAAGCATAAGCTATATCGGGTGTGGCATTATATACGATGGACACTAGACCAGCGAGAGACACTAAAGAAGCTGCAAAGAGAAGTTGAAGCATGTCGCTTCTAAGTATAAGACTACGTTTTTGCGCCAGCCTGCAGAGTAATATGGCACCTCCCAGTACAGCCATCATCATTTTGGTATTCACTCCTGGCAACACTGTCAACTCAAACGGGAAAAGGTATAAACTGGTTAAAACTAACGTGAAAAGTATAGAAATAATTTTGATCATTCTTATTTGTAGATTATACCATAAACAAGGTGTTGAACTAGCCGATAATAAAGCCACACGATCCAGTACTGCCTCCCAGCGGCAGCCTGTTGGAGTAATCGAGCGCGCAGAGACTGATTCCGGTTGGAGCAGATAAAATGATTTGAATTACGGAAGATAAATTGCCATGCATCATAATCGACACGAGAGCCTGATACAAGAAGCGGAAACTTCACCGACAGTTTGAACCACTCCAACTCACAAGTGAAAAGACTACCAAATTTATCTTTCAGATATGAAACCGTTTCAATTGTATTGAACATCATATCTAGTATATTTCTTTCGGAAGCAGTATTGGTAAAGGCCGACTCGTTGAGCCGTACATAATGATAAAATGCCTGCGGAAGATAACACACTTTTGTGGCGCAGGCGAAGAGTCGGATTATAGTCATATCCTCAGCCATGTCATGCCCTTTGGGGAACACGATATGATTACTGCAATAAAGTTGGCGACGTATCAATTTGTTCCATACATTATATTTCATACGGCCCGATAGAATACCGCGTAACGCATCATAAGGAGTATCATAGGAAGGTTGAGACATATAGCGCTGGCTTTTCCTGAAGTTGAGATACCAGTCACACCATACAATATCGGCATCTTGCATAACAGCTTCATCGTACAGTTTCTCGAGCATCATTGGCTCCACCCAGTCGTCACTATCGCAATGAAAAATGTATTCACCCCGGGCCTGCCCAATCCCTGTATTGCGAGCGGCTGACAACCCCTGATGCTTGTCGTGATGGATAATGTGTATATTTTCCTCCCTTGAAGGATAGTCTGCAAGCACTTTATCGAGTACCTGGATACTACGGTCAGGTGAACAATCGTCTACAAAAATAAACTCTACATCGGCTAGCGTCTGTTCCAGGAGCGAGCGAGCACAGCGGCCGATAAACGATTCCACTTTATAAACGGGTATAATAACAGATACTTTCATTTTCTTTTTAGAATATTTTTACAAAAATCAAAAAAGATGTCACCGAGAAGTTTTCTTAATAGAAATTTGATTCGAAGTATTAAAAAACTTTTATAATCTTTTGCCCTTATTCGAGAAGCTCGCACAAAAACGTTTCCGAGACCTGCAGTTTCACTCGTTTCGGGCAACACCAGCACATTTTTATCATAATAAGCTAAAGGAGTAATAATAGATTGATCATGTTTATGAAATGCAAAACCAGTATATTGGTCTTTTATTTCTTCTGTTGAAGGGTCCATAATCAAATCTGGATGTTTTAACGTTATATCCAGCCATTGCTTTATGAATGTATTATTTCTACCTTTAACAAAAAGACAACCACCCCATATCTTATTGAAATCATAAAACGCATTATTTCCGAAATATTCAGTAAGATATAATAAAGTATTCTTTTTAGTCCAATATTTAATACGAGTCGAGGTGTTCCCGAATTTTTTCCACTCCGGCATTTCATCATTGTATTGAAAACAAATAGCATCATACTTTTTTAACAAACGGAAATAAATACTCCATTCAACGCTTTTCTGCATGGTACAACCCGCATCCAAATACATTACAATATCTCCATCATCATTTTTCTGAAGAGTTTCCCATATAATAGCCGGCTTCCAGGCATAAAAGCCCCCTCCTCTTTTATACTTCATCAAAGGAGATTCTTTTATATATTCAGGAAGCATATCCGGAGTATATAAAACGACATCGTCGAAATACCCTATGTGTAACGCCTGCCTCCCTATCCGTTTTAATGAATAAGCACAAGTTGAGTCGGCATAAGCTACAAATATTTTCCTCAAACTATTCTTTTATATAATTTCTATCCCAGTAAATATCTTCTTTTATAACTCTAGCAGGAGAACCTACATTCAATGTTGCAGCTGGAATGTCTTTCGTTACCAAAGATCTCATGCCAATTACAGCTCCATCCCCTATAGAAACACCTTTTAATATTGTCACCGACTTTCCAATCCAAACATGGTTTCCAATGATTATTGGTTTTGAAGAATTCAATATTGTACCACTATTTGCTGCAAATATAGGATGGGAATCGGTGTTCCATATTTCAACGTTATCCGCAAGCATGCAACTTTCTCCTATCGAAATATAATTATAATGTCCCATACAAACAATAACAGAACTACCTATCGTAGAATTCTTTCCAATATGCACAATACTTTTATCAGCGATAATCCTTAAATTAGTATTATACATTTTAACTCCTTCTTCCAAAATCAAAAGATTATCATCACCTTCAATTAAAATCTGAGAACAAAAAATCTCTCCACCATAACATCTTATCCGGTTATTCTTCCCATAAATATCAAATTTACTTTTGCTTAAATACCCATTACAAATGCATAAACTATCTGTTTTAGCAATAACCATTTTACAATTCCACAAGAGGCTGTGTCTAATATACATTTTCTTCAAATATTTAGAATAAAAGAAAATTTTAAAGAACAAAGTATATAGATATATTATCACTTTTTTCACTGATACATTCATCTCATTCGTCTATATTGTTTGAAATACGACTGCGGGAAACAGGCCTTTAAATAGCCTGCCAGCCAAATAAAAGGGTAACGCCACAGAAAACAACGACGATTGAACAGCAGTGAATTATGCAGGTTGAAACCCAACGGTGACTTTAAATACACCAAGCGATTGTGCAGATTCATCTTCATAAACGCAGCATATCCATCTTCCCTATGATCATTATCGCATAATCCCACATAACTTGGCAGCACCAATAGCGGAAGATGTTTCAAATAGGCTTTATAGGTATAGTCATGATCACCCCCACTATGCATGTACTTATTACAAAGCATTCCCATCTTCCCAAAAACATGTTTCGAAATGTAGGTAATGTTGCCATGAGCACACTGACAGGTTTGAAACGCTCCATTAGGCTTGACAAACTCATCTTTGAGCGTCCATTTGTTCATGAAATTAAATCCACCATAAGTCTGATGACTACGGTCGCGGCTCAGGGTAGAGCCAACATAAATGCCAGATTGACCATAATGCTCACGGCAATAACCGTCCGCCCTGAATAATTCTTCAAAAATACAGGGAAATACCTCAACATCATTGTTGAGCCAAAGAAAACCGTCATACGGTCCACGCTCTGTTGAAGTTTTCCAAGAAAGCAACATTCCGCCATTCCAATACAGATTGCCGTCACCTGTGCATATCGTAAGATCTTCTCCAGCAAATTTTCTTTTCACCTCTGACACTGTACCATCTGCACTACCATCATCGGTTAAGAAAACACTTAGATGAAATGTCTGCCTATACAGTTCATAAGCCATGTAAAGTGAAGACAAGCAATTAAGCGTTGCCTCTCTGCGGTTGTATGTTGTCATCAATACTGCGATGCTTCTTATGTTATTTTCTTCCGTCATGATGTTTATATTGTCTATACCTAAAATATCTATAGAGCACTTTCAATCGATCAAATAGTGGCATCGTATCGTATTCGAAAGCCTTATTATTGAAAAAGTTATAGTAAAATGCACGGTCAAAAAAAATGGAGTGACGATAATATTCCCACCAGATATCAAAACGCGGACAATAACCATTCCATGGTTTTTTCCCGTTATAATGTACAATTCCATTATCAAGAGCCTCCTGTTTAATCTCTTCTTTCGAAAAATATCGAAGCAGATCATCAGGTTTATATAATGCATACTCGTCCAAATAAGTCGTATAACAAAAAGCAGGTGGCAAATATTTTATTGCTGCCCGCACAGACTTTGTTGAGAATATCCATTTCCTGGTGCAACATAATTTGTTTATTCATCTCCTTAACAAACAGTTTTTCCAGATCCTATCTTCACGAATATGTTTCGAATTAAAGACTAAAAAACCAGATGGATATATTGTGTAACTTCTGATATTTGATTTGGTTTCATATAATCTCTTCCATCTTCAGTTAATACCATCCCTAAGTCAATTGTTGCAGCAATATAAAAACCTTGAAGATCAATACGGTATAATTCCGACAAATCCATACGGAAAATAATATCAATATCCGCATAAATGATTTTATCATACTCCGGTACAAGCTGCGGTATTAATAAACGATAATAACATGCTGTTGTAATATTCCGAATCTCAAACCCTCCTTTAAATTGATTTCCTACAGAACGGAATTGTATTCTGCAATTTTTATATTCATTAACAAGACGGTCAAAATCAGAATCATCTATAACACAAGATTCCGAAGCAGAATAAATATATCATAAAAAGTATTGATTCACTGCATTCATTAACAATGAGCTAATGCATATTTTCGCACGGAAATATCAAATTCTCATCGAAAGCAAAAGCAATAGGAACAATGTTCATTATATTTTATTAGCGTCCAATTTTGACGTATGGTATTGGATAAGCCTCTTTGCAGCGGTTTATGATTAAAATAGGTCAAAAGAGGATTTGGTTTTTACGGTTTATTATTAGTTATTCCGATAGTCTAAACAATAAATTACTTGCAACCGCACTCAACAAATTTTAAACAAGTTTAATACTGTCTTCGTTTGTATGATATTTCTTATAATCTCTACGTCTCTTAACACTTTATCAGAAGAAAAAACGAAGATATTCCAGTATGGATATTCCCTGCATCATGCAGGTCAAGATTATTGTATGATATATTAGCTGATAATCCTGTTATTTTATTACATCCGAAGAACAAGGAGTTCTTACGTTCACCAGCAAGCGGACGAATGGAATAATGTTCTTCGGATACATAGAATAGAGTTTTTGCCTCAACTGATTATAATCTTCTTGATCTTAACTTTTCTTGTTACAGAAACAAAGGTCTTTTTCCCTTTCATTTCCTATATGTCATTTTGAGAATACTTACTTTTATTTATCTACCGTTACTATCCTTTTTCTTCTGTTTATTTTATTGCACAAAAAACAGGTCGAAACCATGAGTACGATCTTCGGTAGTTACAGTTGCCCCACCGCTATTGATTAACAATCGATATGCAGTACCAGCATCAGCAGGAGTACTTGACCAATAGCGCCCTTCAACGCCCTCGCTTGATATCGAGTCATAGTATTTAATACCCCCGGCTGGAAGGAAAAAATAGTTGGTCTTATCGGAAAGTGTCCCGGTTCCTGGATTCCAAGTTGCTTTAGGCGCAGTTCCACTATCAAAACCGGCGATATACTGTTTTTTCTTCACCCAAAGTCCACCAGTATATGTTGTCCCTGTTGATTGATCTTTCCATTTCGTTGTATTATCCCAATAGACATCGGCACCCAGATACATTTGCATCTGGTCGTATGTGGGGCATTCTGCACAACTATGAGTAGCCACTCCGGAAGTAGTATTATAGTCTGATGGTGCACTTGTATCAAACTCAGCAACACCATCCCATCTGTAATATTTCAAGGAAAACGACGGCTGCGAAGCGTTAAGTATGACTTCATGCGCTTTCATGTGCCCAGAAAGCAACGAAAAATTACTCAATGCTATTTCCCTAGAATATATATTGTCATCTGGGGTCTTTGCCGTGATTGTCAATGTACCGGTTACCCCCTGAAAAGGCCATGTCATCAGATATATATCTACCACGCCATCTGTTGCCGGAGTAATGGTAGTGCTCCAACTAGTCCCCCAAGAGCCTGTCGTGGTTAGTGTGGTACCATTCGAAGCGAGACTGGCACTACCACTGTTACCTGGAAGAATGTTCGAGTCCGAAGAAGTGAGCGTCACCGTAACCGGGCTGCTCGTAGAAAAACTGCTATTGGTAAGGTGTAGATTCAGCATGCCGAAAAGATGATACATCGTCAGAGATTCAGGAAGCCCCGTATCATAATTAACTGTAGCGCTTCCATAAAGAGCATCGTACTTGGCACAATCGGTCAATGTTCCTGTCTGGCTCGCAAGTGCAGAGACAGTGAGGGCAGCTATACCATCGTTCGTTACACTCGCAGTATAGCCACCACTCGTATTACTCGAGAAAGCATAAAGACGTGAGCCTGGATTGTACCGATAGGCATCAGTACCTGTATAAGAAAAAGTAGCCGAAGTACCACTCGTGGTCGAGGTGGCAAACTCCAGAGGAACCATGTCCAAAACTGATCCGTTCAGAACATACTGATGATAGATATTAAGCCTGTCACTGTTCCAGTAGCAGCTGAAAGCACCACCATAACTGTCCGTCATACCCACACGGCTCGAGATATTATTTCCTATCCGGACCTTCAATGGGAGGCTCGCCACTATGGCGCCATCAACCGATTTAATATTATCATTATTCGCACAAGAATCAAAGCATAAAAGCAATGCAACCTGTACAGGAACCACAAAAAACAATCTTCGTATCATCTTTCTTTTAAATTAACTGTCATTTTTATTCATTTATTAACTATTGTTTTTATATTAAATGCCACCTATCGCTAGCTATGAAACATCAAGGAACTAATAGATACACTCTAGGAAGCTTGCAAATCCACCTTCAGACGGCAACTGCAAACACTTATTTCGTCGGCAAACTTACCCATTTGAATACCATTGTTTAAATTTATTACTCAATACAAGGTTTTCGTCCTCCAAGAAGGAAACAAACATATTTCGTACAATTATACATTCTAAAAGAACTCTACTGCACCTGCCATAGACACATGCCGTGTCTGCGTTCAAGAGGAAGGCCGATAGATGCACTTGTACTTCTGAATTCCAGAAGGTATGCGGTTGTAGTTAAAGTACAGGGCGTAGACGACCAATAGCGACCGAGAATACCGGCATCAGAAAGTTCGCCATTGGAGTATTCCGCATTGCCAGCTGCTGGAAGAAAAAAGTAGTCGCTCTTCAAATTAGCAGGAATATTCGCAGCATTAAGGATGGTAGAGAAACGGCTCGTAGTACCGCTGGATTTGGTGGAAGAGAAGCCTGCGATACCTGATTTCTTACGAAACCACATACCTGCTTTGGTATAGTTGCCATCAGCCATTTTGTAATTTGTGGTATTGCCACCACTGATGGTACCATCGTCCCAATAACACGGGACACTCAGATACCAAGTTATTTCATTGGCATTAGGACAGTTCTTGCAAGCGTAAAGCGCACGACTGCTGTAATCGGATAAATCGCTGGCTACGGTGATTTCGTTGGCATTTGTAGCAACAGTACCTAACGTGAAGGGAATATAGTCGGTAGCATCCCAAGCGAAAAGCCTACTTGAATTATAAAAATTTATCGACACTGGCTCAGACTTGAGTTGGGCAGCAGCTAAAGAGAAACCATTAAGTGTCACTGTACGATCGAAAGATTTACTGCCTATATCGTCCGAACATGAAATGGTAAGCGTACCATTAATAGAGTTGAAAGGCCATGTCATCAGATACACATCTACCACGCCATTGGTTGTCGGAGTAATGGTAGTGCTCCAGTTGGTTCCCCAAGAGCCTCTTGTAATAAGTTTACTGCCATCTGCAGCAAGACTGGCACTACCATTGTTACCCGGAAGGATGTTCGATTCAGAAGAAGTGAGTGTCACCGTAACCGGATGGCTCGTAGAAAAGCTACTGCTGGTAATATGAAGGTTCAGCATGCCGAAAAGATGATGCATCATTAGCGATCCAGGAAGCCCCTTCTCATTATTAACCTTAGTACTACCATAAAGAGCATCGTACCCGGCACAATCGGCCAAAGTTCCTGTCTGGCTTGCAAGCGTGAAAGCCTTAAGTGTGCTCACACCACCACTTGTTACACTAGCAGTATAGCCACCACTCGTATTACTCGAAAAAGCATAAAGACGGGAGCCCGGATTGTACCGATAGGTATCAGTACCCACATAGGAAAAAGTAGCCGAAATGTCCCTCTTGTCAGTAGTAGAGAACCTCAGAGGAGACATATTCTGAACGATCCTATTCAGAACATACTGATCATAGATGTTAAGCTTGTCACTGTTCCAGTAGCTACTGAAAGTACCGCCATAACTATCCGTCATACCCACACGGCTCGAAGCATTGTTTTCTATCTGAGCCTTCAAGGGGAGGCTTGCCACCAAGGCGCCATTATCCGATTCTATATTATCACTATTTACGCAAGAATCAAAGCATAAAAGCAATGTGACCGGTACAAGCACCACAAAAAACAATCTTCGTATCATCATTTTTTTTGATTAAATTCATTTTAACTGTCATTTTTATCTTAAATGCGCGAACAACACATTAATCGATGATTATAGAATGACTGCAAATCGATACCCTTGAAATATCAGGGGAATTTATTATCCCCCTGATATCCTTTACTTCATAAGAAAAAGTTAGAAAAAATTTATATGCAATTCCCATTATTTTCTCATCATTCAGCTCTTGTGATAGTAGCACGACTTAGGGCTGGATTATTATAATACATATTATCAACTCCTCCCTTGTAATCTATCTTAAGTTGAGAATCTGGTATACCAAATTCCTTTGTCAAACAGTTGTAAACAGCTTCTGCACGTTTACGGCTCAATATTTCATTGCCTCGTTTGCTTCCTGTCTTATTATCAGCATAACCGGTAATAACAAAAGCACTTTCACATTTAGTATCCTTAAGTTGTTGAGCAAAGAAACCTAAATTCACACGCATATCTGGCCGCAAAACAGCTTTGCCTATCCGGAAAGTCACAATCACAGGAGACACCGTAGTTTCTGTTACAGTATCAACCCTGATATTTTCTGTTGATGGTGGGGTAGCTGCACTCAACTTTTGATTTTCAAGCATCATCGCATTTAACTTTTCACGAATGTCCATCATGTCTTGTTCAGTATACTTCAAATTTGAATTAGTTGATATGCCTCTTTTCCAATCACGTTGAGGAAATTTAAATGTAAGTCCAATTGTTGCTGACAATGCACCTTCTTCTTGACGTTCACCCACTTCACCATCAAAATCATCCTTTACAAGCATACTATGAATATCTAAATTCAGATCAAGACATGAAGCTAAACGAAAAGCATTATATAAGCCCAAATTAAGAGTCGGTTGACGACGTTGTGGAGATTGCCATACTCGTCCCCATCCAACACCTATATATGGAGAAAGCGAATAAAAACGTTTTACATTATAACCTCCAATAAGATTCATCAGATTAAATAGCACATCGCCATGCACATTATAAAAGTCAAACTTCTGTTTATAAAGATTATTTGAACCATCATGTGCATTTGTATAAATGCTTCCGGTAGAATGGCTGCCATTTTGAGTTAGACCTTTAATCTGCAAACCGCTATACACAATCCGAACGCCAATAGATGGCGTAAACCACTTTCCAAAAGCGATATCAAGTGCAGGGCTAAGACGATCCTTAAAATCCATCTGTTTATTGTTATCCCCAAAATATATCAAAGCACCTCCACCAGCAGAAACAAACCAGTTGCTCCAGAAGCTATTAGTCAACACCTGATATTTATTAGGTTCCCTACCGTATCTATCCGATAATGTAGTTTCATTTGCCGTTTGAGCAAACAAACCGCTCACCGCCATTAAAAAAGCAGTTGTAATAAGACTTCTTTTTTTCATTTTTTAAAATTTTAAAATTATATAAAAAGTTACAAATTCAAATATCCCGCAGGAACTTTAACACAAGCATACCCTAACGCATCAAGACAAATACCTATTTCTTTTTCAGACCCAACAGTCACAATTTCACCTGTCATACCAGCAAGAGGACCTTTAATAATTTGCACTTTCTCACCTCGTTTTATAGGGATACTAATAACATTTACAGCCTCAGGGGAATAATCAAGCATAAATTTAAATTTATCCATCTGTTCATCTGGTATAACAGCAGGAGAATGTTCGCCGCATGCGACTAAATAACGAACGGCAGACGGCATTTTCAAAACCTGTCGACGTTGAGCCAATGTTACATGCACAAATACAATCATCGGAAGCACCACACGTTTGATCAACTTGATCCGATCGCTCCACTGCCGGTATTCTTGTTGAATGGCAACAAAATTCTCAACACCACATATACAGAGCCTTTCACTCATTTTTTGTTCTTGATGAACTTTGACATAAACTGCAAGCCAAACCTTTCTTGATGACAGACAGGACATTTCAAGGCGCGCTCCGCGGTTATCTATCCCAGGAATAGATAGTTTTTTTTCATCTTTAAATTGCATTTCTCTTCTTGATAAGATAATATAACTTCGTCCGTTACTTATAAAGTAACAGATATATTTAATAAAATGCGGATAAATAACAATTTATAAACTATATATAAATAACATTAAACGACAAAGTCCCCCGTTTAAGGTATAACATCAAAAAATAGGACAGAAAATAATTAGATTCACTACTGTCCCGTTAAAGTGGACTAAGAGTTCTTTGAAATAGTTGAAATACAGTCTTTTAAAAGCAATTTCAGATGTGCGATGATTTGAATTCGTACCTTTGCCACAAAAATCCGACTAACGAAAGAAGTCTCTTGCATGAAGTATCCGGGGAAGCTTAGGTTATTAAAATTCCAGGATGTAGAGCAAGGCCGCAACTTTGCATTTCTAACAAATGCAAATCTTTTCAACGGGTCTCGAAGTAGCCAACCTTCATAAAAAAAGGTGGTAAATCGAGGCATTTCATAAATGGCAGAAACAGCATGTGAAGATTAAGAAGTTCTGGAGTATGATCGAAAATGCTATCCATATCCAAAAAGGAAAAAGCAGACACAGTGAAACGGAAATGGTCAAAGCCATGGAACCATAAAACGGTCCTTGATGTCTGTCATTTTAGATTTTAAGAGATATAACAGGAAAATGGATGGATGGCTATAACAGCGGGCACCATCTGGCTCTTGGATATCTTACTTCTAAGGAATTTTGAGGAAAAGAGAACTAAAAAAGAGTTTATTGTTTAATTCTGTACTGTCCTAATATGTGGATGTTTGCAACTGTAAACGGACTAAATATTAGAATGGTAAAATTGTTGCAATTTATTGTAATATACAATTTTATCGTATTTGAATCAAATCTATAACATATAAGTTCTTATAATTTGCAGGAAATATTCTTTAAATAATTAATATTTACGTAATTTAAATAAATATGTTATTTTTTGAAAAAAATAAATAATAATTACTGTGTAATATAAAAAAAATATATTATCTTTGTATTATCTATCTGTTACTTTATAAGTAACGGAATGGAATTCATAGTCAAAAATCATATTACCTCTTTAATATAAGTGTAATTATTCCTGTTGACTTTGGCTAAGCGACTACTATTGAATCCTTTCAAATAAATCTGTGTAGTACTAATAGAACGATGCCCTAACGATTCACTAATCATTTCGATGGGTGTGCCCAAGTATTTGGCAGTAGTAGCCCAAGAGTGGCGAAAAGTATACGAAGATACAGGAACTTTTATTCCTAACGATTTTGCCAACTTCTTTAGGCTCACATTGAAATGCCTCAAAGCAGACTGATATTCCACATAACCAGCATACTCGTTTTTACAGTAAATGCCACTTAAAATATCGAATAAATAATCACTATCGTCTGTCCGCTTCAATGTGTTTATCAAATTTTCAGTTTCAGGCATCATATCTACACAAATTCTAGTCCCTGTTTTAATACGGTAATATTCCAATGTATCATTCGACAAATTGGAACGTTTAAGATGAGCAAGATCCACAAAAGACATTCCACTGAATTGAAATAAAATCTTAGCGATTTGTTGGGTTTTAAACAATTCACGAGAATTTGTTTCCCCATAGAACAACTGATGAAGTTCTTGAGGCGGTATCGCTTTTTTATGACTACTATCCACACCGGTATATACATTACGAAATAAGCGCCCAATATATGGCGCCAAACCAATATCAACACCTTTATTATATATACTCCGAAGCATACGCATATAAGTAGATATGGTATTTAACTTTTTGCCGCAATCACGTAAATAACAATTGTATGCCTTCAAATTTTCGAAATTAATATCACAAAAACGAACATCCATAGTTTTAAGATATTCCGAAAAAGAACGTAATGCGTTCTTGTACAAATGTGCCGTAGAATAACGACCGCTCGTTTCCATTTTCACGATGCATTCTTTAGCAAAGTTAGTAAATGTCATTTTTCTTTTCATTAATATAAACATTTATTTTTTTGAATGGCACAAAATTATATAATAATCTACTCTATTATTTTATTTTACTCGTAATTCTTTAAATTTTCATTATGAGAAAGGTATATAAGAGTCAAATGGAGTTGTCTTTTTCATAATTATTCTTTTCCAGGCTATATTTCTTATCTCTTTCCGATTTCAGCGGTCCTTCTTTAATTTATTTACAAATCTTTCCGGAATCGCATTCGTAAAATTGCATTTAATCGTGTTCACTAATGACCTTGTCCACCTCAACATCAGTCTGACCGCAGATTTTCTTTCCTATGACTATTTCTATTGCCCTAAGTGACATTAGTGCCAATCTTTTGTCTATCGGTCATTCCTTTCTTCCGGTACTTTCCTGCTTTTTTGCTTGAAATCCTTATAAACATTTTCAACATAACGGTAATGATTACAGAAGGTAGTAAGAATACTCAATATTAAGTACCTAACTTATTGATTATAAATAATTTAATTAGATATTGTCCCATTTTAACGGGACAATAGCAAAAAATATCTTTTGATATAGAGAATGTCTTATTATTCTAACTTTTTGCTATATCATGGGTGTTATTAGGATCTACTCGCGCTATTTATATTAAATGCGTAAAATTATAGAATATTTGTCAAATATTCTGAAGTTTACCGTTATAAAATCATAATAATCAGTTAATTAAGTCTAATATAGAGCCCACTGAATAAGTTGTTTAACAAGTTATAATCTTACGAATAAACAGCTATTAAGTTCTACTATTGCTATGAAGTTTAATTACATTATTGCAATATCTCAGAATCATTTCGCGGTGAGTGATAAAAATCATTGTTTTCTGCTGTTGAGTTTGCAGTAGACGTTGTATCAATGTATTTTCGGTGTCGGTGTCGAGCGACGAACTGAATTCATCAAGCAACAGGATATTACCCGGCCGAAGTAGTCCGCGGGCAATAGCGATACGTTGTGCCTGGCCTTCACTCAATCCTGCTCCTTGTTCTCCACAATGCGAATCGAGTCCATTGGGCAAATCCGATACGAAGTCGGCACAGGCAGTATGCAGTACTTCGAACATCTGTTTGTCGGTTGCCTCAGGATTACCAAGCAGTAGATTATCACGTATGGTGCCACTCAACAAACTGTTGCCTTGCGGCACGTAGACCAAGTTGCAACGACTGCTTGCATCCATCGTCATGGTGCTGCCTTCGTTATTATACAATTCAATTTTTCCATGCTGAGGATGAAGCAGCGACAGCATCAGCCGAATCATGGTACTCTTTCCGGCTCCAGTCTCGCCCACGATAGCGGTACGGCTACCCGGAATAAAATCGTACGAAAAGTTAGAGAATATATCTCTATCGCCTTGTTGGTAACGAAAAGAAATATTGGTCAGCCGAATGCCGACAATGCCTTTCAGCATCTGATGCCGGGAAATCTCTTCGGTAGGAATTTTGTCCAGTTCGTTCAATCGGTCGATGGATGTGGAAGCATGAATGAAGCCAGGTATCTGCCTGGAAAGATTTACGGTTGGATTTTGAATCTGACCTACCAATTGCAAGAAAGCCGTCATTACGCCGAAAGTGATGGCTCCGGTATGCAACTTGATGATGCTCCACATAAAAGCCGTAATGTATCCTGCCATAAAGCCAACAGATACCATGCTACGCGAGAAAAGAGTAAAGCGGGTGCGTTTCATCGTTTGTCCGTAGAGGGTAGACTGTAGCAGGTCAAGCCTGTTGGTTGTAGCGTCGTTTTGTTCCATGGTCTGTATCACGATGCGATGCTGAATACTTTCCTGCAATACACTCTGCACGCTACTATCTGTTCGGCGGATGTCCTTGGTCAAACGTCTCATCCGACTTATATAGATTTTGCTAACAAGCAGAAAGAAAGGCATGATGCAGATAATCGATAGTGCGAGTGTAAGGTCCATTCGACTTAAAAAGACAAATGCCGCTATCAGTTGGGCACCAGTGACAAAAAGCGACGGAAACGAATTGCACAAGGTGTTGGTCACTACCCGCACATCTTCTTCCAGACGATTCAGTATATCTCCGCTGTGCAACTTCTCGTATCCTTCCCAATAGGCATTGATGAGGTGTGAAAAAAGGTTGCATCGAATGCGGTTTTTCATCTTTATCTCTGTCTGATTGCTGAGCCACGAACTACCGATGTTTGATAATAGCTCTAGGATAATAAGTGCTACCAATAAGGCTCCATAGCTGAATAGAGTGGCTAAAGATACGTTGTGGCTATGTGTAGCCAAGTCGACCAATACTTTGCTGACATAAATAAACATTAGACCTGCAGCTACTCGTATCAATCCCAGGAATACGTTTGTTAGCAACCGGAGGCGGATACCTTTCGATGCATGCCACAACCAGCTCATACAGCGCCTAATCATTTGTATCATACTTCAATAATCCCGGTTTTTATCCATTTTTCTAATAGATCAGCCACATCGCAACGAGCCGTGTCTATATCGAGACCGTATCGTTGTACCAGCAACTGCACAACTTCCTCGTTGTCAAATTCTTTATGTTGCAATTCATTCCATAAAAAAGCTGCGGTGGCATTGAGACTGATAATATTGTCAAAATCGATGACGCCTGACCCATCTGGAATAACAATACTATTAGTTCCAATATGGCGGAGAGAAAGACCTTGTTTGATCTTCATATCTTTTTATTCCTGCATATTTTATTTTGATACCGAAGATAAGCGCATCGATAGACTCCAAGCAACCATCGGCGAAGCGGCATGAGCAACTGCCAACAATAAACCGCTATTCGTTCTGTGCTGCTATAAGGATCTATCTCATTGCAATTGCGAAAAATGCGGTCCACTCTGCCTGCTAAATTATTTATGTAGCAATGTTCTTGCTCTTTCATATTGGCGTCACCCATCAGTATGACCGAATCTTCAGGTTGGTTTCCGGCTATCGAAACAATGCGATGGAGTACATAATGCCCTGGCTGTATTTCGGCAAGTACAATATCTTTGGGCTGATAAACATTTGTTTTGACCAACCTTACGCTGTCTCTATCGCCTACAATAAACGGAAGCATGCTATATCCTCTCACACGAAATTTCACAGGATGCCCTTCAGCAACCAACTTTCGTATCTCTCCCAACAGAATATCATTTGGGACAATGCATGTATGTATATGATCGGCCTTAATCATTCCCTGTAATTTATTTTATTCTCTTCTTTCCTGATTTTGTAAAAGATTGATGTGTATGTGCTTCTCTATAGGTATCTTCAACTAGATGAGGATCAATCACCCAGTTAATTGCTGTTTCAATGTTGCAAAAATAAATATAAATTATTAGAAATGGTAAAAATATCAGTTCTTTATGCCTTGTTATGTAATTTTTTCTTTCCTGAAAATTACTGTCCTTTTACTTTAGGACTGTTCTATCTGTCTTTATCCACAGACAATATCGCCTATTTTCGAGAGTCCCATATATGATCTCGGTATGACTTTCCAGCCAAGAGGCAGGATCATTACTCTATAATTTCAATATCAGGTTATTTATAGCGTAATTAAAACTAATCACCTGTTTTTTGATTATTTTTGTCACATAATACAAGCTTTTACAATCGTATTGTAACAAAAATAAAAAAATAATAGACTTTAGACCATTATTATTTGGCTTTATGATAAAAAAACAATAGATTTGTATTGGTATTGCTGAAAAGGTATAAATCCTTTTTAGAACTCATTTTACAAACCTAATTAATATTTTAAAATCTTACGTCTTATGATTATTGGTATTCCAAAGGAAATTAAAAACAATGAAAACCGGGTAGGAATGACTCCGGCAGGTGTATCGGAATTGACCAAACGTGGTCATACGGTGTTGATAGAAACCACAGCAGGCATTAACTGTGGCTTCCCCGATGAGGCTTATACTGGAGTCGGAGGCAAGATCATTCCGACAAAAGAGGAAGTCTATGCAAAGGCTGACATGATTGTGAAAGTCAAGGAACCTGTTGCACCTGAATATAAACTGATCCGGAAGGGACAGATTGTTTTTACCTATTTTCATTTTGCATCCGATCGTCCACTTCTGGACGCCATGTTGAAAAGTGGAGCAATCTGTATCGCTTACGAAACAGTCAAGACCAAAGACGGTTCACTGCCTTTGTTGATTCCGATGAGCGAAGTAGCCGGCAGAATGTCCGTCCAGGAAGGAGCTCGCTTTCTGGAAAGTCCTCAGGGAGGAAAGGGCATGCTCATTGGAGGTGTTCCGGGTGTAAAACCTGCCAAAGTACTGGTACTGGGCGCCGGTACAGTAGGTACCAATGCAGCCTTTAAAGCCGCCGGTCTTGGGGCTGATGTAACCTTAATGGATATCAATCTGCCCCGGTTACGCTCTTTAAGTGAAATCCTTCCGAAGAACGTAAAGACACTGTTCTCTTCCGAGCACAATATCCGTCAGGAATTACCCGATACTGATCTGGTTATCGGTTCAGTTCTGGTACGAGGCGACAAAACACCTCATCTGATTACCAAAGACATGCTGAAACTGCTGCCTAAAGGAAGCGTACTGGTAGATGTGGCCATTGACCAGGGCGGATGTTTTGAGACTTCACACCCTACTACCCACACCGATCCTGTATATACGGTAGAGGGCATTGTACACTATGCCGTAGCCAATATTCCTGGTGCTGTAGCCTACACCTCTACTCCTGCATTGGATAACGCGACACTTCCTTATGTCCTGGCTCTTGCTGAAAAAGGATGGAAAAAGGCCTGTGCCGAGGATGCATCATTGTATGAAGGGATCAATGTAGTTGAAGGAAAAGTTACCTTCAAACCTGTTGCTGATTTGTACAGACTGCCCTACTCTCCTGCAAAGGTATAAAACGGACTTTCGAGAACCTTACAGTTCCCAAACAATTATAATTTATTGGGGTATCACTATATTGATCAGTGATATCCCAATTTTTTTTGCAGCTAATTAGGATCTGCTGAATATTGAAATAATAAAAAACCTTCTCACTACACAAAAGGGTAGAAAATCAAGGAGAAGAAAGATTACAGAGCAAACCATCAAGGTAGGAAACAACAATCCCCTGGCAGGTCAGTATCAAGGCCTGCCAAGGGAAATCACTATCTAAGTATCTTTATTTAAAATTCATAAGCAAGGGTTATATCAAAACTGTTATTCCGATATTTATCTTTCTCTACAGGTAAGCCAGTATTGGAATCCTTGCTCAGTTGGATGAACCCTCTTTCATAACCAGCAATCAACTGATAATGTCCAAAGAACTGAGCACCTATCTGAACGCCCACACCCGTATCAAAACGTCTGAATCCGTTATGATCAAAAATCTGTGAGGATGAACTTACTTTTTTGCCATCCACTTTGACCGTCGACTTACCCCATGCGGCATAACCCACATAAGGCCCGGCCTCTCCGAAAAGACTCAAATTCTTGCAGCAAGGCAGTTTGTAGCCTATATGGACCGGTAGTTCCAGGTAATTGAGGTTGACTGAAGAAGTAACCTCACTAGTAATATTACCAGCATATCCATAATAAGGATGGCTCTTATACCCTTTCTGAGACCAATACAGTCCAGAAGAAAGATAAAACCCGTCCGCTGCGGACTTGAAGTCATACTCGCCTCTGAATCCAACCTTTGCTCCAGGCTTGACACCATTAGCATCAATATTACCAGCAGGTTTACTTAAATTGATTCCTGCATTAACACCATACCTCATTCCCTGTGCATTGGCATATAAGCTACAGCACAAAAGAAACATACCTAAAAATAACTTTTTCATTTTAAAAATATAATTGGGTTAAGTTTTAATCATCATTCAACTTCACAGACAATTGGCAATAGATGATTATCACCTATTATACATCACCATAGTAATAAGTACCATGAGCAAGTTGAATAAATTCGAAGCACATATACTCTTTATTAATTCATTTCTATTCCATAGACTATGGAATCCGGAAATTCCCCTACGTCCAAACTGCTTTTAACAAAAAGTAAACCTTTGGGATTTCATTCTTGAAAACAGTCCAAGCACAATAAGAGAATCTGCAAAGCAACATATATATTACCTGAATACTATCAAAAAGTCATAAAGATAATGCTGAAAACACTTTTTTTTGTATATTTGCAGTAATATCCATGGATTAAAATAATACATATATGAACAAGAAATTCAATCTAATTTATTTACCTTTTGCCTTTTTGTTGGTTTTTACTGGATGCAACAGCAATAATGATAGCACAAAAGACCCAGAGGGAACAGTCACACTTAATGTCATGAATGAAACGTATGGAAAGACCTTATTAGCTAATTCTGATATTTATATCAACAAGGCCAATAACTTTAAAACTCAATCTTGTTATATGATTGATGCTGGAGCTGCTTCGAGCTTAAATACCAATTATCAGCCAGACTTGCAGAATATAACCCGGGAAACTGCTGTACAATCCAAGCATCTTTATTATTTTTATAACTCTAACAGCATCCTTGAGTTTCCTTCTGGAAAGCGAGCTGTATATTTAGGAGCAAGTTATTATAAGGTGATGGTAAACGCTCCTATTATGGATAATGACATTAATAAAGGAGCAATCGTCAAATATGTCAGTTGTTACCCCTCATCGGACAATCTCCCAGCAGTAGAAACAAACATCGGAAATATGACTTCATCTGGAGATCAATTGACCTATTCTGTTCCAAAGGATGCAGAATGTGCAGCAGGAAGTTACCTTGATTCGCATTCAGAGTATTTTGATATTCATTTAAATAATGGTACCCTTACCATCAAACAGAAGAAGGATGTTGATCATGTATATGGCCCTTATGGTGATTATACACTCTATGTGCGTTCTGGCAATGTATACACATCATTGATTTTCCATGTCGTGGAGCATTGATATATACATCCGTTCTTCTCGGTACATGCAACTGACATACTCTTTTTCGCTTGAGGCAACAGGATCACCTTCCATAAAATAGCATGAACAGAATCTCTTCATCAAGTCCATCCTGACAGATGAAAAGCAGATAAATAATGAATCAACAATACTAAACTATAATATTTCAGCTATTTAATCCCAGGTCTTTGACTCTGCGTTCGAAATTCTCACGGTCAGTCAATGCACCATTCTTTATTCTTGCCCTATAATTGTATATTGTATTGACTGAATAATGCAGGAACTCGGCAATCTTAGAACTATCGTCGATACCAAGACGTATCAGTGCAAAGATTCGTATATCGGTTGACAAACGTTCCGGATCTTTGGAATGTATCTGGAATTCAGGCTTGAGCATAGCATTAAAGTCATTTACAAAATTGGGGAAAAGATGCAGGAATACGGAATCGAAATTAGCATATAGTTCGTCTAGTTCCTTCTCCTTAAACTCTGTAGATTTGCTTATGACAAAGAGGTTTTGCAAGTCTTTGTTCTTTAGTTTCTTATTCACCATCTTCCGGAAATCATCCAATTTATCTACATACTGCGAGCAAATGCTGAGGAATCGGCCGATATACTCCTCTTTTACCCTATTTGACTCGTTCAGACGTTCATTAGAGATTGCAAGTTTCTGATTCGCTGCCGACAATTCATGATTGGATATATCCAGATTATCATTAGCATTAGACAGTTTACAGTTAAGCATAACCAATTTCTCATTTATACGCCTGAGTTCATTACGTGCGTCGGCCAGCTTCCGTTTCTGTCGGTAAACGAAGAACAGTGAACTGAGGAGCATCAATGACATCAAACTGACAACAGTTATGAAGATTGTAAGTGTCTGGTTTTTCCGGTTAATCTGTTTCTGATAATTGCAGTCAATAATAGACAGTAATGGAGAAATCTGCCAGCTTCGCATACGAGTCCCGAACTTATTATTGCATTCCCATGTAAATCTTATATACTTAAGTGAGCGATCTATATCTCCCTCTTTATTCAGTATATCAGCTAACTCCCATAGAGAGGCCTGGTCCATAACACCATTCATAATGTCAGACATGGCCGATTCTATCAACCAATATTTCGTCATCATCATATTCCCCTCTATTTTATACAGTTTGGAACGATAATAAGCTACTATGGCATAGTTTCTGGAGCCCGGACTAACTTTGGCCAGGCGTTTACTGTTTACCTTCATGGCATCAGCATACAACTTGTGCGAATAAAGATAATTCTCTTTACACAAAAGGTATCCTTCTGAATTTTTGTCCAACGTACTATATACAGAATCTCGGTATATATCCGACATCTTGATATACTTACTTCTCAGATCCTTTAATCGAGTATAATAGCCAAGTTCCTGATATACATGATTGTAGGCAATATAGTAATCACCCAGTCCATTAGCCATAGTAAGATCAGAAGTAGATACCTGTCTTAATATCTGCAAAGCCTCTGTATACAAGCCTGACGATGAGCACTGGAAAGCCATAAGCGATCTGCACTTACCTACCAGGTCTTTACGATGCATCTTTTCTGCAAGACTTATACATCTCTGAAGGTAGACAATAGCAGAATCATTGGTATATGACTTGTACGCGCTGTACAGTTTAAAAGACTCTTCGTATCTTAATCTTTGATTTTGTGCCTTTGACAAATACACACGTAATTTGCTTATATTATTTTCATGATTGTCAATATATTGAGAAGAATGGGCTATAAGATTATCTAACTTATCGTACATTGATCCAAAATTAATACTACGTGCAAACATTTGAGTGGCAAGAATTTGTAAAATGACAGTTAGAAAAAAGGGTTTCATGTTATATTTTTCACGTTCTTATTATATTTGCAAATATAAAGCAATTTTGCAAGACTTTCAATAAAAAGGAAGACTTTATTATATTATTCAAGAATATATCAAATGTATATATTTACAAAACAGATTTAATTTGGACATATATTTTCACTATTGTACTGCTTTTATAGTATATTCGGAATAAGAAGGACGTAACATGAAAAAGGTATCTTAGATTAACAGTTATAGGATTTGTAAACGGTTACAATATACCTTATAGTCCACAGAACAAAAAGGCAACTAAAACTGAGAAATATAACAAGTTGGCCAAACTGACCAGATATTCTATCGGTAATAGGCATCTGACTTTTAATATTAATAAGGTATATCCAGGATCTCAATTTGCTATCAAACTAAAAGCGATACATCAACTTCAAAAGTGAAATGATAACTCAATAAGTTGCGTATGCCGTAGTCATCACCAAGACGACTACGGCAAACAACATTAACCTAAACCTATCAAGACGACTTTCTAATCATTATGAATCTAACACATTGAAATTCTGATCACATCACTGTGAAAGAAACCGTCTTAAGATTGCTGCTATTCGGCCCTATCATAAGATTGAAAGTTCCAGGATCTAATACATATTCAAGATTATAGTTATAATATTTAAGCAGTCCGGGGGTAATTTCGAATGTCACATCTTTGCTTTCACCTGCAGAAAGGTGAATACGCTGAAATCCCTTCAACTCTTTTACAGGTCTTGACACCCCTGCTACTTGATCATGGATATACAACTGTACGATCTCATCTCCATCCCGGTTGCCTGTATTCTTAACGTTTATGGTTGCTTTTATACTACCATCGGATGTCATCTTATCACTACTCAAACGGATATCACCATATTCAAAGGTAGTATAACTGAGTCCATATCCAAATGGATATAATGCATCATTACGGACGTCAAGATAATTGCTTGCATATTTACGAAATTCTTTAGTACCATCAGGAACAGGTCTGCCGGTAGGAAGATGATTATAATACAATGGTTCCTGTCCTGTTACCTGAGGCATACTGACCGTAAGTTTTCCACTTGGGTTGACATCTCCGAAAAGGACATCACTTATAGCATCCGCTGCTTCACTGCCACCAAACCAAACATTGATGATTGCATTGACATGTTCACTCTCCCACTTCAAGACCGTAGCACGGCCAGAGAAATTGAGAAGAACTACAGGTTTGCCCGTAGCGACCAGATCGCGAAGCAATGACATCTGCACATCCGGAAGATCCAGATTAGTACGGCTGGAACTTTCTCCCGACATATCTGCACATTCCCCCATAGCTGCTATGATCACATCAGACTGCCTCGCTATCTTCAAGGCCTCTTCCTTCAGTTTCTGATCATCACCACGCGGAATAGTCTTGCCGAATTCTGCGGCCTTTTGCAAAGCCTCATCCGCAGTAAGATTACTGCCTTGAGCATATAGCAGTTGAGCCTTTCCTGCTAAAGCACGCTCAAGTCCTTCTTTCAATGTTGAATATTTATCAGGAGTATATGAAACGCACCATGTGCCTGCCATATTTGCCCTAGTATTGGCAAGAGGTCCGATCAGTGCGATCTTGCCTTTCTTCTGCAGAGGAAGAATATTGCCTTCATTCTTAAGCAACACGAATGATTCGGTTGCCAGACTACGGGCGATGGCTCTGTTTTGAGCAGTAAAAATATCACGTTTACGGCGACTGGCATCAAGATATTTATAAGGATCCTTGAACAGACCCAACTTATATTTAGCTTCCAGTACACGTCTGCATGCCGTATCAATATCTGCTATCGTGACTTTACCTTCAGCTAATGACTTTTCTAATGTAGAGACAAAGCCTTGAGAACACATATCCATGTCTGTACCAGCTTTCAGGGCCATCGCCGAACTATTCTGTAAATTACCCAGACCATGATTGGTCATCTCTCCAATAGAACCATAATCGGTAACCACAAAGCCCTTGAAATGCCACTGATTGCGCAACACATCATTAAGCAGCCACCTGTTGGCTGTTGCCGGTATACCGTCAACAAGATTGAATGATGACATCACACTACCTACGCCTGCATCAACAGCTGCCTTATATGGAGGAAAATACTGGTTGTACATTCTGATACGGCTCATATCCACCGTATTATATTCTTTACCTGCTTCTACAGCTCCATAAAGAGCAAAATGCTTGAGACAGGCCATGATATTCTCTTTGCTGCTGAAATCGCCCTGGTACCCACGGACCATAGCCTCAGCAACACGTGAACCAAGATACGGATCCTCACCTGAGCCTTCGCATACACGGCCCCAGCGTGAATCCAATGCGATATCCACCATCGGACTGAATGTCCAGTCTATACCATCAGCACTAGCCTCTTTAGCGGCTATATGAGCACTACGCTCTATGGCAGGAATATCCCAGGAGCAAGATATGCCAAGAGGAATAGGAAAGATTGTTTCATAACCATGTATGACATCCATTCCGACAAGCAAGGGGATATGCATACGACTTTTCTTTACGGCAATATCCTGCAAAGCACGAATCTTATCAACGCCCTTTACATTAAATACTCCTCCCATATTACCATTCAAGATATCATTTGCAACCCTAGTATCAACTTTTCCTCCGGTTGTTATATCTCCTGCAACCATAAGGTTAAGTTGACCTATTTTCTCCTTGAGAGTCATTTTAGACATCAGCCCATTGACGTATTGGTCCATCGGTCCCTGCTGGGCCATACCTACAGAAACTGAAAGGACTAATACGAAAGTCATCAAAAATTTTCTCATATCTATTGTAATTTAAACTTTATCATAAGAGGAAGGTTGTCCGATGCGTTCCCGACAAAAGCTTCAAAGTCGCCATCTTCAGATGTCCATGCCTGTATTCTGTCATCATAGAAACTTAAGGCACTGTTATCTATAGTGATACGAACATCACGGCTCTCACCTGCCTTAAGCTCGACTTTCTTAAATCCTTTAAGTTCTTTATAAGGTCTGTCTAAAGATGATTTGACATCATGGATATACAATTGTACCGTTTCTGAGCCATCGTATTTCCCTGTATTCTTAACGTTTACAGTAAACGTTATATTGCCATCACGTGAGATTCTATCAGATGATTCACGTAAATCAGACAACTTGAATGTGGTATAACTGAGTCCATGCCCAAAAGCGAACAAAGGGTGTGTCTTTTCTTTATCCACCCACCTGTAACCTACATACAGACCCTCTTTGTATTCTTCGTCTATAACCTTATGGTCAGGACGCCATACTCCAGGATAAGCATTTAATTTATGTGCACCTACATCCTGCAAAGAGGCAGGCCATGTAAAAGGAAGTTTACCCGAAGGGTTGACATCTCCAGAAAGCACATCTGCCAAAGCCTCTCCTGCTTCGGAACCAATAAACCATCCCTGTACTATAGCCGGCACCTTATTATGCCAAGGCATGGCTACAGCGTTACCGGATATATTTACATATATAAAATTCTTATTTACCTTAGCTAATGACTCAATGACACGATCCTGATGATAAGGCAACCCGTATGATTTACGATCATGGCCTTCACAGTCTTGGTAGTCACTTTTGTTCAATCCACCAAAGAATACCACATAATCCGCTTTCTTAGCTTTCTCAACAGCATCATATATAAGTTGGTCTGCAGAACGTTTTTCCGTCAGATTCTGGCCTGTCGTAACCCCATTATAAGAGCCGGTAGTATCACCCACATATCCACGTTCGTAATCTACCTGGACATCCTTTCCGAAACGTGCTTTCAGGCCATCGAGAGGAGATATCTCACGTTGAACCTTCAACGAAGACGAACCACCACCGACAGTCATCATCTTGATAGCATTCTCACCTACTACAAGGATATGCTTAGCCCTATTGAGTTTTATAGGTAATACTTTATTTTTATTTTGCAGAAGCACTATCCCCTCATCTCGCCACCTTACGGGCTGCAGCATAATGAGATTCCGAACATAAGAAACCCATCGGTTTGTTACGGTTCATCGTAGTTCTGTAAAACAAGCGCAGCACACGACGCACCTTATCGTCGAGTTCTTTTGTGGTATATTTGCCACTTTGTATGGCCTTGAGATAAGGATTTGCCATATAGTAAGAGTCATAAGCATTAGTCTTACCCACTGATAGTCCATTGGTCCATGTACCAAACTCCATATCAAGTCCATTTTTCACAGCCTCATCCGTATCATGACATCCACCCCAGTCACTAATGACAACTCCATCAAATTTCCAGTCACCTTTCAATATCTTCATCAGCAACTCTTTATTATGACAATTATGCTGATTCTTATACATATTGTAGGCTCCCATTACGCCCCATACTTTACCATCAACTACAGCTGCACGGAAAGCAGGAAGATAAATCTCATGTAAAGCCCTTTCACTCACAATAACATTAACCTGATGGCGGAACTCCTCATTATTGTTCAAGGCAAAGTGTTTGACACAGGCTGCCACGCCACAAGACTGAAGTCCCTGAATATAAGGAACTACCATCTTACCACTAAGATAAGGATCTTCGCCTAGATATTCAAAATTTCTACCATTCAGAGGTGTACGGTAGATGTTTACCCCCGGACCCAGTATCATATTTTTGCCACGATAAAGAGCTTCTTCCCCAAGACTTCTACCATAAAGTCTGGACATCTGAGGATCCCATGTTGCCGCAAGACAGGTAAGAGCAGGAAAGGCAACACACGAATCATTAGTCTGTCCGGCCTGTTCCCATTCATCCCAAAGCACATCTGGACGCACTCCATGAGGACCGTCATCAGTCCAGAAATCAGGGAAACCCAGTCTTTTAACACCCGGTGACGAGAATTTGCTCTGTGCATGAATCACCGCAATTTTCTCATTCAGTGTCATTCTACTCAAGGCATCTTCTATCCGCTGTTCTATTGGTTTCGATTTATCCTGATATATCGGTGTCTGAGCATTAACAGCTAACGTCACAGACATAAAGAATAAGGACGTAATTATTATATTCTTCATATTATCTTTAATAAAACAGCTTATTATTTTTGAGGGGCCTTTAGTCCTATAGACCGAATGTACCCAATCTGAGGAATACAATTTTCACACTTAATTCTTTCCAAATACTGGTTCAGCACATCTTTTGCCTTCTCCTGGTCAGGACGAGCATCACGTATATCTTTGTATATTGTTCGTTGAGACTCAACAAACTTTACCACAATACTATCCCATTCTGCAGGAAGCTGCACAGCATTTATGCAAGAATTATCTGGTTTCTTGTAAGGCCAAAAGGTATAGCCTATATTATTTTTACGAAGCATCTTACAAAAATCAGCTTGCCACTCATCTGTGTTATGACCTGTTTCACCCATATACATAGGTAATCCTGTCTTATCACGAAAAGCAATTATATTTTGTATCGCTTTACTGTCTGTACCACCACCATATCGATGACAGGTATACATGATCTTATCGTCAAATTTCCAATCTGAAAAGACATCAAAATTGCCATTCCATTGAGCTCCACCAAGAAGGACAATATGATTACTATCCACTTCTCTTATAGATTTAACTGCACGTTTATATAATGGTTCCAATTTAGTATTCAGATCTTTCATGTTGCCAAAATAAGGTGCGATAGGCTCATTCAAAAGTTCATAACCCAATATCACAGGCTCGTCTTTATATCGATCTGCTATCTTGCGCCAGATTTCACAGAACAACGACTGGCTCTTTTCGCTTTCAAAAAGCCAAGGATAGCCATAACTATCGTCAATATTATCTCCCGTTTGTCCTCCAGGAGCATCGTGCATGTCAAGTATGATATAAAGATGATTGTCACGGCACCAGCTTACAAGAGAATCTATACGTGCAAATCCATCCTGATTGGCATTTAATCCCATATAGTCTTCATCTGTAAACAACTTATAGTTAAATGGTACACGAATCGTATTAGCGCCTAAAGATGCCAGATAATCTATATCACGGCGTGTAACATAATTATCTTTGAACTTACGCCAAAACTCATCAGCGGCATCAGGACCAACCATCTGACAAATTGCATCATTTATCATCCAATAACTATTCGTTTTCTTGAACCCAAACATATAACCTTCAGGATTCAGCCAGTTTCCCAAATTTGTCCCTATGATAGAAAGTTTTTCCCCATTTGGTTGTACCAGATTCTTGCCATTGATGGTCACAAATTTGCCTTTAGCCATAGCATCTACAGAACCGAATAATGTAAATGCGAGACTTATGCAAAGTGCAAACTTATAGATTTTTTTCATCATATACTCCTTACCTGTTATTTTAATATTTACAAATAAGCAAATAGGTCAATAAATTCTATAAATAGAATCATTAACCTATTTTGCTTATCAGATAATTATCAATACGGATTCTGTACTATTGTACCTTGAGCAGCATCAACCTCACTCTGAGGTATAGGCAAATACTTTTTATTTTCAGTCCATTGTATCCTTTCCGGAATACCTTGCTTATCGTATGCAGTCTTCTGTGCATTAAGGACCATACCTCCACCAGGTTTCAATACTTCAGAAGCCTTACCGAAACGTATGAGATCATAATAACGCTTGCCCTCACCGACAAACTCAAGACGACGCTCATTAAGCAAATTATCTAAAGATACTTGTTTATACGGAGCATTCCCTCTGAATGCACGGTCTCTAACCTGCTGAAAATAATTTTGTGCTTTAGCATTATCTCCCGTACGCAATGCTAATTCAGAAGCATTCAACAAAGTCTCCGCATAACGGTAGATCCGCTGATTGTTGTCCCATCCAAGGTCACTACTTGCTGTTGCATTAGCATTTCCACCCGGACGCCCCAGATATTTTCTCAAGAAAAGACCTGTATTCTGATAACGCCCTCCATAGGTCACATTGTCACCTGTTTGAGCTTTATACTTAGCAGCGTATGTTTCCATATCCAAGATACCACCATCACGACGCTGGTCATTGGGTTCGTATGCATCATAGCACTCTTTCGAAACATCACAGAAGCCCCATCCACTTACGAAATCAGGTTTGGCAACATAATTTGGATTTTCTGCTTTATGCGCATCAGAAGCAGTATAGGTCAATCCGTCTATACCTATCATAGCAGGAACGACAGTTCCACCGGGAGCGTTAGCATTACCCCAGTCACGAGTACTGCCTTTTGAGAAATAATTTATTTCATAAATAGACTCATCACACCACTCATTAGACTGTTCCCAGATACTTGAGAAATCATCCATCAGGCGATACTTCTTGCTATTGATGATATCCTCCATATAACTTAATGCCTTTTTATATTTGCTTTCATCTTTCTGATACATAACGAAATCAGCATATAACATTTCAGCAAAAGCCTGTGTAGCATGTCCTGCACGTGCCGGAGTCTCTTTCATAGGAAGCACTTTACTATCAATAACTTTCTCCAGATCGCTTGTTACCAGTTTATATACTTCTGCTTCCGATTTCTGAGGAGCGATATAAGGCATAGTCAGGTTCTTGTCATAGTATGGAATATTACCCCAATATTTCCACAACATTAAATAATAAAAAGCCCTTGTGGTCGTACCTTCTGCTATATAAGCAGCTTTTTCAGCATCCGGCAAGGGCTGATGACTCTGCATCAGCAATGACCAGATTAGATCTGTTAATACCAGAATAACTAGTAGTCCATGCTCCACTAAAATTCATAAGACTAGTAGACTTATACTGTGAAGCAAGTTGTATCTCTGCCTGATCACTTGTACTACCACCGCCAACATAAAGATCATCACCTTGGCTGTCTGATACAAGAAACAAAGGACACCAACCAGAGAAATAGTCATACCAATGCATTGGATCGTATGAAGCCGTAACAGCTTCATCTATATGCGCTTTAGTAGTATAATATCCATCAATAGAAACACTACTGGACGGTTCAACCTCCAAGAAGCTATCTCCACATGACGTTACAGAAAGCAAGAGTACTCCTATAACGCTGTATTTAAATATACTTAATGTTTTCATATTTAATATTTATTAAGATCATTAAAATGTTACATCTACACCTATCGTAAAAGTACGGTTCTGAGGATAATATCCACGGTCAATACCCGACTGAGTACCATAGAAGATTTCAGGTTCCATACCTTTATAGCCAGTCAGTGTAAGAAGGTTTTCTGCTGCTACATACAAACGCAAATTAGAGATAAATACATGTTCTGTTATAGATTGAGGAAGCGTATAGCCCAACTGTATATTTTTAAGTCTCAGGTAAGAACCATCTTTAATATACAGATCAGATACACGATAATTGTCATTATCATTTTTCCAAGTAAAACGAGGTATTGAATTTGAGGTTCCCTCACCATGCCATCTACCCATATATTCTTGAGGAAGATTTACATAACGAAGATCCAGACGGCGAGTTGCATCAAATATCTTATTTCCAATAGACCCTGCCCACAACATGAAAAAATCAAAGTTCTTCCAACTGGCATTGATTGAAAGTCCATAGGTCCAATCAGGATCACCTTTACCTATCTTAGTTTTATCATTATCATCAATAACTCCATCATGGTTATAATCTACAAAGATGACATCACCGGGTTGAGCATTAGGCTGCAACTTTTGGCCTTTATCATTAACATCATTGTTGATCTGATCCATATTCTGGAATATTCCAGCAGTCTTATAACCATAGAAATAAGGATAAGGCTGCCCATTTTCAGCACGACTTACATCACCAATCTGATGAACATTATCATAAGTCTCAAATCCAGAAGCATTACCTAGTTTTACCAATTTATTCTTCAGATAACTTATATTACCTGCTGTATTAAACTTGAACTCACCAAGATGGAACTTATATGATGCTTCAAATTCCAAACCAGAATTCTCCATATCTCCAACATTACCCCAAGGTTTTGATTCTCCCAGATATGATGGTATACTCATTTCCTTAAGCATTCCATTTGTTTTCTTCTTAAACCAATCCACTGTTAATGTTAAAGCGTTTCTCAAGAAGCCAAAGTCTAAACCAGCATCATACTGTTCAGATTCCTCCCACTTCAGGTCCTTATTGGGGGTTCCTGTTGGTTTACTTCCTTTTATAACCGTCTGGTTGATTCCACCACCAAATGCATAGTTATTACCCATTGCGACATTTGCGGTATAACGGAATGCTCCGATATTCTCATTACCATTTTTACCCCAGCTCAAACGAACTTTCATATTGGTAAACCAAGAAGGACGATTAGCCATGAAATCTTCGTTTGTTACATTCCATCCTACAGATACAGAAGGGAATGTACCCCATTTATGACTAGGACCAAAGTTAGAAGAACCATCACGACGCATTGTCATCTGCAACATATAGCGCTCTGCATAGTTATAACTGAAACGGCCAAAGTAAGAAGCTAATGTATGAGGATCAAACAGCCCTCCATAGACATCACGTTTTCCATCTGTCTTAAGACCTGTCGTGAAATCCAGATTAGCTTTATTACCATCTATTTCTATCATATCTTCTGCAGAACCACCTATCCTACGTCCGGTATATTTTATTGCAGACTGTCCCAATACGATAGAGATGCTATGCTCTCCAAATGTTTTGTCGTATGACAAGACATTCTCAACCTGCCAACGGAATCCTCTGTTCATTGAAGAAAAGACATTAGACTTGTCATTATGTGCATTAATACCCATATAATAAGGATATGAATAACCATCTTCACCCCAGAAAGAGAGATCCACGCCATAACTTGTACGGATCTTCAATGCATCCCACAAATAGAGTTCTGCATAAAAATTTCCCACAAATTTATCACTGTTATCTTTTGTTCCCGGCAAAGAAAGATAGGCCAGAGGATTGGTAATCTCATTAAAATCATTAGTTGGAACGTTAAGAAGACGACCAGAATTTCTATCATTAACGAGTGGTCCGTATTTGCTTACCTCACCGGCATAAGTAGATCTTAAGGCATCATCATTATCCGGGTATACACTCATCAAAGGAGGCAAAAACAAAGCATTGCCTAACGCAGAACCTGTAAGGTTATTCGTTTCAATACTTGTACTATTGATTCTCGAATAAGCGATATTTACGCCTACCTTCATTTTACTTAACCAGTTACGGTCCTTCGATACATCAAATACTTTATAATTAGTATTACTGCGTAGAGAAAGCCTCTCATAATTACTTCTACCGTAATTACCACCAATAGTACCGTCCTGTTTATAATATCCAAGAGACAAGAAATAGTCCAGATTTTCTGAAGCACCACTTAAACTAAGTTGATGATTCTGTACCGGAGCATTGTCATTAAACAATTCATTCTGCCAGTTGGTATTAGAAGTACCAAAACTAGCAAGTTTTGCATCAATATCAGTATCACCGGCATAACCTGCAGCTTCTTTCATCAATGTGCTGTAGTCATCTGCGTCCATCATCTTTCGTTTACGCCAAGGATTCTGCCACCCAAACGAAGCATCATATTTTACCCTAGTCTTACCCAACTTACCTATCTTTGTAGTAACCAACACTACACCATTAGCAGCACGAGCGCCATATACAGCACCAGAAGCTGCATCTTTAAGTATTTCTATACTTTGAATGTCGTTAGGGTTAAGGTAATCAATGCCCCCCTCAATAGGCATACCATCTACGATATAAAGAGGGTCCGAATTGTTAATTGTTCCGTTACCACGTATACGGATTTTACTTGATGCACCTGGCTGACCTCCACCTGTTGTAACCTGGACACCAGAAACTAAGCCTTTTAATGCTCCATCAACTCGTACAGGCTGAGTCTTTCCCAATTCATCGGCTCCAACCTTAGCAATAGATGCAGTCACTACACTTTTCTTTTGTATACCATATCCAACTACTACAACTTCATTGAGTGATTCTGAATTTTCATCAAGTACGATCCTCATGTTCGAATACACCTTGATTTCTTTGGTTCTATAACCTATATAAGAAATTGAAAGAATAGAACCAGCTTCAGTTGATAAGCTGAAATTACCTTCCAAATCAGTTACCGTACCAACAGAAGTTCCTTTTTTCACAACCGACGCACCAATAATGGGATCGCCATTATGGTCTACTACGACACCCTTATATGTCGTTTTCTGGGCAAAAGCTGTTATTGAGACCAATAGAGTCAACAATAAGATTAAATACCTTTTCTTTTTCATACTTATTTATTAGATTAATATATATATACGTTAACAAATAATGACGCCACAAAAGTAGCACAAAATATTAAGGTTCTTTCACCATTGTGAATATAAAGTGGATTAAATTTCAAACACATTTTTACTAATTATCTCATAATCAACTGATTGAGAATTAATATATTTTATAAAAAAGTGGACAGAATATAAAGATATTAAGAATAGAGTTCTCCAAATAACTGTTCTTAACATTTGTTCTGTGGTCCATAATTGCCAAGATTCTCTTCATCCGTAACTATTTCAACCATTACCAATTAGCGCGTCAATAAAATACCATCCTATAATGATAGGATGGTAGCAATAGCATTGTATTGTGATTGATTATTCTTCCATGCCGTATCGGCGATGGAATGTATAGAGAAGAACGCACTCGCCCCAGAATCAGACCTGAAGGAGCCTGACGGTTACCTTCTTACCTGTTATTTTTTATTGCTGTTGGAAGACACGCACATAATCCACTTCCATTGTAAGAGGCAGTGCACTATAGTCAACTCCTTGTGCGCCGCCCCAGTTACCACCATAAGCAAGATTCAGTATGATGTAGAAAGGATTATTGAAAGGCCATGAACTAACGCCTGTACCATCATTTTCATACGTAAGTATCGTTTCTCCATCAACATAGAAAGTAATTTCGCTGCTTGTCCACTTCATCGCATATACATGGAAGTCTGATTCAGCGGTATCCACTTTCTTATTACCACTTTCTATAGAAGTTCCGCCATTATTATATTTAGTACAATGAATGGTAGAATAGATAACATTAGGATTATATCCCACTTCTTCCATAATATCAAGCTCTCCACATCCAGGCCATGGATTAGTAGAAAAATTATTATTTGCAGGCATCATCCAGAAAGCAGGCCATGTACCCTTGCCTTTTGGGAGTTTGATTCTTGCCTCAAAATATCCATATTTCCAACCCGTTCCTACATTTGCATAAACACGTCCTGAATATATTTTGCCATTGTAATTAAAACAATGTATCTGCAATTTACCATCTTTAATTTCGGTAACTCTCTTACCGTCTATATCACCATCTACATAGTTCTCAAGTTCATTATTTACCCAACCGGAACTCTGCACCTCATGAGTCCAGTCACTACCAAGTACATTACCCGTATTAAATTCATCATGCCATACTAGTTTATAGCCATCAGGACCTTTAGGATCAAGATCAGCAGTACCTTCTTTTTGAGTAACTTTAATTATTTTACGTGCAGTACCCGCCATAAAGGTTATTGTTCCTCTACGTACTTGTGTTGTAGGATTAACATCTGTCGAGACATGAATAGTACTCTCTCCAGAACCAGCACTTACCTTATCCACTTTAATCCATGAGTCTGAGATAACAGTCCCCCACTCATGACTTGCCTTGACCGTTACTGATGCAGAACCACCTGCACCGTCAATAGATATAGAGTCTGGAGAACAACTTATTTCATCAGTATTGGTAACTTCGCTACCACCACTACAAGCAGTTAATACGAAGGTCAATAATATGCCTGTAATAAAAAACAGTTTCTTCATTATCATATATTTTAAAGGAGATCACTCCCATTCTGGGAGTAGTCTCCTTATTATCATTATTTAGGTGATTTCTTGATTAGAGTAATATCTGTAATCGTAAATTCATCACCTGCTTTACAACCACCAAAGTCAAATATCAGTTTTACATTCTTGGCATCAGTTTTACCCGACAGTTGCGTATCCGCAAATTTAAGAACCTTTTTCTCACCAGCCTTCAAACTTATATCATTTTTATAGAAAAGTTGGTTGTTATCATCCTTAGCTCCTGACTCACATAGTTTTATGGTTGCACGTGGCACATTAGAAGAGCAAGAAAGCACGCAAGAGAAGTCTACAAGATCAGTAGCAGCGACAGGTAAGCTCTTAGGAGTAAATGTATTCTGAGCCTGCCATTCTGCAGTTGTAGCATCATTTGCTTTGATTGTGTAGACCTTACCACCATAAGCCTTTGTGCTAACTTTGAAATCAGGATTTCCTATCTGGCTCCAACTTGCAGTACTCCACCAGAATGTCATATCATACGCCTGATTTGCATCAATATCTTTCCAAAGGTTGCCGGGATCATTATAATCAAAAGGTGCCACAGTACCATCATCATTAGCATGATCTTTCAATACAATATCACTAATCGTTACATTTGTATTATCAGGATTACCACCAAAGTCAAATACGAGCTTTACGTTATTTATGTCTGCACCCTTTACACCGGAAGCATATACCACATATTGTTTATTAGCTTTAAGGGATACCGACTTTTCATCATCTACTATAGATGTTTTGTCATCAGCACTGCAAACTTTAACTGTAGCAGCAGGAATATCATTTGAGGCAGTTATCTTGACAGAGAAATCATAAGTTTTACTAGCCGAAATAGCCATATCAGTATTAAACTTGACCTGGTTCTGCCACTGGTCAGTAGTTGCTTTAGAATAAGACAGTTTGAATTTATTTCCATCCACCGTCATTGTAGGGTCAGGGAGTGGACTCCAAGCTGGAGCATAATAGAATGTACTCGTATATTTACAACTCTTGAACATATTAAAATCACTGGTTGCATCAAATCCTTGGAAACCCACATTATCTTTATCAGATCCAAAAGGAGCACTAGTAAGGATGATATGCCATGCAGTTGTTCCATTATCATAAACAAGAGTAAGTATATTCTTACTTATATTCTCTACACGGAATACAGGTTTGGCATATTGCCCGTCATCAGCGACAAATGGGAACAGTGTATTATCATTTAATGTGAGAAGTACATCATCACCTTTTACACTGACCGTCCATGCAGATGTCTGTGGCTGTACAGACTGTTCTTTGTCAGCTGTTATGCCTCCACGAAGCACCTTCCCATCCTTACCCGGATTGTATGTATATTTACCACTATTATAGAACAGGACAGAATCATCATACAAACACAGATCCGACAGATCGTCAGCCTTTGCAGTCCATGTACCGGTTCCATCAGTACCTGTATTTCCATATCCTAAATGAGCATCCTCAGCATCTGCAATATGCCACATTCTTCCTCCATCAGAAGCAAGGAATGCCTTGATTCCATCAAGATCTTTTATAGAGTTATTGACATGAACAGTTTTTGTTATCACACCCTGACTGAAACCATTTCTGTTCCCTACTCTCATGCTAACGGTCTTATCTCCATAAAGAGCATAGATTCTTGATATATTAGAAAGAGTAGAATAGAAGTTAGTCTCTTTAGGATTATCTGATTCAGCCGTACGCATAGCCGGTAAATACCATAAAGGATACTGACCTTTCACTTCCGGTGTTGTTGCTGATACTGTGTTTGTCGTCTGGTCAACATTGACCGTAAAGTCTACTCCATCAACCGTAGGTATACCTTTCTGGTCAGCTCCGCTGAATTTCTCAGGTGAACATGCCACAAGAGAAAATCCGACAAACAGAAGTCCTGCTATATATTTAAAATCTTTTTTCATACTATTATATTCTTAATGACAATTATTAATAATCATTTTGTACAAGGTTATGATCCGAATCCAACTCTCCTTGTGAGATTGGAATATACTTTTTCTTTTCTGTCCATGCATTTGTACGATAGCCATAACTATCCGGTACAAGCACAGAAGCGGCTTTTCCTGTACGTACAAGATCCCAGTAGCGTTTACCTTCCCCTACAAATTCCAAGCGGCGTTCCTGTATAATATCATCCAATGTAATACTCGTCATTGCAGGCAGACCAGCACGTGTATGAACTTGATTAAAATATTCAAGAGCTTTTGCAGGGTCTTTATCAAGTATCAGTTCAGCTGCATTAAGTAATGTCTCAGAAAAACGATATACACGCAGATTATTATTGTAATTCAGGTTGGCATCAAAACCAGCATCTTTATTATTAGCATTCTGAGCGATATACTTTGCCAACCATATATGTGTATCTTGATAGCGGTTTGTATAAGTTGTCCCACGTACATCCCAGCATGTAGCTGCACGACGCTTATCTGCAGGATTAAACATATTGTAGGTTTCTATACGTACAGGCAGGAATCCCCAACCATCTCCATCAAATCCGTAATCTTTCAAATAATGGAAACCATTAGGAGATATAAGAGTTGGCATTACAGTACCACCAATAGCCATAGGACTGCTCCAGCCACGCTCATTATTATTATCATCATAGTTTATTTCCCATATAGACTCCTTACACCATTCTCCACTCTCTTTCCATATATCTGCATAGTTGTCCATCAGTCCATAATGAGAGTCTCCTATAATTTTTTGCATGAACTCCAATGCCTGAGGATAACGTGATGTATCCTTCTGATACATCACCATTTCTGCATACATCATATAGGCCATAGCCTGAGACACTCTACCATATTGACTTGAAGGCCATTCCATAGGTAAGACATTCGAATTTATAACAGCTTCCAGCTCTGCTATAAGTTGTTTGTATACCTCATCTGCTTTTAACTGCGGTGCAGTATAAGGACTTGATAAGTTCTCAAGATAGAAAGGTATATTACCGAAGTAATGCCACAGATTATTATAATAATATACACGTAAGGTACGAGCTTGCATCTCATAACTCTTTTTGTTTTCCTCCGTCAGGTCCTTACCCCAACCCAGATACTTCAAAAGATCATTACAACGCTTTACTCCAGAATAATCCACTGTCCAAAGAGAACTCAGTGTATTATTGGCATCACCTTCATAGTTGAACAACTTGTGCCATTGTATGTTATCTGCTTTATTAGCTCCACCTACCCAGAAGTTATCGCCCATTATCTCTGCATCAATATTCAGCGCATTATACTGACCTAGTGACCAGTCCGGCCAGTGTATGGGATCGTATGCTGCAATAAGAGCCTCCTTGATATGTGCATCTGTAGTATAATATTCTTCCAGAGGTTCACCGGTAGGGTCCTTAACCTCCAGAAAGCTGTCTTTACATGCTGTCATAAACATTAGAGAAGCAGCAAACAGACTTATTGTGATATATTTATTCGTTTTCATATTTATTAAGGTTTAATAATTAGAATGAAAGATTAAAACCAATAGTCCATGTACGTGCCTGAGGATATATACCACGGTCAACACCCAGAGAAGTTCCTCCGGAAGAAATTTCAGGATCATACCCCCAATATTTTGTCCATGTTACAAGATTTTCAGCCATCACGAAGAAACGAAGACGCTCTATCATCACTTTTCTTGTTATATCACGTGGCAAGGTGTATCCAAGAGATATATTCTTGATCCGAAGGAATGAACCATCGTGTACATAAAGATCAGAAACTTGCCAGTTCTTATCATCGCCAAGTTTTAAGATAGGGTATTTATTGCTGGTACCTTCACCGGTCCAACGGCTTAACATCCATGTAGGATAGTTTCCGGAATATACATCCGTCCGGTATGTAGCATCAAACACATCACATCCAGATACACCTTGCAAGAACAGGTTGAAGTCGAATCCTTTCCAGTCAGCATTCAAGTTCAAACCAAAGTTCCATGACGGTGTACCGTTACCGATATTTGTACGGTCATCACTGGTTATTGATCCGTCGCCATTAACATCAACAAAGCGAACATCACCTGGTTTTGCATTTGGCATTATCAGTTTGCCATTAGCATTAGTATATGCATTAACTTCTGCCCAGTTCTGGAATACTCCATTAGTCTTGTAACCGAAGAAGTACGGATAAGGCTGACCATTCATAGCACGTGTTCCACCACCTGCTATACCGGCAATACCATCGACATCCATATAACCGGTATCATTTCCTAAGTTTGTCAGTTCATTATGAGTATAAGTTGCATTAGCTTTAACTGCAAACCTGGCATCTGATAGATTCCATTTGTAGCCAAGTTCAAACTCAACACCTTTATTCTCCATACTACCAACATTACCAGTTGGTTTTGTTTCTCCAACATAACTAGGGATAGGTTCGGGCATCAACATTCCTTTAGTTTTCTTGACATAATAGTCTGCAGTAAATGTCAAAGCATTATTAAAGAAACCTAAATCTGCTCCAAAATCTGTCTGTTCACTTTCCTCCCATTTCAAATCAGGATTAGCAAGACCGCTTGCCTTAGAACCTATAAACTTCGTAGCTTTCTGACCAAACAACACATTATCCCCCATGGCACTATTTACGGTATAACTGAAATCCCCGATATTGTCATTACCATTCTTACCCCAACTTGCACGAATTTTAAGGTTAGACAACCAATCCTGAGTCTGTTTCATAAAGCTTTCATTCATAATATTCCAACCAATAGATGCTGATGGGAATGTACCATATTTATGGTTAGCACCGAAACGACTCGAACCATCACGGCGAACAGTTGCCTGAAACATATAACGCTCTGCATAGTTATAACTTAGACGGCCAAACAACGAAGACATTGTATGATTTACATAAGGACCTCCATATACATTTTTCTGGATTATGGCACCCGTAATATTACCATTAGCATCCCTTATATATTCAATATCACCATTAGAATAATTGACTGAAGGTTTGTCTGGATTTACAAGATTCCACCTACTTCCTCCTAAATCATCACCTTGACTCTTAAAAGCTGACTGACCAAGAACAATCCCAAAAGAATGTTTACCTATCGTCTTGTCATAAGTAATCGTATTTTCTACCTGCCATACAGTTGTATTTCCCTTATATTCACTAGCACTTGTATGCTCTTGTTTACTGTTTCCACTCAAATAATAGAGAGAGGTTACAGCACTCTGATTACCATAGAATGACATATCAGCACTATAAGTAAAATGATATTTCAGATTATCCCAGAGTTGTACATCAAACTTGAATCTAGGCACAAACTTATGTGACCAATTATGTTGTGGCGGTACAGAAAGCATAGCAAGAGGATTATTCATTTCCTGATATGTACCAATATAATTAGGTACGGTATAAGGATTTCCGTTTGCATCAGAAAGCAATGTATAATTACCATAGTTAGCTCTCATAGCATCTGCTGCAGAACCTGTAAGGGTCACAGGAAGTAAAGGAGACAAATAAAGAGCGCTGCCCAGTACAGAGCCATACGAGAGTTTGTTGATATTCCAGTATTCTTTATACGAGAATATGCTAAATCTACTGTAACATCTACTTTATTCAACCAACTACGATCCTTTGATACGTCAAAAACATTATATATATTATTTGAGCGCAAAGACAGTCTTTCATAGTTTGACTGACCATAATTACCTCCTACTATACCATCTTGTGTATAATATCCCATAGAAAGATAATAGTTCAATTTTTCTGAAGCGCCACTAATCGTCACATCATGGTTCATCACAGGCGCATTTTTATCAAATACTAAGTTTTGCCAGTCTGTACCAAATCCATTGATTTTATTACCATTAGCATCTATAAGATTATACGGATCTGCATAAAGAGGGGCTTGACCACCATTTACATATTTCTCATTTTGCAGTATAGCATAATCAGTAGCACTTGTAACATCTCTTTTACGAGATGCATTTTGCCAGCCATAAGAGAAATTGTAATTTATACTTGTCTTACCTATTTTACCCTTCTTTGTAGTAACCAAAACGACACCATTTGCGGCACGAGCGCCATAAATGGCACCGGAAGCAGCATCCTTCAACACTTCTATACTCTCAATGTCACCAGGATTAAGATAATCAAGACCTCCTTCTATAGGCATACCGTCTACGATATACAAAGGATCACTATCGTGAATAGTACCTGTACCACGTATACGTACCTTTGGTGAGTCACCAGGCTGACCAGAAGAAGATGTAACATTTACACCTGCTGCAAGACCTTTTAGAGCATTATCAACACGAACAGGAGTTTTACCTTCCAAATCATCAGCACTTATTTTTGCTATTGAAGCCGTAACTACGCTCTTTTTCTGAACCCCATAACCTATCACTACGACTTCGTTCAATGATTCACGGTTTTCTCTCAGCACAATGTGCATATTATTTGCCGCTTTAAGATTCTGCGACACATAACCTATGTAGGAAACCACCAGAGTGCTACCAGGAGCCACTGATAATGTAAACTTACCTTCTAAATCAGTTACTGTACCAGTAGAAGTTCCTTTTTGCACAACCGACGCACCAATAATTGGATCGCCATGATAGTCCACAACGACACCATTATATGTCGATTTCTGAGCAAAAGTTGTTATTGAGACTAATAAAGTCAACAATAAGATTAAATACCTTTTCTTTTTCATACTTAACTTATTAGATTAATATATACGTTAACAAATAATGATCATACAAAAACAGTACAAATATTAAGGTTTTTTCACTATCGTGAATATGAAGTGGATTAAATTAAAAATGTATTTTTAATAGTGACACTCATAATCAGCTAATTACAAACAATCATCCCCATTCCCACCCCGATAATAAGATATTCGAATCCTCATTTATCGTACATCAGCAGAAACATAAACCTATACATTATATATATATCCATTCACCAGACTCAGACCCGTCATGGTATTAAATTAAATCCGATCCAGCTTCTTGCCCTAACACAATTCATGACTTACAAGAAACTAGTACAGACTGATGATTCTGTCCTTCCACTCATATACATGATTGACAAATATCAGAGGGAGGGAAAAATACTTTTATTTCCATTGCATGGACACAACACTTTTGGCAGGCACAACAACTTTTACAGTACTTTTACCATCGCCAATTGATATATTTTGTTGCATATCAGATGTATTACATAAACCATTGCATATGAGCCGTCTGTATTTTTAAATGCAGAATAAATAATACCATTTACAGCCAGACTTTTTTCAGTCGTGCCTATCCGCACTGCCCCCGGTTTTATAACAGAAGAAAGGTGAGCTATTACATAATAGTGCGAATTTAGGCTTATGGTTTTATAGTCATTCTTGTTGATATCTACAGCACCATAACAAGTCTGGCACCCTCCGTCAAGATTAGGTCCCATATTGCTATCAAGCATAAGATTCCATACTATTACAGCTGTACAATATTTATTTATTGTACCCAATGCTATATGCTGCATATCGTCTAACAGTCGGGCTCTTAAATTTCTACCATCGTTCCATGTACCTATAGAAGCCTCTGAAAATATCAGTCCTTTGTCAGGGCGACTATTATGCATCGCATCCAGTGAACTTTCATCGCCAATATAATTATGAAATGCTGCACCTACTACATATTCAGAACCTTCGTAGCCATCTATAGTTTTATATACATTAAGCGGATATGAATAGGCATCATAATTATGATCGTACACATAAATCTTGGTAGTCAATTTATTTTTCTTAAATGTTGGAGTTAATACCTTCAGAAAATCAGCTTCTTCAGGCCAAGGCATATATAGTGATGCACAATTACCTTTGTTGAGCGGTTCGTTTTGGGGAGTAATGGCATATATAGGTACACCTGCACTTTGATAGGCTTTAATCCATTTCACGAAGTAATCTGAATAAGTCTGATAATAATCAGGATTAAGGTGACCATCGGTCCAACTATTGTGAGGGGCCTTATTATTAAGATCTTCCACTTTCATCCATTGTGGGCAAGTCCATGGAGAACCTATAACTTTGAGATGAGGGTTAATAGCAAGAATTTCTTTCATTACAGGTATAACATAATTGATATCGTCTGATTGAAGTCCGAAATTCTCAATCCCCGGATTATCACAACACGTATATTCTTTGCTCGAAAAATCGGAACATCCGATAGAAATCCTTACATAACTAAATCCGTATCCATCCGTATCAGAAAATGTCTTGCGCAGGAAGTTTGTCCTGTCAGCCTGTGACATCTTCAACAGATTGTATGCAGTGCTATATGTAATAGCAGCTCCAAAGCCGTCCATAGTCTGATAAGTCTGCGAAGGATTCAGCTCTATATCAGCACTTTTATTAGTGTCACCGGATAATATATCTGCATTTATTTTAGTCAATGAATACATCCCATTAGCAGATGTCATATATACAGTTGCCTTACCTATGACAGTACTGCCAGTTGTTCCAGACGAGGCATCACTAATAGAATTACTACTGCCACACGAAATCAATGGTATAAAACCCATCATAATGATGATTAGTAATTCCCTTGTTTTTCTATTCATAGTCTTCTATTTTATAAAAGTTATTCATTCAATTAGATGTTGCATTATTACATCAGTGTCCACTAAAAACCAGCAAATACGAATAAGGCTGCTACAAGAATCCAAACATTTACAACCATACTGTTTATTGCATGGTGGTAATCGTTGAACATGACCTTAAACTGCATAGGTCGACCTACGAAGTATTGAGAATTTTGAGTGCTTCGCTCTTGGATGAGCCCCCTATCAAGGAACTCTTTACCAAACAATCGGTTGATGATGTTGAAGATGGTCAATTAACTCTTAAGTTTATTTAGTGGACACTAACGACTTAATTTATTAGATTCATCTATACGTTAACAAATAATGATAATACAAAAATAGCACAAAATATTAATATTTTTTCACCATTGTGAATACAAAGTGGATTGAATTCCAAATGTATTTTTGCTAATTATTTCATAATCAACCGATTACGAATTAATATCTTTTACAAAAAAGTGGACAGAATATAGAACTATTAAAAATGAAGTCCTCCGAATAATTGTTTCTAACGTTTACCCAGTGATTCATAATTACCTGGATTCTCTTTATCCTAACTTTTATTAAAAAGGCATCAGGTCTACTTTATCTCCTCCAACAAAATCATTCATAGAACCCATTGTAGAAATTAAACATGAAGAGAAAAACAGGTCTAAGGAGTTGTACATATATTTGATTTTCAGTCACTTATACCATTTATCCTTTAAGCTATCATATAATCCGTAATTACCAGACTGTGGTAATGGGTTTACCAGTACTGTGGTAATGGGCTTACCAGTACTGTGGTAATGAGCTTACCAGTACTGTGGAAATGGGCTTTCCAGTACTGTGGAAATGAGCTTTCCAGTACTATGGAAATGGGCTTTCCAGTACTATGGAAAGGGAGCTTCCAGTACTATGGAAAGGGGGCTTCCAGTACTATGGAAAGGGAGCTTCCAGTACTATGGAAAGGGGCTTACTTGTAGCGGTAATGAATACTCTTTGTTGATAATCTTTGTTGCATGTCTACTTGTATTTCTTTAGCAATGCAAAGGTAACATTTGTCTTTCCGATTGCCTTTTCCTATCTTGCTAACTTGTCAGAATACAAAGATATCAATTTCATTTGGTATTAGAGTCCATAAGTAAATCCAAAGATTTGAATTATTTAGTTTTAGTCAATTGATATATAATATTTCCTTTTTTATCAATAGCTGAGATTGTGAGATTCTTTTTGTTTGCTGAAATTACAGAGAATCCTGTAGAGGAATTGCACCATACTGTACCTGTTGCCGGTTTTACTTTTCTGGAGAGAGCAGCGGCAGAGTTTACCCAGAAGTCAATAGCATCCCCCGGCATCTTGATATACTGGAAATTGTGAATATGTCCACAACCATATACAGCTACGTTATGGTAGCGTTGCAGCACCGGCAATAAATATTTCTGCATATCATGACGTTCGTCCTCTTCCTTTTCAGTTTGGGCATAAACAGGATGATGTCCGATACAGATTACCCAGTCTTCATGAGTGTTTTTCAATATGCCATCCAACCATTGAAGTTCCGCTTCACGATCTTGTTTATGTGCATCCGGATAGGTGATGCTGTCATTACGGTACTTGTCGATAAGAGGAGTGGTATCAAGAAAGACAATGCGTACGGTGCATCCTTTGCTTGTAAATACTTTGGTGTAATAACGGGCCGGCATCATCCAGCGACGACTTATGTGAGTATAGTCGAGAACGGCCTGGGTATTACCACGGTATTCATGGTTGCCGAGAATCGGATACCAGGCTACCATCAGTTCCGGATGTGAATAGATCAGTTCGTAGTTTGTCAGCCATAATGGGTCATTTACTGATGCTACACCATTGAAATGGTGAATATCTCCGGCAGCAATAATTGCTTCAGGTTTTATGTTTTCAGCCATTACGCCCATCATTTCAGCAATAGTTTTCTGGTCATAATACCCGTTTCTGCCCATATCATTACACCAGAAAAGATTGATTTGACTTTTAAGCTTTGACCATACTTCCGGTGTTTGCGCACTTGCAGAAGAAAACAAAAAAGTCACAAAGACAATGGCTGATAATATTTTTCTTATTTGTTTCATAATTTGAGTTGATAGAATTAAAATAGATATACTTGGTTTATTTTGCCTGTCCGTAAGCTCCGAAGAAGGCTGAGGCCAGACGACTATAAAAATAGTAATTCTGATCGTTGTCTGTATCGAAGAACTGAACTTTTTTCATACCGAAAAATGCCAAGCCACCGACAAAGATAGGATTGGCTACAGTTGTACCTCCTGTCAGTGCTGGAGAGCTGGATTGCAGGTAAAAATTCCATGATGAATTATAAGGAAGAGGTGCTCCCTTAGTAGTATCATCTACTTCACAGTTGATATCCATATTCGGATTTTGGGAGAAATTCGTGAATAAAGGATTATTTTCACCCGCCTGACCACTGTGAATATCAGCATTATAAAACATAACCAGATTGGCGGTGGTACTCATTTGATCGATTCCTGTTTGGGTCGAAGCAAAATAGTAATTTGGAACCAGAGTACTCTTATCCACATCACATCCGCTGGTTGCCGGTTGTTTCATACCATAGCGGCAATCGTATATAAGATTATTGACAAGTATTGGATATATTCCCTTTTCCAGCCAGATGCTTCCTCCTTTCTTGTTTTTTGACCGGCGCCAGCCGCAATCAACAGCTGTATTGTTATAAACCCGGATTTCTGTCAGAGGAACTATTTCACTGTTGCCGGAGTCTGATAATTTAAAAGCGTTGGTACAGGCATTATAAATTAAGTTGTAGGAAACGTCCAGATTACATCCTGATTTTACATTAATAGCTTCTCCTCCATCGGCAGCATTGCCGTTGTCTGCAAAAATATTATTCTGAATAATGCCCTTTCCGCCGGTAAAATAGGTATGATCATTATAGTTGTCATGGAAGAAACAGCCGGAGATTACAAACCGTCCGTTGACGTTGCAGAAATGGAATGCCGGGACTCCACCGTCAATTTGCGTTTTGAAGAGTCCATTTTGAAAAGAAAGAGAAGATTCTGTAGGAGTCGCTCCAGCATAGGCGATATTTACATGGTTAAGAACGACCTCACCGGCCTTATATCCGCAGATGATTCCTCCCCAGTCAGCGGGTTTTCTGGTATCAGAAGTGATTGTAATAGGTTTCCGGATTGTTCCCATACAGTAGAGATTGCCCAGTACCACAATTTCTACCGGGACTTTGGCAGAAGAGGAACAAGTTACCGTTATGCCAGGTTCAATATAAAGGGAAACATTTTCAGGTATCTCAACAGATTCTTTTAAAGTAGTATCTTTAGTCCATACCAGTGATCCTGACGGATATTCTGCCAGAGTAGTCTTGACCCCATCGGAAGAGGGCTGTACGACAGTAGTGTCAGACTTCGCCGAATAGTCGTATGGATTGATATTGTCGTTTTCGCACGAGACGAGTACCAGACTGAAAGCCAGAGTCAGGAAGCCGAATATCAATAAATTCTTTTTCATTGTCTTTATTTTATGATGTTTTTTCTTCTTATTCTATTTATAAATCATATCGGATGCCCAGCAGAAAGGTGCGTCCGTATTTATAAGTTCCCATTATTGTATGCTTTGATTTTTGGTTTGGAAACTGTGCATTATAAGTATTGACCGTTTTTAAATAACGTTCTCTTACCGCATTGGTGAGATTATTTGCTTTAAAGAATACTGACCATCCTTTTTTGAATTTTTTCTCAGCACTGAAATCAAGAGAGAAGATACCTCTTTCCCATTCATCCGCATCCTTATATGGGGAAACAATAGCGATGCGGCTCCCCGTGTATGACGAGGCCAGCTGTCCGTTCCATCCATGTTCGGTATCTTTGTAAAGCAGAGAAAGGTTTGCTGCATGAGGCGCCTGATTCACCAATGGACGAGTCTGACTGATTGTTTCTATTTCCGCACTTCCCTCTTTATACTGCCTTTTAGTTGTTGTTATCGAAGAGTGAGTATAGGTATAGTTAGCTTTTATACCGAAATGCCTGATATATTTAATCAGGTCAATTTCCAGACCGATATTTTCTGCATTACCTAAGTTTTGTGGCATATAAAAATTATTGTAAAACGACATCTCTATAGGATCCTTGAGATATTTATAGAAGATACCGAAGAGAACTTGTTCTGTTGCAGAAGGAAACCATTCCCAGCGTGCATCGATATTATCAATACGAGCTCGTTTCAGTTCCGGATTACCTTTCTCTTCATATTCTTCGCCATCGATCTCATAGGGTACGATTTCGTAGAAGCTGGGGCGGTTGATACTTTTGTAATAACTCAGTCTTACATTCATTTCCCCAGTTGGCGACCATTTCAAAGAGGCGGAAGGAAGCCAGTCCCAGTAACTCTGCTCTCCTATGGATCCCATACCCTTAAAGGTCTGGAGCATGGTGTACAGCTGATTTGTGTGTTCGCCACGAAAGCCGGCGATAATTTCCCCTTTAGTAAATCTCATGCTTAGCATTGCATATACAGCCCCTATATTTTCATGGGAATTATAATTTAATTGGGAAGCCTGCGCATAAGGAGTCCGGCAGTACCAGTCGATTCCTCTAAACATACTATAGCTATCTCCCGCTAATGTTGCAGAGATATTCTGAGGATTGAACTGGTAGGAATAATACCTGTTTTCACGTCTCTTACGACTGTACATAGCTCCGGCCTTCCATGAAAAATCTGCAAAAGAGAAAGGAGTATCATAGTTCAGGTTCAAGTATCCTTCCAGACTCTTGTCCGTATTATGCTGAAAGCGACGTTCCATAGAGTTGGCTACAGTTTTTGCTATCGAATCGGATACTATTGTATTTTTGATGTCTACATAAGTTCGGTCCGGATCTTTTTCTGTTGCTTTGGAAAATACTCCAGACCAGTCAACAGTAAAATGATCGCCAAAATGGTGAGTACCTTTTAGATGGGAAGCAAAAATACTTTGTGTCTGTGTATTAGTTCTTATTTCGTCATCACGTGTATAGTTACCTTTATCAGGTTCATATCCATAATCTGTAACAATGGAATTGGTATATCTTACCGTATTCTCTTTCCTGTTAATATACATATTATACCATTCCAGTTTATGATGAGCCAGATTCAAGTCTATTTTGAAATGGATTCCGGCAGTCAGATTGTGAATTGAATAAAGGCGGTTCTGTAATTTTGAAATTACTTCAGCCTGTTCGCCAAAAGGCATCGTAGCTGTATTAAAAGTCCGCTTTATTCCTCTGAATTCGTTTTGAATATTACCCGCCAGAAGTACTCCCAGACGATTGTTCCAGAAACGATTGCCGGCAGACAACCCTACCACCATATTCGGTGCAGGGATAACGTGGTTGCTGATCAACGTCCCGCCGTCTTTAAAGTCACTCATTGTCGCCTTGTATTCTGAGCCATATTGCTCATAAGGTGCTTCTTTTGTTGTATTCCCTCTTTGGGCGTTCAGATAGTCATGTTTGCCAAAAAAGAAATCACTGTATCCTAAGGCCATATTGGTTTGTAACTGAAAATGTGAGGGAGCATCTTTCATGTCCATATCTACTACACCTCCGGCGGCATCCCCTTCCATATCTGCTGTAAGTGATTTAGATACCACCAGCCGGTCCATTAAGTCAGAAGGAAATAAATTGAGAGGAATGTATCGGTTTTGGTCATCCGGACTTGAAATCTTGATACCGTTTACCAAAGTATAATTATATCGCTTGTCCATTCCACGGAGTATGGTATAGGCGGCTTGTCCGGATGCATCTGATTCCATTGTGACACCGGATATTCGCTGTAAAGCTGATGCTACATTGATGTCAGGAGAAAGCTGAATCGTTTGCCGGCTCATCACATTCAAAATCTGTGACGAGTTTTTTACCAATGAAATTGCCCCCTGATCACTATGGTTATTGTACTGTCCTTTAATTACTACTTCATCAAGATTCTCAGTATCAGGTTCCATAGAAATTTCAATCTGATGACTTTTGCTCAGGTCTACTGTTATTTCACGAGATTTATAACTTAGATAGTTGACAAGCAAGGTCACTGTTCCCGTATCTGGGAGATCCTTCAGGAGAAAAGTACCATCAAGTCCTGTGGACGTTTTTTCCTTTTTATATTCCTTAACCTTGATAATTGTGCCGGCAAGAGGTTCTCCTGTGCTTTTATCCTTGACGATTCCTTTTAAAGGCATAGCTTGAATGGATAGAGACACTATAAACATAACTGCTGATACGAAACACCTGTTTATCATTTTACTTATATTAAATTTTGATGGCAAAGGTAGAATCTTGATTTTACAGCCTTGTTACAATAGCATTAAAGAGCTATAACTGAAATAAATATCATTTCAGAGTTTATTTACAGTAACTATTCAGCCATTTGATCATCCCTAATGATGTTGATTGTTAATAGTTTATAGCAATTCATACGTTGCATGTCAAGCATAAAATCCTCTTTTTGCTTAGTATTTGCATTTAATAATGTTCGTAAGTAGCTGTAAATCAATGAAAATTTGGAAAAGAAACTATCACTTTTGTCTTCGTTGCCAAGTGATAAATCTCAAATGACAGAAGAATATTTAGCATCTAAAAAAAGTAGTGTTGAAGTAGAACTTCTCAAAGAGAAATTAGAAGGCAGGAAACAGGACAGAAAGCAAAGAGGTGAATATGCAAATAGAATCTTCAGTTTCGTCTGCATATACATGTTTGCTATAGTTATTATGGTAATTCTTGTCGGTTTTCACGTACTTACATTAGGCAATTCCGTTATTATCACATTACTATCTACAACTACAGCTAATGTAATAGGTGTCTTTATTATAGTAGCAAAATATTCATTTCATAATCAGGATTCACAAACAGAATAGTCTATTTCTGATATGATAAGAAAAGGCAAGAAAGAAGACACCGTGTCAATCATGAACATCATTAAGGCTGCAACCCTTGATATGGAAATCAACCACATACACCAATGGGACAATATTTATCCTGATGAAAAGGTTATCATTGAAGATATTGATAAGGGCAATTTATATGTCTATGAAGACAACAACTTTATCAATGCCCTTATTGTTCTAAACGAAGATCAGGCAGAGGAATATAGAAATTTAGATTGGAAATATACTTCCGGCAAACAACTTGTCATCCACAGATTGTGTGTTGATCCAAAGGCTCAAAGTCACGGCATTGCTAAAAAACTACTTAAATATACCGATAATTTCGCAACACGAAATAGATATAATGCTATCCGACTGGATGCTTTTCCTCCAAACGAAAGAGCTATAAAACTTTATGAAAAGAACGGATATACCAAAGTTGGGAGTGTTAAGTTTAGAAAAGGCAAATTTTATTGCTACGAAAAAAATATTTCTTTCCATATTTCTCCGGTAACATCTTGGAGGCTTTGATAAATGGCTTAGAATAGGCTACTTTCATACTTCAAGCCACTTTTCAAAGTCTTCCTGCTCCTTTTTACCGACCCTATTTTTACCTTCCGGAACATTCTTAGTGAGCCAGATATAGAGTTTATTATCATCATTAGTTTCAGCCATATAATCAAGAATACCCTCGATAAACTTCTTGAGATTACAAAGTAACACCGGTCGCTTTAGCCAATGTCTGGCGGATATATCCGTTAATAGTTGTACCTGCCTGTTGTGCCAGCATGGCCAGACGACTGTGAATTTCCGGTGTCAGGCGGACATTCAGATTACCGCTATAAGGTTTCTTAGGTTTTATACCATGCGCCTCGCAACTTGCCAGATAATCATCAATTGCTCCCTCGAAATCCTTATGGAGTTCATTTACGTCCTGCCCTTCATAAGTGATGGAATCTTTGCTCATTCCAAGAACCTTGCCATAAAGGCAATTATCCTCTTCACTGTAATCCACGCTTCCCGTGTATCCTTTATACTTCATTGTTCCCATATTACTTTCCTTCCTTCTTAAAATAACCATTAGCCTTCAAATAAGTCAGAACTTGCCTCATCATATATCCTTTAATAATATTTGATGGATGTGGCTTATGCATAATATAGCGGTCACCATTGCAGTCATTCACGAAAACAATCCGAGACCCGGAAGTAGCACCTTTATTCTCCAAGTTAAAACCAAAGTGAATGAACAGGCTTTCCATTTCATCAAAAGTAAAATCTTTCGGGAGATTGCAGAACCGCTTTAAAAGTTTATCTTGTTTGTTCATATTATTCTTCGTTACAAAAGTAACTAAAAATAGTTGCATTATCAAACAAATTATGTTATTTTTTATTAGCAGAAAAACAATAAGAAAAACCCAAACTTCAAGATCTATCAGTTAACCATCCTTTTTTAGCCAATGGTATCAAGTCAATGCACCTTTATAATAAAAATATGCAAAAGGATTTATCATACAGACATCACAAGAAATGTTCCGGTATATTGGTACCCATTCCCACTCCTCCATTTATGGTATATCCCTGCCTCACATCCTTTAATTGTATCGGAATTCCAAGATTATATTCCTCTCCTATTTCCGAATCCGAGAATTCCAATAATTTGTCCATATCATCTTTGCTATTCGTCTGAAGGACAAACTCGCGATGAAAAGAATCATCCTTATTCTTCAATCTCAATATCACGTTATCTTTATCCTTCACAAATTGATAATATCCCGAATAGAGAGGAGGTATATTATATTTGGCTATCGAATGATTGTATGAAAAGATGTAGAAGGAATGTCCTTCATTATTTATCAGGAATAAATAAGTCCCTATATCCAGAACAGGGTCCGTACTATCATCAGCTATCAATTCGATATATGGCGGTACAATTTTAAGATTTAACTGTACGCTTTCTTTCGTCACCCTGTCAACGAGTTGAACCTGAGCTTCTCCCCTTTTTATTCCTTTAATATCAATTTTCCCCTTTATACCACTCTCGGTTGATCCTTTCTCATAAGATAATTGTATTTTGTCCGCATTAGGAGTAGATATTTGCAAATCACCACTACCGCTGGTAATATTTATCGTTTGATCCCGCCACTGAATGATTTCATAATAGTTTTTATCTATGTGAAAATGACTTGCAGTATGATCGTCATTTCGATTATCACACGAAACGAAGATAATTAGTAAAATAAGTAAATATCGAAATTTCATTTTATAAAAGTCACTGTTTTTAATTTATATCTATAATTTTCACTTCTTATGCCTTTTTTATTATCAGGCAGAAATAGGATTTTAAAGTACTTAATACAAAGCATTAAGAAACCAACATTTTTCTTTGAGCTAGCTTATAAATATTCTATTGGACTTACTATTAAACAGATAAGATTCAATCTTGTTATATAGTTGATGCTAAGACAACTTCAAGTTTAAATACCAAAGTGTCTCATAAAATTAACAGTTAAAGGGTTATTGATGCATTCGTTCTTTTGAAAGAACTTTTATAAGCTTAAATTCTACATTCATAGCGTCAAGAGGAGGATTTGACAGATGTCTCTCTTCGACCTTCAGACGATAAAAGTATCCTTCTTCATAGTCAAACCCAACAATACCATTAATGGGTATTACGAGCCAATATTTCGAAGATGATTCTCGAACTTGAATTCCTAATAATGGTTTCACATTGTTAGGAGACTCTATAGGTCTATAGTCCGTAGTCTTATCAGACACTAGCAATTCCGTAATTTCTGTTCTGTCTTCATCTTTATCATCTGAGCAACTCGTACACAAAGGAAGGAGAAACACAAATAATGTACAAAATAAAAATAATCTTTTCATATATTATTATATTTAAGTGATATAATCGTCATTTCGATCACACGAAACGAAGATGATTAGCAAAATAAGTAAATATCTAATTTTCATTTTACATGAACAAAAAGAAGTGGATGCTCAAGGGCGACCACCTCTCTTTGTTATATCTACTTTCTGATTTTTATCAATGCTTTCAATTCTTTCTGTGATTGATTCCTTGAGTCATAAAAGAAAGTATTGTCAGGGACCGTTATCTGCTTTCCATCAACATCATATCGATAGGCATCACACGAATTGCCATCGACATGAATATAGCACTTTATTGTTTTGGGAATATCTGTTCCAAAGAATTTTGGGCTAGTAAGATACAAAGTATACGATTCATCATATCTCTTCTTTTTTCTTTCCGTATCCCATACACGATCATCAACCCATGATAATGTTAAAATTCGCCCTAAAGCCATTACTTCAATTGGGTTGATTGAAGTACTATCAATAGAATCCAGGCGAGTGTTAAACCATGCAGTGTTCCACACCTCCATTTCCTGGCCATCGCTATTGCGGATGCATCGGATAGAAATATAACCATTATCCTTCGTACTAAATGGCACTCTCAAGACCTTATCATCTGAAACTTTCAAAGAATCTAATATATTCTCGCCATTTGTCCCTTCAATTTGAATGAACAAATCGAATGGATAGATGGCTGGCAAATCCTTATTATTGCTGCATCCTGAAAGAAATAAAAGGATAAGAGACAAAATTGCTAAAATTAGATTCTTCATTTTATAAAAGTTGCTGTTTTTGGTTTATATCTAAAAAGTTCACAAGAAAGTAAATACTTCAGATATTACAATATCATAAGAATTTATTTAAAGACTCTGCCATTATTATAAGTTGCAATTACACTATCTTTTGCATTTAGCACGTAGCCATTTCTATAAGTTCCGATAACAGTTTCCTTATTATTTAATATGTATCCGTTTCTATATGTGGCAATTATTGCACCTGTACGATTCAGTACAAATCCATTATTATATGATAGAGGATATAAATTGGCGGAACAACCCATAAATGTAAAGGAGCCTGCTACTATCATAAATACATATAAAACATTACTCAACTTCTTCATTCGATCTATATAAAATTCTCTTTTATGTGGGTATCCGAATAAATCCAGTATTGGATGTGCTGGCAAATACATACTTATTTCCTTTTTAGTCTTTTTGTATTGCTGCTTCAAAATCACCATTTATCGTGAGCGGAGATTCACTTTCCTGAGGTGTATTTAAATGGTACTTTCCCCAGACTTTTTGATAACCAGATGATACTTTTTCTATGGTTAGCTCACCTTCCAATGATATTTTCTCAAAATATAAAAAATTCATCTCAGCTATAACTGCTCCATCAGCATGATTGCTTAGGAGAATCGACCTAATATTTGTATAATACTTTAACAAACCTGCTGCAGTCTCTCCCAATACCGATGAACCTTTTCTTCCGTTCCACCTGGCTAATTCCTTGCAAAAGCTTATTTTGATAGTCTGACCATTCATCAAGGGTTGTTTACCTTCTAATAGATAAAAAGTCAGATGGTAAAACGGTTTTTTCGTACCATCGACAGGAGCTAGAAAAGCGATGTATTGTATAATGCTATCATCATCAAAGTAAAGAATTTCTGAAGGTGGAGCAGAAAATACAGACCAATATTCGTTATCTTCGTATGCTTTTCCATTGATGGTGGCATGCCCTACTGTTTTGATTTTTGACAGAACATCAACTGGATCTTTGTCACAGCTCCATAATGCCATTGACAGCATCAAAAACAGAATCGGAATATAGAATATCTTTTTCATTTTCAATTATTTATAGATCCTTCGCCAAAAGAAGTCTCCATACACGACATCTGATATAATCAATTTATGATCCTTCATCATCATAAAACTATTAGAGTCAGGGGGCAATCACATGGAACACTAAGGATGTACAAACATTACCAGAGCGAATATAAATCGTATAATCACCATAAGGACCTTCTACCTTATCAACATATTTATTCAATTTGACGGTAAGTTCTCCGGCATCTAATTGAATATCGAAATACTTCATCTCTGACTGAAGGTAAGTACCTGCGGCATATTCAGCATCTTTAGGGACGGAATACTTCAACTGGTCTCCAGAAGAAGTCATCTGTCCTATAGAAGTCTCTTTTTCAGGAAGATTGCTGGATAAAGGATAACACTGTACGTATTTAATAACAGCCCCTTTGTTGATTCCGTTTTCCAAAATAGGAGAAACTACGACTATCTTATAATAGCTTGTTCCCTCATACGCAGCGCGTGCACCTGATGGAAATTCCACAATACCTTCAGGATTATAAAGATAATAAAGATGGCCTGATTGTACGGCAGATTCATGCGTAATATTTTGTAAACCAGGTTGGTAATCCGTATTTAGGGAAGCTATTCCGGCATCTATCATATACCATGATTGAGCCTTAAAATTATTGGATTTATTAATATAGACATCAGAATTCACCAAGTTCGTCTTTCCATTATCCTCATTCATGATATTGAGCGTTACCGTTCCCTCAGGATCTTTTCTGTCGTTGTCGTTACTGCATGCGTTAAATATCAATACTAACGAAAAAAGCACATAAAACAGAATTAATTTTTTATTCATAATCTCTATTTTAATTTATACTGAATTTTTCACTTCTCCATAACCTGATTTTTTACATACAAGTATGCACTAGATTAATTCCGCCAACGGGTATATTTCATATCTCTATGTGTTCTTTATAAAAATATTCACACCATCATCTTGAGCATCTATTTTTGTTCGTGATATTATTCTCACAACAAAAATAGATAAAATCATCATACCCTGAAGCATTTTTTACTTCACAAAGGTTCACAAAGAGGTAAAAATCACTTCACAAAAGGATTTATTAGGTAAGAAACAGGATAAAATTACAAATTACGGATAAATTCATCCAATTGTAATGCTGTACCTTTCTTGTTAAAAAGTTTGGAATATAGACGGGCTCTCGCCATACTCAGCCTATTCAGCTCATAGCCCATATAGACTGCTATCGTTTTCAACGAGATATCTGCTTTGAGCAGGATGCATATCCTGATGTCATTTTTATTTATGCTATGGCTTGTTCTTCTGATCTTGTCAATACAATTACCAAATGTCTGATTTTCACCCGATTCCAGTGCGAGGTAATCAGCATCAGTGGGATGGAAATTATGACTATGAAATGATCTGTAAATCTCCGAGTCCCTGAACTCCCGGATACGCAAACTTCTCAATTTATGTTCAGACTTGATCTTGCTATTTTCACTGATCAGTTTTTCCCTTTCTGTCTGAAGCATTGACTTCCGGGTATCACTAATCTGCAGATTCAAGGAAGAAATCTCTTTCTCCAGTTCATGGATTCTCTTCTCATTCTTAGCTATGATCCTTCTGCTTTCGGACTGAAGTTCAGAAACCAACTGCCGCATTTTCTCCTGCTGAATTCTGCTTTTTGCCTTTCTGCCTTTCACATAATAGATACCAAGGAAAGCAAAGACGACAAAACACAAGATCAACAGAAATATCACATTATTCCTCATCTTTTCAGCATGGTTCAGCTGCCGCTCATGTTCCAGTTTGTGCCCGAGCGCCTTGATCAGATTCTGATTCTGCCGGATCGTATTCATGTCAAGGGAATCGGCACAATTCATACTTTGATGCAGATAAGCATTGGCTTCAGCCTGATGTCCCTGCTTTGTGCTGATAGCGAATAATTTCAGCGAGGCATCAAGACAGACCGGTATATTATTCCGATTCAGACTTTTCCTATAATAAACCGCCGCTGAATCCGTCTTCCCTGTTTCATAATAATATTTTGCCAGACAAGCATGGTCATAAACGGAATCCTTATCATAATAAGATACATCAAGAGCCTGCTTGGCCTTCTTGTAATCCTTCAAATCCATGTAATTATAGGCAAGCTCGGCCACCACAGCCTTAAATATCCGGCCGTTCCCTGTTCCTTTTGCCAGCCGGGCCGATTGCCTGAAATAGGAAAGCCCCTTCTCCTCTTCATTCAGAGCAGACAGACAGCGGCCGATGTCACGCAGAAGATAAATCTCAATGGTAACATTTCCCGTCTTCCTGGAAAAGCAATAAGAACGGAGGAAATAGCCGTACGCCTCTTTGAACATCCTCTGATACATCAGTGTCTGGCCGATCCAGTTGCTTGCCCGTGCACGTACCGTGTAAGTGAGACTGTCGTCGTGCCCTTCCATATACAAGGCCTTCTTATAGGAATCAATGGCATCCCCTGTGAACTGCATATCGCTGTATACCCTGCCTAAAAGATAGTAAGCCTTCATCCTTTGCAACAGGTTACCATGATGGTTGAAATAGTTCGTCACGACGAGCATTGTAGAATCAGAAGTATGTGTGATATAGCATTTGTCCTCCGCCTCGGTTTTCATCAGTTCATAGCGCATCTGCACACTCCTGCTACCATCCCTGACACTGTCTTTCAAACCTGCCAACAGACTCAGCGCACTGTCCGGTCGGTTTTCCATCAGCCGGTCTGCCACATCAAGTTTCGTCATAAGTTTTGTATTGCGCCCACAAGAAGTGAGAGCAATTACAACTATAGACATAGAAATGATGAGCAGATATTTTCTCATTATCAATTGTAAAGTATACACAAAGATAACAATTTTTAGTTTAATTCTATACGCTATATCGTATTTATTGTTTAAAAAACACTTTTTTTACCGAGATTCATCAAGATTTCACTGTACAGTCCAGAAAAGATCAGCATAAAGCCAGTTTTCCCTTACCCCAATCTGTATTGAATCTTACAACCAACTACAGGCATAATATCACACAGAAATAATAACAGATTCTGTATACAAATAAACATGAATTATAGGTCATACAACTTCGGCAATAAACATTTGGTTTTTAATTCTATTTGATGTAATTCTGTAAACTGAATATTTGATAATGTCAAACTATGAGTTTATAAAACACAACCCTGTTTTTTGATATGACAAAAACATAAAATGCCCCACAAAAGTCAAGCAATAAACTTTCGTGGGGTCGATTACTTCTGGCTGAATCAGCACTCTAAAACAAATAAGCCAGAGAAACCATAAACACTTGATTCTCTCCATCTATACCGTCCAGTTCTTCTCCGTTCTGTTTATTCAGAATCATAGCTTACAAAAGACTGACAATGATCAAAGGGCTTTATAATAATATCAGTTTTTCATTACAGCCAAGCATTCCATAATAGTTTTCATAACACACTTACAGGCAGATAGAACCAGAGATATAAACTTCTTGCTCTTTTGTTATCAAGACGTACTTCCCCATAGAAACCCCTATCCAAAATGAAATATTTTTTATATCTTACAAAACATTTCATATCAAATGCCATATCTGAATCTGTTTCATCTCATGACCTTACATCATATTCCAGATCACTTTAAAAATCTTACAGCCGCTTCTTCTCTTCATTTCCAGCACCCGTACCTTTGTATTTACTCTTGGTCATATTAAAATTATAACGAAGTGTTATGACCAACTGCCGGCTATCAGAACTACTCAACTGTCGGGTTTCAATACATCCCAATTGCATGAGATCACCATACTTGACAGAATGGGTTAAATCCGTTCCCTTGATCTGAAGAGAAGTTCTGCCATGATTCCATGATTTGGTCATGCTTACATCAACCGTCGGCACATGGCGAAAATAATAGTTGTTTTCTTCATCACCTTTTGTCACCAAACTGAAATCAGCATCTGCCAACCAGCCTTTTCCTAAATCAAAAACGTTAGTAAATGACAGATACCAAACGGGCCTATTATAATGATATAGCACATCCGACGAGCAGATAGACAGCCACTGTTTCCTGATTTCTGCAGACAACTCTGGTGACCATATTCCCAACTTTGGTGACAAGTCGATCATTGCGGAAACACTTTTCAGTGTAGGAAAATTTCTATAAGTTACTTTAGTAACAGAGGAATTATGATTTACCGGCTCTGCCCAATAGAGAATTACATGCCTCCTATCATCATATCCTATCGAAACATGAAGCCACCGCCATAAACCCGTCATAGTTATGTCATGTATGTATTCATCTCTCAGCAAGGGGTTACCAGACTGTAGAAGATACCGGTTTCCATAATCTACAAAATTGCTTAACTGCTGATAAGAAGGACGGTATGTTCTTGCCGAATAACCAAATTGCAGATGAACCCTATTCCATTGGCTTTCGATGGAAAGACTCGGAAAGATATGATAAGAATGTCTGCTCTGCTGACTGAGCGGATCATTATTTTCATCATATTTAAAATTGACATCCTCATATCTGAATCCTGCAGAAACCCGACCAATAGGAGTATTGTGGTTATATTGTGCAAAACCTGAAAGATTATTTTCCCGTAAATGACCATAATCTGTCGGCACATAACCTTCCGGATTGATATAATCGTCTTTACGGGAAGTATAGCTACATTCCGTCCCTATCGTTAGTTTTCCACCAAACAAGAGATGATCCAAAGACAATTTCACAGCAAGAAGTCGATTCTGCACATTGTTATATGCATTTACAGTTCGGTTTTTCCCGTTATCACTAAATTCCTGATATAATTCCTTATGATGTGATTTATTAAACAAATAATCGCCGTTGAATATAATCCCCCAATTCCTAATTTTACCAATATAGTAAGCATTTAACTGATGATCGGGAGAATAACTTTCCGAAGATGTGACCTTTGTATCCAACAAGTCATAGTATTGGCCATTGGCAGTAACCAGACTGATTATATGATTATGGCCTTTCCCCACAGGGCGGCAAATTAACGTATAACGCAGACCTGCAGAGTTGTCACTGTCAAATATATAATTTACACCTAAGATATTCCGAAAACTTTGCCTGAGCAAGATGGTAGACTGAGAAAACTTTTGATTCCACAAGGTATCACTTCGGACCTTTGTCATTATTTCACTTGGATAGCGTCCTTTATCCCTGATATAATCAACAGAACCGAACAGATCAAATTTATTCTTCCGATAATTCCAATTCAACTGTTCCTTCAAGTCACAATTCTCTGATTGGTAATAGGAAGACCGCATATCAAAGCCCAGACCTTCGCCATAAACATTTTTCGTACGAATCTTGACTACCGACTTTGCTGATGCCTGATACTGAGCTCCCGGTGTTGTTATTAATTCCACACTTTTAATTTCATCAGACTTTAACCGGTCCAAAACTGTTATATCATATATCCGTCTTCCATTAATAAAAAAGAGCGGTTCACCCTTACCAAACACCTCATAATTCTTGTCTTTTATTATAATACCAGGAATATGTCTCATGACATCTTCCGCAGTTCCCAGTTTACTGAGAACCGTATTTTCTACGTTTGTAATGATTCCCTCTCCAGACAATCTGTATTGCGGGCGGTTTCCTTTCACTACGATACCCTTAATCGTCATCCGTTCCGGATGCAACTGGATGGTTCCCATATTCGGATTGGTAACGATGTGCCTGACTGTTTTATAACCTATATAAGAAATCTTGGCCATAACCTTAGAAGCCTTGCAGGGGATGACAAAATAGCCACTCTCATTGCTGACTCCACTCCCCAGAATGGTCGAATCAGACGGAGATAGAAGTATAATGTTGGCATACTCAGCCGGCTGGTGATACTCATCTATGATACGTCCCTTATAATGCAACCTGATCTGCTGGACACATTCCACAGAAATGGTACTGTCACCGGCAAAGGTCTGACGGATCGGATAGAAACCTATCAACCGATTTATAGCCTCCGGCACTGACAGATTCTTTATATCTGTTGTAACGCGGAAATCCTCCAGATCATCATAGATGAAATTGATGGTATACCGCTTATTCATCCGGTTCAACAGGCACAAGGCCTCCGGCATCGTCACATTCCGGAAATCATGAGTGATCCGCTGGGCATTGACGGATGAAAAAATGAGAAAGGCGAACAAGACCAATAATACTCTTTTCATGGCTTATTCAACAGTTAAAAGATTCCCTTTGCGGACAATACTGATCTTCTGAAAACTGTTGAGAAGTCCGATATTCTCATCAAGGCTCTTTGTCTGATTCCACTCAAAATGCAGGCGGACATGCTTGACTTCATCATCAGAATAGATCACCCCTACTTTATAGTAAGTCGACCATTGCGCAAGAATCTTTTCCAAGTTAACATCATCAAATGTCACTGTCGTCGGGCATGAAACCGATTTCCGGTTCAAAGAATCTTTTGAATTGAAAACTTTCTCTTTTTCTGTTTTGACAAGAGTTTTATTCTTCTTTACAACAATGGATTCTGTTCTGGCAGGAGAATGGTGATGATGAAAAACACTTACCACCGCCGCACAGGCAATAGCTGCAACCAGCAATACGCCAGTAAATAAAGCAGCCACCCTCAGCCATGAATGACGATGATGATAACAAAGATGCTGTTCTTCCACATCTTTCCAAGTTGCTTCCATATCAGCATCATTCTTCTTGTTTTCATCATGGATACAAGCACGTTTTAAAAGGGATAATCCCACGACAGCAGGATCCCTGAGAAATTCTTGTAATTCTTCATCGGTATAGTTCTCCGGGTGCTGCTGTGCATCAATAAACTTCCGGTATTTTTCATCTTCTTTCATAACTCAGAGACTTTAAATTGTTTTTTCATCATTTTCATCAGATGCGACAGGTGCTTCCAGACAGCTACTTTACTGATACCCATCTCCCCAGCTATATCCTCGTAACTCATTCCGCTCAGAAACCGGCCACGGAAAATAGTCAACTCCTCTGGGGAAAGATGTGTCTGTGCAAACCGGAGAATGTTTTCTAACCGTTCATCGTCTTCTTCCAGAGAAGAGCCAACAAGCTTTTCTTCTACATAAAGTCCAGTAAATTTTTCTCTCACAGACTTCCGCCTGATCTGTTTCAAACAACTGTTACGAACACTTACAAACAAATATTGTTTAGTCGTATCAGGAAGTAAAATAATATCTGTGCTAAGCAACCGTTCAAAGACATCACTCACTATATCCTTGCTTTCCTGTTCATCGTACAGAATGGTTTTTGCCAAACCATACATTTGTTTGTAATACTGCTTGAACAGCTGAGAAACCAGCTTTCTTTCCATCGCCTTTTTACTTATTATATCCCTGAGATATGCAAAACGCTAACCTTAAGAAGAAACTTTTTATCAAATATCATGTAAATATAAAATATTTTTATCAAATAAGAATATTTCTACCGACAAGAATACAGGTTCTGCTTATTGGTCTCTTCCTGTATAAGTTACAGTTAACGAAGAAATCCTCCTCAATCCTAAATAATTATTATAACTTTGCATAGGGGTTTTCTGTCTTTTGACAGTCATCAAAATAGAGAAAGTACAAAATAGAATATGAGGAAAATACAACTGAAATGGATTTTAACAACAGGGTTCATTTTCCTGTTTCCTTTCCAAATTTGTGCCCAGGACATCCGGACACAAATCTTCAAACCTCAGTCCAAAGAGACCGAAAGTCAGGCGAATCATCCTGACTATCTGAAGACGAGCCCTACACCTACGGACCTCCATCTGGTCAAACAGAGAGGACCGGCCGTTTCAGTTGATTCTCTATGGGAAGAATATCCATTTGCTTTTCTGCAGAGGAACACGTCCAGTCTATGTTCTTCCTATTGCGGATAAACTCCCCCTGGCAATATCCATGCAGGAGCATCAAGTAGAATTACTGATGAAATATCGCATCGCAACTACTGAATTTCCGCTTTGGAGAACAAGAAAATTTTTACTGAGAGGAGGCACGCATTTCGGTGATCTTCATTTCAAGCATGAACGACCCGTCAATATCTACTCTCTGTATCTTTCAGGGACATATCGCTTTTCTCCTCATTTTATCTTAGAAGAAAACATAGAAACGGGAAGATTCTCCGGCCTTTCTCCTTTTTTCGTATGGAATCAATTCGGCAGTTATACCTTTATCATCAACCCAAATAATTCTATACAAGCGACACTGAAAACGACAACTACAAATACGGGATATAAAGATATTTCCGGAGCTACCATACTGAAACATCAAGGAAAAGGCATCAATGTTGAGGGAGGGATCATCATTGACAAGAATCTGACAAATCATAATACAACCATTCTTCCGACAGGAGTCATCCACTTCCATTAAACATTAGACTCAGAAAAACGACAATATGGGAGAAAACGCATCAGGCAGGCCATCCGATTAGATGGCCTGCCTGAACTTCTGCAAGATTCATTCTCACCGACGCTGTTACAGCATCCGTTCGACCACTTGCATAATCTGTTTGCCGATGGCATCAGCTTCCTCTTTCGATTTAGCTTCACTATAGACACGGATGATAGGCTCCGTATTACTCTTACGCAGATGAACCCAGCAATCCGAGAAATCGAGTTTGACACCATCTATTGTCGTCACCTGGACATCTTTCCGAGAGCTATACTGGTCTTTTACCTTCTCAAGGATAGCATTGATATCCGTAGTGGGTTTCAAGTCAATCCGATTCTTAGCCATGAAATAGTTCGGGAAAGAAGCCCGGAGCTCACTGGCCTTACAGCCTTTCTGAGCAAGACTACTCAGGAAAAGAGCGATTCCCACGAGGGCATCACGACCGTAGTGGCAAGCCGGATAGATGACACCACCATTACCTTCTCCACCAATGACAGCTCCTACTTCCTTCATCTTCGTCGTCACATTCACTTCACCAACAGCTGCAGCATAATAAGTACAGCCATGACGTTCCGTAACATCACGCAAAGCACGAGTAGAACTCAGATTGCTGACCGTAGAGCCTTTGACATGGTCTAAAATATAATCAGCCACCGTAACCAGCGTATATTCCTCCCCATACATTTTTCCGTTCTCCTGAATAAAAGCCAGACGGTCGACATCAGGATCAACCACGACACCCAGGTCATAGCCACCCTTTGCAACTTCTCCCATGATACCGCCGAGATTTTTCTCCAGAGGTTCAGGATTATGAGCGAAATTACCATCAGGTGTACCATTCAGAAAACGTGCTTCCACGCCAAGAGCCTTAAAGAGTTCCGGGAGGATAATGCCACCGACAGAGTTAATAGAATCTACAATCACCTTGAAATGTGCATTTCTGATAGCCTCAACGTCGACCAAATCCAAAGCCAGGACAGCATCAATATGTCGCTTGTCAAATGTAGAATCATCTGTATAGCTTCCTAAACGATCTACTTCAGCATACTCGAAATCTTCCTTTTCAGCAATATCCAAGCACCTCATTTCCATCATCTTTCGTGAGAAATTCTCCATCCTGATTGAGCAATTTGAGAGCATTCCAATGCCGTGGATTATGACTGGCAGTAATGATTATTCCTCCAGCAGCTCCACTCATGCGGACAGCAAGTTCAGTAGTCGGAGTGGTAGCCAGGCCGATATTCAAGACATCATACCCCATTCCCATTAACGTACCACACACTACATTCTTGACCATCAATCCGGAGATACGAGCATCCCGTCCAACCACAATCTTGTTGCTGGATGATTTCTCACTTTTCCGGATGAAAGTGGCATACGCCGAAACGAACTTTACAATATCAAGTGGGTTCAATGTATCGCCCGCGTGTCCTCCGATTGTGCCTCGGATTCCTGAAATAGATTTTATTAATGTCATAATATCTTTCCTAAAAAACCAATTTATCTCCCTCTCATATAAGTAATATCATAAAAACAAGCATACACGCTACTCGAGGCATTAGACTGTCCTTGAGCTGAAGGAACAATAAGACGTACATGAGCGATACGCTCATCACGCCCAAGATTGATGTATGACAATGGAGTGAGCCAGCCACTTGGAACAGCCGCACTGTTATAAGAGCTATACATCAAACTGGTTCTACTGTCAAAAGAAGCCGTAAAGGTACCACTATTGTCTGACACTGACAACTTCTCAGGTTCGCCTCCGTTTGTCGAAATAGGATATTCATTGGTTAACTGAACAGAATCCAGGACCAAAGGATCCGTGATCTTAAACTTCGGCTGTTCATTCAGATTGTACTCCGCAAAGCGGCAAAGGACATCAAGGGTCTGTCCTTTCTTAATAGGAGAGCCCTCTCCACGATCCAGAATTTGCATATAAACACCCGTAGTACTGAACAGCACCCACTGATTATGCGTCGCATCACAAAGAGTTACCGTATCCTTCTTGAACTGGTCCTCTGAAATAACCTGTATATGATTAGTTACAAGGAACGTATTGATATTATGACGTTCCGTATCTCTCCGATGAGCATAAGTCTCATCATTACTGCAAGCCGAGAATGACAAGACTGTTACAAGGAAAGTTAGTATTACAATGATTGATTTATTCATTTTACGATTATTCATTGAACTTCTTTCCGCCGATTATTCAGAGATTACCGAAGCTCATATTACTTAAAAATTGATGTAACTATACTGTCATCGGCCCATATCAAACATGTACAGTAGAAGCACTCAGACTAATTATGCTTTCCTTACAGGCTTTGCCAGCATTATTTCTGCAAAAATACGAAAAAGATTTTATTGCAACAAGCTGCTATAAGCTTTTATGGCTTTTCTTACGACTTTTTCAGCCTCTTCTATCGTACAAAAGAGTTTGCCGCCACTGGCATTAGGATGTCCTCCTCCATTAAAGAATTCCTGAGACATCTTATCACAAGGAAAATCATCTACAGAACGAAGACTTAGCCAAATTAAATTCTCCTGATCCGTATCTTCACGCATAGAAATAGAAAGTTTCATCTTCTTGATCCGTAAAGGTTCATTAACAAGACCTTCCGCATCGCCTTTGATATAGTGAAAACCTTTAAGTTCTTTCCGGGTAATGGTATAATAAGAAGCATGCAAGTCCTCAAAAACATTCAATTTCTGATACATGATATACCCCCGAAGGCGAATGGCCCACGAACTATAATTATTGAAAACATTACGATAGATCTTATCCTTATCGATATGCTTCGTCAAGAGTTGGCTGATGATAAAATAGATAGCCGGATCATTACTATTGTAAGTAAATCCTCCCGTATCGGTCATCATTCCACAATAAACAGGAGTAGCAAAATGCTGCGTCATTGCCTCAAAACCTCCCAACTGCCATACGATACGAAAGATGAGTTCACAAGTAGAACTGGCACCAAGCCGAGACAAAATGAGAGCACCTTCCAGCCCTCCTCCCGGATGATGGTCAATGATCACCTTTTTAGCCTTACAATTTTGCAAGACAGGTGCCATATCATCCACGCGTGTTTCTTCACTGAAATCAAGATAGAACACTAAATCAGCAACCGAAAAAAGAGATTTGACCTCATCCGGATGCTTGTCATAGCGCATGATCTTCTCATTGTTTGGTAACCAATGCAAGAAATCGGGATAAGCATCAGGCATTACAACTGTAGGATTCTTCCCCAGATAACGCAAAAACTCAGCCCAACCGAGACTGGCTCCAACAGCATCTCCATCAGGTGATTTATGTCCAACAAGAACGATATGTGAAGAAGTTGCTATCCACTCTTTCAGGGTAGCAGCTTCTTGCTCTGTTAAGATATTAATATCCATAAGTTGGATTACATCCCCTCTCGGCCCAGAAGTCGAAAGAGTAAATTGTTTTGAAAATAATTATTATTTTTTCAGACCAGGTCAGAAGAGTTGACTGGGGTAAACTCCATCATCAATAAGTTTCTGGATCTTAGCCACGACACTAGGACGATCAGCAGAATAGGTCACTCCGAACCACTTACTTGTCGTATCCAGAACCTTTACAGTAGCTGTACCGTCATTAATCAATTTGTTGACCATCAGAGGAATAAAGAACTCGGCCTTCGGATTTTTCTGTATTTCAGGGTCTTTCAGGAATTCCTTGAAATAAGCAGCACTATAGTCGAAATAATCAGGAGTAAATCCCCACACATTCATACTTACAGGCGTATTATCAGAAACAGGAATCCAACTGTTCTTTTCATCCTTATAACAAACTTTTCCTTCACGGCGAATAATCTCCGTACGCTCTACAACAGTTGTCAGGTCGCCTTTATCATCTGTAGAGCAGATGCCACGAGCCACCGTTCCATTCTCACTCAGCGTATTTCCTACACGGAAACCGACCATTGCATAACGGTTCTTCGAACCTTCAGGAAGTTCTGAAAGGAATTTACCAATCACCTTAAAGCAATCCCGATTATAGAAATCATCACAGTTGATCACTGCAAAAGGTTCCTTGATCACATTACGGGCCATCATGACTGCATGATTTGTACCCCAAGGCTTGGTACGCCCGGCAGGAACAGAGAAACCTTCAGGCAGTGACTCCAGACTCTGGAAACAAAGTTCTACAGGAACATGTCCCTCATATTTAGAAAGTATCTTTTTACGAAACTGATCCTCAAAATCTTTACGGATAACGAAAACGATTTTTCCAAATCCGGACTGAATGGCATCGTAAATGGAATAATCCATGATGGTCTCACCGTCAGGTCCCATCCCATCAAGTTGTTTCAGGCCTCCATAACGGCTGCCCATTCCTGCTGCAAGGAGCAATAATGTTGGTTTCATAGTGACTAAAATAATTATATATAATTTTGACTATGCAAATTTAATAAAAAGAAAGGAGACAAGGATCGCTACTCTGTTGTTTTTTCATCCCATTAATAATTTTTGTCTCTTAATATGACGCCAGAAAATGCTCAGTTTTTCCACTGCCCCATTCATGCCATAAACCCCAAATATCTGAACATTCAGAATGGATAACCGACAGCCAAGTGAATGCTCTGGGCATCCTTAAAGTGTAAAATATTATAAAAGCCACTTTTACCTGTATCATAAGGAACATGAAGTCCCACTCCCCAGTCCAACCGGATGACAAACATACCCATGTCATAGCGGAGGCCGACACCAGTACCTACTGCCAGTTGTTTGAAAAAACTATTGAATTCAAATTTGCCACCTACTTGTCGATTATCATCTTTCAGATTCCACACATTACCCGCATCAAGAAAGAGTGCTCCATAAAGACTACCAAACAGTCTTGGACGATACTCCATATTAGCCAGCAATTTGACATTACCAGTCTGATCAATATAAGAATACCTAGAGTTTAGTGGAACAAATTTACCAGGCCCTATACTACGTACATTAAAAGCCCGTACACTGTTAGCACCTCCCACATAGAACTGTTCATAATATGGGATTTCAGCAGCATTGCCATAAGCCCAGGCTACGCCTCCATCAAGATGTCCGACAAGAGTGGAATGACTTGAGAATCTCCAGTATTTCACCAAATCAGTCTCAATCTTCAGAAATTGTGCATACGGATTCTTAAACATCTTCTTGTTTTTATCATTCCATTTCCGGCCTGCTGCCATATACCCCAACGAGAGTATATTTCCGGCTTCACTTATTGCTGTCGACCAAGTGATCGGACTTAAATAAGAAGGTTTGCTTGAATAAGTATAAGTAAAACTCATTTTAGGGACCATCTGGTTCCGCATTGATATCTGAAGATAAGGATTATTGTGCAGAAGTGAATCAAACTTAGCCGTCTGGCTATTCATATATTCATACGAAATGGATATCGGCGTGAAAGAAAAATGGGATTGCACTGTCGGCATCCAATCATAAGTCAGTTCTCCGGATATGACGTGCCGCCTGAAATAGCCTGCCCGGTTCAGTATATTGATAGATGTCTTTATCGTCGTCGTCGGCATTTGTACATAAGACGTACTCGTATGATGACGGCGCTTTCCGATAGAAAGATCGTGAAACAAGGCACCGGGTGTCAAGAGCCGGGGCATAACGATAGAAATATCTCCTCCATATTCGTATGAATTAACACTAGAACTACTGCCTTCATTCTTATGTCCAGTTTGCCACTCATACGACCCATGAAGATTCATATTCAGATTTTCTCCCCCACGAAAAGCATTACGCTTAGTAAAACCTAAGACCAACTCTGGTCCCATACGACCAGTAGTCTTACCCTTACCATTTGTTTCAACATAGAAATCGTAAGGTTTGTCAAAGAGCAGGTCCATATTAAGATCGAGGGTATCACAACTTGCGGAAGTATCACGCGGAGTAAAGGTTAAGGAAGAGTTACTGAACAGTCCTGTACTCTGGAAATATTTATTGGTCTGATATTCAGCATCTGCATTATAAAGTTGATGGCTACGCAATTTCAAGCCTTTAGATATAACCCACGTACGAAGAGGAGAATGTTTTCCATAGAAATGAGTAATGAAATAACGATGCTTCTTGAAATTCAAAAGACTGTCCCGGAATTGTTTATGAAGATTGACATTGATGTTTCCGATATACCACTGCTTTTTCGTTCTCTCTTCCAAACTGTCAGACAAGACAAAACGTAATTGTGTTTTTCCTCTTTCACGAAGCGTATCTGCAACATAAGAAGCTAAATTACTATGGTAATAGTAATATCCACGATTCCGAAAGAGATTGGAAATACGCTCTCGCTCAGATTCCAGATTCGGAACATTGAAAGGATCACCTTTCCTGATGACCGACTCAGAGGTATGATTTCTCAACAAACTGTCAGAAAGAACAGAAAAACCTATATATCGTATAGAATCGATTGTCCAGAGATGTCCCATATCAACAGTATAGTCCAACTTAGCTATTTTAGGATTATGCATTGTTTTCAGATGATAAGTAACCTTACCCTTAAAATAACCAAATTTCCGCAATTGATTTTCTGCCACCTGGACGCGAAACGGTGGATTCACATTACTCATTAACTTAGGGACTGATCCAAAAGTTCTGGACAGCCAAAGTCCTACGGCATTATGGCTATTGGCAAAGGCATTCCACAGCCAAAGTCGCATAGGAAAAGGTGTCCGGTAATAACTACTGCCCAATAAAGAACCTGTAGGTGCAGAAGCTAATATAGACTCCATCTCATCCTGAGTCTCCGCAGCATACTCGCTCTTATCAACATTCTTATACTCTATTTTATCCAACCCTGCAAAAAGTTGTTCCCCTTGAGGTATAGCCGATGTGGTAGAGCAAGCACACAGCAGGACTATCCACGATATTCCTACAGCAACTTCAATGCTTTTTATATATCTTCTACAACTATATCTTATCCTATTCATTCGTTATGCTTGCTTATAAGCGTCATTTTATATTTACAGTAGAATCCTTCGTCATTGTTTTTGTTCTACTCTTTGCGTTACGTCCAAGAGGTAGAATCATTGGTTTATCTAACTTGAAATTAAAGATATCCTTAAAATGCTGAAGTTTTCTTCTCCAGGTAAAACCTACGCCATATTCCCCTATCTGACCTTCCAGCCAATCATAATAGTTATTATTATAATAAGCTCTCAGGTACTGACTGGCATTCTGGTTCAAACGATATTGAAGTTCCACATTATTGAAGAAGGAATCATTACGTCGGCTCTGTTCAATATCTGCTCCGGAAGACAACTGCCCACCAATGATAAAACTTAAGCGATTATTCCACAAGCGCTTAGCAAATTTGAAATTGTAGTCTGTATGCAACTCCCCCGCTGAATTAGTTGAATTATTTACAGTCATTCCCAGATTAAGTCCGAGTGAACGAGTAGCATTTCCAGCTATCATATTGACCTCACTATTCAGGAAAGAGCTTAAAGCACTGTTCATCGTAAACCTACTGGTATTTCCATTATTCACATACATACCCGTAGCCAGCATGGTAACCGCTATTTTGCCACGTTCCTCTATCGACATTGTATTCAGTTCATCCTGGATCGCAATATCACTGGGTGCATTGATAATGAATTGTATTCCCATCTTTCGCAAAGTCTGAGAAAGTTGCACTCCACAAACAAAGTCCACAGACCGCCCAATATCTTTACCCTCGCTCACGGAAGCCGTAACAGGTTCCGTGGCCGTGATATTCAACTTTGGATCCATAGGATCACCCATAAACTGGATAAAGCTACCATTCTGGATGGTAAAGGTTTTCAATGGAATCACCGGGAGAGAATATTTCATTTCCCCATTATTCAACGTATATTTACCTCTCAAACGTAAATGGTCTAAAGGATTATAGGTCATCGTCAGATCACCACCACCTTCAAGTTCTATATAATTAGAATGCGTCGCGTTGAGGGAACAAAGGATATGGGCAGCTTCATCCACTTTGATCCCCAGAGTCATATCCAGTCCCTGAGGTTTAGGCCGGCTGACGACATTAGTTACAGAATCCTTGAAATCAGAAAATCTCACCAATTCATTTAAATCATTATCAGTCGTAAGTTCTGATTCCCTCAAAACATAAGTCATATCCGTAGCACCCAGGACATTGACCATACCCCTCATCTTCAGATTATCCACCGGGCCCTTCATCGATCCGAAAAAGTCCACAAATGCTTTTCCAAAGGCAGTAGATCTAGGATTCTCCTTCGCATTGATTAACTCAAAATTATGAGCACGCATACGGATATCAAGCATCATCCGGTTTATATTGGAAAAATCAAAATTTCCTGCAATGTCAAGTGGACTGTTATTATAGGCAAACATCTCAAAATTCTCAAAAAGCAGATGACTCCCCACGATTCGTACAGGATCATTGGCAAAACGCATGGAAACGCCGTACGGTTCACTGTATATATAGGAGGAATCCAGATAGACTTCACCGTCCACTATTGGTTTGCTTAACGGACCTTTAACAGTCAGTTCACCTTCCCCATAACCTTTAAAACCAAAGAGTTGTTCTGGAATAAAACCATTAAGAAATTGCAATGGCGTTTTTTCCAATCCCAATTTTGCATCCAGATAACCTGCTCCCTGAGAATGATAAGAACCATCTATTGTTGCCACCTGCTGACCATCTTTAAATAGAATGCCATTCACCTTATGAGAGCCATCCTCTTTGGGTACATATACAAGTTCTGTACCGATATTTCCTATCGGGCACTTGTCGTAAATCATATTTTTGACATCGATATCAGAAGAAACAGACAACTGATCTTTCGTTTGGATCACATGGAAATCTCCATTCATGACCCCCGAGATATCCGGAGTATAAGGAAGTATCCTGAAAAGCTCTTTCCAGTTTCAAATGATTCAGGCTGAAAGTCAAATCCTGCAAAACATCCTGATTATTATCGTTTGAGGAAAGCATGATTCCTGTCCCATCAGAACTTTTTAATATCATGTTGGCAGAAACACGCCTATTATCCCCGAGAAAAACGGAATTATCATCATTAACAGTAAATTGCTTATAACCAAGAATTGGATGAGTATCCGTCAATCGAATACGGATCCCATGCGATTCCATTAAAGCAGCCAGTCCAACATCAATTCCCAGCCGATTCTGTTCATCATAAAGTTTTGCTCGTATTTCAAATCCCTGCTCCGTAAGATTTCCACTAGCCAGAGCCTTAAAAGTATATTGAGGATTATCCTTGTTATTTACAACCTTCAGATTATATTTAATTACATCATTCTCTGTATTGACCAAAGCCTGAATCGTATCCAGACGAACCTTATTAAAGGCAAGTGAGTCTATATTGATATATCCATTCAACCCTTTGACAGGTGAAGTGGTCAAATCCATCTCCACATTCTTGAAATGATAACCATAATGTTCCAAGACATGATAGACAAAATTATCATTTCCGGATGTCATGTAAACACGAACTGACGGGAAACAACGATGTAAGCTCTTCTGATCAATATGACGGGTTTCAAATTGCTTTAAAGTCTCCTTTTTCAAATGTTTGACCTGACTGAGAAGTTGTCTGTATCCCCCTCTGCCTTCCATATTCAGACTGAAATTACCACAATCAATTGAAGCATGAGTAGAATCCCGATAAGAAAGAAAGTCCAGATTGATATTCTCGGGACGATAGGTCTTTTTGCCATTACTAAAAACAAGATTGCTCACCAATCCCCTGGTCATGATATAGTCTCGCTGGTCTGTGACCAGATTAACTTGCCCTTTGAAGCCAGCAGTAATAGGAGTATCAACTATTTTAAGATGATAGAGGTCTATTTTACTCAAATCAGCATTTATGAATACCTCTATAGGTTTTATACTGGTCCGGGCATTCAGATTAACTGTTCCCATCAACAGTGGATTATGACTATTGATACAAGCATGGATTCTTCCTCCGGATATTTCGGCATAAGCCAGGATTCTGCTAAAATCATAACCTCCGAAAGTACATTTCAATACTCTGGCCCTGGCTTTTAACTTCATACCCGAAGAGAAGATATCCATACCCTGTCCGGTTGCTGTAATATCTCCGGAGAAGGGATGTAAACCCTGATGAGGCAGAAAATTTTGCAGAGGGAGATTTCTGGCTATCAAACTGGCATGATAGTTCATCCGGCTTATATCAATGGTCCCCTTTGCCCTCAGACTTCCGCCACCTTGAGAAGCCTGAAAATCGCCGCCTATCTGTTTCCCGTCAACAGTAAACAAGCCCTGAATGCCAATGTCATCAGGAATATTGACTCTTTGAGCGACTGAAGGATTCAATAAAGCCTTCAAAAGACGAAGATGATAAGTATGGGCATTCAAATGAACCCTTGCTCGGAGATGCTTCAGATTTGTCAGTGACGCCAGATAGCCATTAGCTTGTAAGTGGAATGCCGTCGGAAGAATAATGGTCAGCCCACTGAAAAGTGCATATCTTTTATTCCCTCGGAAAGAACCTTCTATGCTCAGAGGATAATTAGGCCATGATCGCCGGAAAGTCACAGGAACCTTCCCCATAAAACGCATCAAGTCCTGTTTCCCAAACGATCCATGAATGGAAGCATCTAAAATTCCAGGATGATGGTCATCAAAGGCATTCATATCCAAATTGATTCGAGCCTGTAATTCCGATTCCGGAGTCTGCAAATAAAGATCCGGCATCCGGAACTTCAAAGAATCCAAGGCAAGAGAGCCTCTAAAGGAATTGACGACAACCCCGCTTCTCTGCTCTCTGAAATGAGCTTTGAGTATTTGTATATTCAGACTGTCACTGACGTAACGGAAGTGTTGTACATCAAGAGCCATATTGTTCAAGAAGAGATGATTGAAATCCAATCCATTTCCTCTCGCATAGACTTCAAAGGGACGATCCAAACGGAAAACGCCTCTGCGGCAGGTCAATGAACTCACCGAATACAAACTCCGGTAAAGATCCAGATACCCCTCACGAGCAGTCAGATCACCCAATACCGAGGTCACCCTCATAGAATCTCCTGGTAAATGCAAAGTAAAAAGTGTATGATGGGCATGAAAACGATGAATATTGATTTTCCAGAAATTCGTATTAGGTGTCGTATCCGGAGGCACCGTATCACTCAACGCCACATCAATATTCGCATCCGAAATCTCACAATGGTTGATATTGATATGTTTCATGCTCAAATCAATACCATGAGAACAAAGTAAGAGTTTTCCAATATTACCTTGTATACGTGCTTTATGGATAAAATTAGTCGTGTTGACTTTCATTTTATGAAAGCTCAACTCATCTACCATAATACGACCATGGAAAAGAGGCTTTAACTGAACATGGACCGTCGCTCTGCCAATATCTGCTACCGTATCTTTTTCCTGAGGGATGGAATCATTCTGCTGAATCACTTTTATACCATCAACACCCAGATCAAGTGGAAATGCCAAATTGACACGATGCACGGAAATATCCATACCCGTCTTTCTTGACGAATATGAAGCTACTTGATGTACAATAAAGTTTTGTACAGGAGGGAAATATAGCAAAACTGTAAGGAAAACGAATAACAGAGCTACCCCCAAAATCATTATAATGATTCCCTTCAGAACTTTTTTCATAAGCAGTAGTAAGACCTGAAGAAAATCTATGATAAATAATCAATCAGGTTTATTATTGCAAAGTAACACATTTTTCAGGAAGAAATAACGCATTTTTCAGGAAAAAAAGAAATAATTACATCATAAAATTTCTTGTCTATAAGATTTTACAAGAATCCTTTAAAGATTTCCTCTATTTTACTTATTTTTCTTTATTAACAGACAGTAAAGAAGTCAGTTTATCCCTTTTCCTTAAAAAGATATTTATAAATTTTATTCGGATAAATTCAGAACAGAATCCATCTCCTATCGTTTCGGAACAATCGCTTGCCATAAGGGGCTCTCAGGAACAGGAGCAATAACGGATACTGTTTTCTGTGATACAGGATGAATAAATTCTATCTGATGTGCCAAAAGATCTATTCCTCCACCAGGATTACTTCTTTTCGCACCATATTTCAGATCACCTTTAATCGGACATCCAATATGGGCTAACTGGCAACGAATCTGATGATGACGTCCAGTCATCAAAATCACCTCGAGAAGACAATAGCGGTCAGAATGCCCAATAACCTTATAACGCAATACAGCTTTCTTGGAATTTGGAACCTCATGGTCATAAACATAACTCTTGTTCTGCTTCTCGTTTCTGACAATCCAATTGGTAAGAGTCTGTTCAGATATCTCCGGTTCCTTTTGAGTTATCGCCCAATAAGTCTTATGAATCTCTCCTTCGCTGAACATCCTGTTCAGACGAGACAATGCCTTAGATGTCTTGGCGAATACCACTAATCCTGATACAGGTCGATCCAGACGGTGTACAACACCTAAGAAAACATTTCCATTTTTCTTATACTTATCCTTTAGATAAGTTTTCACGACCTCAGAAAGAGGAGTATCACCAGTTTTATCACCTTGTACTATTTCTCCACTCTCCTTAGAGACTATAATAATGTGATTATCTTCGTAAACAGGTATCAAAATCAAATAACTTTAAACAATATAGGGTTTAACACTCCTATCACTATATGATTAATCCAATAAAATAAATCGGTCATCAGAAATAAAGGTCAAGAACCAAAATCTGATAACCGATAAAATAACCTATTACATATTCATGCCACCATCAACTTGAATAACCTGTCCGGAAATATAACTGGAAAGGTCAGAAGCCAGATAAAGAGCTGTATTAGCAATATCTTCAGTCGTACCAGCACGGCGGAGAGGAATCTTGTTAACCCATTCCTGACGGATCTTATCTGGTAAAGCCTGTGTCATGGCAGTATCAATGAATCCAGGTGCAATAGAATTTGCACGAATACCCTTTGGGCCCATCTCCTGGCCAATACTCTTTGCAAGAGCAATCAGTCCAGCTTTAGAAGCTGCATAATTACACTGCCCGGCATGTCCATGGACACCAACAACTGAGGCCATATTGATAATAGAACCTTTACGCTGATGCATCATAACAGGTAAACAAGCATGGATAAAATTGAAAGCACTCTTCAAATTAACGGCAATCACAGCATCCCACTGAGCTTCAGTCATTCTAAGCATCAGACCATCTTTGGTAATACCAGCATTATTTACAAGAATATCAATACTTCCGAAATCTGCCAGAACTTGCTTGATTGTTTCTTCAGTCTGTGCAAAATCAGCTGCATTGCTAGCGTATCCTTTTGCTTTCACGCCAAGTGCTTCTATATCACGCTCAGTGCCTTTGCCACCATGTTCCTCATCTATAGCAAGATCTGTAAATGCAACATTTGCACCTTCCTTGGCAAACTTCAATGCAATAGCTTTTCCAATACCACGTGCAGCCCCTGTAATTAAGGCTGTTCTACCTGTTAATAATCCCATTTTTATTTTTTATTGATTAATATATTAATAATTTCCGTATGTTTAAATCTGTAAGATAAATCATTTGCTCATAAAGAATAATCCACTTTCTAAAATTCTTATTCAATGGAATAATTTAAACTTGCTCAATGTCTATTCCTTTCTTTTTCCTAAAGCACCATAAACAAATTTTGCCACTATAGGCTTGCTGGAATCTTCCGTCAGACCGTGTCCTAAACGCCCATAAATAAAAGGAACCTCTAAACCTTTAATACAATAATGAGTAATATCAGCTACAAGTTCAACATTTTCAATATCAAATTCCCCCTCTGCCTTACCATCAGCATATACTTTTCTGAAAATTTCTATCTCATCCTCATCAAAGTTCTTTCTGACTTTTTCAACCATCCAAATATTCCGGAAAAATTCGGCACGTAGATTTCCATTCCTCATCACAGTCTCTTTAATCATACTCAAATGAGTATAAATCAATTCGATAATCTTATCCTGTGGAAGAATCTTCTCTAAAGCTACTTCATCAAGTCTGTCAGATAATCGCTCCAATTCAGATTCTATCACGGCATAGTAGACATCCTCCTTACTTTTAAAATAAGTATAAAGAGTACGCCGTCCCTTTCCCGAAGCCACAGCAATATCATTCATTGTTGTATTGTTGAGGCCATTTTTAGCAAATAAATGCCGGGCAACATCTACTAACTTCTGCCTTGTTTTGGATATAGACATCTCTACTCCTCCGAAATTTTAAATTGCACATTCTTTTTATGTGTGCAAATATACTCCGTTTATTTCAGAAAAACAAATTAAAGGAATAAAAACCGATTCGATTTAGGAAAAATTAGAAATAACAAAACTTTTATAAAGATTCTTTTTATAATAAAAAATCTAACAATCAACTTGTTTAAATTTATCCATAAAAAAAATCAGAAACCCTTTTAAACAAAGAATTTCTGATCTATTTAGTTGCGGAGGCAGGACTCGAACGTGCGACCTCCAGGTTATGAGCCTGGCGAGCTACCAACTGCTCCACTCCGCGATGTTATCGCATCCTTCCGGATTTGCGGTTGCAAAGGTAATAAAAAAATATGAAATTCAAACTTTTTTAGAAAGAAATGCATAAAAAACGATAGTATTTAACATACTATAACTTTACAAGGGGATTAAATGGAATAATGAAATAAAAAATTCAAGAGAAACAGTTGTAAAAACTTCGCTGTTACTAGAAGCAGAAAAGAAAATTAGAAAATCTTGATATTACAAAATGTAATAATCCTACAAAAACTTAAATCCAATAAAACATATCCAGAAAAACAGTCCTAACTTATGAAACTAGTCTCAAATGAGATTTTAAAGTGCCTTCATAGCTGCCAGAACTTTTTCCAAATAATACTGAGTACGTTTAATACTAAAGTGAGAACCACCATTCCAAGACCTGATAGCCCGTTCTATATCGTTTAAAGGGTTATAAAAAGACTGGAATATCAAAAACATCTCTTTAGATTTGGAAACACTCCACCGATCCCTTAATGAAAATCTTTTTTTACTCCTACGTCTTCTCAATATCCGATTACAATCAGAAACCAATACTGGTGTAATCTGCATTACACCAACTGATAATCCACTTACTGCTTTAGGATTACCATTACTTTCAACCTGAATAATACCATTCATAACATGAGTCCAATCAAAATGAGCTACACTATCAGGAATGTTGTCTCCTATTGTATCAACTTTTACTTTTTCTGAATGGTCTGAACTTTCACAAGTGTTCTTTTCTGAATTTTTATTCAAAATAACCTCAGGGTCAACATTAGAAGAAACAAAGACGTTCTTTTTTGAAGATGACGTCACATTATTATTTAAAAAATCGACAGAATTATCAGTTTTAGCAGATGCATTTAACGTATAAAACATAAACACAAAAAAACACGATAAAGCAATATTCTCTATTTTTTTCATCTCATTCAATTTTTAGGAACAAGAAAGAAAAGGGATATCCTTTGACTCACAAAATGAATGCAAGAAAGATTTACCTTGAACGCCTTAGTTCCAATTTATTATTCAAAAGATAAGCCTTCAATAACAACAGAAGTTCTTATCTAAGTCAACATCCGCAAAGATACAAAAAAAATAAGATCTAAGCAAGTAAGATATTGATTAATCGCGCATTACGCTGTTAAGAAACTCAAAAAAAGTGAACTTGTTATAATTTTAAAGATCACTTAGGTCAATAAGCGAAAACAAAATACTAATCTGTCAGGGGCAATACA
>CAVYLQ010000030.1:0-57500 GCA_963769405.1 uncultured Prevotellaceae bacterium | reverse complement strand
TCCCCGGGTATTCCCGGTTAACCTTGCCGGAGACGGCAACTCGTAGGTTCATTATGCAAAAGGCACGCCGTCACCGCTTGCGCGGCTCCGACCGCTTGTAGGCGCATGGTTTCAGGAACTCTTTCACTCCCCTTGATCGGGGTGCTTTTCACCTTTCCTTCACAGTACTGGTTCACTATCGGTCTCACACTGTATTTAGCCTTACCGGATGGTCCCGGCAGATTCACGCAGAATTTCTCGTGCTCCGCGCTACTCAGGATACCACTACACTCCATTGCGGTCCGCCTACGGGGCTCTCACCCTCTATGGCCCGGCTGTCCGGCCGGCTCGGCTCCCGCGCTGGATATGACTTCGTGGTCCTACTACACCACACGCGCATTGCTACGCCCGTGGTTTGGGCTCTTCCCCGTTCGCTCGCCACTACTTGGGGAATCATTGTTTATTTTCTCTTCCTCCGGGTACTAAGATGTTTCAGTTCCCCGGGTTGGCGCCGGAAACCTAAGTTCCCGGCAGGCAGCCTTCTGCTGTCTGGGTTATCCCATTCGGACATCTCCGGATCAAAGATTATTTGCATCTCCCCGGAGCTTTTCGCAGCTTATCACGTCCTTCATCGCCAGTGTGAGCCAAGGCATCCGCCATGCGCCCTTTCCTACTTTCCTTTACTTGGCCTCCCCGTTCAATAACGGACGGGAAAGTCCATAGTTCATACTTCTGACTGACTGCTTCTCCCTCCTTTCCGCTTGCGCGGACCGGCGGGGACTGCAGCAGTCCTGCTTGTGTCAATATGTCAAAGATCGTCTTTCCGGATCGCTCCGGTTTATAGTGGAGAATAACGGATTCGAACCGTTGACCCCCTGCTTGCAAAGCAGGTGCTCTAGCCAGCTGAGCTAATCCCCCTCATCACGCTTGTCCGGCGCCGGGATTCCTCTTCTCTTAAAAGTAGTCCCAGGCAGACTTGAACTGCCGACCTCCACATTATCAGTGTGGCGCTCTGACCAACTGAGCTATAGGACTCTGTCAGTACTCGCGCGGCGTTCGCGCTACGGGGGGCCTCTTATGCCCGGCTTCCCTTCTTCTCGCTCTAATATCCTAAAAAAAACAGACAGGTTTCAGGCGCAACTTGAAGCGCACGGGACTCCTTTAAGAGCCCCACGGTCTCCGGACGATCCGGTTCCGGCCGACTTTGAAAGCACCTCTCCAGAAAGGAGGTGTTCCAGCCGCACCTTCCGGTACGGCTACCTTGTTACGACTTAGCCCCAATTACCGATCTTGCCCTAGGCCGTTCCTTGCGGTCACGGACTTCAGGCACTCCCGGCTTTCATGGCTTGACGGGCGGTGTGTACAAGGCCCGGGAACGTATTCACCGCGTCATGGCTGATGCGCGATTACTAGCGAATCCAGCTTCGTGGGGTCGGGTTGCAGACCCCAGTCCGAACTGGGACCGGTTTTCGCGATTTGATGCACCTTGCGGGACACCTTCGCTCTGTACCGGCCATTGTAACACGTGTGTAGCCCCGGACGTAAGGGCCGTGCTGATTTGACGTCATCCCCACCTTCCTCTCACCTTACGGCGGCAGTCTCTCCAGTGTGCCCAGCTTAACCTGATGGCAACAGGAGACAGGGGTTGCGCTCGTTATGGCACTTGAGCCGACACCTCACGGCACGAGCTGACGACAACCATGCAGCACCTTCACAGACTTCCCGAAGGACTCCGGCATCTCTGCCGGATCAGTCTGCAATTCAAGCCCGGGTAAGGTTCCTCGCGTATCATCGAATTAAACCACATGTTCCTCCGCTTGTGCGGGCCCCCGTCAATTCCTTTGAGTTTCACCGTTGCCGGCGTACTCCCCAGGTGGGATGCTTAATGCTTTCGCTTGGTCCCGCAGCCCGAAGGCCGCAGAACGGGCATCCATCGTTTACCGTGCGGACTACCAGGGTATCTAATCCTGTTTGATACCCGCACTTTCGAGCTTCAGCGTCAGATGCGCTCCCGCAAGCTGCCTTCGCAATCGGGGTTCTTCGTGATATCTAAGCATTTCACCGCTACACCACAAATTCCGCCTGCGTCGTGCGCTCTCAAGCCTAACAGTTCGCGCTGCAATCCAGTGGTTGGGCCACTGCATTTCACAACACGCTTGCAAGGCCGCCTACGCTCCCTTTAAACCCAATAAATCCGGATAACGCCTGGACCTTCCGTATTACCGCGGCTGCTGGCACGGAATTAGCCGGTCCTTATTCCAAGGGTACTTGCAATGAATGACTAGTCACTCACTTTACTCCCCTTCAAAAGCAGTTTACAACCCATAGGGCCGTCATCCTGCACGCTACTTGGCTGGTTCAGGCTCTCGCCCATTGACCAATATTCCTCACTGCTGCCTCCCGTAGGAGTTTGGACCGTGTCTCAGTTCCAATGTGGGGGACCTTCCTCTCAGAACCCCTACTGATCGTCGGTTTGGTGGGCCGTTAACCCGCCAACTGCCTAATCAGACGCATCCCCATCCGCAAGCGATAAATCTTTGCTCCTCTTTAGATGACTGCTGAGGAGTACATGGGGTATTAATCTTTCTTTCGAAAGCCTATCCTCCACTTGCGGGCAGGTTGGATACGCGTTACTCACCCATTCGCCGGTCGACGACTGCGTCAGGCAAGCCTGACGCCCGTTTCCCCTCGACTTGCATGTGTTAAGCCTATAGCTAGCGTTCATCCTGAGCCAGGATCAAACTCTCCAATGTATAATGGTTCCTTCCGCAGGATTGCTCCCGCGGACGTTTGTTCTGTCAGGGTGCTTCTCCGTCTTTCTCGTCTCCGAAAATTGCCGGTTCCTTTTCTCTTCTCTCGACGGTAGATACTGTATGGTTTTGGCCATACGGCACTCCCGCTTCTCGTTACTGCCTGTCTGTTTTATGATAATCTTTTCAAAGAACTCTTTCTTTGCTCCCAGGCTCCTCGTCTGAAAGCGGTTGCAAAGATAGGACTTTTGTTCCTAACCGCCAAATCTTTTCAGGGGAAAATTCAAAAAAAGTGCCATTATTTCGCCTTTCTTGACAAAATGAAAAAGACTGAAAACGGCAGATATACAGGACCTGAGACACGCAGAAAACGATATATCAGTAACTTAACGCTCCTGTATGCTCTACGGATGCAACCGGGTATGAAAAAAGAAAAATTATTCATAAAACGCTATCAATACTACTTGATCATCTACAAACAAACCCAATGCCTTACACAAATAGATTGCTCAATGTAATAAAGTATAGAAAGAATACCTCCTAAAAAAACAGGGCAGCCTCAAAAAAAAGACTACCCTGTTTCTATAAAAATAAATTTCATCTAATCAACATCAGATATTCAAACTGATTGACTTCATCTGTTTAAAACAGATCCACCACATGATTTTTGTAATCGATAGGACGAAAAACTGCAGAAAACAGTTCAATCACCCATACCAGATATCTGCACTGATCTTATGATTCTCTTCTTCTTCGCTATTTCCAGAATCATCTCTCCTTGTATCTCTACACGTGTAGTCTACAAAAATCTGTTCAATCATTTCATTCTTCTTGTTTTTCATAATAAAAAATCTTTAAAAGTTCTTGAAACATTGAATTACAGATGCTCTCTTTGAGCTTTAAGATGATATTAAGTTTTACACCTATTCTATCATGTCGGAAAATTGAACGACCTTATTGTTTAAATCGCCTCTAATGAAATAGAAGGACGCTCTTAATTCTTAAACTCAAAGATAATAAAGAGAATCGATATATCTTTCAACTAAGGAATAATTTTATTCTTTTTTATATTATCAACAGACTCTTTAAAAAACAACTTTAAAAACGTTCTTCGCCATCTAGAAAGAACAAGAATTACAAAAGATAAATATAATTAATCATCAAAGTTAGCTTCATAAATAAAATTCAGCATTTTCCAAACCCATTCTTTTCGAATTATCGGTTATTCAACTGCCTTTTTACAATAGCAGGATTACCCGCCGCCATGCAATCATCAGGGATATCATGTACAACGACAGAACCTGCTCCGATAATACATCTTTTGCCAATCGTGACACCAGGGCAGACAATAACACCGCCACCAAGCCACGTATCTTCTCCTATTGAGATAGGATAACCTACCTCAACAGTACCTCTACGTAATATCGGATCAACGGGATGCGAAACTGTATAAAGCTGGCACATAGGGCCTATCCTCACATTATCTCCCAGATAAATAAATGCACCATCAAGGAAACAACAATTATAATTGACAAACACATTATGCCCTATTTTAATACCATTCCCATGATCACAATGAAAAGGAGGACATACTTTAGAATTATCAGGAATACCCGGAATTAATTTTTGAAGAATTTCCCTATAGCCAGGTGTAATGAGTGTCATTTGATTCAATCTTTGGCAAACCTTTTTACTATGATTTAAACTCGAAAGAATTTCAGGATCAGCAAAATCATAGAATTCTCCACTTCGCATTTTCTCAAATTCAGTTTTCATAAAATAGAGATTTGCAGTCAATCATCTTACCAATCCTATAAAAGCAGCCATCCTCTATCAATTCTTTAAAAGTTCATCTTTCGTAAAACTGATAGTCAGTTTCTTTCCTGTACTTGCATTCGAATAGTCGAAAACGACTCCAATTCCAGCATTAGCTGCCAAAGTAGTGAGTTGCTTTAAATCTATATCCACAAGTACATTCTGAGCAATATAGCTTTTCAAAGTTTTCGTATCCAGATCAGCTCGAAAAACTTTTGGATCAACAAGTAAAACTACTTTAAGATTATTCCGGGTAACCGTCATCTGCCCCAACTTATTTAAATCATCAAAATCATTCGGTGCTGTCAGATTACCAATCGCAACCTTCCCCTTCAATTCTTCAAAAGGAGAAACCTGTCCGCCCAGAAGTTGTTCAACCTTTTCCGCCGGAGCAACAGCCTTTACGATCTTTTTTGATCGGTTATCGCGAAATGTAAAGGAAAGAGCGCCCTTATTATGAACTAAAGATTGAGCCATAGATTGCAAACTCCCCTTCTGACCAAAAAAGAACAAAGTCATTCCTGTTGCTAAATCATCTTTCTCCTGGCTGATCAGTTCCTCATTTATTTTTCCATTATCTTTTATATCCACAACTAAATTAACCGTATTATTAACATCATCGTAATTGGCTTCTGTTACGGATGCCCAATCTGCGAACTTTAGCGGTAATTGTGCACTAATGCTTTTTGTTTGTGACTTCAATGGATTATTAGAACAACTTGTCATCATAAGGGCAGCGACAAGTAATAACATTAAAACAGATGTGTTTTTTCTCATATTTTGTATTCTTGAATTAAAATTCGTAGTGATCACCTCAACTATAATTGAGCGTTTCCAAAGTTAAACAATTTTTCTCAGAATTTGCCTTTCAAAAACTAAAATTGTAGTGTTTTAGGAAATCGTAACAATAAGTTTACTCTTTCAGAAAAATCAAGATTACAAACCTCAGATTCTGTAAAACGCTTAAAAGAATCCTGCCAAGCGTTCTCTCATATCATCTTTTAATATCCGGAAGTCCAAAAATATTTCTTATCTAGGGTCTCTACCCAGATCATCTCGATACAATCCATCAATAATTGAATCTGCTAAAGAGATATTTGGTACTAAAATAGACTTACTATGCAAACATTCACTAGCCTTCAAAAAGATTTCTGCAGCAGGTACAATCACGTCCGCACGATCATCCTTCAAATGAAAAGTATGGATACGTTCCTCTATCGTCATTGGCTTTAAGACATCATACATCTGCTTCAAATCTGATACAGGTAACTCATAATGGTCATTTTTAGGTTTAATCAACTTATACAATTTATTAATATTACCTCCGGAACCTAGGATACAGATATTCGAGAACTTCGATGTAAAACCTTTCATCTTCGTTTCAAATCTTAATTTTATATCTTTTGTTACCTTCCCTCCAAGCAAGCGCAAAGTACCGATATTAAAGGAATAACTATCAATAAGTGCACCATCATGAATAAGTGAAACCTCTGTACTACCACCACCGACATCCATATATACGAAATTCCCAGCTTCTGAAGCATCTGTTTCAGCTAACTGACCAGAAGAACGCAGAGCAGCTACTTCCATAAAATCATTACAAAGCAAACGCGCTTCTTCTGCTCCAGGAATGATCTCCAGGTGTATTCCGGTTTTCTTGCTTACTCTTTTCAAAATCTTTCTTCCATTCTCAGCATCTCGCATAGCGGAAGTCGCACAAGCCCGGTAATCTTTCACATCATTCAACTTCATAAATTCTCTGAAGCCTTTCAACATATGAACCATCATATATTCCCGTTCCTTCGATATTCTTCCAAGGGTAAATACATCCTTACCCAAACGCAAAGGAACGCGTATGAACATGATTCTCTTATTACGCTCTTCTTCTACTCGCGCATCCTCATCAAAACGCTTGACAAGGAGTCGGGCTCCATTAGAACCAATATCTATAGCTGCAAGATTAAATGCCGATTTCTTCATTATCCTAATTAAACGAACAAATTATTGACTGATTTCCTGATGATACACTTTGAAAAGTTCATACTGCGAACGGAAGGGCTGTTCACCTTCTTTTACTTTTTGGATTTCATTCGTCCCTTTACCATCCACCATTCTTCCATTTGTGGTATCTCTCAAGCCATAATTCACTGTCCGAAGCAGATCCCTTCTCAAATCCTCATCATAGACAGGTGTCATCACTTCTAGGCGACTAATCAGGTTACGAGGCATCCAGTCTGCACTTCCAAGATAATAACGATTCTTCCCTCCATTGCAAAAAATCAAGATACGGGAATGCTCCAGATAACGGTCTATAATCCCTACAGCAAGTATATTGGTACTATATCCAGGAATACCGGGAACCAAAGAACAATCACCTCGTACCAATAATTCGATCTTTACCCCCACATTCGAAGCCTGGTAGATCTTCTTTATCATATCATGATCTGTAATATGATTAATCTTTATTTTCATCCAAGCTTCATTGCCTGACTTAGCGTTTCTGATTTCTGTATCAATCATACGAAGAATACGATTTTTCATTGCATTAGGAGAGACCAGTAGTTCGCGAAAACGAACTTGGGAAAAGGGACGTTTGATAAATTCAAAGACACGAGCCACATCATTGACGATTCCAGGGCGAGCCGTCATCATAAAATAGTCAGTATATATCTTTGCATTTTTTTCATGAAAATTACCAGTTCCAATACAAGCTATATTACCTTTTTTTGATTCAATGAAGAGAAGTTTAGAATGTATCTTCAAGCCCTCCACGCCAAAAATGACATTTATACCTTCCTCCTGCATCCGTTTACTCCATTTGATGTTACTTTCTTCATCAAAACGCGCCAGAAGTTCAACCACGGCAGTTACCTTTTTGCCATTATGTGCCGCATTGATCAGAGCTTTAACGACCTTAGAGTCTTTAGCCAAACGATAAAGAGTAGTCTTTATCCCTTTTACTTCCGGTTTAATTGCAGCCTCTTGAAGAACTCGGATATAACCATCAAAACTATGATAAGGAACATGTATAAATCTATCTTTCTCTCGAATCTGGTCTAAAATACTTCTCCGAGAAAGAAATTCCGGTTTCATAATTTGAGGCCATTTTTCATATTTCAGTTCTGTATGCCCACAATCAGGAAAAGACATCAAGTCCTTATGGTTCTGATAGCGGCCACCGGCAAGAGAAGTGTCCAGTTCCTTCATATCCAGACGCTTCCGAATCTCTCTCACCATATTCTTTGGCATATTCTGATCATAGATTACACGCACAGCCTCACCTTTCTTGCGAGAATTGACCCCTGCAGCAATCTTCTCCATCATACCATAATCTGAATAATTATCCATCTCCATCTCTGAATCTTTAGTAAACTTAAAAGAATAGGCACGATAAGTACTATTCCTCAAACCGATAAAAACCAGAGGCAGGCAATATCGGATTACATCATCCAGATAAATTATATTATCAAAGCCTTCACTTGAAGGAACATGCACCCAACGACCATAATATCTATCAGGCACTTTTACTACGACATAGCGTATCTTTCCGGATTCTATTTCCGTACGCTCAACCAGTAAATAAATGCGATTATCCTCAAGAGAAGTCAGCTTTGAAATCTGAGACATCCAGATAGGATTAATACTTCCATTAAGTTTCTGGTAAAAGAAATTCGTCAGAAATTTTTTTTGCTCGTCATTCAACCGATTTTCAGTAAGGAGGCGTATCTTATATTTTTCAAGTTCTTGAAAGACCTGTTTCGTACATTCCGTATATTCTTGAGAATGCGATTTATTGAGTTGATTAATTGTTCTCAAAGTATGCCTAATCGTTTCGCGCAACGACTTACTCAATTCCTTATTATCAATAAATCGACTTAGTGCAGCCACTCTAACCCGAAAGAACTCATCAAGGTTGTTGGAATAGATTCCCAAAAAAGAAAGACGTTCCAAAAGAGGAACATTTTCTTTCTCAGCTTCTTGAAGGATACGATGGTTAAAATACATCCAACTTACATCACGGGACACATAAGCATTCTTCAATTTTATATTACTTTTCATTAGCTCCGATCTTACTTATCAGATATTAAAGGAACAGGTCTCAACAATTCTGCAGCAGTTTTTCCTCTAATCAACAAATCAACTTTTTTTTCCGTGTTTACCCTTACCCTTATTTGAACTGTTTTTTTTGTTTTTTACCGATGCTTCGTTCTCTATATCTTTCTTTTGAATTGCCCTATCGGCCTTCTTTTTCAGTTCATTTTCAGAATCTGCCTTAACCGTATCACAATCTACAACAATATAATCAGTATCGCCGTCATCGAAATGAAGAGCTTTACGAAATTTTTTAACAGCTCCGCAAGGAACAATAATATTAGCTAACCGTTCACTATCCTCAAAAGTATGACGGCTAAGATGATTGGGGATTCCGGCGAAATCGACTGTTTTAAGAGTATTGCAATCAGAAAAGGCAAAGCCCTCTATCCGCTCAACGGACTCCGGAATATCAACTACCTCAAGGGAATCACAACCTGTAAAGGCGTCTTTCTCTATAGTTGTCACCGAAGAAGGAATCGTTACTTTCTTTAGATTCTTTTTCTTATAGAATGCTTTTTGTCCGATTATTTCCACACCTTCAGGAATTTCAAACTTCTCACCTTCATAAAGACAATAAATCATCCGTTTATGATCAGCAGAATAAACCGCCTTATTGTCAAATTCAAAATGGTCACCTGAAATTTTCTGTAATGCTAAATTAAGAACCAACTCATCAAATCTGCTATTTTTTTTTGAATCCTTCTTGAGAATTTCAAGAATAGCCTTCTTATTTTCTTTCATTCAATTTATGTAATTGATATTTCATTTATGCAAATATAAGATGAATTCTCGAAACTGTAATGTCTTATATATTACTATTCTGTTAAAATCAGGTTACAAAATAACCCTTTAGCGATATTATTAGATCTGTCTCACAATAAGTTATCTAGGCTAATCGTTTCTCCAGATTCATCTTAATAGCAGTAATAAAATCTTTAGAATTCACCTGTCTCACCTCAACACCTTCCATAAGATGTACCAGATCCTTTGTGGTGACACCAGCATTCAGCGTATCAAAACAAGCCCCTTCAAGTTGATCACCAAAGTTCTGCAACTCTGCAACATGATCCAACTCTCCACGTTTACGAAGTGCCCCGCTCCAAGCGAAAATAGTAGCAATCGGATTCGTTGAAGTTTCTTCACCTTTCAGATAGCGATAATAGTGACGTGTCACAGTACCATGGGCTGCTTCATATTCATATTTACCATCAGGATTAACAAGAACAGAAGTCATCATAGCCAGAGATCCAAAAGCTGTGGAAAGCATATCACTCATCACATCTCCATCATAATTTTTACAAGCCCATATAAATCCACCTTTACTACGAATAACACGGGCTACAGCATCGTCTATCAATGTATAGAAATAGACAATTCCAAGCTTCTTAAAGATTTCCTTATATTCTTTTTCATAGACCTCATTAAAAATCTCACGGAATCGTGCATCGTATGTCTTCGATATCGTATCCTTCGTGGCAAACCACAAATCCTGTTTACTTTCCACCGCAAATTTAAAACAACTCTTTGCAAAAGAATGAATGCTTTTATCTGTATTATGTATACCCTGAATGACTCCAGGACCCGAAAAATCGTGGATAACCTGTTCTTGCCTCTTACCACTTTTACCCTGAAAGACCAACTTCGCAATTCCAGGCTCATTAGTCCGAATTTCCGTATTCTTATAGACATCCCCATAAGCGTGACGGGCAATTGTAATAGGTTTTTCCCAACCCTTCACTAAGGGATGGATACTTGGAATGATAATCGGTGCACGAAAAACTGTACCATCCATAATGCTTCGGATTGTTCCATTCGGACTTTTCCACATTTCATGCAAGTGATATTCCGTCATTCGTTGGGTATTTGGCGTAATTGTAGCACACTTCACTGCCACGCCATACTTTAAAGCAGCATTAGAGGCATCTATTGTCACCTTATCCTGGGTCTTATCACGATTAGGCAAGCCTAAATCATAATATTCTGACTTCAAATCTACAAAAGGTAGAATGAGCTCATCTTTAATCCACTTCCATAATACACGGGTCATTTCATCCCCGTCCATCTCCACAATTGGAGTATCCATTTTGATTCTGTTCATGCTATTTATTTTTGCGATTTATTCACACTGGCCAAACTAAATTCATTTATTATTCTCGTTACCTTTATATCACTTTTCTACAAATTTAGCAGATTTACATGATCTTTCCAAAAAACAAATATGTTTTTTCACAAAAGCATATAAAAAAGCAACAGAAATGAATAAAACTGCATTTTTCACCCACTCGAATAATTGATCAAAGAATTCATTAAAGGAGTAGGTCAACCAGAACATCCTAAAAACAACAAACAATCATATTTAAATAATAGCACGGAAAAAGAGATATTTTTCTATTCACAAGAAGGTTCCTACTGTCACAGACGAGGCTCCATCTTTATCCCTTCTCTTAAACCAATGTCATATAAAAAATACTCTTTAGTACTAAAAAAATCTCCCAGTGAAAAATTTCACCGGGAGACATTCATTCTTTAATTATTAGTATTTGCACTCTGCTCTGAAGGAGCCTTATCAATCAGATCCATAAATTGGTCAAGTTTTGGAGTAATAATAATCTCCGTACGGCGATTACGTTGCTTGCCCAATTCTGTATCATTACCAACAATCGGATTATATTCTCCACGACCACCAGCAGTTATACGCTTAGGATCTACCCCGAAATGATCTTGCAAATATTGAGCTACAGAAGTTGCACGCAATGCAGAAAGATCCCAATTGTTACGAATATTCTTCATCAACGAACTCTTTGAGTTCACTGGCACATTATCTGTATTCCCTTCAATCAGAACATCATAGGTTTTATAATCCATTATAATCTTGGCTATCTTACCCAATGTTTCCTCGGCACGGTCGTTGATCAGATAAGAGCCACTCTTGTAAAGCATATTATCGGCCAAAGAAATATAAACCACACCTTTAAGAACCTTGACATTAACTTCGCTCAATTCATCCTTACTCAGAGAACGAGTCAAATTATTAGTCAGCACCAAGTTAAGAGAATCACTTTTACTCTTGACTTCCACAAGATGACGAATATATTGATTAGACTCATTAATCTGATCTACCAATTTAGAAATATTGATATTCGTCGAATTGGCATTTGTCAAACTTTGATTCAAAGAATTCTGCAGAGCCCCATAATCTTTTTTCTGCTGATCGATCTGATCTTCCAAAGAAGTCACACGTGCATTGGCTGCAGACAGTTGCTCTTTAGTATCCTGATAATCAGTAGAAAGCTGCCGATTTTCAGTCTGACAATTCTCAAGAGCCTTTTTACTTGCACAACTAGAAACTAGAAGTGTACCTGCAATAAGGCTTAAAAACAATACGTTTTTCTTCATACTTATATCCTTTATTTTTTAGTTATTAATTGCTTACAAATATAATATCCCCTTCCGAGGAAATCCTTGTATGCAAAGTTATAAATAAGACGACAAAATCACCTAAAAAGCAAAGTCGTTTATATATTTTTAACTTCACGAAAAAGAAATTACTGAGTCTTAACGATTACAATTAGAATAAAAGCATTACCTTTGCAAACGCAATAAAAAATGGGGGCGTAGCCCAGTTGGTTTAGAGCGCTGCAGTCACATTGCAGAGGTCAACAGTTCGAGCCTGTTCGTCCCCACCTTTCTTCTTTTTATCTTATTTTTTTCAATTCGTTTTTCTGAAAAAAGAAATCTCAAAATGAGAAAGGAAAATATTGCTTATCTCTCTAGATGATGTCAGAAGTCTCCTTTGAAGAGCCCTTTAAAATATTTACAAAAGATTCTTCTAATTCAGGTCTGAAAGTAATTCATTTTATTTTTTCATTTCAAGAACAAAAATCTCACCTTCTGAGTTCTATTTTCATATAAAAGCATTATCTTTGCAAGCAAAAGTAACGCGCGTCTAATAAACAGAAATATGATTCTTTTTTTCAGAACTCCATCCAAAAGTGTGATTGCAACCGAAATCGACCATCAGCCGAATGAGGACGAAATCAAAAAACTCAGTTGGCTTTACGATGATGCCAAACTTGAAGATTGTCGAGAACTAAAAGGCTTCTTCGTTGGCCCACGCCGAGAAATGGTTACTCCTTGGAGTACGAATGCCGTAGAGATTACTCAAAACATGAATCTCCACGGCATTTCTCGTATTGAGGAATACTTCCCAGTAAACTCAAATGATGCTCAGCACGATAAAATGCTACAGCGCATGTATGAAAATATCGGGCAAGACGTATTTACGGTTGACCGCCAGCCAGAACCTATCCGTTACATTGATGACATAGAAAAATACAATGAGGATGAAGGACTGGCCTTATCTTCAGAAGAGATAGAATATCTCCATAAGATAGCCAACGAAAACGGTCGTCCTCTGACTGATTCTGAAATTTTCGGTTTTGCGCAAGTCAATTCCGAACATTGTCGCCACAAAATTTTTGGTGGTGAATTTGTCATTGACGGAAAGAAAATGGAGAGTTCACTTTTTGCAATGATCAAAAAGACGACAAAAGAAAATCCAGGCAGAATTCTTTCTGCCTATAAAGATAATGTAGCTTTTGCTCAAGGTCCCGTCATCGAGCAGTTCGCTCCAACAGATCAGACCACTGCCGATTTCTTCAAGATAAAAGATATCGAAAGTGTTATCTCATTGAAAGCTGAGACCCATAATTTCCCTACAACTGTAGAGCCCTTTAATGGCGCAGCTACCGGAACCGGAGGTGAAATACGTGACCGTATGGGAGGTGGCATAGGTTCTTGGCCTATTGCAGGAACAGCCGTTTACATGACTGCTTATCCCCGTATAAAAGATGACAATGGAGAAAAAGATTCCGAGCGTGATTGGGAAGATATCTTACCTGTCAGGAAATGGCTTTATCAATCTCCAGAAGAAATTCTAATTAAAGCCTCCAATGGAGCCAGTGATTTCGGCAACAAATTTGGTCAACCGCTCATCACAGGTTCCCTGCTTACTTTTGAGCATACCGAAAACAATGAGAAATACGCTTATGATAAAGTTATCATGCTCGCTGGAGGTGTTGGCTATGGCAAGAAGCGCGATTGCCTGAAGAAAGAGCCACAAACAGGAAATGAGATTGTCGTCGTTGGTGGAGATAATTACCGCATCGGGCTTGGTGGTGGTTCTGTAAGTTCTGTAGACACTGGTAGATATAGTAATGGTATCGAATTGAATGCCGTCCAACGGGCCAACCCGGAGATGCAGAAAAGAGATTATAATTTAATCCGTGCTTTGGTCGAAGATGACTCTAACCCCGTCATCAGTGTCCATGACCATGGTTCTGCAGGACATCTGAATTGTCTTTCAGAACTAGTCGAGGATTGTGGTGGGCAAATTAACATGACTAAATTACCGATCGGAGACAAGACTCTCAGTGCAAAAGAAATTATCTGCAATGAAAGTCAGGAGCGTATGGGACTTTTGATTGACCAGAAATATCTGGATCATGTTCAGAAGATTGCTGATCGTGAGCGTGCTCCCATGTATGTGGTCGGTAAAACAACAGGTGATGCCCACTTCAGTTTTATACAAAGTGATGGTAAAAAACCATTCGACCTGGATGTAGCTCAGATGTTCGGACATTCACCTAAAACGGTCATGGTTGACAAGACCATCGAACGTCATTATGAGAACGTGGCCTATACCCAAGATCACCTGGACGAATATCTCAACCGAGTTCTACAGTTAGAGGCAGTAGCCTGCAAAGACTGGTTGACGAATAAAGTTGACCGTTCCGTGACTGGAAGAGTTGCCCGTCAGCAAGGCCAAGGACAAATCCAGTTGCCACTAAGTGATTGTGGCGTTGTCACTCTTGACTATAGAGGTATAAAAGGAATAGCTACTGCTCTCGGGCATGCTCCGCAAGCCGGATTGGCTGATCCCGAAGCAGGTAGTGTACTCTCTGTTGCTGAATCTTTAACCAATCTCGTATGGGCCCCATTAGGAGATGAAGAGACAGGACATGCAGGCAAAGAGCCTGACAGTCCGTTAAATTATGTCTCCCTATCAGCTAACTGGATGTGGCCCTGTCGTAGTCAGGAAGGTGAGAACACTCGCTTATACACGGCAGTAAAAGCATTATCCGATTTCTGTTGTGACATTCACGTAAACGTTCCTACCGGAAAAGATTCTCTTTCTTTAAGCCAGGACTATCCTGACGGAGAAAAAATCATTTCACCGGGAACAGTTATCGTTACAGCAGGAGGGCAAGTGAGTGACGTGAGAAAAACCGTCAGTCCTGTACTTGTCAATGATAAAAATTCTTCACTCTATCATATTGACTTCAGCTATGACGAGCAACGACTAGGCGGAAGTGCATTTGCACAAAGCCTTAATAAGGTAGGAGATGATGTTCCGACTGTCAAAAATCCTGATTATTTTGTTGATTGCTTCAATGCAATACAGGAGCTTGTACATCGAGGATGGATTCTGTCTGGTCATGATATTTCTGCTGGTGGACTCATTACTACCCTATTGGAAATGACCTTTGCGAATCTGGATGGTGGAATGCACATCAACCTGTATGACATTGCTGGTAATGATATCATTAAGATACTGTTTGCTGAAAATTCTGGTGTTGTTATCCAAGTCAGCGATGAACACAAACATGAGTTAAAGAAGTTCTTAGATGCCGCGGGTATTGGTTTTGCAAAAATCGGATATCCTACTCCTGACAACCGAAAAGTGGTTATTGTCAAGGATGAATTCCAACACGAATTTGACATTGATGCACTTCGGACTATCTGGTATAAGACATCTTATCTGCTTGACCGTGATCAAAGTCAGAATGGGATGGCTAAAAAGCGTTATATCAATTACAAAAAGCAACCCATAGAGATTAAGATCAATCCACATTTTACCGGTAAACTTTCTCAATATGGTCTGAATCCAGATCGTCGAGAATATTCAGGAATAAAAGCCGCTATTATACGTGAGAAAGGTACAAATGGAGATCGCGAGATGGCTTATACTCTATTCTTGGCTGGATTTGATGTAAAGGATGTCATGATGACTGATCTGATCAGTGGCAGGGAAACATTGGAAGATGTCAACTTCATCGTATTCTGTGGTGGGTTCTCAAATTCCGACGTACTTGGATCCGCCAAAGGATGGGCAGGCGCATTCCTTTATAATCCCAAAGCTAAGGAAGCATTGGATAAATTCTATGCGAGAGAGGACACACTGAGTCTAGGCATTTGCAACGGTTGCCAGTTGATGATAGAACTTAATCTCATTAATCCTCAACACGAACACTGTGCCCATCTTCGTCCGAATCGCTCTCAAAAATTCGAAAGTGCATTCTTGGGATTAAGTATTCCTCAAAACGACAGTATTATGCTGAAAAGTCTGTCAGGGAGCAAACTCGGCATTTGGGTAGCCCATGGAGAAGGACGTTTCTACCTGCCAGAACCGGAAGACCAGTATAATATCGTAGCCAAATATAACTATGCAGAATATCCAGGTAACCCCAATGGCAGCGATTATAATGTAGCAGGAATCGCATCAGCAGATGGCAGACACCTTGCCATGATGCCACACCCTGAACGTGCAATCTTCCCATGGCAGAATGCCTTCTACCCTACTGATCGTAAGAAGGATGAAATCACACCTTGGATTGAAGCTTTTGTAAATGCTCGAAAGTGGATTGAACAAAAGACAGAATAAACATTTATCATTAGGAAAGAGGGGGCTTTCCGGCTCCCTTTTTTCATCTCTATCTGATGGTATCAAAGACTACTGGAATACCGATTAGAATGAAAAGGTATGGAAAAAGATTATAGGACCTTATTCAAAACGTTCTTTAAGGTTGGGTTGATGACATTAGGAGGAAAAGATGGAACAATCCCCATTATAAAGAACTATGTAGTCGATCAGTATAAATGGATGGAGACACAACCATTTCTTGACTTGATTGCCAAAGTCAAGAGTTGTCCAGGTGTTATGACCATTAACACAAGTGTACTCATCGGATACAAACTACGAAAGACAAAAGGAAGTATTGTTGCTGCTGTAGGTACGATCCTTCCCTCATTCCTTGTCGTCATACTCATAGCCATGTTCCTGCATCAGTTTGAACACAATCATATCATTGCCGCCATGTTCCGCGGCATCCGTCCGGCTGTAGTAGCATTGGTTGCAATTCCGACATTCAACATGGCTAAAAGCGCCCATATCACATGGGCAAATTGTTGGATTCCTGCCAGTGGAGCACTATTAATCTGGCTATTAGGAGTCAATCCTATTTGGATTATAATTGCAGCTGGCATCGGCGGTTTTATCTATGGCAAATTCATTCAGCCGACAGAAGGCAAATGATGACGAGAATATTGAAAGAATAATCTATGTCATAAGATAAATATCCCCATTATTTAAGATAAAGACCATTAAGCATGATTTTTCTACGTCTTTTTATCGCATTCTTTGAAATCGGATTATTCGGCTTCGGTGGAGGATATACTATGATATCTCTCATCCAAGGACAAGTTGTCACCCGTTTCAGTTGGTTAACGATGAGAGAATTTACAGACATTATTGCCATCTCAGAAATAACTCCGGGATCTGTTGAAATCAATTCCGCGACTTATTGTGGATATTCTGCCATCCACAATGCCGGCTTTGGTACTCTTATGTCTATCTTAGGTTCCGTTACAGCCACTTTCGCACTCATACTTCCCTCCTTGGTTTTAATCATTTTAGTCAGTAAAATAATCATAAAATATGTACCTGTATCAACCATTCAAAATATACTAATGGGTATCAAGCCTGCCATAGTAGGACTATTAGCAGCAACCACCTTACTATTATGCACAAGTGATAACTTTTCTACACCTGAACAGCCTTGGCAGTTCTGCATCAGTATCTTTTTATTTATTGCGACCATTATAGGGACCAAGATTAAGATCAATCCTATCCGGATGATTGGTTATGCCGCTATAGCCGGATTATTACTCTTATACTAAAAGAAAATACATCAAGCATACCATAAAAAAGGGAAAGTAATTTTACATTAGTTATTTCTGATAGAAAAGGGAAAGCATAACAATCACTGCTTACTTTCCCCTGATATTATCCTAAAAACATTCAGACATTTAAGAGTATTTTTATAATTTCACATTCAAATATATATCCTATATCATTTTATGAAGAATGATAAAGACAAGTATATCTTCTTAGAAATTGACATTTAATATTAACAGGAAAAACTATAAAGAGAGGCATAAAGATTACTTGTTTCAGAAAACACCTCGATAATTTGGCTATTAAACTACAGATAATTAATTATCTCCAATTTCTGCATTTTTCAAAATATTGGAATATACACTTTATATCAATGACTATTAGTTTTCAGCTACAAATATAATAAAAACGTCACGAAGCGAATAATACTATTTTATCCATTATTAATATTATTTTCATAAACGAACAAAAAAATCTAGATATTTCCTCAAAGTAAGAAATACAAGTCATATTATTCATTGAAGAATGGAGAATATAACATTCTATTACCCGTCAATCTATATTAAATTATACCTTGGACCGTAAGAAGTCTGCAATGATAGGATTTCCAGAAACAGAATACCAGGAAACCTTCCAAAAATAATCAGAACCAGTCACAGATGACGTTACCAAAGTTGAAAATAAAATAATATCAGTCATAACTGGAACAAGAAGAACAACATTTGAAAAGTTTTCCTCATTCATTGTGAAATAACCGAAGAACAACGGAAAAAGGTTCATAAGATTGATTTTACTCATACCAGTTGAGAGTAGGCGAAATTAAAATCATTATTTCACTATATTCTATTTCATAATTGTAAAATCTTCTTTGGGCGTAATTTTCCATATTGGATTCTAACCTATTTTATACTTCCCACTAAGAAAATCACGAAAAGATAACATTTTGGCACATACGTATTTTCTATAAAGACCAGCCCTATAATGTAAGTACAGGCCAGTCTCCTTTATCCCATTTTACATGACGTTGCAATAAGACGGATGCACCTCCTCTCGAGATACTATAACCATGGCAGATAAAGATATCTCCATCCCTAAGATGATAAACCGCGCAATGCCCTACAGCTTCAAACTCTTTTTTGTCGCCCTGTATAACTAATGTACCTCCTCCCTGGGACATGTTACACCCATTCCGATCCAAATATGGGCCATATATCTGCCTGCTTCTTCCTACGACTACACGATAATTGCTCTTTAATCCACGGCAACAATAATCCCAGCTCACAAAAAGATAATACCAGCCATTATGCTTAAAAACGAATGGCGCTTCAATTGCATTACCACCCGCATGTATCGACGTTGGATTAACAATACTGTCCGGAACATGAACATAGCGACGAGCTATGGTCTGTAGTTTGGCATCTTTCAGCACATGCATCTTATCATTAAGCGGTACGAGTTGAATACCATCCCAGAAGCTACCGAAAACAAGCCACGGCCTGTCATTATCATCAATAACAAAATTTGGATCAATAGCATTGTAATGATCACAGGAATCACTCTCAATGATCATTCCTTTGTCCACCCATGTATTCTCCCCAAGTGACTTAGCCTGAAGGAGACCAATAACAGATGTATTTACGCCAAATGAAGAACAGCAATAAGCCATCCACCATTTACCATGCCATCGGATTACATCAGGTGCCCAGATGAAATTTTTAAAACCAGGTACACGGTGCGTCCATACTGGGATATCAGAAAGTAATCCATCCCTAAGAATCGTCCAGTGACGACGATCCGTGGATGTCATTTCTGAGATATTTTCCCCCGTAGCATAGATATAATACGTACCCTTCTCATAAGCCATGACAGGATCGTGAACAAACGCAATGGTATCCTGAAGAGCTGCATTTGCGAAAGTAGCCACCATTAACGCAGAGCAGATAAGAAGAAGTTTTCTCATAAACAAATCCATGATTATACCGCTAAACTTATCATTATTCATCTTAAAAAATCAGTTATCTTCAGAAACATGTTTGCCCCAATAAGTTACAGTGCCTGTTGAACTATAACCGGCATAGACAATAGTTGCCTTACGAGGAGAAGCTTCCCAGTCTACCTCACGCCTGAGATAAAGCTTTGCTGTGCCAATGGTCAGCACATTACTTGCAGCATCAAACTGCCATATAGAACCTTCATTCCAGCCTGACTTTACATTATGGTCACTGTCAAGTACCATAATTGTAGAAACATCCTGCTTTTGGTAACTATAAACAAGGTTAATATGCTGCCAGGTGCCAACCAACTCACTTTCACTGATTGGCTTTTTCGGCACAGCACCATAGCGTTCCGGCAGAACGAGAGGCCATCCGTCGGAAGTCCAGATGATGGAGCGTACGCCACCCATCATAAGGGCATTACTGTAAGGATTACCATTAAAATTAGCAGGGAAGCGCTGCTGCGAAACATAGTACCAATTGCCTTTACCATCGTCAAAAATAGCACAATGGCTGATACCTACCCAACCATGATCATTACCAAACTTATACGGATGGGTGACAATAGGATAAGCCTCTCCACCTTCACTGGTCACATTACGCCCCGTAATGTCGTAATAAGGACCATCGATGTTTTTCGAGCGCACTACCCGAGTATTATAAGCCACAGATAGTTCATCATAGGCAAGAAACAGATAGTAGTATCCATTATGGTATACTACTTCCGGAGCCTCGCTACCCTGCCAGCGTTGTCCTGTCTTGCCGAGAAAACGATTGTAGACGGTCTTGCCATAGGCAGCCGCATTCTTGTCACCCCAAGGATTACCCAGTTCATTAAGCGGCATACCTATTGAAGGGTTCAACTGTACGGCAGCAATGCCACTATGCCATGAGCCATAGATGAGCCAATTCTCACCACTGTCAGTGATAATCAGCGATGGATCAATGGCGTTATATTTGAAATAGCAGTTATTCCAGTCATTTGTACTTACTTGAAAATTCAATTGTTTATCAGAATAATTAGTGATAACGTAGCCCTTGTCTTTCCATGAGTCTATATCAGCAGGGGTAGATGTCTCCATCAGGCCAACAAAGGATCGTTCACTCCATGTACCATTTCCGTTAATAGTACCAGGGATAGTGATGACGTAATACATGCGGTATAGATTGTTACTGATACGACGCACACAAGGAGCCCAAAAGCCAAACTGAGTCTGGTCATTAAAATCTGCAGTACTGGCACCAAGTCCCATATTACTGCGTATCTCGTTGAGCTTGGTCTTTACCCACGACGGGATACCATGCATCGTTGCTCCGAGGAATTCCCAGTTGACTAAATCCCTAGAGCGACGGCAGAAGAAGTGACCATGGTTATAATGGACGTTGCCATAGCTGGCATCAGTCTGGTACATATAATAATAACCATCGTCAGCAAGTACCACAGTGGGGTCATGGACATTAGCTAAGTTCCACTTCGCGCGATTGTTCCAGTCGGAAAAGCCTACATAGTAATCTTCATAAGTCGGCGCGGTGTATTCGCTATCAGGATTATTATTGCTCGTTCCACCATTGTTATTGTCAGGATCACTGCTTGAGCAAGCTGCAAACGAAAAGACACTCAAGAGTGTCAAGGCTAAGAATGCAATTTTTTTCATTTAGACTAATAGTGATATAAAATAATACCTAAGAGAGAACCGAGGAAGTCGCGAAATCAGTGACTCCCCTGTTCTTATTATATGAATGAATCTCTTCAATGACGATATAACATCTCAGCAGAGACCGTACCAAACACCAGATGACAGTGGTCTACAGTAAAAGCAAAGTTAAGGTCGCTCGGTTTAATATTGCCCAGTCCTAGGTAGTATTGAGTGTAAGTGTTAGCATCAGTACCTTTCATCACAGCCTGCACATCAGCAGTACCGTTATTGCAGTTGGTCACGTAGACCGTCACCTTAGCGCCGTTCATCGTAGCGAGCCAAGCAGCCCAGTCCCCCTGTGTACCGTTGTGGATGCAAGCATCATAAAATTGCCCAGACCAACCGTAGTTGTCGGCGCGTACGTCACCATAAACGCCACCGTTACCACGAAGTTCAATTACGAAATTATCCCAGTTGTTCTTTAGATCGCTGTAGTTGGTAAAACTGACGGCACGGGTCTCACCTGCCGGCACGTTGATGAGATCGGTGAAAGCAGAAGCAAAGGTTGTCGTGTTATCTTTAGCACCCAGAATAGTCGGACTGGCAGTAACAGTTTCAGGCTTAGACCCAGAAACACTTACGTTCACCTTCGCAGTCTTGCCATTGGAGGTCGTAATAGTTACAGTATGGTTACCAGCCAAAGCTGGCACTGCCGAAAACGACAGTTTAGAATTATTGATTACACTTGCTGTACCATTAGCATAGGTAGCTGTCACCTCTAAACCAGTCGGGTCAAAGGCCAAAGTGCGGCTGTTCAGGCTACTGGTAGCCGTGGTACTGAAGAAATAATAGTTGGTGTGAGTAGGATTCTGCGTCACCTTAATAGAGCTGATCTTAGCCACGACATTGAACTTAGCACTGGCCACAATAGGCTTTGTGGCGACCTCACCTTTGAAGGTCTTATTATAAATAACCACCAAATTTTTTTCACCCAAATCGTTCATATCAGGAATGGCTGAGAAGTAGAGCTCGGAAGCCGGAACGGTCTTTTTCACACCTTCCTCGTAAGTCACAACTGCCGATACATTGGCCATAGCATTGTCGAGCGAAGTGCCCTCGTCTACTTCACTAGGCACATTCTGCAATACCATGGAAACTGGTGCCTTATCCTTAGCTGATGTGAGTCCACCGATAGGAACAATGTTGGTCTGCAGAAAATTGATGTAGGATCCCTCTACACAGAGGAAGCAACGGATGTTAGTATCAGAAGCGTCAACATTGAGATTACGCAGTTTATATGGCTGCGTGTAGGTCTTCGTCACTGTTCCATTGGTCATTTTTACAACAAATGAATCTTTTCTCGAGCGATCCACGGTCAGCGTCACCTTCCCGCCCAGCTTCTGCACATTAGCATCAGCATTGTTAGCATCAGGTGAGAGTAGTTGCGTGCTCTTGGTATACTTGAAGTAGAGGTATGTTCCCCACTGTGAGTTGTAAGTGGCTGTGTCTCCTGTAGCATCAAAGCGGATGGTTCCATACTCGGTATATCCATTACCACCACGGTCTGCATCATTGGTAATGATGAGAGCAAAGTTTTTATAGTAGGTGTTGTCATTCGGGTTGAGATTGAGGTTGAACACAGCGTTCCACTTCTGACCGTCAGGCACTACATAATATTTAGAGAAACTCTGCCACCAGCCAGAAGAAAAGTCTGTGGCGCCAATGGTATATACGTCTTCCTGCATACCTTTTAATGGCTCTTCATGCGACTTTTTCGCATTTTCAATTGAATCAATTTTCTGGGTAATCCAGTCGGGAGCGTTCACTTTATACATGTCACCACCTTCACAACTTGTCAGAACCAGCAGCCCGAGAGCAGCAGTACTGAAGACATATACTAATTTATTTAGATGTTTCATGTTCTTTATATAATTTTAGGCTTCGCCGTGGAGCCCAATAAGGCTCCATGAAAGTCATGTTTGTTTTTCTATTTGCTCAGATCAACTACAGGATGGACAGTCCAACCATTCTGCTTGAAATAGACAGAATTGTCTGTACTCTCGTTGGCCGAATTGCCCTTAAGATTAGGATTTTTGTTAGTCAAGGTCTGGACGATCGGCAGAAACTCATGTCCCTGTACATAAGTATCGTAAGAACACTTCAATTCCGGATCATTAGCGATGTCTGAGTATTTGACAGGATCCTTGGCATGATGAAGAGAACGTCGGAATGTTCCGTGCTCTTTCAACTGCTGCAGACGGTCGGCACTATAGAAGAAGCCCCAGCGAATCAGGTCTAAGCCACGACCGAACTCGCAACCAAACTCCTTAGGACGTTCCACGTTGGCAATCTGCTCGAACAACTTATCTGCTGTAGGAAAATCTGCGAGTTTCAGATCAGCAAGACCGACACGTTCACGCACCTGGTTGATCCAATCAATAGCCTGCTGGGTAGGACCATTGACCTCGTTTTCACATTCAGCAGCACGAAGCAATACGTCAGAGTACCGCATCAGTCGCAGATTGATACCATCATGCAGACCAGTGACCACCTTGTCATAAAGGCCAGTACGAAAGTTGGTAAACTTGGCAATAGGCAAGCCACCATTGGTGTTGTTAGTCACTATAGTATCAGTAGGAGTCATTGTCTCTCCATAAGCCACATTACCATTTTCAAAACCTTCCCAGTCAGGCTCGTAGGTACCGATAGTCCAGTAAAGACGGGGGTCAAGCATACCACTTGTAGTACGCTCTTTCTTGAAAAGCTGATAGAGCCATGGTGAAGCAGAGATATCAGCCCAGCCACCAAATCTACCAGGTGCATAGTTGCTCTCGATAGCAGAACCCTGTGTCGCATTCGGACTAGTGTTGACAGGTGTCCACTCATCGTCGGTACCCTGTGAGCCATAGTCGAGGAACTGCACCTCGAAGAGACTCTCGGCATTATTTTCATATTCAGGACCTTGCCGGAAATTGTCACCATAGTTGGTCATGAGCTTGTATGTTCCATACTTCTTGTTGATGATATCCTTGAGTACGGTAAGAGCCTCGCTGTACTTGTGGCGCTGCATCAGTGTACGAGCATAGTATCCGGCGGCAGCCCCGCAGGTTGCGCGGCCACCAGCCCATTCACCACCTTCATCACGAGACGGAAGAAGACTCATAGCCTCCATGAAATCCTTCTCCACCTGATCAAGCACCTGATCATAAGTACTGTTTGCGCCATAGAGACCATCGAGTGTAGAGTAGCTTTTATAATCTGTAAAGAGTGGTGGGTTCTGATAATATCCGGCAAGGTTGTAGTAAGCCAAACCGCGGAGAAAGAGCACCTGACCCTTGATGCGGCGCATCTGTTCAGAGAGCTGAGAGTCGTCATCTCCACAACGTGAAATAGCGAAGTTACAAACGTTGATAGTGTAGTACCACTCACGCCAAGGCCACCAAGTGATATCGCTGGTAACAGGGGCATCAAGGTCGTCAAAAGGTAGATACCATACTTGTGAAGAATTCCAGGCTTCATCGCCGCGGCACACATCAATGGTATAGCCCACACGAGCATAAGAACCTTCCATACGAATGTGATTGTAAGCAGCCACGACGCTTTCCTCCAGGTCATTGGCATCAAAGCCAAAGGTACTTGATGTCTGCTGGTTGGGGTTCACCAATTCCAGTTTGTCGTTGCACGAAGTAAACGTGCCGAGGCCCAGGAACAGGGCAAGGGAAATTTTATATAGTTTCATATTAATGATTCATATTAAATTCTCGTAGAGTCTTATTTGCGAGCTATTAGAATGTGAAGTGAATACCACACATAAAACTGCGTGCACTTGGGAATGAGCAGAAGTTATAGCCCGGAGTAAACGTAGCACCTGCATAGTCCACGTTGTAACCGTGGTAGCCTGTGAAGGTATATAGATTTTGTGCTGAGATATAAGCACGTACACCAGTAACGATACCGCCAAACCATTTATCAGGGAAATTATAGCCAAGTTCAACGTTGGCTATCTTCCAATAGGCAGCATTTTGGATCATGCGAGAGCTGAAAAGATCATTCCAAGCCAGTGTGGCGTTGTTTGTCGCGTAAGTACGTGGAACATTGGATATATAGGTTGAACCATCCTCTGAGTATCTGTTAGCGTCAAGCATGGCCACATCCCTGTTGCCCCAACCATAACAAGAATTCAGACTATTGTAGATGTTGTCTGCTACGTGATAATTCAATGCACCATACGTAACGATGCTCAAATCGAAGTTTTTATACTCCAGATGTGCATTCAGCCCGAAATTGACCTTTGCCATGCCACTACCTAAGGCCACCTGGTCGTGCTCATCAATGACCCCATCAGGTTTACCATCTGGTCCGCTAACATCCTTATAGAGGCAGTCACCAATTTTGGCGCCCTGCTGAGTAGCATGATTGTTCAAATCAGCCTGTGTACGAGCGATGCCTTCATAAACCCAGCCATAGAACTTACCAACCTCATGGCCTACATAGGTGGCATAAGCACCTGAGATGTAAGAATCAGTACCAAAGCCCAGAGAAGTCACTTTATTCTTCAAGGTGCTCAAATTGGCACTGATCTCATACTTCATTGCATGGTCATGGTTACGATAGAGAGCAGAGAACTCAAAGCCACTGTTATCCATCGAAGCGGCATTCATGGTCACCGTCGTGTTGGAAACACCAGCTTGTTCAGGAACAGGAACCCCGTAAAGCAAGTCTTCAGAACGATTCTTATACCACTCGGCAGTAAACTCTAAGCGGTTGTTAAACATGGCCAGGTCTAGACCGATGTCGGTAGTCTTCTTCTTTTCCCATGAGATATTATTGTCGACAAAGGTCGAAATAGCAGAACCTGTCACAGACGAGTTATTGAAGCTATAAGTCATGTTGTTACGAGTCATCGTAGCCTGATACTGGTACTCACCAATGTTTTCGTTACCAAGCACACCATAACTGGCACGAATCTTGAACATGTTGACAATGTCGTGGCTGAATGGGAAGAACTTCTCCTTGTCGAAACGCCAACCGACAGATATAGAAGGGAAAGTACCCCAGCGAATGTCTTTCGATAGGCGAGAGCTGCCGTCACGACGGACAATAGCAGAGAAGAGGTACTTCTCGTCATAGTTGTAGTTCAAACGGCCAAAGTAAGAAGCCAGAGCATGCTTATATTCGTAAGATTCAGCGTGTGTAGTAGCAGCATTCTGAATCTGCAGAAAATAAGGTTCCGAAAAATCAATACCCCAACCTGTCAGCATGTTGGTATTTTCCTCCTCGTAGGTCTGACCAGCCACTAAGTTGATGTGATGTTTGCCAATGGTACCGTCATAGGTCAGCGTGTTCTCGATTAGCGCGTCTGAATAGGTGCGATAACCTTCCGTCAGTCGCTCATTACTTTTGTCAAGGTATACACGATTGCTCTGGACCCATGCCGGAATCCAAGTGTAGTCCTTAGCATTGGTTTTACTGTATGACAGGTTGATATTGTAATGCAAACTTTGGTTCTTCGTATTCAGACTCAACATCTTAAATAAGTCTACGTCAGCTGAGCCACTGCCCACGAAACGATCTACTAAGGCATTGCGTACCAGCAGATTATTGATTAGCAGAGGATTTGAAGCCGAAATATCACCATGTATATTATCATAATACACACCGTAACCGTAAGCATCGTAATGATAGCCGTTAGCCAAACCTACACGGTCATCAAGTACCCATGTAGACGGGTCATAAGCCTTAATAGTCGGCGGCATTAGCAGCGTACCACGAAGTACATTGGTAACATCACCGTAAAGACCCTGAACATACTCGGAAGCATTCGACAGTCCCATATTGTCCTGGTCAGAATGAGAATAGACGAAGCTGGTACGGAACTTGATAAACTTCGTGTCCATCGTGTTATTTACACGAGCTGTATAACGCTTGTAGTTAGGGCCGGCACCTTCCAGCGTACCCTTCTGGTCAAAATAGTCGAGGGCTATATTATAAGTATTATGTGCACCGCCACCACTGAAATTTACATTGTGATCCTGACGAATACCTGTCTTAAACACCTCACTAAACCAGTCGGTATTAGTATTATCAATAAAATGGTAACGACCCGTAGAGGCGTCAAGACGGTATCCTCCAGGCAAAGGAGTATTAGAGTTGGCACAAGCTTGGCCAATGTACTGGCTGTACTGGTCGGCGTCCATCACGTCGTATACATTCTCGGGAACGTAGTCGACACCCATATAACCAGAGTAATCCACCTTCAAAGGCTGGTCCTTCTGTCCATTCTTTGTAGTAATGATAATCACACCATTCGCAGCACGTGAACCATAGATAGCACCAGCGGATGCATCTTTCAACACCTGTATAGAAGCAATGTCGTTAGGCGAGAAATCTCGAATAGTCGTTCCCATAGGCACACCGTCGACTACATATAGAGGTGCAGTGCTTCCGAATGAACCCACACCACGAATCCTTACTGTTGGGTCAGCACCAGGCTGACCATCGGTAGTAATCTGTACACCTGGAACCTTACCTTCCAACAGGGTAGAGATATTAGAATTGGATGTTTTCTTCATCTCTTCAGCATTTACTACAGACACAGAACCGGTCAGGTCAGCTTTCTTCTGCGTACCATACCCGACGACGACGACCTGATCAAGCGAGTTGCTGTCTTGAGAGAGCTGAATCGGGTCAATGATTACACGACCACGTACGGCAATCTCACGGTCTTTGTAGCCCACGTAACTCACTACGAGGATGGCATTAGCAGAAACGTTCACTTGAAAGTTGCCATTAAGGTCGGTTGTGGTGCCACTATTGGCACCTTTCACCCTGATGGTTGCTCCAATAAGCGGCCCTCCCTGTTCGTCAACAACCTGGCCTTTGACGCGGATGGTCTCTGCCTGTGCCACTACTGAGGCCATTATGGGAGTCGGATAGACTATAAAAACGCCCATAGAACTCAGAAGAATTAGCATCACTGAAAATAGTTGTTTCCTCATTTTAATTGTATTTAGGTTTAATATTAAATATATGCTATTTAGGTTTCAGTAACCAATCCTTTGCGTATTGGTTCACTGTATTCAGCATATTGCTGCTTTTCTCTTACATGATTTAAGGATAGAAAATTGGGGGCAGAAGCACTCCAATATCAATGTCAGTTAATACTTTGTTTATCTTCATAGTACTTTAATGTTTAAGATAGGTTATTTATGTTTTTTGGTAAATTATCGTAGCAAATGTAGTTAATAAAAGAAACAAGAAGGTGGACAAAATATTGTTTTAGGTGGACAAACAATATTTTGAATGTGAGTCAAACACTTATTATACAAATCCCTTTTATTGAGCGACAAAAAGGACCTTTTTTGGAAAATAAAATCTACCCTTTATAATAACAAGAAGGAGAAATACCATATTTTTTAGTAAAACAACGAGTAAAATACTTGGGATCATTAAAACCTACTCTATAAGCTATTTCTGCAACATTACGATTAGCTCTATTTCCCTCTAGTAACTTTTTAGCAATATCCAAGCGATAATCTCTGATAAACTGTATTGTAGATACACCCGTTTCCAGTTTTAACCTTACACCTAAGGTACTCTTGCTAACATGCATCTGATCACAAAGTTCCATAATGCCAAAGGAAGAATCAGCATAATTGGATTCCAGAAGTTCCATAATTCTTTCCATAAAAGACTTCTTCGTTTTCACAGTTTCTTCCTTGTCAACCATAACGCTTTTACGGTTACTACTATCATACAGTTCCTGATTGTTGAGAATCGTCTGGATACGCTGCTGCATAATCCCAGGATCTTCACTTTTTTCCAAGACAACCTCAATAGGACGATAAAGTTGTTCAGCTTCAGACTTTCTCATTTCTTGTAAGTGACGCTTATAAAGATAATAAAGCAATACGGCCAAGAAGACCAGCAGCAAAGTAATAAACCACCAACTTTTCCAGAAATAAGGAGTAACATGGATACCAATAGAAATCACAGGATTATAAGTATCCCTGTTTGCAGAAGAGATGTATTTTACCTCAAAATCATAATGACCGGAGGGCAAAGTAGAATAACGAACACTATGCTGCCCAGGAGGCAAGAACATCCATTTATCCTCAAATCCCTTCATCCTATAACTGTAAGTGCCTTGTGTTTCACTTCCATAACTAAGAGAAGAAAATTCCACCGTAAAGGATCGGTCACTTTCACGCAGATTAATCTGTTTGGCAATAGATATATCCTTATCTAAATAACGGGTATGAGCACGTGCTTCCTGGCTGCCTACAAGAAGACGGGTAAAATGAAGTTCACCATTATATATATAAGGTGTTTGCTCGCCTTTCAGCTCTATTAATCCCTTATCCGTACCAAAGAATAAATGCCCGGTATTGGAACGAATAGCCGAGTTGTAATAGAATTGAGAACTAAGTAGCCCGTCTACTTCCATATAGTTAGTAAACACACCCGTTTTAGGATTTAACTGAGAAAGTCCATGGTCCGTAGTAATCCATAATAAGCCCTTTCTATCCTCAACAATGCCCTTTACAGCATTGTTGGCTAATCCTTGTTTCATCGTAAAAGACTTGATAATAGTCTTCTCTCCTTTGAAAATCATACGATACAGACCATACCCATTGCTGCCCATCCAAATCGCACCATCTTTTGTTTGGCAAAAAGATGTAATCTCATCAATAATTCCACTTCCAGGTGCATCTAACTTATATTTAAATTGTCTCATCTTGAAGAAGCCTTTCCCTGAAGGTCTTGATTTCAAATAAACTTCTACCATGCCATTTCCACAGCCCATAAGAAGAAGTCCGTTACGAGTCACTAAGCTGCCTATACATCCAGTAATCTTTCTACATCCAGGAAAAGGATTTTCAACCTGACGATTTTTGAAATCATAAAAATATAATCCTGCATTTGTTCCTATCCACATTCCACCATTAAAACGATCAAAAGCCATAGCACCGACAAACATAAACAAAGATGTATATTTTTTACTGACAACAAGAGGAACTATTAAACCCGGTTTTTTAAAATTCATAACGCAGACACCCTTCCCCCATGTACCAATCCATAACCTACCCTGAAGATCTGGAGTAAGAGTAGACACACTGTTATGAGTAAGCCCTGAATTGGCTGTTGTATAATGAATAAAGGAATCAGTTCCTGCGACACGTCGGCTTAGTCCTCCCTCTACAGTTCCTACCCATAATGTACCGTCAGGTTCAGCATACATCGCATTTACAGCATTAGGAGATAATGAAGATAAATCTTTAGAATGAACATAATTAACCAGTTCTAGATATCGCGGAGCCAGTTTTACAATGCCGCCGGTCTCTGTACCTACCCAAATCTGCTTATGATACGCACAGATACAATTCACGAAATTACTGCTTAAAGGATTGATTTTACTCAAAATATTCCAGTGTTCCATTTTTCTACTTCGCCCGTCTAGAATATCAACTCCACCAAGTGTACCAATCAAAAGTCGATTATTTGGGGAAACGGCTAAGGATGAAATGAAATTGTGTGAAAGTCCTATGGCACTTCCATTATGAAAATATGAAATCACTTTTTTACCTAAACAGAACAAGCCTGCATTTGTCGCCACCCAGATATGATTTTGATAACGAATCAAATCCGTAATAAAAGAACCAGGATGATTTACGGGCATGTTCCAGAAAGGTTTCATAATCAGTTCCCCTCTTTTCACGACCATTCTGCCAACACTGCCATCACATCCAATCATTACATTTCCATCTGAATACAGATCTTTAATCGCTACATCAGGGGCAGTAGCATTAAATTTAAAAACTTTAATATCGCATATATTTCCATCTCTATCAAAGCGTACTCTACAAAAATGCTCTCTGGTTAAGAACCAAATCAAACCTTTAGAATCTTTATATACCCGAATACAATTTTCACCCATCAGCAATTTTAGTTTTCTGGAAAGAACATTGGTCGTACATTTCAAATTGGCAGGTTCTAAAGTTTCAAGATCAAGTACTTCAACACCTTCCTCAAAAGCTATCCAAAGTCTATGAAAATCATCTTCGTAAACATTTCTACAAGTATTGCTTTCCAAGCTAATGCCCTGATTACCTACTCCAAAATACTGATAAGCATAACCGTCATAACGGACCAATCCGCCACCATGTGTAGATATCCAGATAAAACCATTACTATCTGGATAAATATCATCTACAAAGTTATTTGGGAGACCACCAGACATATTCAAAATTGAACAATTATACCGTTCTACCAAAGCATTTTGAGAAAAAACTTTAGCTAAAACTAAAACAAGTAAAGAGATGGTACAGAAGATGCCTTTCATGAATATTATTTATGAGTAAGTACTGCAAATATAATAAATAATCTCAAAAAAAGGAAATAGGCCAGTAAAAACGAATATCATTTCCATTCATTAGCTTGCCCTATTTACATTTATAGACAAAGAGGGAAATAAAACACTTATGCTTATTTCCCCCTCATCCCGAAAACATCAAAATTTCTTTTATTTTAACATTAAAAGAAACTTGTCATCTATCATCTTATTTTCTATCTCCATCCATTTAGAACTCAATGATCAGAGTTTGACGCGGCATTAAGTTCAGGTTTTTATCCAGCCTGACTATTTTCCCTGTTATCACATCCTTAGCAGAGACATGATTGCCTATAATTTCCATATAACGCTTCACGTCCATAACAGCTGGTTTACTAGTTCCATTCAGAATCGTCATAGAAATTTTACCGTCATACTGTCGGGCCACGACATAAACACCATTATGAGGGCAAAACTGTGTTTGTTTTCCTTTCGTAATCAATTCATTACCTTGACGCCAATGCAGGAGTTTACTCAGCCAGTTAAACATACTATTTTCAGCCTTTGTACGGCCTTCAACTGTAAAACAATTATGCTTGTCTCCGGGGAATCCACCAGGAAAATCTTTTCGAACATACCCATCCGTCACTTCCTTCGTACCATTCATCAGTACTTCTGTACCATAATAAAGTTGAGGAATACGATTAATAGTCAGCAACAATCCTAATGCCTGTTTCAAAGCTAAGGTATCTTCTCCATTGCCCAAGAAACGGTCCGTATCATGATTCTCTATAAAAGCCATAACCGAAGAAGGATTTTCATAGAGGTAATCATAGCACAAACTATTATATACACGATTCAGACCTTTTTCGCCATTATCAGTTTCTTCCGACTTAGCTTTATTGATTTTATCATAGAAACTAAAATCCATGACAGTAGGCAGATAACTATTGATCTTCGAAAATTTCGAATCTTTCTGCCATGCAGCCGTATAAGCAGGTTCAGTAACCCATGTTTCTCCTACTACATTAAAATTAGGATACTCTTCCATAAGCGTTTTCATCCAACCAGACATAGCTTTACGGTCAGCATAAGGATAAGTATCCATACGAATGCCATCAATATCAACTGTTTCTATCCACCACTCACTATTCTGAATGAGGTATTTCATGACATGAGGATTCCTCTGATTCAAATCAGGCATAGTGGGTACAAACCAACCATTTACTGTTTCATTTTTGTCAATTTGAGAAGCATAAGGATCCAGTATTGTCATCAGTTTATATGAAGTCTGTTTATATTTACTCTTTGCATCTTTACCTCCGGCTAGCCATCCCGGAGAATTAAACCAATCTTTTGATGGCATATCTTTCACCCAAGGATGTTCAAAGCCACAGTGATTAAAGATCATATCCATTACCACTTTCAATCCTTTTTCATGAGCTGCCCGAACAAGTTGCTTATATTCTTCATTCGTACCAAAGCGCGGATCTACATGATAATAATCTGTCGTTGCGTAACCATGATAAGTACTGAAAGCATGATCATCAGGAGAATTATTTTCAAGAACAGGAGTAAGCCAAAGAGCAGTAACACCCAACTGCTTGAAATAATCAAGATGATTTATGATTCCTTCCAGATCACCACCATGACGAAGACTCGGCTGAGAACGGTCTTCTCTATAAGTATTCATGCCACTAATATGACTTTTATGATGAGGCCCTTGGGCAAAACGATCAGGCATCAACATATACAAGACATCCGCATTGGTAAAACCTAAATGACGGTCACCTGCCATCTCGCGATTTTTCAATTCATAGCTTATCCTTTTTGTTGTTTTACCTTGTGTAAAATTCAACATAAGATGACCAGCCCTGGCATCTTTTAGATTTAAATACACAAACAGATAATCAGGAGAATCCAAACGCACGATCGAATCAACCTTCACGCCGGGATAATTCACAAGCACATTCGCACTCCTGATACCTTTTCCGTATACCATCAGTTGCAAAGATGGATTGTTCATTCCGACAAACCAATTGGTTGGTTCGATGTGATCAATATTCACGGCATTCATTTGCATCACGGTTAATAAGCAACCGAACAAAAATAATAATTTTTTCTTCATCTTTCTTATCATTTTCCAAAAATCTATATAGATTGCATTTTCCATTATATCATCTTCACTTACATCAAGCAAAGGTAAAAGAGATATTATCTACCTGTCTGGCAGATCAATTCTGAAATTGTAGTTGAAAAATCATGATCTGCTATCAGATCTTCTATATTCTGATGCATCCGATAGCGCCAGTAATGATTTGAATCAGCCGGAACATTGATTCGCTCACTATTCTCATCTGACAGTCGAATATTTTCATCCATAGCCAACCAGTCCTGTATACTCAAGACACAAAGCATAGAAGGAGACTTCAGATGACGAGAAATAATATCCTTAGCCAGCCAGCCCGGTAAAGGATGTGGTGCAGATCCCTGATGATTCAATTCGGAATTATAATAATCCTGGGCACGGGGCAAATCTTCATCCCACCACTGTCTCAACGTTGGCATGTCATGACTTGATATCATACAAACAGAACGATAAGGATTCCGATCCAAATGGCTGAAACGTACGTATGGTTCTTTTGGCATACTCTGAATTTCAAGACTGAGAATCTTCAAATGATTCATGACTGCAGGGACACAATCCGGAACCATGCCTAAATCTTCAGCACAAACCAACATACGAGTAGCCTGAACAAGTTTAGGCAATTTTTTCATTGCCTGGTCCTCCCAGAATTGATTATTACGATGATAAAAATAATCATCATACAACTTATTAAAAGCAGCCTTATCATTATCATATAAACTTTCATAAATAAAATTAAACTGTGCACAGATTCTGGGATGAAATTTATTATAATCTTTATAGTCACGGATAAAAAGGACATCACTAATCAGAGAATATAGTCCATCACGAAGATCTTTATCCTCTTGATTTACGGACCCTTCAAAAGCCTTCTCAACTTTTCGCTGCGTATCATATTCCGGTAGCATCTGATAGCGTTCGTCATCAATTTTTTCCAAATATTTATCACGTACCTCATCTGCCCGATAGCGGAACACCCGGTCAAGTACCCAATCAGTAATAAATGGTTCCGTAAATCGCCTCTCTTGAAAATTGAATCCATATCCACGAATCTCATCAACTGTCATTCCCCGAGCTGGAGAAAACTGGCCGAGGAGTCCCTGCACTGCATTTACAGGAATCTCCCAGATGCGAAAGAAACCCAGAATATGATCAATGCGATAAGCATCAAAGAATTTCGCCATATTCTGAAAACGATGAATCCACCATTTGCAGCCATCTTTCAACATCACTTCCCAATTATAAGTAGGGAACCCCCAATTCTGCCCATTGGCAGAAAAAGCATCAGGAGGGGCACCCGCTTGCCCATTAAGATTAAAGTAATTTGGTTCCATCCAGACATCACAGCCATAACGATTTACTCCAATTGGAATATCACCTTTCAGAACAACTCCCTTACTACGGGCATAACGGTGCGCATCCTTCATCTGGAAATCAAGGATATACTGGACAAAATACCAGAAAGCAACTTTAATATATTCTTTTGTCCCCGGAGTCGAAAGACGTTTACGATCCACTTCATTCCACATCGTATGACTGGTCCACTTGGAAAAATCAGCTGTTTTATTCTCATCTCGCAAGACACAGTATTGTGCATAAGGTACCAGCCACTGTTCTGTTTCCTTAAAAAAAGCATGAAAACCTGTACTTCTTAAGATTCTACTGCCCTCCTGATTGAAGAGTTCATGGAGATATCTGAGTTTGGCAGAGTTAACCTGTTCATAATCAACCTGGCGAAGAAGATTCAGTTCACCCTGAAGTTTTTTATAATACTTTATATGGTCTTTATCTTTCAAAGCCGGCAGTACATTAAGATCTACATATTGGGGATGGATAGCAAAAATACTAATGCAACTATAAGGATAAGAGTCCGTCCAGGTGTGAGTAGTAGTCGTATCATTAACCGGTAATATCTGCAAGACCCTTTGCCCGACCTTCGAAATCCAGTCAATCATTCTTTTCAGATCACCAAAATCACCTACGCCAAAACTTTTTTTGCTTCTCAAAGAAAAAACCGGCACCAATGTTCCAGATAGTTTTCTATTCCTACGATCAAGGAAAGACTGATCCAACTCATATACAACTATCGTACCGTCTTTTATCTGTGGCCATTCCATCACTCTGTTTTCTCCGGTTTCCCATAACGGAAATTCTTTTCTGTCAGCATTAAGAACAACAAATTTAAATTCCATCCGATGATCAGGAAAAGCAGTTTCATCCAAATCCACAATCCACTCATTATAGTTTTGCTCTGTCATTTCAATTGCACGAGTTGCATCCCAGTTTTTCAGAGCCTTACCAGACCCCACAACAGCCAGTCGTTCTCCTTTACAAAGTTGAGGAGCTCTTACTTTTAAGCGGATTGTCTTTATGAAACCTGAAGTTTTAACATTATCTGGTCTTTGATCATTAATACAATCCGTAAAGGCAGAACTATACAGATATGAATCTTCTGGAATATCCTGCCACCTGTCATACAAAATATAAGTTTCCGACTTTTTTGCCGTAATCTCTACTGTATGCGGCATCAACGACCATTCACATCTTGAATGAGTTTTATCTTTCTCCACTTCATACCTATAAGTCAGCACCTTCGGCACTTTGTTAATTGAGAACTGGCATCTCCAAACCCGGCCATCACAGGTCCACATTTCACAACGCGAGAGTTTGTTGTCATTTATCAGATAAAGGACGACCTCTTCTCCAAAAACAGTTTTATATTCTATATTGAATTCAAATATCATAGATGAATGATTAGTTTTTCCGATGCTAAATTAATAAAAATAGATAGGGGCACCTTAATGGTCACTTATAAAATCTCCAATAATCTATGCAAACGTTTGCATAATACTTATGGTTCCCCTGTCTCGTTAATCATTGATACAGAAAGAGCACCTATCAGCAAAGCAATTCCGGCCAGAAACATCATGTGACTCTGTACAGACCCAGTCGCAGAAAGCAAAGTGCCTCCAATAGCTGCTGCTACGATTTGAGGAATACAGATAGTACCATTGAAAAGTCCCAGATAAGCCCCCATGTGTCCATAACCTTCCAAAGCATTAGTTACAAAAGTAAAAGGCATTGCTAACATTGCAGCCCAGGCACACCCTATAAGAAGAAATGGCAAGAAGAGTAAATACTGGTCACCTATAAAAGACGTCATTACAAAGCCTGCACTGCCTAGTAAAAGACTCAGTCCATAAGCCACTTTACGGCGTCTGAACCGAGGGAGTACAATTGCCCATATTACACTGCCGATAGCTTGTACTGCAAAAAGAATCCCTACCCAATTACCGGCTTCCTGATAACCTTTAGAACTTGTAGCTGCTGTCAAAGTCATATTTACATTCCAACAATTCGAAGCCACAGTCCCATTCGTGTAAGTCCACATATACATGAATGCAAACCAGCAGAAAAACTGAACCAGTCCTACTTTCCAGAAAGTTGCGGGGGCATGCTGCAAGAGTTTAAACCAATTGGTATGATCTTCTTTATCAGTTTTCTTAAGCCCATGATATTCAGCATATTCTTTAGGCGGCATCTCTTTTACTTTTGCAGAAGTATAGAAGACACAAAGTATCAGAATAGCTGCACCGATATAAAAACTGTAGATGACAGAATCAGGAATCACTCCTGGTGTAGCCGTATTTGCAATGCCAAATGCTGTGAATAAAAAAGGAAATACATACCCGACTAAGGATCCGACATTGCAGAGAAAACTTTGAATGGCATAAGCCAATCCCTTCTGCTTCTCATTCACCATATCCCCCACCAACATCTTAAATGGTTGCATAGCCATATTAATGCTTGTATCCAGAAACATCAGGGCAATCAGGCCGAATAGCATAGCCGCGCTTACCGACATTCCCAAAGATCCGGCATTAGGTAGCAAGCACATGACCAGTACTGCAATAACAGCTCCTATGATAAGATAAGGGATTCTCCTTCCAAACCGACACCATGTTTTATCAGAGCAACTCCCCACAATGGGTTGCACGATAATGCCCATCAGCGGGGGAAGAATCCAGAAATAACTCAAGTTATGTGGATCAGCACCAAGCGTGGCAAAGATACGCGAGATGTTAGCACTCTGTAAAGCATAGGCAATCTGGACGCCAAAAAATCCAAAACTCAAATTCCAAAGTTTCCAGAAGCCCAAATCAGGCCTTTCCTTCATAATATAATCCTTATAATTTGCATCTTTGCAAAATCTTATCTCATATACATTCTTATAAAATCTGACACAGCCTTTATCTTTGAGAAGACTGCTTTATCGTGTCGATCCCCTGATTATCAGACGAGTCCGAACAATTCTCTTCTCTACTTTATCCATAGGGATAATTCCCTCAACTTGTCCTATTAAGATATTAGCAGCTTCTTCACCAACCTGTGTGCCACGCTGCTCAACAGTTGTCAGCATCGGATCACAAGTAACAGCACGATAGCCATTAGTAAATCCACAAATGGAAATTTCCTTAGGTATATCAAATCCCATTCGTTTAGCTGTATAAAGAGCACCAATAGCCGTATCATCATTAACTGCGAAAAACGCATCCGGACGATTATCCATACGTAGAAGCTCAGGAGTAATTGCTTCAGCATCAGAACGATTATCACATAATCGGACGATACTCTCGTCTAATTTCAAGCCATGTTTCAACAAAGCATCTTTATAACCATTAAAACGATTCTTGGAAATTTCCAAAGTCATGGAGGATCCATAATAAGCTATTCGTTTGCATCCCGTATCAATAAGGTGCGTCACCGCTGTATAAGCTCCCATATAATCATCTACGACAACACGAGAAGAATTAACTCCCGTACAGATACGATCATAAAAGACCAAAGGCACACCATTATCAATAAGTTTTTGAAAATGATCGTACTTTGTCGTATCTTTCGCTTGAGAGACAATGATACCACAAACTCTATCCTTATAAAAATCCTCACATATTTCTACTTCCCGGGCATAACGTTCATCGCTCAGAGCAACCATAATCCGATAGCCTCTATTTCTTGCTTCTTCCTCAATACCCGTAAGGACAGAAGCGAAATAATAATGTACGAACTGCGGTACGATTACTCCGATAATTTTCATTGGCATCATCCTGCTATGCCGAAGGGCTGCTCCAATAATATTAGGATAGAAATTATGTTCCCTTGCATAAATCTGAATGCGAGCCCTTTGCCTTGCACTGATGCGCGGACAATCCTGCAAAGCCCTGGAAACTGTAGCTATAGACACGCCCAGATTACTTGCAATATCCTTCATAGTAATCGATTCTTGTTCTTTCATGTTATTCTATCTCTTCAAATACAAAGATAACCAAAAGCATTTAACCTTCCCTTTGTCCAATCCTTTTATTTACTTAAACTTTATGCAAACGTTTGCTCAAAAAACAAGATTTAGGAAAGCAACTATTATCCGCTCCATTCTTCTTCAAAGAATTTATCCTTTATGATTCTATATTCTATTTACTTTGTCCTCCTCTTATTTTCCTAATTGTCAAGGTCTTGTCACAACACTCTGCAACAGCCATGCGATGTGTAATAAACAATATCGTCTTAGCATGTATTGAAAGAAGATTCTTTAATAAGCGATTCTCCGTTTCAGAATCCAAGGCACTCGTGGCCTCATCAAAGATTATAATACTACGATTACGTAGAAGGCTACGGGCAATACTGATACGTTGAGCTTGTCCCTCACTGAGTCCTCCGCCCTGTTCCCCACACACAGTAGCCAGTCCATCAGGCAGATCAAAGACAAATTCAGCACAACTTATACGAAGTGCTTCTTTCATCTCATCGTCCGTGGCATTTCGTTTTCCTAAGCACAAATTATCACGGATCGTGCCACTCACCAAGGTATTTCCCTGAGGAACATAAACGAAATTACAACGATGCAATAGTGACAAATCTTGCTGACCTTTGCCATTATAGATTTCAATACTTCCACTTTGAGGATGCAGGAATGCAAACAATAGTCGGATAAGTGTAGTCTTGCCTGCACCAGTCTCACCCAATATAGCCGTAGAAGATCCTGGCGTGAAATCAAAAGAAAGATTTCGAATAACATCACCATCAGTTGAATTATACTCAAAGGTAACATCTTTCATACGAATGCCACAAGGAGACTCCAGTTTAATCGAATCACCCTGTTCTTCCAAAGGATCATCTTCCAGTTCCATCAATCTTTCAGCAGCTGTATAAACACTAACATAAGCTGGTATAAGTTGCGCCAAATTATGTGCTGGTCCCTGGATACGATTGACCAATTGCAGAAAAGCCGTCATCCCTCCAAAAGTTAATGTGTGATGAGACATTCTGATGGCAGCCCATAGAAAAGCCAGCAAATAGCCAGATGTAAAACCAATATTAAGAAACAGATTACTGAAAACCCTGAATCTTGTACGTTTTACGACACGATGCCGAAGATGGCTCTGGGTATGTTCCAATCGCCCCACCATTATTTCATCACTTTCCAAAGTCTTAATCAGCCCACGGTGCTGAATCATCTCCTGTAATACACTTTGGACTTTACTATCAAAGTTACGTACTTGCCGGTTAAGCCGTCTCATTTGCCGCACATAGATCTTACTGACAAGAAGGAAAAAAGGGAAAACTGCTACTGTAATAATTGCCAGCAGATGATCCATAGAGAAGAGATAAATAAAAGCACCAAGAAACATTGCCAATATACTGATAGCTGAAGGAATCGTCTCTGTCAGGAAATTGACCACCGTATTTACATCAAACTCCAATCTGTTGAGAACATCTCCAGAATGCCGCTTCTCTTTCCCATTCCATTCCGAGTGAAGGAGCCGATCCACAATCTGTTGCTGCATTCTATTCTGTGCCCTAATGCCTAGGATATTCTTAATCCAAATGCTTGAAATATTGAGGGCAAAGCCAAAAAGGAAAAGAACAGCTATCCACACCACAGACCCTATCACATTTCCTCTCTCTACTCCTGAAGCTACATCGATAGCATGCTTCACTGCCGTTACCTGACAAAGACTGACTACGACCCCTAACAATCCGACTATAGCATTTAGAAAAGCCTGCAAACGATTACCTTTCCAAACTTTCCACAACCATTTCAAAATTGCACGAGTATTATACTCTGCTTTCGGCAATCTTAGAAGTGACCTCAATTCCATGTCTCTTCTTTACTTCCATTGTCTTCAGGCACCAATAAACCGTAAAAATATCGGCGCAAATTCCAATATATCATCAACAGCGTGTTTTATCATAGTAGTCCACATTCAAAATCCAAAATGGATCTTATTTTCTTTGTCTTTCATCAGCACCCCACATCAGTTTTTCACGTAAAGTAGAAAAATATCGTCTGTTCATAAGTTTGATTACATGAATAGAATATGGAGCCTTCCGAATAGTCAGTTGTGTGCCTCCCACAAGTTTTTCGGAGCGGCCGTCCATTGCAACAAGAAAATTATGTGAACGAGATTCTACTTCAAGTTTAATAACGCTGGTATCAGTAACAACTATCGGGCGCATATTTAAACTATGCGGAGCCACAGGAGTAAGACAAAGACTTCGACTTTGAGGAACAATGACCGGTCCACCATTAGACAAACTATAAGCTGTACTTCCGGTAGGAGTTGTCACGATCAAACCATCTGCCTGATAGTTTACAAGAAATTCATCATTGACATAAGTCCTGATACTGATCATGGATGCCGTATCCCTTTTAGAAACAGCCACTTCATTCAATGCACAAGGATAGCCCGTCAAATGTTCACCATCAGTTTCCACTTGGATCACAGTATGATTTTCCAAAAAATAATTTCCGGCATAAATATCATCTAAAGCCTCCTCTATTTCAGAAGGAAGGACATCGGCAAGGAAGCCAAGACGCCCCATATTTATACCGATAATAGGAATCTGGAGTTCACCTACTCTCCTGGCAACTTTAAGGAAAGTTCCGTCTCCACCTATAGAGATGGCATAATCAGCTTCACTTAAATCAGTCGGATCCACCGCAACCAAAGCGTGCCGCTGTCCGAGATACTGCTCTATGCGCTGAATACAAGGAATGATATCACGCTTCCGGTATTCATTGCCAAAGATGATAAATTTCAACTTCTCCTTAAACATATATTTTTTGCCGTTTCAGATTTTATTGTTACATTTGCAAAAATAGCGAAAATTTTCGAAAAATATTATTAACAATATACATATTTTATGGCAAACATATATGAATTTCTCGCTAATGGCTTCGAAGAAGTTGAAGGCATGGCACCTATAGACATTTTTCGCAGAGGTGGCGTAAACATCAAGACGGTAAGTGTGACAGGTTCTGAATGGGTTCAGACCTCTCATGGAGTAACAGTCAAAGCTGACATCAAATTTGAAGATGCCGACTTAAGTGATGCGGATATGTTGATGATTCCGGGTGGAATGCCAGGAGCAACCAACCTTAATGCTCATCAAGGTGTCCGTCATGCGTTGATGGCCCAATACCGTGCCGGCAAGAGAATAGGCGCCATTTGTGCAGGTCCGATGGTTTTGGGCAGTCTGGGGCTTTTAAAGGGCAAGAAAGCAACCTGTTCACCAGGTTTCCAAGAATATCTTACAGGTGCCGAATATACAGGTGCGCTTTATCAAGAAGCCGGAAACATTATCACAGGAGAAGGACCTGCTGCTACTTTTCCTTACGCTTATCGTATCCTCAGTTATTTTATTGGCGATAAAGCTGTACAGCAACTCGAAGTCAAAATGCAATATGCGCATTTAATAGAAGAAGCAAAAAAGAAAGAGTGATATAAAAAATATTCATCGCTAATCATGGATCAGGATTACGTTATTATCACAGCAGGAGGAAAAGGAACACGGATGGGTTCTGATATCCCTAAACAATTCTTGCCTATCGACGGTCAGCCGGTCCTGATGCGAACGATCCAAAGATTTTGGGACTATTCGAAGAAACTGAATATTATCCTTGTCCTACCGGAAAGCCAAGTCAGATATTGGTCCTGTCTGTGTAAAGAGTATCAATTTAACATACCGTGTAAAATTGTCTTAGGAGGAAGAACACGTTTTCATTCAATCTCGCATGGATTGGCATTTATACCGGATCAAGTCAAGGGCATAGTAGGTGTCCATGACGGAGTACGTCCTTTCCCCTCAATCCATGTCATCAGCAGATGTTATCAAACAGCCAGAACAACAGGAGCAGTAATTCCAGTAATGCCCGTAGAAGAAACATTAAGATACCTGCCTGAAAACAAAAATGTATTACGCAGTGATTACCGTTTAGTGCAAACCCCTCAATGTTTCGACATATCTCTCCTCAAGAAAGCCTATCAGCAACCATACAATAAAAGTTTTACCGATGATGCATCCGTTGTAGAGGCTTATGGAAAGAAGGTCATACTCATTGAAGGCAATCGGGAAAACATTAAACTTACTACACCTTTTGACATGAATATTGCAGAAGTCTTGGCAAAGAAAGGTATTGCGGGTGAACCATCATTAAAAACCTTGCGATAGACATTACCAGGATCTTTTATCATTCTCATTTTGACATAGAAGTTTTCAATCATCACTATCAATAGGAAAAACATCAGATATTGAATCATATTCTCGATCAGGACATTAAGTATTTGCCAGGTGTAGGCCCCAGAAGAAAAGAGATACTGAGTAAGGAACTCGGAATCAAAACTTATGGCGACTTGTTAGAATACTACCCTTACAAATATGTTGATCGGAGTAAAATTTACCATATTGATGAACTTTCGAATGATATGCCTTTCGTACAACTGAAAGGCAAGATTCTGAGTTTTGATGAATATGCTATGGGAGTAAGACAAAAACGTATCGTTGCACATTTCTCCGATGGTCATGGCGTGGTAGATTTAGTATGGTTCCACGGCACTCAATATATTTATAAGAAATATAAGATTAACACAGAATACATCATCTTCGGTAAACCTACAATTTTCGGCGGCCGCTTTCAGTTTACACATCCGGATATAGATCAAGCTGATCAACTTGAATTGTCTTCTATGGGGATGCAACCCTATTACATTACAACGGACAAAATGAAAAAAGTGGGACTTACATCCCGCTCTATAGAGAAATTGACCAAAACACTTATTGACAAGATTTCCTACCAACCCTTATCAGAAACACTTCCTCCGTTCATCATCCAGCCTCTTCATTTAATTTCCCGTAATTCAGCCTTTCACTTAGTGCATTATCCTCACAACACGAAAGAGATGCAACAGGCACGACTGCGAATCAAATTCGAGGAACTTTTCTATGTACAACTGAATATTCTTCGCTATGCAAGTGAAAGGAAGAAGAAATACCAGGGTTATATTTTTCAACATATAGGAACCCAATTCCATTATTTCTATAACCATAACCTACCTTTTACACTCACAGATGCTCAGAAGAAAGTCATGCACGAAATACGGAATGACATGAAAACCGGTAAACAGATGAACCGCCTTCTGCAGGGTGATGTGGGTTCAGGCAAAACACTTGTGGCTCTGATGTCTATGCTCATTGCTATAGATAATGGCTACCAAGCCTGTATCATGGCTCCAACAGAGATTCTTGCTGAGCAACATCTGATTACAATCCGCAACTTTCTCAAGGATATGAATATCCGTGTAGAACTCCTTACAAGTCGTATTAAGGGAAAGAAACGACAAAAAATTCTTCAAGGACTAGCTAATGGCGAAATACAAATTCTGGTCGGTACACACTCCATTATCGAAAATCGGGTGGTTTTCCTTCATCTTGGACTGGCAGTTATTGACGAGCAACACCGATTTGGCGTTAAACAAAGGGCCAAACTATGGCTAAAAGGAGAACGTCCTCCTCATATACTCGTCATGACGGCTACCCCTATTCCACGTACACTTGCCATGACAATCTATGGCGATCTTGATGTCAGCATCATCAATGAACTTCCACCGGGTCGAAAGCCAATTATAACACAGCACTATTTTGATAATCAGACAACAAGCCTATATGGAAGCATTCGCAAACAAATTCTCCTTGGGCGACAGGCCTATATAGTTTTTCCTCTCATTAAAGAAAGTGAAAAGTCTGATCTCAAAAATCTCGAGGAAGGATTTGAAGCTTTAAAGGATATTTTCCCAGAATTCAAACTTAGTAAGGTTCACGGAAAAATGAAACCGGTCGACAAGGAGATTGAAATGCGCAAGTTTGTGAAAGGTGAGACACAAGTCCTCGTAGCCACTACCGTAATAGAAGTAGGTGTAAATGTCCCCAACGCAACTATAATGGTCATTCTTGACGCTCAGCGTTTTGGACTATCACAATTACATCAGTTGCGTGGACGAGTAGGACGTGGTGGAGACCAGAGTTTTTGTCTTTTAGTGACGACACATAAACTCAATGAGATTACGCGTAAACGTATCGAAATCATGTGTGAAACCAATGATGGATTCCGTATCGCAGAGGCTGATCTAAAACTCCGAGGCCCAGGAGATTTGGAAGGGACACAGCAAAGTGGCATTGCATTTGACCTGAAATTGGCAAATATCGCTCAAGACGGACAAATCATACAACTGGCAAGGGAACAGGCTCAAAAAATTATTGACAATGATCCTCAATGCAATATGACTGATAATCAGATACTATGGGAACGTTTGAAACAGCTCCGAAAAACCCACATCAATTGGGCGGCCATATCATAAGATCCAAGGAAATCATTGTCAAAAGAAGAAATAAATATCCTGACTTTGAGTGCTAAAATTTCAAGTCATTTATCTTTTAAAGAATCGAAAAGAATTTTTTCTTCCTATAAGTCAAGCCTGCTTTTCACTATTTTTAAGTTAAAACAGTAATAACCATAGAATTTCAAATTAAGAGAGTCGAATAATAAAATAGTCATTCTCTCAAAACTGAGATTAAGAATTCAAAATGTAAGCAATGAAGAAAATTGCCGATGAAACATTTTCCAAATTCCTTAAGAAAGAAACACTGTATAAGTAAATAATTGATATAAATCAATTAGTAAGAATCACATAAAGTTGTAAGAAAAAATTCAAAGAGATATTTTTTAAATCTTATAGACTCTAGTACATTAAAAACACTCAATTTGCAAATTGAAAAAACGAGAAATAAAAAATAGCACTTGTTAAACCGCAATAAAATCTGTTAATGGTATTGTCATTTTGCAATATTTTTGTTATATTTGCAATGTCATTTATAAAAATCACCTTTATATTATGACAGTTTATTCTCTAAGGGAACCACTTAGTTCCCATTGAAAAACTTAAACCTACATACTCACCGCATGAATTTAAAAACAAATTTCAAAAGATTAACGATAGTAGCCTTATTAGTTATCACGGCAATTCCTGTTTGCGGGCAAGACCTTTTAGCCAGGGAAGCACCAATAGACCGTAAGATGAGAGCTGTAGATACTGTTGCAACAAGATATTATATCATCAAAGAAAATCGTGAAAATCCTGCTGCTGATTTATATGCAGACTTTTCTGATAAATTTGCTCATAAAGCTACCCCATTACCCGATCATTTCAAAATTGACTTAAGAGGTTTCTGTATGCCTACGCCAAGTCGTGTCATTACTTCCAACTTTGGTTATCGATGGGGCAGAATGCATAAAGGGCTTGATGTAAAAGTTTACATCGGCGATACCATTCGTGCAGCTTTTGCAGGAAAAGTTCGAGTTGTAAGGTATGAAAGCAATGGATACGGCAATTATGTTGTTATACGTCATAATAATGGATTAGAAACCGTCTATGGTCATCTTTCCAAACAATTAGTATCAGAAGATCAATATGTCAAAGCCGGAGAACCTATTGGTTTAGGAGGTAATACAGGACGAAGTACGGGTTCCCATCTTCATTTTGAGACACGCCTGTGTGGAGTTGCCCTTAATCCGGCATTAATGTTTGACTTCCGAAATCAAGATGTTGTAGCTGATTACTACACCTATAATCGGGATACATACGGAACTGAATCAGCTGATGCTACGCGGTTGAGAGGTAAACGAGGCAATGGTGGTTATAGTCGTTCAGACGTTTACGGAACGAGTGAAACCGCTTCAACAAAACAGGAAGAAAAACTTGAGAATGAATTTGGTGGTCAGAATATGTACCATAAGGTAAAAAGTGGAGAAACTCTTGAATCTATTGCACGTAGCAGAGGGGTTTCCGTCGACCAGATATGCAAACTTAACCACCTGACAAAGAATGCAAATATCCGACCTGGAATGATCCTGAGATATTCTTGATATTATAAATCTTTTATTATACAACGCCCGTTGATCATCTTAATCAACGGGCTTTTTCGTTCCTTCAACCGAAATCCATAATCACTTCACAAGGCATTGAAAAAAATTCGCAATACCATTGAACCCACCACTAAACTCCCATAGATTTCATTAATTTTAGGTATTGTTCAATAAGAATAGAACTTTTACCTTTGCGCACGGTCATTTTTTAGACTCCAATCGGATTGGAAAAGATCAGATGATCGGTATACACTCATCAAAGATAATAAAAACCAACTATATTTAATTCTTAAAATTACAGAAATGAAGAAAGCGTTAATTGCTTTGGCTTTTACCCTCGGATCACTATCCGTGAATGCCAAAAATGCCCTCGTAATAATCGTTCACGGATCTCCGTCAGATGCATGGAAACAACCCGTATTGAACCTTGAGCCCTTACTCAGGAAAAAGATCAATGAAGAAGGATTGAAAAGTATCTCTTATGTACGCGTAGCTATGATGGAATTTACAGAACCGACCATCGCCACCGTAATTAAAGACTGTGAAGCACAAAATTGCGATACCGTCTTCGCCATTCCTTTGTTCATTGTCCCTTCAGGACACTCTGAAGATGATATTCCGAATATCATCGGACACAAATTTAATCCAGCTACGGTAAAAGCACTCAAGGCTGAAGGTACTCAATTCGTCCACAGTAAAATACATATTGTACTCGGACCCACACTGGGTGGTTACGGTGACGCATTAGAAAAAATCACAGCTGAAAATGTCAAGGCATTATCCAAGAACCCCAAAGATGAAGCTATCCTGATCCTCGCTCATGGCGACAACATGTACGGTGGTTTCTGGAGCACAAAACTGAATAGCATTTGCAAGAGTTGTATTTCTTCAACAGGAATCAGCCAGGCAAAATACCAACTCGTAGGTATGGGCAGTAAGGTAGCAGATCAGATTATACCGGTACTCAAGGAATTTGCGAAGACAAAGAAGCGCATCCTCATCCAAGGGGTATATCTTTCTTATACCGTTAATGACATGGCCTCAAGAGGTTTGAATAAGGAAATTCAAAAAGCATTAGGCAATAAAGTTGAAGTTGTATACAGTGATCGGTGCATTCTTCCTACTGCCACTAATGAGGTAGTAGACTGGATTGTCAACCGAACAAAAGAGTGGAGCCAACGATAAAAAAGACACTACCAAAACTCATAAATCAGAATCATTGGGATACATTATTTAACACGCTATCCTCTTATTGACAGATTATCCAACGGGTATTCCCCCAATAAGTGCTCAATAAGCAGAAAAAAATCATGAAACTTAGAACCTGGAGAAAATATCATAAGTGGTTAGGACTTACCTGTTGCTTTTTTCTACTAATGTTCAGCTTTTCGGGAATTATACTGAACCATCGCATCTGCTTTGCCAAGTATAACATGAATCGGAAGGGTATACTTTCCGGCTATCAGTATCAACATTGGAACGGCGGATTACTGCGAGGTACAGTGTTCTACAAAGGACATATCCTCCTCTATGGATCCAACGGGATATGGCAAACTGATTCACAGGCTTCTTTTTTTAAGGATGCAAACAAGGGCCTTCCTGACGGAGCTGACTATCGCCAGATCAAAACGTTGGCAAAGATTAAAGACGGCCGACTCTATGCCCTTTCCCAGTTTGCTCTTTACCGTTTCGCAGAGCGGACTTCCGAGTGGAAACCTGTATCCTTTTCCGGAACTCAGAATGAACTATTATCAGATGTTTGTTCCCACGGTGACACTGTCATTGTTGTCAGCAGGTCAAATCTATACTTGTCCACAGCTGCCGATAAACCTTTTAAGAAGATACAACTTTTGCAACCAGCACACTATGACGGAAAAGTCTCTCTGTTTCATTTTGTGTGGCTATTACACAGTGGAGCTATGTTCGGTCTGCCGGGAAAACTCATCATGGATACTGTAGCTGTCATACTGATCATCTTAAGTTTGACCGGGATCGTATACTGGTTGCTACCAAAATATATCAGGCGAGAAAAACAAAATCACAAGCAAGCTAAAACAAGTACACGAGTACTGCAACTTTCCCTACACTATCATGATAAATTAGGACGTACCACCATCATCCTTACACTTCTCATTGCGATCACAGGATGGTGCCTGCGCCCACCCTTACTCATACCTCTTGTCGGTAGTAAGACTAAACCCATCCCTTATACGACACTGGATAGTCCGAATGCCTGGCATGACAAACTAAGAATGCTACGTTATGACAAGAGCTACGGAGACTGGTTGCTATCAACTTCAGAAGGTTTCTATTCACTGAAAGATTTTAACAGTGTACCCCAAAAACTTCATCAAACCCCGGATGCAGGCCCGATGGGACTGAATATATGGATTCAAGACTCCACGGGTAAATGGCTTTGCGGATCTTTCAATGGACTGTTTACTTGGAAACGAAAGAATGGATCTGTTATTGATTATTTCACTCATCAACCATTGCTGCATAAGAAAAAATCACATTTTTCAGAACACTCTATATCCGGTTACAGTGCAGATTTCAAGTCTGGTCCTTTCGCTGTAGATTATAATCAGGGGACAAAAGCATTCGATCAACCTAAACGGTTTGACACTTTGCCGATGTCCCTATGGAACGTAGCTCTTGAAGTGCATACAGGACGCATCTATATGGGATCCTATGCTACCCTGTTCTTTGTTTTCTTCGCCGGCCTCATCATTGTATCCTGTCTCTGGTCAGGATACAAGATAAGAATCAAGAAAAAAAATCATCCTTTGAAAACTGTGCCATCCTCTTAGCGGAGGACGGCACACTTCTTTTATACCGCCACAGAGCGTAACTTCGTCATACCCCGATGAACGAGATTACGAACAGAATGGTAATTCATGTTCATAATACGACAGATCTCATCATATTTGCATTCCTGAAGATAATACAGATCAAAGGCTTGCCGCTGACGCGGCGTAAGACAAGCCATTAAATCTGAGACCATAACCTCTTCTGTATGTTTAGCCTCCCGATGCAAATAGGATTCCTCCACATTATTTCCAATACCGCCTAAGTGGCGGATCTCATCTATTGATATTTCTGTCGTAAAAGTATTCCTGCGAAATTCATCGATCAGTTTATTACGTAAAGAAATGATCAGGAAAGAACTCATACGAGTAATGTGTGGAGGATTATTTCTATCCAGCAGTTTTAAGAAAACATCATGACAGCAGTCCTTGATGAGTTCAAGATTAGAGGTCAAACACCTGCCATAATTCAACATCATCTGAATATACATTTTATACAAAAGAGAAAATGCATGATCATCTCCATTTTGATAAGCATGTAGTAATTGAGATGCCTGATTGTCTTTAGATGTAAAGGTATTCTTCATTAGGTAAATTTTATTCTATAAGCCTTAAGTAGATGTCGCAAAGGTATTTAAAAAGGCACTTAGGCTTATGGAATATCAGATAAAAAAATAGGAAAAAATGGTATTTCACCAATTTTTCCCAATCTTATCATTCTTTCTTTAATGAATTTTCGATTCTTTCCTCTAATCTTTCCATTTCTCCCAAAGAAAAATCTACCGGGAGATGATCTGAATTCTCAAGAAGATCAACAGCCTTATAAAATGACGAACGGATTTCCAAATCATTTGCCATAAGTTTTTGCCAAAAAGGATTCTGTCGTACGTCACCCTCAAGAACATAAATCAGAAAATCTGTATCTTCTAACAAGTTGATAACATGGAGATCACATTCTCTATCCTTTTTCATATACAAAAGAGTTTTATAAGACTTAGTTCTGACCCTCAACAAGGAGAAAGACGATCCCCCACGTTTAAAGACACTCTGCGATTAACAGAGTACCCAAACATAAAATATACTGACACTGTGCTTCATACAAAACCTATTTTATTTTTCTCAGCCAAAAAGCGCCAGACCCATTCAAGTACAAAGTAGAAGTAGGAATAGAAGAATGAATTTGTGACTTTACTTTTGAAATGACACCCGTTTTGATATCCACCTGATACAACTGGTAAAAGCCTTTCCTCAGTGATATTTTTGTTGGTTGATTTCCATCAACATAAACCAGCATATCACCAACAGTATTTTCCATCTGGTATATACCTCTATCACTACCTGAAGGGTTCATTGTTGCAACATCTTTAAGGAAAGCATGATTTGTAACGGGAATATCCGGGCAGGATCCACCTGCCATCAGGGAAGCCCAGGCTAATTCCGGGAATTTCTGTGCATAGTAAACAACTGCTTTATCCGGATAAGCTTTACGATATTCCAAGACACTACGATACACGTCCTCAAAACGTGCAACACCAGCCTTTGTTTTACGCAAATACTGCCTTGGAGACATATTCAATCCTCCATCTGGAGCATAAAGTCCTTTATGATTATAAAACCATTGTTCTATCGTAATGATATTCACGGCAGAAGAAAGCTCAGAATTATGAAGCACAGAATCTTGAACATCCTTATTGACCGCTAAAGAAACCATTACTTTCTTACTGTTTTTCTGTTCCCATTCTTTAATCGTTTCCAGCCAGAACTTCACGAAATCATAAGGTCCGGTAAACTCTTCCCCTATAGAATGAATGACATTAGACTGGTCTGCAAAAGCATCCAGCATGTGTTCAATATACGCCCTATGAAGTAATCTCAATACAGGATCTTTTATATTATAGAAATAAGAAGCCATAAAGACTCTTTTATCTCCTGTAAAGGGTACAGGTTCAGGAAAACTTGTATGATTGATATTGTTAGCAGTTCGCCAAGGACAATCCACCCAATGTGCACCGGCTTCCAGAATATTATGCTGGAAATAATGCTCATTGAGCAACAAGAGTCCCCTACTCATCCCTTTTAGAGCAAAATTTTTCAAGCGGTAAAAATACCAATTGTTCGGTCGGGTCAGATCATATTTACTCAGTCCGTCCCAAGCTATCCCTTTACCACTACGAGCAAATGGCTGCTCATAAAAAGGTGCCCATACATCTCCGTCACGACGGCGGACACGCTCATGGTCATCACGACGGCGATCATACCATAAACCATAGTTTTGCTTGAAAACCAGCATCTTTTCTTTCTGCATAAGAGCTATAACAGAATCAACACGATCAGTAACACCATGTCCTTCTTGTCCCGGAACGAAACGGGTAAGTGCATAAGTAGCTTTTTGAATAGACGGATACCGGGTACGACCGTTCCACCAAGGTGTATCATGACGGCCCCCAACCAGTAGTTGCCCATTCATAACCAGTTTGCCACCAACTATACCATACTGGTATTTTTCATTCTGCGTTGTCTTATAGGGATTAGCAACATGATCAATATCACGAACATGATACGGAGATACTGAAGCTGTAAACTTTGCACTATCTATCCACATCTTCATAGTCAGACGCGGTTGATGCGCCTGAGCAGACATCATCTGTGCCTGTTGGATGGTAGGGCTTGTAGCCTCCTTGACATTTCTGACCAATGTACGGCACTGAGCTGAAACATCCCTGCCTAATCGCTTACCCAACATGGATTCAAAGATACTCCAGGGATTCACATGATTGTTGCATTCTTCAAAATGGCCATTACCATTAAATTCACCCCAACAACCATAAACATAGTTGTTTTCACCTGTCGGAATACTATCGGCCCAGATGCCGGAAGCAGTACTCTGATATACTAGACTATTAGCCGTGTTCCAACCGGCTCCATATTTTTCAAGACCTAAATTTGCAAATTTAATATCATTACCATCTATATTTACATTATCGAAAAGAAGTCCGGTTGCCCATGAAGAGACAGAACCGCTGAATCCCAGCGATTCTTTACTGTCACATTGCACAAAAGCATTAGGCCCGGCAGCACAGAATCCTGCAGAGTAATCATTGATTCCTTCTTCGGAATAACATCTTTGAAAGAGACATTTCTCACCCATAGTAAAAAAAGTACGTCGACGCAAGCCACCGATTTCCGATACAGGTTGATAAGACTGACAGTCCTCAACAGTAATCTGAGAACCGGTTCGCTGTATGTCCACGGCTGAACCGGCAAGATGGCGGAAAATTACTTGCCGCACCCAACAGTCCTTGGCTTGAGCCAAATATACCCCCTGCCATGCATGGTCTTCATCTTTCGGATACTCCGGGTTGACATCAGATTGAAGTATCAAATGCTCAACCCCAGAATTACTAATTCGTCCTGGCCATGAGAATTTCAGCACTTCTGTATTCGCATAATCAGTATCTAGAGCCATGCTCAGAGGTGCATCTAAGGTAATTACATCTCCTTTCACAGCCTTCACCGACCGATCCCAGTATAGATCAAATTCACATGGATGCCACCCCCAATAATTTAACTTTTCGCCACCTCCAAAATTACTGCATCCAAGAGCATCTATCCAATGCTGAGTAGAAGGACGATAGATCAGTATCTCATCTCCAGGAGCCAACTTGTCATTTACAGAAAGCGTACAACGATTAAGAGGTATCTTAGAAGAAAGGATGCGAAGTGTATCTTCAACATGTAGATCATTCTGCCCTTCGACATACACGATAGCGCCACGATCATAGCCTTTTTTCAAGATCACAGTTCGCGTTCTGTCAACACCACGGAGGACCACGCCGGAAGCAGAAATTCTCAAAGGTTGGGAAATTTCAAACGTTCCCTTATCAAGAAGTACTGCCCCCCTCAGTCCGGTCTTGCCATTCAGTTTCAGGGATGATACAAAGTCCAATGCACGTTGGATGCGCTGATAATTGTCACCGGGGTGGAAAGGTACAAAGACTTTAACAGGGGCATCAGGGATTGGTTGTTCAGACATCCGATAACCCACGTATGAATAATCTAACGGGAAGGGTTGCGCGGAAACTCGTGCAACCCCTATAATTACAACGATTAAAAATAACAACCTTTTCATTTTTTCTTTTGATTTTCTATCCGTTTCATCCATTCCTGACGCTCGACGGTTAAGTTATATCCTCTTCCAGAAAGCCAATTGTTGATGCGTCCCTTATATTTACCAAACCAAGCATGCTTAGTTTTGGCACTTCCAGCATCAATAGCAAACTCACGCGCTTCTTTCAGCCAGTTTAATATCTGAAGTTTTTCGCCATCCTTCAACGACGGTATCATCTCCAGATAAGCCTCATAAGTCTTCGGAACGACACCATAAGTCATACCGTCTTTAATCTTCTCAATCTGATCAGCAGTCAGATAATTATCCAATGCTGTAGTAAACTCAAAATGGTGAATATAGAGTTCTGCAGCATGTGCTGTTTTATCTGTTCCAAACTTCTTATCAATATCGTTTAATTTGAAATATCGGTTGGCAACAATATCTATTACATTGTTTTTGATCGAAAGACCGCCCAGGTTCAAACCATCAATAATTTTCTGCGAACGTGTCAGAATCGTTTTGACATATTCCGGATCTCTACCGGCACTATCCAATACCACCTGTGCCTTTGCCACAACCACAAACGATATGAGATAAAAGAAAACCAATAATTTTTTCACCATTATCAGACCTTTATATGAACTTATCAGAAAACTTCAAGATTCAAAAGAACAAGCGATACCCAACTATCATATATTAAATGATTAATACATCAAAGGATCGGTCAGAGTATCATGATTATTCTCCATATTGGTCCAGTCAGTCCTTACCTTCGTACTGATACCATTAATATACTTCTCAATGTTAGTATACCCATCACCCGTACAGTCCTTATTCGCATCACTCGGATCATTAGGATTCAACCCATTAGCAATTTCCCAGTCATCGGGCATACCATCACCGTCAGAATCTTTATAAGGTTTACCTTTATAAAGAGGATATCCCCCCATCTGACAGATATCCGTAATGATACCCTGCTTATAAGAGTCATTGCCTAAACGACGATATTTGAAGGTACCATCCTTAGCCTGAGACTTAGGAGACAGCCCCCATAAATCACCATAAGGATTTTTCTTCGGAAGTTTTTTCACATAATACACTTTTCCAGTCCGAACCTCATCAATGACACGCTGATCTACCAAATCACGTTTAGGCAAGGTTGCGCCAACATGATCCAGAACCCAATTATAAGCCTGTTGAGCAGGCATGATAGAAAGGTACGGCATCACAAAGGGCTCCTTGGAACACATCATAGCCTTTACTAAAGTTGGAATCGTATCTGTTGCATCACTGATTTGTATACCGCCATTCCAGTTATCACGAGTTACAGCCTCATCACCTTCCATAATATTACCTGAAGCATAGACACGCCCATATTGTGGGTAAGGGAAAAGGTTGACACTACGACTTTCAGATTTAACAATACGATGACCAACCGGTTTATCCTTCTGAGTAACAGGTCCCGGTTTATAGTAATTATTAATGAAGTTAGACATGGTACTGTATTCACCTCCATCTGCTGTACGATGGTACCAATTATAGACCACATTATTGACGAAATTAAATACCCCTCCCCAGCCGATCGACGGATTGCGTCCCGTATTATCAGCCCAAATATTACGCATGAAAGTAGTATTCTCGCCACCGATTGTACTGCCAAAAGCATGATTATAAGTATCCAGAGCCTTAGCAGAAATGGTATTCTGAATAGTTACATTAACTGTCGGTTCCTTACGATTTCCAAATTTATCTCCCAGACTGAACATGTGACGATAAAAAGAAATATTCTCATCCAATCCCCATTCACAAGAACAATGGTCTATCATGATATTTCCAACAGGATTACCACCAAAGGAATCTTCACGATACCAGACATCTGTATTGCCACGACGAAAACGCATATAACGGACTATCACATCATGGGTATTTACCTGAAAAGACTGTCCGGCAATGCATACGCCATCACCAGGAGCTGTCTGACCGGCGATTGTGACATAAGGAGCACGTACAATAACAGGAGTTTTCAATCTGATGATGCCAGCAACATTAAATACGATAATACGTGCACCACCTTGTTCACAAGCCCAACGGAATGATCCTGAGCCACTGTCTTGAAGATTCGTCACCGTAAGCACCTTGCCCCCACGTCCACCAAAAGTGAACATACCTCCACCTTCAGCTCCGGGGAAAGAAGGAATCCTAGCCTGTCTCAGATCGTACGGACGGAAAGCCCAAGGTACATAAGGGCGTCCTTGCATAGCTTCCTTTTCTACAATAGGAAATGCTAATGCCCAGGCTGAATCAGAATGAGCCGTCCAGGCAGCTTGCAAAGAATCAAACTTTGCTTGAGCTGAAGCAGTAATCTGAGGATACTGTGCATAAACTGACGTTGCGGTCAATGTCAAGCAGCAAACTGCAAAAATTGATTTTAATCTCTTCATATTTTTCAATTTGACCTTTAATCTTTATTTTATAACGTATAGAACCAGAATTTGTAACGAATAAATGATTCTTTTCTATCTGCTATAAGATTTGTTTTTCATGACTTTCCGGTATTATCTTTCTTAATTTGTTATGTTACTAAACAGGATGGTGCATATAGATTATCTTTATAGTTCATAGAACTTTATGCTATAGTGAATATTGATATACCATAATGCACTATTTTGGTATACCATAATGTGACTTAGTACAGAAAAGGTTTACACTGTTTTAACAATTAAATAGTGTAATAAAAATGAAGAAGAAAGAATTCCGTCGTTATGAGTCCAGATTCAAATTGTCAGTTTTGCGAGACATGTATGAGAACAATTTGTCATATAACTTTACTGCGAAGAAATATGGCATAATCTGCCCCCAAACATTACATTTATGGGAGAAAGAATTTCCACTTGACACAAAAAGCCTATCTTTGTCAGAAGAAGTCATCAACAAGATAAAGTCAATGCGTTCAAAGAAGGAAGAATCAGCAGCGTCAAAGGCCAATAAGACAAGAGAAGAAGAGTTGGAAAGTGAGATAGTCAATCTGCGCAAGGCTCTTACGTATTCCGAACTTCGTAATGAGGGCCTGATAGAACTGTTGAGAATGGGCAAGGAAGAATTTGGAATTGATCTGTTAAAAAAAGATGGCGCCAAGCAGTGAACAGCCTGCACGCCAGTCACCCGAAGGAATCAATCGGGTCTCTGAGCGGACTGTTTGGCAAGACCCGTGTAGGCTATTATTCCGTCAGCAGGGAAAAGATGAAGCGTCGGGAGCTTCAGGATACGTCCATAGTGCGGATGGTCAGGGAAATCCGGGGACATGCGCCGGGCATAGGCGCATACAAGTTGTTTATAATGCTGAAGGACGTATATCCGGAGAAGATGATGGGCAGAGACCGTTTTTATAAGTTGATGAAAGACCATCGCCTGATGCTCAAGCCGGAGCGTTGCCGTCATACGACTGACTCTAACCATAATTACCACAAATACAAGAACCTCATAAAGGACATGAAGGTAAGCAAGCCCAATCAGCTCTGGGTGGCAGACATTACCTATATTGACACAGATGAGGGAGTGTGCT
>CAVYLQ010000029.1:0-4054 GCA_963769405.1 uncultured Prevotellaceae bacterium | reverse complement strand
GGATTTATCTCTATTAAATTAGAAAAAACATAGTGTTCTTAGTAAAGAATATAATAATCCCATCTGAAAAATCTTAAAGATACTAATAAATCACCCCGGGAAAATAATCATTATATGTACAACCTGTATGTAAAGTTCGTCAAATTTCTTGAGATATGCAAACAATTCTCAGGAAATCTTGTAAATGAGAGAGGAAATATCCGTCGTCCGGGACCGTTACCCCGATTCTCCGATCTGGAAGTCATTGCTCTGAGCCTTGTGGCAGAATCGGAAGGAATAGACAGTGAAAACTGGCTTTTTGACCATAAACTGGAGGACTGCAAGTCAGAAATACCGAATTTGATCTCCCGTCGGCAGTTCAATGACCGGAGGAAGACAACCGACAGTCTGTGTGAAGAAATCCGTAAACGGATAGCCGACAGAATAGATGGAGGAGAAGATTATTTCTGTATAGACTCCAGGCCCGTCGAAGTTTGCCGGCCGGCACGTGGCAGACGCTGTAAAATGGGAAGGACCAGCTTTGAAAAAGCTCCTGACTTCGGCTATTGTGCCTCTCAGAAAGTTTATTACTATGGATATAAGCTCCATGCTTTGTGCGGGCTGAGCGGAGTTATTCACTCCTACGACCTTTCGAAAGCCAGTGTACATGACATCAACTATCTCCGGGACATCAGACTGGTCTATCATGATTGCAATATTATAGGTGACAAGGGGTATCTTTCTGCAGATATACAGCTTGACCTCTTCGAAACGGAACACATCAGGCTGGAATGTCCCTACTGCAAAAACCAGAAGGACAGAAAACCTATATTTGTCCCATTTGCCAAAGCCAGAAAACGAATCGAAACCGTATTTTCGCAACTTACAGACCAGCTTATGATTATAAGAAACTATGCCAAGGAAACGAATGGGCTGTTTGCCAGGATCATCGGAAAAATCAGTGCACAGACTTTCCTGCAATACATCAATTATGTCAACGGGAAGCCCTTTGGTAGAATCAAGTACACACTAAATTAATTCCGCCAACGGGTATAGCCTCTATTTATAAATTTATTAAAGGAATGGATAATATAACAGAATGGAAGATTGTAAAGGCGGAACCTTCAATATACACAAAAGCAGAATATCGACTAATACAAATAAATGATGATACTTTGTCCGAAATCATTGAATATATAAAAACTATACGTCAAAACAATCATTTTCCAATCATCGCACCAATTGTTCTTAGTGAGAGCAAAAAACAAGATAAAAGATCTTTCTTTGGAAGAAATTTCTGCAGTGGCAATTATAATTCAATTTACATACTTCCTGATGGACAAGTTACAATTTGTGAGCAGTTATATTGGAATAAGCAGTTTATAATTGGTAATGTTCTAAAAGAAAATATTATAGATATCTGGAATTCTGATAAGGCAAAGTCTTTATTCTATATAAAACAAAATAACATTCCAGAAGATTCTTTGTGTCATTTTTGTTCTGATTTCGTAAAATGCAGATCATTGAAGCAAGTTTGCTATAGGGATATTATAAAAAAATATGGTGCGAAAAAATGGTATTATCCAGATGCCAATTGCCCTTATTCAAATTCTATGATTAAGAATTTACAACTTGCAAGATGATAAAAGTATTAATATGAAATTTAGGACCTTTCTTTTATATGTCGCATTCAATACCATTCCTGTATTCGCTTTCTCTCAAGTAGCCATTCATGGGAAAGTCGTCGACGGGAAATTGAATCCTGTCTCATACGCCAACGTAATATTATTGGACCAGAAGGACTCTGCCATGCTGGCTGGTGCCGTTACAGATGATAATGGCTCGTTTGAAATCAGGGCTGAGAAGAATGCCATACTGAGAGTATCACACATTGGTTTCATGAATAAGTATGTCAAAGGGATCACTTCTGGCATCAGAGAAATAATCATGCAGCCAGATACATGCCTTCTGAAGGAAGTAGTGGTTAAAGGTAATCTTCCACAAACCAGATTAAAAGGTGACGCTATCGTTACAACAGTCAGCGGCAGCTACTTGTCAAGGGCTGGTACAGCCAATGATGTCCTTGTCAGACTTCCCGGTGTTATGAAAAAAGACGGCGATATAGAGGTAATTGGGAAAGGGACGCCTCTTATTTATATTAACGGGCGGAAGATCAGAAATAAGTTAGAATTGGACCAATTGAGTTCTGATGAAATCAGGAATGTAGAAGTGTTGATGAATCCGGGAGCAGGATATGACGCCACAGCAAACTCTATAATCCGTATTACCACAGTCAGACCTGCAGGTGAAGGACTGGGCATCAACAATCGGGTCTTGTTTGGAGTGGATCGCTATTTTTATGGTCTGGATGAACTGAATTTCAATTATCGTAGTAAGAAATATGATGCTTTCGGTATGCTGGAATATGATAATGACCGTGATCATACCGTTAATACTATTGTTCAGAATACTTTTCGGTCGCCGTATATACTCCAGAAGAGTCTTATGACTGAAAAAGACAGGAACCGGATCTATGATGGGAAAGTAGGATTTGACTACAACTTCTCGGACAGGCATTCAGTCGGGGCATTCTATGAGATCTCGCATAAGCCGACAAGAGAGAGTGCCGATATTCGGACATCGCTTTTTACGGATAGCACACTGGACAACACAATGAATGCCACACAGTCTGCCCGTTTGAGAAAAACACAGCATTTGTTAAATGGATACTATGACGGCAAACTGGGTGACTGGAAATTAAATTTCAATATAGATGCACTTTGGTATAGCAATAATAGCAATGTTCTGGTAAAGGAGATCTCAACTGATGCTGACAACCGTATCGTAACGACCACCAACGATAATAGCAGTCGGCTCCTGGCAGAAAAGATCCAGGTGTCACACTCTTTGTGGAAAGGCCTGCTGACTGTTGGAAACGAATGCAGCTATGTGCACCGAACAGGCAACTATTATAATCTGGAAAATATAATTAGCAACAGCAATACACTTATAAAGGAAGGACATGACAGCTTTTTTGCAGAACTGGAGCAGCGCTTCGGTAATGTATCCACTATACTGGGTATGCGGTATGAACATGTCAACAGCCGCTATTATGAAAGTGGCGTGAAAATGCCGGAACAGTGCCGCAGATATGACAATCTGTTCCCTTCCGCTATGCTGGTTTTCCCATTAGGGAAGACTACCGTTCAGTTAGGCTATTCTCGCAAGACCGTACGGCCACTGTATTTACAGTTGAGCAGTGCGGTGGTATACATCAACCGTTATACTTATGAGAGTGGAAATCCATTATTACGACCAGCTTATAAGAATGACATTACACTCAACCTGCGTTACAACTGGCTGATGTGGATGTTTGACTATACACATGTCAACGGGAGCATCATATCAACATATACCCAGTATAAGGATGCCCCCACGATTTCACTGCTTAGGAAAGACAACGCCAAGGCCTTGGACAAGATTCAGGTCATAGCCGTTATTTCCCCGTCATTCGGTTTTTACCATCCAGTACTTATGGGAGGGGCTGTAATGCAGTACTTCCATGTTGAATATATGGGTGAGGACAAGCCTATGGATCGTCCGATGGGTATAATTCGTTTCAACAATACCCTCAGTCTGCCTTCCGACATATTGGTTAATGCAGATTTCTCATGGCGGAGCAAAGGCGACAGTGAGAACATTAGGATAGGAAGTACATGGCAACTGGATTGGGGCGTAAGTAAATCCTTTTGCAAAAACTGGAATGTAAAATTATCCTGTGAGGATATCTTTAATACGGCATCCGCCGTTGATGCAAGAATCTATAGCGGATACAGGCAGTTCCATATTAACAAGAAAACTACTACAAGGTGTATGGAATTTACGGTCAGGTATAATTTCAATACCAGTAAGAGTAAATATAAAGGGACCGGTGCAGGCAAAGACGAGAAGGACAGATTAAATTAATTATGGATCATAATGAAGTTCAAATGTATATTCCAGTTATTATAGCATGGAGTACCTGACATTATTTGACTTTGATTCAAACATTAAACTGTACTATCTTGATGAAAAT
>CAVYLQ010000028.1:0-5771 GCA_963769405.1 uncultured Prevotellaceae bacterium | reverse complement strand
TTTTCATGCTGTTTTCTTTTTTATATTGTTTCTGATTTGAAAAAGAGAGGATCAAACAAGTCAATTAAGACGTTGGATTTGTATCTTAAATTACATTTGTACATTTCCAGTTTTTAACTAGAGATGTAAAACAGACGCTTTTATAGTATAAATACAAAACGGGAGACAATTGCCTCCCGAATATAGAGTTTGCTGTTCCTGTTTTTTATAAAAGGACAGAAAAGTAATTTGATGCTGAGTCTCATTCTGTTGGTTTGTTTGAAAACACACCAGATAGAATGAGACCTGCATTTATTTTACTTGAAGAAATTGATAGCAACCTGATAAATCATCATAGAAAACTGAAAAAGTACCTTTTGGAGTGGCTATTTCAGAAAGTCCTTTTGATGCAAAACCATAAGGAAAAGTGTTGTTTCCATACTTCGCTCCGGTTTCATCAGTGAAATTTAAATTTCCTTTTGTACTATGTACAGTGGTAAACCAGATATGATTATGTCCGTTGGACGAACAGGCTGTCATCATAATCGGAGCTGCTAGTGCACTGCCACTAATTGTCATTGAGGAATGGATTGGATGAGTTTTTTCGTCAATTACTGTCTTGACAATTGTAAGGGAATTTGTTTGTGAATTCAAATCGAATTTATAGTATCCGCTTTCTTTAACCTTGATATCCTTTGAACCTCCATCGTTCCATACGATACCTCCTAACGAACCATCACTGCTTCCGATTTGGATATTCCAGTCATTTGGCTTGGCTACAATTTTAAAGCCTTTCCCAGACTCAATATAAAGGGTTTTCGCGTATGCTCCTGCCCATTTGCTATCGTAAGTTGCATTCTGAATTTCATCTAGAGGAATCGTTTTCTCATTTGCGGCAGACTGATCTCCGCCCATCCATCCGTTAATGCCTTCGCCTGTCAGGTACCATGGAGCAGGATAGCTGATGACACTGACATAAAAAGGTAAAACAGTTATTGGTACTGAATTGGAATACACTTTTCCTGTTCCGTTTGCATCTAGTTGAGAAATACAACGTATATATACAACTATGGGCTGAGAGGATACGGATGTTTCATTTGTCCAGTCTGATAATTTTGCTATTGCAAAATTTAAGTTTGAACTAGCAACATCGCCACTATCTGCGGTAAACGTACCAGGGAGATTATAATAGGTAGCTGCGGAAAGTTCATTTCCTTGAGCATCTTTGACAGCATCTGTCCATTTATTGTTGATGGAAAGTTGCAAAGAATAGGATGCAACTGCTTTAAATCCATATGCAGGTTGTTTCCATGTAAAATGCAAGTTGCCACCCTTTGATAAATCGGTGCTTTGAAGAGAATATGCCGGTGTGTTCAGTACAAATTCTGGTATTTCTTTGCTAAGGGTAGGATTACTATCGCGGTCGTCACTACATGATGTAATGAGCGGAATCACTGCAATCAGTAGTAAGCCAATTTTTGATAATATAGTTTTCATATCTGTTTTGTTTATTTGATAATTGGGTGGGGCAGGGACTCCTCACCCAATGGAATTTGTTAATAACCCGTGTTTTGAGTTAAATTCGTATTAGCCGTAATCTCACTGGCAGGTAAAGGATACAGATTGTATTTGTTATCAACAGCATGGGGTTCTCCTGTGTTGCTGTTCATTCCCTTGTAACTCCACAGGTAAGTGTCTGATGTAAGTAGCCCGAATCTGATGAGATCACTGCGGCGATGTCCTTCCCATGCTAACTCGCGGGCGCGTTCCTGAATGATATCATTAGCAGTGGGTGATGTAATTTCATTGGCACCAGCACGTTTGCGTACCTCGTTGAAGTAATAAATGCCGTCATGGCCGTCAATATCAACCTTGACTCCTCCTACTACCTGACATTCAGCAAGCATTAAGTAAACATCAGCCAGCCGGTATACCGGGAAATCTGTATCTGTAAAGGAATTGATGTTGGCTACATTGCTTCCATCTGTTTTCTTGTTTGTAAATTTATAGTATGCATAACCATCTGTGAAAGTTGCTATGTCTTTAATCTCTTTATTCTGCCCATTAATATAGAAACGCTTGCCGCGAATATCGGATGGCTGAAATAGATCGACAAATTCTGGGGTTACTCTTAAACCTCCCCATCCGGCACCACCGAGACCGATTAGATTCAGATAATCCATGGAACCACCTGTTTCACCATTGATCATGTAGGTCGTGCCTCCATAGGTTTGGGTGTTGATATGGTCTTGATAAATACTGAATAGAATCTCATGTCCTACGCCAAGATACTGGTCGTTATCAGCACCGAACATATTGAAATAATTGGTTTGTGATTCCAACTGATAACCTAATTTTAGGATGTTTTTACATGCTTCTGCACATTCTGTATATTTTGCGGTACCTGTATATACTTTTGCATTGAGATATAGTTTTGCCAGCATCATGTAGGCCATTCCTTTTCCTGCTCGGTATTTTTCTGGATTAGCGGGCAGATTATCATTGGTTGTAAGAGATTTAAGTTCTGTTTCCAGCCATGCGAACAGATCAGCGCGCTTAATCTGTGAAGGATTCTTTCCTCCAACAGAGGAAGTCTCGTCAGTAAAAGGTACGTTTCCAAACATATCTATGGCTTGCAAATAGGCCAGAGCACGTATACAACGAGCTTCAGCCTTATATTGCTGCATTTTTGGATCTTCTATCCCAGAGTTGTTGATCTGCCGAATAACTTCGTTGCATAAGGATACTTCGTACATGACTCGGTAATACATAGCTGATACAAAAACATCTGAGGATGTCCATTGCAAGCCGTGTAAATCTTTGATCGTTTGATCATTCCATCCCATAACGCATTCATCTGTTGGAAGTTCCTGACAGTTAAATAAAGCTCTGAGATATTGTCCGAACCCTCCGTCAATACCGTTTATATCAGGATCTCCTGAACTGCCATCTGGTGAACTCACAGAAAGGGCGCTATAACATTTAGCCAATAATTGATCGTATTTCTCGACACTGGTCAAAGTATTGGATGGAGTGTTGGTACTTGGATCAATAGGGGTTACATTCAGATCACCGGTGCAGGCCGTGAAAGTTGTAATCGTGGCCAGCACTAATGCGTATATTCCGTATAATTTATTCTTGAAATTCATGATATCTGATTTTTAGAAATTAAAACTTGCTCCAAGCAATACTGTGCGTGGACGAGGATACATGTTATTATCTATACCACCTTGTTTATTACTACTTGTAATAGGTGATTCTGGATCCACACCGTCATATTTTGTGATAGTGAATACATTCTGAACGGTAAGATGAAGCTGTAACCATTTAGTTGCATGGTAACCTAAGGTAATTCTGTCAAGTTTCAGGAAGGAAGCATTACGTACATAGTAGTCAGATAAGTACTGGGCTTGTGAAAAATTACTCTTTACTGCTGATTTTAAACGATTGGCAATAAAATTATTTGTCCACATATCTGCTTTCATTTCATTATTGGAGGCAATATTATCATAGACATAATTGTTCAGACTGGCTCTTAATGATGCAGACAGTGTCCATTGTTTATATCTGACTTCTGAATTAAATCCCATGATAACATCGGCATTCGGATGTTTGTAGATATATTTGTCTTTTTCATTGATTTTTCCGTCACCATTTCTGTCCACATAAACACCTTCTATCGGATGGTGGTTGGAATCGTAAACCTGCTGATAAACATAGAAGGAACCTGCAGCCTGTCCTACTTGATAGATTTCTACGTTATTCCCGACGCCACCACTGATGCCACCCGTGAGAACGCCAACATAATCTGGATCATTACTAGAAGTCAATTTAGTAATCTTGTTCTTATTGTATGAAAGATTAAAACCGAAGTCCCAGTGCCAGTCTTTTGTTTCAACTGGAACGAGATTCAGGGCAAATTCTAGACCGGTATTCTTTAGATCACCTATGTTCATAAGTAAGTAGTTGGACAGATTCGTGCCGGCAGGAATTGGAACGTAGTTTAATAGATCCTTTGTCTTGCGCTGGTAGGCATCTATACTACCATTGATGCGATTGTTCAAAAATCCAAAGTCCAAGCCTATATTATAAGTAGTTGTTGACTCCCATTTGATATCAGCATCATAAGCTTTTGGCGTAATAGGTATAATGACTTGATTGCCGAATTGGTAATAAGATCCTCCTTGATTCATGTGGTAAGTCGGTATAGAAGGATAGTCTCCCTGTTCAATATTTTGTTGACCTGTTACTCCATAACCTAAACGCAGTTTCAAATTAGATAGCCAGTTAATGCGTTTCATAAAGTTTTCTTCGGATATTCTCCATGCCAGAGCCAATGATGGGAAAAGCCCCCACTTGTTGTTCTGGAAACGTGAGGTACCATCGTCACGCAATGTAAAGGTAAGCAGATAGCGATCCAAAAGCGAATAATTCAGACGTCCATAGAATGAAACAAGATAGCTTTCGGTTCGAGTCAGTGGGGTTGTTGCATAATCACTGGTTCCATCTGCTGATTTTTTTATATCTGTGGTCTTATTATAGAAATGCTGCCAGGAATAACCGCCGAGTATATCAAAATGACTGGCGATGGATTTTAGATCTTTCGTATAGTTAAGATAGAACTCTAAGGTCTGATCTCTTCGGAATTGGGTGTATTTCTCCCACAAACCTGCACCGTTCTGCACTTTGTCATGGTAAGAAACTTCACTTCCTTTCAGCCAGTGATTCCATCCATTAGAGGCGGAAACATCAAGACCGAGATTCAGGTTGGCACGAAGTCCGGGGATATAAAGAAACTTATAATCGAATACGGCATTTCCTATAAAACGGCGTACATCCGATGTCTTGTCTTCTGCATTGAGCATGGCTACAGGATTTAAGGTTGACATCGTGTTGGAGGCTCCTGTGCTGGTTAGCCATGAAGAGTAGCCTAGAATACCAGTAGTATCATGGACTGGCTTCATAGGATCATATTGTACAGCTGCATTGATGACTCCATCATCTGCAAATGTATTTTTGCTATAGATACTGTTTCCATTCAGATTTACTGTGAGACGATTGTTTAGTAATGTTGGTGTAAGATTGAATGATAACGTTCCACGTTTCATGTTAGTTGTCTTGACAATTCCGTCATTATTCAGAAATCCTGTTGAGACGCGGTAAGGTAAAGAGAAGGATTTGTTTTTTGTTGTATAGCCTCCTGTAATTCCAGCATTGATTTCTTCTGTCCAGGCTGTACGATAAATCTCCTTTTGCCAATTCGTGCTGGAGTTTCCCAGACTAGCAACAGCATTTGCATTTGATCCATAACTGTCCATGAAGAATTTTTTAAACTCGTTGGCGTTCATGACATCCACTTCCTTGGCTACATTTTGAAAAGAACCTGTCATATCAACAGTGACCTTAGGCTTTCCGGTTGATCCCTTTTTCGTTGTGATGACAATGACACCATTAGAAGCTCGTGAACCATAGATGGCTGTTGCGGATGCATCTTTTAATATAGAGAAACTTTCGATGTCACTAGGATTGATGCTGGAGAGAATATCACTTTGACCAGAGATCTTAGTGCTACTAATGGGTAATCCATCAATGACAATGAGCGGATCGTTTGAGGCAGACAAAGACGAACCTCCACGAATCCTGATGGCCGAACCAGCACCTGGAGCTCCGCCGTTGCTGATAATCTGTACTCCTGGAGCCTTGCCTAGCAATAGATCAGCGGGAGAAGTGGCGAGACCTTTATTCAACTGGTCCGCCTCTACGGACACAACTGATCCAGTAGCATCGCTCTT
>CAVYLQ010000027.1:0-13283 GCA_963769405.1 uncultured Prevotellaceae bacterium | reverse complement strand
TGCTTATTCCTGAGCTTGGGAATGGCAATGGCACAAACGCAGGTCACAGGTACAGTTGTTTCTTCTGATGACGGGCAACCTGTAGTAGGCGCATCCGTCTTGGTCGTAGGAACTAAAATGGGAACTGTCACTGATGTTAATGGCAATTTTACCTTGTCAGTCCCTACTGATTCTAAATTAGAGATTTCTTACATTGGTATGGTTTCCAAGAAAGTAACGGTAAAGGGTAAGAATCTTAAGATTGTTTTGGATCCTGATAGCAAGACCTTGGATGAAGTTATGGTCGTAGCTTACGGAACACAGACTAAGTCTTCTTTTACCGGTTCTGCAGCCGTCATGGATGCTAAGGACCTGAATAAAAAAATTACGACCAATGTAGCTGATGCGCTTGTTGGATCTGTCCCCGGCCTGCAGCTCACCGGTGCCAGTGGCCAACCGGGAGCTAAGCAGGGTAATATTCATATTCGTGGTATTGCTTCATTGTTTGCTAATACAGACCCATTAATTATAGTTGATGGCGCTCCTTATGCTGCATCACTGAGTAATCTTCCCCAGGAGGATATCAAGAGTATCACCGTGTTAAAGGATGCCTCTAGTGCTGCTCTTTATGGAGCCCGTGGTGCCGCAGGCGTTATCTTGATTACTACCAAGACCGGTAACAGTGAGACTGCAAAAATAAATCTGGATGCTAAGTGGGGTGGTACAAGCCGTAGCGTACAAAGCTATGACGTATTCAAAGATCCTGCCAGCTACATGGAAGCATATTATTCTCAGTTTTACAATTATGCCTTCTATACTAAAGGTATGTCTGCTGTAGATGCTAATGCGTGGGCGAATAAACATACACTGTCTGATCCTCAGACCGGTCTTCAATATAACCCGTTCAATGTACCTAATGGTGAGAATCTTATCGGCTTAGATGGCAAAATTAATCCTAAGGCTACTTTAGGTCGTAGTTATCAGTATAATGGTACAACCTATTATCTCCAGCCGGATAACTGGGAAGATGCTGCTTATCGTCATGGCTTCCGTCAGGAATATAATGTTAATGTAAGTGGTGGCTCCAGTAAATGGAATTACTACACTAGTGTAGGATATTTATCCGAGGATGGCGTCTTAGAGAATTCTAGTTTCCGTCGCTTTACAGCTCGTTTCAAGGCTGATTATCAAGCTAACAAGTGGCTAAAGACATACGCTAATGTGGGTTACATCCGTTCAAATTCGGAATCAAACCCGGAGTTGAGTGATGTAACTAGTAGTTCAGCTAATTTGGGGTATTTTACTCAGTATATTGCTCCAATTTATCCTCTTTATGTACGTACACTCGATGCCAACGGCAATCCTCAGATCATGACTGATGCGTATGGCCATCTGAAATATGATTTCGGTGTACCAGCTACTAATTATCCCGGTCAGGGTGCACGTCCCTTTTCTGCGACGGGTAACCCTTTGGGGACTAATAAATATGATACGTATAAATCTGATGTAGATCAGATCCAAGGGCAGTTTAATTTTGATGTTTCATTTACTTCATGGCTGAAGTTTGTCTCTACAAACTCTTTCAACCTTGGCCTTACTCGTGAATCCCAATATCAGAATCCTTATATTGGTAGTGCTGTTGCATCTAACGGAAGCTTAACGAAAGACAATACAACAAGTTTCCGCCAGAACTATGTTCAAACCTTGAATTTCCATAAGCAGTTCGGTGGGCATGATCTCCAGGCTATGCTGGGTCATGAATGGTATAAGCAACATTCTGACTATCTTGAAGCAGACGCCCGTGGTGGTTTCTCTCCGGTTATAAAGGAGATTAATGCTTTTTCAGATCGCTATGACAGTCAGTCTTACAATACCGATTATAATGTGGAAGGCTATTTTGGTAATGTTCTCTACAACTATAACCAGACTTATTTTGGCCAGGCATCTTATCGCCGTGATGCTTCCAGCCGTTTTGCCAAAGCCCATCGCTGGGGTAATTTCTGGAGCGTTGGCGGTGCATGGATCATCAGCAATGAGAATTTCTTTAAGAATCTTAATGCCAATTGGGTCAATCAGCTGAAGATTAAGGTGTCTATCGGCCAGCAGGGTAATGATGGAATTCCAGACTTTGAATATTTTGAGCGTTATAGGTTGTCGAAGGGTACCAACTCTATGCTACCTTCATTTTATGCTATTGGTAATGAAGATATTACTTGGGAAACTACCACCAACTTCAATGTAGGGATGGAATTTGCTTTTTTAAACAATCGCCTCTCTGGTGAATTTAACTACTATAACAAGAAGACTACCAATATGCTCTTCCAGCTGAGTATTCCTGAAAGTATGGGCGTACGTACTTACTACGGTAACCTTGGTGATATTCGTAATACTGGTGTGGAACTTACTTTGAATGGTGATATTATCCGTACTAAGGATATCGTATGGAATGTATCTGCCAATATCTCTCACAACAATGCCAAGGCTTTGAAACTCCCCGCAGACAAGACCAAGCAGTATGGCGGTTTCTCCGAGGCTGATGTACTTCATGGTTTCAATGTAGCTATGTGGTATCAGGAGGGAAAGCCTCTTTATAATGCCATGTTGCCGGACTATGCCGGTGTCAATGATAAGGGCGAGGCTCTCTACTGGGTTGACCAGGATGTCTATGCAGACTACAAGGCAGGTAAAATGTCAAACAGCAGTAAGCCAGGTGCTAAGCATTCTTTCACTACGACCAACTGGAGTGAGGCTACATACTATACACACTCTATGCTGCCGGCTGCCAATGGCGGTTTCTCTACCTCTTTGCAGTTTTATAACTTTGATGTCAATGCTATTTTTGACTATCAGATTGGCGGTAAGATATATGATTTTGGTTACTCCAGCCTCATGGAGTCAATAGAGACTTCTGCTAACGGCTTCAATCTGTCAAAAGACGTACTCAAAGCATGGACTCCTAATAATACTTCTAGCAATATTCCCGCTTTCATGTATGGTAGTGATTATGCTAAATCAGAATCCACCCGCTTCCTGACGAGTGCAAGATATCTTAATTTCCAGTCATTCTCTGTAGGTTATACTCTTCCAAAACCGCTTACCCAAAAACTGATGTTGAGTAAGATTCGTGTTTATGTACAGGGAGAGAATCTCTGTTTTTGGTCAGCGCGTAAAGGGCTTGATCCACGTTACAATTTTCAGGGAACAACATCGCTAGGTATTGACTCTTATGCACCGGTGCGTACAATTCTTGGTGGTATTCAACTGTCTTTCTAAACATAAAATAAGAAATAGAAAATGAATAAAATATTTTCAACATTTTTGGTAGCTGCCCTGGGGACTTCTCTGCTAACAAGTTGCATTGAAGAGGAACAGCCTCAGAATGGATACCCTTCTTTGAATCAGGTTACTAATGCACCGGGTTCATTTGATAACCTTGTTGCTAATCTGACAAGCAACCTTTGTGGTAAGAGAATTTATGGTCCACTTAAAGATAATTGGACCCCAAGAGATTATGGTTATCCCTCTCTATTTCTCACCCGTGATGTTGAGGGTCAGGATATCGTGCCAATAGGTGGTAATAATAACTGGTATACTATTTGGTATAATAATGTAAAATACTTGGCAGCTGGGTATGGCGCAACTCAGCTACCCTGGACTTATTATTATGGTTGGATTAATGATTGTAATATCGTTATCAAGAATGCCGGTGCTACCAATTATTCAACTCCTATGTCTGGCAGAGAGCATGGAGCGGGTATTGCTTATGCGCTGAGAGCTATGTTTTATCTTGACTTGGCTCGGATGTATGCAGCTAAGCCATATAGTGTTGACCACAAAGCCTTGACTACGATTAAGGCTGATGAGACTCGTACAATTGCGGAAGCCCGTAATAGTGAACGTATGACTTGGGATGAGGCTTTTGCCTTTATTCTCAAGGATCTTGATTATGCAGAAAAATACCTTGCAGATTATACGCGTGCGGATAAGTATACTCCCGATCTCAGTGTCGTTTATGGCTTGAAAGCCCGTACTTATCTGGAGATGCAGGATTGGCCTAATGCTGAAAAATATGCCAAGCTCGCGATGAAGGGTTATACTGTAATGAATGAGAATGAGTATCTGAGTCATGATAATGGTTTCAATACGCCTAATGATTCCTGGATGTTCGCAGTGCAGTTTAAAAGGACTGATCCAAGTATTTTGACCAATGATGGTGATGATTCCTGGGGATCATGGATGATTCTTGAGAATGGTTTTGGCGGTGGCTATGCTTCCAGTTATGGTGGTGTCAACGTTATCGATCATCATCTCTACAATACTATTCCTAACACTGATTTCCGCAAGAAGTGCTGGGTTGACTTTCATCTTGATTCTTTAAGCAAGGATGATGCGATCAAGTCACTGTCTTCTTATTCTTCTTATCCTGACCGTGTCTATGCATCCGGTGTCGAAAGTGCACAGTATGGTCTTGGTGGTCTTAGTCTGAAGTTCCGTAATGCAGCAGGCAAGGCCAATACCAAGTATGATGCATGGTGTGTATCAGTTCCTTTGATGCGTGTTGAGGAAATGAAGTTGATTGAAGCTGAGGCTGCCGGCATGCAGGATTTGAATCGTGGTATCCAGTTGCTTACAGCTTTTGCTAAGACCCGTGATCCGCAATATGTATACGGTAAACACAATGAGGCTTTTTATAATACATCAACTTCTGCTTTCCAAAATGAAATTTGGTGGCAGCGTCGTGTTGAATTGTGGGGTGAAGGTTTTGCGACTTTTGATATCAAGCGTCTGAATAAAGGTATCATTCGTAATTACAAAGGTACCAATCATTTGGAAGGTGCTCGTTGGAATGTTATGGGTCTGCCAAATTGGATGGTATGGGCATTCGTTGGAACTGAGTCTGATTATAATGGCGGAATGACACAGAATCCCGACCCTGTGCAGCCTTCAGGGGATTCTCCTGAGTATGTATGGTAATGAGAGGGAATACTAACAAAAAGAATTAAAGCAATGAAAAAACATATTAGTAAGTTTTTCATGATGATGGCTGTCTTGGCTCTGGCTGCATCCTGTACCGAAGATGAAGGTACAGCCCCGGGTAGCGACAAGGCTCCTGCGGTATCGGTATATCAGTATGCGACTACTCCTCCAAACAATCCGGATGATGATGCTACATTGCGTATAGCTTCTAATAGTAATACACAAGCGGTATACTATTTCGCAGAGTTGACTTCTGCCAAAGATGCGCGCAATATGACGGATGACCAGTATGCTCAGTATGTAGAGCAGAAGGGTACTAAGGTTACTCTTGCTGCTGACTCTACTGCAGGTGGTACCTATGCTGATATTGTAGTGAAGGACTTAAAAGGTGAAAACACAATCTCTGTCGTAGCTATCCATGGTAATCGGCGTTTCCTACGCTCTATTTCCTTTACAGGTTTGGAGTGGGTCGATGTTACTAAGGGTACTTACTATTTTAGTACAACTGCTCAGAAATGTCTTGACGTAGGTCCTGAACAATCTACTATATTGCAGTATCTAAAGACTGATCCTACTCAGTATCGTTTCGAGGACCTCTATGGTAAAGGTTACCCATTAAAGATGACCATGACTAAAAATACTGGCAAAGATGCTAATGATGATTTGACATTTTTGCGTGTTGATACACAGTCACTTCCCATCAGCTATGGTTCTTATGGTACGATTTCTGTAAGAGATATTGCTACATGGCAAAATAATGAGTCTTATGCTACAACTACAAGTTTGGGCTGCTATATGTATACCAATAAGTATAAGAATAATATCTTTCTGACTTTACAGTATTCCGTATCTGCCGGTAGTCTTGGTTACGATGTAGATTCTTTTGTACCCGCAAATTAATATATGTAAATAGTATAAAAAGGGGTCGCGGTATACTTTTTTCATACAGTTGAAGCCTGAACTTATAAAGTTCGGGCTTTTTCGTGCCATAGTGTTTGTTAATTAACAGACGAACAGTATACACGTTTTGTTTGACAATTATTAGCAATTCGATTACTGACGGCAAATGTCCTACTACCAATGGACAGGACCGTTGGCCGGATATCTAGTCAGAAACGTTGCAGGATAAATATAAAGATTTAGATATTTTGAATTTAGGTATCGGGAATAATCGTGTCGCACTTCCCGGAGGCTTTGGCTATATGCCGGGAAACGTTTCGATCATGATATTCTGGGACAGAGTGGTATACAGGCTGTAGTTATTTTTGAGGGGTGAATGATATAGCCGCTTCAAAAGGGAATGGTGAAACGATAGTCCTAAACTGATAGAATCCTATATCGAAATGATCAGGAAAGCCAAAGATCGTCATTTGAAGGTATATCTTGGTACCATTACGCCTTTCCCGGGATCAGGTGTTTATACTATTTCTCATGAGGCCGCTCGTGAGGAGGTGAATGATTGGATACGTTCTCAGAAAGATAAGGTAGATGGGATTTTGGATTTTGACAGACTTCTCTGCAATCCTCTTGATCCCCATCGGATGAAGGAAAATGTACAAGGAGGGGATTGGCTTCATCCAAATCCTGAAGGCTACTTACAGATAGATGAATATGCGACTGGGATAATTATTAGTGATAATCATAAGATAAAGAGAAGTATTTAATTCTATTTGAAGTATTTTTAATAGTTTTTCTTTTAAAAGGTAGGTGCTGAGATATATGTAATTTCTTTTTGCTTTCGTTTTTTTGTAATTATACTATTTTTATTTACTTTTTTCCATAAATTAATGAATTAAAGTTGCATATAGATTACTTGTTGATGTTAAATATTAACTTTTTGCAATAAATATTTGGAAATATGCTAAATGTTTCTTATTTTTGCAGTCCAATTAGAATTTACTTTAATTTCTTTTAGAGAGATTTAATATTAGAAAAGGGTAATTTCTGAATGAATATTCTGATGGTTTTGAGAGAGGCTGTCAGAACTTTAAGGAAGCATTTCAGGTATATCAGAATTGAACATTAAAAAGAGGGAGATGTTTTGGAGATGTGAAGATTCTGGGTTTAGAAATGATTGACAAAAAAATTTGATAATTGTAAATTTAGGTATTTAATCTTCTAATGAAAAAGATTATGGGAAAAAGACTAATGATGTTTTTAGCCTGCTTGTTCCTGAGCTTTGGAATGGCAATGGCGCAAACACAGGTCACGGGTACAGTTGTTTCCTCTGATGATGGGCAACCTGTTGTAGGCGCATCCGTCATGATCGTAGGAACGAAAATGGGTGCTGTGACTGATGTTGACGGGCATTTTACTTTAAGTGTATCCGCGGGTAGCAAACTTCGTATTTCTTATCTGGGTATGCAGCAAAAGATAGTAAAAGCTGCTTCAAACATGAAAGTTGTTTTGGAAAACGATAATAGGACTTTGAAAGAAGTGGTCGTAACGGCTTTAGGCATTAAGCGTGATGCCAGGACGTTGGGATATTCCGCAACAACAGTGAATGCTGATGAGATTACTAAGGCTCGGACTTCTGATATTGTGAGTAGTCTTTCAGGAACGGTGGCTGGTGTTCAAGTGAATTCAGCTTCTGGTGATCCTGGCTCTTCACAAAGTATTGTTATCCGTGGTTTTAGCTCTTTATCTGGTTCTAATCAGCCTTTATTTGTTATAGATGGTGTTCCTATGACTAATTCTTCAGTGAGTAGTGCAGGAGAAATCAATGCTAATGATGCTACAGAAAGAGGAAATGAAGAGTTAAATGGTAATATGGACTTTGGTAATGGAGCGAGTGCGATTAATCCGGATGATGTAGCCAGTATGACTATTTTGAAAGGAGCAGCTGCTACGGCCCTTTATGGTAGCCGGGCAGCTTGTGGTGTCGTAATGATTACTACAAAGTCTGGTGTGGCTCATAAAAATGGTGTTGGCGTTGAATATAATGGTGGTATTCAATGGTCTGTCGTAGGTCGTCTTCCAGAAATGCAGAATGATTTCGGTATGGGTTGGAATGCTCAAAAAACCGAAATAGAGAATGGATCATGGGGTCCTGCCTTTGATGGCTCTCAACTTCGTTATGGTCAGGTGTATAATAACTCTCAAAAGATTAAGACTTATAAGGCAATCAAAAATAATGTACGTGATTTCTTCGATACTGGTTTGCGTTACAATAATAGCTTGTCACTGAATAATGCTAATGATAATGGTAGTTATTTTGTCTCTCTTTCGCAAATTTCGAATAATGGCGTTTTGCCTACGAACGCAGACACGTATGATAAATATACCTATTCTTTTCGTGGAAGTTATAAGATAAAGAATTTGACGGTAAGTTCTGATGTGAATTATTCAACTCAGCGAAATAAATTTGCTCTTACGGGTCAGGGGTTGAGTATGGTCAATGATATTTATCAGACTCCTCGTGATATTTCTCTAAGAGATTTGAAAAATCTCGATGATCCGTTTAATAGTCCTGGGTATTATTATACACCTTATGGCGTAACTAATCCTTATTGGATCTTGAAGAATTATGAGACGGACTATAAGGCTGAAAAAATATTTGGCAAACTGCAGTTTGATTATGATTTTTTGAAGTATTTTCGTGCGACTTATCGTTTTGGTCTTGATGCTACTAACAGCGAACAGACTTTGGGCATTCCAAATATGTATTCTCTTTTCCAAGGAACACCAAACTGGACACAAGATGTCTTTAATTCATCTAAGGGTGATGATAAGGAATCTATGGTCCGACATCGTGAAATTAACCAGGATTTAATGTTAAGGTATAATCAGAATGTTATGCCGGAATTCAATGTTAATGCCTTGGTTGGTTTAAATTATAATGAACGCAGATATCATAGTCAAACCTCTGAGGTGACAAATTTGACTATCCCTGATTGGTTCAATTTAAGCAATTCTGCTGATACGCCAAAGGTGGAAACGTACACTTATCGGCGTCGTTTATATGGTTTGTATGGTCAGGTAGATTTAGCTTGGAAGGAGATGGTCTACTTGTCTGTAACAGGGCGTAATGACTGGTCTTCTACATTACCAAAAGGTAACCGATCTTTCTTTTATCCTGGTATAACAGGTAGTTGGGTGTTTTCAAATCTTTTTGGGAATGATTTGCAAAAATGGTTTGATTTTGCCAAGTTGCGTTTGGCTTGGGGGCAGACAGGTAATGATGCAGATGTATATATGGTAGATCCGTATTTTACTAAAGCTACTTCTGATGCTTCTGGTTGGGGAACGGTTACATTCCCACTAAACGGTGTCAACTCTTATTCAAGAGGAAATATATTGGGAAGTAATACATTGCAACCAGAAATTACAACAGAATTTGAAGTTGGTTATAATGTGGATTTCTTTAAGGGCCGTATTAATCTTGATATGGACTATTATAATAGAAATTCTAATAAGCAGATTTTTCAGTTGACTTCAGATCCAGCAACAGGTTACACTTTGCAGAATATGAATCTGGGTAAAATTCGTAATCAAGGTATAGAGGCTTTATTGAGTGTCAAACCTGTAGTGACGAGCTATTTTGACTGGACCACAGCATTCAGCTTTACAAAAAACTGGAGTAAAGTTATTAGTCTTCCTGCATCGTTGGGAGGACAGTCTTCTCTGGAAGGTGTTACAGGCGAGGCTCAGCTTTATGCTATTACAGGCATGGCATTAGGACAATTTAAGGCAGAGGTGCCTGAACGTGATCCAGCTGGTCATATTGTGGTGAATCCGAGTACAGGTCTCCCTGTGGCCGCTTCAGAGCAGGCTATTGTGGGCGATATGAACAATAAGTATACTTTGGGTATTAATACCACTCTTCGTTATAGAGACTTCAGTTTGAATTTTGTTTTTGATATCCGTCACGGTGGTCTAATGTATTCTCGTACAAAGAGTATCAATTACTTTACGGGTAATGCTAAACAAACGACCTATAATGATCGTCATACTTTTATCGTGCCGAATTCTGTTAATAAGATTACTGATGCAAAGGGTAATGTTACTTATGTAGAGAACACAACACCAATTTCTCAGGCTGATATTGATGATTATTTTAATGCTGGCGGTGAAGAGATGGGTAGTGCATGGTTGATACCCAAATCATTTGTGAAATTGCGTAATGTATCTCTTTCCTGGAATCTTCCCAAGGCATGGTTGGAACGTACATTCCTTACGGGTGTCCGTTTGACCTTATTTGGAACTAATCTGTTGTGCTGGACTCCTAGTGGAAATTCGTTTATTGATCCAGAAACTACCAGCTTTGGTAATGATTTGCGAGGTAATTATGGAGAATATTCAGCCAATCCTTCTTCTAGAAATTTCGGATTCAATGTCCAGGTTAAATTTTAATAGGAATACAAGTATGAAAAAAATAATATTATATATGACGGTCACTACATTGATGCTGTCTGGTTGTAGCATTGATGTCAATCATGACCCAAATCATCCTACAAGTGTTAACCCTGCACTGGAATTGCCAGGCGCAGAGGGTTCTTTGGCTACTGTTGCTGGTGATGGTATGGAGACACCGTCGGGTATTTTCGTACAATATTTTGATCAACTTCCAGAATCTGAGCAATATGGTGGCTTGGTAAGATATTATATCACTCAATCTTCCGCAGTGCTTGATAGGAGTTACCAGACTTTATATGCAGGTACATTGATGGATCTTCAGGATATTCTGAATTCTAAGGAGGTTACTGGAGCTGATAAGTTTGCTGCAGAGTGCCTTCGTGCTTATGGACTCCAGTTAGCTGTTGATAATTGGGATCAGGCTCCTTATAAAGAAGCTTTTGGTGGTAATAGTAATACGCAACCTCATTGGAACAGTGGCAAAGATATTTATAAGGGTGTTCTAAATGAACTTGATTCCGTTCAGAATTTAATCGGGTCATCTTCTATGACAGCTACGGACATGGTTAATGGTAAAGACATGAAACAGTGGATTGGATTTGCTAATGCCTTGCGTTTGCGTATGTATTTGCGTTTTATTGATGCCAATGTTAATGCGTCTGATTATGAAAGTAAGGTTAAGGAACTTTTAGCTGAAAATAACTTCTTTACCGGTGATATTAAATTTGATAACTTTAAGGATGAGGCAGATCGTAGAAATCCTTGGTATTCTGATCAATATATTAATTTGAATACCACAAATCTATGTGCTGGTTATGCGATCATGTCTTATATGAAGTCTACAAATGATACGGTTCGTATTGCTTATGATTTCGCAAAGGATGGTCAAGGAAATTATACGGGTACACTTCCTGCAGCAAAGTATGCTTTTCCTGCATTGAAAAATACCAATTGCAGTGAGATGAGATATCGTGCTACGATGCCCGTTTATTTCTTTACTCAGGCTGAACTTCAATTTCTAATTGCTGAGGCCCAACTTCGTTTCAATACTAATGATGCCGCGGCAAAATCTGCCTATGAAGCTGGTATTGAAGCTGATTTTGAATCTCGAGGCTTGACAGGTGCATCAAATCTGTATAATGGCTCAGTAGCATGGTCTAAGGCTACTACTACTGTGGAAAAATTGAATCTTATTTATATGCAGAAGTGGGTATCTTTACTTTATCGTGATCATACTGAGGCTTGGAGTGAGCAACGTCGTACAGATGTTCCTAGATGGTCTTCTGTTTCTGCAAAGGAAATTTACAAAAGTCCTGTAGGCTATAATGCTGGTGACTTGATCGTTCCAGCTGTGAATGCTTTAGGAGAAAACAACGTCATTAAACGTGAATGGATTCCTTATGATGCGGCTTTGTATAATCCTAATACTCCTAAAGCTATATCAATTACTACTCCAGTTTGGTGGGATGTCAAATAGTTTAAGTTATTAACTAAGTTCTGATAGTAGATATGGATGACTTAAAAACAAATGAATATGAAAAAAATATTATATAGTTTAGTGCTTTTCACTTCTGTTCTAAGTTTGATCTCATGTGGGAGCGATGAACTTACAGATTCTAGAATAACACAATATGTGACAATTTCGCTTAAGGCTGGGCAAATTTATACTTTACCTGTGGGAACGACTTATCAAGATCCAGGATTTACTGCTACCCAAGGAACAACTGATGTGACGTCTTCTGTAAAGGTGGATGGAACTGCGGATGGATCAAAGGTTGGCTATTATCCGGTGATGTATTCTGCTGTAAATCCAGATGGATTTTCCAGTTCTGTCACTAGGATGGTATTCGTGTATAATCCGAAGATTACTGTTGATCTTTCTGGTGTATATAAAATTCAGACTGGTTCATACCGTAATTATGGTGGTACAATTACTAGATTTAATGATCAGGATGTTACTTTAACCCAAGTTGCTGCTGGAGTTTTTTCTATAAGTGACTGGTTTGGTGGTTATTATGATAAGTTTAAAGGTTATGGGTCTTCTTATGCAATGTCTGGTTATATGGGTTTAGGTGCTGATAACACAATTTCTGGACTTTATGGTCATGTTTCTGCTTGGGGTGATTCTTATGATTCCGTTTTTGGTTCTTACGATCCTGCAACAGGGACTATTACTTTAGATCTTTCTTATGCTGGTAAGATGACCTTTCATTTAATCTTAAACAAATAAAAGAAATAGATTATGAAAAGATATGTGATACTTCTTTTTGCAATTGTGTTGACGACCCTTGCCTTTACCGGTTGTGATGATCCGGATGTAAATCCTGGAGGAACATCTGTGCAGAATATGGCTGGTCAGTGGGATGTAACCGTTAACGAAATTGACAATAACGGTAAAGTGATTTCGGTGGATCCGGATAAGTTGGGTACGATTACAATGACTACCTATAATACTGCTTCTAATTCAGATAAGGAAATGTGGTTAGATGACAATAAGAATTTTTATAACTTTAAGTTTAAGGTTGATGTCAACTATGCGGCTTATACTTTTTCTGCCACACAACGCCTTTATTGCCCTGCTGATACAACAAATAAGGGAACTGTAATTGTAACTAATGGGAAGGTACTTAAGAATGCAGCCAAGAATCTGCATGGGGCTCCTAACGACAGTATTGTTTTTGATATTAAGTTCAGTGATGATACACCGGGAGTCATTTATAGAGTTTCCGGTCAGCGCTACACTGGATTCACGGAATAATAAGTTTTCGGGGATTTTAAAGAATCCTTTGTACCTCTAAAACAGAAAAGACGGTTTTTAAATATCTTTTCGCGTAAGGGTTGTGTCAAAAAGACACAGCCCTTTTGCTTTTTGTATGGTATCAAATAAAACACAAATGGGACTTGAAACCATTCACTTCTTACAACTGTATATAATCTTAATCGTTAATCTTTTGTGTGATGTTCGGCATTGT
>CAVYLQ010000026.1:0-12817 GCA_963769405.1 uncultured Prevotellaceae bacterium | reverse complement strand
GCAGATAGGTAGAGCGAATGCCATGTGCCATTTGCGAAGCATATTCAGCATCCCAATTGGGAGCCATTGTTATAGAACAAATCACACGAGGGCCTGCAGGCAAGGAATCTCTTTTGGCTTGGTCTGTATCAATGTAGCGATGGGTAGACCAATAGTTCAGCAAATCTTCTTTATGAAGGCTGTTGCCATCAGCACTCATCTTCACTACAGAACTTAAATCAGAATAATCATCCTTATAAAGCATGATATACCTCATTGCATCAATATCTTCATCAAAAAAATGAGAGGCTAAAGCCTTACCATTGACTACAAAAAATACAGGAGTAGAATTATATTTCGTTTCATAGTTATAATCATCGCTTGGGCGTACTATAGTCTTTATATTAGGATTCAGTCTGTGCAACATCTCGTAGAAGTCAACAACATCCTTTCCTTTATCACGTTCACGATTTACATATTGCTGAATATCATAATAACCCAGAATGTCCCGTTCCAAAGTTTCCGTTTCTTTCAAACTGCTATTGAGACGACGCGCCTTGACAATCACATTATCCAGCATAATTCCCGATTTTATGGTAGAATCCTGCCATACAGAATCCTCGTGCTGAACAACTTTTCTATTATCTTCCATTATATTCCAGGAGGGCTTCATTTCACAATAATCAAAACTCCGTAAAGGAGGACCTTCGTTACGATATAAGCTTATTCTGGTAAGTTTATTCATGTTTTTCCCATCTCTTCGGGTCTGAATAACTGTAGGCAGAAGACCATTGAAATTGTCTACAGGTAAATGAAAAATGCCAATAGAATCTGTTTCTGTCTGTCCGGCCAGAAAAACAGAATCATTTCTGGCCAACACACTTACTTTAATATGAGGAATAAGTCTGTTTGTTAATTGCGAGCGCACTTGTCCTGTAAGGATCAAACTTGTTTCCGGGGCAACTCCTTCCTTGATTTTTCTCCCGACCATGTTTTCTGAGCCACGAACAATCAACAAGTTATCGAGGAGTCGGTTACGAGAGACGGTAGAGTCTGCAAGATAGAATCCAGGATGATTCACATATCCGTTTAACCCGGATGAAAGTAACATATCTGTTTGAAAAGTATGCCCGTAATCCAACATATCACTATGGAGCGCATCAAATATTGATACGGAAAGTCGAGCATTTCTGACCGGTTGACCTTTGGAGTCATGTATTGTTAGTTTGCAACGGATTTTTTGATTAGGGTAATAAACAGAGTGATCGAATTTTACAATAGTATTAAGGTTATCAGAAGGATGTATGAATACCAATCTGCGAGCAATGATCTGGCTATCAGCACACAAACATACATTATAAAGACCTGCTTTCAGTAGATCTGTTGGATAGCGAAGATGGAACTTACCAGAACTGTCCAAAACTAAAGGTGTATCGGATAAAGAAGTTCCATTACGACGAAGAGAGAGCCGAAGATGAGGAGGATTAAAGTTTTTGCTAGTAATAACTGTTACCTCAAAGTATCTATTCCTTGTGTCAACATGCAAGACAGCCCCGGAACTCAAAGCCAATGGAAGAGGAAAATGCCACTCTTTTCCCTGATAATTGAAAACAAGAAAATCTTTCTGATGTGTGGGAGTTATCACAAAACTCCCAATACCATCATAAACCGCTTTTACCGGAGAGATGTCATGACCTTCTGCATCAACAAGTTTACCCGTAAGATTAAGATAACCTTCTGAAGGTGAGAAGACTTCAAAAGCAACCAAAGACTGGATACCTTCTACCAGTTGCTCCCCTTCTGCACGAATAGTTACCAATAATCCTTTCCGAGAGGAATCCGGGCGTTGAACCATACTCTTATCAACATGATATTGCACAATCGAACGTTCTTTGACACCAGGTAATAGCTTTCGATAGATAGGAAAGACACGAGAGAAAGAGGAACCGTTCTCCTGACACATTAACTTTGTAAAGGCTCTTATTTCATAATATCCTGTAAAGAATCGATGATTGAGGACAAACTGCCCCGCTCCTTCTCCATCAGACAATTTTACGATTTGATGCTCTACAATATTACCCAATTCGTCTAAAAGTTCCACATATAGCGGTTTACTCTTGCTTCCTAATTTCTCTGAACACTCATTGACAACATAGGCTTTATACCAAATCGTATCACCCTGATAATAACTAGAATTATCAAAATGCAAATAAACAGTTTCCTGTGCAAAAATCACACAGGAAAACTGTAATAAACAAAGAAGTAGTATGATTCTTCTCATCATAAAGAAAAAATTTCTATGCTTCATGAGAATAACACTCCGATTTTTCGAGAAAAGTTTCAGCCTTTATGCCTTTTTGAAGCTCTCATCTCTTCCATCCAATCATTAATCGCATGTTGCTCAGTATTATTCTTACGTTCCTTGTAGATGAATCCTTCGGTACGCCATAGCTGTCCATTATCACGATAGATATACCAGATGTCGTATACTTTCATTTTCGGATAATACGTACCACCTCCATCAACAAGATCAAATTTATCCCATGTTGCAAGTTTCAGACTATTGTCATCATTGACAGTAATCTTGAATGTATGAGTAGGACGATAGTCATTAGAAGAACCTTCTACCCACTCGTTATTGTAGTGAAACATACGGACCGTACGTCCATCATCGGTAGCAGCAAGGATACGAGGCATAACATATACGATAGAATCATTAGGATTATCAACGTTCTTAATGACCCCATTCATATAATATTGGCCAGAATACTTATTACTCAAAGAAAGATTTACAAGTACCACCGTATCTTGTTTACTGGGTTTATATTCAGATGTATTGGAAATCTTAAATGCCAGCATATACAATGAATCACAATGAAGTGTAGAAGGATTGACATAGATAGGAAGTGTGTGATACACTTCGCCTTTATGCACGGTTACATCGTAAGAAGGAATGGAATAGATCCCTTTTGATAAATTGCGATACTGACGAGCTAAAGCAGACACTTCACGAGCGTTGTACAAGTCAATGGCTTCAGGACATTCTGCCAGCGTCACTTTTACATCTTTGTCCAATGTACGGTTGCCACTTACAGCTACAGACAAATTAACGGTGTCCTGAGAATAACTTAAATCAAGATTGTCATAGATGATTCGAGAATGGGCACCCACAATATATACAGACTGTGGATAAAGATCCGTATCCATAGGAGCCTGTTGGTCGCAAGCGACTAAAAAAGAACTGACCATTATGACTAGGAATAGATAAATATATTTTTTCATAATCGTTTTTTTTAATCTGTCCATCCAGGATTCTGAACCAATTTGGAGTTACGCTGCAGAATGGATTTAGAGATAGGATAGAAATACATTTTGTTTTTAAACACGCGTTTCATTGACTTTTCGGTATTCCATACTCGAATAGTATAAAATTGTTGGCGTTCCGCTGTCTTTGCACTTACATCAAGGCCCATAACAGGTTTGTTCATCGCTTCCGGGGCATCTTTCCATCTACGGAGATCGTAGTATCGATGATCCTCAAAAGCGAATTCTACTTTCCACTCTTGTTTGATCAGGCGTTTCATCTTGGTATAATCAGCAGCATCAGCAGTAGTGATGCCCGGAAGACCAGCACGATAGCGAATTTGATTAAAATAGAAAACCATCTCTGCTACGTTTCTGCTAACAGTGATCTTATTTTCCGTATCCGTATAAGGCTCGGTCATTTCATTCATTGCCTCTACGTATCCTAATAATATCTCAGCATAACGCATGATAGGATAAGTTTTAGCCTTACGACTTCCCATAGTCCATAATGTCCTCTTGGTTAACATACTTTTTGCAGGTATACCCCAGACGGTTATAATCAACTTTTACTGTACCGGTAGGCTGACTATTACCATCTTTGTAATAGGTGGCAACATAATTTTTCTTTGCTTCCGTACCCGTATATGAAGTGCAAGGCCATACACAATAATTGAAACCAATGGAGGCATAATAACGTGGTTCACGGTTATCATCACGATGAGCACGTTCTGGTGCAAGAACATAATCCTCTGAAAATGTTTTACCTTGTCCTACAGCTTTCCATGATTTTTCTTCGTCTGTAGCTTCACTATACTCCCGGCCATCAGCCATACGATAAGATTCGATCATATCTTCAGTGACACTGTAACCATTGATACCACCTAATGGGTTTGGATAGAATATCCAGTCATCACCATCATTCCATCCACCTCCCCAACGAGAACAGAAATAGATGAGTTCCTTGTTGTGCTCCGGTTCAATGCTTCCATCAAAAATGGACTTATAACTCTTATATGGATCGATGTCACCAGCACCATAAGGGAATGGTTTGTCTGAAACGGTCTTGGGCAGTGGCAGTGTACCTGCGACACGAGAGGTAGATTCTATCTTTTCAACTGTATTCAATTGATATTTATTCATATCTATGATACGTTTATAAAGAGCTGCTACCTTACCCCAACGGCTTTTGTCCTCTTTCTGGGAAATAAAATTAGTGCCATCAGAACGTTTCCAGTCTTTATAGTAAGTATTGCCATTGAAAAGCGGACTTGCCCAATAAAGACGAAGACGAGCTTCGAAAGAAAGGGCTGCACCACGAGTCGGCAGATAGATAAAAGCTTTCTCACGATCAATAGGTAGATATTCTGCAGCTTTTTCAAAATTGGCACATACATACTCTACACAGTCGTCATAGGAAGAACGCTCGTATGAGACATCACTGGCTTTTGCATCACTGGAAAAAGGTTCATCGGGGAGAATCGGTACGGGTCCATAGAGGCGCATCAGACTGTAATAAAAATAGGCACGCAGAAAATAGGCACGGCCCATATAATCACGACGCTCCAGATCAGTGAGCTCAGTACACTCAGGTATGCGCTTGATCAAAATATTTGCCTTACGGATACCTTTGAAATAATCCTCCCAAGGATCATACCCTTTTACATCATTGACAGACACTTCATCTACCATCAGATAAGCCCCCCGATGATTCCAATCGACCCAAGGGACGATAGCCTCATCAGCAGCCAGACCACTTGGAGAATAAGAACCAGATGAGAATATCCTAGACTCATCGGGAAGAAATGATGCTGCACCATTGATATATTCCAAGATACGTGTTTTTGAGGTAAAAACAGAATCGATGGTTACCTGATCGTTGATATAACTATTTATATCCAGGAACGATTCGCAAGAACTAAAAGAAAATAAGGCAAAACCCAAAACTGCGAGTAAGGTAAGTTTGTCCAGTTTTATTTTTATAATCTTTTTCATATAATTTCTAAATTAGAATGACACGTTAAGTTGTAAAGTATAGACTCTCTGGAGTGGATACGCTGCACCATTGCCACTAGCTTGAGTAGGATCGAAGATCTTATCTCCATGATCCCAAAGATGCAGGTTTTCACCAATAAGACTGACAGAAAGTCCTGACATATAGAGTTTCTTTAACCACTCCTTCTTAAAAGTATAAGTAATCTGAACATTCTGTAAACGGAGATAACTACCATTTCTCAACCAGAATGTTGAGTTTACAGTAGAGTTCGCATTCGAACCGTATGAAAGACGTGGGAATTTTGCATTAGGATTCTCTGTAGCAGGATTACCGGAGAACTCGGCAGAAGTCCAACGGTTTTTCTGGTCGGCAACAATCTTCAGAATGTTACCTGTTTCTCTACTTTCAAATGGCACATAGCCTGAACCACCTGCATAGTAACTCATACGGGAAACGCCGCTAAAGAGAACACTGAAGGTCCAGTTCTTACAATAAAATTCAGTTGCAAGACCATATTGTATCTGTGGTACGGAACTGTATTTCAATGGTACCATATCATCCCAGTTGATAACGCCATCACCATTGACATCCTTATACTTGATGTCACCAGGAAGTACTTCGCTGGAAAAGGTTTGTCGAGGACTGTTACGTATTTCAGCTTCGTCTTTAAAGAGTCCCAACGCTATCAGACCTCGCTGAATACCCCATGTATAACCTGCAGTGTATTGATAGGGATAACTCTTAAGCGTTTCCTCATATTGAAGTACTTTATTCTTGGATTGTGTCAGGTTAGCACGGAGGGTGAAGCCGGCGTCCTTATTCAATTGCTGAGTATAGGAGATATGTCCGTCAATACCCCAACTTTTCATCTTACCCACATTGGCATAAGGGAGTGAGGCGAGTCCCATTTCTGCAGGAATGCTGGCACGCTGCTGGTAGATACCGGAACGTACATCTTTGTAGAAATCTACAGAAAGATCGATGTGTTCATTGAAAAGTTTCGCATCAATACCCAAGTTTCTCTTTACGGCTTTCTCCCAACGAAGGTGATTAGAACCAACTTGCACTTCGGTTATACCAGTACCCGAATTCCATGGGCCAGAGTTACCACTTCCCATAAGTGAAAGATAAGGAAAGCGGACACCGGAGATCTGGTCATTACCAACTTCACCATAAGAGAGGCGGAATTTAAGATAACTAAGCCAGGGTACAACTTTCTTGACTAACCCATATTGTGTAGGAATCCATCCACCTGAGATCGCAGGGAAAAGTCCAAACTTATGGCCGTTCTCAAAAGCTTCAGAACCGGTATATCCCAGATTCCCTTCAATAAAATAAGTATCTTTGAAAGAATAGGTAAGACGGCTGGAAAGACCTATATAGCGTTTTGGAATTGCTGAAAGAAGAGTTGTATTATCAGAAGATTTATAATCTGACATATAGTAATGTATCAATCCACCAACACGATGATCCTTATTGAATATATGGTCATAGTTGATATGCGCCTCAAAATAAAATTTACGGTCAACAAATTTGGAATTACTATATTGCTGAGACTGATAGTCTTTTACCTTGATGAGGTCAAGATCTCCATTGCGCTTACGCTGGGTGGCATAATAAAGAGCTGGCCATTTGCTATGATCCTCCGATAAACTGGAATTAGAGTCAAAGTTGAACAACAAAGTAGTAGACAATCCCCTTGTGATAATGCTCAGATCTTTATTATAAGAGAGATTCAACTTCGTATTATTTCCATAATACTGACGGTAACCAGTAAGGTTGAGTAAGACATACGGACTTATTTTGTTGTTGTCTGAACCATAAGCAGGATACTGGTGTGTAGAGTAAACCAGAGGAACTGTAACTGGAGTCAGTGTTGAGCAAGCTTGCCACAAGGCATCACTATTATCGCCATATCCGGGATAGTTGCGATCTTGTATTGTAGTTTCCAATCCTAATGTCAGAATAGAAGTTCTGGTCAGGTTGACATCAACATTAGCACGAAAGTTGTATTGGCGGAATTTGACGTTGGTATCCTTATCTTTAATTCTGGCATCTTGTTTGAAAATACCATCTTTATTGAGCATACCCAAACTGATATAATAACGGGCGACCTGTCCGCCACCTGAAGCACTGAAATGGGCTTGCTGATACCAAGTATAGTTTTTCAATATCACATTATGCCAATCAACATCTGGATGAAGATCAGGGTCCATTCCATTCTTAAAAAGAGTCATGTCTACCCCATTGAATATTGGATCCATGCCTCGGGATACTGCAGCCTCATTAGCCAGAGTGGCATATTCATAAGCATTGACATATTCTGGCATTCTGGGAGAATAAGAATAATTCATGTTTACTTTACCATCAATCTTCAGTTTCCCGGCCTTACCCCTGCGAGTAGTTACAAGAACCACACCATTTGCACCACGAGTTCCATAAACGGCTGTAGCAGATGCATCCTTCAGTATAGAAAAACTTTCTATATCTTCCGGGTCAAGTTTGTTTAGATCACCTTCAATACCGTCAATAAGTACCAGCGCGCTGGAATTGGCACCGAAAGTACTGATACCACGAATCCAAAATTGAGAATAGTCATTACCAGGTTCACCACTTCGCGTGACAGAAATTATACCAGGAACACGGCCACCCAACATGTTTGATACAGATGTTGCGGGTACATGCAAATCCTTCGCTTCCACATTGGTAATAGCTCCAGTAACAGAGATCTTTCTCTGAGTACCTTGGCCTACAACAACAACTTCATCCATATTACCAATATCCTCTTTTAGGATAATACGCATACGTTCATCCGTTTTTGTTACTTTCATTTTATATGTTTTGTAACCGATATACGTAACCTGTAAAGTCTGATTTGCTTTGATACCTTCTACTTTGAAATGTCCATCAAGATCACTAACCACACCTTTGCCAGGTACTTCTTTTATACTTACTGTAGCACCAATAATTGCTTCGCCGTTTTCGGTCATAACCAAGCCTGCAGCCGTTAAATCGGATTGTGCCATAGCACTGACAAATGGACAGAACAGTGCTAATATAATTATTAATAATTTATGTCTCATATTATTTTATTGCTTGATTTTTTCTATTCAATACTAAGTTTTCTTACGGTTCTATCCCATCCACCAGCAATATAGAAATTATCTTCACTATCAGCAGCTATATCTTGAGGAGAATTGAATCGTGCATCCAAAGGTTCTGTATCTGAGTTAGTCTCACCACTAGTACATGGTTTACCCGCGACAATGTCCACTTGATTACCCGAGATACGACTAATGAAACTGCCAGCACGATTGATAACATAGATATCTCCATCAGAAGTAACAGCCATGCCAAAAGGTTCTATGAATTGAGCATCTTTCAAGCGGTTTCCTGTGGCATATCCATTACCATTGAAGCCTGCATATTTTTCAATTTTCCAAGTACCATCATTGCTTTCATAGATCTTATAAATTCCAGACATCTGATAGAAGGAAGCAAAAAAGCAGTGGTGATATTTACTATAAATCATCTGAGCTCTGTCTCTGAAGTCTGAAGGTTTGTCTCCTTCCAGATCGATCATCCTATATGACATCTTGTCGAGATCTACCTCACAGAAGTTACAGTTAGAATCCATCAGATACAAATGATTATTATCATTCTCACGAAATGCACCTGACCAGATCTGTCCGGTCATATCATTTCGTGAAATAACAATACCAGTATTCTTTTCTGCATAGTTTTCTGCTCTGGAATAAGAATAGATCGTACGGTCTTCCACCCAGTGAGAAAGCAGATAAAACTTTTCCCGAGTGTTGTCAACAGCAGGAGTACCAAAAGAATGAGATGTGGATAAAGTTACGACTTGATTGTCTTCAGGTGAAATCAGGCTGACCCTGGAATTCCACCATGATTCCACAGCGATGATATTATCAGAATTATTACCTTTGACAGTAGCGATATTGGACACCTCTTTAAAACGAGCTGTATTTAAATCACCGTCCTGGTCTTTCTGGTCATCAAATGCACCTGCACAAGTTTTGACTGATTTTGTCTGTTCATATTTGAAGGTGACACTATCTGTTACTACACTGTCGCCTTTGCAAACCACTGAAATCTGTTTCCTTCCGGCAGGTAATTTCGGGACTAATCCCATAATTGTACTCCCATTAGTATTTACCAATACAGCTGGTTTGTTATCGAAATAGACTTTCATCCTTGTCAGACTATCACCGAAGTTCCCTTCAACAATAAATGGAGTATTGATGCCACCATAGATAGGTGTAATGGATGCTAAGATGGTAGGTTTATTAGCATCATATTGATTGATAACTTTGGGGAACAGTTCAATATTTTCCTTACCTTCACAACCACAAAGTAAAATTAAGGAAAACACTACTAAACTTTTTTTCATGTTCATGATTTTTTCATAATAAAATTGATTATATATAGGTTAAGAAATATAGAAATCTATTTAAATTATGGTGAATGAATAGGTATACGCATTATTGAGGTCATTAAAAGTTCTAGATGGTTAAATAAATGTTCTCTGATATTCCATTAAGAAGTTGCATCATCGCTTAGCAAATGTACTAATTATAAAAATTCTTATATGTATGCGATTGCAGAAGGTGCTTTAACCTGCCTTATAATATATTTAATAGGTACAGATTAACAAATATCAGCTACAACTTATCTCCACTTATAAAGTATAGTAGTGCCTTAACATTTTAACGAATCAAGTTCATTGTACAAGTAGAGGCAAGAAACATGATTTGAAAGAATCCATTTGTTTTTCTCATTATTGGTATAAATCAGATTAACATATAACATTTCTCAGGCTTTGTATTATTTCAAAGTATCATAGATTATTTTTCAATTACAAAGCTATCCAACATTTATTAAATTTTATAAAAAAATTGTAACATATACTTTTTTAAATATTACAAATTCGCTCCGAAATACAAATAATGATTTGCAGACTGTTACCATGTTACACAGAAAGAAAAAATGGATATAATAACTATCAAAAATTACCCTAAAAAGCTGATTTTTTTCTAATCTATGATACTCAGAATTACCAAAAGATCATATCATATTGAAGAGAACACATTTTCTGATGAAAATCGAATAAAAGAAAATAAAGTAGTTTTCTACGTAATCTCTCATTACCAACAGCAACCACGAACATATAGCTGTTAGCCAAATACCAATAATTCTTTCGACTACTTATATGCTATATGACAGTCCTTTTGTTTACACAACATCTAATGATATTTATCTTTAGTACGCTCATTCTTCCAACACGAGCTATATCATCAATCTGATCTTAATTCTATGAAGATTAAAGAAATTCTTTAAACTGAAAGAAGATTCACTACATTAATTATCTACTCTATGCCAATGGGCATATTCGATATAACTCAAGATACAAAAAGGAAAAGCCATTATTTGAGAACGACTTTTCCTTTTTGTACTATTTTTTAAGTGTAAGCCTGTATATCAACACATCATGTCCGGGACATGAGATGCCAAATTTTTAATCACGTAAAATGTTTCTGCTGATATTGAGAAGATATCTGGATTTTGATAAAAACGACTTATCGTTTCAGCACTGATATATAGGCAAACTTTTACTTCTTTTCTGAATAGAGCATTTTAGTGATCGCTTTCTTAATCATTTTCTCCATAATAAAATATCCATCAGGGGTAGGATGCACACCGTCCTTAGTCAAAGAGGGATTTAGAGCACCTGTTCCTTTCATCACCATCTCTTTATAATAGTCAATATATGGAACCCCCTTCTCCTTGGCATACGCCTTGATCTTGGCATTGAGTGACAAAATCTTCTGTGGTGCATCAGTAATAGACGTGTTCCAATTGAACTTCAAGGCAGGAAGTGTAGAAGTGAGAATCACTTTGATACCGTTTGACTCAGCTATCTCAACCATTGACTTGATGTTTCCTAAAGTATAGGATTCAGTGTAAGGATGAGTGTTTTCTGCTATGTCATTTGTCGCTGCGTTGATTACGACAATTGCAGGATGCAGATTGACGACATCTTCACGGAAACGGACAAGAAACTGATAAGTACTTTGCCCACTGATTCCTCTGCCAATATAGCCATTATTGTTGAAGAAGTCAGGATGGAAGTGATACCAGTTATCGGTAATAGAGTTGCCCATAAAGACCACCCGCCGCCCATTGTTTGGCTGACTAATGAGCTGCCGGTTACTCTGTTCATAGCGGTTGAAGTCGGCCCAGTCTCCATTCTTTGCATTTACATCAAGCACAGAAAAGAAACATACCAGTACAAAAAAGTTTAATAGAAATCTGTGTTTCATACGAATTATTTGTTTTTAAATGAATATTTGAGTTGATTCAATTAATAAATTCCTCCCCTTTAAAAAGGGGGAGGAATTTCAAATTAATATCTCAGAATGGCCTTTACGGGGAAATGGTCAGACGGCATCCTGATGTCATACTTCTGCGATGAAATGTCTTTAGAAGAATTTCCTTCGTTGGCAGTATCCTTTCTCAGAGTACGATAGGTATCTGTCAGAATGCCAAAACGATAGACATGGAACTGTCTTGACACAAAGATATGGTCAATCTGACCATCTGCCATCGAAAATGGATCAAAGCCATTGAATGTTCCGTTTAGGGCATAGCTCATATCGGCTATCTTGTATGTATCCTTCAGAATTCCGGAGTTTGCCAACAGGCGATAACTCTCATCGGTCTGATCGACGTTAAAATCTCCTGTAAGTATGACTGGTGCATTGCCACAGAATCCCTTCACCTTTTTCAAAACTAGTTTGGAACTTTCTCGCCGGGCCACTACGCCGCTATCATCCATGTGGAGATTGAAAAACCAAAACTTTTTGTTTGTTTTCAAATCCTTAAAATAACCCCACGTACATATCCGGATACAGTCTGCATCCCAGCCCTTATTCGGATAGTCCGTATGCTGGGACAACCAGAAATGACCTTCCTTGAGAACCTTCAGCCGGCTTTTTTTATAGAAGATCGGTGCATATTCGCCGCCTGTCTTCCCATCGTCACGGCCCACTCCGAGATAACCATACTGGGGCATCGCTGACAAAAGGTCATTCAACTGGTCATGAAGTACTTCCTGAGCTCCCCATACGTCAAAATCATTAAATGTCACCAACTTGGAGATAACCGGGCAGCGCTGTGACCAGCCATTTCCCTGCAGTTCATCATCATGATTGTGATTTCTCACATTATAAGTTCCGACTGTCAATTGCTGGGCACTAATGCTGACAACAGCCAACAGTTGAAAAAACAAAACCAATAATCTACGCATCATTTTATTTACTAATAAATTAATTACTGAATCCACTTTAAAAGGTGGTAAATTCTATTGAATATTAATATTTTGTCGAATTTATAAATTTACAACATATCTTGCTGCCTGTATTAACAATGTAAAAGTACGAAAATATCCCATAATCTGGCATAGATCAGAAAACTTATATTTTTTCAATCATTATAAGTCTGACTTCTTAAAGTGGA
>CAVYLQ010000025.1:0-93699 GCA_963769405.1 uncultured Prevotellaceae bacterium | reverse complement strand
ATGCATGTGTGCTCCATCACCCGCATTAATGATAGGAACTGGAGCTATTTCACTGGCATACTGTGCGGCACCTTCGATATGATGCCTCATGGCAATGGCATCCGCATAGTTGCTAACCATCAAAATAGTGTCTTTTAAAGTTTCTCCCTTTGTCGTACTGGACGTTTTAGCATCAGAGAAGCCGATGACACGTGCTCCTAATCGATTAGCAGCGGTTTGGAAGCTTAATTGTGTACGTGTGGAAGGTTCGAAGAATAACGTCGCAATGACTTTGCCTTTGAGGATTTCCCTGTTGGGATGCTTTTCAAATTCATGTGCCATCTGGAGAAGGTATGAAATCTTCTCTTTTGAAAGGTCTGCAATGGTTACAAAATTATGTTTCTCCATTATATCAAAAATATTTTGGGATATAAATATAAAAATTTTAGTTTCTAAAATACTCTCTTTTTTTAAGTGACGGTTTTGAAAGTGGTGTATTTCAAAGGGAAAATTCATTATGTCTCTTGTCAATGGAATCATTCTTAAGATTGATTATCAACGCTTAACAATCGTTTATTCGTATATTGATTTTGAATCATCACTTTCGGATTGCTATGGGCATACTACCTAACATAATATTTAAAAGGATGCAATAGGGTCTGGTTCTAAATAGACTTGATCCTTTCTTTGCAAAGATAGAAAATATTTCCTAGAAAACAGAATGTTTGTTGAAATATATGAGAAAAAAACAAGATTGGTAATTTATTTGAATCCTTTAACCCGATTCATGTTTTTACTTACTATTATTTTTGACTGTTCATTGATTATTCAGAAAATAATTGTATTTTTGCACGGTGAACATCAACAGAGGATCATTCTAAAATGAGAAAGAAATTTATACATTTTCTTTGGATCGCATTGGTTACTATAATGGGTTTTTCGGCTTTGGCTTTTACTGCTATTTGGTTTGGCTGGATAGGATATATGCCGAATCTGGAAGATCTTCAAAATCCGATTAACCGTTATGCCACGCAAGTGTATTCTGCTGATGGGAAAGTAATGGGAACTTGGAATCTAAATAAGGAAAACCGAATCGTAATTCCTTATTCAAAGATGTCTATCCATTTGGTTCATGCCTTGGTCGCAACGGAAGACGTGCGTTTCTATCAGCATTCCGGAATTGATTTCAAAGCAGTCTTTGGAAGAGCTATCGTCAAGAGGGGAATACTTTGGTGAGCAAAATGCAGGTGGTGGTTCTACAATTACTCAGCAGTTAGCTAAACAGTTGTATTCTCAGACGGCTCAAAGTACCATTCAACGCTTGTTTCAGAAGCCTATAGAATGGGTGATAGCAATCAAGTTGGAGCGTTATTATACTAAGGAGGAAATAATAGGTCTTTATTTAAACTATTTTGACTTTTTACATAATGCTGTCGGGATAAAGTCGGCAGCTAATGTGTATTTTAATAAGGAGCCAAGGGAACTGACTCTTGATGAATCTGCAACGCTGATTGGACTTTGCAAGAATCCATCTTTTTTTAATCCCGTCCGCTATCCGGAACGATGCAGGCAGAGACGAAATGTGGTCCTTGAACAGATGGTTAAGGCTGGCTATCTTTCTTCTGCAGATTATGGAGTAGAGAGTGCACAACCATTGGTATTAAACTTTCATCGTATTGATCATAAGGATGGAACTGCTGTTTATTTCCGTGAATTCTTACGCCAGTATATGATGGCTAAGCGACCGCAATTGGATGATTATCCGGCATGGAATCATAATCAATATGTGCTTGATTCTATTGCGTGGGTAAGTGATCCTCTTTATGGATGGTGTAACAAGAATTTCAAAAAAGACGGTACACCTTATAATGTGTATACTGACGGATTGAAAGTGTTTACGACGATTGATTCCCGTATGCAGAGGTATGCAGAGGAGGCCGTCTATGAGCATATCGCAAACTTCTTACAACCTGCTTTTGATGAGGAAAATCAACATAAGCCAAGTTCTCCTTTCTCTAATCAGTTGACCCGTGCACAGATTAAGTCAATCATAAATCGGTCCGTTGTCCAAAGTGACCGTTATCGTGTGTTGAAAAAAGAAGGCGCGTCACCCCAGGAAATCAGGCGTTCTTTCCATACACCGACTGACATGACGGTGTTCTCTTATCATGGTGATCTGGATACGACCATGACTCCTATTGATTCTATTCGTTATTATAAGAAGTTCATACGGGCAGGATTCATGAGTATGGATCCGAAAACGGGTGCTGTGAAGGCTTATGTAGGAGGTATTGATTATACTCATTTCATGTATGATATGGTCATGGGTGGCCGCCGTCAGGTGGGTTCAACAATTAAACCATTTCTCTATTCTTTGGCAATGCAAAACGGATTTTCCCCATGTGATAAAGCTCCCAATCGTCAACAGTCTTATCGGGTAGGAGATAGTTGGTGGACTCCTCGTAATGCAAGTCATGCAAGATATGGACAAATGGTAACTTTGAAATGGGGACTGGCCCAGTCTAATAATTGGATTTCTGCTTACTTGATGAGTAAGTTGAATCCTCATCAGTTCGTATCACTTTTACATGATTATGGAATTAATAATCCGGATATCTATCCTTCAATGGCACTTTGCCTGGGACCTTGTGAAGTTTCCGTAGCTGAAATGGTCAGTGCTTATTCTACTTTTGCTAATCATGGCATCCGTTGTGCGCCGATGTTTGTGTCTCGGATTGAAGATAATGAGGGGAATGTGATTGCGAGTTTCCAACCTCGTATGAATGAGGTCCTGAATGTCGATTGTGCTGATAAAATGCTTGTACTTTTGCAAGGAGTTGTGGATGGAGGTACAGCCGGAAGATTACGTTATAATTTCCATTTTACGGGTCAGATAGGTGCTAAGACGGGTACTACAAATAATAACGCTGACGGTTGGTTTATGGGCTTTACTCCTCAATTGGTAAGTGGCTGTTGGGTTGGAGGTGAAGATCGTGATATTCATTTTGATTTGATGAGGATGGGACAAGGTGCTACAATGGCACTTCCAATCTGGGCTATATTTATGAAGAAGGTGTATGCTGATCCAACTCTTCCGTATAGTCAGAAGGCAAAATTTGATCTTCCAGCAAAGTATAATCCTTGTATGAATGAAGATAATCAGAGTGGTGGTATGGGTATTGATGAGGTTTATGAATAGAAAACTTTAATATATGAGTCGTAGAGTATCTCGTTTGTTCCTGATTCTGTTTTTGTCGGTTCTACCTTATTATATGTGGGGTAGAGTTTGGTCGGCAGACCAGATTCCTATGGTACATCTGCAGGATCGGACGCAATATGTATGTGATCCAGAGGGGATCTTAAATCCTGAGGTGAAAACTGAAGCGGATCGGATCCTGTATGATTTGCAGCATCAGTGTGGCGTTCAGACAGTATTTATTATTGCTAATCGAGTGAAGGATGGAGATGCTTTTCGTCTGGCTCAGGATGTGGGAAATCACTATGGCGTCGGAGATAAAAAAAATCGCAGGGGAATGGTGATTGTTATTGCGGTTCAGGATCATCAATATTTTATTGCTCCTGGGAAAGGACTTGAAGCTGATCTTACGGATGTAGAATGCAATGATATCGGACGTGCTTGTATTGTCCAGAATATGAAACAGGATAGACCTGACTCTGCTGTCATGGCTACTTGCAGGGCAATGTATAATAAATTTAAAACTGGTAAAACTGGGGTTGACATAGTGGATGAGGGAGAGGTCTCTTCCTGGAAGGATATTTTTCTCATGATCTTCCTGATTCTTCTTTTCTTTGGCTATCCTGGTTTTTTGCTGGTGATGTGGTTTCTTGAACAATATGGCCTGGTATCTCCAAATAATCGTTTTTTACGCCATCATAAAAAGCATCATGACAATAATGACGGTCCACCTTTCTTCTTCTTCGGAGGTGGTGGCGGCTTCTTCGATGGAGGAGGTTCTTCCGGAGGCAGCTTTGGTGGAGGTAGCTTCGGTGGCGGAGGCTCTGGTGGCAGTTGGTAACTGTAGAAATTTATGAATTAATTAAAGGATAAAATAATGAAAAAGAAAAGTGTTTGGATCATTGTAGGCATTGTGCTAATTGTCGTCTTGTGGGCTTTTAGCGCTTATAATGGGATGGTCAATAAGCAGGAAACTGCTACTACAGCATTGGCTGATGTGCAGTCTACTTATCAGCGTAGGGCTGATTTGCTACCTAATCTGACTAAGGTTGTTAAGGCTTATGCCAAGCATGAGAACTCTACCTTTAAGGAAGTTGCTGAGGCTCGGTCTAAGGCTTCCCAAATTACGTTGGATGCTGCCTCTTTGAGTCCTGAAAAATTGAAACGATTTGAAGCTGCACAGGGAGAATTGAGTGCTGCTTTGGGAAAGTTGATGATGGTGAGTGAACGTTATCCGGATTTGAAAGCGAGTGAAAATTTTAAAGATCTGCAGATTCAGCTTGAAGGAACGGAAAATCGGATCAATGAAGCACGGCAAAAGTATAATGAGGCGGTACAGGGTTATAATGTTACTATTCGTCGTATGCCAAATGTTATGATATCTGGTATGTTCGGATTCGACAAGATGGTGAAATTTGAGGCAGCTCCGGGATCAGAAAAAGCTCCTGACCTTAACATATAGCAGGTTTGGGATATTCGTTATGTCCCTTTGCCCATTTTTCTTATAGAATTTTCTTTCAAAGAAGTCTTGTAATCCTGTTTGTTTTTATGAGATTCTTTCTATTCCACCCAATTCGGATTTTATCCGGTTTGGGTGGAATTTGTTTTGATAGTTATCTTTTTATACTGATCTTTGAAGATAATCCATGAATGATCTTTCCTATTTCGTCTTTTTACAATAAAAATGAACTTTCTTTTCTGTTTTAGTCTACTTTTTGTATAAACATTTGATATATTGTAGATTAAAGTTATTCTTTAGGCCAAACATGTGTTTTCCGGCCTTTTCATTTTGTCAAGAAAGGCGAAATAATGGCATTTAATTTGAATTTTCCCCTGAAAAGATTTGGCGGTTAGGAACAAAAGTCCTACCTTTGCAACCGCTTTCAGACGAAGAGCCTGGGAGCAAAGAAAGAGTTCTTTGAAAAGATTATCATAAAACAGACAGGCAGTAACGAGAAGCGGGAGTGCCGTATGGTCAAAACCATACAGTATCTACCGTCGAGAGAAGAGAAAAGGAACCGGCAATTTTCGGAGACGAGAAAGACGGAGAAGCACCCTGACAGAACAAACGTCCGCAGGAGCAATCCTGCGGAAGGAACCATTATACATTGGAGAGTTTGATCCTGGCTCAGGATGAACGCTAGCTATAGGCTTAACACATGCAAGTCGAGGGGAAACGGGCGTCAGGCTTGCCTGACGCAGTCGTCGACCGGCGAATGGGTGAGTAACGCGTATCCAACCTGCCCGCAAGTGGAGGATAGGCTTTCGAAAGAAAGATTAATACCCCATGTACTCCTCAGCAGTCATCTAAAGAGGAGCAAAGATTTATCGCTTGCGGATGGGGATGCGTCTGATTAGGCAGTTGGCGGGTTAACGGCCCACCAAACCGACGATCAGTAGGGGTTCTGAGAGGAAGGTCCCCCACATTGGAACTGAGACACGGTCCAAACTCCTACGGGAGGCAGCAGTGAGGAATATTGGTCAATGGGCGAGAGCCTGAACCAGCCAAGTAGCGTGCAGGATGACGGCCCTATGGGTTGTAAACTGCTTTTGAAGGGGAGTAAAGTGAGTGACTAGTCATTCATTGCAAGTACCCTTGGAATAAGGACCGGCTAATTCCGTGCCAGCAGCCGCGGTAATACGGAAGGTCCAGGCGTTATCCGGATTTATTGGGTTTAAAGGGAGCGTAGGCGGCCTTGCAAGCGTGTTGTGAAATGCAGTGGCCCAACCACTGGATTGCAGCGCGAACTGTTAGGCTTGAGAGCGCACGACGCAGGCGGAATTTGTGGTGTAGCGGTGAAATGCTTAGATATCACGAAGAACCCCGATTGCGAAGGCAGCTTGCGGGAGCGCATCTGACGCTGAAGCTCGAAAGTGCGGGTATCAAACAGGATTAGATACCCTGGTAGTCCGCACGGTAAACGATGGATGCCCGTTCTGCGGCCTTCGGGCTGCGGGACCAAGCGAAAGCATTAAGCATCCCACCTGGGGAGTACGCCGGCAACGGTGAAACTCAAAGGAATTGACGGGGGCCCGCACAAGCGGAGGAACATGTGGTTTAATTCGATGATACGCGAGGAACCTTACCCGGGCTTGAATTGCAGACTGATCCGGCAGAGATGCCGGAGTCCTTCGGGAAGTCTGTGAAGGTGCTGCATGGTTGTCGTCAGCTCGTGCCGTGAGGTGTCGGCTCAAGTGCCATAACGAGCGCAACCCCTGTCTCCTGTTGCCATCAGGTTAAGCTGGGCACACTGGAGAGACTGCCGCCGTAAGGTGAGAGGAAGGTGGGGATGACGTCAAATCAGCACGGCCCTTACGTCCGGGGCTACACACGTGTTACAATGGCCGGTACAGAGCGAAGGTGTCCCGCAAGGTGCATCAAATCGCGAAAACCGGTCCCAGTTCGGACTGGGGTCTGCAACCCGACCCCACGAAGCTGGATTCGCTAGTAATCGCGCATCAGCCATGACGCGGTGAATACGTTCCCGGGCCTTGTACACACCGCCCGTCAAGCCATGAAAGCCGGGAGTGCCTGAAGTCCGTGACCGCAAGGAACGGCCTAGGGCAAGATCGGTAATTGGGGCTAAGTCGTAACAAGGTAGCCGTACCGGAAGGTGCGGCTGGAACACCTCCTTTCTGGAGAGGTGCTTTCAAAGTCGGCCGGAACCGGATCGTCCGGAGACCGTGGGGCTCTTAAAGGAGTCCCGTGCGCTTCAAGTTGCGCCTGAAACCTGTCTGTTTTTTTTAGGATATTAGAGCGAGAAGAAGGGAAGCCGGGCATAAGAGGCCCCCCGTAGCGCGAACGCCGCGCGAGTACTGACAGAGTCCTATAGCTCAGTTGGTCAGAGCGCCACACTGATAATGTGGAGGTCGGCAGTTCAAGTCTGCCTGGGACTACTTTTAAGAGAAGAGGAATCCCGGCGCCGGACAAGCGTGATGAGGGGGATTAGCTCAGCTGGCTAGAGCACCTGCTTTGCAAGCAGGGGGTCAACGGTTCGAATCCGTTATTCTCCACTATAAACCGGAGCGATCCGGAAAGACGATCTTTGACATATTGACACAAGCAGGACTGCTGCAGTCCCCGCCGGTCCGCGCAAGCGGAAAGGAGGGAGAAGCAGTCAGTCAGAAGTATGAACTATGGACTTTCCCGTCCGTTATTGAACGGGGAGGCCAAGTAAAGGAAAGTAGGAAAGGGCGCATGGCGGATGCCTTGGCTCACACTGGCGATGAAGGACGTGATAAGCTGCGAAAAGCTCCGGGGAGATGCAAATAATCTTTGATCCGGAGATGTCCGAATGGGATAACCCAGACAGCAGAAGGCTGCCTGCCGGGAACTTAGGTTTCCGGCGCCAACCCGGGGAACTGAAACATCTTAGTACCCGGAGGAAGAGAAAATAAACAATGATTCCCCAAGTAGTGGCGAGCGAACGGGGAAGAGCCCAAACCACGGGCGTAGCAATGCGCGTGTGGTGTAGTAGGACCACGAAGTCATATCCAGCGCGGGAGCCGAGCCGGCCGGACAGCCGGGCCATAGAGGGTGAGAGCCCCGTAGGCGGACCGCAATGGAGTGTAGTGGTATCCTGAGTAGCGCGGAGCACGAGAAATTCTGCGTGAATCTGCCGGGACCATCCGGTAAGGCTAAATACAGTGTGAGACCGATAGTGAACCAGTACTGTGAAGGAAAGGTGAAAAGCACCCCGATCAAGGGGAGTGAAAGAGTTCCTGAAACCATGCGCCTACAAGCGGTCGGAGCCGCGCAAGCGGTGACGGCGTGCCTTTTGCATAATGAACCTACGAGTTGCCGTCTCCGGCAAGGTTAACCGGGAATACCCGGGGAGCCGCAGTGAAAGCGAGCCTGAACAGGGCGCAGAGTCGGAGGAGGCAGACGCGAAACCAAGTGATCTACACTTGTCCAGGATGAAGTGCCGGTAACACGGTATGGAGGTCCGAACGAATAAGCGTTGAAAAGCTTCTCGATGAGATGAGTGTAGGAGTGAAAGGCCAATCAAACTTGGAGATAGCTCGTACTCCCCGAAAGGCATTTAGGTGCCGCGTGTATCGATCCCCGCAGGAGGTAGAGCGACCGATAGGACAAGAGGGCTTCATCGCCTGTCGCGTCCTGACGAACTCCGAATGCCTGCGGGCAGCAGATATGCAGTAAGGGGACGGGTGCTAAGGTCCGTTCCCGAGAGGAGAAGAATCCGGACCGTCGTCTAAGGTCCCGAAATTCCGGCTAAGTTAGTCTAACGAAGTGTGGTCCCTATGACAGCTAGGATGTTGGCTTGGAAGCAGCCATTCATTCAAAGAGTGCGTAACAGCTCACTAGTCGAGGGTCCGTGCATGGATAATAATCGGGTATAAGCCGGATACCGAAGTCACGGGATAGAATTAAAGAAAGTATCGGTAGGGGAGCATTCCAGGTGCACTGAATACGTTCCGAAAGGATCGTTGGAGCGCCTGGAAAAGCAAATGTAGGTATAAGTAACGATTAGAAGGGTGAGAACCCCTTCCGCCAAAAGTCTAAGGTTTCCCGGGCAATGTCAGTCATCCCGGGGTCAGTCAGGTCCTAAGCCGAATCCGAAAGGAGGAGGCGATGGCAGAAACGGTCAACATTCCGTTACTGCCCCAGTGAGCGAAGCGTAGACGGAGGAGTGAAACGGCCGCGGAGTTACGGAATACTCCGTTGAAGGGTGTAGGTTATGAGGTATCCAGGCAAATCCGGATACCGAGCCGAACCTGAAAGTATGGAAGTCCCTCCGGGGGCATCCAACAGCGCCGGTAAGCAGACTCCCGGGAAAATGCGCTAAGCATATTGCTGGGGCACCTGTACCGCAAACCGACACAGGTAGATGGGTAGAATATACTAAGGCGTTGAGAGATTCATGGTTAAGGAACTAGGCAAATTGACCCTGTAACTTCGGGAAAAAGGGTCCTCTCCTCCGGGAGAGGCGCAGTGGATAGGTCCAGGCAACTGTTTAACAAAAACACAGGGCTGTGCGAATTCGAAAGAAGAAGTATACAGCCTGACACCTGCCCGGTGCCGGAAGGTTAAGAGGAGTCGTCACTCCGCAAGGAGGAAGCGTCGAATTGAAGCCCCGGTAAACGGCGGCCGTAACTATAACGGTCCTAAGGTAGCGAAATTCCTTGTCGGGTAAGTTCCGACCTGCACGAATGGTGTAATGATCCGGACGCTGTCTCAACCATGATGTCAGTGAAATTGAAGTATCGGTGAAGATGCCGATTACCCGCGATGGGACGAAAAGACCCCGTGAACCTTTACTATAGCTTAGCATTGACCCCGGTCATCCGATGTGTAGGATAGGCCGGAGGCTGAGAAGGGGCGGCGCCAGCCGTCCCGGAGTCACCGTTGAAATACGGCCCTTTGGCTGTCTGGGGTCTAACGCGCAGAAAGCGCGGACATTGCTTGGTGGGTAGTTTGACTGGGGTGGTCGCCTCCAAAAGCGTAACGGAGGCTTCCAAAGGTGCCCTCAGGACGATTGGTAACCGTCCGTAAGAGTGTAATGGCATAAGGGCGCTTGACTGGGAGGCTTACAAGCCGAGCAGGCAGGAAACTGGGGCATAGTGATCCGGCGGATGTGTATGGAAACTCCGTCGCTCAAAGGATAAAAGGTACTCCGGGGATAACAGGCTGATCCCCCCCAAGAGCTCATATCGACGGGGTGGTTTGGCACCTCGATGTCGGCTCGTCACATCCTGGGGCTGGAGAAGGTCCCAAGGGTTAGGCTGTTCGCCTATTAAAGTGGCACGCGAGCTGGGTTCAGAACGTCGTGAGACAGTTCGGTCTCTATCTATCGTGGGCGTGGGAGTTTTGAGCGGTGCCGTCACTAGTACGAGAGGACCGTGACGGACAGACCTCCGGTGGACCGGTTGTGCCGCCAGGCGCACCGCCGGGTATCCGAGTCTGGGCAGGATAAGCGCTGAAAGCATCTAAGTGCGAAGCCAGCCGCGAGATGAGAGCTCCATAACAGGGCCGTCAGAGACGATGACGTAGATAGGGTGCAGGTGTAAAGGCGGTGACGTCAAAGCCGAGCACTACTAATTGCCCGAACACTTTCCATTAATAAAAGGTCATACTTCCGGAAGAGCAGGCGCTTAGGCGCCGGCCGGTCCTGCGAATGTCAGATATGCCAACCTATAATCAGGTGGTTACAGCAGTGGAGTCACACCTCTTCCCATTCCGAACAGAGAAGTTAAGCCCACGAGCGCCGATGGTACTGCAATGCAATGCGGGAGAGTAGGCCGCCGCCTCCTTTTAAAAAAGGAATCTTGTGGAGGGCCCCTACGGCAGTACTTGCCGGAGGGGCCCTCACTTTTTGTGTGATGACCTCTATGATCTAAGAAATGCGTTGTCCCTGACGGATTAGTATTTTGTTTTTTAGCTTGAGCCGGGTACTTTAATAGAGTGTACTGGAATCAGGTTTCGCTTTACGTACAAAAATTAATTCGTTAGGCATCTTTACCCATTTACGATCTCTTGCAATTTTTAGTATACTACCTTTGTTTTGTTTTAGAGTATAGGTGTTGTCTGTGTTTCTTTTCAGGTTAGCTGTTAAATCTTCACTTCCATAGTCATTTATGATGGTTATATCAGCTGTGCTGGGAGAAGTGATTTTAGCTGAGGTAAATAACCATTTTCTTCCATCATGGATGTCCCCGAAGAAACCTGACAGTTTTCCGAAAATTTCCTGATGAGGAACAGTGATGTCATTTTGATAGAAATTGATGATCATGTATACTTCGTACTTTGCATTGTATAAGTACCCTTTAAATGCCAAACTGTCTGACTGTGCATAAACTGTGAAAGTCAAACATGTAAATATTAATGTAAATAAAATTTTCTTCATTTTTCCGTTTCTTGCAAAGTTATTGATTTTAGTTAATAATTCAAACGTTTTCAGAAATAATTCTGTATTAAATTGCTATATTACCGTTTTTAGTTTATCTTTGTAGAGTTTTAGCAGAAGCATAATGGTAAGAAACAGACTATTTCCAGACTACATTTTTGAGTCAAGTTGGGAAGTATGCAATAAGGTAGGTGGTATCTATGCAGTTTTGTCAACTCGGGCGAAGACCTTACAGAATGTGATGAAAGATCATATTTTTTTTATAGGTCCGGAGTTGTGTAATCAGAAGGTGAATCCTTATTTTCGAGAAGATGATTCTTTGTTTTCTTCATGGAAAGAAGAAATCGCTAAAAAAGGTCTCCATGTGAAGACGGGACGATGGCTAGTACCAGGTGAACCTATAACTTTTTTGGTAGATTTCCAACCTTATTTTGAAGTAAAGAATCAATTGTATGGGCGATTTTGGGAATTGTTCCATGTAGATAGTCTTCATGGTTATGGCGACTATGATGATGCTTCTATGTTCTCGTATGCTGCTGGTCTTGTCGTGGAAAGTTTTTATAAGTTTTATCTTAATGAGAAAGATAAGGTGGTTTTTCATGGTAATGAATGGATGTCAGGTTTCGGATTATTGTATATTCACTATAAAGTACCTTCGATTGCTACTTTGTTTACAACCCATGCTACCAGCATTGGCCGTAGTATAGCAGGAAATAACAAACCTCTTTATGCCTATCTTTCCAATTATAATGGAGATCAGATGGCTAATGAATTGAATATACAGAGTAAGCATTCGGTAGAGAAACAGACTGCAAAATATGTAGACTGTTTTACTACGGTGAGTGATATTACAGCCAGGGAATGCAAGGAATTATTGGATAAGCCAGTAGATGTAGTTTTACCTAATGGTTTTGAAGATGATTTTGTCCCTTCTGATCCAACGTTTTCCGCTAAACGTGATGTGGCAAGAAAAAAGATCTTGGATGTTGCCAATGCTTTGTTAGGTACTTCTTTTGATAATCAAACCTTGATCATATCTACAAGTGGGAGATATGAATTCCGTAATAAGGGAATTGATGAATTTATTGAAGTTATGAACCGACTGAAAAAAGGTCCTAAACTTAAGCGGCCGATTTTGGCGTTTATTGATGTACCAGGTTGGGTTTCTGAACCAAGAAAAGATTTGATAGAGCGTCTAAAGAGTGGAAGAAAAGAGAATTTCCCATTGGAGAAACCTTATCTTACTCATTGGCTCCATAATATGGATGATGACCGGATTATCAGCATGATGAATTACCTGAATTTCCATAATATTAGTAATGATCAGGTAAAACTGATATTCTTGCCTTGTTATCTCAATGGTCATGATGGTATTTTTGATATGACCTATTATGATATCATATTAGGTAATGATTTATGTATTTATCCATCATATTATGAGCCTTGGGGATATACACCTCTCGAAGCTATAGCATTCAAGGTGCCTTGTATTACTACTGATTTGGCTGGATTTGGCTTGTGGGTGAATAAAGAATTAGGAAGATACGGTGAAATTGAAGATGGTGTGAAAGTGGTTCATCGTACTGATTTTAATTATTTTGATGTGGCTGATTCCATTATGAATACTGTGCAAAAATATTCACAAATGAATAAATCACAAGTGAATAGTTGCAGGAGGAAGGCAGGAAAACTTTCTCAAAAGGCTTTATGGAGTCGTTTCTTTACCTACTATAGAGATGCTTATGATTTTGCACTCCAGAAGGCTCGAAACAGAAATGAAACAAGAAGTGATTGATTTTTGAGAATATAATTAAACTTCAAGATTATGAAAATTAAAGCAGATTATTCAAATACTCCTCAGTGGAAGGATATGACTGTTAAGTCACGTCTTCCGGAGCAGTTGAAATGTCTAAATGAGCTTGCACATAATATGTGGTGGTCTTGGAACTATGAAGCTCGTAATATGTTCAAGAGTTTGGACGAACAACTTTATGAAGAAGTCGAACATAACCCGGTTTTGTTGCTTGAACGTTTGAACTATGATCGAAAAATGGCTATTGTAAAAGATAGTTCCATGATGAAAAAGATTAATGATGTCTATACAAAATTCCATGACTATATGGATGTTAAGCCTGATAAATCTCGGCCTTCTGTAGCCTACTTTAGTATGGAATATGGACTTGATCAAACTCTAAAGATTTATTCTGGAGGACTTGGAATGCTGGCGGGTGACTATTTGAAGGAAGCTTCAGATAGCAACGTAGATTTGGTCGGTGTCGGATTCCTATATCGGTATGGCTATTTTAAACAGTCATTGAATATGGATGGACAACAGATCGCCAAATACGATGCTCAGGATTTTAATTCTCTTCCCATTGAGCGTGTTCTTGACAAGGATGGTAATCCTTTTGTTGTAGATGTACCCTATGTCAGTTATCAAGTACATGCTTACGTATGGCGTGTGAATGTAGGGCGTATTAAGCTCTACCTGATGGATACTGATAATAGTATGAATTCTCAATATGATCGTCCTATCACTTATAATTTGTATGGTGGTGACTGGGAAAATCGCTTAAAACAGGAAATCCTGTTGGGTATGGGCGGAATTTTGATGCTTAAAAAGTTGGGAATACAGAAAACGATCTATCATTGCAATGAGGGGCATGCTGCTCTTTGTAACTTGCAACGCCTGTTGGATTATGTTAAGACCGGACTTGATTTTAACCAGGCTCTTGAATTAGTTCGTGCGTCTTCTCTTTATACCGTCCATACACCTGTACCGGCAGGCCATGATTATTTTGATGAAGGACTTTTTGGAAAATATATGGGTGGTTATGCTGCTAAATTAGGAATATCATGGGATGAGTTTATCGGTATGGGACGTCAGAATCCTGATGATCATAATGAGAGATTCTGTATGTCTACTTTTGCTTGCAACACTTGTCAGGAAGTTAATGGGGTCAGTAAGCTGCATGGCTGGACCTCTCAGAAAATGTTTGCTCCTATCTGGAAAGGTTATTATCCTGAAGAAAATCATGTTGGCTATGTCACCAATGGAGTACATTTCCCAACTTGGTGTGCCTCGGAATGGCGAAAATTATACGATGCTTATTTTGATTCATCTTTCATGAAAGATCAGAGTAATGAAGAACTTTGGCACGCTATTTATCATGTGGATGATGCAGAGATTTGGCAGACGCGAATGTCTTTGAAGAAAAAATTGATAGATTATATCTGTGAGAAGTTTACGCAAAATTGGTTGAAGAATCAGGGTGATCCGGCTCGGGTAGTATCTTTGTTGGAACGCATTAATCCCAATGCTCTGATGATTGGTTTCTGCCGTCGCTTTGCCACTTATAAACGAGCAAATTTGCTTTTTACGGATCTTGATCGTTTATCAAAAATCGTTAATGATCCGAAACATCCAGTATTATTCTTCTTTTCTGGAAAGGCGCATCCCGCTGATGGAGCTGGTCAAGATCTGATTAAGATGATATTCCAGATTAGTCAGAGGCCAGAGTTTCTGGGCAAGATCATTTTTCTGGAGAACTATGATATGCAATTAGCACATCGCTTAGTTTCGGGCTGTGATATTTGGATGAATACACCTACTCGTCCCTTGGAGGCATCTGGTACCTCTGGAGAAAAAGCAGAAATGAATGGAGTCATTAACTTATCTGTTCTTGATGGTTGGTGGGTAGAAGGTTATCGTAAAGGTGCTGGCTGGGCACTTCCTCAGAGGCGGACCTATCAGAACCAGGATTATCAGGATAAGTTGGATGCTGCTACGATTTATAATCTTATCGAGAATGAAATAGTTCCTCTCTACTATGATCAAGACAAGGATGGTTACAGTCATAATTGGATTAAGGTTATCAAAAATTCGATAGCAACGATTGCCCCACATTATACAATGAAGCGTCAGTTGGATGATTATTACAATAAATTCTATATCAAAGAAGCTGGACGTTTTAAGAACTTATCTGCTGACGACAATCGATTGGCAAAAGAAATTGCTCTTTGGAAAGAGGAAGTTGCTCAGCGTTGGGATTCCATCAAAGTGGTGTCTAAAGATGCTTCGATCCTTAATAATGGTGGTGAGACGGGTATCAAGTACAGGCTGAAATATACGATTGATGAACAAGGTTTGAATGATGCCATCGGTTTGGAACTGGTTACATTGAAACCTATCAATTCTGATGATGATCGCCAGTTATATAAGGTTTATCCTTTTAAGTTGATTGGGCACGAGGGGAACAATTATACTTATGAAGCTGTCATCGAACCAGAAGAATCTGGTACTTTCCAGAGTTGTGTCCGAATGTATCCCAAGAATCCTAATCTTCCTCATCGTCAGGACTTCTGTTATGTAAAGTGGCTGAATTAAATCATTGAGAGAATTTGGCTGATTGGCAGATGAATGTCAATATCAGTTACGTGATAGCATAAGGGGGCGTCCGGATTTCGGACGCCCCCTTATGCTTAAATAGTTGATTTGCTTTCTTACAGTAGAGAATAGCAGAAGTTGCTATATCTGTTTTTGTAACCCTTCTTGAAATTTTTTCTTTATCAAAAACAGGGAGAAAACAAATTCGCTTTCTCCCTCAGTCTCTTGAAATTCCTAATAGGGTAAAATCTATACCAGATATTGTGATGAAATACTCTCATTAGCTTCTACACGGCGGATAGTTTCTGCAAACATAGCAGCAACAGAGATCTGTTTGACCTTTTCACACCGGTTAGAATAAGGTATAGAGTCTGTAAATACAATTTCGTCCAGGGCAGAATTTTGGACTCTTTCAGAAGCCGGACCACTCATAACACAGTGAGATGCGCATGCCCTTACACTCTTTGCCCCCGCCTGCTTCATAATATCAGCGGCTTTGGTGATGGTTCCTGCTGTATCTACCATATCATCGATGATCACAACATTTTTTCCCTTGACATCACCGATAATCTGCATGCTTCCAACAACATTTGCGCGCGTACGTGTTTTATTGCAGAGAACCAACGAACAACCGAGATATTTCGCGTATGTGTTGGCACGTTTTGAGCCGCCGACATCAGGAGAAGCGATGACGAGATCCTTGATATGCAGAGACTGTAGGTAAGGCAACAAAACAGCAGAAGCATAAAGATGATCGACAGGAACATTGAAGAAACCTTGAATCTGGTCAGCATGAAGATCCATTGTGATCAGACGGTTAATGCCTGCAACACTCAATAGATCAGCTACCAATTTGGCACCAATGCTCACTCTGGGTTTGTCTTTGCGATCCTGACGCGCCCAACCGAAATAAGGAATGACAGCGATGATATTTCTTGCAGAAGCACGCTTAGCTGCATCAACCATCAAGAGCAGTTCCATGAGATTGTCAGAATTGGGAAATGTACTTTGTACAAGAAATACATCACGTCCTCGGATAGATTCTTCATAGGAAACGGCAAATTCACCATCTGAAAATCTTGTAACTTGCAATTTTCCTAGTGGAACACCTAAACTTGCGCAGATTTTTTCTGCTAAATACCTTGTGTTTGTACCAGAGAATACCGAAAAAGAGTTTTTTTCGCTCATTGCTATAAGTTTATGTTTGAGATATTTAATTTATATTCAACTTCTTCAGTCATTTATCTGCTTGTTTTACAGATTTCTTAATTTTAATAATGGAATTTGGGATTGTTATAGTGCAGAATACCCATTTTAATCATGCTCTTAGCTCACAATATAATTGTCAAATCGTATGCAAAAGTAAGTATTTTCTATTAGAAATAGCAAAATATCCGAAATAAAAAATTAACTTTGTGCAAAAATTTGAGATTTGATAGCTATGAAGTTAGATCCAAAAACTTTTCAAGAGTTGCATGAACCCATGTATATTCTGGAAGAAAGTCTTCTACGACGAAATTTACAGTTGATTCATTCTGTTGCGGAAGCAGCGGATGTAGACATTATATTGGCATTGAAGGCTTTTGCTTTATGGAAGACTTTTCCGATGTTCAAAGAATATATCTCAGCTACCACAGCTAGTTCTTTGTATGAAGCTCGCCTAGCCTTTGAAGAGTTCGGCAGTCCTGTACATATTTATACTCCGGTTTATACGGATGATATGATAGATGAAGTTGCAAGATATTCCAGTCATTTGATCTTTAACTCATGGTCTCAGTATGTCCGATATCATGAACGGGTATTTCGAGCCAATCAGAAGACAAGTTTAGGCATTCGGGTTAATCCTGAGTATTCAGAGATTAGAACAGCCTTATATAATCCTTGTGCATCAGGATCGAGATTCGGCATTTTAGCTGATCAGTTGCCTGATAGATTGCCATCAGATATCGAGGGGTTTCATATCCACTGTCATTGTGAAAATGGTGCTGATGTCTTCCAGCGGACTTTAGTCCATATTGAGAATAAATTCAGTAAATGGTTTCCCCAGTTGAAATGGATTAATTTCGGCGGAGGACATTTGATGACTCATAAAAAATATGATACCGGACTATTGATTCATATCTTGCAGGATTTTCATCATCGTTATCCTTATTTGAAAGTTATTTTGGAGCCTGGAAGTGCTTTTGCCTGGCATACAGGCCCCTTGGTGGCACAGGTTGTTGATATTATTGAGAATGAAGGAATCCATACGGCCATTCTCAATGTAAGTTTTACTTGTCACATGCCAGACTGCCTGGAAATGCCGTATAAACCTGATATACGTGGAGCAGAGAAACTGACTTTGGCTAAGGCTAAAGCTCCTTTGGAAGCACATATTTATCGTTTAGGGGGTAGCTCTTGTCTAAGTGGGGATTTTATGGGAAGTTGGAAATTTAGTCATGAGTTGCAAATAGGAGAAAATATCATCTTTGAAGATATGATCCATTACACCACAGTGAAGACCAATATGTTCAATGGTGTCAGCCATCCATCTATTGGCTTATTACATTCTGATGGAGAATTGGAAATCCTTCGTCGTTTTTGCTATGAGGATTACAAGAATCGTATGGATTGATTTAAAAAGGAGTGAGAGTAAAATCTAAGTCTTTTTCTGCGATTTTCATCCGGTTCAATGGTAATATGATGTATGATCTGAAAGTCAGACACCTGTGGATTATCCATGAATTAGGTTTCATGATATTTCTAAAAAAATATACAAAAAATTTGTCAGGTTTGAAAAAAACCGTTACCTTTGCAATCGCATTTAGAGAAATGCACCTGTAAAGGGAGAGGCGGCAATAGCTCAGTTGGTAGAGCGCGACCTTGCCAAGGTCGAGGTCGCGGGTCCAAGTCCCGTTTGCCGCTCAACATTCTGAATAGATTATAAGGTCTGACCTTAGTAAAGCCCAGGTGGCGGAATTGGTAGACGCGCACGTTTCAGGTGCGTGTGTTTAACGACGTGCAGGTTCGAGTCCTGTTCTGGGCACTGATTTATTCAGAATGATTTATATATGTTGGAGAGGTGGCGGAATTGGTAGACGCGCTACTTTGAGGGGGTAGTGAAAATTATTTCGTGGGAGTTCGAGTCTCCTCCTCTTCACGATTGTTTTTTTTGATTTTGCGGCAATAGCTCAGTTGGTAGAGCGCGACCTTGCCAAGGTCGAGGTCGCGGGTCCAAGTCCCGTTTGCCGCTCTTTTTTTTATTAAAGGGAAACATACACTTTCATGAATTTATATCTTAGATACTTTGATAAAGAGACATTAGTCGCTAATGTCAATGAAGCTATTGATTTTTTGCGCAGCATTCCTGAAATTAGTTTGGATGATGCGTTGGTAGAAGACATTCGAGATTATGTCGCCAGCGATGTGATGTATCCAAAACGTTATAAGGTCCGTCCGCGAGTTTATTTTATCATTATCAAAACTACTGCTGCTACAATGTTGGATTTTAAGGAAAAGAAGGCTGTGCATCCAAATGTGAATGTTATGTCACCTGCCGTAGAACGGCATGATTTGGCCGCTACAGCTATGACACGGCTTACGGTTGAGCATCAGGGCTGGTATGAAGGTTCTTTGGATTTCAAGCGTGTTGTGATGATTCCTGCAACTGGTAAACATGAATATCGGGATACACATTTTGTGGCAGATGTCAAGGCTGTATCCGGTCAGGATTGCTATAATCGGATTGTGGAGCATCTTCGTACACGTGTAGATAGCCGTAGTCAATTTCCTTCGGCAAAAGGAAAGAATTTCCAATTCAAATATTTAGGTATGTGGAAATAACTGAGGCCTATGAATAAAGTCATGTTAATTGGAAATGTCGGAATAGACCCGGATGTGAGATATTATGACCGGGATCAGGCAGTAGCTCAGGTCAGTCTGGCTACTACGGAGCGGGGTTATACTCTTCAGAATGGTACCCAGGTTCCGGATCACACTGATTGGCATCACTTGATTTTTTATCGGGGACTGGCTAAAGTTGTAGAGAAATATGTCCATAAAGGAGATAAACTTTATGTTGAAGGGAGGATTCGTTATCGTTCTTATAACGATAAGGAGGGACGTCGTCATTCTGTAACAGAGATCCTTGTGGAGAATATGGAGATGCTTTCTCCACGGGAAAATGTAGAATCTTCCCATACCGATGAGAAGTCTTCTGATACGTTTCAGCCCCTTCCTCCTAAATCACAGTCTTCTACTGATGAAGCAGCAGATAAAAATACGTTACCTTTTTAGTATTTAAAGTCTTACGGATTTGTTCGGAGCATTCACATGTCAGATTAACGCTTTGATAAGCTTTAAGCCTATCACAATAGGCATGTTAGCAGCTGCGGTTTTAACCGTTGGCCTCCTTTTTCTATCTGGGTTTGCCAGTGGGTCCGAGATTGCCTTTTTCAGCCTTTCTCCGGAAGATATTGATAGTTTGAATCCGGAAAAGAGTGTTAAAGATAGATGGATTCAGAAGCTTCGGGATGATTCAGAGCGTACGCTGGCTGCTATTCTTATTGCAAATGATTTTGTCAATGTCATGGTTATTATGCTCAGTAATTATATCCTTAATTCCTGGGTACACTTTGATGTTGCTTGGTTACAGTTTGTTTGTATTACCATACTGCTTACCTTTTTAATCCTTCTTTTCGGGGAAGTCATGCCGAAATTATACTGTCGTCAGAATCCGCTTCATTTTTGTCGAAAAGCTGTAGCTGGGATTATATTTCTTCGAAAATTGTTCTGGCCTCTGGAAAGCCTGTTGATTAAGAGTGGTTCTATTGCCGAGAAAGCCGTTCCGAAGGAGAGTCGTCAGTTGAGTGTAGATGATTTGCAGCAAGCACTTGAACTTACTGACAAAGAGGATATTAAGAATGAGCAAAGTATGCTTCAAGGAATCATTCGCTTTGGTGATGAGACAGCCAAAGAGGTAATGACAACCCGTCAGGATATTGTGTTTCTGGATTTGAAAAGTACTTACTCTGAAGTCTTGAAATTTATTGTAGAGAATAATTATAGCCGAGTTCCTGTATATCAGATGAATACAGATAATGTCCGAGGTATTCTATATATCAAAGACCTTTTGCCCTATCTTTCCAAGCCATCCAATTTCAGGTGGCAGAGTTTGATACGTCCCCCTTATTTTGTACCGGAGACCAAGCCGATCGATGATTTGCTTCGTGAATTTCAGGATAATCGGGTACACATGGCTATTGTGGTTGATGAATTTGGAGGGACGAGCGGATTGGTTACCCTGGACGATATTCTGGAAGAGATAGTCGGTGAAATAAATGATGAATACGACGATGACGAGAAGACCTATAGGAAGGTAGATGATCATATTTATATTTTTGAAGGAAAGACATTGTTGAGTGATGTTTGTAAGATTCTGAATCTTAATGATGATGAGTTTGATGATGTTGCCGGTGATGCTGATTCTCTCGCTGGTCTGCTTCTGGAAATAAAAGGTGACTTTCCTAAACCTCACGAGATTATTGTCTATAAAAATTATAAATTTGAAGTTCTGACTATTGCGGAACGTCGTATCAGCGAAGTAAAGGTAACCGTACTCCGGCTACCTGCAGAAAATACAAATCAAGAAAAATAGATGGCTCTTTTAGAAATTCGGTCACTTTGTCCAGGCATTAAACTTGGGGTGTGGAAGATTCAGGAGACTGAGGCGGATTTTTATCATCTTTATCCGTATCTTTGCCCTTTCTGCAAAGAGTTGTCCGACCGTTATCATAATGAATGCCGGCGAGTGGAGTTTCTTGCTGTCCGTGCGTTAGTCCATGAGATCGCACCAGATGCAGGTATAGATATCCAACATAATCTGATTGGTAAGCCTCTTCTGTCAGGATGGAATATCAGCATCAGCCATACTCGAGGGTTTGCAGCGGTTATCCTTTCAGAAAAGTCTGTTGTTGGAGTGGATATAGAATATTTCAGTGATCGTGTGGAAAGGGTGGCTTCTCGTTTTATTCGAGGGGATGAGACAGCACCGGATTTAACACATCAACTCATTCATTGGAGTGCTAAGGAGACAGTCTATAAATATGATTCTGAAGAAGATCTCCAGTATAAGGAAATGCGTCTGGAACCTTTTCTATTACAGGATGGATATTGTATTGTGGACAATTTGAAATCAAACTGGAAAGTAAAGGTCTTTTTTGAAGTGACTCCTGATTATGTCCTGACTTTTACACACGGTGTTCATTCTTATTAAGGTTGATATTCTTCTGATTTAAAGTACACCTTTAGAACTAGGAAGTTCAAAATGGTAGATATCTCTCCGTACAGCCATTTTCAAAGCTCTGGCCAATGCTTTGAAGATACCTTCGATCTTATGGTGCTCATTGGTTCCTTCAGCTTTTATATTCAGGTTCATTTTAGCGGTATCGCTTAGACTTTTGAAGAAGTGCATGAACATTTCTGTAGGCATCTCTCCGATTTTCTCTCTCTTGAATTCCGCATCCCAGACCAGCCAAGGTCTTCCGCCGAAATCCAAAGCTACCTGGCAGAGGCAGTCGTCCATCGGCAGACAGAAGCCATACCGTTCTATTCCGCGTTTATCCCCGAGAGCTTTCAGGATACATTCTCCTAATGCAAGGCCTGTATCTTCAATGGTGTGATGCTCATCTACATACAAATCACCCTTAGTATGGATAGAGAGATCGATCATCCCGTGTCTTCCGATTTGTTCCAGCATGTGATCAAAGAAACCGATACCTGTAGAGATATCACACTTACCGGTGCCGTCGAGGTTTAATTTTACATAGACATCTGTTTCTTTAGTCTTTCGTCTCACTTCGGCAATTCGTTCTCCGGCGAAAAGGAGTTCTGCTATTTTATCCCATGTCATCCCATCTTTGCCTAAAATCAATGATTTGCATCCGATATTCCGTGCCAACTGTTCGTCACTTGAACGGTCGCCAAGAACATAACTGCCCGGAATATCATAAGTAGGATCATTCAGGTATTTTGTAAGCATGCCTGTTCCTGGTTTTCTCATTGGAGAATGATCTTCCGGAAAATGACAGTCGATGAGTTGGTCATCAAAGGTAATACCTTCTCCTTCAAAAGTCTGAAGAATGAAACGATGGATAGGCAGGAAGGTTTCTTTTGGAAAAGAAGGAGTGCCTAAACCATCCTGATTGCTGACCATTATAAATTTGAAATCCAGATGTGAACGGATGAAACCTAAGTTCCTGAATACTCCTTTTGTGAATTTTAGTTTTTTAAAGGAATCGATCTGTTCATCATCAGGTTCTTCTATGAGAGTCCCATCACGGTCAATAAAAAGAATTTTAGTTTTTTTCGTCATATTTTGTTGTCATTTCTTTTTGTTTCTTTCCCGTGTTTCTATGGATCCATACACATAAATAAAAGTCACGATGGCATAAACCATTATTCCTGTGAAAAGGAAAGAGGTTAATGTAAATACAAGAAAAGTCAGGAACGGAAAATAACCGGGAAGGTTGGCCGGGTCGCCGAGGAACAGTCCCATCTGTGAGGATATCTGAGCAAAAATCAATACAATGGCTGGTATGACCAGTACAAGCATAATCAGCCCCATGATAATGACTAAAAGCAGAGATGTCAGAAACAACATGCTCCAACGATGGAACCCAATAGTAAAATATTTAAAGAAATTTTTCCATTTTGTATTATGGTCCATCATATATCTTGGAGCAATGTACAGCATAGGAACGATTACGATTAAGAAAAGTGCTGCACATACCAGAGTGTATAATGAAAAGATTGTGGTATTGGCAAGGTGAGACAGTGAATGTCCTCCGATGAATGCCGTGAGCAAACTCTTGATGCCCCAGCATACGGCGATGAGAAGGATATCTGCACAAATGGATACTAGAAAAAATTGAAGATATCTTCCAAAATTTTTCTTCCTTCCATATCCGTTAACAGCATCGAAAACTGCACTATAGTAAAAGATCTCAGCTATCAATGTGCCCAGATAAATTGCGGTTTGGATTATCCATGAGGTCCATGGATACAAGATACCCCAGTTGTGCAAGGCCAGATTGGGAAGTCTGAAGATTACACATAGAGCTATTAATACTGATAGGATGAGTGCTGGCATCCAAATCTTTTTTGCAAAGGTCTCAATATGATCTATTAAGAAGTTGCGTGCATCGTGCAGACATGCTGTAAAACTGCGATTTTTGTTGATTTCAATTTCCATATCTTCTGAATTCAGAACAAATGATTGCTGTAGCAATAGCTACATTCAGACTGTCAGTTGTGGGTCTTCCCTGAGGATAATTAGGAATCAGTAACCGATGGGTAATCTGCCTGGATATATTTTCTGAAATCCCATTTCCTTCATTTCCCATAATCACAAGTCCATTGGATGTAAGTTGTTGAGTATAGATATTCTGTCCATTGAGGAATGTTCCGTAAACAGGAATATTCTTCGATAAACCAGCTATATACTGCTCTAAGTCTGTGTATATGAGATTTACCCGTGCAATACTTCCCATTGTAGCTTGTATCACTTTCGGATTGTATATGTCTGTAGTGTCTTCAGAGCATACGATGGTTTCAATGCCAAACCAATCTGCTATTCGGATGATTGTACCTAAATTGCCGGGATCTTGTACGTCATCCAAAGCCAAAACCAATTGCTTTTCCGGATCAGGCTTCAACGGACTTTCTCTCTGGTCAAAGATACCAACTACCTCTTGCGGGTGTTGGAGAAAACTTACTTTTCTCAGTTCTTCTTCGTTAACTTCTATATATTCTGTAAAAAGGGCCTTATCTTGCCGCTCCATCCATTCCTTTGTGGCTATGATCGTTCGTGCCGGTTGTATGGATAGGAGGTCGCCGACGACCTTGGGCCCTTCCGCTACAAATACCTTTTCGTTCTTTCTGATCTTTTTATGATTTAAAGAACGGATATATTTTATTTTGGCTTTACTTATCATTGCTAATCTGACAAGAGCAATTGTTAACGTAGATTTTTCCTGTTGTAAGTGTAATTTCAATCTGTTTGAGCAGATAAATTCCACTTTACGTTGTTGCAAAAGTAAGCAATTTAATCGAAATGGAGAAAAGAAAGGATAGAATTATTCTTAATGCAAAAAAAACTGTGTTAACGAAGTGGTCCGACTATGAAAAATTGATTACCTTTGCAAAAAATCAAGAATATTGAATACGATCAAGTCATATTGTACACTTCAGAGAAAGTTCTTGGTACTTCTTCTTGGAGTTTTGGCGTTTTTTATTCTCTTGCTTTTTTCATCTTGTTCGGCTACTAAATTTGTGCCGAACAAAAAATATCTTTTGACAAAGGTTAAGATTAAATCTGACCAGAAAGGTTTTGATGTCTCTTCGCTTGAACCTTATATCCGTCAGAAGGCAAATTCTAAATGGTTTTCTGTCTTCAAAATTCCTTTATATACATACGTGTTGTCTGGAAAAGACTCGACGAGATGGGTTAACCGTGAACTGAAGAAGATTGGCGAACAACCGGTAATTTATGATACACTCCAGGCTCGGCTTTCTTGTCAGGATTTAGTGGCGACGATGCGGAATCTGGGTTATATGAATGCCAGGGTCGGACTAAAGACACAGATTAAGGGTAAAAAAATTAAGGTAGTCTATGTGCTTCATCCGGGAACAACTTTTACGATCGGGCGAGTGGACTATGTTATTAATGATGATTCTATAGCTCATCTTCTTCGTATGGATCAAGAAAGCAATCGCGGGCTGCATCCGGGAATGAAATTTACTGTTAATGCTCTTCAAGATGAGCGAAACCGCATCACTTCTCTGTTGAATAATTTGGGCTATTATCATTTCCATAAAGAGTTTATTCAATATTCTGCAGACACTATCCCTGGGAAGAAAGACATTGCTCTTACTTTTCGTCTGCTGAAGTATCGTGCAAATAGTGATTCTCCGGAAACTTTTCACCCTAGGTACCAGATTCATTCAGTACATTTTCTTAGTGCGGATTCTGATCGTATTCATCTGCGACCGAAGGTGTTGGATGACAATACTGACGTAAAGGCAGGACATTATTATAGTGCAACTGATTTACAACGGACTTATCGTAATTTCAGTCGTTTGCAGGCTGTGAAGTTCACGAATATTCGATTTAATGAACTTCCGGATTCGAAGTTCCTGGATTGCAATATTCAAATCACCATGAATAAACCTTCTTCTGTTTCTTTTCAACCGGAAGGTACCAACACGGCTGGTGATCTGGGTGCTGCAGCATCTCTTACTTATACTAATCGTAATCTGTTCCGTGGCAGTGAGCAGTTAAGTGTGGCTCTTCGAGGAGCTTATGAAGCGATTACAGGTCTGGATGGTTATAAAAACCAGGACTACCAGGAATTTTCTATTGGAACAAAATTGGCTTTTCCTCGGTTTCTGGTTCCTTTTGGGTCACGTACGTTTCGTGATCGGCAGACGGCTTCAACTGAATTTTCTGTGAGCTGGGATTTTCAGAACCGACCGGAATTTCGTCGGCGTGTCTTCTCTACGACGTGGAGCTACCATTGGAGCAACTCTCAACATCATATCAATTATCACTATGATTTCCTGAATTTGAATTATGTCTATATGCCTTGGATATCAGAAACATTCAAACAGGATTATTTGGATAATGTTTCTACTCGGAATGCGATCTTGAAATATAATTATGAAGATCTGTTTATTATGCGGACGGGTTTTGGATTGACCTATTCTAATGGGAAAGATGCAATCCGAGCCAATGTCGAGACAGCCGGTAATCTACTTCAGGCATTTTCTCATATTTTTCCATTCAAGAAAAATAGCAACGGGCAGCATACTCTTTTCAATATTGCTTATGCTCAATATGCCAAGTTTGATTTTGATTATACTCACTTGATACATTTTGATATGCGGAATGCCCTTGCCTTACATGGGGATTTTGGGGTTGCTGCTCCTTATGGTAATAGCCGCATCCTGCCTTTTGAGAAGAGATATTTCACAGGTGGGGCAAATTCGATGAGAGGATGGGGAGTACGAGAACTTGGACCGGGGAAATTCCGTGGAACAGACGGACGAATCGATTTCATCAATCAGACCGGTGATATGAAACTTGACATGAATGTAGAATATCGTACTTATTTATTCTGGAAACTCTATGCGGCTGCGTTTGTAGATGCTGGAAATATCTGGACTTTGCGTAATTATGCCGATCAACCTGGTGGGGAATTTAAGTGGAATAGTTTTTATAAGGAGATAGCTGTATCTTATGGCTTGGGATTGCGGTTCAATTTCAATTATTTTATCTTGCGTTTTGATGTGGGAATGAAAGCGATTAATCCAGCCTATGAAACACAAAATGAGCATTATGCTATCTTTCACCCTGATTTTGGTCGTGATTTGGCTTTTCACTTCGCGGTAGGCCTTCCATTCTAACCTTCCACTGATGATGAAAGACCAAGGACAGGCGGAATAGAGATTGATGGATAATTCTTCCGGCTTTACCTATCGTATCCATGCATACATAATCGTTAACGGTACAGAGAATATCTGCTGTTGAGTCGTTTAAGAATTGAATCTTATGGATATGACAGGAGGCTCCATCGTTTTTTGTGCGAAGGATGTTAAGGTCTGCCGAGTGTACATTAGAGGCTGCATAGCATAACCATTTCCGGGAGCTCGGCGTACAATAGGGGATAGCCTTTTGAAACTGCCAGTTGAAATAATATGTCGCAAATGAGTCAGCATCTGCTTTCAGCTGTTTCTTGTCTCCGGAATGATTTGAGTTGCACCCCATCATTAATAAAATCTGAATGAATACCAAGATAAAGAAAGCGGTCGTTCTGAGTTGATATCTTATCAGACTTGAAATATTAAATTTCATGATGAAAATTAAAATAATTCACAAAGGTAGTAAAAACTTTTGTTATCCTAATCTTTTTTCGTACTTTCGCATAAAATCATATTGATAATGTTAAAATTTATTGCCATCGGTAGTGGGAGTAGTGGCAATTGCTATTATCTGGCTAACGAGACGGATTCCTTACTGATAGATTTAGGAGTAGGTATTAATACTTTGAAAAAGTGTTTCCGGAAATACAACATTGACTTCGGTCAGATTCATCAAATCCTGATCACTCATGATCACTCTGATCATATCAAACTTGTGGGGCGTATCAGTGAGGATTATCATATTCCTGTGTATGCTACAAGAAAGGTGCATGATGGGATTGAACGGGCTGTCGAACATAATAATGAACGCATCAACAGGCGGCGTCTCTCATGTTCTGTTCGGAGTGTTTATGGTATCCAGAAGCAAATACCTTCTGATTGTAAACATTTTATTGAAAAAGGAGTATCATTCAGTTTAGGTTCGTTTAGGATTACGCCTTTCGAGGTCCCTCATGATAGCTCTGACAATGTGGGTTATGCTATCGAATCCGGTGGTATAATGTTTTGCTTGATGACGGACATCGGGCATCTTACTGATGAGATGCTGGCTTATATTCGAAAAGCAGATTATTTGGTGATTGAAGCAAATCATAATCAAGAGAAATTGATGAATGGCCCTTATCCTGTTTATCTGAAGAGGCGTATCTTGGGTTCGACCGGGCACCTGAGCAACAAGGATTGTGGAATTGCTCTGGCGGAGTGTGCTTCAAGTCATCTTCGGCACATCTGGCTCTGTCACTTGAGTAAAACCAATAACTCTCCTGAACTGGCACTTGGTGAGGTGAAAAAGACAATTCTGAAGACAATAGAGAATGAGAAAGGACCAGACTTTGTACTTCACGTTCCTATTGATGTTCTGGAACGTGGAAAAATGAGTGACCTTTTTAAATTGGCTGAATAGATGTTAAGATTTATCTCCTTTGGCAGTGGGACGAGTGGAAATTGCTATTTTCTCTATACGGACACCAATTCTATCCTGATTGATGCCGGAGTTGGTCTAAGAGTTTTGAAAAGAAGATTCTTGAATTATGGATTGGATTTTAGAATGATCAGAAATATCCTGATTACCCATGATCACGCAGATCATGTAAAGTCAGTGGCAAGTCTTAGTGGGGATTATCATATCCCTGTCTATGCTACAAGAAAAGTTTATCAGGGAATAGCACGTAATGTTAGCGTGAGGAAGAAAATTCCTCAAACATATATTCATGTCATTGAGAAAGGTATTCCTTTTACTCTGGGAGATTTCCGGATTACACCTTTTGAAGTACCTCATAATAGTTTGGAGAATGTAGGTTATATTGTTGAAACTGGGGGCATAACGTTCTGCCTGATGACGGATGTCGGTTCTCTGACGCCAGAGATCAAGAGTGCAATCAGCCGTGCCGACTATCTTGTTATAGAAGCGAATTATAATTTAGATATGCTGCAGCAGGGGCCTTATCCGGATTATATGAAAAAACAGATTATGAGTGATACAGGGCATTTGAGTAACGAGAATTGCGGAAAGGCTATAGCGGAAAATGCTTCGCAAGGTTTGCGACATGTCTGGCTGTGTCATCTCAGTGAAACGAATAATACTCCTGCATTTGCTTGTGACGATGTGAAGAAGGTCATTGAAGAGTCTGTAAAGAAAGATCCCTTGAAAAAATTTCTTCTGCATTTGCCCATTGAAGCCTTATTGCGTAAAATCCCGAGTAATATATTTGAGTTGAAATAATGGTGGGCCTTAAGCTTACATGATAGCAATAATCAGAGTATCTATGCGAGTAGTTACGCGTATGAATGACAAACTCAAAAAATGTTCGCCAAATGTTCGCCATTTGTGTAATTTGCAAACTCAAAAAAAGTACGGCTAAAGTACGGCAAAACGAGGATTTATAATAAAACTGAAAAGCGGGAAACCTTTATTTAAAGGACTTCCCGCTAATTGCATTGAGGTACCAAGCAGAGTCGAACTGCTCTCCACGGTTTTGCAGACCGTTACCTAACCGCTCGGCCATGGTACCATTCCGTTTAACGGGTGCAAAGGTAAAATTTTTATTTTGTTCTTCCAAATTTTTTGCTCGTTTTTTTCTTTTTTCTTTGGCATGAATCATATATAGGACACCCTGCACACCGGTAATCTTTGCAGATTATATTCCTTTTTATGGTTCTGTATGTGCTTATCCCTATGTAGGTTAGGGCGGCAAGCAGAATGATTCCGATAATAATATATTGTAGAGTCATGTTCTTTACGATTTAAGTAAAATGCTCAGCCCGATTCTGTAGCTATATCAAGAACTTGCCTATTTGGAAGACTATAGCACTGACTATCCATGCTAATACGCACGTGTATCCGGCTGTAAATCCTGCCCATTTCCAACTTCCGGTTTCTCCTTTTATAGCTGCGATAGTTGCGATGCAGGGGACATATAACAGTACGAATAGTAGGTAACAGTAGGCTGTCAGACCAGCTATATGACTTGCTTGCGAGAAGCTCACTCCATCAGATTGGGCTATATCTTTGACCATTTGTTGATGAATCATTTCTGATCCGTGAGGTCCTTCTGAAGCGCTGCCTTGATTTGCATAGAGTACTCCAAGGCTGGATGCGACAATTTCTTTAGCTGCTACTCCGGCTATCAGACCAACATCAAGTTTCCAGTTAAATCCTTGAGGACGGAAAACAGGTTCTACTGTACGCCCGATTTTTCCAAGAAAACTCTGTTCTTGTTGTTGCTGAGAGGTAAGGCCTTCTGGATGAGGGAAATAACCTAAAGCCCAGATAATAATGCTTCCGACCAAGATAACACCACCCATCTTCTTCAAATATTGTTTTCCTTTTTCCCAAGTGTGACGGCCCATTGCTTTCCATGTTGGAAAACGGTAGGGGGGCAGTTCCATTACAAATGGAGTATCTTCCCCTTTAAAGAAAAGTTTACCAAATAATAAACTCATCAGAACAGCCATGATAATACCAATGAGATAAAAAGAAGTAAGGATGAGTCCTCGATATTTCAATGGGAAGAAAATCCCGCAGATCATGACATAGATGGGTATACGTGCCGTACAACTCATCATTGGTATGATGAGCATTGTAATGAGGCGGGAACGTTTGCTTTCAATCGTGCGTGTAGCCATTACAGCCGGGACATTGCATCCGAATCCCATAATCAGGGGGATAAAGGATTTACCGTGAAGTCCCATTTTATGCATCAACTTATCCATAATGAAAGCTGCCCGGGCCATGTATCCTGAGTCTTCCATAAATGAGATAAAGAAATAGAGAATAAGAATTTGTGGTACGAAGACGATTACGGCTCCGACACCTCCTATGATGCCGTCTACGATCATCGCCTTGATTGGACCATCCGGCATGGTTGTGCTGATTATATTCCCCAATCCGTTGATGGCATCTTGCAGCCATTCCTGTGGATATGATCCAAGTACAAATGTAGATGTGAATATGATAAAAAGAATCAAAAAGAAGATAGGAAATCCTATCCATTTATTGGTAAGAATTTTATCTATCTGATGAGTGAGCTGGTAGCTGTTTTTCTTCTTGCCGGTATGGTAACCGGCTTCCTCTAAAGCACCATGGATGAATCCGTATTTGGCATCCATGATTGCTGTTTCACTGTCTTCTTCTGTCTCTTCCTTGACACGGGCTGCTGCTGTATCCCTGTGGGAAAAGATCTCTTTGGCATCGGGGAATTTTGATACTAAATTTTCTACATCTTTGTCTTGCTGGAGGAGTTTGATTGCCAGATAGCGGGTCGAATAGCTCTGTCGGAGATTCTCTTCTTTCTTAAGGTGTTCCTGAATTTCCTGAATGCCGTTTTCTATTTCATGACCATGGTTAATATGAATGTGACGGAAATGCGGGTCACTTCCTTCTTCTGATTCATATACCTGGATGATCTGATGGAAAGAGTTCTTTAACTCCCTTTCCTTTCTTAAAAACGGTCGGTACCATGGGCACACCCAGAAGTTCACTTAATTTGTCCCGGTCGAAGATGTCACCACGCTGATTGGCTTCGTCATAGAAATTCAAGGCTACGACCATGCTGATGTGCATGTCAATCAATTCGGTGGTGAGATAGAGATTGCGTTCGAGGTTGAAGGAATCAACCACATTGATGACTACATCCGGAGTCTTTTCGATAAGTTGTTTACGCACATAGATTTCTTCGGGAGAGTAGGCTGATAAGGAATAAGTTCCGGGCAAGTCAACTAAATTGAATTCATAGCCTTCAAATTTTGTGTGCCCTTCTTTCGCATCTACGGTTACTCCTGCATAGTTGCCTACACGTTCATGAGCGCCAGAGGCAAAATTGAAAAGAGAAGTTTTCCCACAGTTTGGGTTTCCTACCAATGCTACATTGATGACCCGATGTTTTTCGTCAGCTGCTTCCTCCCATTCTTTGTTGATGAACGGACGGTCATCCGGATCAGTTGCATCTGCCACCGTACGGAGTGTTCGTTTTCCATTTGAGGTCTGTTTTTGTTTTTCCTTTTCGAGCGTTCTTGCCTCTTCCAGTGAGATTACTTCTATCAAGGCGGCTTCGCAGTGTCTGAGTGATACCTCATATCCCATTACCCTGTATTTTACCGGATCTTTCAGTGGCGCATTGAGAAGAGCTTCTACAGTCTTGCCCTTGATAAACCCCATTTCTATGATCCTTTTACGGAAACCGCCATGACCGGATACTTTTACGATTACCGCTTTTTCTCCGGTTTTGAGTTCTGATAATTTCATCTTTTACCGTTTTACCTATATTCGGTTGCAAATATAAACATACTTTATAGGACTTGGTCCGGATTGCGTCTGTAATATCTGAAAATACCTACAAATAATGAAGGAAAAACAGTATATTTTGTCTTTATACTCTCTTGTTGCAATGAAGATAATGCCTGAAATGATGTATGTATACAATCTGATAGTTTAGATTTCAAAATAGTCGTCGAGTTCTTGATTTGCAGAACCATTTTCATTGGTAAGGTCCTTGAGTACATATCCTTTTTCCATCAGAATGATTCGATTACTGATTTCTACGGTATGTTGTAGATTATGGCTGGATATGATAATAGTTGCTTTTGTTTCTTGTAAATAAGTAGTCAGTAGTCGTTTTAAATAGTTTTGACTTGATGGATCCAGAAAATTGAATGGTTCATCTAGGATGAGGAGTTGAGGCCGGTTGATCATGGCACCGACAATACCGATCTTTTGTTTGTTACCTGCAGAGAAATCTCTTATAAGTTTTTTCTGCCCCATGATTTCGTTCCCCATGAAGTCTTGGAAAGAAGTGAGTTGCTGATAAAGGGCTTCTTTTTGGATATTATTGACTTTAGCGATGAATTCAAAGTATTCCTCCGGGGTGAGAAAGTCAATGAGGAATCCTTCATCGATATAGGCACCGGTGAAAGGCTTCCATTCTTCCGATTTGGTCGGATCGATAGCTTGAATATCATCTCCCACCTGATAAATGAGATTGATCCACCCTTCATCACTTTTTAAAAGGTCAAGGATCAATCGGAACAGTGTCGTCTTTCCGGCACCATTGTTACCGACAAGACCGATAATTTCTTCTGAAGACAAGAGAAGTTCGGGGATATTGACGGCTGTCTTTCCCCCGAACTTCTTGATGAGATGATGGAGTTCTAACTTCATAAATCTCTTTTGTTTCTAAAATAAGTTTTTTCCGTGGCAATACTTGAATTTCTTTCCACTTCCACAAGGACAAGGATCATTTGGACGTGGCATTTTTTCAGCTCGATAAGGGGTGTGGTTGCGCATTGGCGCACCTCCATTTCTGGTATCCTGGCGCATTGCGGCTTGTTGTGCTGCTCGTCCGGAACGTCCCATTCCTTCACCTCCTTCACCGAGGTTGTTTTTCTGTTCGTTGTAACGTCTGGAATGTTCCTCTGGAGCAGCCTCTTGTACCTGTTGTTGCATTTCAGGAATCTGACCACGCATGAGAATCTCTGCGATACGATTGTTCATTTCTTCGATCATGGAATCCCATACTTTGACACTCTCGAGTTTAAATACCAGTAACGGGTCTTTCTGTTCATAACTTGCGTTCTGGACAGAATGGCGGAGATCATCAAGCTGACGGAGATTTTCCTTCCATTCATCATCAATGATATGGAGCATGATAACCTTCTCAAATTGTTTGACCACAGACTTAGCCTCTGTATCGTAAGCCTCTTTCAGATTACAGGGAATATTGTAGACACGTTTGCCGTCCGTGACAGGTACCATGATCCGTTGATAAATCTGTCCCTGTTTTTCATAGACATCTTTGATGATCGGTAAGGCTACAGACTGAATGCGATCTGTCTTTCTTTTGAAATCTGCCATAGCTGACTGGAATGCGCGTTCTTCCAAGTCATTCTTGGTACTGTTTTCGAATTCATCGGCATCAAATGGAATCTCCATTGCCAAGATCTTGAGGAATTTTTCCGAGGCCTCTTCAAAATCATTGTTCGTAATAATATTGACCACACGATCCCAGATCACATTCGTGATATCCATACCGATACGTTCGCCCATGAGAGCATGGCGGCGTTTTTCATAGATAACGGTACGTTGTTTGTTCATTACGTCATCATATTCGAGAAGGTGCTTGCGGATACCGAAGTTGTTTTCTTCAACTTTCTTTTGTGCCCGTTCGATGCTCTTGGAGATCATTGGACTTTCGATACGTTCACCTTCTGAAAAGCCCAGACGATCCATGACTTTAGCGATGCGTTCAGAACCAAACAGACGCATCAGTTTGTCTTCCAGACTGACATAGAATACGGATGAACCCGGATCGCCCTGACGGCCTGCACGACCACGCAACTGACGGTCTACACGGCGACTTTCATGCCGTTCTGTACCGATGATGGCAAGACCTCCTGCCGCTTTGACTTCTGGAGTTAACTTGATATCCGTTCCACGACCTGCCATGTTAGTGGCAATGGTAATTGCTCCTAATCCGTTCTCGCTACGTCCTGCTTCTGACACAATCTGAGCCTCCTTTTGATGGAGTTTGGCATTCAATACATTATGAGGAATGTCACGCATTTTCAGCATCTTGCTTATCAACTCGGATATTTCCACTGATGTAGTACCTACCAGACAAGGGCGTCCACTATTCCTCATGGTAATAATCTCGTCGATGACAGCCTTGTATTTCTCACGTGCAGTCTTATAGATACGGTCTTCCATATCTTTGCGGATAATAGGCTTGTTCGTAGGAATCTCTACGACATCCAATTTGTAGATATCCCAGAGTTCCCCGGCTTCAGTACTGGCTGTACCCGTCATACCTGCTAGTTTGTGATACATGCGGAAATAATTCTGCAGAGTGATGGTTGCATAGGTCTGTGTGGCAGCTTCTACCTTGACATGCTCCTTGGCTTCAATGGCTTGGTGTAATCCATCGCTCCATCGACGGCCTTCCATGATACGTCCGGTTTGCTCATCAACGATCTTTACCTGTCCATCCATGACGACATATTCGTCATCCTTGTTAAACATGGTATAGGCTTTAAGAAGCTGTTGTAAGGTATGGACACGTTCACTCTGTACACTATAATGGGTCAGTAGGTCATCCTTCTTGTCAATATATTCTTCATCCGTATATTTACCGTTTTCTTTCTCTTTTTCCAAATTTGAAAGTTCACTGGCAATATCCGGAAGGACGAAAAGTTTTGCGTCATTAGTCTGTTTGGACAACCATGTATCACCTCTATCTGTGGTATCGGCAGAATTCATCTTTTCGTCAACAACGAAATATAGCGGTTCGACAGCTTTTGGCATCTCCCGGTTGTTGTTGGCCATATAGAATTCTTCTGTCTTTAACATTCCGGCCCTAATTCCCTCTTCGGAGAGAAACTTGATTAAAGGCTTATATTTTGGCAGAGCCTTATAAGAACGAAAAAGAGCTAGAAAACCCTTATCAAGTGTCTTTTGATCATTCTCTTGTTTGCCCTGGGTGATTTCTTGTTTTGCCTCAGCCAACAGTTCTGTGGCTTGCCGGCGCTGCACTTCATAAAGGCGTTCTACAAGAGACTGGTATTCTTCATACATCTGATCATCCCCTTTAGGAATTGGACCGGAGATAATCAATGGGGTTCGTGCGTCATCTATCAACACAGAGTCGACCTCATCGACAATGGCATAGTTATGCTCACGTTGTACGAGATCGTCGGGACTGATGGCCATATTATCACGCAGATAATCGAAACCAAATTCGTTATTTGTTCCGAAAGTGATATCTGCCTGATAGGCTTTACGCCGTTCTGTTGAGTTGGGCTGATGGAGATCAATACAATCTACACTCAATCCATTAAATTCATAGAGAGGCCCCATCCACTGACAATCTCGTTTAGCCAGATAATCATTGACGGTTACCATGTGTACACCTTTTCCTGTCAGTGCATTCAGGAATACTGGCAGAGTAGCAACAAGTGTTTTACCTTCACCGGTAGCCATCTCAGCGATCTTTCCTTGATGAAGTACAACGCCACCGAAGAGCTGTACATCGTAGTGGACCATATTCCATTTGATCTTGTTCCCGCCTGCAGTCCATTCATTATGATAGATGGCTTTATCACCATCAATGGTGATAAAATCCTTGTTCGGGTCGGAAGCCAGAGTACGGTCAAAATCAGTAGCGGTAACAATGGTCTCCTCATTTTCTGTAAAGCGACGGGCTGTCTCTTTTATGATATTGAAAGCAACAGGCATTACTTCATTAAGGGTCTCTTCGTATTTGTCATCTGCTTCCTTGTTGAGTTTATCAATCTGATCGAAAACAGCTTCACGCTCGTCGATTGGCGTATCTTCAATTGTGGTTTTGAGTTCAGCAATTTGGTCCTTCTCAGACTTAGCTGCTTCTTGTACGTATTTTTTTATCTCATTTGTTTTTGCACGTAGCTCATCGTTGGTGAGTTTTTTGATATCCGGATAGGCGGCGTTGATCTTGTCTACATAAGGTTTGATCAGTTTCATATCCCGTGTAGATTTATCTCCGAAAAGAGATTTGAGAAATTTATTTAAATTCATTTTGTGTTATTTATTTCATAAATTGTAAAAGTTGCATAGTATGTTTATCCCTTTCTATATGATATCATCCATATATACAAAAGAAAATAGGATTAAAGAAATGATGATTTGTCAGGTCCTCTGATGATGATGGAATCATAAATAATCTGTTTCGTTTTTTCGCATATCGATTCAGTTTCCAAATGGAATGATCGATCGGGGTGTGAAGAAATTCCTGATTCCCTGGTAAAAAAAGCATCTTTATTCAGATGTTGTGCATGGGCATTATTATCCTGTGTTTTCTTAACGACACGTATGATGGACTTAATGTCATTTTCTATAGCTTTAGCCTCAGTTGGAGCCATGACTCCATCCTTGGAAATATCTGATAAAGCCAATTTAAGTGCTGAATGATAGACTTGAGCCTCTACACCGGTAGTAGTTGCAAGCACGACCAGCATGGTTACAATGCAACGGTTAACGGTGTAATCTTTATGTCTTCTTTCTAATTCTGCGCTCATTCAGCTTGATTTTCTTTTTTATTCTTCTGCTTATCGCGAAGCAAAGTCATCTTAAATATGCATCTTAATAGCAAACACCATGCCAATATAGTTATTCCTTCTGCATAGGTTTGAAAGACTCCTCCGATAATACCGAATATCAAGAAGAAAGTCCAGACCCTCCAGAAAGGATATAGAACCCCTTTTCGCTCATTTTTAATAAGTGGATAGGCAAAAAACAGGGTGAGGGGATTGAGAATGAGTATCTGAAAGTTTAGACTCACCGTTGGATGCTGGGAGAAGATCATCAGGAAAAGAATAATTCCTGGCAGGCCTGTTGCTAATAATAAGAATAGGTCTATCCCCCAGAAGTTCCGTTTTTTGAAATATTCTAATGCGCTTAGTACTATCAGACACAGTGCAAACAGAATAAATGCCATTTTCGGTGTGAAGCCTTTAGCAGATACCAGATTTACACCTGGAGCAATCAGATAGGATGACTTGCCGATGAATGGTTGTTTTTTCCCGTTTTTATAGCGGTAAGCACGAGCAAAATCATTACTCAACTGCTCAGGCAGAAACTCATGCTGCTTGAAGTGAAGCGACATATCGGCCCTTATCCCCAGAAGCAGATCTTCTCCAAAACGATTCCATCTGTGATTCTCTGTACATTGGTGGATCAGTTTCCGATAGGAAGGATAAGGCTTTGAAAAATCTGGATTTATGGGTTGATCGGATGATTTCAGATTGTTCAGAAGGATATCTCTTGCCCGTGTCGTACAGTTATCGTAAAAGTAATTATATCGGTATGTGCGGTTCTCCGGGAGGTAGTTCTTGTTGAGAGCTTGCATAATATGCCACTTTTCCATAGGAGTGAGAAGAAGTTGCTGCTCCTTTACCCAACGTCCTTCTTCTTGATATTCCGACAGGAAATCCTGCGTGCCTATAATCCCCATCTGATAGTCAGTGAGTCCGAATACGAATCGTAGTATAAAATATTTTTGGCTGAAGGAGAACATTCCATAATTTGCAGAGATGTCCATACCGGTAACATGATCATTGATGCGAATAGCAGTGTGACCATACAGACTCCATACTTCTGATCCGGGTCCGCAGGTCAACAAGCTGATATCAACTTGCTCCATGTGCCTGAGAATGCTTTCAGGCTGAACTGTTGTAGGATTAGAGGCCGCTGTGGCTGTTAAATTCATTAACAGTAATGACACAGTAATGCATAAAATGGATTCGAAACGTTTCACGATGCAAAAATAACTTTAATTTCTGACTTATCGTTCTTTTATATCAAAAATTTTCAATACTTTTGCAAACAAATATGTTAAAATAAGAGATTTGCGATGAGTGACGATCAAATTGCCAACTCCTAAATATATAACGAATGAAGAAATTGATTCTGGCAGTCATTCTGTTGACTGTAATATCTCCGTCAGTAATGGCTCAGAGTGGCACAAACTCTCCATACAGCGCATACGGATTAGGTGAATTGTCTGAGCAAACTGCTGGTTTCAACAGGGGGATGAATGGTGTGGGACTTGGCTTCCGTGAGCATAATCAAGTCAATTACCTTAATCCGGCATCCTATTCGGCTATTGATTCCTTATCGTTTATTTTTGATATGGGTTTTTCCGGTCAATCTACTCATTTTAAAGAAGCCGGAAAATCATTGAATGCCAAAAATGCAGATATGGAGTATATCGTTGCAGGTTTCAGGGCTTTTCGGCATTTAGGCGTTAGCTTCGGGGTTATTCCATTTACAAATGTGGGGTATAACTATGCTTTAAGTGGAAATGTCGGTAATGCCACAAGTACGACCTATACGAATACGTATAATGGAAGTGGTGGAATTCATCAGGTCTTCCTCGGCACAGGCTGGGAATTTCTCAAAGGTTTCTCTCTCGGTGCTAATGTTTCTTATCTATGGGGTAATTATGACAAGTCGGTTTCTAATGCATATTCAGATGCTTATGTCAATACGCTGACCCGAAGTTATAATGCTGATATTGCGAATTACAAACTTGATTTTGGTCTTCAATATACACGGAAGTTGTCGAAGAAAGATGGACTGACAATAGGTCTCACTTATAGCCCTGGGCATCATATCGGGGGAGATCCGAAGGTGATCGTTACTTCCACAAATTCCCAGACTGGAGTTGCAAATGCAGATACTGTAGGGGGAAAGTCTTTGCATCTTGGTATTCCTGATATGTTTGGAGCCGGATTGATGTGGAATCATAACAATAAGTGGAAAATAGGACTTGATTACACTTTGCAGAAATGGGGTAAACTCAGTTATCCGGTTCTTGATGATGATAATCAGGGGCAGATTAGCTATACATTGCAGAATGGAGTCTTAAAGGATCGTCAGAAATTCACATTAGGCGGAGAATATTGCTATGGAGAATATGATCGGTATTTCTTTCACCGTCTTCGCTATCGGGCCGGTTTGTCTTATGCGACTCCTTATAGCAAGATAAACGGCGCAAATGGCCCGAAAGAGTATTCTGCTTCTTTTGGCTTTGGAATTCCTATTGTAAATAGTCTTAATAACCGTTCTTTTTTGAACATAAGCGCTCAATGGGTACGTCGGTCAGCTCCGGGAATGATCTATGAGAATACTTTCAGAATCAATATAGGAATCACGTTCAATGAGTCTTGGTTCCAGAAATTCAAGGTGCAGTAATAATGAGGAAATCATGGCTCTTCATGGTCTGTCTGATGTTTGTTTCTTTTCTGGTCGCTTGTCAACAGGAAGTTGAGCATACGGCTCCGGCCATTCATGATCGTGATTCGGTGCCGGTAATGACATCTTATGGAGTTAATGCCTTGATATCTGACTCAGGAGTAATCAAATACCGTGTTGTTACGGAACGGTGGGAAGTTAATCAGAGTGTCAAGCCTTCTCGCTGGATTTTCAATAAAGGTGTTTTCCTGGAGGCTTTTGATGAACATTTTCATATTTACAGTTATCTGCAGGCTGATACCGCTTATTATTTTGATCAGAAGCGACTTTGGGAACTTCATGGACGTGTGCATGTTTTGACCAAGGATGGTTTGCGTTTTTCAAGTAATGAACTTTTTTGGGATGAGAATCAGCATGAGATTTATTCCAATAAATTTTCTCGTTTGGTTACCCCTGATCGTACCTTGCAGGGAAATTATTTCCGCAGTGATGAACAGATGACTAAATATTTTGTTTCCAACACAAGAGGCTCTTTTGTCAAGGGCGAGATGATGTCAAGTGGAAATGATACCATGCGTAATGTACCAGATACGATGAAGTCGAAAGTGAGACCTCAGGCCGTTCCAAGACCGAAAAGCACCTCTATACCTTTGATACATTGAAAGATAAAGATAGATCATACCTGAAGATATTAGTTGAGAAAGGAGTATAAATGAATTTACCGCTTATAGCAGGGATCTTGCTGACAATGGTGCTCTCCGCATTCTTTAGCGGAATGGAGATTGCTTTTGTGACGAGTAACCGGATGCTTGCGGAAATGGACAAGAAGAAGAATGGTCCAGTTCAGAAATTCCTGTCCGTCTTCTATAATCATCCGAATGGTTTCGTGTCTACTATGCTGGTGGGCAATAATATAGTTCTGGTTATCTATGGAATTTTCTTTGCCAGTCTTTTTGATGCAACTCTTTTCAAAGACCTGGGGCCGGCTGGCAGGGTAATCGGGGATACGATCCTGTCTACCTTAGTCATTCTTTTTACGGGAGAATTCTTTCCTAAAGTGTTTTTCAAAAGTAATGCAAACCGACTGCTGGCAGTTTTTTCACCGATGGCCTATATCTTCTATGTTCTTCTCTGGCCGATATCACATTTTTCAACTTTCCTTTCTAAGATGTTGTTGAGAATATTTGGTGTAAAGCTGCGGAAAGAAAATGATGATGAAGGTTTTTCAAAAGTTGACCTCGACTATCTGGTAAGTTCGAGTCTTAATAATGCCAAGGATGATGGTAAAGTAGAGGATGATATGAAAATCTTTCATAATGCCCTTGATTTTCCAGACACAAAAGTCCGTGATTGTATGATTCCACGTACGGAAATCAATGCTGTTGAAGAAAACTGCTCCTTAGATGAATTGATGCAAATGTTTATCGAGAGTGGCAATAGCAAAATCATCGTTTACCGGGACGATATAGATCATATAGAGGGCTATATCCATAGTTCTGAGATGTTCAGTGACCCGAGCTCCTGGCATCAATGTATTCGTACGATGCCGTTTGTGCCCGAGACTATGGCTGCTCAGAAACTCATGCAGATTTTTTTGCAACAGAAGAAGTCTCTTGGTGTTGTCGTTGATGAGTTTGGCGGCACAAGTGGTATCGTGAGCCTGGAAGATGTAGTAGAGGAAATTTTCGGTGATATTGAGGATGAACATGATAATAATCCTTTCATAGCAAAGAAGACGGATAAGGATACTTATATCCTTTCAGCAAGATTAGAGATAGATAAGGTGAATGAGATGTTTGACCTTAACCTTCCTGAAAGTGAAGATTATATGACCGTTGGGGGACTGATTCTCCATGAATACAAGAGTTTTCCAAAACTCAATGAAGTTATTGAAATCGGAAGATTTAAGTTTAAGATCATTAAGAACACAATGAAGAAAATTGAATTGGTGAAATTAACCGTAGAGAGTTAATGGACTTCTTGATCAGGTTTAACTTGGACTTGATAGGAAGATTGACTCTTTTGGCAGAGGAACAGCGAGAAATTAGCTTTAAAATTTTATTTTTTATTGTGAAAGATTCACGTGTTTGATAATTTATTCGTATTTTTGTAGTCACTCTGAAAAAGATAATAATAAATATAAATAATAATTGAATAAATAATGGCAGCATTAGGAAAAATTAGATCCAGAGGTACCATTCTGATCATCATCATTGGATTTGGCCTCTTCGCTTTTATTGCTGAGGAGTTGTTCCGTTCTTGTGAAACGACATCAAATGACCGTCGGCAGCAAGTAGGTGAGGTTCTTGGTGAGAAGATCAGTGTCAATGACTTTCAGAAGCTTGTTGATGATTATACGGATGTCATCAAGATGCAGCAAGGAACTGAAAATATTCCTGAAGATCAGATGAATCAGGTGAAGGATATGGTTTGGAATACGTATATTCAGACTCATATCGTAGAGAAAGAAGCTAAAGAACTTGGCCTTAAGGTTACCGACAATGAGATGCAAAACATCCTCGATGAAGGTACTAATCCCATGCTTCTCCAGACTCCTTTTGTGAACCGGCAAACAGGGCGTTTTGATGCCACTGCCTTGCAGAAGTTCCTGGCTGAATATAAAGCCAATCAGAATAAACCGTCTTCAAATTCTCAGGAGCAAGAGCAGTATGACAAGATCTATAAGTATTGGACTTTTATTGAGAAGACACTTCGTCAACAAGTGCTTGCACAGAAGTATCAGAGTTTGTTTTCTCACTGTTTCCTGTCTAATCCTGTTGAGGCTAAGATGGCTTTCAAGGAAGAGAATCAGGAAAGTTCAATCCAACTTGCTTCCTTCCCTTATACTGATATCAATGACAGTCAGGTAAAGGTTACAGAAGGTGATCTGCAAAAGAAATATGATGAACTGAAGTTGCGTTTTAAACAACCGGTAGAAAGTAGGGATGTCAGTTATGTGGACCAGCAGGTCGTGGCTTCTCATTCTGATCGTGTTGCGTTGATGAATACTTTGAAAGGTTATCAGAAACAACTTGCAACCGCTGCTGATCCTTTAGATGTTATCCGTAAATCGGAGTCACAGGTTCCTTACCTTGGAGTTCCTGCTCCTAAGGCATTTTATCCAGCAGATATTGCAGCTGAATTGGATTCAATAAGTGTAGGTACTACTACTGGTGTCAAGGAGAACAAAGCAGATAACACATTAGATGTGGTGAAACTCATTTCTAAAGTTTCTCTACCAGACTCTGTTCAGTATCGGGCCATACAGGTCGTTGGAAGTACTCCCGCTGCAGCTCAGTCAAAGGCAGACAGTATCGTGAAAGCTCTTCAAAAAGGAGCTAATTTCCAGGCTTTGGCAAAAAAATCCGGTCAGCCGGGTAATCAGACTTGGGTAACCAGTCAGCAACTTATCGGCGGTCTGGCTCAGAATACTTCTGCTGATAACCGGAAGATGGTGAGTGCTATTCAGAGTGGTGTTGTAAATGCTTATTCGAATATTCCCCTGACGGAAGGAAATATTGTCATTCAGGTGACAGACCGTAAAGGCTTTAAGGATAATTATCAGGCTGCCATCATCAAGAAAACTATTGATTTCTCTAAGGATACATACCGTAATGAGTATAATAAGTTTGCAGGCTTTGTAAGTGCTAGCCAGACGGCAGGTGCCATTGCCCGGAATGCTGCTCGTTATGGATATAAGGTTCAATCATTTAAAGACATTACGACAGCATCTCATTATGTAGGTAACGTTCATTCTACTCGTGATGCTTTGAAGTGGATCTTTGATAAAGGAACTCATGAAGGTAATGTATCTCCTATGTATGAATGTGGGGACAATGATCATCTGATGGTTGTTATTCTCAATAAGATACATCGTGCCGGTTATCGTGACTTAGATGATCCTCAGGTGATGGCGGCTGTTAAAGCTGAGGTCATTAAGGATAAAAAGGCTGCTATGATTATGGCTAAGATTAAGGGCGTGAATAGTATAGCTGCTGCAAAGGCAAAGGGAGCTAAGATCACTATGATCAATCAAGTTACTTTTGCTGCTCCGGTATTTGTTTCTGCAACGGGTGCCAGTGAGCCAGCCTTGTCTGGAGCTGTTTTTGCTACTTCAAAGGGTAGGTTCGTTGATCATGCCGTAAAGGGCAATGCAGGTGTTTATCTTTTCGCTGTAGTGAACAAAACGATGCTTCCAGTCAGGTTTGACGAGAAGTCGGAAGAGCAGAAACAGCGTCAGAAAGAGATGCAATATGCAAGTAATTTCATGCAGGAACTTTACTTGAATGCACGAGTTGTAGACGATAGGTATTTATTCTTCTAAATAAGTTTTATCCTGCTGTTGCAGGATAAAACAAAAAAAAGTCCGATGCTCAATCTGTGAGCATCGGACTTTTATTATATATATATGTGTAATATTTACAGCGTCTTGTGGATCTTGCCAATATAGTCCAGAATCTCATCACGTCCGGTTTTATTCTGACTGCTTGTAATAAAATAGGGAGGAAGTTCGTCCCATGTATCTTTCAGGGTAGCCATCCATCTTCCTGCATTATCTTTTGCCCTTACACGGCCCACCTTGTCTGCCTTAGTGAAAATAATAGAAAAAGGAACGCCATTTTCTCCCAGCCAGTCAACGAACTTTCTGTCAATCAGATGCTGCTCATGACGAATATCGATCAGTACAAAAACATTTACGAGTTGCTGGCGTTGACGAATATATCCTGTGATCATCTGATCCAGTTTCTCCTTTTCTGCTTTTGACCTTTTTGCAAATCCATAACCGGGAAGATCTACAAGATACCATGTGTCATTGATAATAAAATGATTGATGAGCTGAGTCTTTCCAGGGGTTGAAGAGGTCTTTGCTAATCCTTTATGAGCACAGAGCATATTAATGAGACTTGACTTTCCTACGTTGCTTCTTCCGATGAAGGCATATTCTGGTTTATTATCTTTTGGACATAGTTCTACATCTGGTGCAGAAATAGTAAATTCTGACTTTTTAATTTCCATGAAATTTTCTTTTATGAGTAAATGAATGGGTGGGTTACAAAGATAAGAAAAAAAGGTGAAATGGGCTCAAGGATTAATATACATTATAGAATAAAAGGGATAAAGTTGATAAAATGTGCAAAAAATGGCTTTTGTTAAGAAGTAAAATATTACCTTTGCATAAAAGACATACCAGATTATGAAAGAAATTAGCTGGGGTTTTATTGGTTGTGGAGAGGTAACGGAGAAAAAATCCGGACCTGCTTTTAATGAGGTTCAAGGTTCACATATAGAAGCAGTGATGTGCCGATCTCAGACTCAGGCTCGTTCCTATGCTGAGCGTCATCATATTCCTAAATGGTATACGGATGCTCAGGAACTCATAGATGATTCTGATGTGAATGCCATTTATATTGCCACGCCACCTTCGAGTCATGTGACTTATGCGATTATGGCGATGCGGGCTGGGAAACCGTGTTATGTGGAGAAACCTCTGGCAGCATCTTATTCGGATTGTATCCGTGTCAATCGGATCAGTGAAAAAACGGGTGTCCCATGTTTTGTTGCTTATTATCGCCGTTATCTTCCTTATTTTCAGAAAGTAAAATCTCTTATTCAAAGTGGAACAATCGGTAAGGTCGTCAATGTGCTGTTACGCTTTTCTGTCCCTCCTCGCGAACTGGATTACAAATCTGAAGGAGAATTATCCTGGAGATTGAAACCGGATATTTCGGGAGGCGGATATTTTTATGATCTTGCCCCACATCAGTTTGATCTTCTTCAGGATCTTTTTGGAGTTATCACCAGGGCACATGGATACCCTGCTAATGTAGCCCATCTTTATCAGGCTGAGGATACCATATCGGCTTGCTTTTTCTTCGAAAGTGGAATCACCGGGAGTGGCAGTTGGTGTTTTGTCGGACATAAGAGTGCAAAGGAAGATCGCATTGAAGTTATTGGTACCAAAGGTACCTTGTCTTTCTCTGTATTCAATTATGACCCTATCAAAGTGATTACCAGTGAAGGGGCAACCAGTATTATCGTGCCGAATCCGCCTTACGTACAGTTGCCGATTATCAAGGCTGTCATCGAGGATTTGCAGGGTATTGGCAATTGTACATGTACAAGCGTATCAGCAACTCCTACTAACTGGGTACTGGACCGTATTTTGTGGAAAAACTGATATTTATTTTTAATTTATAAGGTGTTTTGTTGAAGCTTGGACGATATATCCTTTTGCTTTTAGTTGGTGTTTCTATTTCTTGCTGGAGCAAGCAGAAAGGTGGTGTATACCACGTTCAGAACTCTGATTCTCTTCCCATTAAAACAACTGAATGTTTTTCTCCGATAAATGTTCAGGCAGCAACGGTTGACAGTATAATGAAACCCGCTTCTCATCGGAATTTTTTCCAGAGTATCGGACATGGACTGACTCTGTTTTTTCATGAGTTTAATAACTATGACCATTCTTATATCGAACCTCAGCATTATAATTTCACGGTCATGTTCCAGAATACGAATTCATACGAAGGATATACTTTGACGACTGCAACCGGAAAGAGAGTTTCTTTAGCACCTGAAACTTCTTATCGACTGGGTCCCTATATAGGCTGGAAATGGATATTCTTAGGTTATACCATCGATCTTACTCATATCAGCGTAAGCAAGAATGATCATAATCGAAAGGAATTTGACTTGAGTATCTATAGTAATATGCTTGGAGTAGACCTTTATTGGAAAAAAACGGGTAATAACTATAAAATTCGGTCTCTGAATTTAGGGGATCATATCGATACGAGCCCTATGGATAATGAAAATTTTGGAGGCTTTAATTCCAGTATCAAGTCAGTCAATATCTATTATATTTTTAATCACCATCATTTTTCCTATCCGGCTGTCTATAGCCAGAGTACAATTCAGAGGAAAAGTGTGGGAAGTCTTTTGTTGGGCCTTGGATATATGAATCATAAAATAGATATGGATTGGGAGAAACTGGACCAGATGATACAAGACCGACTTGGATCAGAAACGAAATTAGGTTTGGATAGTACCCGATTTATGGGAAGTGTACATTATACGGACTGGAATATCAGTGGGGGCTATAGTTATAATTGGGTATTTTCGAAAAACTGGCTTTTTAATGCAAGCTTTTCTGTTGCCTTAGCTTATAATTATACGAAAGGCGAGGAAGAACATAATCACTTTACATTCCGTGATTTCAGTATCCATAATTTTAATTTAGATGGTATCAGCAGATTCGGAATTGTCTGGAATAGTACGCGCTGGTATGCAGGGAGTAGTGCTGTTTTTCATTCTTATAATTATAAAAAAGATCGTTTTTCAGCAACTAACTATTTCGGATCTTTGAATTTTTATATAGGATTTAATTTTTGGTAAGATGAGAAAAATATTGTCGTTATTATTTCTATGTGTTTTGCCGTTTTCTGTTTGGGCTCAGAAGAATGTCAACTATTCTGATGTTGATCGGATGAAGATTACCACCTGGCTCCATGAAGCACAATCACAAAAGAAGTCATCAAATTGGTTACTTTATTTTGGAAAGAAATTTATAGGAATACCTTATGTAGGGGGAACTCTTGATCGTGCAGACCATGAAAAACTGGTTGTGAATGTTAGTGGAGTAGACTGTACGACTTTTGTTGAGCAGACTTTGGCATTGGCTTTGTGTGCTCAGTCTGGTAAATTTGATTTCCCAACTTTCTGCAATCGTCTGGCTCGTGTGCGCTATATCGGTGGAAATGTTGACTATCTTAACCGGAAGCATTATTTTACACTTTGGATTAATAGCAATGTTAAGGCTGGAATTGTAAGAGATATCCAGGGACCGGTTCCTCCATTCTCAGCGATCCAGAAGATCAATGTCAGTTATATGTCTACTCATTGGCATGATTACCACATGCTCACTGTTCATCAGGACTGGATTCGGGGAATCAGCAGAATGGAAAAGGGCATTAATGGCTTGACTTATCGGTATATTCCTAAACGATTGATAGGAGATACTTCTTTAATGCACAAGGCCGTTAAAAGTGGTGATATTTTGGCACTTGTTACGAATAAACAAGGACTGGATATTTCTCATGTCGGTATTGCGGTATGGAATAAAAGCGGAACATTGCATCTCTTGAATGCTTCCAGTATTTATCATCGGGTGATTGTTGATTCGATGCCTTTGGCTCAGTATATGAGTCGCCATCCAAGTCAGATAGGAATTCGGGTATGCCGGTTGAGATAAACCTTTTTTTGTTTTTATCTGGTAGTATCCGGTATAAGGAGTTCTTTGTTCCTCATAGTCACATCATAAATTTACCACGCAGCGGTAATGAGTTTACCAATACTATGGTAATGAGCTTACCACTTAGCGGTAATGAGCTTACCAGTACTGTGGTAATGTGCTTACCAGTACTATGGTAATGAGCTTACCAGTACTGTGGTAATGAGCTTACCATTACTATGGAAATGAGCTTTCCATTACTATGGAAATATGCTTTCCATTACTATGGAAATGAGCTTTCCATTACTATGGAAATGAGCTTTCCATTACTATGGAAATGAGCTTTCCATTACTATGGAAATGTGCTTTCCATTACTATGAAAATGGGTTAACCAATACTGTGGTAACTTGATTACCAAACTTTGGTAATGTGTTGTGATTGATGTATAGCGGTTATGGTCCTTTTGAATCGTATTTTGAATTTGGTACCCTGTCCTTCAATCGAAGTAACGGATATTTTAGCATCACATTTTTCTAAGATCTGTTTTGCAAGAGCCAGACCTATACCATGTCCACTTATGGATGTCGTATTGGTGGCACGATAGAACGGTTCAAAGATATGTTTTAAGTCTGTCTGAGGTATGCCTATTCCTTGATCTTCTATTCTTATATTAGGGCGGTCCACAGTTATGGTGATACCTTTTCCATTACTATATTTTCGTGCATTATTGATAAGATTGCGCAGGGCAATAAGAAGCAGGTCTTCCTTTGCGATAATAGAAAAATCTTCTATGATATCAAGTTGGGTAGTAGCTTCTGTAAATGTTGTGAGGATTTTGCCCATCTGGATATTGTCGAGATTCTCCTCGTCGATCTTTTCTCTTCGTGCATAAGAAAATTGCAGTAACTGTTTCATGATGCGGATGACACGTTCAACCTCTTTGTCAATGCGCTCAAGTGAACTATGATATTCAGAAGCCGACCGTTCTCGCATTAGAGCAATATCACATTCTCCCTGAATGGCTGTAAGTGGATTGTTGATTTCATGTGAAGCATTATTCACGAAAAGTTTTTCTGTTTGGTAGTCTTGGTCAATGCGATCAACCATCTTGATGGCATAGAGTCTGGAGATGAGATAGAGAAGTAAAGCCGATAGGAGCATTATGATAAGTAAAGTATAACCTATGGTATGCGAAATCTGCTCACCGTAAGGGTTACTGCTGAATAGTAAGATAGCGAAAATGCCTTCATTATCATAGTACATAATGCCAACAGCTACCTTGTCGCCATATTTGAATTTTATATACCGTTTAGTTACCAGATTATTGATCTGCTCTTCATCCAGATATTTTCTCAATATTTTATTGGTTCTTTGATCTTCCATATTGAGTATGAGATGCTTGTCGGTGGGAATGGCATTTTCCCGTTCTTCTACGATATGATGGTAATCCGTTTTGTTGAGTTCATCCTTTTCAAACCGTTCCATTCCGATGAGGTGTGCTTTCTCATGCAAATAGCTATAGTATAGACTATCGGTATAGTTTGCTGCAAAAAAGTAGAATACTACACCCACGATGACTACGATAGAAATAGTGATGCTTGAATAGATGAGCGATATCTTATGGCCTGTTTTCATATCATTTCATGGTATAACCTACACCAACAACTGTATGGATAAGTTTTTCATCAAAGTCATCATCAATTTTTTCTCTTAGATAACGCACATATACGTCAACAACATTCGTGTTTGTTTCGAAGTCGCGATCCCATACATCCTTGAGAAGTTGCCGGCGTGAGAGCAGTTCGCCATGATGCTGGATGAAATAGGATAGCAGGCGGAATTCTTTTACGCTGAGGTCAACAGCTGTATCACCTCTGATAGCTTGATGAGTGTCTGAGTTGAGGCATAAATCGTGGTAGGTGAGTTTCTCTTTGGGGATAATATCGCTACGCCGCAAGGCTGATTTAATGCGTGCAATGACCTCAATGAACTTGAAAGGTTTGACTACATAGTCATCAGCTCCGGCGTGAAGCCCCATAACGATATCATCAGTTGTGCCAAGAGCTGTAAGCATGATTACCGGAGTGGCAAAGCCATAGCGTTCACGAAATCGCTGGCAGAGTTCCAGACCAGTCATGCCGGGCATGCGGATATCAAGCAAAAGCAGGGAAGGTTTGATCTCGTCAATATGCTCCCATGCTTCATTGCCATTGGCGAATGTGGCAGTATCATAGCCATAGTCTCGCAGACCTCTGGATAAAAAACCGCGGATATTTTCCTCGTCCTCAACTATTAGTATTATTTTCTTATTATTCATCATTTTAATCTTTGCATCAGCAAATATACCAAAATTTCCATTTACAGCAATTGAAATTTTCGGGAAAACATGGTAGGCGTTTGTTGTATAAAGGTAATCATAGTTATAAGATTGAAAATGCGGCTATTCGAGATCGCTATCCCGATATAGCCGCACAGACTTGTATAATCAATAACTCTCAGTCTATCTTAATACATATTTATAGTTTCAATTGTTTCAGTTTCCCATTCTTGTCATATACATGTCTGTCATATACAGATTCAATGATAAGCGGGAATATAAAGAGTGTGAATAGGGTGGCACCGATGAGTCCGCCGATGATGACAATAGCCAAAGGTCTCTGACTCTCACTTCCGATGCCATGGCTGAGAGCTGCCGGAAGCAGACCGAGTGTAGCCATCATAGCAGTCATAAGCACACTTCGTATTCTGCTGTGCATACCCAAGTCAACAGCTTTGCTCAGAGGATTCCCATGCCTGATAAAGTGCTTGATATCCATGATCATGATAACGCCATTCTGGATGCAGATGCCAAAAAGACAGATGAATCCTATGCCGGCAGAGATACTGAAGTTGAATCTCGTGATGAGCAGGATGAGGATACCTCCGACAGCAGCAAAGGGTACGTTGAGCAGTACCAGGGACGCGTCACGGGCGTTGCCGAAGAGTACATAGAGGATAGCAAAGATAAGCAAGATACTGATAGGCACGACATGAGCCAGCCGGGCTGTTGCACGTTCCTGATTCTCAAAGTCTCCTTTCCATTCGACCTTGTATCCATCTGGCAATTTTATTTGTTCTGCAACCTTCTTCCTTGATTCTGCTACAGCTGATCCCATGTCACGGTCACGGACGGAGAACTTGACGGCACAGTAGCGTTCATGATTTTCCCGGTAGATGATCAGAGGACCTGTAATAGTGCGTATCTGTGCCAGTTCACTGATTGGTATCATGGAACCGTCACTGGCAGGAACCTTGATCTTGCCGATTTCTTCTTCATTGCTGCGGAACGGCTTTGCATAGCGTACGACGAGGTTGAACTTCCTTTCTTGTTCATATACTTGTGTCGCAGCCTTTCCGCCGATAGCCATTTCAATGACACTCTGTACGTCGGCTTTGTCCACCCCGTAACGGGCAAGGCGAGCTTCATCAATATTAATTTGGAGTTCCGGTTGCCCGATATTTTTGATTACGCCAAGATCGGTGATACCCTTAATCGGGTGCATCACTTTATAAATTTGTTTAGCGAGGTGTTCACTTTCATAAAGATCCGGACCGAAAACTTTTGCTACAATAGCACCTTTCACGCCACTTACAGCTTCTTCAACATTATCACTGATAGGCTGCGAAAAATTGAAATCGATGCCCGGATATATATTGAGATCCTTATTCATTTCATCTATGAGTTTATCTTTGCTGATATGATCCTTCCATTTCTTTTCAGGATATAATTTAACAAAGAGCTCAATATTGTAGAATCCTGTCGCATCGGTACCATCATTAGGCCTGCCAGTCTGCGAAAGAACCTCTTTGACTTCAGGGTAAGCACCTAGCATGGCTCTCAATTTTTGTGTGATAGCTACCGACTTTGTAAGTGAAACACTTTCAGGCAAAGTGGCCCGGATATAGATATCACCTTCATTCATCGTTGGTAGAAATTCACTCCCAAGAAAGGCATAAGAAGATAACCCGGCTATCATAACACCAATAGCGATTAGAATTGTTTTGCGCCGGTTACGATGACAGAGTCTGAAGAATCGGCCAAACCATTTGTATATGAAATCAAGGAAAGCATTCTTCTTCTCTTTTACATTCTTGTTGAGCAGCATTCGTGATAGTACAGGTACCAGCGTCAAAGTAAAGATCAGGGCTCCGAGAAGTGCAAATCCCAATGTGAAAGCGAGTGGGGAGAACATCTTGCCTTCTACTTTCTGGAAAGAAAAGATAGGGAGCAGGGCCGTGATAATGATAAGTTTGGAGAAAAATACCGATTTGGCCTTACTTCTGCTTGTGATATGTATCAGTCCGGTCTTACTCATCTTATTGAAGGCAGCCATACCCATCTCTTTCGCTCGTTGTGACAAAGCCACATAAATAGCTTCGACCATTACTACCGCCCCGTCAATGATGATACCAAAGTCGATGGCTCCCATGGAGAGTAAGTTCGCACTCATGCCGTTGATATGCAGGCAGATGAATGCAAAGAGCAATGCCAGTGGTATGATAGAGGCTACGATGACTGTGCTCCGCCAGTCGCGCATGAAAAGAAAAACGACAAGCGTGACAAGCAGGATACCTTCCAGAACATTGTGGAATACGGTGCTGATAGCCAGGTTGACCAGATCTTCACGATCATAGAAGGGCACAATTTTAACATCTGACGGCAGATTCTCTTTTTGTATCTGGTTGATCTTGTCTTTCAGGGCACCGATGACTTTTTTCGGATCTTCTCCTTTGCGCATGATGACAATGCCTTCAACCACATCTGGCTGGTTGTCGCGACCAACTTGTCCCAATCGTGGTGCGCAGGATTCGTGGACAGTGGCGAGGTTACGTACCAGAATAGGGGTCCCCTTGATATTCTTCACCACGATATTGCCTATCTCATTGACATTATTCAGAAGTCCTATACCACGAACCACATAGGCCTGTGAACTCTTTTCAATGACATCGCCACCAACATTGACATTACTCCCGGCAATGGCCTGATAAAGTTCGAGCGAACTGATGCCATAGGTAGCCAGTTGATTCGGATTGACGCTGACCTCGAAAGTTTTCATTTCTCCACCGAAACTGACAATGTCGGCAACCCCTGGTACACTGCGCAATTTCCGTTCGATAACCCAGTCTTGCAAAGTCTTTAATTCCCTGACACCGCGTTTGTTGCTTTTCAGGGTATAGCGATAGATTTCTCCTGTAGGACCTTGTAGAGGTTCTACTTCTGGATGCACGCCGTCTGGCAGGTCTGCATCGTTGAGCAGATTGTATACCTGCTGACGTGCAAATTCATCATTGACATGATCATCGAAGGCTACCTTGACTACGGATAGCCCAAAGAGTGTGGTTGATCGGATATCTGTCTTTTTCTGTACCTGGTTCATGGCGATCTCTATAGGGATCGTCACAAATTTTTCTATTTCCTCTGCACTGCGGCCAGGCCATTGTGTGATAATGGTCACATTTGTATTGGTGACATCTGGAAAAGCATCTACTGGAGTTTGCTTGAAACTGATAATACCAATCACTGCAGTCAGAATGGTGAGGCAGATGATCAGGTATTTGCGCTTCAGGGCAAAAGTGATGATAGAATCTATAAATTTATTCATGATCAATCAGATAAAGCGTTGTACATCAGAAGGGCATTCTTGCACACGACGACATCGTTTGGCTTCACTCCTGAAGAAATCCAGATGTAGCGATCTGTGCTGTGGATAGGAGTTACCTGTTGGCGTTGGTAAGTGTTTCCATGCTTTACGATGACGTAATTGTTTCCATTTTCAAAGATAACACTCTCAGAAGGTACGCACAGCGCAATGTGTGACTGCTCCTGAAGAGTGACATGTACATTTGCAAACATACCAGGTTTAAGGAGCCCTGAAGGATTGTCGAGGGTTATACAAACTTTCATGGTTTTACTGTCCTCATCAATCATACTGTATATCTTATTGATTTTTCCTGTAAATATCTTATCGGGATAAGCCATGGTTGTAACGTAGACGTTACTGCCTTGATGGACTTTGGCAATATCACTCTCATATACATCTGCAATAACCCATACCCTGCTGATGTCAGCTATTTCGAAAGCAGGGGTGTCATTGCTGCTTTCATCAACATAACTGTCGTTATAGATCGACTTGTTGATGATGAATCCGGAGATAGGAGAGCGAAGAATAGCATTGTTACCTTGATGGTAGTTGTTGATTCCACTTACAACCGCAAGACGATTAAGCTGTGCTTTAAGTAAGGATACCTGTGCACGTGCTTCTGCAACATCCTTGTCAGAAGCCATACCACTGGTTTGCATGTCTTTTTTCATTCGCAGTTCTCTTATCGCTACACGCAACTGTGCACGAGCGTCACTGAGATCCTGTGTGTTTTCGGCCGCTTCTGTACTGTGTACAACGGCGAGAACTTGACCTCGAACGACATGGTCACCAACTTCTACATGAACACCATTCACGCGGCCTGTGCAAGGTATAAATACCTTACCCATGAGACTCTCATCACATGATATGTTGCCGTTGAGGAGTAACTCATCGTTCATAGGTCTTTCCTTGACAGTCGTGGTGGTAATTACTTGAGCGAGACTGTCATTGTTGTTTTTGCTGCTTTTTTGAGGGGCATTACTGTTGCTTTTGCAAGACGCAAAGGCTAATGCAATTACAATAATATATAGGTATTTCATTGTGCTGTTTTTACTGGTTTGCTGCTGTACGAAGATCATTTGCTGCCTGGAGCAATTGGCATCTGCTGTCAATGATGGATGTCTTGGCATCCTTATAGGATGAATAGTAATCAACAAATTCAAGGAGGGATATGTTGCGATGCATATATTGTGTAGTAGCATTATCCATCATCTTGTCAAGTTCGTTCATATTCTTGTCACTCAGGTCGAGTTGTTGCAGGGAATGTATCGTAGCGTAAGCTTCCCTCACTTCTGCTTTTGCATTTCTTATAGCAATATTCCTGTTTATCATTGCCTGATTCTGGGTTTCCTGAGCTGCCCGGATATTTCCTTTGTTCCGATTAAAGATCGGTATGCTGAGGTTGACCCCTACGCCAAAGTAGTTGTGTCCGATATTACCATTCTTATCCCATTCTCCAGTTAAGTTTATTGCAGGTAATGCATTTGATTTCTGGAGTTTTATTTCGTGTTGAGCAACTTCTATATCGCTTTCGCTTTGCCGAATGTCACCACGTCCATAGATGTTTTTAAAAATAGATGTAGTATCTTGCTGAAGGACAGCCTGACCAAGCATCTCACTTTCATTTATTTCTGGTACAATTTCTACATTACCTAATCCCAAAAGTATCTGAAGTTCTTTTTGAGCATTGAGCATATCCATTTCATTTCCTTCTCTGTCTTTTGTAGCTTGGAAAAGGAGAGTCTTCATGCGAGTTACTTCAGCTGCAGGAATATTCCCCTTATGAGCCTGAGTCTCATAAATGGAGAGAATTTTCTGTAGAGAGGTGATTTCTTTCTTGTCAAGTGCACTCTTTTCAAAAAGAGCATTGATATCGATCATCTTTTTACGAAGATCGTGCAGGATGATGCGGTGCTCATTGTCAAGATCAGCTTCCGTTCCGGATAGTTCCGCGATACTTTTCCTTACCCCATTCATGCGTTGGCCACCGATGTAGATACGCTGGGAAAGTTGGACATCCGTTTCTCCTTTGCTGCCAAAATCAAAGTAATGATGGGTTACAGGATTATTGACGTTGTGAGTAATGCCTATTTGAGGATTGTCAAAAACCTTGCTTTGAGTGACATTAGCTTGAGCAATAGCTACTTCACTTTGTTTAAGTTTGAGTTGTGCATTGTTTTTAAGGAGCAATTGTTCAGCCTCATTGATAGAGAGTGGTTGTTTTGAGAGATAAGGCTGCTGAGCTCGTGCCATACAGACCGAGACGAAGAACAGTCCAATCATCATCATATTCCTATGCATGATATTTATTCTAAATTTCATTGAGGTGCAAAATTAAGGGGAATAGATGGTGTGGGGAAAGAAAGAAGATTAGAGACCTCTTAGAGGGTATTAGAATATTATAATGTTAGATGTTATCTTTATGGATTCCAAAAAGCTATAATCTTTTGTGACATGTTCATGACTGTTGTTTTTTTGAAGGATAAATCAGGGAATATTTTTGTAAATATGTATTACCATCTTGTTTATAGGGATTATAGAGCGTTTTTCTTTCAGAAAGGTGATGTAAGGCGATAAGATATGATTTGCAAGATGTGATTTTAAGAAAAAAATATTAATTTTGTGGCTGGTAAGAATTAACGACAATTAAGAGGACAACTATTGTAGGAATATGTACTACAGTTGGGATATTTTCAATGAATATGATGATCTTACATTTCTGCTGAGGGACTCTGGTTCCTTCAGCCAACTGATGCAGATAATTCTGTGAATCCTGCTTGTGTTTATTTATGTTGTTGCGTAAGTGCAAGATACCCATGCCTGAGTCATTCTTATTCGCCATAATTCCCTGTTTTAGTTATTCTTGAGCAAGAAATTATCTCAGTTTTATAGTGGCAGGAACTTCCTGCTGCTTGACACCATTGTCTTTAAGGCAGGTCCAGTAAAATAGGGAATAAAAGCAATTAATAAAAATATATGGTAATATTAAAAGTAAAATTCCGCCCTTCAACAGTCCAAAATAAAGAAGGGACGCTTTATTATCAAGTAAATTACCGCAGAACAGTACGTTGTCTGAGTACTGATTATCACGTTTTTCCGCAGGAATGGAATGAAAAAGAGGCGTCGGTTATCATTCCGGAAGATGAAGGACACCAGGACAGAAAGGATTATCTGCAACTCATCCAGTTTAAACTTGACGGGGAGATCAGGCAGATGAGGGCCCTTATCCGGCATAAAAATAAATTAGATACTCCTTACACAATAGATGATTTAATCGAATCTTTCAAGCAACTCCCCCCTTATCAAAGTGTCTTCAGTTTCATACAAACTCAAATAGCGAAGAAGTCGCAAATGAAGCGTATAGGCACTACCAAAACCTACACAGATGCACTGTGCCGATTCCAGGAATTCCGTAATTACAAAGATTTAAGTTTTGAGTCAATGACAGCAGACTTGATGGAACGATATGAGGCATGGCTGATCAATCGGGGACTGAAAAGAAACTCTATTGCTTATTACCTGCGCACTCTTCGTACACTTTATCATAAAGCCGTAGATGCCAGACTTACTGATGATCATGACATTTTCCACCATGTGCATACTTCCTATGGCAAGACCATCAAACGAGCCGTTTCCATCAACCATATCCGTGCTATCGAACGCCTTGAGTTGCCGGAAGGTTCACCTCTTGCTTTTGCTCGTGATATGTTTATGTTCAGTTTCTATATGCGAGGCATGTCTTTCGTGGATATGGCGTTTCTGCGAAAGAGAGATCTCAGGTATGGTGTAGTCACTTACTGCCGGAAGAAAACTAACCAGTGTCTGACTATAGAATTGGAAAAGCCCATTCAAAACATTGTAGATCGTTATGCCCGTCAGATACAGAATACACCCTTCATGCTTCCCATCCTCATGAAGGAAGACGGGACTGAATACAAACGATACCGGCAGGTGGAACAGAATGTAAACCGAAACCTGAAGAAGATAGGTGACAGGATAGGTCTGAGAATCCCTCTTACTACATACGTGGCACGCCATTCATGGGCAAGCATCGCCCGCAACTTAGATATATCTATCGCTGTCATCAGCGAAGGCATGGGACACAACTCCTATAAGACCACCCAAACCTATCTCAACTCTATTGATACCTCCACGATCAATATGGCAAATAAAAAGATCATCAGAAGTGTACGAAAGAAGATGTGAGGAAATTATTGTGCGATAAACGACCTCTTTCTAAATATTAAAGTATTTAGAATTTTAGTGCCTCTATTCTTTTCAGAATAGAGGCACTTGAGCGCAAAGATACGTTTTTTTCCGTGATTCCGTATCTTTTCGTATTAGTTTTTTTGAAAAAAGGAAAGATATATTCATGGAGATTTAATAGGTTTGTTATTTCTTGATAATAAAAATACCTGATTTTCAATAAGATATAAAATCATCCTCTATTCTGAAAAGTAAAGAAGCTATCAAAGTCATGTTTTTTACTTGACATGGGACAGTTTATAAGCATTTGAAGATATGAGTATGAATGATAAGATCTCGGTACTTATGAGTACGTTGGAACCATCAGGTATGGCAGCCAACAAGGACATAAAATAGTTAGGAAAACTGTGAAACTGGATGGTACTGTGACCCCGACTATAGCCGACGAAAACAATTGTTTTCCAAAGGGCAAACACGTTACTTGGATTGACGGACAGTCGGATCAAGGAATAAAGAGAACGTCTTCAGAGGATGAGAACATCAGTCATAAATGGGCTGAGGATCCTACCTCATGGGGGTATCTGTTTATCCACAATAAGAAAGTAGAAAAGTTTGAGGCTGAAGTGAACAAAGATGGCTGTTGCCACTGTTTCGTCCACCGGTCTGTTTTCTATGAGAAAGCCAGGCATGGCGTCAAGAAGATGGAGAAACTCTCAATCAGTGGTTTTGTCTTCCTGCAGGGTAGTACGAAATTTCTTCAACAATACTTATATGAGCATTATCCTTTCCTTCATTTGGTCAAGGACCACAACACCGGCGTACCTGCCGTCATCCCCGACAGTCAAATGCAGCCATTCATGCAAATCATAAAGGATGATCCCACCCGGATCCGTATCTTGCAGCATCCCATCGAGCACTATGCTGAAGGGAATATCAAACTGCGGGTGCTTACTGGCATTCTGAAAGGTCAGGAAGGTTATCTTATCCGCATTGCCCGTGACAGGAAACTCGTGATGAAGATCGGAGATATGGTCGTGGCTATTGGGGACGTACATAAGGAGAAGTTTGAAGAAATAAAGGATTTAATGAGTTCATTATAATCAGATAACGGATAATGATGCTGGCAAATCTGACACAACAGAGACTCATCAGAAGAACCTGTTGAATCTGAAAAATCTTATTCAACTTAGGGCCCAGAAACCTGCTCCCCTTATAAATTGTTCATAAGTATGACAGAATCAGAAGTTCGAGAATATTGTCGTTTACTTTTCGATCAGGTACCAGAAAAGGACAAACAGATAAACATGATCCGGTATACCCTTAATGAAATTGCGGAAGAGTTGAAGCTTTTCCATATTGAGAATAAACATGTTCGTATTGGAGACAGTCAGAATTCGGTACAGATACTACAGGATATCTCTGAATTGAAAGATCAGCTTAATGAAGTCCATGAGAAAATCGAATTATTGAAAAGGATGAACAGAATATTTTCTAATTATCTTGCTATACTTAACAAAGACTATCTTAAAGAAACCTTTCCGAAGGGTAACGTTATTGAGGAGTTTAGGAATAATCCTTAAGATAAGCCATTAATAGAGAAATCCTGTAATACTCTAATATATCATGCAACGAGATTGTCAAATTGTTATTATGGCAGGTGGTATAGGCAGTCGATTCTGGCCGATGTCCACTCCAGATTTTCCCAAGCAATTTATAGATATAATGGGAGTCGGCCGGTCACTTATCCAACTTACAGTGGACCGGTTGAAGCCATAGGGACTATTGTATATGATTGAAGTCACAATTTGGCGGTGACCATAATGCACCATTTTGGTCATTGTGGTCTATAGCCTGAAAACTTTAATAACTGCTGTGATTTTACGAATCGGTTACCCGGCCAGCTGGTCATAGGTTAAAATCTCATCAATTTTATTCGTAATAAAAAATCAGGAACACTCTGAAGTACCATGTTTATAGGGCGTGGACATCAATTGGACACGAACAAATACTTTAAATATTTAAATAACAAAATATGAGCCGAAATATTAATGTTGCACTGATATATGATTTTGACGGGACTTTGTCACCTGGAAACATGCAGGAATTTGGCTTTATACAGGCTATTGGTAAAGATATAACTCAATTCTGGGGACAGATCAATGGGTTGGCCCATGACAATGATGCCTCCCAAATCCTTTGCTATATGTATATGATGCTCAAATTTGCTAAAGCTAATAATATCTCTTTAAAAAGAGAGTCGTTTAAGAAATTTGGTGCAAATATTGAACTCTTTCCCGGTGTTTGTAAGTGGTTTGACCTTGTCAACAACTATGCCAAGGGTAAACATATCACATTAACGCATTTTATCAATTCATCAGGGCTGAAAGAAATGATAGAAGGAACACCAATAGCTAAAAAATTCGAGAATATATATGCGTGTTCCTATTTGTATGATGTTGACGGTGTTGCTTATTGGCCAGCTGTAGCTGTAGATTATACCGCAAAGACTCAATTTCTTTTTAAAATCAACAAGGGTATTAAAGAAGTAAGCGATACAATCCAGATTAACAAATACACGCCTGAGGAAGATCGGCCTATGCCATTCAGTCATATGATATATTTTGGAGACGGAACAACGGATATACCAAGTATGAAATTGGTAAAGGAGCATGGTGGACACTCTATTGCAGTCTATGGCGACAGTAGCAAGAAGAAAACGGCATTGAGGCTGATAAAGGAGAACCGTGCCAACTTTGTGTGTAAGGCAGACTATACTGAAAAAGGCGAGATATATTCTGTGGTCAAGCGTATTTTAGATAAAATCAAGTCAGATAATGAATTTTCTCGTTTGTTGAATATTCATAGAAAGCGATGTGAATAACAAGCAAAGATCGAAGAAAGTTATGATCTGCTATGTGGTAACCGTCCAAAATAGGCATCTTGCATGACTCCTTAATAAATGTTACATTTGTACTTACATCAAAAATTAAGAATTATGTTGAGTACGACAGGTTTTGAAAAGTCTCTTTCTACGGATATGGACAAGATAACGATTATTAAGATGCTGCTGGTATCTCAGAATGAGAACAGGTAGCTTCAGGCCAGGCTTGACAAACTGATGGAGGAAACCTGTTCGAGGGAGGAGCGTCTGAACAGTCGTATCGACGAGCTGACCCGGCTCAACTAATCCGGCTCAGAAAGCCAGATTAGGCTGATGGACCAGTTCGCTGAACTGCAGCACCAGTTGAAGCAGATGAGCGGACAGTATGGAGACATGCTGGCAAAACTTAAGAAGTGGAAGGATCGGAATAAGAAAACCGCCCGAAAACCTTAATCCTGGCCGTGACCTTAGGAATAGGTTGCCCAGCTAATTGCGCATCAATTAAATTTCTTCAGTTTTATTCGCAATAAAAAATCAGGGACACTCAGAAGTGTCCTGCTTATAAGGCGTGGACATCAATTGAACACGAACAAATATTTATGCTTAGTTAATTCTACTACTAAATAATTTTATGGATATTTCAGATATAAAAATTGTTGAACTTCCAAAGATTCTGGATGAAAGGGGGAATCTTTCCGTCATTGAAGAAGGAGAAAGATGTACCTTTTAAAATTCAAAGATGTTATTGGATATATGACGTGCCAGGTGGAGAACATCGTGGAGGGCACGCCTATGAACAGAACTGTGAATTTATAGTTGCATTATCAGGCAGTTTTGATGTTATTCTTAATGATGGCAAAGAAAGAAAGACTTTCTCTCTGAATCGTTCATACTATGGTTTATATGTACCAAAAGGGCTTTGGAGGGAACTGGACAACTTTTCTACAAATTCTTTAGCTCTCATTCTTTCATCCACCAAGTATGATGCAAATGATTATATTCGTGACTTTAACGAATTCTTAAAATATAAGAAGGATGGGAAGTGATTCTCTGCTTCAATTAGGTCAAACAGTGCAGTCTGGTTCTTTGTTAAGTGATTCTTTAAGTATTAAACAATCAGAGAGTAATCCTTTGATAGATAGGAACAATTATAATGGTGAACAAAGAAACAAGGCTAAATTAAAGAGCCTGAACTCTGTCAGATTTTTTCTTGCCCTTATGATAGTTCTACATCATTTTAATTTTGATGGTGTTCATCCGTTTACTAGTTTTGGTCCTTTTTCTGTTACAATATTCTTCATTCTGAGTGGTTTCTGCCTGTCAATAGGATATGGTGATAAGGTCTTGTCTAATAAATTTATATTCAAAGATTATATAAAGAGAAGATGCTTTAAAATTTATCCAATCCATATCATCACCTTCATCTTAGCTATTGCCATCCCTACCTATATGGCAATAAGAAACGGCAATATAAATTTACATCAAATTGTTATTTATTTCCTGAATTTGTGTTTACTGCAATCTTGGGTGCCAATTGAAAGAGTATACTTTTCTGGTAATGCAGTATCTTGGTTTCTTTGTGATATACTATTCCTTTATATTTGCTTTCCCTTTCTTTATAAGGCTTTGAGTAAGAATTTAAAAAACAAGGCGATTTATATAGGATTGTTAATATTCGGATATATTGTTATTTGTTTTATGATTCCGGGGCAGTATCAGCATCATATTATTTATGTTAATCCTTTATTTCGGCTGATGGATTTTACTCTTGGCATAGTATTGTTTAAGTTGTATAGTCATTTCTATGATAAAAAAGATATTTGTTTATGGAATCCAAATATAGCCGAGACTGCTATTCTGGCTATAAATGTATTGGTGATATTATGCTTTGCCTATATTCCCCAGTGCCTGAGTTTTGATGCTTTATTTATTCCTTGTGGTCTGTTTACTATTTTTGTTCTTGTTTATGATGAGCGCCATAAATGTGGGTACTTATTAAGACTTTTAACGAATAAATCTATATGCTATCTGGGTTCATTAAGTATGGAAATATACATGATTCAACTTATAGTAATGCAATGGCTGGATACTATACTTCGTAAATTAAACATGCAATTAAACTGGGAATTTAGAATTATTCCATACATATTATTGATAATCTTTGCTTCATATATCTTGAGATGGTTTCTATTGAAAATAAATAAATCTTTACATCTATGAAACATATTACTGTATATGATTGCTCTATTATAGAACTGCCGAAGATTAAAGATCGAAGGGGCAATCTTACACCTGTTTACAATAATATAAATATACCTTTCACAATTAAAAGGGTGTTTTATACTTATGATATTCCTGGTGGTGAATCAAGAGGGGCGCATGCACATAAAATGTGCCATCAGTTCTTGATAGCTGCTGGTGGCAGTTTTGAGGTTGTTCTTGATGATGGGATTAACAAGCGGACTATTGTTCTCAATCGTCCTTTCTATGGCCTTCATATTCCGCCAGGCATCTGGGCGGCTGAGCAAGGTTTTTCTTCTGGCTCTATTTGTCTTGTTCTTGCATCTGAGAAATACGATAAAGATGATTATATTAGAGATTATGATGAATTCTTGAATTATATACAAAAGTAGTATAAAACTTCCTTTGTGTGATTATAAAAAAGATAAGATGGTAAAATTTTTATCCCCTCAATTCTCAATGAATCGTTATGGTCTTCATGTAAGATTAGTTAATGAAGATGATACAGATTATATCTTAAGTCTTAGAACAAATAAAAAATTAACAAAATTTCTTCATCCTACTGAAAATAGCCGTCAAAAGCAATTGGAGTGGTTGGCTAATTATAAAGTTAGAGAAAGAGAAGGAAGAGATTATTATTTCATATATGAAAAAAATGGTAAGCCGGTAGGTGTGAACCGAGTATACAATATATTTGAATATTATGGGACAGTAGGTAGCTGGATATGTAATCCTGATAATGAAGTTGAAACTTCTATGGCAACGTATTTCTTTCTGAAAGATATCTTGTTTGAAATACTTAATCTGGACTTAACTGTTTTTGATGTTCGTAAAAAAAATAAGCATGTATTGAAACTACATGAAAAAGTAGGTGCACAAATAGTTGGTGAGTCTGATATTAACTATTACTTTGTACTTAATAAACAGACTTATCTCTCGCATCGTAATAAAATATTAACATTGCTAAACTTAAAATAAGAAAGAATATGGAGTTAAATGATTTTATTGAGAAGTTCGCAGAACAATTCGATGACACTGATCCCTCAGAGATCAAAGCTGATACAAAATTCCAGGATATTGAAGAATGGGGTTCTCTTGTTGCACTTGGTGTGATAGCTTTTGTTAAAACTGAGTATGGCAAGACTATCACTGGTAAGGAAATTCGTCAATGTAATACAGTTGAGGATTTGTTTGACGTTCTATCCTCCAAATAATGGAAGATTTTAATCCTTTTACCTTAGAAGGGAAAACTATCCTTGTGACCGGTGCTTCTTCTGGCATCGGTCAAGGTATTGCGATTACTTGCTCTAAAATGAAGGCTAATGTTATTATTACAGGCCGTAATAAGGAAAAGTTAGATATTACTTTATCTCAAATGGGTGAAGGTAATCATAGGATTTTGATAGCAGATCTTACTAAAACTAATGAGGTTTCTAAACTCGTTGATGATCTTCCAAACTTAGATGGAATCGTATATTGTGCTGGTATTGGTCAAAGGGTTCTTTGTAAGCAAATAGAAGAGAGAGATTTAGACACTATCATGGCGATTAATTTCAAGGCTCCTGTGATGTTGCAAACAGAGGTTTTAAAAAAGAAGAAAATTAATAAGCGGGCATCTATTGTTTTTGTTGCTTCCATTGCAGCAGAGTCTCCAAATTATGGTAATGCCCTTTACAGTGCATCTAAGGGGGCAATTATTTCTTATGTCAATTGCTTGAGCCTTGAATTGGCTCCGCGTCTTATTCGTGTGAATTGTATCAGTCCAGCCATGGTATGGACAGATTTAATTCTTAAGGGTGGTATAACAAAAGAAGATTTAAAAGAAGATGAGAAAAGATACCCTCTTAAGCGCTATGGTAAGCCTGAAGATATAGCAAATTTGGCAGTTTATCTGCTCTCTGACGCTTCCTCATGGATGACAGGCAGTAACCTTAGAATAACAGGTGGGGGAACTCTCTAATATAAGAAAATATGAAAGCATGTATTAAAGCAATTTCTTTCTATCAACCGGAACAAATCATTACAAGTGACGAGTTCCAGAAGTTATTGCCTAACACTGATGTTGCTAAGACAGAAAAAGTAATTGGAGTCTTGGAACACCATGTTGCACCAGAAAATATAACGGCATCAGACTTGGCTGTAAAAGCAGCAGAACAACTCTTCAACGAAAATGGTATCAATCCTAAAGATATTGATTTTGTCATTTTCTGTACTCAAAGTGCTGATTATTTTCTTCCTTCAACAGCTTGTATTATTCAGGCGAGATTAGGAATACCTAAAACTGCTGGGGCTTATGACTATGATTTAGGATGTTCTGGATATATTTATGGTCTGGCTATGGCAAAAGGATTTATCTTTGCAAATATAGCTAAGAATGTTCTTCTATTGACAGGAGATACCATGAGTAAGTATTTCTATCCGGAAGATAATAATCGTCTGCTTTTTGGGGATGTGGCAACAGCTACGCTTATCTCTACAGAAGGTAAAGCTAAAATTGGTGATTTTGTTCTGGGGACTGATGGTACCGGTTATGATAAGCTTATTGTCCAGAATGGTGCTTGCAGACATCATAAGTTAACTGGCAATGTGTCTATTGATGATAGTGGAAGTAAACGATATGATGATTATTTCTACATGGATGGTGAAAGTATCTTCAATTTTACACTTGATTGTGTTCCTAAATTAATAAAAGATGTTGAAGCTAAGAATCAGTTAGAAGACGAAGATATAGACTACTATGTTTTTCATCAGCCAAATAAGTTTATGATGAATACAATTAGAAAAATCACCCGAATCCCAAAGGATAAATTCTATATAGATATAGAACAGAATGGTAATACGACTTCATCGACTGTTCCAATCGGATTAAGGTGTTCCTTAAAGGATGGAAAAATACATGAAGGCTTTACCGTTATGATAGCAGGCTTTGGCGTAGGACTTTCGTGGGGAGGGACGATATTAAAATTCTAATATGTCAAAAGCTTTTATTAGAGCAATATCATATTATCTCCCTTCACGGGTGGTTTCTAATGAGGAACTTATTAAAGAGTTTCCTGAGTGGAGTATAGAAAAGGTAGCCAAGAAGGTTGGTGTGTATAACCGCCATATTGCTGCTCCTGATGAAACCGCTGGTGATATGGCTGAGAATGCAGCCCTAAATCTCTTCAAGGAATATTGTATTGATCCGGCATCAATAGATTTTCTGTTGCTTTGTACTCAGAGTCCAGACTATCACCTCCCGTCTACGGCTTGCATTCTACAGTATAGACTTGGAATTCCAAAAACGGCTGGTGCTTTCGACTATGATCTTGGCTGTAGCGGATGTGTATATGGCATGGCGATAGCAAAAGGTCTTATAGCAGCAGGAATTGCTCATAATGTATTACTGCTGACGTCAGAGACTTATAGCAAATATCTTCACCCTTCAGACAAAAGCAATCGGTCTATCTTTGGTGATGGCGCTGCAGCTTGTCTCATCTCTACGGAAGGTAAGGCTGAGATTGGGGAATTCTCTCTGGGCACAGACGGAAGTGGAGCAGACAAATTGATTCAGAAAACAGGTGGAGCACGAACTCCCGAAAAAACGGGCAAATCTTCCATAGATATTGAGGGACATACTCGCTTTGATGATTATCTCTATATGGATGGAGGCGGTATTTTTAATTTTACTCTTGATGCTGTTCCTGCAATGATGAATACACTTCTTCAAAAGAATGGGCTTTGTAGGGACGATATTAATTTATACGTATTCCATCAGGCCAATAAGTTTATGCTCAGTGCCCTTCGTAAGGTATGTCTTATTCCGAGAGACCGATTCTATATTAACCTTGAAAATACTGGTAATACGGTGTCCTCGACTATTCTTATCGCCTTGAAGCAATGTATGGATAGTGGAGATATACATGCAGGAATGAAGATCATGATAGCCGGTTTCGGTGTAGGTTTAAGTTGGGGAGGGACAATACTGAGTTTCAAATAATTTATTACCGAAGGGAAAATAGAAATCAATTAAGATACAAATTTGTATGATTAAGTTTTTAGACTTACAAAAAATTACAGCAAAATATGCAGATGAACTGCACGAGGCTGTAAATCGTGTGGTGGATAGTGGATGGTATCTTCAAGGAGAAGAGACCAAAAAGTTTGAAAGTGATTATGCCAATTTTATTGGCACAAAATATTGTGTGGGGGTAGGTAACGGTCTGGACGCTCTCAACTGGATATTTCGTGCTTACATCGAAATGGGAGTAATGAAAAAGGGTGACGAGGTCATCGTTCCAGCTAACACCTATATTGCTTCCATTCTTGCTATCTCAGAGAATGGATTAGTACCCGTTTTGGTTGAACCCGATATAGATACATTGGAAATAGATGATTCAAAAATAGAATCAGCAATCACCTTTCGCACTAAGGCCATCCTTATTGTACATTTATATGGCCGTTGTGCCTATACAGAGAAGATTGGCTGTCTCTGCAAAGAGCATAACTTGAAACTCATTGAGGACAATGCTCAGGCTCATGGTTGTAAGTATGATGGCCATCGAACGGGAAGCCTTGGCGATGCAGCTGGACACAGTTTCTATCCAGGCAAAAACCTTGGCGCCTTCGGAGATGCAGGTGCAGTGACTACAGATGATCAGGAACTTGCTGATGCTATCCGTGCCCTTGCCAACTATGGATCACAGAAGAAATATATTTTTAAATATATTGGCAGGAACAGTCGTATTGATGAAATCCAAGCTGCCGTTCTTGATACCAAACTCTGTCATTTGGAGGATGAAAACGATCTTCGCCGTAAGATAGCCCATTACTATTATGAGCACATTCACAACAAGCATGTAGATCTTCCTAACTTGCTACCAGATGAAAACAATGTCTATCATTTATTTCCAATCCTTTGTGACAAACGTGATGAATTGCAGTCTTATCTAAAGCAGAATGGTATACAAACATTGATACATTATCCTATCCCTCCACATAAACAAGAGTGCTATAAGGATTGGAACAACTGGAGCCTGCCCATAACTGAGAAAATCCATCGTGAGGAGCTCAGTATACCTATGAGTCAGGTACTTACCATAGAAGAAGCAGCTCAAGTTGCGAAAATAATTAATCAATTTAATCTATAGTTATCTACTTGTATAGTTATTTTAAATGGAACGGTATAGGGCGAGGGGTACTTGAATCAAAGGGTACTTTGATGTACAATTATGCAGGAAGATAGCAAACTGATACCTGGACTGAATATATCAGATAATGCTGATAGTAAGAGTAACAGTTGTATTATAGAGGAGAATACTTCTGCAAGTATTGTCTCTGAAAAGACCGAAAATGGTATCAGTCGAGTTGAAAAGAGCCATGATGAAACAAATAAAGTGGTGGAAGATGCAGTAGCCTCAAAATGTACTGATGATGACAAGGATTTTAAGGAAGGACTGAAAACTACTGGTTTGTTTGGTAGTGTACAGATTTTCAAAATTCTTGTATCTATCATTAATTCGAAGTTTGTTGCTGTCCTCTTAGGTCCTGCCGGAATGGGAATAATGGGATTACTCAGCTCTACGACGGGAATTATTGGCAATATTGCCAATATGGGATTGGGGACAAGTGCCGTGCGTGATGTCTCTGAAGCCTATGCTGAGAATAAAAAGTACAAATTCAATAGAGTAGTATCTGTTTTCCGTAGGCTGGTTTTGTTTACTGGAATATTCGGAATGATCATTTGCTTTCTCGGGTCACCATTGTGGAGTAAAATCACTTTCGGAAATTATGACTATACCTGGGCATTTGTCGTTCTTTCCGTTACTCTCCTTCTTGCACAGATTTCATCCGGACAGGGTGTGGTGCTGCAAGGTACTCGAAGTTTTAAATATCTTGCTAAATCGGGAATAATAGGAAGTGTTCTTGGACTTTTTACAGGCATACCGCTTTATTTTTGGTTAGGTATCAAGGGAATTGTCCCTGCAATGATGCTTTCTTCCATTACTGCTTTATGTCTTACTTATCATTACTCTCATAAGATTAAAATTGAAAAAATATCGTTGACATGGAAAGAAACGTTTTTGGAAGGGAATATCATGCTCAGACTGGGGCTCTTCCTCGCCTTACAGGGGTTTTTAAGTACATTTTGTGCTTATCTCGTGAGGATATACATCAGTAATACTGGTTCAGTAGCAGATGTTGGGCTCTATAATTCCGGTTTCAACATCGTCAATACTTATGTTGGGTTGGTGTTTACAGCGATGGGGACTGATTATTTCCCAAGATTAAGTACTTATTCCCATAACAATAAGAAATTCAATAATGCTGTTAATCAACAGATAGATCTGTCCGTTTTGTTGCTGTCACCGATGATTGCAATATTCTTGATTTTAGGCGAACTTGCAATCTTAATATTATATTCTACAAAATTCCTTGGAGTATCATTGATGATCACCCTTGGCATATTCGGCGTATTCTTCAAGGCTCCCGGATGGTGTCTTGGATTTACATTTGTAGCTAAAGGAGATACTAAGGCATATTTTTGGAATGAACTTGCTTCTGAGACTTATTCACTGATATTCAATATTTTATTTTATAAATTATGGGGATTAAATGGATTGGGTCTCTCTTTTGTTGTAAATTATATCATTTACCTTATTCAAGTAAATATCGTATGTAGACATAGATACAATTTTAGATTAGATAAGAAAATATTGAAGTCTTTTGTGCCGCAAGTTCTCATTAGCTTGATCATCATGCTTATCGTCATTTTGTTACCAAAGGTTTACCGCTATACAATAGGTGTTGCACTTGTTGCACTTTCCTGTTATCTTGCCTATCGGGGATTAAGCAAACAAATTAATGTTATAGGATATATTCAAAATAAAATACATAGAAAAAGATGAACAAACCATTAGTAACTATTTGTATAATAACTTATAATTCCAGTAAGTTTGTATTGGAAACATTAGAAAGTATCAAGGCACAAACCTACGAAAACATTGAACTTATAGTTTCTGACGATTGCTCAAAAGATAATACGGTTGAAGTTTGTAAGTCATGGATATATAAGAATAACTCTCGTTTTGCTAATACGAAATTAATAACTTCTAAAAAGAATACAGGAATTGCTGCAAATGCTAATAGAGGATTGCGCCAAGCTAAGGGAGAATGGGTAAAAGGGATAGCTGGCGATGATATCCTTTTACCGAATTGTCTCTCAGATAATATTGAATATGTACTGAAGCATCCTGAAGTTGAGGTTTTGTTTTCTAATGATATATTGTTTTATGATTGGAACAATGTTGAGAAAATAATGAAACCTGATAAAGAAACCTTATCATTTTATACTCATACAGCTACTCAGCAATATGACGATTTATTTAGTATGAAAGGAAACAAACTTCGTACGACAACATTATTTCTTAAGGTCTCAATCGCACAAAAGTATCTGTATAACGAGAAATATAGAAATCTTGAAGATTGGCCTGAATGGTTCGATCTTACTGAGCATGGGATTAAAATCAGTTATATGGATAAAAATACGATTAGATATAGGGTCGGAAATAATATTTCTGTTGGAAATAAATCTCATTTTACTAGTGATGTCATGTATGATTCTTTAATACTTTTTTATTATGATTTTCTTAAGCCTGAATATAGAAAGCGAAATTTAAATTATAATATTGAGTTCTGGGAAAAGCTTTTTACTCAGCATTATTTATATAAATATACGATGGAGAACAGGCGGACAAGGGTACGCGGAAAGATAATATCAATGATATTTAGGATATTAAGAATTAATACAGTATAGGTTACTATGAATATAGAAAATATAGAGTTGGACTTCCTTATCTCTGCTATTCATCAAGGATATTGTATTTCCACAAATAAGGTTCTTGCTTGGATGAAGCAGCAGAATGAGGAAGTGGTAAGCAATATAAAGCAAATCCCAATCAGTGAGCTGGAAGATTGGAGTTATCGTGATGACAGAATTCGTCATGATTCCGGAAAGTTCTTCTCTATTGATGGAATAAGAATATCAACAAATTACAGAAATGTTCCAACATGGGATCAACCGATCATTAATCAACCTGAGATAGGTTTCCTCGGCTTTATTACCAAGAAAATAAATGGCGTACTTCATTTCCTTGCCCAGGCCAAAATTGAACCAGGTAATTTAAATGTGGTTCAACTTTCACCTACCCTTCAGGCCACTCGCAGTAACTTTATGCGTGTGCATGGTGGTGCTACACCAAATTATTTGGAATATTTTACTGGTGAGAAGAAAGTATCTGTTCTTATTGATCAGCTTCAATCAGAGCAGGGTGCCCGTTTCCTACATAAACGTAATAGGAATATCATTGTGGAGATATCTGAGAATGAAGAGATAGAAGTAAAGAAAAATTTCATCTGGCTTACTCTTGGTCAGCTCAAAGAGTTGATGCAGCATCCTAATGTGGTAAACATGGATTCTCGAACAGTTGTTTCTTGCATCCGTTTTGGTAATTATTCAGAACATTCGCTCAAAATGATGTCTGCATTTATGCAGTCAAATACTAAAAGTGATAACCAGCTGATCTATTCAATGCTAAGCCACGAAAATCATTTGCATGAATTGGAAGATATTATTCAATGGATGACATCGCTGAAGTTTAAGTATGAGCTTTGCGTGGAGCAAATTGGAATTTCAAATATGAACCATTGGAATTATGATGGCAATACGATACATCATGAGGCTAACAAATATTTTGATGTCATTGGTGTTCACTGTGAGATAGGTAACCGTGAGGTAGTCTCTTGGGACCAGCCCATGGTTCGTTCTGCTCAAAAGGGTTTGATAGGATTTCTTGTCAAGAAGATTAATGGCATTTATCATTTTCTTGTTCAGGCAAAGCTTGAATCAGGCAATTTTGATATTGTTGAGATGGCTCCTACAGTTCAGTGCCTGACAGGTAATTATCGTAAAGGTCAGAATGAATATACTATTCCTTATTTGGAATATTTTATGAATGCACCTAAGGATAGGATATGGTATTCAACTTATCAGAGTGAAGAAGGCGGACGTTTCTTTCAGGAGCAGAATCTCAATACAATAATTGAGGTTTGTGATGATTTTCCTATTGAGGTGGATAAAAATTACTGTTGGATGACCCTTAACCAGATGCTATCATTCGTAACTTACAATAATTATCTAAATATTGCAGCGCGGTCATTGCTGTCAGCTATTAGATTCATAAAATAATGATTGGGATTGGAATTATATGTCCTTCGGAGATTGCTTTCCGTAGGTTCTTGCCAGCATTGATGCAGGATGATAAGTTTAAGTTTGTTGGTATTGGAATTGCTTCTGCCGAAGAATGGTATGGAAAAGGTGTTACCATTGATACCGTAGTAGATGCTGAGCGAGTAGCACGTGAAAAGGCGAAAGCTCAGACCTTTATTGATGAGTACAAGGGTGGAAAGATTTATGACAGCTATGCAGCACTTGTTGACTCGGATAATATAGATGCTGTTTATTTGCCCCTTCCCCCTGCTCTACACTATATGTGGGCTAAGATAGTATTGGAGAGTGGCAAACATGCATTTGTAGAGAAGCCATTTACTACTGATGCGGTCGATACTGCAGATCTCATTAAGATAGCGCAAACAAAGGGACTGGCCATTCATGAGAATTATATGTTCATCTATCATAATCAGCTTAAGGCTTTGAATGATGTCGTGACAAGTGGTGAAATTGGTGATGTACGTCTGTATCGAATTACTTTTGGATTTCCTCGCCGAGCTCAAAATGACTTCCGTTATAACAAGACCCTTGGTGGTGGAGCATTGATTGATGCAGGTGGATATACTATCAAGTATGCTTCCTATTTGCTTGGGCCTTCAGCTAAGATTACAACTGCTCATCTAAACTATATTCCGGAATTTGATGTTGATATCTATGGCTCTGCAACCATGGTCAATGATAAGGGTGTAACAGCTCAATTAGCTTTTGGTATGGATTGTGACTATAAGTGTGAGATTGAAATCTGGGGATCAAAAGGTACGATTACATCAAATCGTATTCTTACTGCTCCAACAGGATTTACACCGAAATATGTAATCAAGAAAAATCAGGATTATGAAACTCGCAACCTGCCTTCTGACGATGCATTCCATAAGTCTATTGAGAGATTTTATGATTGCGTTAATGATGCTGCTAAGCGAAAGGACGAATACAATCTGATTCAGACGGAATCAGATTTACTGACACAGTTTAAAAATATGGCTGCAAAATGAAAAGAGTAGCAATTATTGGAGCAAAAGGCTTCATAGGGAGGCATCTTACTTGGTATTTAAAGACTCAGATGGGCATCATCGCAGAATGCTATGATGTGGTGGATGCTGATGAGCCTTATTATCATAAGGTGGATATGACATCTAAGGAATCTGTAATGGGTATCAACCTTGATGTTGACTACATATTTTATATGACTGGTTTGACTGGTACGAATGTTGGATTTGATAGATATGAGTCATTTGTTAGCATCAATGAGCTTACATTGCTGAATCTTCTTAATGCTATTCGTCAATCTTCATATCGCCCCAAGGTCGTGTTCCCATCATCTCGCTTGGTGTATAAAGGTGTTGATAAAGCTTTATGCGAGGATGATGAGAAGGATGCAAAGACCATCTATGCTGTAAATAAGTTAGCCTGTGAGGACTATTTGAAAGTATATAATTATAATTTTAATATTCCATATACTGTTTTCCGCATCTGTGTGCCTTATGGCAATATGCTTGATAATAACTATAGTTTTGGTACAGTTGGTTTCTTCATCAAGATGGCAGAGACTGGTAAGGATATAACACTTTATGGTGGTGGAACCATTAAACGTACGTTCACTCATCTTGAGGATTTGTGTTATCAGATGATTAATGGCGCATTCAATCCGGTTTCTGATAATCAGGTATATAATATTGGTGGTGAAACGTTATCGATTCATGATGCAGCGAAAATTATTGCTGATAAATATGGTGTAAATGTTATTGCAGTTCCCTGGCCTGAAGCTGATTTGCGATTAGAGAGTAATCATACTTATTTTAATGATATACGAATTCAAAAATTACTTGGTGGGTATAGATATAAACATTCATTAAAAGACATAAAATAACTATTATTTTAATGAGAAATAAGTGTATACTTTCAATAGATTTTTTAAAAGGCATAGCTATAATGTTATTGGTGCTAGACCATTCAGTTTAGGTATAGACTATGTCTTTTTCCTATCTCACAAGTATGTTGACAAAGATTTGATTTGAAATAGAAAAGATAATAAATTGTGGAAATATTATCCATCAATTGCTACTTGGTAAAGTTATCTTGAAAGATAATAGATCTAATGAAAATATTCGTAACATATTCCACGCCTAGTTATTTTAAAGCTCGTAATTTCGCTGGTAAAATGGCTAAATGGTTTGGAAAATTTGACAAAGTCATACTCTATTCTCCAGATGATATAGATGCTGATTTTAAGATAAGACATGCTGATATTCTTAATATCAAGCGTGGAGTAGGCTTATGGCTTTGGAAACCATATTTTATATTTAAAGCACTTACGGAAGAAGCTCAAGCTGGTGATATTGTGTTTTATTGTGATGCCGCATCATTTTTTATCCGTAATGCGGATTATATTATTCGGACAATGGATGATAGCAATATCTGGGTTTCTGACAATAGTTTTATAGAGGAACAATATACTAAAGAAGATGCTTTTCAAATACTTAATTGTACAGAAGACAAATATAGAAAGACAAATCAAATACAGGCCCAATTCTTCTGTGCTCGCAAAAGTGAGAAGTCTGTCTCTTTTGTAAAAGAATGGCTTGAGTGTGCAAGTAATTATGATTTAATGGGACCTGATAATACAAAATTGGGCTATCAGAATTGTAAAGAATTTGTGTCTCATCGATTTGATCAATCTATGCTGAGTCTATTGAGTAAGAAACATGGCATAAAGCCACATATTACGCCTACCGAGATAGATTATCCTAATAAATATAAGCCTTACTTATATAGAAATGGAAAATCAATAGTCAAAGGTGAATATCCATGCTGTTTAGTAATACAGCATTCTGCGACAATTGATTACAAAAAATCAATTATAATAGGTTTGAAGATTTTGATGCCTAAAATAGTACGTTCCTCTTTGAGGAAGATTAAATACCTTGTAAATTATGTGAGAAAAAAATATGCGTGACAAATGAAAGTTCTATTTTTTCAATTCTTTTTTTATACATAATATGTAGTTTAGATGTTTCATCTGAATTATCTTTTGTATCAGCGATTACTCTGATTACAGAGTTTATATCTGTAGTAAGAGGTTTTTTAAGAGGTACAACAACCCAAATTCAGAGCAGTTTTGGAATCTTTCCATTCGATAAAATTTATAAAACAAATATCTAAGTTCTCTTTATGATTGCAACAACACTAGGTGGAGGATTAGGCAATCAGATGTTCATGTACGCCATGGCTAGGGCAATGTCATTAAGGAATGGCTCTTCTGTTGCCTTTAATCTTCATTATGGATTTGATATAGACGAACAGTTCAGAAGAAAATTAGAACTGCTTAATTTTAATGTAGATATGGGCGTTAAAGCACAATTAGCAACATTCGATTATAAAGGCGCACGATATACACGTTTTCTTTATAAAGAATTGGGATTTAATATACTTGCACCGCATTATAGGATTGTCAAAGAAAAATCCCCGCTCCATTACCAACAAGAACTTCTTGATATACATTCAAAGAATGTTTATCTTGATGGTTACTGGCAGTGCGAAAAATATTTTGCAGATTACGAGGATCAAATACGCAAGGATTTTAAAATTGTTACCCCTATAAGCGATAAGGTGAAAACCGAATTGCATGAGATGCAGCAGGGCGATAATAATCTTATATTTATTGGAATCCGTCGTTATCAAGAGTGTAAATCTACTCGTCCGGGAATGGTGCTTGATGAGGACTATTACAATCATGCAATAGAATTGGTTGAGAGCAAGGTGTCGTCTCCTAAATTTGTCGTTTTTACACAGCAGCCAGAATGGGCTAAAGAGCATCTTCATGTGAATAACCCTATTATGTTTGCACAACCCAAAAATGGTGAACTTGGTACAATAGGGGATCTTTATCTTATGACGCACTGTCACCATGCTATTATTTCTAATAGCTCTTTCTATTGGTGGGGAGCATGGCTGATAGATAGCGATGAGAAAATTATTGTTTCTCCTAATAATTTTATTAATGTTGATTCTCCTTGTGACAATTGGATAAGATTATGAACAATAAGAAATTGGTAACTGTGATAATTCCATGCTTTAATATGGAACACAAAATCACTCCACTTTTTGAGTCTCTACTAAAACAGACCTGTACCGATTATGTGATATATGTAATTGATGATGGCTCTACTGATAATTCGAAAAATATAATCATAAGCTATGTTGATAGATTCAGATTAATAGGTGTAGAGTTGAACTATGTCTATCAGCAAAATTCTGGCGTAGCAGCAGCCGTTAATGCAGGATTGAAATATGTGGATACAGAGTTCTTTAGCCTACCTGATGCTGACGATTATTTAGAAAATGAATATATTGAAAAATGTAGTGGATTTTTGAAATCAAATCTCAATTGTGGCATTGTATTTACAGAATGTAATGTTTATCATGAGTCAGATATGAAACGCCCTTATACTATTTTTAAACGTAATGATAAGTTTAAATCCGATAATAATAAGATTATAAATGACTTTATCTGGGGAAATAATGTTTATTTTAGTCCTAATTATATGATTAGAACTAAGGCCTTTGTGAATTCTAACCGTTCTATGGAAATATTTCATAATACAAGGGGCGGTCAGAATCCTCAAATGATAGTTCCCGAACTAGTTAATTGCAAAATTGGTTACATAGATAAGCCTTTATACAATTATATTCATTATAGAAAAAGCCATTCACATGAAGCCTTTAATACTGTTCAAAATATTTTGAATAGACTAGAAATAGATAAAGGGGTGTGGAACAATACAATCAAAGGTTTGAATATTTCTTCTTCTTTTAAAACAGTGTTTTTTAAGGAAGTAGAGCAGCATTTTCTCGTATCGAAGGCTCAAATAGCTTTTGATTATGGTTTAATGGAAATTTATAGTAAATGTTATGCTCATATTGAGGTGGCAAACTCTTCAAAGTTGTCTTATAAATTAGGAAAAATACCCCCAAAAATCCGTAAATATTTTATATGTATTAAAAGAAAATTAGCAGAGAGTGATTTTGCTTACAAAGTAAGGATTTTTCTTTTTGCAAATAGAATAAAATTATTTGGTTGATGGTAATAGTTGATTGCTTGTAAAGTCTATTAGATAGACAAAATCTTTGTATTTCTTTCTAAACCATTAAGCTGGAACTGTTTAAATTAATACCTCTTCTTGACCTGTTTTAAAGAGTTGACGAATCTAAATCAGAGTCCGGTAAGGATGGGCAATGGTGGTTATTTTGAGAATATTATATCTATAAATCTTATATACTAGTGAAGGGCGAAATGGTTTAATTCTTGACATAGATGTAGTTAAAATATTGGAATGACAAATAAACAACTAAAATTTTTATTGCTTGGGGGAACAGGTGCAATGGGTGTTCATCTGGCAAATATTCTTATAGCACAAGGTCATGATGTAAGTATTACTACAAGAAAGAAGGATAGAGTTTCCAAAGATCATTTGAGATACATAAAGGGCAATGCTCGCGATAATGAGTTCTTAATAAATATGTTTACATCCAATGATTATGATGTATGTGTAGACTTCATGTCTTATACAACGGATGAATTTAGACAGAGAGTAGAACTCCTGTTATCATCTGTAGGACAATATGTATATTTGTCATCTTCAAGAGTTTATTCCAATGTCGATGAAATAATTACAGAAAGAACTCCAAGGCTTTTGGATGTGAGTAATGATAAAGATTTTCTATCAACAGATGAATATTCACTTACTAAAGCCAGACAAGAAGACCTGCTTATAAACTCAAAATATTCTAATTGGACAATAATAAGACCTTATATAACTTATAGTGAAGACAGGTTTCAATTAGGTGTTATGGAAAAAGAACAATGGTTATATAGGGCTGTTAAAGGAAGAACGATTGTTTTTTCAGATGATATAACTAAGCATTATACAACTATGACTTATGGTAAAGATGTTGCTAATGGCATAGCCTCCATTTGTGGAAAGAAAAATACTATGGGTGAAATCTTTAATATTACATCACAAGAAACAATTAAATGGGAGGATATATTAAATATATATACAGAAACACTTAGCAATTATTATAAAATTACTATACCTGTCAGATTATGTCCATTTTCAATGTATCTAAAATACCCATCAATTCAATATCAAGTAAAATATGATAGATACTTTGATCGTAAGTTTGATAATTCGAAGATAAATCAATACATAGATACTAGCAGATTCGTTTTGGTAAAAGATGGACTTAGGTCATGCTTGCTGAGTTTTCTATGTAATCCTCATTTTAAAAACTTTGATTTGAGGGGAGAAGTTATAAGAGATACTATTACTAAAGAAGTAGCTAATAAAAAAGAGTTTGTTGATCTAAAGCGTTATTGTATATATATAATGTTAAGGTATATATTTCCCAAATCAATATTGTAAACAATTTAATCTTATTGAAATATGCATTATACCGTTGAAGAAAATGTACAGATAGTACTATCTTTGCTTAAGCAAAATAATATATATAGGGTGATTGCATCACCAGGTACATCAAATGTTACACTAGTAGCGAGTATGCAAAGTGATCCTTTTTTTGAAATGTATTCATCAGTCGATGAGAGATCTGCGGCATATATGGCTTGTGGATTAGCAGCAGAAACAGGAGAACCAGTTGTGCTTACTTGTACGGGAGCTACAGCTTCTCGTAATTACGTATCTGCTCTCACAGAAGCATTTTATAGAAAATTACCGATATTGGCTATAACGTCAACTCAACCTGAAGTTAATATAGGCTCTTATTCTCCACAAGCTATTGATAGATCCCAAATTCAGAAAGATATAGCAGTCTTTCATACATATCTTAGAACTGTAAGAAGTAATGAGGAAAAACGACTTGTGACAATTAGAATGAATCAAGCTATTCATGCTCTTAAGGAAAGAGGTGGTGGCCCTGTTCATGTTGATCTTGAAACACATTCAACTAGAGAATTTACAGTAAAATCATTACCGTTAGCAAAGAAAATTAATTATTTCGATATAGATAGTAAGATGCCCCCAATTCCAAAAGGTAGAATACTGGTTTTTGTTGGTAATCATGCTCTATGGGAGCAGCATGATATTGACTTAGTTGATAAATTTTGTGCACAATATAATGGTATCGTTGTATGTGATCATAGTAGCAAATTTACTGGAAAATATGCCGTACATGCTTCTTTGTTTGGTCAGGGGTATTTGCCCGAAGGGCTTACTGCAGATTTAAGAATACATATAGGGACAGTTTCGGCTGATTATCCGGGGATGGAATTTGCACGCAAAACGAGTAAGGAGTGGCGTGTAAATGAGGATGGTGAAATACGTGATATAATGGGTGGCACAGACAGTGTCTTTGAAATGAAAGAACATTCCTTTTTTGCTCATTATGCTACAAAAGAAGGTAATCAGACAGAATATCTTGATGCTTGCAAACGAGCTTACGAGGAAGCTTTAAGAAGAATAAAAGTTAAAGATATTCCATTTTCAAATATATGGGTAGCCCAACAACTTGCTCCGCTATTGCCACCAGATTCAATATTGCATACAAGTATTCTTAATAGTACTCGTAGTTGGAATTTATTTGATATTGATGATAGCATATCATCATATTGCAATACTGGAGGTTTCGGAATTGATGGAATCCTGTCAACAGTGATTGGCGCTTCATTAGCTAATCCGCAAAAACTGCATTTTTGCGTAATTGGTGATCTTGCATTTTTCTATGACATGAATAGCTTAGGCAATAGGCACATTGGTAATAATTTACGCATTTTGTTAGTAAATAACGGATGTGGAACAGAATTTAAGAATTTTAATAATATTGCAGCACAATTTGGTGATGATGGTTCTGCTTTTATTGCTGCAATGGGGCACTTTGGTAAAAAATCTCCCAATTTAGTAAAGCATTATTCTCAGGATCTTGGCTTTAAGTATCTAACTGCAAGTAATAAAGATGAATTTAATTCTGTGTTTCACGAATTTCTCGAACCTAAAATGGAAAGTCCTATTCTATTTGAGATTTTTACAAATTGGCAAGATGAAAGCGATGCACTAAAGATTATTAATGATACAAAATCATGTAGACAAAAATTGATAACTGCAGCTGGTAGTATATTGTCTTCTGAAACGAAAGTTAAAATCAAAGGTCTCATAAAAAAATAATGTTAGCAAATGTTACACATTATTTCAAAGAATGTTGGTCTATTCCTTATGGATAAGGTCTCAATATACGAATTGGTTAACACAAAGTTGACCCTAAAAAGAGATTCTGGATTATGACTATATTAACCTATTAGATTTGGATGATTCCAGAACGAGACAATAATGCAAATATATAAGAAATGAAAATTGGAATAATGACATATCATTATGGCTATAATTTCGGTGGAGTACTACAATGCTATGCTTTGCAACAGACGCTGAAAAAGATGGGCTATGATGATGTTCACGTGATAAATTGTATTCCAAATAGGCTTAAATTCTATCTAGGAGGTATACCAAGAAGACGAGAATTACGCACTTTCTATGATTTATATCTGAGATTCAGATATGGAAGAAAATGTAGAGAAGCATTTGATGCTTTCCGGACGAATTATCTTAATCAGACGTCTTTTATCAAAAGGTCTGAATTACCTGTTAAGGTTGCTGATTATGATGCATTGATTGTCGGGAGTGATCAGATTTGGAATTTCAGAGAGCAAAGTGATGGTATGTTTTTTCTGAACTGGGAACCACAGTTTAGAGGGCGTAGAATAGCTTATGCCCCTTGTTGTGGCAAGAATGAGGTTAATGAGAATTATCGCAAACAGTTGCAGAATGCTCTTAATGCCTTTAATTCGCTCTCTGTAAGAAATGATGAAACTTCGTCTTTCGTTGAAGGGCTAACTGGAAAACGGCCTCCTATTGTACCTGATCCTACATGCTTATATGATTTTCACGAATTCTTAACTACAGAGTGTCCAGTTGAAGATAGATATATTTTTACATATATCTTGGGAAATGAAATGAATGAGGGAAATAAAGCTGCAATTGACTTGATCAGAAAGAAATTTCCAGGAAGAAAGGTTATTGCGTCTGTTATTGCTTATAGTAATCCTCAACTTGCTGACTGGGCTGATGAAATTATGTATAATTTATCGCCCAAAGAATGGCTGAATATGATACTGCATGCTGATTTTATATTCACCGATTCCTTTCATGGCACAATTTTTTCAATGAGATTTAATAAAATTTTCATCACTTATTACACTGAAGAACGGAGAAAGGCTAGGTTTCTTGGACTTCAAAAGCAATTTGGAATTGAGGAGAACATTGTTTCTAGTTTAGTTCAAATAGAATCATTCGTTCCAAAACAAAGGACCTTTGATAATTATTTTATTAAACTCTCAAAATGCGGAAAAGAGTTTTTATCAAATGCCCTGTCTTAATGTAAAACTAATTATTAGTATCAAATGCCAATATTATTATTCATAATCAGTCTGTTGTTAATCGTGATAAATTTACCAGTTCCAGATATGTTGTCTAATGCATCATATATTGAACTTATAATTATCGGGATAGGCGTTTGTGCAATATCAAAAATATTAATAGATTCATTTCTTAAGAAATATAGTATTAAAGAGAGACATATATTTCTTGATATTTTTTTGATTAGTTTCATTATAAGCTTGCTATTTCTTAAGGTCTGTTGGAGTCCATTTCTGATGCCTCATAGTGATCAATGGGGATTTGATCCTCAAAGATATTATCTATATGCAATACAAATTGTTGAGCAAGGTTATTATGTTGGATGGGTGGGGTCCGGATTTAACGGAGTTGTGTATTTTTATGCAATATTATTTCGTATTTTCGGATATCATCCCCTAATCCCTTTATACCTGAATTCTTTATTAGCATTGATATCGTCATTAATGTTATTTAATATATTTGAAAATGTTAAGAATTTGAAGCCACATTATTTTGCATTATTATTGTTAATTCCTGAGTTAGTATATTATAATGTAATGGTGTCTAAGGATACTTTATGTCAATATGGTATAGTGTTTATTTTATATGGGTTTTATAGATTCTATCATGAGCGCAAAGTCTCCTTGTTAATATTTCTGGTTCTTTCCTTCTTATTCCTTCTGATAATTCGTTCGCCTTATGCGATAGCAGTCCTTGTTGCCATATCCTTTTTCTTGTTGTTTTATGCTTCCAGAATGAAATACTCAACTAAATTGGTAATTTCGTTAGTTTTGATTGTTGCAGTTATTGGAGGCTTGAGATATTCGAACATGCTAAGTTCTTCTGATTTGAAACAAGAAGATATATCATCGAGAATAGAAATGACAATGGCTGGTGGTATGAGCTCTGCAGATACGGGAGGATCTCAAATAGCTGCATTTTTGACACCTAATAATGTGCCAGAGGTTTTCATTTTTGGTGTTATTAGATCCGTGATTTACTTGTTCCCTGAGTTATACTATTCATTTTTTGATGCTCCGAGTATGTATACTTTTGGGGCATTAACACAGTTGGTAACGGGATTAATTGCTCCATTATTTATTTTTGTAGTCTTTTCTTTTATAAAGGAAGCCAGAAAAGAGAAGGAACATAATAGCATATTACTTATTCTTTTCTTTATATTGTTGATGTTCTTGGTTGGCTTTTCTACGCCAACCTTTATTCAGCAACGCTATAGAATTACGTATGATATGCTATATTTTACTTTAGTAATATTGGCATATTCGAAATTTAGGAAAAGGTACTTTGTTACTGCCGTTAAGAAATGGACTTTTGCTTTGACCATTTTTGTCGTTTTATTCTTGGTAATGAGAAAATTATAATGGAGTAATTATTTATATAACATTATTCGTATCAGAGACTGTTTCTGAACTTCATAATGAGCTACATATCTATATTTTAGCAGTTTACCAACGTTTCATACTAATTTTTGGAGGACATAAGATATAATATGAACAGGACTAATTTAATAGGAGATAAAATATCAATTATTACTCCAATTTACAATACTCAAAAATATTTGAAACGCTGTATTGAGAGCATCTTGTCTCAGTCATACTCAAATCTTGAATTATTATTGATTGACGATGGGAGCAAAGATGATTCCGGAAGAATATGTGATGAGTATGCAAATAAAGATAAGCGAGTAAAGGTTTTTCATGTTACGAATGGCGGTCCTAGCAAAGCCAGAAACATAGGTCTGGATAATGTTTCTGGTCAATATATACTTTTTGTAGATTCTGATGATTGGGTAGATAAAGATTTTATTAGTCACTATTTGTGTGAAGACTATAAAAGGTATGATGCTGTTTTTGGAATTTGGGATATCCAGACCAATTCAGGTATAACAAATCCATGTTCATTAAATGAGCCTTACATAGGTGATGATTTTGTACAAGGCGTGATGGATTTATCTGGTAAATTTGCTTTTGAGCTGAATTGTAATAAGATGATAAGAGCAGATATAGTCAGAGAAAATAATATACGTTTTGTCGAGGGTATCCATAGTAATGAGGATGATATATTTACATACGACTATGCTAAGTATATCAAGAAATTCATTGTACTGCCTGAAGCACATTATCATGAAGTTTTTATTGATGAATTTGATAGGCATCTTTCTGCTCGGATTTTACCTGTAGATGTTATTTATTCGACGAACAAACTCTCTTTAGAGTCTGCAATGAAAGTCTCAGATGCCCCTTTGTGGAATGAATATCAGAAAGAACGTCTCTTTTATAGACTTGGAAGTGTGATAATGAATAATGTGTTAAACATCGCAAATGGTCTGAAACCTAGGGACTTAAAGCACTATATAGATATTGCTCATGAAATGCGATATAAATATAACAAGCATTTAGTTAACAAATATAGACCTGACCACAAAATCTGGTCTTTAACTTATGATATCGTTTTTGCTTTTAGCAATGTGAGTTATGTAAAACTCTGTTCTAAGTTGGTGCAGATGATACGGAAGGTTAAGAAATAAGAGCAACAATGAGATAATAGTATTACACTACAACGGAAAATAATGGACAACTTAATCCAGACTCAAGGCTAAAAGTGGTCAGCTAATATTAAGCTACCACAATAAATGCTTCTTCGAAAGTCATCATACTTTCGTAATTAATTGAATATAAAATGGTTAATAAATATTTTCCAATTATTTTGAAAGCAACATAAAAGTATGAAAAAAACAGTCTTTTTTATTTTCTGCACTTTTCTATGCTTATCTGCATCAGGTAGGCAAAAAACTGTATATTTGAGCGATTATGGCTCGTTAGCTGATATTTCAGCGACATTGACCAAAGCTATTGGGGATATAGATGGTAAACGACTGATATTACCGAGTGATAGTTTTGATATTGGTAATCTGACTATACAAGGTCATAAGAATTTCAGTATTGTAGGTAATTCTACGATCATTAGTTGTGGTGATTTTATAATTAAGAATTCTTCTGATTTTGAGATAAAAGGTATAGGAATAAGAGGAACAGTGAATAAATTTGCTTATTTTAATATCATAGGCGATTGTGCGGGCTTTACGATTCATGATTGTACTTTTGATTCACAGAAGAATGTAAAAGGGGAGAACATGTTATATGGTATTCATGTGATTTGCGATACAAGTAATCCTTTTAAGTCATATAGAAATAGCCCTCGTCACTTTTCAATATATAATAACAGGGTAAGTAATACACGATTTGACGGTATTTTATTGCATGCCAATTGTTCGGATTTTGATATATATCATAATGTTATAGACAAGGCCGGTTGTATCGGTGTAGAAGTAGAAGGGCGTTTGGGTGGTAGTAATAGGTCAACGACGGTGCAAACATGTAAAAATGCTAAGATTTATAAAAACCAAATTTCCAATTGTGGCGATTGGGGCATCCTTTTGATGTGGGCAGATAGTATTGAAATTGATCATAATGATTGTCTTAATAATTATGGTAGTTTCCTTTCTATAGGTTCGAAAAATGCGGATATAAAGGATAATATCTTTGAAGGGACACACAAGGGATTTGAACTTTCTAATGAGTATTATGCGCTTTCTAAAGGGTATAATACAAATATTAAGGTGATTAGAAATAAAATCAAAGGTTATCCTCGGGCCGAATATCGTGGCGTAGTGGATATTCGTCATTGCCGTGATATCTTGTTTGATAGAAATCAAGTAGAGGCTATAATTAGGGATAATTGTTCTATGATTAATATAACTTCTTCAGACGATGTAATGGTAAAAGAGAACCGTTTTATGAGTCCTCTAACCAAAAAGAACTTCTTAAATCTTAGGAAAGGTATTGCTCTAGATCCGCAAACAAGTGAGGTGGTTACTTTCTTGAAGAATGATAATATAAAAGTTGAGCATAACCAATTTGATAGTTATAAAAAATAATATCCATGACAGTAGGAATAAGTGGTTATGTTGGTAATAAACTGACTGGAATTGGTCGGGTTCTTATAGAGATACTTAATGAATTGGCATCATTGAATAGGGATGATGAGTATATTCTTTTCAAGAATTTTGATTTTAATGATTATGATGTACTTAAAAGACATTATAATATTAAGTTTGTTGATATCAATATTTCAAAAGGTAATCCGATAAAAAATATTCTGTGGCATCAATGGAGCTTCCAAAAGCTTCAAAAGAAATATAAATGTGATATTGCTTATATTCCGAATTTTTCTCTACTTGTTTGGAAACGAATTCCTACGGTTGTGACCATTCATGATTTAATTGAATATAATGTTGAGAATAAATTCAGTAAGGCACGAATGATGTATCGCAAAATGATAGATCCTCTGATGGTCAAAAATAGTACTTTTATTACGACTGTTTCAGAATGTTCAAAGCATGATATTATAAAGTTCTGTAATGCAAAGGAGAAGGATATTGCAGTAATCCCTAATGCTGCTGATAGGAATAGGTTCAAGGAGTATGCTGCTGATATAGTTGATTCCTGTTTGAAGAAATTTAATCTTGTTTGTAAGGGATATGTGTTGTTTGTAGGAACTATTGATTATCCAGGCAAGAATATTATGTCTGCTATCGAAGGGTATGAACGCCTCAGAGAGAAGCATGATATCAAAGAAAAGCTTGTGATTGTTGGTAAAGATGGTTTCAATGCTCAAGTAATTTATGACCATGTAAATCAATCTAAGTTTAAAGATGATATCCTTTTTACAGGCTATATTTCTGATGATGATTTACCTTTGTTGTATAATGGAGCCAAGGTAATGATTTATCTTTCTCTGTATGAAGGATTTGGTTTACCTGTGCTTGAGGCTATGTCGTGTGGTACGGCTGTGTTGAGTTCTAATACATCATGCTTCCCGGAAGTGATAGGAGATATAGATGTTGGTGTTGCACCTACTGATATTGATGCTGTAGAGAAGAAACTGTATCAGTTGATAGCTGATGATAACTATAATAAAGAAATAGCTAAACTGTGCTATGAGAGGTCTAAACTTTTTTCATGGAAAGAATCGGCAAAGAAATATCATGAAATATTCAAAAAATATTCGAATAAATAAAAAGCAAAAATATGAGTAATAATATATCGCGTCCTACGGACGCATCAATCATTTTAACGTATCGGTGCCCGATGCGTTGTATGATGTGCAATATCTGGAAGAATCCTACAAATAGGAAAGAGGAACTAAAACCGGAGGACTTAAAATGTCTGCCAAAATTAAAATTTATTAATTTAACTGGTGGTGAACCGTTTATCCGTGAGGATCTGAATCAAATCGTGGAGGAATGCTACAAGCATGCACCACGTATCGTAATCTCTACTTCGGGTTGGTTTGAGGATCGGGTTATTGCTTTGGCCAAGAAGTTTCCCAATATCGGCATCCGTATTTCTATTGAGGGTCTGAGTCAGAAAAATGATGAATTACGTGGTCATGCCGGTGGTTTTGATAAGGGATTGAGAACTCTCCTTAAACTGAAACACATGGGACTGAATGATATTGGCTTTGGTTGTACGGTATCAAATAATAATTCCAAGGATATGCTGAGCCTTTATCAGTTGTCTCAGGCTATGGGAATGGAATTTGCTACTGCTGCTTTCCATAATTCCTATTATTTCCATAAGGAGGATAATGTCATCACGAATAAGGATGAGGTTTGTGATGATTTCAGACAGTTGATTAACTGGCAACTTAAAGAGTCTAATCCAAAAAGTTGGTTTCGTGCTTGGTTTAATATGGGGTTAATCAATTATATTGAGGGTGGCAGGAGGATGCTGCCTTGTGAGGCTGGAACGGCTAACTTTTTTGTTGATCCTTGGGGTGAGGTGTATCCTTGTAACGGGATGGAAGAAAAGTGCTGGAAAGAGAGCATGGGAAATATCCATGAGAAACCGTTTATGGAAATATGGGAGTCGGAACAGGCGGAGTATGTGCGACAGATGGTCAGAAAATGTCCGAAGAACTGCTGGATGGTGGGTACTGCCAGTCCGGTGATGCACAAGTATATCAAATATCCTGCAAAATGGGCGTTGAATAACAAACTCCGCAGTATGCAAGGTAAGCTGGCATGTGTTGATCCCAAATGGTGTGATGTAGGTCAGGATCCACGACAGGGTGATCTGAGAGAAAAAGTATAACCTTTTCTTAAGCTATTATCCTTGCTTTTTCTGGTTGTAAGGATAATAACTTGTTTCCAAATATCTTTATGAAAATTGTTGTGACTGGTACCCGTGGTATTCCAAATATCATGGGGGGTGTGGAAACGCATTGTGAGGAATTGTTTCCTCGAATTGTTTCGAGAGGTTTTGACGTGACTTTGATTCGTCGTTCAAATTATGTCCGGGATGATTTGAAGGAGTGGAAAGGCGTGAAACTCGTTACGATTCCATCTCCCAGAAAGAAATCATTTGAGGCGATTATTCATACTTTTAGGGCTATTTTAAAAGCGAAAGCTCTTCATGCTGATGTGGTGCATATCAATGCTGTTGGACCGGCATTGTTGACGCCAATGGCTCGTGCCTTGGGTATGAAGGTGGTATTTACACATCACGGTGCCGATTATGAACGGGATAAATGGGGGAAAGCTGCAAAGATAATCTTGAAATTAGGAGAACAAATGGGGGTGAAATATGCTGATGAAGTGATAGTCATCTCTCATGTAATCAAGGATTCTATTGCTCGGAAGTATGGGCGTACTGAACATGTTCACCTGATTTATAATGGGGTACCTAAACCGGAGATTTGTGATTATCCGGAGTTTTTTTCTGAATTAGGTATTGAAAAAGGAAAGTATGTCTTGGGTATGTGCCGTTTTGTGCCGGAAAAGAATCTGCATCACTTAGTGGAAGCGATGAACCAGTTGAAAAGAAATAAAGATTTGAAGATTGGTGAGTCTGGTGGCATAAAATTGGTATTGGCTGGTGATACGGATTTTGAAGATAACTATTCCATAGGTTTAAAAGAAATGGCCAGAAAAAGTGGGGTGATCCTTACTGGTTTTATCAAGGGGAGGAAACTCCACTCTCTGCTGACGAATACCTGTTGTTATTGCTTGCCATCTTCTCATGAAGGTCTGCCCATTGCCTTATTGGAGGCAATGAGTTATGGCGTGAAGGTCCTGGTCAGTGACATTCCGGCAAATAAGGAGATCGGTCTCCCAGATTCAGATTACTTTCATTGTGGCAATGTGGAGGAGTTGGCGTCAAAATTGCAACAGGTAATAGCGCATCCGCTGGAACACGTGGTGTATGATATGAGTGAGTATGACTGGGATAAGATCGCTGACCAGACAGTGGAAGTGTATAAGGGGATGAAAAAATAAGAGCCCTTTTCTTGTAAATTTGTCTATGTGTATTTTGCTTAGGCACTGTCAGAACTGTTGTTTTACATCTGGTAGCTTTTCTGGAGAAGAAACAGTATAATCAATAAAAAGCCCCGATAAAGTTACTGCTTTACCAGGGCTTTTCTTTATATTTATCCCTTTGGTGGGAATGGGTCATTGTCATAACTGTATTTTTCTCTTATACGGCCATCCTCGCCGTGAATGATTACTTCTTGTCCATTTTTAGTAGCAATCTCTCTTGCTCTTTCAAAAGCTTCTTGCTGTGTTGGAAAGTTACCTGAACACCGTTGAGCATTCTCTTGTTTTACTTGCCATAGATCGCCTTTGCGAACAACATGAAGATTCTTTCTCATATTTGCCTCCTTTCCTTTTCCTGTGACAACATATCTCAAGTTGTCGTTATTTCTATTAAAATTTAAAGAATTATTGTATCTTTGTACAACCGTGAGATGACTGAAGTTGCATAACAATGCAATTTCAGTAAGAGTCTTTTAGTAATTATGCTGCCCATTAGCCGTAACTTTACAAACTAACCTTCCATCTTGCCGTGAAGCATTATTTTTCCATTGCAATGGACGAAAGTTCTTTAAATAAATAAAAAAATCCAAGAAATGGTTGACAATATGTGAAAATATAAGTAGCTTTGTAAACCAAAAGAGAAGAGTAATGTCAGCAGATGTAGAATTGAAAAAATTATTCGGCCAAAGACTCAGGAATGCCCGAATTATGAGGGGTTTTTCGATGGATGAGTTGTGCAAGAGAATGGGGAACAGGGTTTCTAAGCAAGCCATTTCCAAATATGAATCAGGTAAAATGTTTCCGGATTCATCTGTACACCTCGTTTTGGCTGATGCCTTGGAGATGAAACCTGATTATTTCCTGCGTCCGTTTCGTGATTCTATAGGTAGCATTGAATTTCGGAAGAAATCCAAATTAGGTATTCGACAGATTGATTCCATCAGGGAGATTGTGCGTGACAAGATAGAACGATATCTGGAAGTAGAGGAAATATTAGGAATCGATTCAGAGTTTGAAAATGTTTGCTCTCTTAATGGAGTCAGTAGTCAGGAAGATGTCTTTGCTGTTGCTGAAAAGGTAAGAAAAGACTGGAGTCTTGGAGAAGGGGGAATACCATCTGTCATCGAATTGCTTGAGAACCATAAAATTAAGGTGATAGAAATTGATGCTCCTGATGCCTTTGACGGAATGAGTGGTTTCATGGGGGGGTGGTGTCCAGTTATTGTACTTAACCATCATTATACCGTGGAACGGAAGCGTTTTACCGCTTTACATGAGTTGGGACATGTTCTGCTTCATTTCAATGAAGGAATTAAGCAAAAAGAGAAAGAATGTCTGTGTAATACTTTTGCAAATGAGTTGTTGATTCCAGCTAAGGCGTTCAATGATATTATCGGTGACAAACGGCATGATATATCTTTGAAGGAGCTGAGGGACGTTCAAGTAGATTTTGGCGTGTCTGTAGATGCACTTATGTTCAAGGCTAAATATCTTAGTGTTATTTCTGAACAGCGGTATCAGTATTACTGTATGACCAAGAATAGGAATAAGCGATTTAAGGATGAGGTGGAAGAGAGTCTTTACCATCAGGATGAATCACATCGGTTTGATCGTCTGGTGTATAAGGCTCTGGCCTGTGACCTGATTTCTTATTCCAAGGCTGCCGCTCTGCTCAACAGATCGTTGGATGTCGTGCGGAAAGAACTTGAACTTGTGTGAAATGGATATTGTCATCAATGATGCCAATGTGCTGATCGATCTCTGTAATGTGAGTTTGCTGGACGAGTTCTTCCGACTCCCGTTTGAGTTTTATACAGTTGAACTGGTCATTCATGAAATGCAGGATGAGAAACAGAGACTATCTATTCTGAGATATGTGGATAACGGTTGTTTGCGGGTAAAGAAGTTCTCAAGTAATGAGTATTTGCAAATGTTCATATTCGCACAAAATCTTATAGGTAATTTATCTTTAACGGATGCTGAGGTGATCTATTATGCCTTGCAGGTGCCAGGTTGCAGAATATTGAGTGGTGACAAACAATTAAGGAACAGGGCAGAAGAACATCATCTCAAGGTGTCTGGAATTATTTATGTATTTGATCAGTTAGTTGAGCATCAAATTCTTTCGAAACCTATAGCTGCTACGAAACTCAAGGAATTGCTGAAGTCCAATCCCCGTTTGCCTTTAAAGCAAATTGAAGATAGAATTAAGGCCTTGGAAAGATAGGGAAATCGTATGGGAATCATTATTAGCCATAAATTGATTTTTATTGATGAATACTATTATTTGGTAGAATGATAGCAAATAACCTGGAGTCAGCAAGAATACAATTGATTTTCTTATTTCCTGAAATACAGCATCGGTTCAACAGAATCGGTGCCTTTTTTGTTAAGATGACTAATACAGGTTGTTATTGTTTGCCTTCTTCTCATGATTTAGTCAATTAGAGTAGGGAGCAGTAATGTTTTTTGAATTTGTTGTTGTATATTTGTATATAGATATTCAGGTTTTTATAAAAGGAGGATATTATGACGGATTTGTTTCAAGGAAGGAAAGAAAGATTGGAAGCTGCTATTAAGAAGGCCACTGCTTCTAAGAAAAGTGGAAATAAATTTCTGAAAGAAGCGGGAATAATAGACCGAAATGGGAAATTGGTATCTCATCTTAGATAGTGGAATCTTTATCTTTTCACTCATAGCTTTATCTCAAGGTGTTTGCTGAGGATATTGGCAACGCACATCTTCTGGGCGTAATCCATTAGAAGAGAGAGGTTCCTCTTCGGGCGATCAAGGTAGCTATTAACGACCTCAGAGCATACATCCTTACAGGTAATTGTTGTTACCCTTCTTTAGAGTACTCGGTCTTCAGGTGCGACAGAGTTTGTAAACTGATTAAAATCCACGAAAAAATGACTAAAACAAATAACTTCAGAATATTGCTTTTGATGTTGGTGAGTATTGTCTTGTCAATAATGCCAACCCTATATGCAGATGGTAAAGTGATCATGTTACATCCCCATGAGAGGATTACAAATCCAAAAGATACGATAGGTGCAAGAAAGGTGTTCCTTGCCGGTACGATTGATATGGGGAGCAGCGTTGACTGGCAAAAGGGCCTGGTTCGGTTTTTTGAAACAAAAAACGGTAAATGGATTCTTTTTAATCCAAGGCAGGACAAATGGGACGGTACTAAGAAGGGGGAAATGGATTATCAAGTAAACTGGGAGCTGTCTCATCTCGAAGAGTCTTCTTTTATCATCATGAATATTTTAGGCACGAGCAAGTCTCCTGTATCTTTGCTGGAATTGGGACTCTTTGCCCGTTCGGGGAAAATGGCTGTTGTCTGTGATTCGACTTTTTATCGTTATGACAATGTTAGAATAACTTGTCAGAAATATGGCATACACTTGTATCCGACACTTGACGCATTGCTTTTAAAAGAGTTTAAATAGGGATTCTTTAGCTTTGAATGCATATTCCGCCGGAATCCCGTTCACCTATCCAGACATTCCGGAAAACATGGAAATCGGCCTCCCTGATTCAGATTACTTTCGTTGTGGTAATGTGGAGGAGTTAGCGTCAAGAATAGACAATAATGCATTGAATGTCGCTTATAAAGACACGTATACGTTTATAGATTGAGGTACAGGATGTCAAGTATGGTAAGGTCATATAAAAGCGACGGAAGGGATAAAATGACCGGGAAATAAAATAAGTACCAAAATGTTTGTAGGTAATAATTTTATTACCTATATTTGCATTTAGATGAAGTAGATATGCCAACTATTTTTATGCTCTTTGGCTTTCGGTTTATGTTCTATTCCAATGATCACAAGCCAATCCATGTTCATGTGATCAAGGGTGAAGCGGATGCAAAATTCACTTTGTTTCCTGTGAGACTTGTAAAGAATAACGGATTAAAGGCATCAGAACTGAAACTTGTGAAGTCGGTCATAGAAGAAAACCAGGAAGTGATCGCAGAGCACTGGAACAATTTTTTTAATAACACAAAATGAAGATAGATAAAATTTGGCTTACAGATACAGCCGTATGGGTGCATTCTGATGACGGTCGGGAGGCAAGCGAGCAGTTTGCGGACTATCCTCGTTTGCAAAATGCTACTCCTGAACAGAGGGCGGCATATACCATTACGCCGGATGGTATTCATTGGGATGCATTGGATGAGGATCTCAGCTTTGAAGGTTTTTTCAGGCAGAAGTCGTCCAGTCCGCTTTATATCTTCTTCATGCAGCATCCAGAGTTAAACGCTTCAGCCATTGCACGCCGTCTGGGAATCTCTCAGAGTTTGTTTGCCCAATACATCAGTGGCAGCAAGCGTCCTTCAGGACAACGGTTGAACGCCATCCGTAAAATCATCCAACTGATTGGTCAGGAACTTACAGCAGTATCATTCTGATCTCTTAATTTCTTCGCCCGCTGTTTTTACTTTTTGGTGATTGTCTCCGACGTGCCTGTCAGCGATTGTCCTGCTGCCCTTCATGATGATGAAGCGTAATATTTGCCGAACATAACCGGTACCCTGCAAACAAGGAAATCGGCCTCCCTGATTCAGATTACTTTCGCTGTGGTATTGTGGAGGAGTTAGTGTCAGAATTGCAACAGGTAATAGCGCATCCGCTGGAACATGTGGTGTATGATATGAGCAAGTATGACTAGGATAAGATCGCTGAAAAGACAGTGGAAGTAACAGTCTACAAAAAGGGGCTGGTAC
>CAVYLQ010000024.1:0-14013 GCA_963769405.1 uncultured Prevotellaceae bacterium | reverse complement strand
TAGAATTACCTGGTATTAACATTTTATATAGATTTTCGATACAAATATCGAATCTAAGCCTAATCAAATTAAATGTAAATTAATATTCTATGAAAAAATTACCAAGAAAGCATATATTGATCTTATGCCTAACTTGTTGTTTCAACATGGCAGTTTTTGCCCAGCAAGTGACTTTTAAAGTCAAAAATGTGACTGTAAAGACAGCCGTTATTAAATTCAAGAGAGCCACGGGTTATTCTTTTGTGTTTGGATCTAATAAGGTGGATACCAATAAGAAAATCAGTGTCAATGCTAATAATCAACCATTAAAAGAAGTTGTCAACCAGATTTTGGCAGGTCAGAATCTTGATTATGACATTAATGATAGGTTTATTGTCGTAAAAGAAAGAAGACAGTCTGAGCAAGATGTTAGAAGTTCTCAGAAATCTAATTCTAATAACTCTCAAATTAGAGCTACAGGTAGAGTAACTGATGTGAATGGTGAACCTATTATAGGTGCATCAGTTATACAAAAAGGAACAAGTAATGGAACAGTTACGGATGTGAATGGCCGATATATTTTGAATGTTTTGTCAGGTAGCAGTCTGGAAATCTCATATATTGGTTTTAAAGATGCACTTGTTCGTGCAGGAACTAATAAGAAGATTATGTTGGCGGAGGATACAAAAGCTTTGGGAGAAGTCGTCGTAGTTGGTTACGGTACCATGCGTAAGTCAGACGTTACAGGTTCTATTTCTGTAGTCAAGGGTGAAGATATGTTGAAGTCACAAAACTTCAGCGCGCTCGATAACCTTCGTGGTAAGGCTGCTGGTGTGAATGTGTTTTCTAATTCAGATCAGGTGGGAATCCAGTCACCTCGCGTTATCATCCGTGGTGTTGCTACCATCAATGCTTCATCTAACCCTCTTTACGTTGTCGATGGTGTGGTTATGAGTAATTTCGCACTCGTTAACCCTAATGATATCGAGTCAATGGAAGTATTGAAGGACGCTTCAGCTACTGCTATCTACGGAGCCCGTGGTGCCAATGGCGTCATCATGGTAACCACCAAGCGTGGTTTGAAGGGTGAAGAAGGAACAAGAATTAGCTATCAAGGCTCTATTAGTGTTCGCCATATCGCTCGTAAAATGGACGTGCTGAATGCTCAGGAGTGGTGCGATGCTTTCATGAAAGGTCTGGAGAACGAAAACACATATCAGGGGACCAACTGGTCGCTTAAACGTACAGATTGGTTCTGCGACAGTCGCTATTTCGACTCAAATGGCAATCCCCTCTACGATACTGACTGGCAGGGTGAGGCTACGCGTACTTCTGTATCTCACAATCATCAGATTAATATACAGCAGGCCGGCAAGACTTCTTCTATGGGTGCTTTCCTGAATTATTCTGACTTTCAGGGTATTATGAAAAACACATGGAACAAGCGTGTTAGTGGTAAGTTGACTTACGATGCTAATCCTACCAAATGGCTGGCTACAAATGTTAACTTGATGGTGAATCACATGTGGAGCCGTTGGACCGACTATGATGGTGGTGGTCAGGAAGCTCGTCGTACCATGATCGAGATGTTGCCATGGTTGCCTGTTCGTGAACCAGACACGGGCAACTATACGACTTCTACATCACCTTCTGCAATGACAAACCTTTTCGGCTTTGAGGGAATGTCTAATCCTGTGATGATTCTTGACTTGGAAAAACGTATGTATTACAATACCCAGATCTTTGGTAATGCTGCTTTTACTTTCCATATCCTACCGGGACTTGACCTGAAAACACAGTATGGTCTTGACTGGCATAATATTGAAAAGCGTCGCTATGCTTCTGTTGATTTGAACAATATTTCTAAGCCCAATGGTATAGCTTCTAACGATCGCTGGAGTAGACTCTACTGGCAGGAAGAGACTTACCTTACTCTAAATAAGGTGTTCAATAAGAGACATCGTCTGAACATGATGCTTGGTCTCTCTTGGCAGGGATATAACTCTGACTACAATGGTTCCTACACGGAAGGTTTTTCTGATGACTTCTATAGTTACTACAACATGGGCGCAGGTACCACTCCGTCTTCTCCAGGTTCAAGCAATGACCATTGGACGATGAACTCTTATTTTCTACGTACCGCTTATACCTATAAAGATCGCTATTCTGCAACCATTACTGGTCGTATTGATGGTTCTTCAAAGTTCGGTGAAAATAATAAGTATGCTTTCTTCCCATCAATAGGTCTTGCATGGATTATTTCTGAGGAAGACTTTCTGAAGAATATTGAAGCCATCAGTAACTTGAAACTCCATACTAGTTACGGCCTGACCGGTAATTCTGAGATTGGTACTTACCAGTCTTTAGCCACTATAGGTGCAGGAACTCTTTTGCTGAACGGTGTACGCGCTCCTTACTCTTATGTCAACTCAATGCCTAACCCGGACTTAAAATGGGAGAAGACTGCACAATTTGACATTGGTTTTGAACTCGGTTTGTTTCAAAATGCTTTGAACTTCGACATTTCTTATTATACAAAGAAGACTACTGACTTGTTGCTCGATTGCCCGGTACCTCATTCAACAGGTTATTTTTCAATCTTTAAGAATATCGGATCTGTACGTAATTCTGGTCTTGACATGATGATCAATGCTTATCCTATACGTACAAGGGACTTCTCATGGAGTTCTACATTGAATTTGAACTACAACAAGAATAAAATCCTCCACTTAGGCGACAATGATGAAGACATTGAACTTATGAGTTGGGTAGGTGGCTCTGAGGCCATCCTCCGTGTAGGTCAGAGTATGGGTAGCTTTTATGGTTATAAGCGTTATGGCGTTTGGACGAAGGAAGATTATGAGGCAGGTAATTGCACAAAGAATCAGGTAGGTCGTGCGCACCGTTCGGAAAACAAGGAAATTCTTGGTAAAGGCCTTCCTGACTGGACTGGTAGTTTCATTAATACCTTCAACTACAAGAATTGGGATTTCACAGTTGACTGTCAGTTTGTATGGGGTGTTAAGACCATGCAGCAGTTCTATCATCCTTGCTATGACCGCTTTGGCATCACCAACGGTTTGTCTAATATCCTTTATGATGCTTATGACGGCACCAACCCAAACACTATGGAACAGATGATATATCTCTGCAACAGTGGTCATGCCGGACAAGATACAACTGTGGATTCTGCTTGGATTTGCGATGGCTCTTACTTTCGCCTGAACATGTTGCAGTTGGGTTATACTTTTACACCAGTTGCTATGAAGACTGTCGGCCTGAATGCCCTTCGTGTTTATGCAAGCTGTAACAATGTGTTTCTGCTTTGTTCAAGGAAGTTTAATGGATACGATCCTGAGTCTTCTTCTCATGGTGATCAGTTCGCCCAGAACATGACGTTTTATTCTTATCCGAGATCTAGAACTTTCATCCTTGGTGTAAATGTAACATTTTAAATAATACCTTAATTGAATATACAATATGAAAAAAATACTAATTTTATCAGCTTGTGCATGTATGTTCCTTGCGTCTTGTGATAATTTTCTGGATGAGAATCCGAAGTCTTCTCTTACAGTGGGCGACTACTACAAGACAGAGGTACAGGCTATAGCTAATGTAAATTATCTATACCGTAGTGGCGCAATTAATTGTATTGCTTCTGCCGGTAGTGCTTATGTAGGACCGTTTGCTTCTATTCCCGGCATGTTGACTGGTTATTTCAGAAACTCTTATGAAGGTCAAGAATTGACATGTCAGTATTCTCGTCTATTGACCCGCCAGCAGCAGACCAATACGGTTTCCGGTACGATTGATGGTGTGTGGGATGGTTGCTATGATGCTATCAACGTCGCCAATGGCGCTATCAAGCATATTCCCAGTATCAGTATGGATGTTTCTACTTCTGCTCGACTTGTAGCTGAGGCTAAATTCTTCCGTGCCTTCAACTATTTCTACCTTGTTAAGATGTTTGGTGCTGTTCCAATGCCAAGAGAACCTTATGAAAGTATGGAAAATATGGAGTTGGAACGTACAGCCGTTAGTGATGTCTATGCACTCATCGAAAGTGACCTCCAGACCGCTGTTTCTGTACTGCCAGCTAGCACATGGCAAGGCACTAGTCATCGTATTACAAAATATGTTGCTGAGCAGACGCTTTGCTCTGTTTACATGCAAGAAGGCAAGTATTCTCAAGCTGTTGCTAGCGCAAAAGATATTATTTCTTCTGGAAAGTATAGCTTGACAGGAAACGATAACCTCGGTCTGGGTAGTGCTTATAACAAACTGCGTACTACGGATGACCTTCCTGAGATTATCTATGCTAAGGAGTATAATGCTTCCATTTCTACAAGTGGTTGGTGGCCAACTTATGCTTTTTCATCAGCTGCGACAGGTGTCTTTGATAAGTATTCTATTACAGAGCGCGTTTATGGCCCAACAGGACGTTTCCTTAATGTTTATACTAGTAATGACCTTCGTCGTTCCGAGAAACAGTTTTTTGTTACATCTTATACTAATCCTACGAATAATAAAGTGTGGAAAATGCCGCTGGATAATGAAAATCTTACGACTGCGGACCTCGATTACTATAATCACATTGGTTGCTGGTATTATTTTGACGAGGAAGCTATGGAGAACACCGGAAAGGGGACGAAGGATTGGAACATATATCGTTATGCAGAAACTCTTCTTGACGCTGCTGAGTCTATCGCTCAATCTTCTGGCGTGACTGATGAGGCTGCTGGTTATCTGGCTCAGATTCAAGCTCGTGCACAACTTGGTTCAGAATCAAGTCTTAAGATAGCTTTGAAAAGTCTTTCTAAGGACGATTTCATCAAAGTTTGCTGGACAGAGCGTCTGAAAGAGTTCCCATTGGAATTTAAAATTTGGGATGACTGCTTGCGTACTGGCAAATTCCCTGTTATCTCTACGACGAATCCGGGTTCTGTTACTTATGTTAATCTCGTAGGTGCTACTAATGGTGCTGGAGCAACTATCAAGTCTTCTGACCTATTGTGGCCTATTTCTTTAAACGAAATTCAGCGTAACCCTAAGTTAATGCAGAATGATGGATATACATCTAGTAATTAAAATAAAAATATCATTAGTGAATACTAATGAAAAATAAATAACAAAATAAGTGAATGTTTTTACTTTAATATCCAAATTAATAATCATATGAAAAATCAAATTTTATACTCATTTTTATGCTTTACTTTTTGTTTTTTGTTCCTTCCAAAGAATTCAATGGCGTTGAAATATTCTCAAAGTAAAGGTTATGTGCAGTATGTAGACCCCTATATCGGCTCCGGAGGTCACGGTCATGTATTCGTGGGTGCGAGCGTGCCCTACGGAATGGTCCAGTTGGGTCCAAGCAATATATATAAAGGCTGGGACTGGTGCTCAGGCTACCATTATTCGGACAATATCCTGATCGGCTTTGCCCATACCCACCTGAGCGGGACAGGCTGCAGCGACCTGGGCGACATCCTGCTCATGCCTATGAATGAAATCCATACCCAGCGTGGAGAACAGGATGATATCAGTAACGGCTATGCCTCCACCTATTCCCATAAGAATGAAGTAGTGAGCCCCTATTACTATTCAGTGCTGCTGGACAAATACCAGATCCGTGCAGAGCTGACTGCGACGGCGCGCGTAGGCTTCCACCGCTATACCTATCCTGCCGGGAAGCCATCCTATGTACTGATAGACCTGCATGAAGGCAACAGCGATGTCGCCTACAGCTGCTATGCCCGTAAGGTAGATGACTATACCATAGAAGGCTACCGCTATGACCATGGCTGGAGTCCTGACCGCAAGGTTTATTTTGTCCTGAAGAGTAATACGAAGATACAGAAATCTACGCTCTTCGATGACAACACCCCGACAGACCGCCTCCAGCTGAAGGCGAAGTCAGTGAAGTGCATCCTGGACTTCGGCCAGTCAAGCCAGGTCCTCCTGAAGGTCGCCCTTTCATCGGTCAGCATTGACAATGCCATGGAGAACATGCAGGCCGAACTGTCCGGGTGGGACTTTGAACAGACAGAGGATGCCGCCAGATCAGAGTGGAATGCCCGGTTGGGCAGGGTGAAGGCTCAGGCCCTCAATGACCGCGGCCGTCGTATATTCTATACATCCCTTTATCATACCATGATCGATCCCTCCTTATATTGTGATGTCAACGGCCAGTACCGCGGTATGGATGACATGGTCTATACGGATCCTTCGAAGTCGAACTATACGACTTTGTCCCTGTGGGACACCTACCGTGCGTGGAATCCCCTGATGACGGTGGTGCAGCCGGAAATGGTCCCCCATCTGGTCAACTCGATGGTTTCCATATACCGCCAGCAGGACAAGCTTCCGATCTGGCCGCTATGGAACGGAGAGACCAACTGCATGCCGGGCTACAGTTCTGTACCGGTGATAGCGGATGCGTACCTGAAAGGCTTTACGGGCTTCAATGCAGAGGATGCCTTTGAGGCGATGAAGGCAACGGCAACCAATCAGAACCAGGACGGAGTACCCTATGTGATGAAAGACGGCTTTATCCCTGCCGATAAAGTAGGGGAGTCCGTATCGAAGGCGATGGAATACGCCGTGGATGACTGGGGTATCGCAGCAATGGCCCGGAGGATGGGAAAGACAGCCGATGCAGATGTCTTTGCAAAACGGGCTTTTTATTATAAGAACTATTTTGATCCGTCCGTTGATTTTATCCGTCCCAGATTATCGGATGGCTCCTGGAGAACACCATATCATCCAGCGACGGCAGGAGTCCGTGACTTTACGGAAGGGAACGGCTGGCAGTATACGTTCTTTGTTCCTCAGGATCCCTACGGATTAATCAGACTGTTCGGAGGAGACAGGAACTTTACGAGGAAACTGGACCAGGTATTCACCAACCATGACAGCATGGGGCCTCATCCTCAGGGCGACATCACGGGCCTGATCGGCCAGTATGCCCACGGGAATGAGCCGAGCCACCATATCGCTTACCTTTATGTCTATGCCGGCGAACAGTGGAAGACGGCAGAGAAGGTCCGTTATGTGATGGACAATTTCTACACGGACCAGCCGGACGGAATCATCGGCAATGAAGACTGCGGGCAGATGTCAGCCTGGTATGTCCTTTCAGCCATGGGTCTCTATCAGGTGAATCCCTCTGACGGGGTGTTCGTGTTCGGCAGTCCCGTCCTGAACAGGGCAGAGGTGAAGGTCCGCGGCGGCAGGACATTCACGATGGAGGCCGTGGAAAACAGTGCTGAGAATAAATACATCGAAAAGGCCTATCTGAACGGCAAACCTTACGGTAAGAGCTACATCACCTATGATGATATCATCAAGGGCAGTACCCTGAAGTTTGTCATGGGAAGCAAGCCGAACAAGAATTTCGGCAAGAGTCGCAGTTCCCGTCCGATAGTACTGAACAAGATCGGTAATAACTGATGACTGTAAGATAAAATAATGAGAAAAGGATTGATGTTCCTGTTCCTGCTGTTAGTTGCCGTTGCTATCAATGCACAGCAATTGACAGTGGGAACTTATAATGTGAGAAATCACAATCATGATGATGAATTGCAGGGCAATGGCTGGTCACAGCGCTGCCCGGTCATCTCCAAGTTGGTGACATTTAATGATTTTGACGTATGGGGAGCTCAGGAAGTACTTGCATGACCAGTTGAATGACCTGTTATCGGCGATGCCCCAGTATGGTTATCTCGGCGTGGGCCGTGACGATGGGAAGACAGGCGGCGAATATGCACCGATCTTCTATAAAAAGAGCCGCTTGAAGGTTCTCAAGGAAGGTCATTTCTGGTTGTCCCAGCATACGGACTATCCGAATAAGGGCTGGGATGCAGACTGTATCCGGATATGTACGTGGGGTTATTTTAAGGATTTGAAAACAAACAAAAAGTTTTGGTTTTTCAATCTCCACATGGATGATATCGGTGTAGTGGCCCGGCGAGAAAGTTCCAAATTAGTTTTGAAAAAGGTGAAGGGAGTTCTGTGGTAATGCACCTGTCATACTTACAGGAGATTTTAACGTCGATCAGACCGATGAGAGTTATCGTCTGTTGGTAAACTCCGGAGTTTTGCAGGATACATACAAGATAGCCGACATGAGCTATGCCTTAAACGGAACATTCAATGGTTTTGATCCATTTTCAATGACAGACGGTCAGATTGACCATATCTTTGTGTCAAGACAGTTCCATGTCTATCGTTTTGGCATTCTGACAGATACCTATCGTACTCTGAGAAAGGATACCGCCAATGAAGGAAACTCTTCGAAAGACATTTCATCTCAGAAGTATGACATCAGGATGCCATCTGACCATTTCCCCGTAAAGGTCATTCTGAGATATCAGAAGTAATTTGTAATATTTAATAAATATATAATCGAATAAAGAAGGGAAGAATCATTATAATCTTCCTTAGTTTTATTCTAATAATAACTGTCATCCTTATAAATTTAAATCTAATGAGTAAAGAAAATATTTTTTGTAATCGATTTAAAAGGATACTATCTTATAGAAGTATCACTCACTTCTTCCGATTTTTGTTATTATTTTTATTCGTTATACCACTTACTTCTAATGCACAGAATCAGAATTTTGCAGGAGTAAATGTAGTACAAGGAAAAGTATTGGATTCTACCAATAAAGATCCTTTAATTGGAGTTACTATTATTGTAAAGGGCACAGATTTTTCTGCCGTTACAGATGTGGACGGTAATTTTAGTGTCAAAGTTCCTTATGTGAATGCGACACTAATATTTTCTTATATAGGTTATCAGTCACAATCTGTTGAATTAAAAGGAAGGAAAAGCTTAGCCGTATTATTAGAAGAGGATACGAAAGCTTTATCAGAAGTAGTGGTAACGGGCTATAGAACTCAAAAAAGAGAAGATATTACAGGAGCTGTTTCCACAATTACGACTAAGGATCTTGTACAAAGCCCTACTGCAAATATTAATAATGCTTTAGCTGGTAGACTTCCGGGAATGATCGTTAATCAATATGCGGGTGGAGAACCTGGAGTAGATAAGGCGGAAATTTTTATACGAGGAAAGTCTACTTATAACGATCAATCTCCTATTGTAATTGTTGATGGGGTTGAAAGAGATATGTCTTATATTTCACCGGACGAGATCGAATCCTTGACTATCTTAAAAGATGCTGCCTCAACTGCACCTTATGGAATTAGAGGAGCAAATGGTGTGATAGTAATAACTACTAAAAGAGGAACTGCATCAGGGAGGGCTAGTGTAAATTTTAAAGCTTCTGCTGGAGTAAATTACCCGGTCCAATTACCAAATTTGTTAGGGTCTGCAGATTATGCTACTCTTTATAATGAAGCAATGATAAATGATGCCAAGAGAACAGGTGCAGATATTTCATCTCTTAAATTGTTTTCAGATCAATCAATAGAAAATTTCCGGAAAGCTAAAGGGGATAATTCTGATGGGTTAGGTTATAATTGGAATTACTTTGACTATATTTATAAACCGGCTATGCAGACAGATTACTCTTTATCTGTACGTGGTGGTTCGGATAAAGCTAAATATTTTGTGCTTGCTGGATATATGAACCAGGGAAGTAATTTTGATCACACAAATTTATCTCAGTATAATACATCAGCTAAGTTTGAAAAGTACAATTTTAGATCTAACATAGATGTAGACATAACAAAGAATTTTTGGTTAAAATTAGATTTGGGAGCTATACTCTATAACGAGTAAATATAGGATCGTCAGCGTCCTTACTTTCCACGTTAGCTTTTACTCAACCACCCTATTTACCAATTACTTTGGAAGAAAATGATAATGATGCTAATCAAGCCGTATTATCAAAGTAATCCTAATGGACTATTGTATGGAGATCAAATTTACCGCTACAATGTCTTAGGCGAACTGAGCAGAACAGGGTATCATAATCAAAAACAGACAGAAGTAACTGGTAATTTTTCATTAGGATATAATTTGGATTTCATTACTAAAGGATTGAAAATAGAGGGCACTTTTTCGTATGATTCTAGAGAGGGGCATTGGATATACCGAACTTTGGGTACTTACAGCGAAGGCTATCGTGTTTATCCAAAATATGCTACTTTTGTTCCGAAAGATGTTGGTCGAGATATTTATATGGAAGGTGGCCATTATATGGGTGCCTATACGACAGGAAATAAATATAGTGCAGATCAGACGATAGGTAGTTCTCTTAACAAGGATGATCCATATAACCATACGTATTATCAATTGAAATTAACTTATGATAGAACATTTGATAAAGTTAATAATGTTTCTGGGATGTTAATATTAAATCGTTCTACAGAAAGTGAAAGTGGCGGACAAGATGTAGATCATCGTTATCAGGGAATGACAGGTCAGTTTGCATATAATTATGCTTCCAAATATTTTGGAGAATTTAATTTTGGCTATAATGGTTCAGAGAATTTTGCAAAGGGTCACAGATATGGATTTTTCCCTGCAGGTTCTCTTGGATGGATTATCTCTAAAGAAAAATTTATGCAAAAAACAAGCAGTTGGCTAGACTTGCTAAAAATTAGAGCTTCATTAGGTTGGGTTGGTAGTGATAAGCTACCAAGTGGAAGATTCGCATATTTGGCCTATTATGGCTCAGGAGGCAGTTATAATTTTGGAGATCAGAATTTCAATACCTGGGTAGGAGGATGGGGAGAACAAACTTTTGGGAATCCTAATCTTACATGGGAGAAAGCGAAAAAAACGAATATAGGAATTGACTTGTCTGTTTTGAAACATAAACTTGAACTGTCTGTTGATCTTTTCCAAGAAAATAGATATCATATTATTACTAGTTTATCCGGAGATGATAAGTTAGGTTTCCCATCTATGGTAGGCCGTGATGCACCTTATGTTAATTCCGGAAGAGTAAAGAATCACGGAATTGATTTTGAATTGACTTTACGGGGAAATGTAGGGAGAGATTTCAATTGGATGGTCTAGACCTAATCTTACTTATGCCAAAAATAAAGTTATATATGAAAATGAAATTCCACGAGAGTATAAATGGCGGCAAGAAACTGGACATGAACTTTATTTAAATTATTTATATGTCTTTGATCACTTTGTTAAGGATCAGGTTGAAGCTGATAAATTAAATGCAGAGAAGTATCAACCTTGGGGTATGTTAATTCCTGGTGATGTAGTGTATAAAGACTTGAACGGAGACGGTAAGATAACAGATTTGGGTGATCGCAAAAGAATGGGTTATCCAAGAAGTCCTGAAATTCAATTCGGTTTACCCGTCACATTGGAATATGAAAATTTTGATCTGAGTTTCTTGTTTCAGGGAGCAGCTCATACGTCTATGGAATTAACCGATGCAGCTGTTTGGGATTTTCCTTCTTATGATCAGGATAAAATAGGTTCTGTAAGACCTTTACACTTAAAACGCTGGACATCAGAAACTGTTAACACAGCTAAGTATCCAGCTTTGAGTATTGGTGCTAATTCCAATAATAAGAATTCTTCTAGTAGTCTGTTTCTCTATAATGCACGTTATATCAGGTTGAAAAACATTGAAATAGGTTATTCAATGCCTAATGAAATCATACGAAAGATAGGTCTTAGTAGGGTACGTTTTTATGCTCAAGGACAAAATCTGGCTACTTATGCACCTGGATTGAAGGATGTTGATGTGGATCCTGAATTAGGTAGTTCGAATGGATATCAATATCCTGTATTGAAAGATTGTAAATTTTGGCATAGATATAACATTTTAAAGGTGAATAATATGAAGAAAATTAGATATAGTATTATATTTTGTGTTTTAACCCTCTTATCAGGTACATTAATTTCCTGTAATGATTACTTGAACAAGTTGCCCGATGATAAGACAACAGAAGCACAGACGTTTGCTCACTATGATAAGGTTAATGGGTTAGTATCTGATTTGTACAATAAAGCAGCTAATGCTAACGAGACATTGGTATTCTTTTATGATTTTTCGACTGCTGCTATTACAGATGAGTGTGAAGGAAATAATGCTGAAGGTAATGTGACGAATCTTTATAATAGCGGTGCATGGAATGCGAGTGGACTGCCTCGTGGCGACAGGGGTGAATTTATGGCTAGTTTATATTCCGATATAAGAAAGGCTAATTTGATAATTTATGGAGTAAAGAAATATAATACTTCTGATAATCCTTTGGAACCAGGAGACTTAAATGAGCGTATAGGTGAAGCTTATTTTCTTAGAGGGTACTTACATTATCTGCTTTTGCGCTTGTATGGTGAAGTTCCTTATCTTGATTATCCCGTAGATCCTAATCAGAAAATGACTTTTAAACAGGAATCTGCAGATAGTGTTGCTGAAAAAATATGTAGAGATGCTCAAATTGCATATAAGTTATTACCTGCATCCTGGAATGGAAATGATTTTGGAAGAGTGGATAAAGGTACGTGTCTCGGCTTAATAGCTGTTACGAGATGGACTATGGCAACTCCGTTATATAATGGAGCAAAAAAATATGGCTATACAGGTAAACGTGTTTTTGAAAATGATTATGATACTTATGATGTAAATCGTTGGAAAATGGCTTGTGATGCTGCAAAAGCTGTCTTGGATAGTAAAAATTCTGATGGTACTCCAAGGTATAGTTTATATACGAAGTATACTGCAAATGATTTTCAAGACAGTGGTGGAAAAAATATGAGTGATTCAACGGTATATACAAGGTTATGGGAGATGTACTATGATATGGATGCTTTTAAGAACGAATATGTATGGTTTATTACAAAGAGGAAAGATGAAGGTTGGCTTGGTGATATTTATCCACCAAGTAGGGGCGGGAGTTCTAGACAACAACCCGTACAAGAACAGGTTGATGAATATGAATATATTGCCCCTAATGGTTTTGGTTATCCTATTTATTCGAAGAGGGCAAAATTTGATGGTTATGATGATGGGAATCCGTATTTTTCCGTAAAACGTGATCCTCGTTTCTATAGAGATATTTTATTCTGTGGAGCAACTTTTAGAGGACGAAATAATCAACATTCTGTTATTAACACTGCATTAGGAGAAAATGCAATTGGAGCTTCCAATGCTACAACGACAGGATACTATTTGAGAAAATATTTGCAAGAAGGCTGGAATCATAATGGTAGTGTGAGCATTAGTTGTCCACCTGTATGGAGATTACCAGAATTTATTTATATTTATTGTGAAGCAGCTAATGAGGTTTCTGGACCAAATAAGGAAATATATGATTTGATCAATAAAGTAAGAGCACGATCTTTTATGGCACCTATGCCACCTGAGACAATGACAGATCAGAACTTAATGCGTGAATATATTAAGAGAGAACGGAGAGTGGAATTTTTTTATGAAGATAAAAGGGCTTGGTGGTCTCGTTTGTATTTGGAACCTGATAACAGTGAAGAACTGGCTAAAGAAGAAAAATGGGAAACTGCTGGCACAACAAATAATGAACGTTCTATAAACTATTGGTCTCAAGGATATGGACCTTATCCGAAATGTCAGCGTATGATTAATGGAATGGAACCGGTAGAAGATCCGAATGGTAAAATTATCATAGATGGGGTACATTATAGAATGCAACGATTTTGTGTTGAAAAAAGAGTGTTTGAGACTCCCAAGATGTATCTATGGCCTATTATGCAAAGTGAGCTAGAAAAGAATTCAAGTCTTATTCAAAATCCTGGTTGGTAACTTCTCTTATCTTCTTTTTGCGTTTAGATGGGAGAGATATCATAGTCTCTTCCATCATATTCTAAGTTAATTATGCTAACGGATTTAAAAATATAAAATAGACAGTGATGGATGCAAATTGTTTTCTGTTCTCTATCTGCATACTTTTAGAATCTTGTTCGCGGCTTCTTTTATAGGATATCCTGTAGAAGCTATTGCCCCACTGTAATCCATAGAGCGGCCACGACTGTCAGATATTCTAATGCTTTATCGTTATAAAACTTTGATAATCAGTTGATAAGAGATGATAAAAGTCTTCGATATTATGTGACAA
>CAVYLQ010000023.1:0-42204 GCA_963769405.1 uncultured Prevotellaceae bacterium | reverse complement strand
TTTTCTTTCATTTTTATTCTGTGATTTATCATTCTTATAGCACCTGCGCTAATGCCCATGATCTTCATGATCCGATCATTGCTTATGTTTTCATCCTGTAAGATCAGAAAAAAGGTGTTCTTAGAAGATAAATTATCATAACGAGCTTCGATACTATTGATTAACTCCAGATGATCGAGCCTGTAGTATTCTATAAATCTGGCAAAATTATCTTTGTCCCAAGACACTGTCGTGCCGCCATTCCGCAGATCATCATAGAGTTGTTTCCCCTGATGATAAACAGCAGTCTGATCTTTCGCCAACTGATTGATCTTTAAATGTAATTCTGCTATCTTCTTTTTAGTATTTTCTCCATTTTTAGTTAATTTGGCTATCTGACCTTGGTAAAGGTTGATCAGGGCCTGTTTCTCCATTACGGAACGTCTCTCTTCAACGAAATTGTATTTCCGGTAAAAGATGATTAGCAGTACAATTAGAAATCCAATCAGAACAATAACTATCAGTGCAATAATCATGTAACTGAGGGTCTGCCTGGCATGGAGAGCGCGTATCTGATAGGCATAATCTATCTGCAATTTACTCAGGTCTTTCTCTCTAGTAATGGAATAAATAGAATCCTGAAGGTCATACGCTTTCCGATACAGGATTCCAGCTTTCTCGTATTTCCCTTCCTTGTCATCAATCCCTGCCTTTCTTTTCAATATCCAGGGGCGGTGATCGAGTGGGGCTATGGGATAGGCCTTGTCCAGTATGGCCATAGTCTGAACATATTCCTTGCGCCTTTCATACAAGTTAGAAAGGGCCAGATAGGTGGTACTGTTCAAAACGATTTTCTCAGCTTTACGGATATATTCTTTCGAGAGAGTAGTGTCATTGGAAAAGACAGAAGCCAGATTAGAATAATAATCTGCCTGTGAGGAAGGAGATGTATATTTAATCAAATTCTTTGCCTGATCGAAATAAGCCAGGGCACTGTCTTCTTTGCCTAGATTGTTGTAATCGACGGCTATATATTGAAGGGCATTGGCTGTCCAATTGATATTATGAGCTTTCCGGGACAGGGCCAAGGCTTTCTTTGCATAATGCAAGGAAATCGCATATTCGTTATGATTTTCATTAACAGATGCTAAGAGTTCATCTATCTTATGGATGATATTCAGGTCTTTCAGTCCTTTTGCCAGGTATTCACCCTTTTTCAGATAATCAATAGCCTCTTTTGTGTTGCCACAGTCCTCACAGATTCCACCTTTGTAATAATAACACTCCGCAAGTCTGGCGGCATTCCCCGATTTCCGGTAATAACTGATACTGAAATCGATCAGACTATCGTTTCGTATTGGTTTATCTTCCCGATAAAGAAGACGGGTGGCAAGCAGGTTATAGTAAGCTCTCGTCTCATCGTCGTGAATGGCAGATCGAGAAATGCAATTCATTTGTCTTTGGGCAGAGTCCTGCAACTCTTTGTTAAGCAGTGAATCCATATAAGTCAGTTGCTGTCGTGTCGAGTTTCCACAACTGCATAGATAAAAAGTGATGGATACTATCAGGAAGAAAAAGACTTTATTTGTTCGCAAATTGTATAGTCGTTTTTATAAATGATTACACAAAGATATGAAATTAATTTTAAATAAGATAAGAGAATCGAACTAATATGGAAATCTGTTACTAAATAATAATTATGTAAAGTTACACGATATCCTGATATTCTGAGTCCGTGTCCGGATACGAAAAAAGGAGTTACGAATACTGTAACTCCCTTGTATTGCGCTTCAAGATGGACTCGAACCAACGACCCTCTGATTAACAGTCAGATGCTCTAACCAACTGAGCTATTGAAGCATTTTGGCCACCTCTTTTGAGATTGCGACTGCAAAGGTAAGTCGTTTTTCCTTTATTACCAAATTTTTTGAAAAGAATTTTTAATTTTCTATTAAAATAAGCAATTTTTTCTAACATTCTTCGTGCTTTCCCACTTTAAAATCGTAATTTTGCAAGCACCCTCAGAACTCCTGAGAAGAGAAGAATTTAATAGATATTGAATCAGAATCTAAAAATAAGCTTCATGAAGAAACTGATCTTAGCGATTTTTGTGGCAGCGGTTCTACCTGTAGCCGCACAGACGGGATCATCGGAAGATAATCATGCTTTCGATGTTTCCAAGAACATGGAGGTCTTTACGGATATTTACAAGTATCTTGACCTGATGTATGTGGATACCCTGAATGCTAATGAAGTCATTGGCAATGGTATTAATGCCATGCTAAGGAGTCTGGACCCTTATACGGAATATTATCCCGAAGACAAAGTGAAGGACTTGAAACAGATGCTGACAGGGAAATATGCGGGTGTCGGGGCAATCGTCCGCCTGAATAATCAGAATCATCGCATTATCATTGACGAACCTTATGAAGGGATGCCTGCAGCCTTGGCCGGGTTAAAAAAAGGGGATGAGATTCTGGCCATTGATGATTCTTCTATGCTGGACAGGGATGTGCAGTATGTCAGCAATCACCTCCGTGGTGATGCCGGTACTTCCTTCCTCCTTAAAATCAAGCGTCCGAGTACCGGGAAGACTATGAAATTCAAGATTGTGCGCAAGTCAGTGCAGTTACCCTTTCTTCCTTATTGCGGAATGCAGGCAAACCATATTGCATATATGAATCTGAGTTCTTTTACAGACCAGTGTTCAAAAGACGTGCGCCGGACTTTTATCGATTTTCGGAAACAGGGAGCGAAAGGTCTGATTCTTGATTTGAGAAATAATGGGGGCGGCTCTCTCCAGGAAGCTGTCAATATCGTCAACATGTTTGTCCCTAAAGGCATTACTTTGGTAAAAACCATTGGAAAACTGAAACAGGCAAATCATGAATATAAGACTACTGTAGAACCTATTGACACGGTGATGCCTATAATCGTGCTGGTAAACGGAAATACGGCGAGTTCCAGTGAGATTACCTGCGGCTCTCTGCAGGACCTTGACCGCTCAGTGATCCTGGGGACGCGGACTTATGGCAAAGGACTCGTACAACTGCCGGTGGATATTGCCTATAATGGCCAGTTAAAGTTGACTACGGCTAAATATTATATTCCTTCCGGCCGCTGTATTCAGGCGATTAACTATAAACATACCAATGGCGGGTATACGGAGCATGTGTCGGATTCTCTCACTCATGTATTCCATACCCTTCATGGCCGGCTGGTACGTGATGGCGGAGGCATTCAACCTGATGTCGTTCTCGAATCGGACTCACTTCCGAATATCGCTTTCTACCTCGCCGCAGGTCGTGACAGTAATGAAGTGCTGCTCAATTATGAACTTGACTATATTGCCCATCACCCGACGATTGCTTCACCTGACAAATTCCAGTTGACCGATGCAGACTATGAGAACTTCAGACAGCGGGTTTTGCAATGTCATTTCACCTATGACCATGAGACAGAGAAATATCTCAAGAACCTTGAGAAACTCGCTAAGTTTGAAGGCTACTACAATGATGCCCAACCAGAGTTTGCCGCCCTTGAGAAGAAACTGAAACATAATGTGGCTAAAGATCTTGACTTTAACAAGGAAGCCATCAAACATCTGATAGAAAATGATATTGTGACTGCTTATTACTATCAAGGTGGGGGTATAGAGAATGCGTTGCGTACGGATAAGCAGATGCAGGCAGCCATGAAACTTATTCAGAACCCTGTGGAGTATAAAAAGTTATTGCAACCGAAGAAAAAGTAAAAAATATTTGTGTATTTGCGAAAATAGTAGTATTTTTGCAGCATTCAGTGGAATGAGGGGCTCCTAATGAAAGGGCTCCTCATTTTTTTAATAAGCATAAGTTAAAGGATGATTGACAAAAACGTCGTAAAGAATATTGTAGAAGATTGGCTGAGAGATAAGGAATATTTCTTGGTTGACATTCAGATCAGTGATGGTGATCATATTGTAGTAGAGATTGACCATGCTGATGGCGTTTGGATTGATGATTGCGTGGAGCTTAGTAAATACATAGAAAGTAGACTGAGCCGTGATGAAGAGGATTATGAACTTGAAGTGGGGTCTGCCGGATTAGGTCAGCCCTTTAAAGTGCCTCAGCAATATGAAAACTATGTCGGAAAGCAGGTTGAGGTAGAAGACTTGGAAGGCAAGAAGATTAGAGGCATCCTCAAAAGTGTAGGCAGTAATGACTTCGTGGTCGCAGTCAGCGAGAAGGTAAAGGTGGAAGGTAAGAAGCGTCCAGTGAAGATGGACGTAGATCACACTTATCAGATGGATAAAGTAAAATATACAAAATACTTAATCAGTTTCAAATAAGCTATGGCAGCAAAGACAAAGAAAGAAGAAACTCAGAGTATGATCGATTCCTTCAAGGAATTTAAGGAGACCAAGAATATTGACCGTACAACGTTGGTAAGCGTGCTGGAAGAAAGTTTCCGCACCGTTCTTGCCAAGATTTTCGGTAGTGACGAGAATTTTGATGTGATCGTCAACCCGGACAAGGGAGACTTTGAAATCTACCGCAACCGTAAGGTCGTTGCCGACGGTGAGGTAAAGGATGAAAACAAGGAGATCAGTCTTACGGATGCCTGTAAGATTGAACCTGATTATGAAGTTGGTGAGGATGTCAGTGAGTCGGTAAACTTCACCAAGTTTGGCCGCCGTGCAGTCTTGAATCTTCGGCAGACCCTGTCTTCCAAGATTCTGGAACTGGAGCATGATGCCTTATATAACAAGTATAAGGATCGGGTAGGGCAGATTATAGCAGGAGAGGTCTATCAGATCTGGAAGCGTGAGGTGCTCATCGTAGATGATGAGAACAACGAACTGATCCTGCCTAAGTCTGAACAGATACCGGCTGACCAGTATCACAAGGGCGAAACGGTAAGAGCCATAATCGATCATGTGGACAATGAAAACAACAATCCTAAGATTATCCTGAGCCGGACAAGTCCGGTGTTCCTGGAGCGTTTACTCGAAGGAGAAGTCCCTGAAATCGCTGATGGGTTGATTGCTGTAAAGCGAGTAGCCCGTATTCCGGGGGAAAGAGCTAAGATAGCCGTAGAAAGTTATGATGACCGTATTGATCCAGTAGGCGCTTGTGTTGGTGTAAGAGGCAGTCGTGTTCATGGTATTGTCCGTGAACTTGATAATGAGAATATTGATGTCATCAACTATACTGATAACATCAAATTGTTTATCCAGCGCGCCTTGAGTCCGGCAAAGATCTCATCTATTAATATAGACGAAGAAAATAAAAAAGCAGAGGTCTATCTTCAACCCGAAGAAGTCAGTCTGGCTATTGGACGTGGCGGATTGAACATCAAGTTGGCCTCTATGCTGACAGAGTATACGATAGATGTCTTCCGCGAAATTGCAGATAGTGAAGCAGAAGATGATATCTATCTGGATGAGTTCTCTGATGAAATCGATTCATGGGTTATTGAGGCCATCAAGGGTATCGGCTTGGAAACTGCCCGTCAGGTGCTCAATGCACCGCACGAGATGCTGGTAGATAAAGCTGATCTTGAGGAAGAAACCGTGGATCATGTCATCAATGTCTTGAAAGCCGAGTTCGCAAAGCAGTAGAAATGATCATTACATTTGCAGAACGCATGAAGGCAATATGTGCATATTATAAATAAGACCAGAGTAAATAACAGATCATTCATTAATGAGCATCAGATTAAATAAAGCACTACGTGAATTGAATATAGGACTTCAAACGGCAGTTGATTTCCTGAAATCCAAGAATGAATTGGGAGAGGTTAAGGAAGACTTAAGCTTCAAACTCAATGACGCACAGTACAAGGCTCTTGAGAGCCAGTTCCGTCAGGACGCAGAAGTGAGAAGTCAGGCCGAAAAACTCTTTCAGAAGAAGCCAAAGGAGAAAAAGCGTATGCAGGAGACGAAGAAAGAACCTCATGTCTCCCGCATTGCAGATGTGCTGGAGGAATCCGGTCATCAGAAGTATACCCCATTAGGGAAGATCAACTTGAATGATACCGATCAGAAGCCTGTGGTGCCGTCTGTTGCTCCGGAGCAAAAAGATGCTTCACTCCAGAAAAGAAAAGAAGATACTGCCGTCAGTCAACAACCTGTAAAACCAATGCCTAAGACGAAACCGGAAGACGCAACTCCGGTAAAGAAGAATCCTGTAGCAGAAACAAAATCTGTGAATCAGCCGCGTCAGAAAACCTCAGAGCCGACTCGTATGGCTCAACCGGTGATAGCTGAGAAAACTACTCATCAACAGATGAGAAGACCAGAACATCAACAAAGTCATGCACCTGTCCAATCTGTACAGCGTCCGCAGAATCAGAACACTGTACAGCAGAAAAAGGTACAGCCGGTTCCTCAGACAACTTCTGCTCAGAAGCAATCGGTGACGCCTACGCATCAGCAGCCGGAAGTCTTTACCTTAAAGAGTGAACGCAAGTTGAGTCTCAACGAACCGAAGGTGCTGGGCAAGATTGATTTGTCAACCTTGAACCAAAGCACCCGTCCCAAGCGTAAATCTAAGGAAGAGAAGCGCAAGGAGCGTGAGAGCAAATTGAATCACGGTAACGGCGAACGGAAGAAGCGCGTACGGATTAATAAAGAGCGTGTGGATATTAATGCTGAAGCTCGGCAGCAACAGCAGCAGGGTACTGGCAACAGCAATAGCAACAGCAACAGCAATAACAATAAGAAGAGACACAATCGTAATAATAATAATCATAAGCGCAACCAGAAACCGCTGGAAGTGAATGAGGTAGATGTGGCACGTCAGGTAAAAGAGACGCTTGCCCGTTTGACCAATAAGCAAAACCAGAATAAGAAAGGTGCAAGATATCGTAAGGAGAAGCGTGTAGCAGTTCAGGAAAAACTGGAAAAGGTTGCCTCTGACGAGAAGAAAGATAGTAAGGTATTAAAACTTACGGAGTTTGTAACCGTCAGTGAATTGGCTTCCATGATGGATGCTCCTGTAACAAAGGTCATTTCTACTTTAATGAGTGTGGGAATGATGGTTTCCATTAACGAACGTCTTGATGCCGAAACCATCAATATGGTCGCAGAGGAATTTGGATTCAAAACTGAATATATCAGTGCCTCTGTCCAGGAAGCTGTTACGGAGAAAGTCGATAAGGCTGATGACCTCAAGTCTCGCCAGCCTATTGTTACCGTTATGGGACATGTCGATCACGGTAAAACTTCTCTGTTGGATTATATCCGTAAGACGAATGTGATTGCCGGTGAGGCTGGTGGAATTACCCAGCATATCAGTGCCTATGATGTTAAATTGAGAAACGGGCGGCATATTACTTTCCTGGATACTCCGGGACATGAGGCTTTTACGGCTATGCGTGCTCGTGGTACACAGGTAACCGATGTCGCTATTATCATCATTGCTGCTGATGATTCTGTGATGCCTACTACGCGTGAGGCTATTGCACACTGTCAGGCAGCAGGTGTTCCGATGGTCTTTGCCATCAATAAGATTGATAAAGCGGGAGCTAATCCGGATAAGATCCGTACCGATTTGTCTAATATGAATCTGCTTGTAGAAGATTGGGGTGGTAAATACCAATGTCAGGAAATCAGTGCCAAGAAAGGTGTCGGAGTAGATGAACTGCTCGATAAGGTTCTTCTGGAAGCTGACATGAGAGACCTCAAGGCAAATCCCAATCGGAAGGCTACAGGTACTGTCATTGAGTCAGCCCTTGATAAGGGACGTGGCTATATAGCTACTGTCTTAGTGTCTAACGGCACTTTGAAAGTGGGTGATGTCATACTGGCCGGAACGGACTGGGGTCATGTCAAGGCGATGTTCAATGAACGTAATCAGGTGATGGAGACTGCCGGACCGGCTGTCCCCACTACAGTTCTCGGGCTTGACGGTGCACCTGCAGCAGGTGATCAGTTTCATGTGATTGATTCTGAACAGGAAGCGCGTGTGATTGCTAATAAGCGTGAGCAACTCCAGCGTGAACAGGGTCTGCGTACGCAAAAACGTCTGACCCTTGGAGATATTTCCCGTCGTATTGCCCGTGGTGAATTCCATGAGTTGAATATCATCGTCAAAGGTGATACAGATGGTTCTATTGAAGCTTTATCAGATTCCTTCATCAAACTTTCCACACCGAAGGTTCAGGTTAATGTCATAGAAAAAGGTGTGGGGCAGATTACGGAGAATGATGTCATGATGGCCAGTGCTTCTGATGCCATTATCGTCGGCTTCCAGGTCCGTCCTTCTGTTGTTGCTAGAAAACTGGCTGATCGTGAAGGAGTGGAAATCAATACTTATTCAGTGATTTACAATGCAATAGATGATATTAAGTCAGCTATGGTTGGAATGCTGGATAAAGTGAAGAAGGAAGTCGTTACCGGTCAGATAGAGGTGAAACAAGTCTTCAAGATTTCCAAGGTCGGAACAATTGCCGGTGGTCTGGTAACAGACGGTAAGATTCATGCCAAGGATAGGGCGCGTGTAGTACGTAACGGTATCGTGGTCAAGACTGCATCAATCAATGAGTTGAAGCGCTTCAAGGATGATGTCAAGGAAGTGCCTATGGGAATGGAATGTGGCTTGAGTCTGGTTAATTTCAATGATATCCAGGTGGGAGACGAAATAGAAACCTTTACGGAGGTCGAAGTAGATCAGAAATTATAACCCCAATCATTGATTTGCCTGGATCAGGTTATAACCTTCTATTCCAGTTGAAGATAAGATAAAGCGATACTGCCTACCTGTCACTGACAGGCTAGGGTATCGCTTTTTTGGTATGATATTTGTTACATTTATATAATAGTTATCAGATCAGGTGTCTGAATCGGTCTTAGTGGACTGATGAAGACAGAAGTCCTGACCGGTTTTCCTGACAGGAAGACGGAAAGGTTATTTATATTTTAAGAGTAAGTTTATGGCACAGATGAAAACTGATAACGAGTTTGTCAAAGAAGTAGCTAATGAGAAGTATGAATATGGCTTTTCTACTAACGTACAAACCGATATCATTAAAAAAGGATTGAACGAGGACGTCGTCAGACTGATCTCGCAGAAGAAAGGTGAGCCCCAATGGATGCTTGACTTCCGACTCAAAGCCTATACCTACTGGAAAATGCTGAAGCAACCTACTTGGGGGCATGTGCATGTTCCTGAGATTGATTATCAGAATATCTCTTATTACGCCGATCCGACGGTAAAAGTGCGCAAGGATAAAAAGATAGACCCGGAACTGGAGAAGACATTCGACAAACTGGGTATTCCTTTGGAAGAGCGACTGGCACTCAGTGGTACAGCCGTGGATGCCATTATGGATTCAGTTTCCGTAAAGACCACTTTCAAAGATAAGTTGCGTGAAAAGGGGATTATTTTCTGTAGTATGGGCGAGGCTATCCGGAATCATTCGGATTTGGTCAAGCAATATCTCGGTACGGTCGTTCCTTACCGTGACAACTTCTTTGCCTCGTTGAATAGCGCGGTATTCAGTGACGGTTCTTTTGTCTATATTCCAAAAGGCGTCCACTGCCCGATGGAATTAAGCAGTTATTTCAGAATCAACGCCCGGCAGACCGGACAGTTTGAGCGGACACTGATCATTGCTGATGATGATGCGTACGTGAGTTATCTGGAAGGATGCACCGCCCCGATGCGCGATGAGAATCAGTTGCATGCAGCTGTTGTCGAGATCGTAGTCAATAACCATGCAGAGGTGAAATACTCCACGGTACAAAACTGGTATCCAGGTGACAGGAACGGAAAAGGTGGCGTGTTTAATCTTGTTACGAAACGAGGAGACCTGAGAGGTGCCGATTCGAAATTGTCGTGGACTCAGGTTGAGACTGGTTCGGCTATTACATGGAAGTATCCTTCGTGTATCCTTCATGGCGATCGTTCTCAGGCTGAATTTTACAGTGTTGCTCTGACAAATAATTATCAGGAAGCGGATACCGGGACGAAAATGATTCATATCGGAAAGAATACCAAGAGTACGATTATTTCTAAAGGAATCTCTGCAGGACATAGCCAGAACTCTTACCGCGGCCTGGTCCGTGCTACGAGTAATGCTGACAATGCCCGTAACTATAGTAGTTGCGATTCATTACTATTGGGATCAAATTGTGGAGCACACACTTTCCCCTATCTGGATATTCATAATGAGACAGCAGTCGTGGAGCATGAAGCTACGACTTCAAAGATCTCTGATGACCAACTCTTCTATTGTAACCAGAGAGGTATCCCTATGGAACAGGCTGTGGCGCTGATCGTCAATGGATATTCGAAGGAGGTACTCAATAAACTCCCGATGGAATTTGCCGTTGAGGCTCAGAAACTTCTTTCTGTATCGTTGGAGGGAACAGTAGGATAATCTGGTGTTCCTGGTGATGACAAATAGATCTATTGAATAAATTCAACTTTCGTGTTGATTTAAATATAACATTTAATTTCTGATTATCATGCTTGAAGTAAAAAACCTGCATGCATCTGTTGCAGGAAAAGAAATATTGCGAGGAATCAATCTCACGGTCAAAGACGGAGAGATCACAGCCATTATGGGTCCGAATGGATCAGGAAAGTCTACGCTGAGCGCTATTCTGACAGGTAATCCTCTTTATACCGTTACTGAAGGTGAGGCAATCTTTAACGGAAAGGATCTCCTGAAGATGAAGCCGGAAGAGCGGGCCTGGGAGGGGTTGTTCCTGTCTTTTCAGTATCCGGTTGAGGTTCCAGGAGTGTCTATGAATAATTTCATGAAAGCGGCAGTGAATGCTAAACGTGAACACCAGGGACTGAAGCCGCTGGGTGCTGCTGAATTCCTGAAATTGATCCGGGAGCGCCGCCAACTGGTAGAGCTTGATTCAAAACTGTGGCATCGTAATGTCAATGAGGGTTTTTCCGGTGGTGAGAAAAAGCGGAATGAGATCTTCCAGATGGCTATGCTCGAACCGAAGTTATCTATCCTTGACGAAACCGATTCCGGCCTGGATGTAGACGCCATGCGTATCGTTGCCAATGGAGTGAAGAAGCTTCATACGCAGGAGAATGCCTTCATCATTATCACCCATTATGCCAGTTTACTTGATATTATCAAGCCGCATTCCGTTCATGTCCTTTACAAGGGGCGTATCGTGAAAACGGCAGGACCCGAACTGGCCAATGAAATTGAGGAGCGTGGTTTTGATTGGATTAAGGAAGAAGCAGATGCAGAAGAAGCTAAAGAAATCGATAAGGCGTGACCTTGAAGCGTCTGTCTTCGAACGAAAGGTGGTGAATCATGAATAGTGAACAACAATATATCGATCTCTTTCAGGAGAATCGTAAGATAATAGATGGTCATTCTACTGCACCGTTGAATGCGGTAAGAGATAAGGCTTTTAAAGCTTTCTGTGAGCAGGGATTTCCTTCCCGTAAGGTGGAAAGGTACAAATATACGGATATGCAAAAACTTTTTGCACCCGATTACGGCTTGAATCTGACTCGTTTTGAGATCCCTGTAAATCCGTATGATGCTTTCAAGTGTGAGGTCCAGAATCTGAGTACGTCTCTCTATTTTGTCGTCAATGATGGATTTTATACGAAAACCTTGCCACAGGCTCATTTACCAGAAGGGGTGATCATCGATTCCCTGAGTCATGCTGCTGGAAAGTATCCGGACTTGGTTTCAGACTATTATGCGAAGATAGCTGATTCTGAAGAGGATGCAGTGACGGCACTTAACACGATGCTGGTCCAGGACGGAACACTGATTTATGTTCCGAAAGATACAAAGATTCCACGACCTATCCAGATCGTAAATTTACTTCATTCTGATCGTCCGCTGATGGTCAACCGCAGGGTGCTGGTCATTCTAGAAGAAGGAGCAGAAGCAAATCTCCTGTTCTGTGATGACTCTGTGGATGATATTTCCTTCCTGACCACGCAGATCATCGAAGCGTATGTCGGGAATAATGCCAGTCTGAAATTGAACTGTCTTGAGAAGACACACGTCAAGAACACCCGGGTCAGCAATGTATATATTCAACAGCAGGCAGACAGTCATGTCACCCATAATGTGATTACACTTCATAACGGAATTACCCGTAACAAACTCGATCTGGTTTTCAAGGGTGAGGGGGCTGAATGTTTCTGTAACGGTTGTGTCTTGGCAGACAAGAGCCAGCATGTTGACAATAATACATTGATTGACCATCAGGTAGGCCATTGTACGAGTAATGAACTGTATAAGTATGTCCTTGATGATAAGGCAAAGGGTGCTTTTGCCGGCCGGGTACTGGTACGGCATGGAGCAGAAAAGACTACTTCGCAGGAGACAAACCGTAATCTTGTTGGCACGAAGGATGCTCAGATGTACTCTCAGCCTATGCTGGAGATCTATGCAGATGATGTAAAATGCTCTCATGGATCTACCGTGGGGCAGTTGAATGATGAGGCGATGTTCTATATGGAACAGCGTGGTGTCCCCCGCAAGACTGCGCGTGCTCTGCTGGAGCGGGCTTTTATCAATGAAGTGATAGACAAGATAGATCTGATACCGCTTCGTGACCGTCTGCGCTATCTGGTTGAGAGACGTTTTGACGGCACACTGAGTAAATGTGCCGGTTGCCGGTTATGCAAATGAGATCATTTGCATGTTGTTCATACCGTTCAGAGAGAAGAAATGACTTTTCTTTCTGTTAGAGAAAGGATACAAGATATGTATGATGTAAATAAGGTCAGAAAAGACTTCCCGATTTTAGAGAGGAAGATATATGGCAGACCCCTGGTATATCTGGATAATGCCGCTACCACACAGAAACCTCTATGTGTGCTTGATGCAATGCGTGAGGAATATCTGAATGTGAATGCCAATGTACATCGTGGCGTGCACTGGATGAGCCAGCAGGCTACCGAACTGCATGAGGCTGCCCGCGAAACGATACGAAAGTTTATCAATGCCGGTTCAACTTCGGAAATCGTGTTCACCAAGGGGACTACGGAAGGTATTAATTTAGTAGCTTCTACCTTCAGTGACGAATTTCTGAATGAGGGAGATGAAGTTATCGTTTCTGTGATGGAGCACCATTCCAACATCGTTCCATGGCAGTTGCAGGCCCGAAAGAAAGGTTTTCGACTCAAGGTCATTCCGATGACTGACAAGGGTGATATGATGATTGATGAATACAAAAAGTTATTCACAGACAAGACTAAGTTTGTCAGTATTGCCCATGTCAGCAATGTCTTGGGGACCATCAATCCAGTGAAAGAAATGGTCAAAATCGCTCATGAGCATGGTGTGCCGGTATTAGTAGACGGTGCTCAGAGTACGCCCCATTTCAAAGTAGATGTGCAAGATTTGGATTGTGATTTCTTCGTGTTCAGTGGACATAAGATTTACGGTCCTACAGGTATCGGCGTACTCTATGGTAAAGAGCAATGGCTGGAGAAGTTGCCACCTTATCAAGGTGGTGGTGAGATGATTGACCATGTGAGTTTTGAAGGCACCACATTTGAAAAACCACCGTTGAAGTTTGAGGCAGGTACGCCCGATTATATTGCGTCTCACGGTCTGGCTACAGCCATTGATTATGTAAACAAGTTGGGGATGGATAATATTGAAGCTCATGAGAAGGACCTGACCCAATATGCCATGCACAAGTTAGGGGCGATTGAAGGGATGCGTATTTTCGGTCAATCCGAACATAAGGATGCCGTTGTGAGTTTTCTGGTCGGTAATATCCATCACATGGATATGGGAACATTGCTTGACCGTCTCGGTATAGCCGTTCGTACAGGGCATCACTGTGCCCAGCCGCTGATGGACCGTCTGGGAGTACTCGGCACAGTCCGCGCCAGTTTTGCACTTTACAATACCCGTGATGAAATCGATGTGTTGACAGACGGAATAGAAAGAGTCCGGAAGATGTTTTAGTTGGCGAAGACCGTATTTACCTATTTAATAAGGTGAAAATCTTCCCGCCTTTTATATTATCAGGCAAGGAAACTTCATCGTGTTTTTATAGGTGCGGTCTTCTTTATTACATTGAACATTGAATAAGTAAGACGGAACGATCAAAAATCTTTTAGATGATACACGGTTTAATTCCTCATTTTTATCAGAACAGAATCGAGTGCGGTTGTGATGAGGCCGGCAGGGGATGCCTGGCAGGAAGTGTGTATGCTGCTGCCGTCATACTACCTGAAGATTATAATAATCCGGAATTGAATGACAGTAAAAAACTCTCTCCCGGAAAGCGTTATGAACTGAGAGAACAGATTCAGAAAGATGCCGTAGCCTGGGCCGTGGGTATCGTTTCGCCAGAGGAAATCGATCAGATTAACATCCTCCATGCGAGTTTTCTGGCCATGCACAAAGCCATCGATCAGTTGGATGTGCTGCCACAGGTCTTGATTGTCGACGGAAATCATTTCGATCCCTATTATCCGTTAGAGAAAGAAGGAGACCGGAGTGCCGTAGCTTTACCTTTTAAAACGATCATCAAGGGAGATGGGACCTATCAGTCAATAGCTGCAGCCAGTATACTGGCAAAAACATATCGTGATGATGAGATGGACCGTCTGGACGGGCTTTATCCTGAATATGACTGGAAGGACAATAAGGGTTATCCTACCCAGAAGCATTGTAAAGCCATCTTGGAATACGGAATTACCTGCTATCACCGCAAAAGCTACCATTTTGGAGGTAGAAAACTTTTGGATATTAAAGATGCCGATGATTCTCCTTTTTCTGTATAATAATTAGGATAATGTCATTCATTTGAGAGTTCTTTTTTTAGGTCAATAGGGGGTATAGAGATGAAAAAATATCTGTTATTTCTAATGTTCTTAGGTTGTTTGTCCGCAAATCTACAAGCGCAGCCGAAACAACCGTTAAAACCTTTGACAACTGATCATTGGGTGGGTACATGGGCGACCGCTCAGCAGATTCCAGTGAAAAAATTTATGCCTTATAATAACAATCTGACTAATCGGTCCGTGCGTCAGGTTGTAAAAGTCTCTATCGGAGGGAATATCATCCGCTTGAAGATTTCCAATGAACTGAGTTCTCAACCTCTTGATATTCGTTCTGTTTATGTGGCTTACACAACAGATGATTTTGCCATCTATACAAAATCGGCGAAATATTTCAAATTCCATAAAAACTATACCGTTACGGTTCCAGCCGGGCAAGCCGTTTGGAGTGATGGTTTACCTTTCGATTTAAGGCCTCTGTCACGTTTAACCATTACGATCAATTACATCAAAGCTCCCGTAAAACCCACCGTTCACATGGGCTCCCGTACTACCTCTTATATCATGCAGGGCGTAACAGATGCCCATACTGACTTTGCAAGTTCATTCAGAGAAGATCACTGGTTCAATATTGCCGGCATGGATGTCTGGAATGACAGTGCCCGATGCCTGGCAATTATCGGCAATTCGATTACTGACGGCAAGTGCTCTACTACCAATGGGCAGGACCGTTGGCCGGATATCTTGTCAGAAACGTTGCAGGATAAATATAAAGTTAAAGATTTAGGTATCTTGAATTTAGGTATCGGGAATAATCGTGTCGCACTTCCCGGAGGCTTTGGCTATATGGCCAGGAAACGTTTTGATCATGATATTCTGGGACAGAGTGGCATACAGGCTGTGGTTATTTTTGAAGGGGTGAATGATATAGCTGCTTCAAAAGGGAATGGTGAAACGGTAGTCCGTAAACTGATAGAATCCTATATCGAAATGATCAGGAAAGCCAAAGATCGTCATTTGAAGGTATATCTTGGCACTATTACGCCTTTCCTGGGATCAGGTGTTTATTCTGTTTCTCATGAGGCCGCTCGTGAGGAGGTAAATGATTGGATACGTTCTCAGAAAGATAAGGTAGATGGGATCTTGGATTTTGACAGACTTCTCAGCAATCCTCTTGATCCCCATCGGATGAAAGAAAATGTACAAGGAGGTGATTGGCTTCATCCAAATCCTGAGGGTTACCTGCAGATGGGGGAATATGCGGCTGAGATAATCTCTGTTGAGAACCCTGAGAAGAAATAAAATAATATGAGTTTAATCACATTCTGTTTTTCAAAATAAGTCTGATTTGATGTTTGAAAAAAGATTTGTGTAATATGATTTTGCTATTATGCAAATCCTTTTTTATGTTTTTTGGATAATAAAAACATCTTTTCTGCTACAATAAATATTCCTGTTCATTTTTAGTCTCAATCATTTGGGAAGGTGGTATTCCTGTGCCTCTTCCTTTTTTAATTATTCATAATTATACTTCTTTTATTTACTTTTGTCTTGTCAAAAGTGTAATAATGTTGCATATAGATTATATTTTGTGTTAAATATTAACTTTTTGAAAGAATTATTTGGAATTTTGATAAATGTTCCTTAATTTTACATTCGAAATAAGAATTTAATCTAATTTCTTTTAGAGAGACTTAATTTTAAGGATAATTCAGGAACTAAAGAATTAAAGTTTTTTGAATACTGTTGATAGTCTAGAAGGAGTATTAACGAGCATTTCGAATAAATAGCTTGAAAATTTTTTAGTTGAAAATAAAGAGAGATTATTTGTAATCTAATTTAACAGGTTAGCGAAGAAAATTTGATAAATACAGTATTTAATCTTCTAAAAAAAAGATTATGGGGAAAAAACTAATGATGTTTTTAACTTGCTTATTCCTGAGTTGGGGAATGGCGATGGCTCAAACACGAATTACAGGCACTGTAATTTCCTCTGATGATGGGCAGCCTATTATAGGTGCTTCTGTTTTAATTGCGGGGACAAAAACGGGAATCGTGACGGATGTAGATGGTCATTTTTCTTTAGATGTGCCGACTGGTGGTAAGTTGATAATCAGTTATTTGGGCATGCGTCCGAAAACCATTGTAGCCCGAAATGGTCAGAAGATAGTCTTGGCACCCGATAATAAGACTTTGCAGGAAGTTGTGGTTACCGGAATGCAAAAGATGGACCGCCGTTTATTTACCGGAGCGACTGATAAGGTCAATGCTGCAAATGCGATGTTGGGCGGTACACCTGACATCAGTCGTTCTCTGGAAGGACGTGCAGCAGGTGTAAGTGTTCAAAATGTATCAGGTACATTTGGTTCAGCACCAAAGATCAGAATCCGTGGAGCTACGTCAATCTATGGTAGTTCAAAACCACTTTGGGTTGTTGATGGTGTAATTCAGGAAGATGTTACCGATATCAGTGCTGATGACCTGTCATCCGGTAATGCTGAGACATTGATCTCTTCCGCTATAGCAGGATTAAATGCTGATGATATCGAGAGTTTTCAGATTTTGAAAGATGGCTCTGCAACTTCTATCTATGGTGCACGGGCAATGGCTGGAGTCATTGTCGTTACTACCAAGAAAGGAAAAGAGGGACAGGCCCATATCAATTATACCGGAGAGTATACTTCTCGTCTGGTCCCTTCTTACAGCCAGTTTAATATCTTGAATTCTCAAGACCAGATGGGTATTTATAAAGAGATGCAGGAAAAGGGATGGTTGAATCTTTCGAGTGTCTTGAATGGCCGGGATTATGGCGTATATGGAAAAATGTATCAATTGATTAATACCTATAATTCCACATCAGGACAGTTTGGACTGGCCAATACCCCAGAAGCCATGAATGGGTATCTGCAACAAGCTGAATTCCGGAATACCAATTGGTTTAAGCAACTGTTTACATCGGCAATTATGCAAAATCACTCATTGAGCATGAGCGGTGGAACAAAAAAGTCAAACTATTATGTATCCATGAGTGCTATGTTTGATCCGGGATGGTATAAGGATAGTCAGGTGAAACGCTATACAGGCAATTTCAATGTAACACATCATCTCTTCAATAATCTTTCTATCAATCTCATAGGAGGAGCTTCCTATCGTAAACAGAAAGCGCCGGGTACACTTAATCAGGATGTGGATGTCGTCACAGGTCAGGTTAAGAGGAATTTTGATATTAATCCATATTCCTATGCACTCAATACTTCCCGGACTTTGGATCCGGATGAATACTATGTGGCCAATTATGCTCCATTCAATATCATGCATGAACTGGAAACAAATTATATAGACTTGAATGTAGTAGATTCTAAGTTTCAGGCACAGTTGAACTATAAGCCCTTTAAGGATTTGGAACTGACAGCTTTAGCAGCAATAAAGTATGCTACAACATCCCAGGAGCATAAGATCAAGGATTCTTCTGACCAGGCTGAGGCTTATCGGGCAATGGACAATTCAACCATCAGAGATGCTAACAAATATCTTTACACAAATCCTGATAAGCCATACGCACTACCTATTACGGTACTGCCCAATGGAGGTATGTACCAACGGACTGACAACTCCATGACAAGTTATGATTATCGTATTACAGGAACCTATAACCACGTGTTTGACAAGGCTCATATCGTGAATCTGCTGGGTGGAGTAGAATCAACACGAATTGATCGTAACCGGAACTGGTTCAATGGCTGGGGAATGCAATACGATTCAGGAGAAATCCCTTTTTATGTCTATGAGTTTTTTAAGAAAAGTATCGAAGGAAATACGGATTATTATTCTCTGAAGAATACCAATTCCCGCACGGCAGCCTTCTTGTTCAATGGTACCTATTCCTATAAAAACCGCTATGTGCTGAATGGAACTTACCGTTATGAAGGCTCAAACCAATTAGGAAAAAGCAGGAATGCCCGCTGGCTCCCTACATGGAATATTTCCGGAGCCTGGAATGCAAATGAAGAGCCTTGGTTTGACAAAGCGTTTAATCATGAACTTTCTCATCTGACAGTAAGGGCTTCCTATTCACTGACTGCTTCACCTCCGGATCCATCCCTTGTAAGTTCTACCGTCGTGATGAAAGCATATAATCCTTATCGCTTGTTTTCCTCGGACAAGGAATCTGGAATCCATATTACAGACTTGGAGAATAGTGAACTGACTTATGAAAAGAAGCATGAATTGAACTTAGGATTGGATTTCGGATTGTTTGATGACCGTATCAATGTGTCATTTGATATGTATTCCCGAAAGAATTTTGATGAAATCGGTCCGGTTATTACAGAAGGCTCAGGAGGTAAGGTGATGCGGTATGCTAATCAGGCTGATATGAAGTCGCATGGTCAGGAACTGAGTGTGTCATCAACAAATATCAGAACCAAGAACTTCTCATGGGCCACGAATTTTATCTATTCTTATAATACGACGGAAGTTACGAGGCTAACTAATCATTCCCAGGTTATGGATCTGATTCAAGGTACCGGTTATGGAGTTGAAGGTTATCCCGCAAGAGCTCTGTTCTCTATTCCTTTCAAGGGATTGAATGAAGATGGAATGCCGACTTTCCTGAATGAAAAAGGTGTAGTTACTGTAGATGATATCAACTTTCAGGAGCGGAACAATATCGGCTATCTGAAGTATGAAGGTTCTACAGACCCCAAATATGTAGGATCTTTGGGAAATACTTTTAAATACAAAGGATTCTCCCTCAACTTCTTTATAACTTATTCATTTGGTAATGTGGTCCGCCTGGATCCTGTGTTCAAAGCCCAATATACAGATCTGTCAGCTATGACCAAGGAATTTAAGAACCGTTGGGTGATTCCAGGAGATGAAAAATATACAGATGTTCCTGTCATATTGAGTTATCGCCAGTATTATACAGATGACCACCTTCCTTATGCCTACAATGCCTACAACTATTCTACGGAACGTATTGCAAAAGGAGATTTTATCCGTATGAAGGAAATTACGCTGGGTTATGACTTCAATAGGAGTTGGTTGAGTAAAACTCCTTTTTCCAGTCTCTCTTTAAAGTTTCAGGCAACTAACTTATTCTTGTTTTATGCTGACAAGAAATTGAATGGTCAGGATCCTGAATTCGTGAATACGGGAGGTGTAGCTGCTCCTATACCCCGCCAGTTTACTCTGACGCTTAGAGTTGGATTTTAATTCATTTATAAGACTTATGGACATGAAGAAATCAAGTATATTTCAAGGTATAATCATGGCAGTATTTGCTGTGAGCCTTGTATCCTGCGATAGTTATCTCAATAAGTTGCCAGATAATCGGATGGAGTTGAAAAGTACCGAAGAAGTGAGTAAACTTCTGGTCAGCGCTTATTCCGAAAGGAATCCAGCTTATCTGTTGGAAATGTATTCTGATAATACTGACGAGCAGGATAATACAGCCTGGACGGAGGCTTCTAAATTTCAGTCTCAGGCTTATAATTGGAAAGATATTACGGAGATTAAGGATGACGAGACTCCACAGCAACTTTGGGAAAGTTATTACAGTGCGGTTGCAGCTGCCAACCAGGCTATCTCTTATATTGAAGGATTGGATGTAACGAAACAATCAGACTGTTCCGCACAGTTGGGTGAATCATTGCTTTGCCGTGCTTATTCCGAGTTTATGCTTTCAGTTGTCTTCTGTAATGCTTATGATAAGACAACAGCTTCCACAGAATTAGGTATTCCGTATCCTGAGAAACCAGAGACTAAGGTCGGACAACAATACCAAAGAGGAACTCTGGCTGAGACCTATGAGAAAATTGACAGTGATCTGCAGAAAGGCATGCAGCTTGTGGGGAGTACGTACGATCATCCGAAGTTCCATTTTACTCCCACTTCAGCTTATGCTTTTGCAGCCCGCTTTTATTTGTATTATCAAAAGTATGATAAAGCTGTAGAATACGCTACAAAGGTACTTGGTGATGCTCCTGCCAGCAAACTGCGTGACTGGGCTTCCTGGAATGCACTATCTGCCAATAAACAAATACAGCCGAATGCCTATGTTAGTTCTGAAGAGAAAGCCAATTTACTCCTTCAGGTCGCTTATTCGGAATGGGGAGCTGTTGATGGGCCCTACCTATATGGGGATAGATATTCCCATGGTCAGATGATTTCTGATAAAGAGACGCTGGAAGCTCCGGGCCCATGGGGATCTTCGGCTTCAGTTTTCGGATATAATGTGTTCAGTAATAGTGACCTATCTAAATATATACTTAGGAAGATTCCTTATTCATTTGAATATACCGACATTCAGACCGGTACTGGATATCCTCATGCTGAATATCCGGTCTTCAATACGGATGAAACCTTGTTGGTCCGAGCTGAGGCTTATGCACTGCAAGGAAAGTATACGGCAGCACTGTCTGATATTAATGCCGAGTTGTCAAAATTCTCAAGTTCCGGAGTACAATTGACCTTGGATCAGATTGAAGAGTTTTATAGTAGTATTGATTATTATACACCAGATAAACCGACTCCGAAGAAACAATTCCATACCTCTTTCACCATAGAAAGTAAAACACAGGAACCACTCCTGCAGTGTATCCTTCAGTTGCGCAGGATTATCACTTTAGGTGAAGGATTCCGGATGCAGGATGTCAAACGTTATGGAATCGTTATTTACCGCCGTATTATTGATTCAAATAATAAATTGGAAAAGGTAACAGATACTTTAACAGTGGAAGATCCCCGTCGAGCAATACAATTGCCACAGGATGTCATCACGGCTGGTTTGGAACCAAATCCGAGAAAAAAATGAAACATTAAAATATGAAGGCAATGAAAAAATTATATACGATATGTTTTGTTCTCGTCCTTTTTATGGGATTTGTTTCCTGTTCGGACGATGATCCTACCGGTAAGACTATTTTCCCTACCACTTCTCCAGCCCGTGATAATCTGGATGAGTGGTTGTTGAAAAACTACACCTATCCTTATAATGTACAGTTTAAGTACAAGATGGAGGATATAGAAAGCGATATGAAGTATACGCTGGTTCCGGCAGATTCAGCAAAGGCTGCCAAACTAGCCATTATCGTGAAATATCTCTGGTTTGATGCCTATAATGAAGTGGCTGGTCAGAATTTTGTGAAAGCCAATGTACCGAGAATCATCCATTTGATAGGCTCTCCTGCTTACAACAATAATAATACAATGGTTTTGGGTACGGCGGAAGGAGGACTTAAGGTAACATTGTATATGGTGAATAGTCTTACAGATGAAATGCTTAAGGACTACAATACGCTGAACCTTTATTATTTTCATACCTTGCATCATGAGTTTACACATATTCTGAATCAGAAAAAGCCGTATGATACTTCTTTTGATTTGATAACCCAGTCAGGATATGTAAGTGGGGACTGGTACCAGATATCTGACCATACAGCTCATCAAGCTGGATTTGTCTCTCCTTATGCAATGGATGAACCTAGAGAGGATTTTGCAGAAATGCTTTCCTATTATGTAACGATCACTCCTGATGATTGGAATGCTATTCTGGAAGATGCAGGAACAACCGGAGCTTCTCTTATTCAGGAAAAGTTGGCAATCGTCCGTACCTATATGAAAAACTCTTGGAATATAGATATTGATGAGCTACGAGATGCAGTTCTTCATCGTGCCAACGAGTTAGGTACTCTTGATCTGGAACACTTAAATTAATTCTTGGAGTATGAAAAAAATTGTTTTTAGTATATTACTTTGCATAGTTGCCTTCTCTTTGCAATCGTGTTTGCACGATGATAAGAATGTCTTTGACCAGTCTGCGGCAGAACGTCTGGATAATACAGCAACGTCAGACAAGGCCTTACTGGAATCTGCCTCTAATGGCTGGATACTCCGTTATTATGCAGGTAAAGAGTATAAGTATGGCGGCTATACTTATCTTGTCAAGTTCAAGAATGGCAAGGCTCATGTTTCCAGTGAGATCGCACCGGACAGTATAGTAACTTCTTCAAGTTATGATGTCATTAAGGATCAAGGACCTGTACTGACCTTCAATACTTATAATGAGATCATGCACTATCTGTCTCAGCCTTATCCTGATAACGTTGAAGGAAATCAGGGAGATTATGAATTTGTCATTCAAAAAACCTCAAAAGATTCCATTTTTCTGAAAGGGAAGAAATGGGATGATCACATGGTACTGGTCCGTCTTCCAGAAAAAACCTCATGGAAGGAGTATCTGGACAGTATCACGAATGTGAATAAGAATATGTTGTATTCGTTTGTCGTTAAGGCTGCCAAAGATTCTATAGGTTCTGTAAATATGGACGGAGATATCCGTCAGTTTACTTCATTGTCCGGAGGAAATGATGAGACGGTAGCTTATTATGTAACTACTACAGGTATAAACTTGCAAACTCCGATTACAATACACGGGAAATCTGTCCAGCATTTTGTCTTCAATGAAAAGAATCTGACCTTTTCCTGTGTGGACCCGGGAGCTACTGACATGATACTGTATGCAGTCCTTCCCAAAGGGTATCAGAAATTTGAGGATTTTGCCGGAACCTATCTGCTCACCTATTATTATGGAACGATTCAGGTGACCTTGACTCCTAACGATGACGGATCATCTTATACAATGACAGGTCTTGGACCGAACATCAAACCAATTCTGAATTACAATAGATCTAAAGGCATACTGTCCTTGCTGACTCAGAAGATTGGAGAGTATAAAGGCCTTGATGTTTACTTATGTGCCTGGGATGCTTCTTCAGGTTATTTTACTTGGAGCACAACTGCAGGTGTAGACTTGAAATGGGATACTTCCAAACCTGGGACGGTTTATACATTTGAAGATAACGGACAATTTTCTGGTCATGAGACGAACTCGTTTATTATTTGGAGTTTCAATGGTTCTCCTAGTTCTGCTACTAGTGCTGGTGGAATGAGTGGAATTTCTGCCTGGAATATCAATGGCAGTTATATGGTTCCTTTACTACAGACCCTTACAAAAATCAAATAAAATATATGGATATGAAAAAGATATATGGTTTATTGATTTTCATCCTGGGAAGCCTGATGGGAGTTTCTTGTAGTGATGATGGATATACCCCTTCAACAAGTTCTGTTCAAGTCTCTTCTGCGGAGACATCTATAGATGCAGCTGGTGGAAAGAAAGACATTGTGGTGAAAGGGGTTGGAATCACAGCTTCAGCACAAGATCCCTGGTTGAATGTCAATGTAAAGGGGAATACTATTACGGTTTCTGCCGATGCAAATCCTTCCCGTGAATCCAGAAGCACTTTACTGACAGTGAAGGCTTCCAATGGAGATTCAACGTTAGTCAATGTGTCTCAATATGGTATGCTGTTTGTCCTTAAAGGCGGAAATGTTTACTTGAATGATGATGCCCAGACTACTCGTGTGGCCTTGAAGCATAGTCTGACGGTTCGTGTCTTATCTGCTCCTAAATGGTCTGACATCACTGTGGATAAGGATAGTCTTTCGATTACTGTAAATGACAATAATCTTGGTCATTGGCGTTCTGGTTATGTGAAATGTCAGACAGGCGATGTGGTTGATTCTTTCCTCGTCCGCCAGTTTGATTTTAACAAAGATCTGGCCGGTGAATATTATTTCTGGGGCTATAGTGACATATCTTCTACGGCTACTCAGCAAGCATTTGATGCCAAGTTGGTTAAAGATAATGGTCAAGTACGTATCGAACTCCCGGATTTGGGACTTAGTATTCCTGCAAAGTTTGACGAATCTACTCTTTCCTTACATATTTATGGGGGACAGTACATGGGGCCCTTTGTAGATGAAACCTCTTCGACTGATGCAACACCTGTCACTCGTTATGTGTGGACGATGTTATGGGATCAGAACGATGGATACTACACCTGGTCGTCCGATTATGGGCTGGTAGGTCAGTTCAATTATGATGAAACTGATAACCTGATTTATACAACCGTATTAAAGGATGATGGCGCATGGGGTGATCATAGTGCCACAAGTCTTATAATGGGTTATTTTACATCATCCTCAGTTTGCTCAGAATCTACTCTGGTTACAACCGACAAGACATATCTCACTTCAATAGCCTATCCCAGACTTCAAAAAATTGCAGCCTCAGATGCAAAAAGTTTGAAGGCAAATTGAAACTCTTGAATTCGAATTTTGAAGAAATTATAGACCTGACCAGTACTTTGGCCAGGTCTTTTTCTGTCCTTTTAATCTAACCATTAAGAAGGATAGATTTTATGTCACTTTACATTTTGGCAAACATTTAAATCTTTTCTTTCTTGTAATGCAAGTCAGCTCTTACTAAATGCTATTATCTTGGAGACTATTGTAGAAGATACCTTGGTTATCTATAAAGGTTGAACTAATATATATTCTTTTTGAGGTTCATGTTCCTCAACTATTTTTTTCTAAAAAAACTTTAAACTTAGGTTATATTTAAGGAATGGATACTTCTTTATATGAAATTAATGATCTTGATTTAACGTTAGATGGGGGATTCTAAGAAATCTTTAGTCTACCAAGCCTGTATTAATTGTATTCGTTTTAGTTTCTTTTTAATTGTTATATGATTTGATTCCTGACATATAGATTTAATCTAATCGATTATGCTTCTGTTCTGATTTTTTGTAGACCTGTCTCGTCGTTTGTGTTTACATAGATCATATTTTGATTTTATGCTTTTGTTAACCTAAATATGAATTAAAGCTGCATAAAACATACATTTTTGTGCTAAAACTTAACTTTTTGCAAAAAATATTTGGAAATATACTAAATAATTCTTAATTTTGTAGTCCCAAAATAGAAATATACTTTATTTTCTTAACAGGGAGAGATTTGATTGAAAAGGGTAATTCCCGGACAATATGTTGATTGTGGGAGAGGCAATAGACATATAAAAGAGTATTTCTATACAATCAGGCTAATATTTATCTGTTCTGGATCATCGTATCTGTTTGATGATATTTGACAGCCTGAAGATGATGAGAGAAAAATTTGATAAACATAAATACAAGTATTTAATTTAATCTTGAAAAAAAGGATTATGAGAAAAAGACTAATGATGTTTTTAGCCTGCTTATTCCTGAGCTTGGGAATGGCAATGGCACAAACGCAGGTCACAGGTACAGTTGTTTCTTCTGATGACGGGCAACCTGTAGTAGGCGCATCCGTATTTGTTTTAGGTACAAAGCAGGGTACGGTAACTGACACTGACGGAAATTTTACTTTAACGGTTCCAGACGGAAAAAAGTTAAAGGTTGCTTATCTTGGAATGGTAACTCAGATTGTTACAGCCAAACCAAGTATGAAGGTGACACTGAAAGCTGACCATAAGTCACTGGATGAAGTCATCGTAACTGGTTATGGCAACTTTAAGAAGTCTTCCTTTACTGGTTCTGCTGCAACAATGGATACTAAATCTTTAGAAGATGTGCCGGTTATGTCTATTGAGGATAAGTTGGCTGGTGGAGTTGCTGGTGTTACAGTTACTTCTTCTTCAAGTTCTCCAGGTGCTGCGGCAGATATTCGTATTCGTGGTATGGGATCTATCAATGCCGGTAATAATCCATTGATTGTTATTGACGGTACGCCTGTTAATTCTGGTAATATGAGTGAATTCACTTATAGTGATGCAGGTACGAGCATATTGGCGACATTGAACCCTGATGATATAGAGAGTATGACTATTATAAAGGACGCTGCTGCTGCTTCTTTATATGGATCTCGTGCTGCTAACGGCGTTATTGTTATAACAACGAAAAGTGGTAGTAAAGGAAAGACTCGCGTGAATTATCGGAGTGACTGGGGTTTTTCTAATATGGCTATTGATTATCGTCCACAAATGAATGGTGATGATCGTCGTGCACTTCTGGAAGAAGGACTTAAAAACCATTATGAATATGGAGAGAACATGGATGCTACGAAGGCTGCAGCGCAGGCTGCATCTGAAATAGATAATTATGCAAAAAAACCAAGTTCAGGATGGACTGATTGGAAAGATTTGTTGTTCAAGACTGGCCATCATTCTGATTATCAGGTCGATGTATCTGGAGGTGGTGAAAATACTAAATTCTATTCTTCTTTAGCGTATGCTAATCAGGATGGTATTGTTGCTAATGAAGGTTTAAAGAGATATACTGGTAATGTCAATGTTACTCATACTTTTGGTCATTTTACTTTGAATGTGACTTCGTTGATTTCTAAGATGCGTCAGCGCTTAGCTGATGAAGCCACAAATTATGATGGTGCTGTTGCCAACTATGCTTTTTTCCAAAATCCATCATCTACAGCTTATAATGCAAATGGTAGTTTTACCGATGCTCCAGGTTATGCTGGAGTTAATCCTCTGAAGGAATATCAACATTCCAGTGATGTAAATACAGTACATCGTAGTTATAATACAATTAAACTTTCTTGGAATATCTTAGAAGGCCTGGATTTAAGTGAGAAACTGGCTTATGATTATAATGATGGTACAGAGGATGTTCTTTGGGATAGATATTCAGCTAATGGTAGCCCTTCGGGTGTTTTTCAAAGAATCAAAAATACTATTGAACAGATAAATACTCAAGATCTTAGCTTACTTATATGAAGAGTTTTGGTCTTCATAATATTGATGCTTTAGTAGGTTTTGAAAGTGAAGATTATCGTTATGGATTCAACTATATGAGCGGTCAGAATTATCCTGGTGATCTTTATGAACTTGGTAATGCCGGTACTACATCGGCACAAAGTAATAAGCAAGATTCAAAATTGGTATCTTATTTGGGTCGTATTAATTATAATTATAATAATAGGTATTATTTAGGTGCAAGTTTCCGTACTGACGGTAGTTCTCGCCTTTCACGTGACAACCGTTGGGGCAATTTTTGGTCTGTTTCTGGATCATGGCGTTTTACTGGTGAGAAGTTTATGGAATCCATAAAGAATGTTCTTTCTGATGGTAAACTCCGTGTTTCTTATGGCGTAAATGGTACTCAGCCTTATGGTTACTACTCTTATATGAACCTTTATAAATATGGTGAGTATTATGATGGTGAATCCGGTATGGGTATAGTCGGTGTGGGCAATGATAATCTGAAGTGGGAGAAGAATTATGCTTTTAATGTCGGACTTGATTTGACATTTTTGAGCCGTTATACAGCAACATTCGATTTTTACACTCGTACGACAAAGGATTTGATCTATGATATGCCTATTTCTGGCGTTGCTGGCTATTATGATAATGTTACTCCTTATGTACCTACAGTCGCTCAGAATATTGGTTCCCTTCGTAATACAGGTTATGAGCTGACCCTTACTGCTAATTGGCTTCAGGAAAAAGACTTTACGTGGAGCACAACTTTAAATATGGCTCATAACCATAATAAAGTTATAAAACTGAATGGAAGTTCAGATGCTATTATGGATTCAAATTGGGGGCGTGTTTTGGCACATAAGGTTGGATACGCTTATAATTCTTATTATTGCTATGAGTATGCAGGAGTAGATCCTCAGACCGGTAATGAGCAATATTATATCAATGATGGGACAAAAGATGCACGTAATACTACTACTGATGTAAATAAAGCTAAAAAGGTTATAGTTGGTAATCCAGAGGCAAAACTTGAAGGTGCGATTAGCAATACCCTAAAATGGAAGTTTATTGACTTTAACTTTAATTTTACCTATAAAATTGGTGGTCATGCCTATGATTATCCTCGTTGGCAGCATTCTAATGGCGGTTCTGACCTATATTTAGGTGCGCTCCCTGATTATTATAAACTTTCAAAGATGTGGAGTGGTCCTGGTGATACAACAGCTAAGTTACCGAAATTTCAGTATGGTAATACGTTCGTGTATTCATCTCGTTGGATGATGCCTTTAGATTATCTTCGTTTGAAGAGTCTTACTATAGGATTCTCTGTACCTCAGCAGTATCTGCAGAAGTTTGGCTTGAGCAAGGTTCGTGCTTATTTTTCAGGTTCAAACTTGCTGACATGGAAATCTTCTAAACTGTATGTTGATCCCGAAGTTCCTGTTACTGGTATTTGTGTCTTTCAAACACCAGCTATCCGCACATTTACTTTTGGTGTAGAATTAGGTTTTTAATAGATAAAAAACTGGAAGATATGAAATTATCAAAATACATATATAAATTGGCTTGTGGGGCCTTAGTCCTATCCGCATTGACTTCTTGTGGAAATGACTGGCTTGATGTATCACCTTATGACGGGGTGCCTTCTGAGACAGCATTGAAAAATAGTGCTGCTCTTGAAAGTGCACGCACAGGTATGTACAAGGCCTTGAAAGGTACCTCTGATTTTGTCGATTATTATGGACGAAATATGTTCGTTTATGGTGATGTTCGCGGAGAGGATGTCCAGTATAATGCTTCGTATGGTAGTGGCCGTGCTGAATTTTATTATAAAATGGAGTATAGGACTGCTGATGATTTTGGCCAAGGTTCAGCTATCTGGCAGTCTCCATTGATTACTATTGGCCGTGCAAATCGCATTATAGCTGCTGTTGATGGTGGTAAAATAAGCGATGCTTCATCAAATGCCAGCGCTGTCGCTCAATATAAGAATGAGGCCAGAGTGGTTCGTGCTTTATGTCTTTTTGATTTAACCCGTGTTTATGGTGAGCCTTATCTGAAAGACAATGGTGCTTCCTTAGGAGCGCCAATAGATACTACCGTATATGATTATAATGTTCAGGTAGGTAGAAATACTGTAGCTGAGTGTTATACTCAGGTGATTAAAGACCTTACTGAGGCCATTTCTTCTGGTGCATTGTCTACAAGTAAAACCCAAGGTTATATTAATAAATGGGCAGCAGAAGCTCTTCTTTCCCGTGTCTACTTGAGCAAAGGAGATTATAAAAATGCATTGTCTGTTTCAGAAGATGTCATTAATAATTCTCCATATAAGTTGTGGACACGTGATCAGTATGTTAATGCATGGAGTAATACTGATGCTTCTCATACTAATGAAATGCTTTTTGAATTTGTTATTACGAATACCTCTGATTGGGTTGACCGTAATGGTTATGCTTATCTGACAATTGAAAATTCAAGTAAGCTGTCTGATCCTGGATATGGTGATATTGTTATAACTAAGTCATTTTCAGATTCGCTACTTACAGATGGCAAAGATATTCGTAATGATATTGTTGCTGCAGCTACGGATGATAGCAAGAATGCTTTTGGTGGCAGGAAGGTTTATCTGAAGAAGTTCCCTATGGGACGTTATAATGATATACCTGTACTTCGTCTTTCTGAAGTATATTTGAATGCTGCAGAAGCCGCATTCGATGCACATGATAAGACGACGGCTGCTAAGTATTTGAATGAGATCATTGAGAATCGAACCACAGATGTTAGTAAAGAGGTAACTGCTTCTAATATTACGGCACAACGCATTTATATGGAACGTCGTAAGGAGCTTGTTGGCGAGGGTCAGCGTTATTTCGATGCACTTCGCCGAGGCGAGACAATTACTCGTTATACTTCGTCTGCTAATCAAGGCTGGCATTCTATTTTGAATCCTGATGCTCAAGTCATTAACACGTGGACTTCGAAGAAAGCTCTTCCTCTCATACCTTCTTATGAAATGGATGCTAATCCAAATATGCAGCAAAATCCTTTGTATTAATTTTTAATGGTACAATTTAAAAGTAAGGTGTGTTAAAGTGGTATAACCCCCGGAAGTTAAATAAAAACTTTCGGGGGTTTATTATGTTTTGTTCAGTATAAGCTTACTTTAATGTGTGTAAGTTTCAGCCGAATCCAAGTAGAAGGGAATAGTTCTGGCTACGGTCAGGGAAATCGTAGTGATGATTCCTGAACGGTTACAATGATTTTTTGTAGTTGCCGTGCATAATATAGATTGGCATTAGCCGTGATCTTATCCGAATGGATGGGGATAGAATCTCCTAGAATCTGATGGCTTCCGTCTTTTATCGAGAAGCGATAGAGCTTTAGATAGGAATCGGACAGAAATTCAGAGTAGCATAAGGTATAGAAATATTTTTGGTTATGAAAGCTATCATAACTTTCCGAGGTCCATTGCAGTGTGTTCAGATCAAGACTGGCTACAGTTGCTTCCCATGGCTTTTTCGGATCTTTACATAACTCGTATGTATATAGTTTCTTGTTCTTATGGTTCAGGAAATTCATACCCAGATAAATTTTTACCGGGCATTTGCGCGGAAAGTGTTTATGCATCGTTTCCTTGCTGGCGATATTGAAATGATCAGGAAAGCCAAAGATCGTCATTTGAAGGTCTATCTTGGTACCATTACGCCTTTCCTCGGATCAGGTGTTTATTCTGTTTCTCATGAGGCCGCTCGTGAGGAGGTAAATGATTGGATACGTTCTCAGAAAGATAAGGTAGATGGGATCTTGGATTTTGACAGACTTCTACAGCAATCCTCTTGATCCCCATCGGATGAAGGAAAATGTACAAGGAGGGGATTGGCTTCATCCAAATCCTGAGGGTTACCTGCAGATGGGGGAATATGCAGTTGAGATAATCTCTGGTGAGAACCCTGAGAAGAAATAAAGTAATGTGCGTTTAATCACATTCTGTTTTTCAAAATAAGTCTGATTTGATGTATGAAAAAAGATTTGTGTGATATGATTTTGTTATTATGCAAATCCTTTTTCATGTTTTTTTGATAATAAAAACATCTTTTCTGCTATAATAAATATTCCTGTTCGTTTTTAGTCTCAATCATTTGAGAAGGTGGTATTCCTATGCCTCTTTCTTTTTTAATTATTCATAATTATACTTATTTTATTTACTTTTGTCTTGCTAAAAGTGTAATAATGTTGCATATAGATTATATTTTATGTTAAATATTAACTTTTTGAAATAATTGTTTGGAAATTTGATAAATGTTCCTTAATTTTACATTCGAAATAAGAATTTAATCTAATTTCTTTTATAGAGATTTAATAATAGAAAAGGGTAATTTCTGAATGAATATTCTGATGGTTTTGAGAGAGGCTGTCAGAACTTAAATAAAGCATTTCAGGTATATCAGAATTGAGCATTAAAAAGAGGGAGATGTTTTGGAGATGTGAAGATTCTGGGTTTAGAAATGATTGACAAAAAAAATTTGATAATTGTAAATTTTAGGTATTTAATCTTCTAATGAAAAAGGTTATGGGAAAAAGACTAATGATGTTTTTAGCCTGCTTGTTCCTGAGCTTGGGAATGGCAATGGCGCAAACGAAAATTACAGGTACTGTCATCAGTAGTGAAGATGGTCAGCCTGTAATTGGGGCTTCTGTAAAAGTGATTGGTACAAAGATGGGTACCGTTACCAATGTTGATGGAAATTTTTCACTTACAGTTCCAGATCTAACGACGAAACTAGAAATCTCCTATATTGGTATGTTGCCTAAAACCGTTAAGGTTAGCCGTAATATGCGTATAACACTTGATCAAGATAATAAAAATCTTGATGAAGTTATAGTCGTCGCTTATGGTACGGCTAAAAAGTCGTCTTTTACAGGTTCTGCAGCTGTATTGAATGCGGATGATATAAGTAAAGTAGAGGTATCTAATCCTATAGATGCTCTTTCTGGTAAGGTGTCAGGTGTACAGATTAATACAACTTCTGGTCAGCCTGGTGTTTATACGCCTGATGTACGTATACGTGGTATAAGTTCTATTAATGCTGGTAAAGAACCTCTGATTATTGTCGATGGTGCTCCTTTTGATGGAGATATGAATACGATAAATTCACAAGACATTGCTTCTATGACCATACTTAAGGATGCAGCATCTGCAGCTTTGTATGGAGCACGTGGAGCTAATGGTGTTATTATCATTACAACAAAATCTGGTCACAACAAGCAATCGATTATTACTGTGGATGCAAAATGGGGCTCAAATTCCAGAGCCATTCCCGATTATAAGTATATTAATAGTCCTGCAAAACACTATGAACTATGGTATAGTGCTCTTGATAGATATGCAAAAGATAAATGGAAATATTCTGATGATAATGCTGCATCCTTCGCTAATGACAATCTTACAGCAAGTAATGATTATGGATTAGGCTATAACGTATATACAGTTCCAAATGGAGAGAGCCTTATTGGTTCAAATGGAAAACTAAATCCAAATGCTACTCTTGGACGTGTCTATACATATAATGGTCAACAATACACGTTAATCCCTGATAATTGGACAAATGCAACTTTCCAAAATAGTCTTCGTCAGGAATATACTCTTTCTGCATCGGGGAGTACTGACAAATCTTCATTTTATGGATCTACGAATTATTTGAGTAATAAAGGTATTACAAAAGCTTCTGGTTTTGAGCGTTTTACAGGACGTTTGAAGGCTGATTATCAACTTAAACCATGGCTGAAAATGGCTGGTAATTTTTCTTATGCTCATTCCAATACTGATTATCTGGAGACAACAGATGATGGGGATGAGACCAGTTCCGGTAACGTATTTGCTCTAACAACGGTAGCTCCGATTTATCCTTTGTATATTCGTGATGGAAAGGGCAATATTATGTATGATAATAACTCTCATTTACAAAGCTATGATTATGGGGACGGGTCTATAAATGGTATGCAACGTCCTTATATATCTTTGGCAAATCCATTAAGTTCTAATCAATTGGAAACACATAATGCGGAGGGTAATTCTTTTAATGCAACAGGTTCTGCAGAAATAAGATTTCTTAAAGATTTTAAGTTCACATCCAATAATACTGTAATGGTAAATGAGCAACGTTATACGTTTACCACTAATCCGTTTTTTGGACAATATGCTTCTTCTAATGGTGTTGTAACCAAGGAACATACACGTGATTGGGCTTATAACTACCAACAGTTGCTTACATGGGTACGCTCTTTTGGTGATCATGATGTTGACGTTATGCTAGGACATGAATATTACCGAAAAAGATATTATGATCTGGACGGTTATAAGACCAACCAACTTTCTGTTTACAACAAAGAACTAAGTGGCGCTGTTGTTGTTGGTTCTGTTAATTCTTATACCTCTGATTATAATACAGAAGGTTATTTTGGCCGTATACAATATGATTATGCGAAGAAATATTTTGGTTCACTTTCTTATCGTCGTGATGCTTCTTCTCATTTCGATCCCGATCATCGTTGGGGCGGTTTTTGGTCTTTTGGTGCAGCATGGCTTCTTAATAAAGAAAAATGGTTTAATGTGTCATGGATTGATGAACTGAAATATAAATTTTCTTATGGTGAACAAGGAAATGATAATATTACGGGTTTTCTTTATGATACTTATAAACTCAATGATGATTATTTATATACTACTTACTATTCTATTAAAAATTCAAATGGCAGCGTTTCTTTAGTCCCTGTTTCATTAGGAAATAAGAAGATTAGTTGGGAAAAGCAGGGGAACTTTAATACTGGTTTTGAATTTTCTTTATTCCATTATTATTTAACAGGTAGCCTTGAATACTTTTATCGTAAGACTTCAAATATGTTGTTTGCATTTTCTCTTCCGGCTTCTTATGGATATACGAGTCGCTATGATAATGTGGGTGATATGGTCAATAAGGGAGTTGAAGTTGATCTTAATGCAACTCTTATTAAAACGAGAGATTTTGAATGGGATGCTAAATTAAATTTTACTACTTATAAGAATAAAGTTACTTATGTTCCTGATGAACTTAAGTCTATGGATGTTGATGGTGTCAAGGGCTTTTCTACGACAACAGGCCTTAAATATATAGGGCAGAATAGACCTATGTATACATGGTATCTGCGTAAATATGCAGGAGTTAGCAAAGAGACAGGGGAAGCTCTTTATTATAAAGATGTAACTGATAAAGATGGTAAAGTTACTGGACAAACAACAACAAATAATCCTAATGAAGCAACTTACCATCTTTGTGGGACAGCATTGCCTGATGCTTATGGAGGTTTTGGTACAAACTTTACATGGAAAGGCTTTGACCTTTCTGTCGATTTCTCATATCAACTTGGTGGTAAAGTTTTTGATACTTCTTATCAGGAGGGTATGGGTAATACGCCTGGCGAGAAATTTCATACTGATATCTTAAAGGCTTGGACTGAGACGAATACGAATACAAATGTTCCTCGTCTGGAGTTTGATGATCGATATTCTAATGCTACGAGTGATCGTTGGTTGACTAGTGCCTCTTATCTGACCTTTCAAAATTTCACAGTAGGTTACACCTTGCCAAAAAGATTACTTTCTACTATGAGTTTACAGAAGGTTCGTTTTTATGTTGTGGGTGATAATATTTGGACTTGGTCAAAAAGACGTGGTCTTGATCCTCGCCAAAGTCTTTCAGGTGTGAATAATGGGAGTTATTATTCACCAATACGCACAATTTCTGGTGGCATAACGGTTACATTCTAATGATTAAAAGAATTATAATTATGAACAAAATAAGTAGGTTAATTTTTGGCTTCGGTTTTTGTGCTTTATGCGTTGCAATGACTGGCTGCATAGATGAGACCGAACCAACAGTTGTTGCAACACAGCAACAAATAAAGAAATCATCTTCAGCAACAGAGGCTTTATTGATGGCAATGCCTGCATATATGAATGATGTTGATCAGAAAATGGCTGATGATGGTTACCATTTCTGGTTTGGGTATAGTGCAATTATGCATGCTCGTGATTTAATGACTGGTGATTGTGGCATGCTCTATCCTTATAGTGGACATTTTCGTCCATGGCTTGAAGATTATTCGATTGGTAAAGATGATTTACGTCCACGTTTTATTTGGAATTATTACTATCATTTTATCATGACTGCAGATAATTTGATTTCAGCTATTGATACAACATCAGCTACTAAAGTTCAATTAGGTTATGTTGGTGCAGGTTATGCATATCGGGCTTTATTATATTTAGATATGGCCCAAATGTATGAATTCTTACCAAATGATAAAACATCTGCTACAGGTGATGGTGGAAATGATGTTACAAATTATACTGTTCCTATTGTAACGGAATCGACTTCTTTAGCTGAAGCTTCAAATAATCCTCGAGTGAAGAAGGATGCGATGGTTAAATTTATATTAAGCGATCTTGATAAGGCAGAAAAGTATATTTCTAACCTTAGCTTACCCGCAAAATCTCTTCCTCATTTAGATTGTGTTTATGGCTTGAAAGCTCGCCTTTATCTATGGAATAGTGATTATGCTAATGCTCAGAAATATGCTCGATTGGCAATTAATGCTTCAGACGTGACTCCTATGACGAAGGATGAAGCTTTAAATACTGCTACGGGTTTCAATGATCCTAGTGTCTGGATGTGGGGGATTCAACAAACTTCTGAAGATCCTTCTGTTGATACAGGTATTTTAAATTGGACATCATGGGTAAGTAATGAAACAACTTTTGGCTATGCTGGAGCTGGCCCAACTTTTGAAATTGACGCAAGTATGTATAAACGTATTGATGATACCGATTGGAGAAAGTTGGAATGGAAAGCACCTGCTGATAGTAAACTTTCAGGAAAGGAATCTTATATTGATGCAGAAGCAGGAGCTAAGTTACCTGTTTATGCTTCATTAAAATTTCGACCCAATAAGGGAGATAGGGACAATTATCAAGTCGGAGCTGCTTCGGCTTATCCAATTATGCGTGTAGAAGAGATGTATTTTATCGAAGCTGAGGCTGCAGCCCATTTGGATCCAGAAAAGGGTAAAGATTTGTTGGTAGATTTCATGAAGAAGTATCGTGATCCTGAATATGTTTGTAATGCGAATAGTGAGTCTGGTATTATAGATGAAATAATCTTTCAAAAACGTGTCGAACTTTGGGGTGAGGGTCTTCCTTTTTATGATTATAAACGTCTAAATATGAGTGTTACTCGTGGATATACAGGAACAAATATTATTGATGCAGCACGTTTAAATACAAATGGCCGTCCTGCATGGATGAATTTCGTTATACCTCGTTCTGAAGAAAGTTATAATAAGGCAATTAGTAAATGGAATAATCCTGATCCATCTTCTGTTTATACTCCATGGGTTGCTAAATGATCCGTTTTTCAATGTTATATGAAATTTTATAGTGGGATGTCAAAATATAACTTTATGGAAGTTATTAGAAGATTCCTAATCGGTATGCTATATAATGTATGCTAGCTTCAAAAAATTATTTTGAATGGTTCTTCTAAAGTTGATGTCAAAATAAAAGTTATAATTATTTCTTTAAAGATGGGCTCGTTATTGCAACGAACCCATTTTTTATTTACTAGGTAAGGATCGATCTGCTCTAATTGGATAGGTCAGTGTTATACCTTTTTAGTCGAGATGAATGGTTGGAAACAAACATTTGATCTATTTTCAGAGTAAGATTATTAGCTTTTTATGATTTATCAAGGTTCCTTGTATACAGCAGAAAACTAGGAAAAAATGTTCTTGTGTTGTAGATCTATTATGCCCTTTCTTAAGATTTAGTCATTCATTGTTTTTGTACTCATATTTTTCACCGAAATCCTTCTGATATTCCTTATTGAATGCCTTCATCACGTTTTTAGCTTCGTATGTTCTGCTCAATCGTTTCAGCGATTTGATCTGAATATCTAAAGCATTGGTGTTAAGTGGGTCTGCATAAAATAGAACTTTCGCTAATTCTACGGCAATATCATATTCCTTTTTTCTATAAGCGTCTTCCATCTTTTTCTTCAGAACAGGAATGAGCATTTGCTCTTCTTTAGATTTGAAATGGTCAAGTGTTGGCATGTCTGCCTTTTGCAGGAACTTACCTCTCATTAGAATGGATAGTAATTCGACATTATCAGTATTTTCTTCTTTGATTATCTGGCGACATTCATAATAATCACAATAGAAAGGTTTGCTGATTTCAAGTTTGAAGAATCCTTCTTGATAGGTGATCTGGATTCCGTCTATTTCTTCAAGTACTTTCCTGAGATGATTCATGGTCACACTACGTGAGTTCTTGATCTTTTCTGTCGTTTTATCTCCCCAGAGCATTGTACCCAATGATTTTGATGGTATACCATCTTTTTCGTTGTATTCAATAAGAATGATGAGGACCTCACGGAGTTTATTAGTAAACATATAACTGATATCTTTGTTCTTGCGATCACGTGCCATGAAATCTCCAAATAAATATATCGAATTCGGTTTTAATGGATTTCTGTTTAGTTGTAACTTGGTTTGTTTCTGAGTCAGACCTTCTTTATGTCTTTTGCGATAGAAAAATATAAAGGCAGCAAAAGCGATAAATAGGCAAAATATGACGACGAGTGCTATATTTTCCCATTTCGCATGATATGGTATTTTAATGGCTTCAGCGTATCCTTTGGCAGATAATACAGGCATGTTGATACTGTAAATCTTCAAAGTTGATGAGATATCATCTCTTGATTCCTGAACGGTTACAATGATTTTCTGCAATTGCCGGTCATAATATAGATTGGCATTAGTCGTGATCTTATCCGAATGGATGGGGATAGAATCTCCTAGGATCTGATGACTTCCGTCTTTTATCGAAAAGCGGTAGAGCTTCAGATAGGAATCGGACAGAAATTCAGAGTAGCATAAGGTATAGAAATATTTCTGGTCGAATAGAATCATGCTTTTTACAGGAACGACATTCTGTTTCCCATTCCAGTTTAGATCCCAGAGCTTTGTTATTACCTTTGTCTTCTTATTCAATCGATACAGATCGTAGAAATATTTTCGTCCGACGGACTGATCACCGGATTCATTGCCCATTCCACCAAACAGATATACATTATTCCCATATTGGCCAATAGAGACAAAATATCTTGGTATTCGTGGCCCTCTGAGTCCCTTCACAACAGACCATTTATGTGTATGCAGATCGTATGTATAGAACTGATTGCTGTAGTGCATCGGTTCGAATCCACCATAGATGGTGAATTGCTGTTTGTTATTGTCAAAGAATGTTCCATGGTGATATTTCTGGTTATGAAAGCTATCATAACTTTCCGTGGCCCATTGCAGTGTGTTCAGATCAAGACTGGCTACAGTTGCTTCCCATGGCTTTTTCGGATCTTTACATAACTCGTATGTATATAGTTTCTTGTTCTTATGGTTCAGAAAATTCATACCCAGATAAATTTTTACCGGGCATTTGCGCGGAAAGTGTTTATGTATCGTTTCCTTGCTGGCGATATTGAAAACATCCATGGAATTTTGGTTGTAATAGTAGATGTTCTGACTAGAAGGGTCGTAGCAAACACCTGCATTTGTCCGGGAATACAGTTTCTTGATAAATTTCCAGTGATAGGAGTCGTTGATCCCCCAGTAAGGATTCTGTACGTAACCTACTTTGTTGCCATTTTTATCATATACCTCATTACCTTGACTCTGCCTTAGCGGAAATTCGTAAGTCTTACCGTCACCACTAATAATAAGGTCTTTCATCCCAAATGCCGGAACATCAATCATATAATCACTCTTGCCAAAGACGAGATTGGGTTTCATCTTTTTGGGGAGATGAGCCTCATAGACATTCATTTGATGTCCATTGATTCTCATGGTGATGATTTTTCTGTCCAGATTAAAATTCAAGCTGAACCGAAACCAATGTTTGTTTTTTAATTCATGTTGGTCAAATTTGTAGGTAATCAACTCTCTGTACCCTTCACGGTTCAGCTCAATGATATCATCTTTTGATTCATCCAGAAAGATATTGAAAATCTCTTTATTCTTTAAATCTGTGATTCTGAGAATATATCCGATCCCATTAGTTTCTGGAAGTTGCATGTCAAATCCAATATGGAATTGGTGTTGGAAAATGTCAACATCTTTCTTGAAAACATCGTATGAAGTCCTTTTTCTTATCGAATTAGAAGGGTTTTGAAAAAAAAGACCCTGTGCATTGGCTTTTAGCATTCCTGCACATGACATCACTGTAATAAGAAAGAATAGAATACGGATTTTCATTTATCTAAGAGTTCTATTATATACTTTACAAAGGTAAACAGAATTTTTAGCTTTTTCAGCGCGGAAAGGGTTAATTTTATGGTTTTTGTTTTTTCATTATTACATTAACTTTATTTTTAATCCATTATTAATCTTTTTTTTAATCCTATTTGTACTAAGTTTGCAGAAAACAAGAGGGAAAGTATATGCATTTAATGCAAGGGGGATTATCATGTCTTCTGAATGCCCTTACTTGTTTTGCCTTAAACCATAATTTGTCTTGAAGTCTAAATTAATTATTTATAATGAAAAATATCAAACTATTAACTTTAACTTTCTGCCTGGCTGTTTTTACGACAGGAGCAGCAAAGCAAAAATTACCAATTGTATATTCCCAGGATTATGTGCAGTATGTAGACCCCTATATCGGCTCCGGAGGTCACGGTCATGTATTCGTGGGTGCGAGCGTGCCCTACGGTATGGTCCAGTTGGGTCCAAGCAATATATATAAAGGCTGGGACTGGTGCTCCGGCTACCATTATTCCGACAATATCCTGATCGGCTTTGCCCATACCCACCTGAGCGGGACAGGCTGCAGCGACCTGGGCGACATCCTTCTCATGCCTATGAATGAGATCCATACCCAGCGGGGAGAACAGGACGATATCAGTAACGGCTATGCTTCCACCTATTCCCATAAGAATGAAGTAGTGAGTCCCTATTACTATTCAGTGCTGCTGGACAAATACCAGATCCGTGCAGAGCTGACCGCGACGGCGCGCGTAGGTTTCCACCGCTATACCTATCCTGCAGGGAAGCCATCCTATGTGCTGATAGACCTTCATGAAGGTACCAGCGATGTTGCCTACAGCTGCTATGCCCGTAAGGTAGATGACTATACCATAGAAGGCTACCGCTATGACCATGGCTGGAGTCCTGACCGCAAGGTTTATTTTGTCCTGAAGAGTAATACGAAGATACAGAAATCTACGCTCTTCGATGACAACACCCCGACAGACCGCCTCCAGTTGAAGGCGAAGTCAGTGAAGTGTATCCTGGACTTCGGCCAGTCAAGCCAGGTCCTCCTGAAAGTTGCCCTGTCATCGGTCAGCATTGACAATGCCATGGAGAACATGCAGGCCGAACTGTCCGGGTGGGACTTCGGGCAGACAGAGGATGCCGCCAGATCAGAGTGGAATGCCCGGTTGGGCAGAGTGAAGGCTCAGGCCCTCAATGACCGAGGCCGCCGTATCTTCTATACATCCCTTTACCATACCATGATCGATCCCTCCTTATATTGTGATGTCAACGGCCAGTACCGTGGCATGGATGATATGATCTATACGGACCCTTCAAAGTCGAACTATACGACGATGTCCCTGTGGGACACCTACCGTGCGTGGAATCCCCTGATGACGGTGGTCCAGCCGGAAATGGTCCCCCATCTGGTCAACTCGATGGTTTCCATTTACCGCCAGCAGGACAAGCTCCCAATCTGGCCTTTATGGAACGGAGAGACCAACTGCATGCCGGGCTACAGCTCAGTACCGGTGATAGCGGATGCGTACCTGAAAGGCTTTACGGGCTTCAATGCAGAGGATGCATTTGAGGCGATGAAGGCAACGGCAACCAATCAGAACCAGGACGGAGTACCCTATGTGATGAAAGACGGCTTTATCCCTGCCGATAAAGTAGGGGAGTCCGTATCGAAGGCAATGGAATACGCCGTGGATGACTGGGGTATCGCAGCAATGGCCCGGAGGATGGGAAAGACAGCCGATGCAGATGTCTTTGCAAAACGGGCCGGTTATTATAAGAACTACTTCAATTCTTCAATAGGTTTTATGTGTCCCAGACTCACGGATGGCTCCTGGAAGACACCTTATAATCCAGCAACGGCTGGTGTCCGTGACTTTACGGAAGGGAACGGCTGGCAGTATACGTTCTTTGCTCCTCAGGATCCCTACGGATTAATTAAATTGTTCGGAGGGGACAAGCCATTTACTAAAAAACTGAACCAGTTGTTCACCAATCATGACAGTATGGGCCCGAAAGCCCAGAGCGACATTACGGGCCTTATCGGCCAGTATGCCCATGGCAACGAGCCGAGCCATCATATTGCTTACCTTTATGCTTACGCCGGCGAACAGTGGAAAACTGCAGAAAAAGTCCGTTATGTGATGGACAATTTCTATACGGACCAGCCGGACGGAATCATCGGCAATGAAGACTGCGGCCAGATGTCAGCCTGGTATGTCCTTTCAGCCATGGGCCTCTATCAGGTGAATCCCTGTGACGGGGTATTCGTGTTCGGCAGTCCCGTCCTGAACAGGGCAGAGGTAAAGGTCCGCGGCGGCAGGACATTCACGATGGAAGCTGTGGGAAACAGTGCTGAGAATAAATACATCGAAAAGGCCTATCTGAACGGCAAACCTTACGGCAAGAGCTATATCACCTATGATGATATCATCAAGGGCAGTACCCTGAAGTTTGTCATGGGGAGCAAGCCGAACAAGAATTTCGGCAAGGACCGCGGCTCACGTCCGATAGTACTGAACAAGATTGGAA
>CAVYLQ010000022.1:0-13707 GCA_963769405.1 uncultured Prevotellaceae bacterium | reverse complement strand
ATGCACTATTTTGGTATACCATAATGCACCATTTTGGTATGGTGAAATGCACCATTTTGGTACCCCATAATGCACCATTTTGGTCATAATGAATTATTGTCCTGAAAATCAAGTGTTTAGATTATAACTTAAGTCAGTAGTTCTTTTTTCAACTCAATCAAAGAAGCACTAATTCTGTAGACACTTTTTTCTTCATAAGTGAGATCAGTAGACGCTTTTTCTATCCATGCAGAATCGATAGACACAATAGAAGAAGCCCTACTGATTGACAGGCGCATGTTTTGGTTCTTTCGTAATCAGATGCAGATTTTATTCTTCTTTTTTCGTAATAAAATCATTCGGCAGAATGTGAAATGCCTTCTTAAAACATTTCGAAAAATACTTTGGAGTATTGAATCCCACTCTGATTGAAAGTTCCTGGGCTTATAATCATCATAAGACGAATACTGAATATTTGCAGATATTTCTTTGATCAACATAGATTAATTCGTTTAAATTTAGTTAATTATAATCTTCTTGCTAAACCCCTCAAGAGTATTTGTTCAAAATATTTTTATATCTTTGAAAAGAGATATATAAACAAGCCATGAATTTTTACGACCATGAACAAATAAGTAACAATAAATACCTTTTTCCTGAGACTAATTGCAAGTTGTATTTACTCTTAATTCTCGTTTTGTCACTTTTTGCGTGCCCCCGTCTCTTGAAAGCCCAAAGCACATTCAGAATCAAAGGACAGATAACAAAAGCGGCAGGCAGGCAAACGGATGAAAACTCAAGGTCAGCCCTGCCGGATGTAGATGTCTCCTTGCTCCAAGCCGACTCTTCATTCATTGCCGGTATGTCAAGCGATTCCAAGGGAGAATTTGAATTCTCGGACATTAAAAAAGGTAACTACCTCTTAAAACTATCCTCCATCGGCTATGAACAGATATGGATTACGCTAAAAGGCCTGCATAAGGATCTGGACCTGGGCAATATAGAACTTCACCAGAATGCCACCCTGCTCAAGGGCGTTACCGTACATGGACAGCCGATCCTCCGCAAGATAGACCGGATGATCGTCTTTCCTACAGAAGATGCCGTAAGGCATTCCCACGATCCTTACGACCTGCTATGGAACATGATGGTTCCCCATATCAGGGTAGATGTGGTAGGCAAGTCCATCTCTGCCGACAACGGAGGGAGCGTACAACTGAGGATTAACGGGGTGAAGGCGTCCGCGGAAGAATTCATGGCGATACCTTCCAGGGAAATCATCAGGATAGACGTAATTGACAATCCCGGACTGAAGTACGGGGATAACAACGTAGGGGCTGTAATCGATGTCATCGTAAAAAGAAAAACGACAGGAGGACTGGTCAGCCTCTATACGAACGGCTCTCCTGATGTTATGCATGAACACGAATTGGATAACAACGTTGGCATCAAATTGAACCATAAGAAATCACAGTTCGGACTCTATTATAACAACTATTTCAGAAGATGGAGCCAAAGGAGCAGCAATACAGATGAGACCTTCCATTTAGGAGACAAGACCATTGAACGTCTTCAGGAAGGCCTGGATTACCGATATAGTCATGTGGACCAGAAACTCAGTCTGATATATAATTACTCCGAACCGGACAAATACCTCTTGAATATTGCTTTTTATAACAGGTTTTATCACAGGCCCAACGACAATCAAACCAACAGGCTCTATTCAAGAGGAAGTGAAAACTACTGTTATTCAGAAACGCTATCCAGCGATAAGTCTTACACTCCTTCCCTAGACTTGTTTTTCAATAAACAGATTGACAAGAGCCAGACTTTCCAAGTAGATATTGTAGGCACTCTGATCAACGACAAGACACATCGTCTCTATAGGGAATACACGGAGAAAGATGCAGACCTGGCCCATATTCTGACAGATGTGGAAGCACGAAAACAATCCGTATGGGGAGAGGCCATTTATGAAAAGACCTTCAAGCCGTTTATTCTAAGTGCCGGCATAAGACACTATCAGATGCATGCAAGAAACGCCTATTCCGGTCAAAATCCAGTAGTCTCCTCCATGAACCAGACTAACAGTTCTGTGTTCTCGGACTTAAGGGGTAATCTCAAACCGTTTTCCTATATGGTCAGTATGGGAATGACACGCTCCTATTTCAAGGACGGTGACATCCATCATACCTATTATATCTTCACCCCCACCCTGCGTCTGGGGATGTCTCCACATAAATACGGCTGGCTGGGATACACATTAAGCGTAAGTCCCTCCGTACCTTCGCTGGGATCACTGACCAATGTGGAACAGGCGATAGATACGATCCAGTTGTCCAAAGGAAATCCGAACCTGAAAACGTACCGGGTTTATGACCACACGTTGAATTATACTTTCAACAATTACAAAATTATGACCGTATTCCGTGTGAACTATTCCTATCAGCCCGACCCGATCATGGAATACTATTATGTACAGGACGGCAAACTGGTCTGCACCGAATCAAACCAGAAGTCATACAGGTCTTTCAAGGCTGTCCTTTTCTTTGATCCGGAGAACATACGATTAGGCAGGGATCTGAAATTCTCAGGAGAGTACTATGTAGGATTCCGACGATTCTGGTCTGACGGACTGACGTACAGGCATACCTACAGTAAATTTAATTTCGGACTGACCACTCTGCTCACCTATAAAGATTTAACGTTTTACGGAAGGTTCATGACTCCGGAAAACTCTCTTTTCGGTGAAACGATAGCTAAATCACCTTATTCGGCAGAAACAGGTCTGATTTATACCCATAAGCAGTTGCAGCTACGAGCCCAGGTATTATATCCCTTTACGAATTTCCGCCGAAGTACAGAGCGAGTCAGTGCGATAGCACCCAGTCAGTCGACATACTGTCTGACACAGTTGAAGAACATGTTCTGTGTCACCTTTGCCTATCATTTTGAATTCGGAAAAAAGTTTAAAGAAAGAACTACGCAAACAAAATACAGAGATACTGATTCAGGCGTGCTGAACCAGAATAAATAATTGTTTTACTTTTAAAATTAAAAATTTAACCCTCACCCTTCTTGTCTTTTTTCGTAATAAAATCATTCGGCAGAATGTGAAATGCCTTCTTAAAACATTTGGAAAAGTACTTTGGAGTATTGAATCCCACTCTGATTGAAAGTTCTTTAACTGAAACATCCGGATGATCTCTCAAAATTTGACAAGCCTTTTTTAAGCGAATACTCGTAATAAATTCAACAATATTCTGACCGGTCAACGCACGTAATTTATTATAAAGAGAAGAAGCCCCCATCGCCATATCACTTGCAAATGACTCACGATTATAAGCAGGATCATCCAAATGGTCCTTGACACAATTAATCGCCTTCCGAATGAAATCTTCATCAGGGCTAGTATAATGCGGACTACTCGATGGCAAGTCCGTTTGAGCTTCGAAACGTTCTCGAACACGCTGTCTGTTTGCAATAATAGCATCAATGCGTATTTGCAGATCCTTCATTTTGAAAGGTTTGGTAAGATATTCGTCAGCACCTGATCTATAGCCGGTATTCTGATCCTTTTCACTTGTCCTGGCAGTCAGAAGAATAACGGGGAGTTGGGCGAAATCTTTATTGCCCTTTACTCTTTCCGTCAGTTCAATACCATCCATTACAGGCATCATCACATCAGAGACCACCAGGTCCAGTTCTTCTTTCTGGATGATATTCCAGGCCTGCAAGCCATTCTTTGCTGCCAGAATCTGGTACTGCCTGCCCAGGACGGTCTTCATGATGGAAAGCAATTCGGTGTTATCTTCTACCAGCAAAACCTTATAGCCATCTTCCGGGCTCTTTTCATCAGGCACCGAAACAGGAGGAACAGATTCGGTATAATCCTCATCCCGGGCACTGTCTGACTGAGATATAACGTCCGGTATTCTCTTCGGTCCCATCCACCTGGACGGCTCGTTCGTATCGATCTCCTGCTCTCTGTAGTCCTGCTTCCTGACCGGCAGGAAAACGGTAAAAGTGGTACCTCTCCCCTCAATGCTCCGACAGTCAATACGGCCATGGTGGAGACGGACCAGATCGTGCGTCAGGGAAAGGCCTATACCCGTTCCGGAAGTCCCCATCCTACGGTAATCACCGTCAAGGAACCGTGTATAGAGATGCCTGAGTTTGTCTTTGGACATCCCGATGCCGTTATCACTGACCATCAATCTCGCCAGTCCGTTGGTGATTTCAAGCGAGACTCTTATTTCTCCGTCTTCATGGTTGTATTTGATGGCATTGGATATCAGGTTATACAATATCTTATCCACCTTGTCCGCATCGAACCATGCCGGGACGTCTTCCTCCGGGATTTGAAGGGTCATCCGCGTATGGTTTTTCAATGTCATCGGACGGATATTCTCGCAGATCTTTCTGACCGTTGAAGCCAGGTCTCCCTTGGATACCAATAGTTTCAATTGTCCGGACTGGGATTTCTTTACCTCCAGAATCTGTCGCAGGAGATAGGTCAGTCTGAATATGTTATTTTGTATACTTGTGTAATGCCTTTTGAATTGCGGCGCCCGGCTTTGCAGATCTTCTATTGTAGCAGAGATGACTGTGAGCGGAGTAAGCAGTTCATGGGTGATATTGGTGAATACAACCGCCATCTGCAGCCGGTTTTTCGTGTTGAGATGCCTCTTGTACCAGTTTATTCCGCCATAGACGGTAAGAGCAAGGAGAATCAGATAGAACAGGAAGGCCCACCATGTGGCATACCAGGGCGGCAGGATTTTCACCTCTATATCGTATGGGAGATTCTGCCACTGGCCATAGTGGTCAGCCGCACGCAGCCTCAGATGGTAAGTACCCGATGGCAGGTTCTGATAGATCGCCCTATGAGCACCGTCGCGGCAGTATTGCCAGTCCTTATCATACCCAACAAGTTGATAGGCATATTTGTTTCCATTTGGATCCGAATAAGTGAGTAATGCAAATTCTACTTCAATTTTCTTGATAGATGAAGGAATACAAATCTTTCGAGTACAGATAGGAGCTTCATCAGATAACCTTGACCGAAGAGTAGAATCGATCTTATTAAAAGGTTTATCATCAATGATAATATCCGTAATCACCAGATTACATTTCTTATGATGAAAATTTTGTTTTAACTGTTGAGGTATAAAGGAGTAAAAACCAGTCCGACTGCCGATATATACATGATTCTTGAATTGAAAAGAAGAATTGAGAGTACACAAAAAATCATTAAGGCCATCCTCCTTGGAAAAGCTCATCACATCCGGCAACTTACCTTGATGGAAAGATAACCGGACGAGGGCATCACCAGTAGTCAAATATAAATTTCCATCACTGTCTCCATTAATAGAAAATACCCGATCGCCATTAATATGATAAATCTGGTTCATTGGTTTAAAAGCATCTTTTCGGGAATCATATAGAAAAAGTCCACCATCATTTGAAATGGCCCAGAATCGTTTATGGCTATCCATATAACAAGCTATAGCATCATCGACAGCAAAATTCTTATGAGCAGGATTATACTGATGATAAGTCAAGGATTTTGGATGATAGGGATTACCACTTACCTTAAAGATCCCCTCGTTATCTGTGGCTATCCAGATATTTTTCCGATTATCCTCCGTGATATTACGGACATCACACTGAGAAAAACAGGCATTTTTTCTATCAGGAATAAGATGAAGACCTTTATTATCAGGATAGACAATACTGACCCCTTTATTTTCTCCTATCCATAGAATTTTGTCACTTGACTCATAGAGAGCTTTTACATAATCGTCCGTAATATAAGAAGTATTCAGATGGCTAAGCAACAATACTTTTCCATTAGTTTTCCTTACCAGAATACCCTTGCTGTTACTTCCAAACCATAACTCACCATTACTCCTTCGAATAATAGAAGAAAAAGTGCCACCTAATGTTTTAGAAGAAATAGAATTGAAACCACTGATAGCATTATTATATTTTGTCTCTCCCGTTTCACAATTATAGTATGCAAGTCCATAAGGATACATTTCAATCCAAAATCCTATTCCGTCCGAAGTATAAATGGGACCTGTTGAATTGATGGAAAGACCTGAATCCGCAGTATTGAGATAATAAAAATGGAAAGGTGAAGGATTGGTATTTATATGAACGATATCATCATTTTGCTTCACAATCCATATATTTCCACATTTATCAGTAGCTATATCGCTACTGAATTTAAGATTATTCCCTCCTGCAAGAGTATAATTTTTCCAACCTGCATCCGGATAATTCTCATCCAAAATGCTGACACCTTCCCAAGAACAAGCCCATAAAGTATTCGTTACGGGATCTTCGATGATTTTATAGTAAGTATCAAAATAATGACTTTTATAAGGATACTGATGAATCTGTAGATGAGCGATATTCTCTGGATGATCAATCCTCAACATTCCATATCCCCAAGTCCCAACCCAAAGATGATGACATTTATCAAAATAAAGAGAATAAGCAGAATTGAAAGCATTGAGTCTTGGATATTGGTAAAAACAATTGCTCCCCCGATGAAATCGCATTAACCCATTGTTCCATGTACCCAGAAACAAGTTTCCTCTATCATCTTCAATGATTGACTTCACACTATAAGAACCTATTCTCCTTAACTTGCCATTCAAAGAAACGAGGCATGTATTCCTACTATTATAGGTATAAAAATTATTCGTCTTAGGACGATAGCAAGACAACCCACCATCTGTTCCTATCCAAATGGTTCCGTCTTTAGAACAAAACAAGGTGTAGATTATCCTCTGATTCTCAGCTGGCAAATAGAAAGTATGGAACTTTCCCGTCTTTTTATCCATCCTTACAAGCCCATTACTGGTCCCAACCCATAAACAATCGTGATGGTCTTCCGCTATGCATCGAATCTGGTTATTGGGCAATATGCCAGGTGAAAAAGCATCTGATTTAAAAGTTTTCATTGTATACCCATCATATACTTTCAATCCTGAACTTGTCCCCAACCACATCAATCCATTATGATCAAAGAAAACACTTCCATAGTTGTCTGATGGTGATGTTGCAATAGTTGTAAGAATATGATAAGGTACATTTTGCGCTGCGCATATCTCGCAAACAAACAGTAACAGACCGTAGATATATTTTTTCATGGAACAAAAACATTGAAAATTGGTGGTAAATATAGCAACAAAAATACATAAGAACAAATGATTTCACAATTTGTTCCCCATAAATAACAAATAAGGGACCTATTTTCTTTCTGTTCAAATTACCTTTGCAGCGGTACAAACAGAACATAATGCCTTGTACGATTTCCGACAAGAACTCTTTTAATCAATACCAGGAACCGACTTAAACCGAAAATAAACATGAACTTGCAAACTAAAAACTTTTATTAATTTATACCTGTATGCTTAATAATCAAATTAACAAACTGACCAGTACCATGTTGTTTAGACTGTGTGCTATCACTGGAATCCTATTCCAGTCTTGCAATAATGACAACGATTACCCAGCTGTCGATAACCAACCTCCTACTATTTCGTTGACCACTGACCATATTCAGACAGAGCCAGGACGTCAATTTACGATTGAGGGCCTTATCAAAGATGCTGACGGATTGAAAAGTATCACAATCGCAAACAGCGATATGTTTCTTAACAAGACCATCAATCTGTTGGAAGATCATCCGGACACATTGCTCCATGAATATCACCTGAACTATAACTACACCTCCAGTGATAAGTGGACAGACAGTCAACAATTTCCTGTCAAGATTACAGCCGAAGATGTCTGTGGACATACTACTGATGTCACTGTGCTCGTGACTCCTGACGGAGACTTTTCAGCTCCTACATTTACGACCGTTCCTTCAAGTGAAATTACCGTATTAAAACAGAATCCTAAACTTACTCTCAACTGTATAGCCAATGACAATAAGGCCTTAAGTTATATTAAGGTCGAAATCCCCGGACTTCAGATCAATGACAGTATTCCTACCGGTGATGTCAAAACCTATATTCTTCAGAAGACTTATTTATTACCCCAAAGTGAAGTATCATACGAGATGACGATCACTGCTGCTGATAAATTTAACAATAAGGTAACTGCTAATAGTCGCATCAGTGTATCAGACATGCCTGATTTCGAAAAGATGTATCTTGCAGATGTCACGGATGTAACAAAACTCTCTAGTGATCTGTTTGGTGTTCCCATGCTGATTACCCATACCGGTAAGTACCAGTATCAAGCTCGGTACTATAATCAGGCTAAGGGTACTCAGATCAGATTCATACCACAGAAAACTGACTTTTCTCCTATCTGTTTTGGAATTGATCCAGACAACGATAAGGTTCTGACCAGTAATCCATCTACTTCCAAACCTATCATACTCAATGATATTGCCTACTATCAGATTGATTTCAACACTGTAAGCGGAGAATATTCCATCAAAGAATACAAACCTACTGACAAGCCATTTCCGGAAGGGCAACCCATGTTCTTAAATGGTACGAGTGGAGAGACACAGCCTTACCAGTTAAGTCTTGCAGGAGAGAATCTGCCTGGCGCAGGAAACTGGTCTACTTCCAACCCATTTATTCTCACACAGAATCCCAATAATCCATATTTATTCTATGGTGAAATGACCCTTACTGCCGGTACTGAGATTAGTTTTACAATTACTCCCAAGCACAATTGGGGCTGGTGGCCATCACCTTTCTATAGATTTGAGGCGAAAGATGTTCCTGATTCAGGAGAAAATGAGTACAATACCCTGGATGATGGTGATAACATGACCCCAGTAATGGTCAAGACCTCTGGTAAATATCGTTTTGAATTCGATACATCACTATTACGATCCAGATTCTATCTTGTCAAATAGTCAGAAACTTTAAACCATACAAAAATGAAAAAATACATATTTATGATATTAGTATGTCTTTTTGCTCTCAGTGCAAATGCACAGAGCATTAAGATTACTGGAAAAGTAATTTCTTCATCAGATAAAGAGCCACTTATTGGAGTTACCATTCGAATATCTAATGAATCCGGCGGCACGGTCACCGACATAGATGGCAACTATACCATCAATGCAGACAAAGATGCCACTCTTACCTTCTCCATGATTGGTTTTAAGACGGAAAATATCAAAGTCGGTGGGCGCAAGGTAATCAATGTGATATTAGCAGATGCTTCCTCTGATTTAAATGAAGTAGTTGTCATCGGTTATGGTTCTGTAAGAAAGGGAGACCTGACCAGTAGTATCTCTGCCATCAAAGGTGATAAACTGGAGCATTTGAATACAGGCAATGCTATGGATGCCCTTCAGGGACAAGTAAGCGGCGTCGAAATCTCTAATTCAGGTGCTCCAGGATCATCCCCTCGTGTTATCATACGTGGTGTATCAACTATCAATGGTTCAGACCCTTTGTATGTCGTAGATGGTATGCCAGTCGGTACAAACATCAATTTTCTGAATAAAGACGACATAGAGAGCATGCAAGTTCTAAAGGATGCTTCCGCATCAGCTATCTATGGCACACGCGGTTCCAACGGCGTAATTTTAATCACCACGAAGAAAGGGAAAAAAGGTGCTGTTAAATTTACGGGCTCTGCCTCCATGGGGTTACAAACTCTTCACAAACCGGACATGGCAAAAGCCTCAGAATATGAGCAAGTATATAAAGCTCGTTTTATCAACGATGGAAATGAGCCTTCATATAAAGGCATCAACAACATTAAAGATTCCGAAGGTACAGACTGGTGGAACCAATGTATACGAGACGTATCATTACAGCAGAATTATGATTTAGGCTTTTCCGGTGGTAATGATAAAATTCTTTACTCTGCCAGTCTCGGTTACTTCCGGCAAGATTCCCAATATAAAGTAGGCTACTGGCAAAAAGTCACTGCACGCTTCAGTATGGAATATACTTTCAACAGAATTGTGAAAGCCGGCATCAATTTTACCCCTAAATATGAAAATTGGGATAATACTCCGAGTTTAATGGGTTCCATTATGGCAATGGATCCCACAACACCTGTCATGCGTCCAAAGAGCGAATGGACGAGTAACGAATACAGTAATTACGCCCGCTCCAACAATAATGAGGAATGGAATCCAGTAGCCTCAATGAAACGTCTGGATGCTAACTCAGATGAATATGGATTGCTGACAACCCCTTATATCAGTATCACCCCTATATCCGGGCTGACATTCCGAACACAGTTTGGTATGAACGCCCGCTTCCGTCTGTCCGACACTTACAATCCCAACTTCTTCATCGATAATCTGGAGCAAAACACAAATAGCAATGCCGACCGGCACATGGAAAATTGGATTGACTGGAACTGGACAAACACCCTCACATGGATCAAATCATTTCAGAAGAAGTATAATCTCAATTTAATGGGTGGTTATACGATGGAGCATTTTGCTGATTACTGGGATGATGCCTATGCAGAAGATATTCCTTCCAACATGAAAGATATGAGGTATGTAAGCGCAGGTACAAATGACATGCAAGCATCAGGCACAAATGCATACTCCTCTCTGATCTCTTATCTAGGACGTGCTATGTTCAATTATGATGAACGTTATTATCTGACTGCATCGGTACGTATTGACGGTTCTTCTAAATTTCCTAAAGGAAAGAAATATGCTACATTCCCCGCTATTTCTGCAGCCTGGAGAGTAACCGGTGAACCGTTTATGCAGAATCAACATCTTTTCGACGACTTAAAAATCCGGATGGGCTGGGGCAAAGTCGGGAATCAGAATATAGATAATTCCGCATATATCAGTTCTATTGGTGCAGCTGATTATGTGTTCGGCACAGATGCATCACGCATAGTCGGTACCGCTGTAGGATCAATCGGAAATTCCAACGTAAAATGGGAAACTGTTGAAGATTACGACTTCGGAGCTGATATGACTCTATTGCAAAATCGTCTAACAACTACGGCTGATTGGTTTAACAAGACATCCCATAACATGTTGATGCAAAAAGATAACTTATTATTCTTAGGGTACCCTTCCTGGAATAGTCAGTTATGGGAAAATGTCGGGAGTATGAAAGCTACCGGGTATGAACTTTCTGTAAATTGGCAAGATAAAAAAGATGATCTTAAATATAGCATAGGAGTCAATCTGTCTTCAGTTAAGAATAAAGCTTTGAAATTACTTGGAGAGCCTCTGTATACAGGTTCGTTGAATGGCGATTTTATTATACGAAATAATGAATATGCCGAGATTAGTCGTTTTTATGGATATGTAGTTGATGGAATTTTCCAAAACCAGAAACAGGTAGACTCGTATGTAGGAAAAGATGGTGCCAAAATGCAACCTAATGCCACATCTGGTGATTTCATTTATAAGGATTTAAATGGTGATGGAGTAATTAATGATAAGGATAAGACCTATATTGGTAATGCCTTTCCTGATCTGACGATGGGAATTAATGGAAATGTTGCTTATAAGAATTTTGATTTAGAAGTAAATTTCTATGGTACATTTGGAAATGACATTTATAATACTACTAAATCTTATTACTCTGGAGTAGATGGCTCTAATGTATATGCAGGAACTTACAAAAAAAGTTGGAATGGTGAAGGGACAAGTAACACCTATCCCCGATTATCTGTAAACGATGCAAACATGAATTATAAAAGAGTGTCAACATTCTTCGTGGAAAACGGATCGTATTTGCGTTGCAAATTATTGCAAATCGGTTATACCTTACCGAAAAGTTGGATAAAGAGCACAACTATGCGTTTATCTTTTTCTGCACAAAACTTATTCACAATTACAAAATATTCAGGTATGGATCCAGAAGCAGCTTCATTAGGTAATAGTGTGACAGAAGCTGGAATAGATTATAATGGTTATCCGAATCCTCGAACTTTTTTATTTGGACTTAATATTAATTTCTAATTGTTTAAGACATAAGAATTATGAAAAAACATATATTTGGAATGGTGCTTTGCATAGTTTCTTTGCTTAGCTCTTCATGTTCGAGTTTTTTGGACCAACCTATTGTGGGAAAAGAAGATTTTGACACTTACTTTCAGAATGCTGACGAGTGTGAAAAGGAACTGAACGGATGTTATCAATCCATATTATGGAATGGTGGATGGTGGCAGACTCAAAAATTCATCTTGATAGGGGATATGTGTACGGATGATATGTGGATGGGTAATACAACCCAAGATGCAGGAGACTATCGCGACTTGGCTTTTTATACGGGAAACACCATGAGCGCCAGTAACGATTGCCAGAACTTTTGGCAATTTCGTTATAAAGGTATTCTACGATGCAATATCTGCATTGATAATATACCAAAGGCATCCGTCAGTGATGATAGTCTGAAGAACCAGTTAGTATCAGAAGCAAAATTTATTCGTGCTTATTTATATTTTGATCTTGCGAGAAATTTCGGTGGAGTGCCAATCATGTTGCATTTAGAAATGCCGACAGACGTCAAAGGTGTAACTCGTGCATCTCAGTCGGACGTTTATGCTCAGGCAGAGAAAGATTTGTTAGAAGCTATCCCCCATTTACCATTAAGAAGTACTCAAAGTAGTTCTGATTTGGGTCGTGTGACGAAAGGGGCTGCCGAAGGCTTATTGGCTAAAGTGTATTTGTATGATGAAAAGTATCAACAAGCTGAAACCTATTTAAAAGATGTGATAAATAGTCATGAATACTCTCTTCTACCTAATTTCGGAAACGTCTGGGCTATAAAATACAATAATAGTGTAGAATCACTTTTCGAAATACAGACAAATAGTGATATAACCTATAATCTAGGTCTTCATCTCCCTGTGACATGCGGTTCACGTAATGACTCAGGATGGGCTTGGGGATTACCTACCAGCAATCTTGAAAAGGCATTTATTGATGCTGGTGATTCTATTCGATTAAAATGGACTATTATTAAGGATAGTGCAACGGTTGTTCCAGGCGATCCAGCATGGAGTGCATCCAAGCCATATAGAGTTAAGCCAAATGAACATAAATCGGCACGCTGCAGCCGCAAGATCTACATACCTGTAAATGAACGTCCTACACCATACGATAGTGATAAAAATCCTTTGAATTATAGGATATTAAGATATGCTGATATTTTACTAATGTATGCCGAAGTAGAAAACGATTTAGGCAATGATACTCAGGCTCAATGGGCTATCAATCAAGTGCGTGCCCGTGTGAAATTGCCAGCCGTTACCTCAACAGGAAAACAATTACGTGATGCCATCCGTTTAGAGCGCCGTTTGGAGTTAGCTCTGGAAGATAATCGTCTTTATGATTTGCGCCGATGGAAAGACGACAAAGGTAATCCGCTAATCGAAGATGTAATGGGACCGAATGGTTCTTTTGTAAAGTATAATATGGAAACATCAACGGATGTATATGAAAGGACTAACCAAAAGGAGAATAGTAACAAAGGCTATTATTTCAAAGAAGGAAGAGATGAATTATTCCCTCTTCCTAATTCTGAAATTACCATGTCTAATGGGAGCATCCAGCAGAATCCAGAATACTAGATCCAATCTGTAACACAGAATTCAAGAAAATGGATATTCCTCTTTTCTTGAATTCTGTTATTAAAATATTCAGTAACCATAACAAAAGAACAGAATGTTTTCAAGAATCAACTTTTAAAATTCTATTCACTTTCATTTTACTTTAGACAATGAAGAACATTAAAATTA
>CAVYLQ010000021.1:0-177613 GCA_963769405.1 uncultured Prevotellaceae bacterium | reverse complement strand
GATAGCGCTGTATCGGTACCATGTGTAGCGCTGTAATCGGTACCATGCTATCACAGCAAACGGTACCGCTTGTATCGGTGCAAACAGTACCAGGTTTTTCTGTTCTGCGTTATTGGTTGCAAATATAATTATTTTTTCTTTCTCCGACGCATAGATTCACCTCTTAGCTCGATTTTATTTGCATTTGACACCAGCCTGTCAAGGATGGCATCGGCGAGCGTCGGATCGCCGATGTAGTCGTACCATTTATTGATTGGTAATTGAGAAGCTATTATCACTGACTTCCGGTCGTATCTTTCCTCAAGTATCTGAAGTAATGCTAACCGGGTGTTGGTGTCCATGGCCTGAAGGCCAAAATCATCAAGGACTATCAGGTCGTTTTTCTCAAGTGACGTAATCATTTTCAGGAAGGTACCGTCGAGTTTACTCAGGGCGACCTTCTCTACGAAACTGTTCATGTTGAGGTATGCCGTCCTGTATCCTAACATACACGCCTGACGGCCAAGCGCACATGCCAGAAAGGACTTGCCGCAGCCGCATTTGCCCTGTATCAGCAGATTCTCATGCCTGCGTATAAAGGAACAGTCTGACAATGAAGCAAGATCCTCATTGGTGAAGTTCCGGTCCGTGCCACAGATGACATCCTCTATCAGGGCCGTATATCTGAGTTTGCTCAGTTTCAGGTACATGGCAGTCTTTCTGTCCCTTCTGTCCTGATTCTCCGCATCAACCAGTTTGGCTACCGCTGTCTCCAGGGATGGACGGTTCTGTACCGGGGTGCTCAGGATGGCCTCAAATGATGAAGCCATACCTCTCAGCTTGAGTTCTTTAAGCTGTGTAACTGTTTCTTGTGAGTTCATCTTTGGATCTCCTATATATTAAAAGCTTCAGGACCTCTGACATAATCATTTTCCGGTACTCGGGATACCGTTTCTGACTTCTCTGCCTTATCCAGATTCTTACTGAGTATATTCTTCAGCATTGAGTAAGTAATGGATGTACAGCCTGCCAGACGTCTGCTGGCATTTTCCAACCGTTCACGTCCATAGGCTCTTCGTAAGGACAGCACACCCTTACAGGATCCGTAACTTCTTACTACATGCCGGTCCCGGCTTAAGATCCTGGCCATGGCATCCTTCGTGCATGGCCCTACCAGTTCAGCCTGCTCCAGGAAGTATGCTGCATTATAGCCCTTACTATGCTGATACTCCAGATGGTTAGGCGGCATATGCTCATCAAGGGTTGAGTATTTATCCCTGCCGGAACGCTGGTGTACTGCCAGACGCCTGGCACCAAGATAAATTTCTACAGTGTCGAGATCCCATACCACGTTAAGTTGTTGGCCTACATACTGATAGGGTACGCTGTATTTGCGCTCACCTACCTGAACATGATAGTTGCCACCAAGCTTGACGGTCTTGCGGTATCTGAAGCGGTAAGGAGTCTCCGGCAAGTCTCCAAGGGACAGCCTCTCTTCACTTGCGAAGATATCCATACGGCTTTTGCCTGAAGTCTTCGAAGGCTTGCAGTTAAAGGCATCCATGAGCTCCGAGATGCGGCTGTTAAGGCTTGCCATATCATAGAATACCTCTTCATGTATCTCTGCATACACGGCATTATATACCTTCTGCACGAGACCCTCGACAGGACCTTTGTCCCTGGGTGTACGGACTCTGCAGGTAACGAGGTTCGTGTCATAATAGGCAGCCCATTCTACAGCTGCATCATTAAATACAGGCTCGTATCTGTCATGCTTTCTGACCCACTGCTTCATGTTGTCACTCTTGGCGTTACGCGTGGTTCCTCCGAAGTAAGTGAAAGCATCGGATATACCACCGAAGAAGTGTTCCATAGACGCATCCGGGAGGGCCTTGATAAAGCCCAGGCCGCTATAAGGAAGAACGCATACAAGAACGACGGCTTTACTGGGCTCACCTGTTTTTCTGTCAGTTATCCACAGGGCATCACCCGCAAAATCGATTTGCATCTCATCGCCCGGCAGATAAGTGTTGTGAAATGACAGATTGTGGGCATACTGGTATTCACGTATTACCTTTTTAAACTGCGTGTATCCATATCCGTCAGGATACTTCTTCCTGTATTCTTCATGAAGTTTCTGGACGGTCAGATAGCGGTTGTGTGACAGGTCATAGACAAAGGAGAACACAAGGTTGTCCATGACAGACCTCTGTTCCGTGGGACCTGCTTCTGATTTAGTAAACCCGAAGAACTTCTCCAGTTCTTCCTCACTCATACGGCCGGCATCACCATAACCCAGGTGTTGTGTGTCGGCAGCATTCTTGTACCTGGCCAGAACGCCACGGCCCATGTGAAGTTGTTCACAAATTTGCCGTTGTGGAATCTGGACGGCAAGCATCTGAAATGCACGTTTTAATTTACTCATAGTTACAATTTTGTTTGCCATATCTTGCTTAAGAAATATAATTTCCTTTGCAAAGATAAGCCGTTAAAATTAATTGGCAGAACAGAAAAACCTGGTACTGTTTGCACCGATACAAGTGGTACCGTTTGGTGTGATAGCGGTACCGATTACAGCGCTGCACATGGTACCGATACAGCGCTATCGTCAAAAAATAAAATGTTTCAAATAAATAATTAAAAATAAGTTATTTTTTTCTTTGTAAATTGATATCTACACGATCTACTATTATTTTAGGTGAAATATTTATAAGACAAGCATAATCCCCTCTTAAACAGGATTTATTTCCGTAAATACTACAAGGACGACAAGGTAAATTTAATTGAATAGCATTATCCGGATCTTGTCCCCATCCCATAAAACCTGCATAAGGATGAGTTGCTCCCCATATACTTACAACAGGAATATTTACTAATGAAGCCAGATGCATGTTTGCACTATCCATGCTGATCATTACATCAAGATGACTCATTAAAATGAGTTCTTTATCTAAACTTTGTAGAAGTCCGGAGGCATTGATGCAAGATGGATACTTCTTATTCCATTCATCCATACATTTTTTTTCATTACCTTTTTTTCCACCAAATAAGAAAATTCGGCATGAAGGATGCCTGTGAATTAAAAGTTGAATAACTTTCTCCATTGATTCGAGTGGATATGTTTTTGTAAGATGAGCAGCAAAGGGAGCTATACCTATCCATTGTTGAAAACCTTTCTTTATACCTATATTTTCTGGTAGAAGACGAAGATTTCCTCCTTCAGGTGAAAAAAGGGATGTAAATTTGACTTGTATGGGATAACCTAATTTTCTTAGAACATCGGCATAGTTTTGTGTTTCTGTTGGTTGCTGTATGAGTTCTCTTTCATTTTGTGAAATCAATTTTTTCCTTCCCTCACGATGCTTATTAATATGCTCTACTTTAAAATGGCTCATATTAAAGCGTAAACGAAGATAATTGGAACGTAAGACCTGATGAAAATCAGCTACTGATGTAAACTGTTTGGCAATTAATCGGCGATAAAGCGCATTCAAACCTTTTATACCACTATATTCTCCTTTTACATCTGCTCCCATAAAACTTACATTTGGAGCGAGATTTTCAAAAAAAGGTTTTGCGAATGGTCTGCTGAGTACCGTAATCCTTAACTTTGGATATTGGTTTGCTAAAGAATAGACTACGGGGACAGTCATAGCTACATCACCTATTGCAAAGAAACGAATAATAAGAATATGCTCAGTTTTCATAAAAGATTATAATTTATCTTCTTTTTTTTCTTCTTATAAAGGACTGGGTTGGTATCTGTATCGTTATACATTTTCATTTGTCGGTATACTTTCATCAACTTTTTTCCTGTCTTAATATCATCAAGAAGTTGGTCAATAGATAGACTTAAGTCTTTTTGCTGTTCTAATAACACATTAAGTTTGCTTAGGCATTTATTTCGGTGTTCTTGCGAAGCATCTTTTCTTTCTGCCTGTTCTTTCATGTGATAGATTTTTATTGCAAGGATACTTAGACGGTCTATGGCCCATGCCGGACTTTCTGTATTTAGACAAGCATTTTGGTGTGCTTTAACATTTTGATAGTAATCTCTGAAATAAGAATCAATTTGTTCCACTAAATCTGTTCTATCTTGATTACTCTTATCAATTCTATGCTTAAGTTGCATACCTTTATCAGAATCAATACTTGGATCACGGATAATATCCTCAAAATGCCATTGTACGGTATCTATCCAACATTTAAGATAGAGCTTATTTTCAATAGTATTTTTTGAATAAGGATTATTGATTGGAGTATTAATATTATCTTTAATATGATAATCCACGATAGCTCTATTAAAAATTTGGTTTGCAATTTTGGTAAATGACATCAATTTTGTAAAAATTTATTAGTTGCGCAAAAGTAATTAATTTATTCTAAATATCCAACTAAAACTGGAAAAAAGGCATGGAAAAGTGCACAGTAATAATGGGTTTGTGCAAAGTTAAATGCTTTTTTATTAAAAAAGTTTGCTAATGTGAGGAAAAATTTGTTTCTTTGCACCCGATTTTTAATTAGAAAGAAATTATTTATAAACGTTTTTTAAAGGTTACAATTATGTCAGAATCAGAAATTGAAAAGAAAGTAAAAACCATTATCGTGGACAAACTCGGTGTCGATGAGTCTGAAGTGAAGCCAGAAGCCAGTTTTACAAATGACTTAGGTGCTGATTCTTTGGATACAGTAGAGTTGATTATGGAATTTGAGAAAGAATTCAACATCTCTATCCCTGACGATAAGGCTGAAAAGATTGCAACTGTTGGCGATGCTATCAAATATATTGAAGATAATGCTTCTGCCAAATAATTTGTTACTTATCTGCTATAGATGGAATTAAAAAGAGTAGTAGTAACAGGAATGGGTGCAGTAACGCCTGTCGGCAATACTCCTGAGGAAACTTGGAAGAATATTGTTGAAGGAAAAAGTGGTGCTGCCCCCATTACCCAGTTTGATGCAACCAAATTCAAAACTCGTTTTGCTTGTGAGATAAAGAATTTGGATGTCAAGGATTATCTGGATCGTAAAGTTATTCGTACTTCAGATCGTTATACCCAGTTGGCTATGGTATCTGCCATCCAGGGTGTGAAGGATGCCGGAATTGATTTAGAAACAGAAGATAAAGACCGAATAGGTGTCATCTATGGTGTAGGTATAGGTGGTATTCATACCTTTCAGGATGAAGTCATTTATTATGGTCAGAATCTTGATAAGGGACCGATGTTCAGTCCTCATTTTATACCGAAGATGATAGCAGATATTGCTGCTGGTCAAATTTCTATTCATTTCGGTTTTCATGGACCTAACTATACTACCACTTCTGCATGCGCTTCTTCAAGTCATGCCCTTGCTGATGCTTATAACCTGATTCGTTTGGGAAAAGCTAATATAATCGTAAGTGGTGGTGCTGAAGCTGCAATTTGTGATTGTGGGGTAGGTGGGTTCAATTCTCTGCATGCTTTGTCTACACGGAATGATGACCCAGAACATGCTTCTCGTCCATTCAGTGGAAGTCGTGATGGTTTTGTAATGGGCGAAGGTGCAGGTTGTCTTATTCTTGAAGATCTTGATCATGCTAAGGCTCGTGGTGCTCATATCTATGCTGAAATGGTGGGTGAAGGTATGAGTGCAGATGCTTATCATATTACAGCTTCTCATCCGGAAGGTCTAGGTGCAAAACTTGTAATGAAAGCTGCTCTTGATGATGCTGGTATGAAACCTTCAGATATTGATTATATCAATGTTCATGGGACTTCTACACATGTAGGTGATCTTTCTGAGGCAAAAGCTATCAAGGAAGTTTTTGGCGAAAATGCTTATCGAATGAATATATCTTCTACAAAGTCTATGATCGGTCATCTTTTGGGTGCTGCCGGAGCAGTAGAAGCAATGTTCTGTGTATTGAGTATTCGCGATAGTATAGTTCCACCTACTATAAATCATAAAGAGGGTGATGATGATCCAGATTTGGATTATAAGATGAACTTCACGTTTAACAAGGCTCAGAAACGTACAGTAAATGCTGCCTTGAGTAACACGTTCGGTTTCGGTGGTCATAATTGTTGCGTGATTTTCAAGAAGTATGTTAAATAATTTTTTAGATAGGTTAGGGCTTCTTTTCTGTAAAGAAAAGGAGCTCCATTTGTCTTTACACCGTGTTCTTGGTTTCTATCCTCATGACATTACACTCTATAAGATGGCATTGATGCATAAAAGCATCATGCATCGTAATGCAAAGGGGAAACTGATAAATAATGAGCGACTTGAATTTTTAGGTGATGCTATTCTTGATGCGATTGTAGGGGATATAGTTTATCGTCATTTCCCTGGAAAAAGGGAAGGTTTTCTCACTAATACACGTAGTAAACTTGTTCAGCGTAATACCCTGAACAAGTTGGCTGAAGAAATGGGAATAGATCAGTTGATACTCTCAAGTGGACATAGTATTTCCCATAATAGTTATTTGGGTGGAAATGCTTTTGAAGCTCTAGTCGGTGCACTCTACTTGGATCATGGCTATAATGCTTGTATGAAATTTATGCAAAAACGCATATTAGCCCAAATGATTAATATCGATAAGGTAGCTTATAGAGAGGTCAATTTTAAAAGTAAATTAATAGAATGGAGTCAGAAAAACAAGGTAAAACTGACATTTAATATCCTTGCTCAGACAAAGGATAAGAATGGAAGTCCTGTTTTTCATTATCAGGTTATCATGGAAGGCATTAAGGGTGGAGATGCTGAAGGATATACTAAAAAGGAAAGTCAGCAAAAGGCGTCTAAATGCACTTTGGACAGACTCCGTACGGATACTCAGTTCATAGATTCTGTGTTTTCTGCGAAAGGAAATCGTACTAAAATGGAGGAAGAACCTATTGAAAATGTACCGGATACAGATCAAAAGACGGATTTTATTATTTCTCAGAAAAAATCAGATGATTCTGAAAAGCATAAAACTGTTTTCATGGAGGAAGTCTTTATAGATGAATCTGGGAAGAATTCTCGTCATACTCCTATGTATGCTTCTGATAATGAAGTGGCAGGGAGTAAAATATCAGAAGAAAAAGCAGAAAAAGAGGAGTCTCTTGATTTGAAGGATATTCATATAGATTCTGAATTATCTTCTAAATCGAAGGACAATATTATTGATGCTGCTGAAAATGCTGCTTTTGATAAGGAAGAATGACTGATTTCTTATTTATCTGAAAGGGAAAAGAACAATAAATTCTCATTCTCTTCTCTTTCGGATATGGTTTACTTTTGAAATAAAGATAGTCTTATGATTTGTTATAAGCTTTCATTTATTTTGAGTTGTTTTTAATACCTAATTATTAAAATTCGTAAAAACTGCGTCTTTATCAAAAGATTAAGTTATTTTTGTAACTTAAAGTATAATTATGAAACAATGAGTCTAACGAGCATAATAAGGCCATTTTTTAAACCCCGTTTAAAGGAACTTGAGAAGTATGATTTTGATGCAGAAGGGCTGCAGCAAAAAGTTCTTTGTCGTTTAATATCCAAGGGACAGAATACGGAATATGGTATTAAGCATCTTCTCAATACAACAAAAAACTATGAGCATTTTGTCCAAAATGTGCCTCTTAATTCTTATGAGACGCTGAAGAGTGACATTGATCGTATGCGTCATGGGGAAAGTGATATTCTATGGCCTGGAGTGGTGAAATGGTATGCCAAGTCATCGGGTACAACAAATGATAAAAGTAAATTCATTCCAGTTTCCAATGATGGTTTACATCGAATTCATTATAGAGGTGGTGCTGATGTTGTGACTTTTTATTTGTTTAATAATCCTAAAAGTCACCTTTTTGATGGTTGCAGTTTGATATTAGGAGGCAGTCACGCTTCTAATTATAATTTACCAGGAAGTTTAGTGGGAGATTTAAGTGCTATTCTCATTGAAAATATCAACCCTCTGGTTAATTTGTTTCGTGTTCCCAAAAAGGGAACAGCTCTGTTGAGTGACTTTGAAGTGAAACGTGATCGTATTGCTCATGAGACAATACACAAAAACGTAACGAATATTTCTGGCGTACCTTCATGGATGTTATCTGTTTTAGTTCGGGTCATGGAACTTTCCGGAAAAAATCATCTTGAAGATGTATGGCCGAATCTAGAGGTCTTCTTTCATGGAGGGATAGCGTTTACTCCTTATCGTAAACAATATGAGGACTTGATCACTTCGTCTAGGATGCATTATATGGAGACCTACAATGCCAGTGAAGGTTTCTTTGGAATACAGAATGATCCAAATGACCATTCAATGCTTCTGATGCTTGATAGTGATGAGTTTTACGAATTTATCCCTATGGATGAATTCGGAGACGACCAACCTACTGTTGTACCTTTGTGGGGGGTGGAAACAGGAGTCAATTATGCGATGGTCATTACTACTTCTTGTGGCCTTTGGCGCTATACGATTGGCGATACAATTCAGTTTACAAGTAAGAATCCATATAAGTTTATTATTACTGGCCGTACGAAATACTTTATCAATGCTTTTGGTGAAGAGTTGATTATGGACAATGCTGAGAAAGGCTTAGCTTATGCTTGTGAGAAAACAGGTACTCAGGTATCAGAGTATACTGCGGCACCTGTTTATATGGACAATAAAGCCCATTGCCGCCATCAGTGGTTGATAGAATTTTCCAAAGAACCTTCAGATTTACAGGAATTTGCTACGATTCTTGATAAGCGACTTCAGGAAATTAATAGTGATTATGAAGCTAAGCGTTTTCATGATATTACGCTTCAGCCTTTAGAAATCATTAAGGCTCGTCCAAATCTTTTTAATGACTGGTTGAAGTCTAAAGGGAAACTTGGAGGGCAGCATAAAGTTCCTCGTTTAAGTAATAATCGCAAGAATATTGATGAACTTCTGGCTATAAACAAGGATTAGGTCTATTGGGGATAATTATGAGCCAGTTTAATGTTAAAGAGAGCGATAACCAAATAGATATAAAGATAATAGGGTTCATGTTAACATCTGAATATCATCATTTAAAGCTTTCTGCAAAGCAAGGAGTATATTCGGTCATTAGCTTATTGTTCTTATCAGCTTTGTCCTTTATTGTTAGCAGTTGCGCAAGAATGGGACAGCCTGATGGAGGATGGTACGATGAAACTCCTCCAAAGGTAGTGGGTGCTCATCCTGCTGACGGAGCTACAAATGTTACTTCCAGGAAAATCAATCTTTATTTCAGTGAGTTTATCAAATTGGACAACGATCAGAGTAAGATAGTAGTCTCTCCTCCACAGATGGAAGCACCCGAGATAAAGAGTGAAGGAAAAAGTATTCGTGTGACTTTAGCAGATTCTTTAAAGCCAAATACTACTTATACGATTGATTTCAGTGATGCCATCAGTGATAATAATGAGGGTAATCCTTTAGGTAACTATACTTATAGTTTTTCTACGGGTAATCATATTGATACACTGGAAGTGTCTGGATATGTAATGAATGCTGAAGATCTGGAACCTATTAAAGGTGTTCTTGTTGGAATGTATAAGAATCTTTCAGATTCAGCATTTATCAAATTTCCGATGCTTCGTGTTAGTCGTACAGATAGCAGAGGACGGTTTATTATCAAGGGAGTTGCACCGGGATCGTATCGTGTCTATGCTTTGCAAGATGCTGATGGTGACTATAAATTCAGTCAAAAAAGTGAGAAAATTGCGTTTTCTCATGAGATCATAGTACCATCTTATAAATCAGATATTCGCCAAGATACCATTTGGACGGATCCTTTGCATATTAAAAATATCGGTCGTGTGTCCTATACTCATTTTTTACCTGATAATATTTGTTTAAGGGCTTTTACAGAGGAAATGACGGATCGGTATCTATTGAAAAGTGAACGGAAGGATGCGGATCATTTCGTTTTATACTTTAGTTATGGAAGTCAGGAAATGCCAGAGATAAAAGGCTTGAATTTCAATGAAGAGAAAGCCTTTGTAGTGGAACCTACTGAGAAAAAAGATACCATTACTTACTGGTTACGGGATTCTTCTCTTATCAATCAAGATACACTCCGAATGAAAGTGAACTATCTCGCAACGGATAGTTTAGGTAAACTCAAAAATAAGACGGATACTCTGGAAATTCTTTCTAAAGATCCTTATGCGAAACGTATGAAGCGTGAGCAACGGGCTTTTCAAACCTGGCAAAAACAGCAGAAAAAACTTAAGGATAAAGGAAAGACCTATCAAACGATTATGCCAAAATCTGCGATGACTGTAGGAATTAATATTCCTTCAAATATGGCTCCGGATCAGAATATTCTGCTCACATTCCCCAAACCTTTGGCAAATCTGAATACTTCTGCAGTTCATCTTTATGCTAAACATGATACACTTTGGTACCGATCACCATTTGAATTAAAAAAAATAAAAGACAGGCAGTATAAGTTACTGGCTGAATGGCGTCCTGGAATAGAATACTCTCTTGAAGTCGATTCTGCAGCATTCACGGATATTTATGGTACGGTTTCGGGCAAATATAAGCAAGGATTTAAAATTCCTTCTGATGATCAATTTAGTTCACTTTTTGTTACGGTAAACGGTATGGCTGATTCAACGATTGTGGTGCAACTTCTTGATCAGTCGGATAAGGTGGTTAAAGAAGTGAGTACTAAAAATGGAACAGCTGAATTCTATTATATCAATCCGGGGACTTATTATATGAGAATGTACGTTGACTGGAATAAAAACGGTCATTGGGATACCGGTGATTATAATAAAGAAAGGCAGCCAGAACCGGTATATTATTACCCTGAGTCAATTGATTGCCGCGCTAAATGGGATGTCAGTCGGGATTGGAATCCATTGGGACGTCCTTTATATCAGCAGAAATCTATTATAATAACTAAACAGAAGCCAGATGCAGAAAGAAAAATAAAGCATCGTAATACAGAACGTGCTAACAAACTTGGAATTCCGTATACTCCTCCAAAATCATAATTTCTTTGAGTTATAATGCTATTAAAGAACAATTGTAATGAATAAATTTAGATATTTAGTTTCCTTGTGTTTGTTGCTGATGACAGCTCTGTCGGCTTTTGCACAGTGTAATTTTAGGAATACAGCATTTAAATCTGGTGAATTTCTAGTCTATAATATGTATTATAATTGGAAGTTTGTATGGGTAAAAGCTGGAACTGCCAGTATGTATACTGTAGTCAGTCGTTATAATGGTCATGACGCTTATCGCAGCAGTCTGACCTGCCGGGGTAATCATAGTGTTGATGATCTTTATGTTTTGAGAGATACCCTTCTAAGCTATACTACTTTAGATCTGGTGCCATTATATTATCGTAAAGGTGCACACGAAGGTAACAGATATACTGTTGATCAGGTATTTTATACTTATCCGGGTGGAAAGTGCCATATTCGCCAGCATCGTCTTCATCATGATGGAAAGACTGAATGGAGAAGTCGTACTTACAATGATTGTGTCTATGATATGCTTAGTATTTATATGCGGGCGCGTAGTTTTAATCCAAAAGGCTGGAAGAGAGGATATGAGATAAAGTTTCCGATAGTTGATGGCAACAGCCGCGATACAGCAGAGTTGAAGTTTGACAAAGTTGTTAATATCAAAGCAGATAATGGCCATGAATATCGTTGCCTTCGTTTAGCTTATCTTGAATGGGATGAGAAGAAAAGGAGGATGGAACGTATTGTTGATATTTATGTTACTGATGATTTGAATCATTTGCCAATGGTTCTGGATATGTATCTTCGGTTTGGTCATGCCAAAGCTTATTTGGTGAACATGAAGGGTATTTGCAATCCAATGTCAGCACAGATAAAGTAGTGAATTTAAGAGTGTAATCTAAAGAGATGATATCAAAAGTAAAGATTCAAGTAACCCCCGAAAGTTAGATGAAAACTTTCGGGGGTTACTTGATATATGCAACTCTCTTTTAAAGAATTATAATAAATTCGAGTTTAGAGAAAGGGAGTTATTTCCCAGAAGGTTTCCTTTTCTTTTTATCTTTGTCTCTATAATATTTTCTATTAGTTCTGTCGGTTTTCTTCTTAGAGTGGATATTCTCTGCTGGTTTTATTTCTTTTTCATTATTGCTCAAAAGTAGAAAATCAAGTTGTTTCTTTTCCAGATTAGCTTGAGCGACTTGAATACGGACAGGATCACCCAATTGATATTTATGGTGATGACGCCGTCCCATCAAACAAAAGTTTTTTTCATCAAAATCGTAGTAGTCATCGTCCAGATCACGCATAGGTATCATACCTTCGCAGTGATTCTCGTTAATTTCAGCATAGATACCATAGCTTGTGATACCGCTGATATGAGCATCGTATTTCTCGCCTAAGTGTTCTCCCATGAATTCTACCATTTTATATTTGATGGAATCACGTTCTGCATTCTGGGCAATGATTTCCATATCCGAGCAGTGCTCACACAGATCTTCATAATGCTTTTCGTTTGCACTACTGCCGCCGTTTGCATAACGCGTAAGCAGACGGTGAACCATTAAATCTGGATATCGGCGAATAGGGGAGGTAAAGTGTGTGTAATATTCAAATCCCAATCCAAAATGACCAATATTATGAACACTGTATTTAGCCTTCATCATCGCTCTCAAAGCTATGGTCTGGATCAGTTTTCCTTCTGGTTTATCTCCCACATCATCCATCAGTTTATTGAGACTACGTGCAGTCGCTCCTTTTGTGCTGTTGCTCTTCATGCGATAGCCGAATTTAACGACAAAATCTTTTAGAGTCTCGAATTTCGTAGGATCCGGATTATCATGTATTCGATAAGGTAAAGTCTTGGCTTTCTTTCCCTTCGGTACTTTCCCAACACTTTCTGCAACCGATTTATTTGCCAGTAACATGAATTCCTCAACGAGTTTGTTGGCATCTTTTGAATGTTTATAGTAGCAACGGATAGGTTTACCCTTTTCATCAATATCAAAATGGAGTTCTTCTGTATCAAATTTTACAGAGCCTTCTCCGAAACGTCTAGTCCGCAACTTCTTGGCGAGCCGGTCTAATGAGATAATTTGTTCTGCATATTGCCCCTTATAACCATCTGCCGGTGCGGGTGGTGCTGGCTGCCCCGTACCGTCAATGACACCATTATCTTCAAGCAACTGTTGTACTTCTTCATAAGAATAGCGACGGTCACTTTTTATAGTAGTGTGTGCGATGTGATATTTCTTGATGTTTGCCTCATCATCCAGTTCAAAGATGACACTGTAAGTGAATTTTTCTTCATTAGGGCGTAATGAACAAAGAAGGTTGCAGAGTCTTTCTGGGAGCATTGGAATGGTACGGTCTACTAGATAGACACTCGTGGAGCGCTTCAGAGCTTCTTGATCAATGATATCTCCTTCTTTTACGAAATGGGAAACATCAGCGATATGGACACCTACTTCATAAAGTCCGTTTTTAATCTTACGGAAAGATAGGGCATCATCAAAGTCCTTTGCATCTTTAGGATCGATGGTACATGTCCATACATTTCTATAATCTTCTCGTTCTTTCAGGTCCTCTGGAAGAATTTCTCCGGAAATCTTGTCTGCGGCCAATTCTACAGATTTAGGATAAATGTAAGGCAATCCATATTGTACCAGGATAGAGTTCATTTCTACATTGTTGTCCCCTGTAGGTCCGAGGACGTCAACAACTTCTCCAAAAGGATTTTTATGATTGGCATCCGGCCACTGGGTAATCTTTACGATAGCCTTATCATCTGTTTTACCTTCTTTCAGTTTTCTTTGTGGAATGATAATATCATTAGCGAAAATAGTCTGTGGAGTGACTAGATAGGAAAAATCTTTACCAACTTTCAACTTTCCGACAAAAGTATCTTTTGACCGTTTCAGAATCTCTATTACTTGAGCTTCCTTGATACGATTAGGTCGGCGGGCCATGATTGAGACCTTCACCCGGTCACCCCCCGTAGCAAAGAGAGAGTTGCGTTCAGAAACAAAGACAGGTTGCTGCCCCCCGTCTGGAATAAATGAGTTTTTCCCGTTTGTCTTTCTGACGAAGGTACCTTCTTGAACCTGACCGTTCTGATTCAGTTTATAACTGGTATCATCCACTTTCGTAAGGTAGTCATTGTAAGACATGTTATTCATGGCATCAATGGCAAGCATCTTAAGAGGATGAGTATTGAACTTCAGTGTTCGGAATATTTCCTTTAAGGTAAATATCTGGTTCGGCTCATTGGAAAAAAAATTCTCCAAGAGTTCGATAATTTCTTTTTTTGACATTCTTTTGCTGTCTTTTTTGTTTTTTCCCATAATGGTGTGTTATAATTTTAGAAACAGATGTTCTTCTGTTTATGAGAGCAAAAGTTCTATTGTTAAATAAATAAATGCTTTCAGGGTAGAGTAGAAGAAAATCATCTTTTCTTTTGATATTACAAATAAACAAAATTATTTGCAAATAACTTTGTTTTGTTACGATATTTTCACATTAAATTTGTGTTTCACAACAATTTGGATTATCTTTGTCGTCAAATTTATGCGTAGATGAAGATATTGATAACAGGTGCTTCTGGCTTTATCGGTAGTTTTATTGTTGAAGAGGCTTTGAGAAGAGAAATGGAAACGTGGGCCGCTGTCCGAAAGACAACAAACCGGCGTTATCTGAAGGATCCGCGTATTCATTTTATAGAACTTGATTTCTCTTCAGAAAAGAAACTTGAAAAGGAATTGGCTGGGCATGATTTTGATTATGTTGTACATGCTGCAGGTGTGACAAAGGCTTTGCACGCAGAAACTTTCTATGAGGTGAATACGGAGGGAACAAAGCACTTTGTCCAGGCTATCATGAATTTAAAGATGCCAATCAAGCGTTTTGTCTATATGAGTAGTTTAAGTGTTTTCGGTGCAATCAAGGAACAACAACCGTACCAGGAGATGCAGGAGTCAGATATACCACAGCCAAACACAAATTATGGTAAGAGCAAGCTTGCTACAGAAAAGTTCCTGGATTCTCTGGGGGAAAGTTTCCCTTATGTTATCTTGCGTCCTACAGGAGTATATGGACCGCGTGAGAGAGATTATTATATGATGATGAAAAGCATCAAACAGCACATTGATTTTGCAGTAGGTTTCAAGCGCCAGGATATTACATTTGTCTATGTGAGTGACGTTGTCCAAGCTGTTTTTCTGGCCCTTGATCGTGGTAAACAGGGAAGGAAATATTTCCTTAGTGACGGGAAGGTCTATAACTCACGTGATTTTAGTGATTATATTCATCAAGAGTTGGGAAATAGGTGGTGGATTCGAATTACTGCTCCGGTATGGATTCTGCATTTAGTTACCTTTTTAGGAGAGTATATTGGGAAAATAACAGGAAAACTTTCTGTCATGAATCATGATAAATATCCGATCCTTAAACAACGTAATTGGCGTTGTGATATTCAATCTGCTATTCAGGATCTTGGTTTTAAACCTCAGGTTCAACTCAAGGAAGGAACAGGGCGTGCTATTCAGTGGTATAAAAAGAATGGCTGGCTTTAATAGGGAAATGTTTCATTAATATTTGAAAATTAATAAGTTTTCAGAGTTGATGATCGTTATAGCATGTATGCTGCTGCTTAAAATACTGAAGTGAATAAGATAAAAAGCAATAGGTTAAAAAGATAGAGATGACAACCATAAAAGAAATATTCAAGTTGGAAAAGAATCCAAGGAGAGGATTGCTTCCGGTAGAATGGGCTACCCTGATTTATTTGTTTTTTACTCTTTTATGGGTGTTGTTATCTTATACAAAAATGGTAAATCCTCATTCTATGATTGAGTTGAGGATTCGTATTTTAATAACTACTTTTGCTCTTTGGTTTGTTTATCATCTTCTGCCTTGCCGGTTTACTGAAATGGTACGTGTTTTGGTGCAAATGCTTTTTCTGGTACAATGGTATCCGGATACCTATGAATTTAATCGGATATTGCCTAATCTTGACTATCTTTTTGCAAGTTGGGAGCAACTCGTTTTTGGTTTTCAGCCTGCACTGGTATTTGCAAAACATCTGCCTTGGATGGTGGTAAGTGAATTGATGCATTTTGGCTATTTTATGTATTATCCGATGATAGCTATTGTGTGTATATATTATTATTTCATTAACTATCGGGAATTTGAGCGTTGCAGTTTTATTATCATAACAGCTTTTTTCATCTATTACATCATATTTGATGTGTTGCCGGTTGTCGGTCCTACTTTTTATTATAATGTAATCGGAGAAGATAGCATTGCCAAAGGTATTTTCCCGCAGTTAGGTGATTATTTTAACACTCATACAGATTGTCTTCCTTCACCCGGTAATCCGAATGGATTTTTCTATCATTTAGTGGAAGAGGCTCGTGCACAAGGGGAGCGTCCGACAGCTGCTTTTCCAAGCTCACATGTTGGAATCAGTACGATCTGCATGTTGCTTATCCTGCATTCACGTAATAAAAGATTCTTTTGGTGGATGTTTCCTGTTTATGCTCTTCTCTGTTTGGGTACGGTCTATATCCAAGCCCATTATATGATTGATGCAATTGCGGGATTTATTACAGGAGCTATCTTTTATTTTATCTTGCTGCTCGCAACGCGACACATGGTAGCAATGGAATGTTAGATATTAAAAGTAAAGGTTATAGGTTGTTCCGTAACTTTTTGTCAATAACCGGATATTTTTTCGTACCTTTGTAACCTTTGAGGTGAGATATGTCTGATATGAAATAGATAATGGATAAGAAACTATATATAGAGACTTATGGTTGCCAGATGAATGTAGCCGATAGTGAAGTTGTCGCTTCAATTATGAAGATGGCAGGTTATGATCTTTGTGACAAAGAGGAAAATGCGGATGCAGTTTTTCTTAATACGTGTAGTGTACGTGAGAATGCTGAAAATAAAATTTATAACCGACTGGATTCTCTACATGCAGAACAGATGAAGGGTAGGAAACTTATTCTGGGTGTTCTGGGTTGTATGGCGGAGCGTGTTAAGGATGATTTGATTCAAAATCACTATGCTAATCTTGTTTGTGGCCCGGACAGCTATTTGAATCTTCCTGATATGATTGCACAGTGTGAACTGGGACATTCAGCAGAGAATGTCCAGCTTTCCACCACGGAAACCTATCGTAATGTGATGCCGTTACGTATTAGTAATAATCATGTTAGTGGTTTTGTCAGTATCATGAGAGGTTGTAATAACTTTTGTCACTATTGTATAGTCCCTTATACACGGGGTCGTGAACGAAGCCGGGATGTGGAAAGTATATTGAATGAAGTGCGTGATTTACGTGATAAAGGTTTCAAAGAAGTAACTTTGCTGGGACAGAATGTAAATAGCTATGGACTTTCACCATCAGGTAAGCGTGAACAGGGGAATACCTCTTTTGCGGAATTGCTGGATAGGGTAGCAAATGCTGTACCTGATATGCGCGTGCGCTTTACAACTTCGAATCCTGAAGATATGAGTGAGGATATTCTTCATGTTATGGCTGAAACTCCTAATCTCTGTAAGCATATCCATTTTCCTGTACAGAGTGGTAGTAATAAGGTCCTGAAATTGATGAATCGTAAATATACGCGTGAACAATATTTAGAGAAAGTTGATGCTATCCGGAGGATTCTTCCGGGATGTGGGCTGACTACTGATGTTTTCTTAGGTTATCATGATGAAACGGAAGAAGATTTTCAACAAACTCTCAGTTTGATGGAAGAAGTGAAGTATGATTCTGCTTTCATGTTTAAGTATTCTGAACGCCCGGGAACATTTGCTGCAAAATATCTTGCCGATAATGTTCCTGAGAAAGAGAAAATCCGCCGATTGGAAATTCTTATTAAGTTACAGAACAAGATTAGTGCCCAACAGTATAAGAAAGATGAAGGAAAATTATTTGAGGTGTTGGTGGAAGGTTTTAGCAAAAGATCTGTAAATCAACTTTGTGGGCGTACTGAGCAAAATAAAATGGTTGTATTTGATCGTGGTAATTGTAAAATAGGGGATTTTGTAAATGTAAAGATTACCGGTTCTACTTCTGCTACACTCTTAGGAAGGATAGTTTCGTAAACCATAACTTGAATAAGGGTAAGAAAATAATCTTGACGTAGACAGGTTATGAATAAGGCATAGGCGTATTCAGATAAGTTACTTGATTTTTGTTTTGTTCTAAATGAGGTCATTTTAGTTCTATAGGTATCAATCAATTAAACAAGAAGTATAAAAACTAGAAATCATTTTGTAGTTTTATATTTTTCTATTATATTTGCAACATTATGAAGGAATTCCTACAAGTACTTAGGCGTTTTATACCTCCCTATAAAAAATATTTGGTATTGTCGATAGTTTTTAATATTCTTTCTGCAGTACTGAATATTTTTTCCTTTGCTGCGATTATTCCATTGCTTCAGATCCTTTTCAAGACAGAAGGAGCTGTAAGGGCCACGTTTCTTATGCCTTGGTCTTTCAGTAAAAGAGTCCTTACAAATAATGTTAATTATCTTGTTGAGGAGATGGTGAAAAACTTCGGTTCATCATCTACGTTACTGATTATAGGTTTGTTCCTTGCAGTTATGACTTTTCTTAAGACCGGGGCTTACTTCCTTTCATCAGCTAATATTATTCCTATACGTACAGGGGTAGTACGGGATATTCGCAATCAAATGTATAAAAAAATTACGGATCTATCTCTTAGTTTTTTTAGTGAAGAGCGTAAAGGTGATATTATAGCTCGTATGAGCGGTGATGTACAGGAGATAGAAAATTCGATCATGTCATCTCTTGATATGTTATTTAAAAATCCCATCCTCATCATTTTCTATTTTGCCACGATGATTGTTGTCTCCTGGCAGTTGACCCTCTTTACCATTGTCTTTGTTCCTATATTTGGCTGGTTTATGGGATTTGTTGGCAGGAAGTTGAAGGCTCAGAGTATGAAGGCTCAGGGGCTTTGGAGTGATACAATGAGTCAGGTGGAAGAAACTTTAGGTGGTTTGAGGATTGTAAAGGCTTTCTGTGCTGAAGGAATCATGAATAAACGTTTTGATAATGTTAATTCTGCTTATAGGGGCGATATTATGAAAGTTAATATTCGTCAGCAGTTAGCGCATCCGATGAGTGAGTTTCTGGGTACGGTGATGATCGTTATCGTTCTTTGGTTTGGTGGCATGCTGGTCTTAAATTATCAAACACTAAGCGGACCTGTTTTTATTTATTATCTCGTGATACTTTATAGCATCATTAATCCTCTAAAAGATTTTTCAAAAGCAAGTTATAATATTCCCAAAGGACTTGCTTCCATGGAGCGAGTAGACAAAATTCTGAAAGCAGAGATCGAAATCAAAGAAAAGAAGAATCCGGTTAACCTTTCTTCATTTGAACATCAGATAGAATTCCGTCACGTGTCTTTTGCTTATACAGATAGGAAGTCTGATGAATTGAGATATGTGCTTAAGGATATTAACCTTGTTATTCCTAAAGGTAAGACGGTAGCTCTTGTAGGACAAAGTGGCGGTGGTAAATCTACGATGGTCGACTTGATTCCACGTTATTATGATGTGCAAGAAGGCGAAGTACTTATTGATGGTGTTAACGTAAAGGATTTGGGAGTACATAATCTTCGTTCTTTTATCGGAAATGTCAACCAAGAGGCGATACTTTTCAATGATACATTTAAAAATAACATCAAGTTTGGTTCGGAAAACGCAACGGATGAAGCGGTTGTACGGGCAGCAAAGATAGCTAATGCATACGACTTTATCATCGAATCAGAAAAAGGCTTTGACACGAAGATCGGAGACTGTGGCTCGCGACTTTCAGGAGGACAACGTCAACGTGTCAGTATCGCCAGGGCTATACTTAAAAATCCGCCCATATTGATTTTGGATGAGGCAACATCTGCTCTGGATACAGAAAGTGAGCGGCTGGTACAGGACGCTTTGGAACGATTGATGAAGACTCGTACGACCATTGCGGTTGCTCACAGATTATCTACAATTAAAAATGCAGATGAAATCTGTGTTTTACATGAGGGCGTCATCGTTGAACGTGGCACACATGAGGAATTAATCCAGAAGAATGGCTATTATAAACGGTTACATGATTTACAACAAGTTTAGTTTGCTTGTGGACGGATATATAGCTATTATCGTCTTGAACTAATGGTTAAGGTACAAATTTTCCCGAAATATTTCTGGGAGTAGTAAAGAATAATAAAATTCTTTGATCAATAAAAGAAAAAACAAATTAAGAAGAACGAGATATGATAATGACGAAGATCGTATATGGCTTTTTTTATCTGGTTTCATTACTCCCATTCTGGGCGCTATATACTCTTTCTGACATTGAATATCTTATTGTATATTATATTCTGAGATACCGTAGAAAAATTGTTCGGAAGAATCTTGTCTCTTCTTTTCCTGAGAAATCCAAGGATGAAATTATCAAAATTGAAAAAGAATTTTATCATTGGTTCTGTGATTATTTTTTTGAGGCTATCAAACTCTTAAGTATCAGTGATCAGAAATTGAAACGGCATTTTAAAGTAAATAATGTCGAAGAGGTTGAGGCTTGTTTTGATAATGGGCAAAATGTAGCAGCAGTACTGGGACACTATTGCAACTGGGAATGGCTTTCCCGTATTGGACTGTATTTTTCTGATAACCGAGTGATGGGTTTGATTTATCATCCACTTGCTAATCGATCATTTAATGAACTTTTCAAGAAGATTCGTTCATCGTCTCACAATGGCGTGATTATTTCCAAGAAACATATTCTTCGTAAACTCCTGGAATATCGTAAGAAAGGTTTAATGAGTCTTTTTGGATATATTTCTGACCAGGGACCAAAATGGGAGAATATTCATCTGTGGCTGAATTTCATGCATCATGATACCGGTGTCTTTACTGGAGCTGAACGTATTATGAGAAAAATGAATGATGCTGTATTCTATGTAGAGATGAGCCGGCCGAGACGTGGATATTATACAGCCACTTTCAAGTTGATTACAAAAGATCCTGACAACCTTCCGGAATATGAAATTACCCGCAGATTTTTTTCTCTTTTAGAGAATACGATTCGAAAGAATCCCCGGTATTATCTCTGGAGTCATAATCGATGGAAGCGAACTCATGAAGAGTTTGATCGTAGGTTTGAAATAGTTAATGGGAAAGTGCTTAAGAAAAACTCTTTTGATGATTAGTGTATGGAATAAAAAGTGATATCATGAAGATACTCGTTGTTCGATTCCGACAGATGGGGGATGCAATTCTTGCAACATGCATCTTCAACACGATTAAACGGAATGATTCTAAAACAGATACAACCTTCATCCTGAATGAACGATTGGCTCCACTTTTTATGGATCATCCTGCAATAGATCATATTATTACTTTTTCTGAATCTGAAAACTATACATTTTGGTGTTATTTGAAGAAAGTATGGAAAGTTGTCCACCAAACTCACTATGATGTCATTATTGATATGAGATCAACGCTAAAAAGTATGTTCTTTTCCGTTTTTTCACCTTCTACAAAATATCGTATTGGATTGAGAAAATGGTATACACATGGTACTTTTAATTATCTTTTTGACAGAACAAGAACAAACGAGAGCGCAATTGATCATGATCTGATGTTACTGTCTCCATTGAATTATACAGATTGGGATCAGAGTTTTCTGCTTTCAGCAACGGATAAAGAAAAAAAAGATTTTCGGGATTATATGGTTCGAATGAAGATTGATTTTTCCAGGCCGGTTGTTCTTATGGGGGTAACTTCTAAACTTCAAAATAAAACATGGTCAGTTGAAGGGATGGTTTATATCGTCAGAAATCTGATACAAACTTATCCACAGATTCAGATTATCTTCAATTATGCTCCTGGCATAGAAGAGTTGGATTCTCGTCGAATTTATAAATTATTGAATAATGATCAGCATATTTTTATCGATATTCATGCTAGTAGCCCTAGGCAATTGTTAGCTATGTCATCTTGGATTACTTTCTATTTTGGAAATGAAGGGGGTGCACGTCATATTGCACATTCACAGAATAAACCTTCTTTTGTGATTATGGCACCACAAAATAGTAAAAAGATATGGTTACCACAGAATGGAATACCGGCTGAAGGTATCAGTGTAGAAGATATTGCTTCAAAAAGTGAACTTGCAAAAACACCTCTCAACAGGCAATATGCTTTAATGAAGAAAGAGATGGTATGGATGAGTTTTTTAAGATTTATTGATAAATACCATATCCTTTGATAAGAAATGACTTAAAAGGAATATCTTTTGTTATAAAATACTGTGGATATGAAATTTTGCATTAAATAATATGAGAATTTCGAAATTTTTAGTTAACCCTAAATATGAGGCATTAAAACCTGCTATCATTCATATTCTTTCTGCTTTTGAAGTAGAGGGTACAGTTATTCATCACAAGCGGAATTTTATCAAGGTTTTTGATATTGATGGACTAAAAGTTAATGTCAAACAATATCACGCCCCTTCTTTGGTTAATAGATATGTTTATTCTTATGGCATTCGTAAACCTAAGGGCATGCGAGCGTATGAGTATCCGACTATCCTTTCAGGTAAGGGTATTGAAACTCCAGAACCAATTGCTTATGTTGAATATCGTAACAGGATAGGATTATTGGGGGTTACTTATTTGCTGAGTGTGCAATGTGATTATGAACATACTCTTTATGAGGTAAAAGATATGAAAAGGGGCGCTTATGAGACGTTGGCTAAGAACGTGGCTCATTTTGCTGCAGAGATGCATTTGAAAAATGTTATGCATAAAGATTTTACGCCTGGAAATATCCTTTGGAGATATGATGAAAATGGTTATCATTTCAGTATCGTGGATATTAACCGGATGTATTTTGGCAAAGTAAGCCCAAAGCAAGGATTATTGAATTTAAAGAAGTTGTGGGGGCCAAAACGATTTATAGAGATTCTTGTATGTGAGTATGCTCGTGAGCGAAAGATTGACGAGAGATGGGCATTATCTATCGTTATGCCTGCTCGGGCAGAGTTTTGGAGAAAATATGGAAAGAGGCATGTTCTTCCTTTTAAACTGGAGATATAATTCTTTTGCAGATTCCAATTATCCGAGAATTTTTTGTATATTTGCAATATTATGAGAGTTAGATCGTATTTATAAGAAATATATTCCAAGATAATTATAGGAATGTAAATGTTGGTTAGATTTAGAGAATACAATAACTGCTATGAATAATTAAAAGAAGTAAATATTTGTCATTTGTAAACAAGTTATTTATCATCTTTCATTTAAAAATAAAAGGGAATCTAAAATAATGGCAAATCGACTTTGTTATATATCTCGTAATTATAGGGGTATTTCGAGTTCTGGAAGTAAAGCCAAGAGTGATAATGAAATTACATTGCGTGAAATGGGTGCCCATAATTTAGGGCTTCCTTCTACTTATTATCACAATATGATTATAACTTTTTTTTTGGATCTATTCGGTATTGTTAAATTAGCTGTAACTCTTAAATCAGATGATATACTGGTTCTTCAATATCCTGTAAAAAAATACTATTCCTTTATTTGTAATTTTGCTCATTGGCATGAGGCAAAAATAGTAACTGTAATCCATGATTTAGGTAGTATGAGACGTAAAAAATTGACTGTAAATCAGGAAATTCATCGTCTTATGCATAGTGATTACGTAATTGCATCCAATGATGCAATGGCTTCTTGGCTTAGAAATCATGGTTATAAGCATCCTTTAAAAGCTTTAGGTCTATTCGATTATCGTAGTAAAAACTATTGTTCTCCAAAAGAACCAAAAGGAAATTTGAATATGCTTACTTTAGTTTATGCAGGTAGTTTGGCAATGCGTAAAAATAGTTTTCTTTTGAAAGCACAATCTGAGATTAAAAATTATCAACTTCAGATTTATGGTAATAGTGAAGGGTTGCAGGGTTTGAAAAACTCAGAACATTTACATATTCATGGTTTTATGGATTCTGAGGATTTCATTGATCATGTCGAAGGTGATTTTGGACTTGTCTGGGACGGAGATAGTATGGATACTTGTACTGGGTCTTTCGGAGAGTATCTTCGTTGGAATAGTCCCCATAAAGTTTCTTTTTACCTTCGTGCTGGCTTGCCAATTATTATATGGAGGAAGGCGGCAGTTGCGCCGATTGTGGAAAAGGAAGGGATAGGTATTTGTATTGATCATCTGTCAGAGTTGGATGAACTTTTTCAGGTGCTTTCTTCGAAAAAGATATTCCAAATGCGACAAAATGTGTATCGTATCAGTGAAAGACTTCGGAAAGGTGAATATTTGAAGACTGCACTTGGTGATATTCTTAATCTTTAAATTTATAAAAGAACTGGGTTTATAAGAGAAAAACCAGAAACGATTGTCTGTTGAAGCCATCTGTGATGTGGTTGTGAATGAGTGATGGTTGGTTATTTGATCCTGAATTTCTTAGTAAATTACCTTTTTTTTTATATATCATATTAATATGTTAATAATTTTAGGTAAGTTTGCATAAAATAGAGTAGGCCGTGATGGTATCCTCTTTAGAGACAGTTTAAAAGATATAAGTAAATACTTAAAATGATAAGATTATCAAAATCTGTTGTCGGTAAGACAGAATCAGCTGCCGTTGCCCATGTTATCAATGATATAGGTTATCTGGGCATGGGTGAAATCGTGGGGCTTTTCGAAAAAGATCTGGAAAATTATATAGGTGGAGGAATGAAATGTATCTGTGTGAACAGTGGCACAGCTGCATTACATCTAGCGATACAGGCTGTAACAAATCCTGGAGATGAGGTACTGGTACCTTCCTTTACTTTTGTTGCAACTTATCAGGCGATTACTGCTGCCGGTTGTGTGCCGATAAGTTGTGAAATAGATCCAACGTCTTTATTATTGGACTTGAAGGATGCGGAACGCAGGATCACGTCACGAACGAAGGTACTGTTGCCAGTTTATTTTGCCAGTAATCTTGCTCTTTTGGATGAATATAGAAAATTTGCTCGTAAACATCATCTTCGTCTGATCGAGGATGCTGCACATGCTTTTGGCTGTCGTCATAACGGGCAACTGGTTGGTTCGACAGGTGATATAGTTTGTTTTAGTTTCGATGGCATCAAGAATATTACATCAGGAGAAGGAGGTGCCATATTTACTGCTGACTCTAAGGTTATCAATGCCGTTAGTGATGCTCGTCTTCTTGGAGTCATGAAAGACTCAGAAAAGCGTTATAAAGGTCAGCGTAGCTATGTTTTTGATGTTGTGGCGCAGGGCTATCGCTATCACATGAGTAATATTTTCGCGGCTATTGGCCGGGTGCAACTTTCTCGTTTTGAGAAAGAATTTGCTCCGAAGCGGCAGCATATTGCAAAACTTTATACCCAACTTCTTTGTAACAGTAAAAACGTATGTCTCATTCCAATGAATTACGATGAGATTGTTCCTCATATCTTTCCTGTTTTGATGCTTCACGGAAAACGTGATGCACTTATAAAACAACTAAAGAAGTATGATATTCAGTATGGCATTCAGTATCGCCCTAATCATTTGCTTACATATTTTAAGACCGATTATTCTCTGCCAGTGACAGAAGATGTCTATTCCAGGATTATATCTCTACCGATGCATCCGGAATTGGCAGATGAGGATGTAAAGTTGATTTGTTCCATTATCAATAATCTATGATATGGGAGGACCTCTTTGCAAGAAAAATTTAGTTATGAATGTAAAAATAAATATTATTAAATAAAATCATCTTATCCATGAAAGTTGTGATCTTAGCAGGAGGTTTTGGGACTCGTTTATCAGAATATACAAAATTGATACCAAAGCCTATGGTAGAGATAGGGTGTAAACCTATTCTCTGGCATATCATGAAACATTATTCAAATTATGGTTATAAGGATTTTATTATCGCTCTGGGATATAAAGGAGAGGTAATTAAAAATTACTTCCTTCAATATTATACGTTGAGTAATGATTTTACTATAGATTTAAAAGGAAATAAAATTTCTTATATCAAGGAGAGACCTTTGGATTGGAAGGTTTCTCTTGTAAATACCGGTGAGAAATCAATGACTGGCGGAAGAATCCTTCGTTTGAAGGATTTAATCGGAGATGAGGATTTTATGCTTACCTATGGTGATGCAGTATCTAATGTGAATATTCATGAATTAGTTGACCAGTACTATCGATTGGGAAAACTGGCCATGGTTACAGCCGTGCACCCTACTGCTCGTTTTGGTGAACTCTCAATTGATGAGAATAATATTGCTCATAGTTTTAAGGAGAAGCCGCAAGTAAACCAAGGTTGGATTAATGGAGGTTACTTTATACTGAATCCGAAAGTCTTCGATTATATTAAGGATGATTCCTCTGTTTTCGAAAGAGAACCACTCGAATCATTGGCAAGAGAAGGTGAGTTAGCTGTATATAAACATGAAGGGTTCTGGCAATGTATGGATACGGTTCGTGATCGTGATTATCTGAATCATTTATGGAATGATGGCCATGCGCCTTGGACACAGCCTTATTCTTCTGAAAAATAGAATATCAATTATGGCAAATTATGAGATAAGGCCTCTGCAGATGCGGATGCTTGATATTATTACTGTTCTGGACAAGACCTTGTCAGAACATAAACTTCATTATGGTATGTTTTCAGGGTCTCTTATCGGAGCTGTTCGTCATCATGGCTTTATACCATGGGATGACGATATGGATGTGCTTATGCCCCGTCCGGACTATGAGCAGTTTATTCAGCACTCTAAAGAATGGCTCCCTGGACAATATGAGTTTGTGTGTAGTGAGAATGATCCTGATTATCCTCTTCCTTTTGGTAAAATACAAGATGCGGAAACTACTCTTATTGAGCGACCTTATTTAAGATATCTGGGTGGTGTCTATGTAGATGTCTTTCCTTTGGATGCTGTGCCTTCTAATTGGTTTGCCCGGCATTGGCAGTATACTCGCTATGAGTTTTACAAACAGGCACTTTATCTGGTTCACCGTGATCCGTATAAGCATGGACATGGTCCCAGTTGCTGGCTGCCTTTATTAACACGCAGGTTATTTTCTATGCAAGGACTACAGAAGAGGATTCGTCACTTGCTTACAAAATATGATTACAATGAATGTACTTTGGCAGCTGATTATACGGATGGGTTGCGGGGCGTAATGAAAAAGGAAATCAATGGAAATTATGGTCCCTATATCTTTGAAGGGAGAAAACTTCAGGGCATCAGACGCTATGATGAATATCTTTCTCAAATTTATGGTGATTATATGAAAGTTCCTGATGGTGATCATCAGCGTCAGCATAATTTCTTTTATCTCAATATGAATATGCCCTATCGGGAATATAAAGGAGACTTTTAACCTTTTGTCAATTTGATTTATTAAAACTCAAGATAATGACAGTATTAGAAAAAGACTTTGACCATACATTGAATGGTCTGTCAACTCAGGAGAAAGAAAAGTTGAATGGTGCTACTATCCTGATAACAGGATGTGCCGGATTCCTGGGCTATTATTATATGAATTTCTTTGAAGCTAAATCTGAAGCATTGGGACTGAAACGAGTTATCGGACTGGATAATTTTATGTTAGGTTATCCTGCATGGATAGATCGTTTGAGGAAGAACCCTCTGTTTGATATCCGCAAGTTTGATATTATCAAAGATAAAGTAGAAGATGTAAAGGGAGCTGAACGGGCAGATTTTATCATTCACATGGCTTCTATAGCTTCTCCTGTCTTTTATCGTAAATATCCGATAGAGACACTTGATGCTAATGTCTGGGGACTTCGCTCACTACTTGATTTTTATAAGAATAAAGCTGTTAAAGGTTTTCTTTTTTATTCGTCCAGTGAGCTCTATGGTAATCCTGATGTCAATCATGTTCCTACTTCTGAGGATTATTACGGTTATGTATGTGCAACCGGACCTCGTTCTTGCTACGATGAATCGAAACGTTTCGGTGAGACGATGTGCATGCTGTTTGCCCAGCACTATAACATGCCTATTGATGTAGTGCGGCCTTTTAATAATTATGGTCCGGGAATGAAGATCAATGATAAGCGTGTACCTGCTGACTTCGCTCTTGACATAAAGGAAAACCGTAATATAGAAATTCTCTCCAATGGATCTCCTACACGCACTTTCTGCTATATCGCAGATGCTGTTTGTGGTTATCTGAAGGTCTTGCTACATGGAACTTATGACTATTTTAATATTGGAATAGATAAACCGGAAATCAGCATCTCTCAACTGGCAGAGATTTATGTAACTGCCGGAAAGGAAATCTTCGGTTATACCGGTAAAGTGGTTTATGCAACTTCTCATGAAAAGGAATATTTAATCAATAATCCTCAACGTCGCTGTCCGGACATCAATAAGGCGCGTCGAGTTCTGGGATATTCACCGAGTATATCTGTCGAGGACGGTGTAAGGCGTTTCCTAACTTTTATTAGGGAGAGTGACGAAGGAGAATATCAATGGTAAAAGTAATCTTTACTTATAAAGAGAAAAAATGGTAATTACAGTATTTGGATTAGGTTTTGTGGGACTGACTACAGCCTTAGGCTTTGCAGAGTTTGGCCATACCGTCTATGGTGTGGAGATGAATCCTGAGCGGCTTGATACGATCAGGGCCGGTCATTTGCCTTTTCTTGAGGAAGGACTGGATAAGGCTCTTTTACATCACTTGAATCATAATTTTCATCCTATTGCACCTGATGGACTGGATGTTGCCATCGCTCAGAGTGACTGTATCTATTATTGTGTAGGTACTCCTTATGGCAAGGACGGACAAGCAGATCTTACCTATCTTCTTAATGCGATAGATGAGACAATTGACTTGATTAAGGATTATCGCTTCCGGGTCTTGGTCGTGAAATCTACTATTCCTCCTTCAACAACCGAAAAAAGAATTATCCCACACATTCGGCAACGAGGAATCATTGTTGGTGAATCTGTTGAAAGCGATCGTCAGGATGTCCTGCATGTAGGGGTTGCTAATAATCCTGAATTTTTACGTGAAGGCCATTGCTGGGATGACTTTATGAAGGCTGACCGTATTGTACTTGGTATCTCTGATAAAAAATCTGAAAAGATATTACGAGAGATTTATGCCTCCACAAGTATTCCTGTTTTCTGTGTCTCTTTAAATACAGGTGAGTTTGTTAAATATCTATCAAATACTTTATTAGCTACTCTCATCAGTTATTCCAATGAGATGTCGATCATCGCTGATACGATCGGACACATTGATATAGCTAAGGCTTTTCATATCCTGCACATGGATAAACGTTGGGGAGATGCACCTATGTCTTCATACGTATATCCGGGTTGTGGTTACGGTGGTTATTGTCTGCCTAAAGATACGAACGCACTTTATGCAATAGCTAAAAGTGCTGGAATGGATGCTCCAATCCTTAAGAATGTCATTGCTACAAATGACAGTATGCCAGCATTTATGGCTGAACGTATTATGAAAGTTGCTGGAGAAAAAGGGCAGCACTCTAAAATAGCAATACTTGGTCTATCCTTTAAACCTGGCTCTGATGATGTACGTGATACACCCAGTGCTAAGATTATTCGTCAACTGTTGATGCATGGTTATAAAGATGTTCTGGGCTATGATCCTGTAGCAAATACAGAATTTAAAAAGCATTATGATTTACCTATTACATACTATGATCATTATAGAGAAATCTTAAAAGATGCTGATATCTTGGTTATTGCAACAGCATGGAGTGAGTTTAAATCAATTCATTCAGTGACAGACAAACCTGTGATCGACTGCAGATATATGCTTGATTAATATTTGAGAATGGAGACAAAACAACATCTGATTATTGGCTATGACGCCAAGCGTATTGTGTGTAACAATACGGGACTTGGTAATTATTCCCGTAATCTTGTCAATGCACTTGTTGCTGCCGATAGAGATACTGAGTTTAAACTATATACTCCTTGTGAGGGTAGGAAAGAACTTAGAACGCAGGTTCAATCAGCAGAAAATGTGAGTTTTGTTTATCCTCATTCCATGCATTTTCGTCTTCAACGTGACCTTTGGCGTACAAAAGGGGTCGTAAAAGATTTGTCGCGCGATAAAGTGGATCTTTTTCATGGTTTGTCTGGAGAGTTGCCTCGTGGGTTACGTAAAGCGGGTATCCCTGGGATAGTAACTGTTCATGATCTTATTTTTTTGCGTCATCCGGAATATTATCATTGGATTGATGCAAAAATTTATGCTCGAAAATTTCACATTACGTGTCGGGAAGCATCCCGTATAGTGGCCATAAGTGAATGTACAAAGCGTGATATTCTTGACTTTAGTAATTTTCCAGAGACCCGGATAGATGTAATCTATCAGAGTTGTGGTACGCGGTTTAAATCAAAAGTCAGTGAAGAAGAGAAGCAGCGTGTCAAGACTAAGTATGCCTTGCCGGATCAGTATATCTTGAATGTAGGAACAATAGAGAAACGCAAGAATGTGCTTCTGGCAGTCAAATCGCTGTTGAGACTTCCTGAATCTTTGTCTTTGGTCATTGTGGGTAGAGCAACCAAATATATAGCTGAAATACAAACCTTTATCGTAAAGCATCAGTTGGTAAATCGTGTTAAGTTTATGCATGATATTCCTAATGAAGATTTACCTGCCATTTATCAGTTAGCTTCTGTCTTTGTCTATCCTTCTCGCTACGAAGGATTTGGTCTTCCTATTATTGAAGGTATTCAAAGCGGATTACCGGTTGTAGCCTGTACTGGATCCTGTCTGGAGGAAGCTGGAGGTCCTGATAACATTTATGTGGATCCAGATGACGAGGAAGGGGTGGCAAATGGTATTGCCCGTTTTCTGAAAGATATATCATTCCGTCAACAAAGTATAAGACGAAGTATGAATTTTGTGAGACATTTTGAAAATCAGAATTTTGCTAACCAGATGCTGTATGAATATCAAAAAGTGCTTTGAATTTTCAAATAGAGTTTAAAGAGCCTTAGGTTTAGAAATTTTTGAAATACTTCCTTTTTTATATCAGAGCTGAATGTTATCGTTAAGGATGAGATGAGAATTGTCCGCTTATAGCTTCTGGTTTGTCTATAAAGTAGGCATATAAAGCGAAAGCTATGATGGCTATAGCAATAAGTAAGAATAAACGAGAGATCCATTTATTAATTATTTCTTGTCTTTTATGTTGCCTTTCACTTTTATGGAATGCTTCTCGTGCATCTATTGGTTCTGAATATTTCTTTTTTGATTTTAATCTCATGATTTTAATATCAATAAATATCTAATGAATCGTTTTATCCTACATGATTCTAATTTTATACATATTGGTCTATACCTTTTGGTGCTCTTATTATGCCTAGAGCATTATTTGAATCAAATATTTTTTGGTTGGCGCTCATATCCTTTTTCGAGTTTGTTGCAGGGTGTTCTAAGTGATATTCGATAGCCTTGAATTTGACGAGTCGTTTTTTTATGCCAAGTCTACGAAGACGTGCCGGTAAATCAATATCTTCAAATCCATAACCGATGATCCTTTCATCATAACCATTGATGGCATATACGTCTCTTTTCCAGAATGCCATATTGCATCCACGTTCTTTTTTGTTCTTTTTATAATGATGAAAGAAAATAGTGAGTAAAGGACAGCGAAAGATATTAAATTTGCGACGTACTCCTTTTGTAAAGAAGGAGAAATGGTAATCTCTTTCTTTTAATAACTTATCTGTCAGCTTTTGGGATAATTTGCCTCTACTGCCATGTATATAATATCCTCTACGTGCTTCTGAAATATGGTCAGCGATGAAATGTCTTTCGAGAATAATATCACCGTCAACTTGAATAATATAGTCTCCTTCACAGTTAGCAAAAGCTTTATTCATAATTACCGTCTTTCGAAATCCTTTATCTTCTTGCCATATATGTTTAAGCTGGAATGGCAAATGTGGTTTGATTTGATTCAGCATTTCTGCGGTATCCGGCCGAGAACCATCATCAGCGATAATCACTTCATAAGGTAATATAGTCTGTCTGGAAACGCTTATCAGACTTAAATATAAGGCTTCCTTCCAGTTATATGTTGAAATGACAAGGCTGACTTTTATCATTGCGTTTATTATTTTAAAAGAGGTAAATATTTTATGTTGATTAATGACATTCCTTTTTAAGTGAAAAAGGATGGCTTTCCTATATCTTACTTTTTCGGGATGATGGATGTATATATTCATGAAGATTCTTCTGTGAGAAGAAAAAGTAATAGATTCCCAATCGTTCTATAAGAGTACATTTTTGTGCCATTTGATGAAAAAGTTTCATAAGGTTCGTTCTGTAATTGATTTCAGATTCCCGATAAGTTTTTCGTAATAAGTGGAGGATGAGTCGTTTTTGAGCTCTCTTGCAAAAGGGATCAATATTTTGAATAAAATTATCGAGAATAATCATCCAGGAATGAACATCAAATTTGTTGCATAAGTGCATGACGGAATTTGGATTATTTATATTATAGAAGTAGGTATCTTCGAAACAAAAAGCAATAGATTGGACGTATTTAGCCAGATGATAAGTCCAAGCTTCATCTTCATGCCGAATGCCATTTATGAAATATAAATCATGCTTACGAATGAAATCCAGCCGGATAAGTTTATTCCATGGAGTAACAAGGATCGGCTTACGATGCAGGATTGCCTTCTTGATCCATTTTCTATTAGACGAGTATTCTGGTGTGTGCTTTCTGTTATAAGTTCGAGGTGGTTGCTGATGACCTATTTTTACTCCTCCTTGTACGATGGTTACATCAGGGTATTTAAAAACCAATTTTACAAGATGTTCAATACATGTAAGACTGATATAGTCATCGCTATCTAAGAAATACACATAATCACCTGTTGCTAATTTAAGGCCATAATTACGAGCAGAACTTGATCCTTCGTTTTTTTGTGAATAGATAAGAATCCGAGAGTCATTTTTCGCGATTTCCTGACAGATATGGACACTCTGATCCTGTGAACCGTCATTGATGATGATAATTTCTAAATTGCGATAGGTTTGATTCTGGGCAGATAGTAGGCTCCTCTTTATGTATTTTTCTGCATTGTAAACGGGTATAATAATACTTATTAGAAGTTTATTTGTCGTTTCTTTATTCAAGTTTTTATGAAAATTCATGAATCTTTGTATCTGAATTTTATTTATAGATAGGACCAATTCTCGTTTAACTTGCAAAGTTAGTGATATTTATAGTCAAAAACAAAGCAGTCAGTCTTTTTTATGTATAAATGTTGATGGTATATTTTCTCTTGATCCTGTTGTGTTTTGTATGATAGTGGCAAAATATTTCCGAACAGAATGGAGAGACGTATAACCTTTTATACATCTTCTGTTTATAAAATGCGTGAAAGTTTTTAATCTTGCTTGTAAATCAGATTTTTTTATAATAGGAGAGATTGATGGTAAGAATGGAAAAGTTATTTGTTTTTATGGTTGATTCTGATTTTATACATGAAATTTATATCTTTTCCTTTTCCTATTATAATGAATAGAACTGCTATAAGAACCAGCATAATACCAAGAATAATTCTGGCATTGAGAACTTCTTTGAAAACACAACAGCCGATAATAAGAGCGGTGATAGGTTCTAATGCTCCGAGAATAGCGGTTGGGGTAGGACCGATATATTTAATAGCCATAGTCAGGAAAATAAGAGAAATGACGGTTGGAAATATTCCCAATCCAATGGCATCTATCCAAAGACTTGGCTTGGGTACAGGCTGTAGCAGTGTACAGCCATGAAGTTCTATGATGTAGAGAAATGATCCGAAGAAAATAGCATAAAAATTGAGTTTGATGTTCGATAGTTTCTTCAAGGAGGACTGATCACAACCTACAATATAAAAAGCATAGGCGACAGCCGAAAGAAGTGCAAAGCTGAATCCTTTGAAGTTAAGCAATTCTCCTGTTGAAGTTTTTCCGGTTAGAAAAATACCTAGTACTGCAAGACTGATAGATAAAATAGTAGTAAAGGAAAGTTTTTCGTGGAAAAAAACGGTCATGATAACAGCAGTCAATATCGGGTAGACGAAAAGAATAGTTGAGGCTATACCTACATCCATGTAGTTATAACTTGAAAAAAGGAATATTGACGATAAACTGAAAAGGGAACCCATGACAATTAGCCAGATCAAATCATGGTGTTGAAGTTTGAAAGATTGACGTCGGAATACCATTAGTAATGCCATTAGCACAGAGGCAATAGCGTAGCGGTAAAATAGTACGGAGTCCACTTTCATCCCAGATTTGTATAGAGGTATGGCAAATAATGGATTTGTACCATAACTTATAGCAGATATTGCACCAAGAATATATCCTTTGGTCTGATTCCTGATTTTCATTTTTTAGATGCAAAATTACATCATTTATTGTAAGATGCAAAAGAAAACAGAATTCTTATTCCTTTAAAAACTTTTATGAAGGCATAATGTTAGGATCTTTATTTTGGTGGTTAATATTTCTAAATGATGTAAAATAAGTATACTGTCACTACTTTTTTTGCTAACTTTGTAAACTCTTGTCTATGGAGATGAATAAAAACTAATATAGCATGAAAAAATCATTATTCACTATTCTTCTTGGTATGATGACCGTAGCGACGGCTCTTGCTCAGAAATCGATTCAGTCCGGCTATCCGTATACTCAGGTGCCTTTTACAAGTGTCAAATTGGAGGCAAATACATTTTGGGGAGACCGTTTGAAGGCTGTTCGTGAGGTGACTATACCCTTGGCTTTCAGCAAATGCCAAAGTGAAGGAAGGTATGCCAATTTTGAGCGTGCTGCTCATCCGAGTAGTACCTATAATGTTGGGAGGCTGATGGGCTTTCCTTTTGATGATACGGATGTTTATAAAACGATTGAAGGGGCAAGTTATATTTTACAGACATATCCGGATAAGAAACTGAAAATTTATATTGACAGTGTCGTAAATATTATTGCAAAAGCACAGGAATCAGATGGTTATCTTTATACTGCCAGAACGCAGAATCCTGAGCATCCACATCCATGGTCCGGGAACAGGCGTTGGGAGAATGAAGAAGAGGGAAGCCATGAACTTTATGATTTAGGTCATCTGGTAGATGCTGCCTGTGCTCATTTTCAGGCTACAGGATCTACTAAATTGTTAAATATTGCCCGTCGTTATGCAGATTGTGTGGTAAGGGAAGTGGGGCCTGGTCTGGGGCAAGCCCGGATAGTACCAGGTCATCAGATTGCAGAGATGGCTTTATCTCGTTTATATGTGCTCACTGGAGATAAGAAATATCTTGATGAGGCTAAATATTTTCTTGATTATCGTGGCAAGACAAAAATAAGAAATGCTTATTCTCAAAGTGACCGACCGGTAGTAGATCAGAAAGAAGCAGAAGGACATGCTGTTCGTGCAGGGTATATGTATTCTGGTATGGCTGATGTAGCAGCGTTGACGGGTGACTCTGCCTATGTAAATGCTATTGATGCGATTTGGAATAATGTTGTCAGTAAGAAGTATTATTTGACTGGAGGAGTTGGAGCCCGCCATGATGGAGAAGCATTTGGTGCAAATTATGAGTTACCTAATCTGACAGCATATAATGAGACTTGTGCGGCAATTGCACAATGTTATTTTAATGAACGGATGTTCCTCTTGCATGGAGATGCAAAATATATCGACTGTCTGGAGCGTACGCTATATAATGGTGTGATCTCCGGGCTAAGTGTGGATGGTGGAAAATTTTTCTATCCGAATCCTCTGTCCAGTGATGGGAAATATGCTTTTAATGCTGACGGGACTACAACACGTCAGCCGTGGTTTGGCTGTGCTTGTTGCCCAAGTAATCTTTGTCGTTTTATTCCTTCTGTACCGGGATATATTTATGGTGTTCGCGGAAATGATTTGTATTTGAATCTCTTTTCAGGTAATATTTCCCATATAATAGTGAATGGGAAGGAAGTCGTTCTTCAGGAAACTACCAGATATCCTTGGGACGGTGATATAGCCATTAAGATCCTAAAAAATAAGGTAGGTGAAAGATTGACACTGAAAGTCCGTATTCCTGGATGGGTGCGTGATCAGGTCGTTCCAAGTGATTTGTATTCATTTAATGATAGTGTAAAACCAAATTATTATGTTTCAGTAAATGGGAAAAATGTTTCACGAAAAGCCCTTATTGATGGCTATCTGCCAGTAAGGAACTTGAAATCTGGTGATGTTGTTCGTGTCCATTTTGATATGCAGCCACGCACGGTTATTGCGAATCCTAAAGTAGCGGCAGACAGAGGTAAGATTGCTGTAGAACGTGGTCCTTTAGTCTATTGCGCTGAATGGGCAGATAATGGTAATAGTGACGTCTGGCATGACATTATTAATGAAAAACCACAATTTTCGGTAAGGCCGTATGATATTAAAAACACGGAAGGTGATGGCAAGACTTTTACGGTAATGGCTATTATGACACCTGCTCAGGAAATGGTGAATGGAAATGGTGGAAAATTGGAATTGAAGGATGTGCAACTTACTTTAATTCCTTATTATGCGTGGAATCACCGTGGAGCTGGATATATGGAGGTTTGGATGAATCACGGCATTAGCGTACTGGACCATGATTAATGGATATACAGAAATAGAGTCAAAAGTAAGAATATAAATTATTTTTTTGATATGGATTTAAAGGTAAAGTTATCTTTGTGGATAGTAGGTTTAACCTTTATAGCAGCAGGAACGATAACTGCTCAGGAGAATTATAAGGTGGTTATCAACACATCTCGGGAGCCGATAGCACCAGGAAAATACAAGCCGACTTGGGAATCTTTATCGGATTACCAATGTCCAGAATGGTTTCGTAATGCAAAGTTTGGCATCTGGGCTCATTGGGGGCCTCAATGTGAACCAGAGTATGGTGACTGGTTTGCACGCAATATGTATGTTCAAGGTAGTGATCAGTATAAATACAGTTTGGAGACACGTGGTCCACAGTCACAGTTTGGTTTTAAAGACTGGATTCATGAGTGGAAGGCAGAGAAATGGAATCCGGATAGCCTTATAAAATTCTATAAGGAGAATGGAGCCAAGTATTTTATGGCTTTAGCTAATCATCATGACAATTTTGATCTGTATGATAGTAAATATCAAGAATGGAATTCTGTGGCTATTGGCCCGAAAAAGGATATCATCAAAGGATGGTCTTCTGCCTGTCATAAATACGGACTTCCCTTTGGGGTAAGCGTGCACGCGTCACATGCATGGGTGTGGTATGAAACCAGCCGAGGATGTGATAAAAGCGGTATCTTTAGTGGAGTTCATTATGATGGTTGGTTAACTAAGTCTGATGGAAAGGGAAAATGGTGGGAAGGTTTGGATCCACAGGAATTGTATGCTCAGAATCATCCTTTAAGTAAAAATAACAGGGAATGGGACTGGAAGGAGGGTGAAGTGGTTTTGCCCGATCAGGCTTATTGTGACAAGTTTTATAATCGGACCATAGACTTGATCAACAAGTATGATCCGTCTCTTATCTATTTTGATGATACAGTCTTGCCCTTATATCCCTTTTGCAACGCTGGGCTGGATATTGCAGCACATTTCTATAATAAGAGCATGAGAGAACATAAAGGGAGGAATGAAGCTGTTCTTTTTGGGAAAATTCTTGATGATGAACAGAAGAAAGCTCTTGTCTGGGATGTTGAGCGCGGAGCTCCTGATCAAATTCAACCTCATCCATGGCAGACCTGTACTTGTATCGGCTCATGGCATTACGATAAGCGCATTTATTATGGTGGGAGGTATAAATCTGCACGCCAAGTCATCCTGATGCTGGTAGATGTGGTGAGTAAGAATGGGAATCTGCTTCTAAGCATTCCAATCAAGGGAGACGGAACGATTGATTCTACTGAACATCATATTGTAAGTGAGATAGGTGCATGGCTGAAGGTGAATGGCGAAAGTGTTTATGGTACGCGTCCTTGGAAGAAGTATGGAGAAGGGCCTTCGACGGATACGTCGAATCCGATTAAGGCACAAGGGTTCAATGAAGGACGTGTGAAGTATACATCAAAGGATATTCGTTACGTCCAGAAATCCGGTCATATCCTTTATGCCACATTTATGTCTTTCCCGGATTATGGGGAAAAGGTAACTTTGAAGTCTATAAAGAAAGCTAGGCATGTTGAACTGTTGGGTTATGGCTCTTTGAAATTCCAAAATACTCCAGATGGTCTCCAAGTCAAACTGCCTCAGTCGTTTCCGAATGCAATCGCTCTTGTTTTAAAGATTAAATAGAGAAAACTTCCTTTCTATGACAGATTCAAGAGGTCCGGGTGTCATCAAGTTGGAAAAGTTTATGAAATAAGTATGCTATCAGATTTTGAGTAGTATGCAGAAAGTTATTCCGAATAGAACTACTTTATTTGTTTTTTGCAGTAAAGTCTTTTGGCAGAATATGAAATGCCTTTTTAAAGCATTTTGAGAAATATTGTGGAGTATTGAATCCTACTTTGATGGAAAGCTCTTGTATGGGAATATGAGGGTTTTCTGTGAGCATTCGGTAAGCTTCCTTCAATCGGATACTCGTAATAAATCCGATAATATTCTGGCCTGTCAGTGTGCGTAGTTTATTGTATAAGGTGGAAGAACCTACCATCATATCACTTGCAAATGCATCGCGGTTATAACTTGTATCTGAAAGATGATTTTTTACGCAGGTTATAGCTCTTTCCAGGAACAGGGTATCTGGATTACTATAATGCTCTTCTTTGGGCTGAAAATCTGTCTTTGATTCAAATTTTTCCCGGATACGCTGTCGGTTTATGATAATATTATTGATACGTATCTGCAAATCCTTCATTTTGAAAGGTTTGGTAAGATATTCGTCAGCACCTGATCTATAGCCGGTATTCTGATCCTTTTCACTCGTTCTGGCAGTCAGGAGAATAACAGGGAGTTGGGCGAAATCTTTATCGCCCTTTACTCTTTCCGTCAGTTCAATACCATCCATTACAGGCATCATCACATCAGAGACCACCAGGTCCAGTTCTTCTTTCTGGATGATATTCCAGGCCTGCAAGCCATTCTTTGCTGTCAGAATCTGGTACTGCCTGCCCAGGACGGTCTTCATGATGGAAAGCAATTCGGTGTTATCTTCTACCAGCAAGACCTTATAGCCATCTTCCGGGCTCTTTTCATCAGGCACCGAAACTGGAGGAACAGATTCTGTATAATCCTCATCCCGGGCACTGTCTGACTGAGATATAACGTCCGGTATTCTCTTCGGTCCCATCCATCTGGACGGCTCATTCACATCGATCTCCTGCTCTCTGTAGTCCTGCTTCCTGACCGGCAGGAAAACGGTAAAAGTGGTACCTCTCCCCTCAATGCTCCGACAGTCAATACGGCCATGGTGGAGACGGACCAGATCGTGCGTCAGGGAAAGGCCTATACCCGTTCCGGAAGTCCCCATCCTACGGTAATCACCGTCAAGGAACCGTGTATAGAGATGCCTGAGTTTGTCTTTGGACATCCCGATGCCGTTATCACTGACCATCAATCTCGCCAGTCCGTTGGTGATTTCAAGCGAGACTCTTATTTCTCCGTCTTCATGGTTGTATTTGATGGCATTGGATATCAGGTTATACAATATCTTATCCACCTTGTCTGCATCGAACCATGCCGGGACGTCTTCCTCCGGGATTTGAAGGGTCATCCGCGTATGGTTTTTCAATGTCATCGGACGGATATTCTCGCAGATCTTTCTGACCGTTGAAGCCAGGTCTCCCTTGGATACCAATAGTTTCAATTGTCCGGACTGGGATTTCTTTACCTCCAGAATCTGTCGCAGGAGATAGGTCAGTCTGAATATGTTATTTTGTATACTTGTGTAATGCCTTTTGAATTGCGGCGCCCGGCTTTGCAGATCTTCTATTGTAGCAGAGATGACTGTGAGCGGAGTAAGCAGTTCATGGGTGATATTGGTGAATACAACCGCCATCTGCAGCCGGTTTTTCGTGTTGAGATGCCTCTTGTACCAGTTTATTCCGCCATAGACGGTAAGAGCAAGGAGAATCAGATAGAACAGGAAGGCCCACCATGTGGCATACCAGGGCGGCAGGATTTTCACCTCTATATCGTATGGGAGATTCTGCCACTGGCCATAGTGGTCAGCCGCACGCAGCCTCAGATGGTAGGTACCCGATGGCAGGTTCTGATAGATCGCCTTATGAGCACCGTCGCGGCAGTATTGCCAGTCCTTATCATACCCAACAAGTTGATAGGCATATTTGTTCTGTTCCAAATCAGTATATGAAAGCAGTGCAAACTCTATACCGAATTTTTTGACTGAAGCAGGAATGATTATTTTATGTGTGTAGGTAGGAGCGATTTTTGTGATCCTGGCTTGCATGGAAGAATCAAGTTGTGAGTAGGATTCATTCTCAATGGAAATGTCAGTAATGATTAGATTAGATTTTTTATTGTTGGGTTTGATGGACTGGTTGTTGGTTACGAAAGAGAAAAATCCCGTTCTTCCACAAATGAAGATTTCGTTTTTGTATTGAAAAGAAGCATTAGGAGAGAAAAAAGCATCTTTGAGACCATCCTTGTCAGAGAAACTCATAATATTGGGGATATTTCCCTGACGGAAGGAAAGTCGGATAAGAGCATTATTTGTAGTGAACCAAAGATTACCGTTGCAATCTTCATTGATAGAGAACATGCGGTCACCATTGATATGGTAGATACGATTCATCGGTTCAAAATTGTCTTTTTCTTTATTGTATTTAAATAATCCACCACTGTTTGAAATTGCCCATAAACGATTTTCTCTATCTTGAAAACAGGCAGTTGCATCGTCCACAGCATAATTGTGATGTTCTGGATTATACTGATGATATTTTAAGCTTTTTATTCTGTAAGGGTTCCCACTTATTCGTATGATACCCTCATTATCTGTTGCCAACCATATATTTCCATGATTATCTTGTGTAATGTTCCTGACATCACATTGAGAAAAATTTCTTCTGCCTTCATGCGGATTCAGATTTATACCTTTGTCATTGGGATAAATGATACTGATACCACTGCGGCTTCCAACCCATATTATTTTATCCCGTGATTCGAAAAGGCTGGAGACGAAATTATCTGGTATATAAGGTGCGTTTGCCATTGTCAGTTGTCTTACCTGTCTATGGGGCTTTTTAATAAGAACACCAAAACTGTTGCTGGCAAACCAGATTTCTCCGTTATTTCTCTTGATGATGGAAGATATCTCAGCTCCCATAACCTCTTGAGGCAGAGATTCAAAGCCAGGAATCTCGTTTCGGAACCTGCTTTCCCCTGTTTTCCGGTTGTATAATGCTAGTCCGTATGGATTCATTCCGAGCCAGAACCAGATGCCATCCGAAGTATAAACGGAAGTAATGGAATTAATAGCAAGAGAGAAATGAGTTGTGTTGAGGTTCCAGAACTTGAATAATGAAGGATGAGTATTTACTTGTATGAGACCATGGTTAAGTGTTCCTATCCAGACATTACCAAAATTGTCTTTTACAATATCATCACTGAAATTGAAGATTGTTACCATTTGCAGAGGTGTAGTGTTTCCATTCTGCATTTGGAATATTTAGGTTTAGAATGCTAATGCCTTCCCTTGAGCAAGCCCATAAAGTATTTGGAGTCAGGACCATCTATAATTTTATAGAAGGTATCAAAGTAATTAGGCCTGTAAGGATATTGATGGATATGTGGATTTTTATAGTCTTCAGGCTTGTCTAACCTTATTATCCCGTATCCCCAGGTTCCTATCCAAAGTCTATGACATTGATCAAAATGGAGTGAATAAGCAGAATTCTGAGCATTCAAAGTTGGATATTGATAAAACTGGTGGCTCCCTAGTCTGAATCGTATCAAGCCATGTTTCCAGGTTCCGAAAAAGATATTTCCATGGCCGTCCTCTATAATGGATTTCACGCTATAACTTGTAATCCTTCTGATTCTATCTCTACGGTTTTCTGGACCAGAAAGGTGTTGGTATAATCATAAGTGTAAAATTGATTTGTGCTGGGAATATAATAGGATAATCCTTCATCTGTACCAATCCATATTCGTACCATCGTGTGAACAGTAAATGGTATAAATGATACGCTGGTTATCTTTGGGAAGATAATATGTATGGAACTTTCTCGTTTTTTTATCCATCTTGACTAGTCCATTGCAGGTTCCTATCCACAGACAGTTATGATGGTCTTCTGCAATACAACGTATCTGATTGTTAGGTAGTATGCCTGGTGAAAAAGCATCAGATTTATATGTCTTCACAGTATATCCGTCGTATACCTTCAAGCCGGAATTAGTACCTAGCCACATCAATCCCAGTTTATCGAAAAAGATACACCGTAATTCATCAGACATGGAACTTCTTGTGGTTTGTGATATCTGGTAAGGAAATTTCTGAGCGCTGCACAGACTGTAAATAAAACAGAATAGTAGTAAAGTGTAATTTCGCATAAAATTGAAGCCAATTCATAACGTTTGCTGCAAATGTAGTAAAAAAAAGCGTTAAAGCAAGAGTTTTAGTAACTTGTTCCATTAAAATAATGATTTGTTTATCTCCTATTTATAGATATTGCCGACATTTGCCATGCTAAATAAAACTTAGTGTTATTTTTATTTCTTGATGGTCTCATTGATGAACGTGTGTGAATTTTATATGAAGGAAAAGTGTCAGAAATAAGGTCATGATGCTAGTGCTCTGATGTGGGATAATGGGAAGACACTATAAATAGATGAATAAATTTATTTTTTGACAATCTATAAAACAAACTATTTTTAATAGTCGTATTCGTTTCCATGTTTCTTTTCGTCTCGACAAAACTAAATGGAGAGATTCTTCCAGGGAAGGTTTGGCTCGATAATCGGGGACTACCTATCAATGCGCATGGTGGTGGAATTCTTAAATATAGGAATACTTATTATTGGTTTGGTGAGTATAAATCTGACACTACAAGTGTAGCTATGGTTGGCGTTACTTGTTATAGTTCCAAGGATTTAACTAACTGGACTTATCGTGGTATAGCTTTACCGGTATCCAATAAGAAGGGCAGTGATATTGAGAAGGGGTGTATTCTCGAAAGACCAAAGGTTATCTTTAATGCCAGAACAGGAAAGTTTGTAATGTGGTTCCATCTTGAATTAAAGGGACAAGGATATCTATCTGCACGTTATGGAGTAGCTGTTAGTAATACACCTGCTGGTCCTTATCATTTTATTCGTTCAGATCGTTCTTGCCCAGGGGTGTCTCCTCAGAACTGGAAGGGGTGTTTAAACTATTCTGTTTATCATGAAGGACTTAAAATGAAGTGGTGGACCCCAGAATGGATGCGGCTTATTCAGGAGGGGCTCTTCGTGCAACGTGATTTAGAGCAAGGTCAGATGGTCCGTGACCAGACTGTTTTTGTTGATGATGATGGTAAGGCTTATCATATTTTTGCTTCTGAGGATAATTTGACATTGCAGATTGCCCAACTTACAGATGATTATTTAGATCATAATGGTAAGTATTGGCGTATGGATGCAGGTGGGCAGAACGAAGCTCCTGTTCTGTTTAAAAGAGATGGCCTATACTGGATGATTACCAGTGGCTGTACAGGGTGGCTACCTAATAAAGCTCGTATGTTCTGGGCTAAGAAAATAACAGGACCTTGGACACAAGTAGATAGTCCTTTTTGTGGTCCTAAGGCTGAGATTACTTTTGGCGGTCAGGGTACCTATGTCTTGAAAGTAGAAAAAAAGGAACTCCCATTTATGTCTTTATGGCTGATATTTGGCGGCCAAAGCATCCGAGTGATGCTCGATATATGTGGTTACCAATTGATTTTAAAAAAGGTATGCCAGTTATCTCATGGATTAGTTCTTGGGAAATTCGTTAAAAACAACAGAATAGATATAATCTTTTATGGGAACAGGATCATTTTATAATATTTGCCGCAAATATAATTACAAAAACACGTAAGGATAAGTGTTTTCACGATTTGTTCCATCAAAATAATGATTTGTTTATCTCAGTTTTATGAATATTATAGATCTTTGCGACGTTAATAAAACCTAGGTTGATTTTTGTTAAAGGCACTGTTAAAATGCACGAAATACGTGAATTTTAGAGAAATATATAAGCATGAAAGATGCTTAAGAATGAGATGGAAAACTTTAGTTAAATTTACCTTAATAAAATAATAAGCTAATTATGAGAAAAATCAAATTTCAAATTTTTAAAGAAAGAAAGAAAAAGCTATGTCTATTTTTTGCCTTACTAGGAGTTTTAGGAATAATCTCATGTTCTGAAAATTATTCATTTGTTCCTTCTAAAATTAAAGGAACAGCTTATAATCCGTCACAGCCGGTTCAAGTAGATGCAATATTGCCTGATTCCGGTGGATATCTCACTCAATTTATTATTAAAGGACATAATTTTGGTATGTACGCTGATAAGATAGATGTAAGATTTAATGGGAATCGGCGTGCTACAGTTGTCAGTGCAAATGGAGATGTCATATACGGGATTGTACCTAAACAGGAAAATGGAGATAATGAGATCTCTGTATCGGTTGATAGTGGATCTGCCGTTAAGGCTCCAATGACATTTCGTTATACTAAAAAGGAACAGGTCACTACGGTTACTGGTGGAAGTGGCTATGTAGATGGAACCTTAGCAAATGCCCGTTTTGGCTATATGTATGGTGTGGGAGTCTTGAAGGGTAATAATCTTGTTGTTGTAGAAGGACGTAATAGCCGTGTCCGCCTTATTGCAATTGATGATGATAAAGTAAGTACATTATATGTAGGGGCTAATTTTGGACATCCCGCTGTAAGTAAAGATGGAACACGCTTTTATTTGATTCAGGTTAATAAACCTCATCAGGTTTTTTGTTTTGACCGTAAAAATGCATGGGCTCCGAAACGTCTTACTTCTTCAATTGAAGGTTTCGATGGAGATATTTATTCTTGTGCGATGGACGATGATGAGAAATATCTGTATTTTCGTGAACATAATGGAAAATTAGGTCGTTTGGAAATTGATAATCCTGAAAATGTAGATACTCTGAATGAGAATTGTGGCCAAGTAAGTAAGAATGTATCTTATTTGGCTTGGAATCCAGTTGAAAAGTGTTTTTATTTGTCCGTTCAAAATGCCCAGGGTATATATAAGATTTCTCATGATGGCAAAACTGTAGAAGAGTACGCTGGTTTTAATGGCGTTGGTGGTGCAGATGGCTCAAGGTTGATGGCTACGTTAAAAAATCCTACAGGTATGGCTTTTGATGCCGATGGTAATATGTATTTCACAGATTCTATGGGATTTACGATTAGAAAAATAGATAGAATTACAGGAATGCTTACTACTGTTGCTGGAAAATATGTTTCAGGAGGTGATGTCGATGGTGAACCATTAGATGCTTTGTTCAGTTATCCGTATGATATTGGTATTGATCATGAAGGCAATTTCTATATTGCAGAAGGTTGGGGAGATAGTGTGAGAAAATATGCAATAGAATAATCTAATATACAAAACTTATGAAGAAAATAAGAATATATATGTTGCTTGCAGTTGTTATGTTCTGTATGTCGGCTGTAGCGCAGACAAATTATATGGTTGCTGGAACAGTGATGGATGAAAAGGGAGAACCTTTAATTGGCGTTACAATAACAGATGCAAATAAGAAAATAACTGGTGCTGTTACTGATCTGGATGGTAAGTTCCGTGTAAAGGAAGTACCAAATAATACCACACTCCTGTTTACTTACGTTGGCTATAAAGTCCAAAAATACAAAGTAAATTATTCAAAAGAGAATATTAAAATTATTATGGAGGCTGATGTTGGTAAGTTAGATGAAGTTGTAGTAGTTGGTGCTGGAAGCCAGAAGAAAGTTTCTTTAACAGGTGCTATTACAACCGTGGATCCTAGTACTTTAGACGTCCCTGCTACATCTGTTTCCAATATGTTAGGCGGAAATGTTCCAGGTATTATTTCTGTAACACGTAGTGGTGAACCGGGAAATGACTTTTCTGAGTTTTGGATTAGAGGTATAAGTACTTTTGGCGCCAACTCATCAGCTTTAGTTTTGATTGATGGCGTTGAAGGAAATATTAATGACATTGATCCTGCAGATATAGAAAGCTTTTCAGTTCTTAAAGATGCGTCTGCTACAGCTATATATGGTGTTAAAGGTGCAAATGGTGTCGTGATAATAACAACAAAAAGTGGTAAAGCTGGTAAGTTACATATTAATTTTAAATCGAATTTGATTATGAGTGAATCTGCCCGTATGCCAAATTATTGTGATGCTTATACTTATGCTAGTTTGGCTAATGAGGCTCGTGCTGATCGTGGCGAATTAGCTTTGTATACTCCTACAGAGCTCGAATTGTTTAAAACAGGATTAGACCCGGATCTATATCCAAATGTAAACTGGCGTGATGTGATATTAAAGAAACATGTTTGGCAGAATCAGCATTTTCTGAGTGTTTCTGGTGGGGGTACCAATGCAAGATATTATATGTCCTTGAGTGTGCTCAATAAAGATGCTGTATTTAAACAAGATAAGTCTGCCAATAAATATGATACTAATGTCTCTTATCATAAATATAGTTTTCTTACTAAAATAGATGCTAATCTGACAAAAACTACAACTTTAGGATTAAAGTTAAATCAAGTTATCGTGGGCCAGAATTCACCAGGATATGGCGATGTGTCAGACAATTCTGCATTATGGAGTGCACAAGCAAATCTTACTCCTGTTACAATGCCGGTAAAATATTCTAATGGATATTTGTCAGCCTATGGTAAAAATGCGGATCAGATGTCTCCTTATGTACAATTGAATTATACTGGCTTTAAGGAGATGAAGAGATTAAATACTGATATTTCTGTAACATTAAATCAGAATCTAGGTTTTATTACTAAAGGCCTAGAATTGAGAGGTATGTTTTCTTTTGCTGGAGAATCTGTGCATAATACTTATCGTACAAAAAATCCAGACCTTTATAAAGCTATCGGACGTTATGTTGATGGAACATTAAAGTTTACTCATACAATAGAAAAGAAAGATTTGACCTTTAGTAAATACACCTATAATTCGCGTCATTATCAGTGGGAGTTGACACCTAATTATGTAAGGACTTTTGGGGATCATGATATAAGTGCTTTGATGCGGATGTATATTGAAAGTAATACTAATTCAGATGCAAATGATAATATTGCAGCAATTCCTCATAAATACGAATCGGCATCCGGTCGTGTAACTTATGGATTTAAACGTACTTATTTTGCAGAATTTAATATAGGATATACAGGTTCAGAGCAATTTCCAAAAGGTCATAGATTTGGCTGGTTTCCTGCCATTTCTGGTGGTTGGATACCCACTCAGTATAAACTCGTACAAAAAATATTGCCATGGATTAATTTTATGAAAATTCGTGCTTCTTATGGTCTTGTAGGTAATGATCAAATTGGCGGTACACGTTTTCCGTATCTTACGACAATAGTAAGTGCTGATGGTGGATATAATTCTTTATATGGTTCAATTAAAGAAGGACAGGTTGGAACAGACGGATTAGTATGGGAGAAAGCTAAAAAGGCTGATGTTGGTATAGATGCTCATTTTCTTAATGATATGATAACGTTCACGGTTGATTATTTTAATGACAATCGTACAGGTATTTTCCAACAACGTGCTACAGTGCCTCTTGAAGTTGGTTTGGAATCTTTGCCATGGGCTAATGTGGGTAGTATGAGATCGCACGGGTTTGACGGAAATATTTCTTTCTCAAAAAGAATCAATGTAGATTGGTTGTTTACAATCAGAGGTAACTTTACTTATTCTCGTAATAAAGTTACGAATTGGGAGCAAGCGAATATTCGTTATCCATATCAGTCTTATACGGGAGTTCCTTATGGTATTCAGCGTGGCTTAGTTGCATTAGGATTGTTCAGGGATTGGGATGATGTAAATAGCAGTCCGAAACAAACATTTGAAAGCAAAGTATATCCTGGTGATATCAAATATAAAGATGTGAATGGTGATGGTGTAATTAATGATGATGATATTGTGCCTTTGTCTTATTCTTCAACTCCTGAATTGCAATATGGTTTCGCACCAGAGATACATTGGAAGCATATTACAGTGAGTGCCTTATTTGAAGGGACAGGACATAGTCAATTCTTTTATGGAGGTACGGGTTTTTATCCTTTTGCCTGGAAAGAGACAGGAAATTTGTTGACTATAGTTGCGAATCGTGAAAATCGCTGGATACCACGTGAAGTGTCAGGTACAGCTGAAACAGAAAACCCTAATGCACGCTTTCCAAGAATGACGTATGGTGAAAATAAAAACAATAATCGTGCTTCTACTTTTTGGCTTGCAAATAACTCATATTTGAGATTTAAAGATCTTACTATTAGATATAGTTTTATTCGTCCATGGCTTACCAGGGTTCTGGATATTTCAGGCATAGATATCAGTTTTATTATGAATAATATCTGTACTTGGGATCATATTAAACTTTGGGATCCAGGACAGGTTGCTAGTAATGGTGCAGCTTATCCAATACAAAGGACATATACATTGCAATTAAATGTTAAATTTTAAATATCATAATCAATGAAACTTAAGAACCTATTTATAACTACTTTTTGTAGTCTTTCGTTGGTGTTCCTATTCACTTCTTGTGAAGATTATTTGGATACGGATAAGTATTTTTATGATATGACGAACCTTGATTCTATCTTTGTACGTAAAAGTCAGTTATATGCTTATCTGAATGGTGCTTCATCTTATCTTCCGGCTGATGACCGTTTGTGGACTGAATCTGCTTCTCCTTTTGCCTTTACGAGTGATGAAGCTTTTTGTTCTTGGGATGATGATAGGCAAGCCGCAATAAAATATCCTTTAGGCGAAATTGACAGATTCTATTCTACTAGGTTTGATAATTGGAGCAACTTTTATAAAGGTATACGAAAAGCAAATATGATCATTCAACGTATTGGTGAATGTCAGGATATTTCAGAATCAGATCGTATTGATGTCATAGGGCAAGCATATTTCTTAAGAGCCTATTTTTATTATTGCTTGCTTCGTCAATATGGGCCGATACCAATACTTCCTGATGATGTTATCCCTTCTAATGCAAGTGTAGAAAGCATGTCTTATCCTCGTGCTACTTATGATGAATGTGTTGATTATATATGTAAGAATTTTGATAAAGCAGTTCAGATGTTGGATAGTGAAAGATCTTCAGTTGAAACATACTGTGTACCGACAAAAGGTGCAGCTTTGGCACTGATGTCTCGTGTACTTCTTGAGGCAGCTAGCCCGTGGTTTAATGGCAATCCATATTATTCTGATTTTAAACGTAAAACAGATGGCGCTCTTTATTTTTCTCAAGTTTATGATCCAGATAAGTGGGGTAAAGCTGCTGTTGCGGCTAAACGTGTTATAGATATGGGATTATATTCTTTGTATACAGTTCCAAAAGATAAAGACACTCCAGAATTACCAGATAATGTGTCAAAGGCTAATTTCCCTGATGGTGCAGGTAATATTGATCCTTTCCGCTCATATAATGATATGTTTACAGGAGAAGAATCTGCTATTAATATACCTGAAATTATATGGGCAAGAAATGAAAATACAGATATATCATGGATTTCTTTCCCAAGTGTGATGGGTGGTGGAAACGGTCTTGATATCAGTCAACAACTGGTTGATGCGTTTAGAATGGCTAATGGACATGATATTAATGATCCTAATAGTGGTTATCCTGATAATAATGAAGATTGGAAGCCTATTAATGAATCCAAGACATTTTCTGGTTATCAGCTTAGGGCTCAAGTTGCTAAAATGTATGACAATAGGGAACCTCGTTTTTATGCTATTATTGGTTTTAATCATGCCTATAGAGAAGGTAGTTCTTATACGGGTACAGTTGCTAATCATAAGAATCTGGAAATAACCTATTATCTAAACGGAACAGGTGCTGCATGGAGTGATTATCCTAATGATAAGACTTATACTGGTTATACTTGTGTGAAATATGTACATCCTACGGATTGTCCTGGTGGAGCTTATCGTTCAAAAATGTTTCCAATTATTCGTTATGCTGAAGTGTTATTGAATTATGTTGAGGCGATGAATGAGATGGAGAAACCTTATACTGACGAAGATAATAATATTACTGTAAGTCGTAACGTAGACGAAATGGTAAAATATTTTAATATGGTACGTTATCGTGCAGGTTTGCCTGGTATTACTGTTCAAGATGCAACTGATCGCGATAATATGCGTAAATTAATTAAACGTGAACGTCAGGTAGAATTTGCATGTGAAGGCAGACGTTTTTATGATTTACGTAGATGGGGGGACTTAATTAAAACTCTACAAACTCCATTTATGGGAATGAATACAAATGCAAAATCAGATCAACGACAAGCCTTTCATACTCGTACACAAATGACATATAAGTATTCTATTTATACTGTTACAAATAAAATGATGTTATATCCGATTAAACAGGATATTATAGACAGGAATGCTAAACTGGATCAAAACCCAGGATGGTGATATTGAAAAGAATAAGATTAATAGTAAAAAGTATTTTATAAAGATGAAAAATAATTATATAATTGTATTCATTTTAGGCTGTCTCCAATTGCTTATTACTTCATGTAGTGTTGGCAGTCCTTTGGATGATGAACAGTATGTGAAGCAGGTTTATCTTGTTGGAGCTCATGATAAGTTGCAAACTAAGGAATTATCTTATAACGGTGACGGAAACCTTTATGTTTCAGCAGCGTTAGGAGGGAGCCTCACTTCTGATAAGGATGTTACGGTCACTCTTGGCCGTGCGGACCAAAGTAATATTGCCTTATATAATCATAAAAATGTGACAGAAGGTGATATTACCTATCAAGCTCTTCCTGTTGATTGGTATAATTTATCGTCATGGTCTGGAACCATTAGAGGGGGGGATGTATATACAAGGATTCCAATACATGTACTTACTGATAAAATTGATTGTGATTCACTGTATGTTATTCCTTTGAAGATTATAAGTACAAGCCTTTATAATGTTGTTAAAGAAGATACTGTTCTTATGATCAATCTAAAGATGACAAATAACTATTCGGGGTTATATGTTTTTGATGGAACTTCTACCGAGTATGAAGATGGTAAACCTAATTATTCAAATACCTCAGTTATAAGTACGACACGTAATCTTACAGCTGTTAATAAGAATACAGTCCGTCTCTTTCAAAATGCAAGTGTCGAGAAACAATCAAATCTTCAAGATAATGCTTATACTTTAACAGTTAATGCTGATAGTAGCGTTATGGTTAAGCCATGGAAGGATTTGACGATTACAGATGGAGGTGGTACCTATGATACTAAAACTAATGCCTTCAATATTTGGTATTTTTATACGAGTGGTGGTAAAATATATAAGATGATAGCAAAGTTGGTGAAAAGTACTACAAATGACGATGAATGAAGCTCTATAAGTGTAGCTAATTAGGAAGCAATCGAATAAGTTTAATGCTTATTATATGGGTTGATTTCATTGCAAAAAATTATTTTTGAATCGACACTATCTTTTCTGGTTGGTAATTTGTATCTCTTCTTAAGAATAGAATGGGTTTTGCTTTATAGTGGTGTAATCAAATACTTGATTATACTGCTATTTTGCACTTTTGAAGTAACTCCTTATAAATGAGGTATATTCATATTATTTAACTGATTCTCAGTATGTTATTTGTTTTTTATTTGTTAATTTAGTCACTTAAAATTTTTTATGAAGAAAATAATAGAATATTTAGCAGTTGTTCTGATAATACTGCTGCCTTTTCAAACGGTTTCGGCTAAAAGAAAGGTGCAACAGACGGATCGGGAATACTGGTGCTCTCAAGCATGGAAAATGGCAAAACCTGTGTTGGAGAATATGGCTCATGGTACACTTCAGAAAAATATGGAGATGGAGTTCAGCCCAAGCTTTGATAATCGAAATAAGAAAGTAGCCTATATGGAATGCTTCGGACGACTTATGGCTGGTATAGCTCCATGGCTCACCCTCCCTGATGATTCTACTTCTGAAGGAAAACAGCGCAGGCAGTTAAGAGTGTGGGCTCTGCAGAGTTATAAGAATGCGGTAGACCCGAAGAGCCCTGATTACCTCTGTTGGGGTATCGGGGGGCAGAACCTGGTAGATGCTGCTTATATTGCCGAGAGTTTTCTTCGTGCTTATCAGACATTATGGATGCCATTGGATTCAGTCACAAAACAACGTTATTTTATGGAATTCCGTAGACTCCGGAGAATTGATCCACCTTATACCAATTGGCTCTTGTTCTCCTCTACGATTGAAAGTTTTATGGCTAAAGCAGGAGGGTCTTATGATCAGTTTCGTGTGAATATGACTTGCCGTAAAGTTGAAGAGTGGTATACGGGTGATGGGTGGTATGCTGACGGTCCTGATTTTACTTTTGATTATTATAGTAGTTATGTCTTTCATCCGATGTATATGGAAACTTTGCAGGCTATGATTGATGCGAAGGCAAATACTCGTCTGGATTATCAAAGGTATTATAACCGTGAATTGAAACGTGCACAGAAATATGCAATTATCCTGGAGCGGTTTATCTCTCCGGAAGGGACTTTTCCTGTCTTTGGACGGAGTATCCCTTATCGGGATGCGGCTATGCAGCCTTTGGCCCTTTTGGCTTGGTATAGAAAACTTCCGGAGGAACTGACGAATGGTCAGGTTCGTGCAGCACTTACGAAGGTCTTGCACCGGATGTGGGATCATTATAATAATTATAATGAGAAAGGATTTCTGAATATCGGTTTTTGTGGACATCAGCCGGATGTGGCTGACTGGTATACTAATAATGGCAGTGAGTATATGGCTTCACTGATTTTTATGCCTTTAGGACTTCCTGCTAATGATCCTTTCTGGGCGGATGCTCCGCAGCCATGGACTCAGGTGAAAGCTTGGAGTGGTCATCCTTTCCCGAAGGACCATCTGTGGAAAGATCAGATTCAAACTCTGGACAAATGGTAAGGATCTGAACGGGATAAGAATAAATGAGAGGTATGAAAATTTTTAATTTTTGATTCTTATTTTTGTTCAATAATGAGTATCTTTGAGGATGGTTTTATAGACGATCTTGAATAGAATGAAAAACAAATGATAAAAAAGATAAGAGATATCACCATCCTGTTGCTGTTCGTTCCTTTGATTACTATCAAGGCTGAATCCATGCAACAGGTAAAAGATATCATCTGGAAAGTTAATAATTATTGGCAGGCTAATCATCAACCTCAGGACCGTGCTTTCTGGGATATAGCGGTCTATCATACCGGAAATATGGCAGCCTACCAACTGATGGGCAATTCTCAATGGTTGCAGTATTCCGAAATCTGGGCTGAATATAATCACTGGCAGGGTGCCAATGAAAAGGATCACTCTAAGTGGCTCTATAAAAACTATGGCGAGGATCAGCAGCATGTGCTCTTCGGGGACTGGCAGGTTTGCTTCCAGACTTATCTTGACTTGTATCAGGTTGCACCGGATCCGATAAAGGTCGCAAGAGCCAAGGAAGTGATGAGTTATGAGGCTGATTCTAAAGCTGATGATTATTGGTGGTGGGCGGATGCCTTGTATATGGCAATGCCTGTGATGGCAAAAATGTACAAGTTGACTGGTGATGAGAAATATCTGGATAAACTCTATGAGAATATAAGATATAGTGACAGTATCATGTTTGACAAGGAGACTGGACTTTATTACCGTGATGCTCGTTATGTCTATCCTGCCCATCGGACTATTTCCGGAAAGAAAGATTTTTGGTCTCGTGGTGATGGATGGGTATTGGCGGGGCTGGCAAAGGTTCTTCAATGTATGCCGAAAACTTATCGATATTATCCTTTCTTTTTGAAGAAATACGTTCGTATGGCATACGCTGTGGCCCGTTTGCAACAGAAAAAAGGTTACTGGACACGGTCCTTAATGGATCCGGAACAGGCTCCTGGACCGGAGACCAGTGGTACTGCTCTTTTTACATACGGGATTCTCTGGGGAGTCAACCATGGTATTCTGGAAAAATCTGATTTTAAACCGGTGATCGAACGATCTTGGAGATATCTTTCGAGAAAAGCTCTGCAGAAGGATGGGAGCATCGGTTATGTACAGCCTATTGGTGACCGGGCTGTTCCCGGACAATCCATTGATCAGCGCTCGCAGTCGGATTTTGGCGTGGGCGCATTTCTTCTTGCTTCTTGTGAGTACGCACGATATATTGCTAATAATAAATACTATGACAAAAAGAAATCTATGTTTACTGGTGGCGGCGTCTTTGTTGGTGTCGGTGCCGGCTTTGGCCGTTAATGTGAAGAAGGAGCAGCCTAAGGTAAAGACTGATCCTGTGATCTTTCCGGAATGGCATGACCTTCAGGTAAATGAAATCAACCGCTATCCCATGCATACGGCATTTCGGATAGAGAACGGGGATACTTTAAGCCTGAATGGAACGTGGAAATTCAATTGGGTGGCTAATTTGGACCAGCGCCCGGTTGATTTCTACAGAACTGGTTATGATGATTCTTCATGGAAGACTATGCCTGTTCCTGGAATATGGGGACTGAATGGCTTTGGTGATCCGGAGTATGTGAATATCGGCTTTGCATGGCGGGGACATTTTAAGAATAATCCGCCGGAGATTCCGATTAAGGATAACCATGTAGGAAGTTATAGACGGATCATCTATATTCCGGATAGTTGGACAGGTAAACAAGTAATTGCTCATTTCGGATCGGTTACTTCGAATATTCATCTGTGGGTTAATGGGCATTTTGTAGGCTATACAGAAGATTCTAAGGTTCAGTCTGAATTTGATGTTACTCCCTATTTGAAAAAGGGCGATAACCTGTTCGCTTTTCAGGTGTCTCGCTGGTGTGACGGGAGTTATGACGAGGATCAGGACTTCTGGCGTCTGTGTGGTGTGGCGCGTGATAGTTATTTGTTTACTCGCAACAAAAATCATCAGATGACGGATATCCGGGTACTTCAGAATCTGACCAATCATTATACGGATGGAGTCTTGGATATCCAGGCTTTGTTAAAAGGTTGTAATACAGCAGATTTCAAACTTTTTGATGCAAATGGACAGCAGGTTGCAGATCAAGTTGTTACCGGTGTCAAAGATGGTCTGGCGAAGGCTGTTATAAATCTCAGTCAACCTCATCTATGGTCGGCTGAAACTCCTTATTTGTATACGCTTGTAGCCAGTGCGCTTCCGTCAACTAAGGTCGGGCATCCTTATGAGACCCTTTCCCTTAAGGTGGGATTCCGTTCTGTAGAAATCCGGAACCGTCAGGTATTGGTTAATGGGAAACCTATTCTAATCAAAGGTGCTGATCGTCATGAGATGGATCCTGATGGTGGCTATGTCGTGACCCATGCGCGAATGCTTCAGGATATTAAAATCATGAAGCGTTTGAATATCAATGCGGTCCGTACAAGTCATTACCCGGATGATCCTTACTGGTATGATCTGTGTGATCAATATGGTATTTATCTAGTGGCTGAGGCTAATCAGGAAAGCCATGGTTTTGGCTACGGTGATGATGCAATGTCTGGAAAACCGATGTTTGCCAAACAGATCTTGCAGCGTAATCAGCATAATGTCTGTATGAACTTTAATCATCCGAGTGTGATTATCTGGAGTCTTGGAAATGAAACGAAATATGGGCCTAATTTCATTGCTGCTTATAAATGGATCCGTCAACAGGATCCGTATCGTCCTATTCAGTATGAGCAGGCTGGTTTGAAGGGTTCTACTGACATTTTCTGTCCGATGTATTATCCGGTAGACCTTTGTGAAAAATATGCTTTAGATCCGAATTCTCCAAAACCGCTTATTCAGTGCGAATACAATCATTCGATGGGTAATTCTGGTGGAAACTTTGCTGAATATTGGAAACTGATTCGTAAGTATCCGATTTACCAAGGTGGTTTTATCTGGGATTTTGTAGATCAGGGATTGCATCGTCATCCTCATTTTGATGCTAATAGGACACTAGCTGATTATGAAAACCTGACAAAGGACTTTTCTGTGAAGACAGAATATACGTATGGGGGCGACTTTAACAGCTATGATCCTTCTGATAATAATTTTAATTGCAATGGTATTATCGGCCCGGACCGTCAATTGAATCCTCATGCATACGAGGTAGCTTACCAGTATCAGAATATCTGGGCTGCGCCTGTTGATCTTTTGCAGGGTAAAATTTCAGTCCGAAATGAAAATTTCTTCCGTGACCTGAGCAATGATAAATTGGTCTGGAGTTTGGTTAATGACGGAAAGACGATTAAGAGTGGCGAAATCGATAACCTTGATGTCGCTCCGGGACAGACGAAGGAATTTACATTGCCATACGGACCGGTAGAAGGCAACGAGGTGTTTTTGAACATTGACTTCAAATTGAAATCCGCTGAACCGCTGCTGGCTGCTGGCCAGACCATAGCGTATGCTCAACTTCCGGTGAAACAGGCCTCGACTTTTCTTTCTGTTCTTCCTGATAAGAAAGACAAAATCGATTTAGATAAAAAAGACAAGACGGATCTTACCTTATCTAATAAGGAAGTGATGATTAGCTTTGATAAGGCAACCGGCTTTTTGTGTAGGTATATGGTTAATGGTGTTAACTATCTGGGTGAAGACGGAAGTCTCAAACCTAATTTCTGGCGTGCTGTGACTGATAATGATCTCGGTGCTGGTTTCCAGAGACTTTATGCTCCTTGGCATCATCCGGAGATGAAACTTTCTTCTCTGACTGCTGGTAAGATTAAAGATGCGGATTTCGGAAAAGGCATGGAGGTGATTGCCCAATATGAAATGCCTGCTGTAAAGGCTCATTTGGTTCTTTCTTATAAGATCTCTCCTACCGGTACGATTCTGGTAAATGAGAAGATGAGTACGGATCCTTCTGCCAAGGAACCGGATATGTTCCGCTTTGGAATGGTAATGGATATGCCTTACGATATGGATCAGTCGGAATATTATGGCCGCGGACCTATTGAAAATTATAGTGATCGAAAGGATTGTATGAGAGTGGGTATCTACAGACAGACTGCTGACGAACAATTTTATTCTTATATTCGTCCTCAGGAAACAGGCACGAAATCGGATATCCGTTATTGGAAACAGTTGGATGCGTCTCAAAAGGGTCTGAAGATTTTCGGTGTTGATGGCAAGCTCTTTAGTGCCAGTGCCCTTCATTATAATATTGATGATTTGGACGAAGGAATGGAGAAGCACCAGAGACATTGCTATCAGGTTCCTTTATCGAAGTTTACAGAACTTTCCATCGATGGTATCCAGGAAGGTGTGGGAGGAACAAATAGTTGGGGAGCATGGCCTCTGAAACCGTATCTGGTACCTTATCAAAATCGTGATTTTACCTTTGTATTATCACCTGAAAACTAATTATTCTGGTTTTATGGATATTTTATCCACCAGTTATCTTTTAAAATCCACCTGCAATCAGGTGGATTTTTTTATCTTTGTAATTGAATTGTGAGGACAGGAAGAAGTGACAATAGAGAATTTACTATTTTTCATACAACTGAATCATAAATTTAAAACTAAATACCAAATGAACAATCATCATCTTTTACGAACTTTATTATTGTGTTTTGCTTGCTTGTCTGCTTCCGGACTTGCCGCTCAGCATATCTTTACTATTCAGACTTCTAAACCTGTTGCCAAGATTCAACCTACGATGTATGGTGTCTTCTTTGAAGATATTAATTTCGGAGCTGATGGTGGATTATATGCTGATATGGTGGAAAATCGTTCATTTGAATTCCCCCAGCATCTGATGGGATGGAATACTTTTGGAAAAGTAAGTGTCAATGACCTGAAACCGGCTTTTGATCGTAATCCGCATTATGTGACATTGCTTAGTGCCGGCCATGACCAGAAGTTTACCGGTATAGAGAACCACGGTTATTTTGGCATGGGGTTGAAGAAGGATATGAAATATGATTTCAGTGTCTATGCCCGTCTCAATGATCTGCAGGGGGGAGTGGCAAAATTCCGTGTGGAACTTGTTGGTTCAGATGATGAGATTATCGCGAAGCAGGAAGTCGCGGTTAATGACAATCAATGGAAAAAATACACGGGTCAGTTGCAATCCAATAGGACCGATGCCCATGCCTTTCTGCGTATCTTTCTGGAGAGTGACGAGGGGGTGAGATCTTGATCAGGTGTCTCTGTTTCCTGCAGATAACTGGCATGGACTGCGAGCTGATCTTGTTCAGGATTTGAAGGATCTTCATCCGGGTGTATTCCGTTTCCCTGGTGGTTGTATCGTTGAGGGGACGGACTTAGCCACACGTTATCAATGGAAGAATAGTGTGGGACCTGTTGAGAATCGTCCGCTGAATGAGAATCGCTGGAATTATACTTTTCCTTATCGTCTGTATTCGGATTATTATCAGAGTTATGGACTGGGTTTTTATGAATATTTCCTTTTAAGTGAATATATTGGTGCTTCTCCATTACCGGTCTTGAATTGTGGTATGGCTTGTCAGTTTCAGAATAAGGATACTGATGAACATGCGCATGTCAGCCTCCAGAACCTTCAGCCTTATATTGATGATGCCCTTGACCTGATCGAATTTGCCAATGGGAGCGTTAATACCAAGTGGGGGAGATTGCGTGCTGATATGGGACATCCACAGCCTTTCCACCTTAAGGAGATTGCAATCGGGAATGAACAATGGGGACCTCTCTTCCCAGAGAGACTGGCAGCATTTGTGAAACAGATTCGTGCTAAGTATCCGTATATGAAAATTTGTGGTTCTGCTGGTCCTAATGCTTCAGGAAAAATATTCGACTATGGTTGGGATCAGATGCGTAAGTTGGGAGTAGATCTCGTGGATGAGCATTACTATATGAGTCCGAAATGGTTTCTGTCAAATGCCAATCGATATGACAAATATTCTCGTAAAGGTCCGAAAGTCTTTGCCGGTGAATATGCTGCGCATGGTCAGGGTGAACATAACAACTGGGAGGCTGCTCTTTCTGAAGCTGCTTTCATGACAGGTCTGGAACGCAATGCGGATGTGGTCTATCAGAGTACGTATGCTCCTCTGTTTGCTCACATAAAGGGCTGGCAATGGAAGCCGGACCTGATCTGGTTTGACAATCTGAAAAGTCTGAGGACAGTCAACTGGTATGTGCAGATGATGTATGGAACGAATAAGGGGACGGATGTGCTGCGTCTTACGGAAAATGATCGTCCAGTCGAAGGAGCTGATGGACTTTATGCTACTGCTTGCTATGACCGGCCGAGTAAAAATTATATTGTAAAGGTAGTTAATACGGATAAGATGGAGCAATCGGTCACAATTGTTTTTAAAGGTTTAAAACACTTGAATGCTGGAAAAATGACGATCTTACATAGTGATAATCTACAGGCGGAGAATACTTTCAGTCATCCTGATGCTGTTGTTCCGGTAATTTCTGAAATTGATCCTACCGGTGGCAATGTGCTGACTGTAAAAATACCTGCTGAATCATTTGTGGTCTATCGTTTTTGAATTTCTTGATGAGTAGATCCCATTCGGATGATTTTGTTTGATAAGAGGTGTCCTCCAAACCGGAGGACATTTTTTATCCTTCTCACTTTTAGTCTTTCAAGTGTTTTAGAATGACCATGGCCAGTTCCAGTTCGTTATAGGTAATACTGGACTTGCAGTTCTCTCTGATAGCAGAGAGTCCTCCACCATTCGATTTCTCTCGGGCTTGTCTGACGTCCGCCAGTGTCTGTTCGTTGATCCAGCCCTTTGTGGTTAAAAGTTTTTTTTCGATCAGTGTTGCAATATGAGTCTGGATTGTTCCAAGGGTCAGATGCCGGACCACAGCAATCTCTTGTGGGGTTTTTCCTGCCTGGAGCATCTTGAGTGTCACAGTGCGGGTGTCTTCCTTAGTGGACTTGCTTTTTGTCTCTTTTCTTTTTCTGACCGGACTTTTGCCTTCAAGCATGGACAAAACAGCTTCTTGCTTGAATCTTTGATAATTGGCTGTCGAGAATCCCTTAGTTTTAATGTGTGCTAAAAGATAGGTCTCTATCTGGAAAGTTTGTGACAGAGCAGAAAGGTTATTGTCCATTCGCTTTTTGGCTATTTTATTATCTGTCTTGATTTCCTTGGAAATCAAGAGTGTTGTACCGAATGTTTTTCGCAGTTCTTCCAGAAAATATTCCGCGCTGTGTTTCACTCTTTCCTGAAATTTTTCTTCGTGAAGGACAGAAGGTGTTGTTGCTGCGATGATCGTTATCCATTTTCGTGCAGTGGGTACGATCTGCTGTGACAGTTTCATGTGGATATTCTGGTAGGCATTAAGAATTCGTGAGTATCTTCTGAAAGATTCTGCCATCAGTCGCAACATACTATTAGTCTCCTGGGTGAGTTCGTTAAAGTTGAAAAGCTCCATGAGTTGGTCTCTGAAGTATTCTTCTTTTAGTGTTGGCAACTGTTGGATACTTGTTGTTGCATCATCTGTCTGTTTCTGGATAAAGGATTCGACACGTTGGTCTCGTATCACACTTGAACTTGAGATGACAGAAGCCAGTACCAGTCCTTCCAGAGATTTACAACGGCTGAGAGCGACGTATACCTGACCGGAGGCAAAGGAGAACCGTGCATCAATGATAGCATGCTCAAAGGTGAGCCCCTGACTCTTGTGGATGGTGATGGCCCAGGCCAGACGGAGTGGAAATTGTTCGAAAGTGCCTTGGACTTCAGGCTCTATGACCTTTGTGTCGGGATTGATGATATATTTATCATTTTCCCAAGTTTCCGGTTTGACATCAATCGGCTCATCATCTCCCTGGCATTGTACCTGAATCAGGTCTTCTCCCAGACTGATGACCCTTCCTATGCGGCCGTTATAGAAACGTTTCTCTTCAGACGGATCATTCTTTACGAACATTACTTGAGCACCGGTTTTTAGCGTCAATTCTACTCCTGTAGGATAACTGTATTCCGGAAAGGTGCCTTTAATCTTGGCTTGATAAGTATAGGGTTGGGAAGAGAGTCTTTTCAGTTCGCTTTCATTATAATTATCGGCAGACCGGTTATGGGTGGTCAGACGAATATAACCTTCTTCTGATTTGGGATGAAAAGTAGAATCATATCGGCTGTTCAGGAGCGTAAGGTCTTCTTTTGTAGGTTGCCCGTCACGGATATGGTTTAAGATATGGATGAACTTCTCGTCCTGCTGGCGATAGACATGATGAAGTTCAATGGTAATGAATCCGATACTTTGCAAGGCTTTTGATCCAAAGAAATAAGGAGTATTATAATAGGATTTTAAGATTTCCGTTTCTTCGGGGGTTATTACAGGTGTAAGTTGCTGCAGATCACCGATCATCAGCAATTGTACGCCACCGAAAGGTTTATTGTGCTCTTTGAATCTTCTCATCACATAGTCGATAGCGTCCAGAAGATCACAGCGAACCATACTGATCTCATCAATAACCAGTAAGTCCAAAGTCCGTATGATATTCCGTTTTTCCTTGCTGTATTCAAAGTGGCTTTTGAATGTGGCTTCGGGGATGAAAGGAGAAGGAGGTAGTTGGAAGAATGAATGAATCGTTACTCCTTCTGCATTGATAGCTGCTACACCTGTAGGCGCAACGACAATCATACGTTTCGTCGATTTCTTGCGTAAGGTTTTCAGAAAGGTTGTCTTTCCTGTTCCAGCCTTGCCAGTAAGAAAGACACTTTTTCCGGTATGCTCTATAAATTCCCATGCCGTTCTCAAGTCTTGGTTCTCTTCCATGATGACTTCTCTCGTTAGTTGTACAAAGGTACGGAAAATAATTGGAATACCTTCGTGAGAAATACTTCATTCAGAATAGAGTCAATCAGGATACAAGGAGAAAAGGATATGTTTTTGAATGTAATCTCCTTAGAATTAACTATCTTTGCTCTATTGAAATTAAAATCATTCTGTTATGTCTGGAAAGAAATCTTTGCTGCTGTTTTTGTTGAATATCTTTGTTGTGACAATCAGTGCCCGGGAGGTCCGGATTGCATTTACGAATACCGGGAATATCCAGAGGAGTGAGGTGGCTGAAATCAATTTGGACTCACTGAGGAAAGTGATGAAATTAAAGTCTTCTGAATCTTTCATCATCAAAAATCCTTATGGGCAGCAGGTTACCTATCAGATTACTTATGATGGTAAAGTCCTTCTCTTTGTCAGTGTCAGGCCACATACCACTGCATATTTTACAGCTCAACAGGGTATTCCTGCTCCTATGACTTATTCGGTTCATGGTAATTTGTATCCGATTCGTAAGGATGATATTGCATGGGAAAATGACAAGGGTGCTTATCGGGTGTATGGTCCGGCCCTGGCCCGAACTGGGGAGAAATCATACGGTATTGATATTTGGGTGAAGAATACTCCGTCCTTTATCTTAGATAGCAGATATTTGATGGATGCAGCAGGAAATGTCCAGGAAGACTCTCTGAGAAAGAAGAGACTTAACCAGAAAGCTGATTCTGTAGATTTGGCTACTTCCTTTCATCTTGACCATGGCAATGGTATGGACGTTTATGCTGTTGGTCCGACATTAGGTTGCGGAACGCCTGCGTTGCTGTCGGAAGATGGTAAGATCATTTATCCATATTGTTATCAGACTTACAGGATTCTTGATAATGGTCCATTACGTTTTACGGTATTGCTGAACTTTCCTCCGAATGCAGATGGAGTTGTGGAGCATCGGATAATCAGTCTGGATAAAGGAACACATTTTAATCGCATTACGGTATGGTACGATCATCTGCAAAGACCGTTATCATTCGTTTCCGGAGTGGTCCTTCATACTCCGAAAGGACTTTTAAAGAAAGGCGTGAATATCGCGATCGACAAGGAGGATGTGAGTTATGCCGATCCGACACAGGATCCGGAGCAGTGTGGGTCTTCCATTTATGTGGCAGTTTTGTTCCCTCACGGTGTTGACCGTACATTCATTTCAAATGACGGGAAGCATGCCCTGGGTATCATCAAAGATTATGCAGGTAAACGCTATTCCTATCTGTTTGGTTCGGCATGGAGTGATTATGACATCAAGACCTTTTCGGAATGGCAACTGGCCGTAAAGGAGAAGTTGCAGGACTTACGTAATCCTCTGAAAGCTATAACTACTCCTGTGTTGAAAAAGTATTAAGCATAACATCCTCTATGTTGCATTGAGCAGAGCGCTATGCAACATAGAGCAAACTATGACTATGACTTAGTACAGAAAAGGTTTACACTGTTTTAACAATTAAATAGTGTAATAAAAATGAAGAAGAAAGAATTCCGTCGTTATGAGTCCAGATTCAAATTGTCAGTTTTGCGAGACATGTATGAGAACAATTTGTCATATAACTTTACTGCGAAGAAATATGGCATAATCTGCCCCCAAACATTACATTTATGGGAGAAAGAATTTCCACTTGACACAAAAAGCCTATCTTTGTCAGAAGAAGTCATCAACAAGATAAAGTCAATGCGTTCAAAGAAGGAAGAATCAGCAGCGTCAAAGGCCAATAAGACAAGAGAAGAAGAGTTGGAAAGTGAGATAGTCAATCTGCGCAAGGCTCTTACGTATTCCGAACTTCGTAATGAGGGCCTGATAGAACTGTTGAGAATGGGCAAGGAAGAATTTGGAATTGATCTGTTAAAAAAAGATGGCGCCAAGCAGTGAACAGCCTGCACGCCAGTCACCCGAAGGAATCAATCGGGTCTCTGAGCGGACTGTTTGGCAAGACCCGTGTAGGCTATTATTCCGTCAGCAGGGAAAAGATGAAGCGTCGGGAGCTTCAGGATACGTCCATAGTGCGGATGGTCAGGGAAATCCGGGGACATGCGCCGGGCATAGGCGCATACAAGTTGTTTATAATGCTGAAGGACGTATATCCGGAGAAGATGATGGGCAGAGACCGTTTTTATAAGTTGATGAAAGACCATCGCCTGATGCTCAAGCCGGAGCGTTGCCGTCATACGACTGACTCTAACCATAATTACCACAAATACAAGAACCTCATAAAGGACATGAAGGTAAGCAAGCCCAATCAGCTCTGGGTGGCAGACATTACCTATATTGACACAGATGAGGGAGTGTGCTATCTGCATTTGATAACCGATGCCTTCACCCATGAGATCATCGGATGGGTTCTCTCGGACTCCCTGGTGGCTGTCAATACTATAGCAGCACTCAGTCAGGCCATAGAACAGGCCGGCGATGCCGATCTGAGCCTGTTGACCCACCACTCGGACCGCGGTTCCCAATACTGTTGTAATGCCTATGTCGAAAAACTTAACAGTGTGCATGCATCCATCAGTATGACCGAGGACTACAAGCCGACGGACAATGCCGTGGCAGAACGAGTGAACGGCATCATCAAGCAGGAATGGCTTTACAGAATGAAAAGACCGAAGAATATGGCCGAAGCCCGGAGGATCATATCGGATATTGTGGACTTCTACAATAATAAGAGGCCGCATATGAGTAATGGCATGCTGACACCTGTCCAGATGAGGTTAAAATATGAGAGTACTCCCTGAACGCTCTTTGGAGGCTTTACGCCTCCAGCCGCAGGGCAAACCTCCGTGGTGTTTTTCATGTTTTTTATTTGGCTGTATGGAAGAAAAGTATTAACTTTGAAATGTTAAAGATGATCCCACACTGAAATGTCAATTATTTTCTTACTGTATACAGAATCAGGAAGAGAAACTAAAAGGTGTCAAGTGAATCAGTCGCACTTTTAAGAAGTTGTATAGTAAAATCAGTAACAGAGTATTAAAAGTGTAAACCAAATCCAGTCATAGTCACTAAACAATCTGACGGTGACCGAAATGCACCATTTTGGTATAGTGAAATGCACCATTTTGGGGTACCGAAATGCACTATTTTGGTATAGCGAAATGCACCATTTTGGTCACTATGGATTATGATTGAGAAAATCAAGTGATTATGTGACTTTAATTCAGTAGTTCTTCTTCAATTCAATTAAAGAAAAACTAATTTAGTAGACGCTTTCTCCTTCATAAGCGAGACCAGTAGACGCTTTCTTTCTATCCAAGCAAAATCGATAGACACAACAGAAGAAGCTCTGCTGACTTCATTGACAAGCATACGTTTTGATTTAGTCAGTCCGATTCAGTAATCGCTGGTTTCCACTTCTGCTCTTGAATGGTGATTTTATGGAATTAAAGGTATAGCGCAAGGTAAGGATGACACCACGGGTATCATATTTATTCCGTCGCCAACTATATACATCTCCATAATAACTTTCTATGTAGGGAGTAACACTCCGCCTGAAAAAATCATTTCCTTGAATGGAAACATAGAGTTTCTTTTTGAAGAAATTACCGGATATACCAGCATTGACGGCTAAAATATACCCCATCTTTTCAAAATTTATTGCTCGTGGACTACTATAGAAAATACTGGAAAAGAAATTTAACGTCTTATAAAAACTATAGTTCAGTGTTTCTGACAGGTTTGCCCACGTTTTATTAAACGACTTTACCTTACCCAAATAGGGGTACTTAATAAACGAAGTTCTTACGGCTCCTGATGTATATAAACTTACTTTATTGGTGTTTAAAGCATAGTCAATAGAAAAAGACAGAAAACTTGAGTGGTCTATATTTTCAGGTTTCGTTACAATGATATTCGAATTGTTTTCGGGGTGTGCTAAGATATTTGCTTGGGTATCTTTTTCATATACATAAAGCGTGTTGATACTGAATGCCCCCAGATTAGCGGTTAAGGAGACTTGACGATAAAAGGAAGGCTTCAGTAATGGATTTCCTGTAAAATAATGTAAGGAGTCATCGTAGAAAACGATCGGACTCAAATCACTGAATGACGGACGACTCATTCCTGTTTGAAAGCCGAGTGAATAGGACTGTTTTTGATTGGGATTATAGTATAAGGTAGCGGATGGGAAGAAATCGGAATAAATCTTTTTCAGACTGTTTCTTATTCCGTTATCATTCAATTTCGTATCCGTATAATCGTATTCGTAACGTAATCCGGCATAGATTCCGTATTTTCCAAGTTTCCTCCGATAACTTACGTATGAATTCAACCAGAAGTTCTTCCGGTTGATCAATTGTGGAATGGTGTTTGTCGTAACGTCTGATTTATTCTTGGTGTCTCCAAGCTCTATACCCATGCCTAATTTGTTTTTCTTCTTTACGGTAAAGGAGTAATCTCCGTTAAAAGTATAAATATCATAGTTGATGGGTGTGTTTTTATAAGTAGAATCAGCATATCCTGTCATCAGGTTCTTCTCAAGAATATGATTGTCCGATCTGTTTCTTCGCGTAGCATAATCAGCTACCAATGTCAGAGAGTTACTAGGATTCTTGGTCCAGGAATAAAAAGTAGATATACTGTGAAGTTTGTTGTCCGTATGGGTCCAGTCGTTCATCATCTTATTCCATTGGTTTCCATTATCGTTGATCTGTTGGGTACGAAATTGATATCGATGTTCTTTTAAGAAGTTTCCACTATATTGGATGCCGTAATTGCTTTTTTTAGACAAAGCAAAATTCAAGCCTGCGAATAGATTATATCTGTTATATAACCAATTATAATATCCGTCAGAATTTTTCGTAAAAAGATCGTTGTCTCCATGGGTAATTACTGTTCCTGCCGGATCGTAAGCCAAACCTTTTCCGTGACCGTATGAAACAGATACGTTTCCGGATACAATCCCGGACTTGCCATTCAATTCCAGACGTGGATAATCACCTGTTTTTCTGAAAACCCTCAAGGAGTTTGTTAGCGATCCTCCCAGATGATCCTTCAGTGACGGTTTCAAGTAAATCCGTATAGCGGAAGTTGTGCCGATTTTATAACTGGCATCAGGGTCTCGGATAATTTCTATACGACTGACATCTTCAGAACGCAAACCTCTCAATTCGGAATAATCTTTGATTTTCCGATTGTTGATGTAAATCTCTGGTGAACCTTTTCCAATGACAGAGACATGGTCTTCGTCACCGATATGTGTTACTAATACACCAGGTGTCCATTCGAGCATATCTATGAGTGTACCGGCCTCCCCCAGATGAGTACCCTGAATATTACGTATTGTGAAATCAGCTCCATTCCGTTCAATATTGATCTTTTTGGCCCTTACCTTTACTTCATTGAGTTGAATCGCATTCTTGGCAAGTACGATGTTCTTCATTCTGTTATCTCCTCGTTGTAGATGAAGCTCAAATCGTACGGGATCATAACTAAGCGAGGAAACCGTTATGGTGACCAGGCCTATAGAATCTACAGGGATCTGAAATTGAGAAGTGCAGAACGTACCGTTGGTTTGTCTTCCGGAACGAGGATATTTTACATTGACATTGTAAACGATCGAATCTTTATCGGAAGCAATTACCTTTCCTGTAATTCGGTTCTGGGCTCCTAAGGGCAGGCAGATAGTTGGTAGGATTAAAGATAAGCACAATTTCTTGAGTTTACCTTTAATAGAATCTATGCTTGAACTTTGTAAATGATAAATCATATCTGTAATATAGTTTAGAATAAAAAATCTTACCTGAAATCATCAGATTTTGTAAATGGTAATTATATCCTCGTCCCCAGTCGTCGTTTATTCTTCTACGATTTGTCCATCGAAGAGATGAATGATGCGGTGAGCGATGGCAGCATCATGGTCGTTGTGGGTGACCATGATGATAGTGGTACCATCCTGGTTCAGTTCCGTGAGCATTCGCATCACTTCGGCTCCGTTTTTGGAGTCCAGGTTACCTGTCGGTTCGTCGGCCAGTATCATCTTGGGATGGAATACGACGGCGCGGGCTATGGCGACACGCTGTTGCTGACCGCCACTCAACTGATGGGGGAAATGCTTGGCACGGTGACTGATATTCATCCGTTTCATAATCTCTCTTACACGCTCCTTGCGCTCCGAAGCCTTCACGTTCAGATAAGTCAGGGGGAGTTCGATGTTTTCTTCCACATTCAACTCGTCAATCAGGTTAAAACTCTGGAAGACGAATCCTAACTGTCCCTTTCGTACATTGGTACGGTCTTTCTCTTTTAATTCCTGTACTTCTTTTCCATTCAACCAGTATTTGCCGCTGGTGGGATTGTCTAGCAGACCCAGAATATTCAACAGGGTTGATTTCCCGCATCCGGACGGGCCCATGATGGCAACGAACTCGCCGTCTTTCACTTCAAATGAAACCTTGTTCAATGCGATGGTTTCCACATCTTCCGTGCGGAATGTTTTGCAGAGATTTTCTACTTTTATCATAATTGTGAGTTTTATTTGCCTTTGTCTGGGAGCTTCTACTGTCTGTGGCAACTGCGTTGATAGGCCATTTCTTCGTTTCCTGCAGATTTTCCCCCTTTAGTTCTCTTGAATGTGAATGACTGGATTTTCATGTGATGCCCTGTAGCTTTGTATAAGTATTGCGCCTATTGATATGATTATACAGAACAGACCGGAGACAAGAAAAATCCACGGACTGAGAGAGAGATACGGTAATTGTAACCCGACAGCCAGCGGCTCATGAAATACCTGGTTACCGGAACAGACAGGACGAAAGCGATCAGTACGTAGGAGAGGAATGTGCGTATCAGGTGGATCATTATCTGATGGCTGTCGTTTCCAAATACTTTGCGCACGGCAATTTCCTTGTTGCGCTGCTGGATGAAGTAGGAGCTCATAGCTATTAGTCCCAATAGGGAGATCAGTATTGCTATTCCCGCAAAAAGGGGAATCGTTTTTGACATTCGTACTTGCTGGTCAAATACCTTTTCGATTTGCTGATCTATAAAGGGATGATCCGTGTCCAGGTCAAGATGGAACGTTTCCTTGTAAGCCTTCTGTACTTCTCTGTAGGCTTCCTTGGGATTACCGGTGACCTGGATAATGAAATTCCGGGGATGAGCCAGTTTCTTATTGACGTAGATAAGTACGGGATACTGCTCGGATGTAATATCTCCGATATGGAAATCCATGAGAATACCACATATACCTAGTTTCATGTTTGGGTAAAAACTGATCTCATGGATGCCGGGCTTCAGCCTTAGCTCCTGGTAGGCTTGATGGTTAATATAGCATCCTTGTTCCTCATTAAGAGGGTATTTCTTTTCCACGTGGATACCTAAGATATTCATGAACTGCCGGTCTACCGAGAAAATCTGGAAACTGATGGCTTTGCCTTTATAGATTATGGTGCTGTTGCTCCCTCGGTTCAATGGATAGCCGTTGCAGGCGGAGATGTTCCTGATGTGGGGGAGATTTCTCACGGCATGGAGGAACAGGGCGATATGGGCACTGTCTGCTCCTGGATTGTCAATTCCGATAATGTTATCTTTCCGGTACCCCAGTGGAGCTTTCGTCAAATGGTTCACTTGCAGTATCATCGTGAGGGAGACGCTCGTCAGCACTATGGTTATTGTGCTTTGCAGGATAATCATGAACTTGCTGAAGATCATCTTTGTCTGGTGCTGGAATGTTCCACGTACTACCTCTATAGGCTTTGCCCTGGAAATGAAAAATGCAGGGATGATGCCTGAGAGAATCCCGATGATCAGCACGCATAGGAGCAACTCAAGGATGTGGATGGGCTGGAACAGGCGGTTCATATACAGTTTCGTGTTCAGTAGGTTTGATGTGTATGGTGCGCCGCCAAGAGCAAGTAATACGCCGATGATCATAGAAATGGAGCAGAGCAGGATGCTCTCTGAAATCAGTCTTATCGCAATGTCTTTCTCTTGACTGCCTAAGAGCCTTCGTGTGGCCATCTCTCGCGCACGGTTACCGGATTGAGCGATCGTGAGGTTAATGTAATTGATGACGGAGAAGAGCAGGATCACCAGTCCTACAGAGAAAAGAATGTTAACCAGCGTCTTGTTCCCGCGCAGTGTATCTCCTGAATTGTCAGTTTTTGAAAAATACAGGTGATTGAAGGGGGTGAGTATTACATGAGCTTTTGCGCCGGGTAACCTGTAGATCCAGTAAAAATGCCTGAAATATTGATCCATATCCTGTATCTTTGATTCCAGATGTGTATGTGGTTTAGTGAGAATAAACACTTCTCCTCCGAAAGCATTTGACATGTTGTCATCCGTGCAGGTGGGATTGAGGTTCTCCATATTCTCATATCTGGCAATAATGTCCTGATTGCCGATTGCCGAGCCTGTCATCTTCTTAGCGATACCCGTCACTACAAGGTGAATGGAATCATTGTAGGTGATTACTTTGCCGAGTGGATCTTTCTTGCCGAAGATCTTCCTTGCATAATCTTCCGTAAGTACTGCACTGTTAAGTTTACCGAGTACATGATTACGGTCACCTTCTGTTAGTTGAAAGTCAAACAACTGGTAGAAGGTGGAATCAGTGAACAGGAAAGTGGTTTCTGTTTGCCCTCCAGTAGGGAGATTGACGATGGCTTTCGCTGTGCTTATGGCGCAGGTTTTCTCTATTTCCGGATAACGGTCTTTCAAATATTGCTGGATCTTCCAAGGTGCGCCATCCAATTCCTGCGTGGTCCCATTTTCTTTGATCTTGCATCCTAAAGAGAAAATACGGTCTGCTTTGGAATGCATTTGGTCTATGGTATATTCTTGAGTAGTGTAGACGGTGATAAGAATGACGAACATCAAACTGAACGATAGTCCAAATACATTGATGAGTGTGTAGGTCTTGTTCCGGCTGAGGAATATCAGGTAAGATTTCAAATCTAGTAGATGCTTCATTTTTATTTCTTGTTGCTATAGACAGAGCAATAGGCGTGCCAAAGTAGCTATGACTTTTATAATCAGATAGTTATATTAAATCCTTAAAAGGATGGGTGTCCAAATATTGGACACTGCTGTCAAATATTTGGACATTCATTCGGGAAAGGCATTGTTCCTTCTTGTTAAATTTTTGATTTATTCGACCTTCACCTTCATCAGAAAATGATAAAGTTCATATAGTCTTGGGGATAAAGCAAGTTCAATATAGAAATACTATTTTAGTCATTTATCTGTATTTTTAACTTTACTTACAATAGAAGGACATTATAATAGTGGTAAAGAACATGTTTGGCATTTCTTCCGCAACTGAACTGAATATATCCTTCTATCCGTTAGCGTTCAGTTGTGGACCAGAAAAATCTGGTATATTTCTTTGAGATTGTTTTAACTCAGAATACTTCTTAGGTATTTGATATATTACCAACCGTCTTGCTGGATTGCGCATTTGTTGCAAGATCTGTTGCTGCCTGTTTTGAAAGATGAGGGAGAGAGGAATGCCATTACCGTAAGTTTGAAATCATTTCATTTGTTTTTTAACCTTTATGGAATTTCGCAATATCCCGATTTCTCCATAACTTTATGAAGTAAGGATTATTATTTTGCGGATGACGAGGATGTTCCTGACTCGATGGGATGAGAATTATCGTTATTCGGGATGAATGTATGGGTATATGTGTCCCCAAGCAGCAGGACTGAACTTGGGTTTGAATAATACCCTATTCTCTGGATGAACCACATTTTATCCATTACTTCAAATTTTTATGTGCCCATTCTGACAATTGTTGGATATGAGGTATTAATCCACGGCCTGTCGGAGTCAGGCTGTATTCTACTTTTGGTGGTACCTCAGGATAAACGGTTCTTTTTATCAATTTTTCCATTTCAAGTTTCTTCAGGCAAGAACTTAGCATTTTTAATGAGATACCGTCAATATGATTGAGAAGTTCACCAAAACGCAATGTCCCTTCTTTTTGTAGGATCATGATAACGGGGACAGACCACTTGTCTCCAAGTCTATCCATCACAGTCCTAAAAGGGCAAGGAAGTTCACAAGGTTTAATCTTTGTTAATTCTTTTCTCATAAGTATCTTATAATCAATATGCCTTACCTCGGAGTTATAATATATATCCATTGGTAACGTATTGCAGGATACAAAGATAGATCGTAATTTTGTATCTCGAAAATAAATCAGCATAAAATTATGAATAGTTTAATTATTGATGGACATTCCCATGTTACACTTCCCGTTGAGAAGCACATCTCTCTTATGGATGAGGCCGGAATTGACAAGACCATCTTGTTCAGGACGAGTATACATCCTGAATTGCAGAATAATGAAGAGGGTATAAAAAAAGAGATGCGGAAACTGATGAATATTCTTTCTGGTGATACTGAAATCGTTCGGAAATACAGTAATGTAGCCAATAAAGAGCTGTTCGATACCGTTGTAAGATATCCTGACCGTTTCTATTGTTTTGGTATAGTTCCGCTTGATATGGACATATCGGATATGATGGAGGAGATCAGACAGCAAGTTGACAAGCACCATATTTTGGGACTTGGTGAGTTTACTTTGGCAAGTGGAACTGTGCCTGTGATGGAAAACGTTTTCAAAGCGTCTGCACAAACTGACTGTTTGCCTATTTGGATACATGGTTTCAACCCACTTGGGTTGGAAGATATTCAACAAATAGAAGTTTTGGCACAAAAGTATCTGTCAGTACCTGTTATTATTGGACACTCTGGAGGCAGTAACTGGCAGGAAACAATAGATATTGTGAAGCGTAATTCCAATATGTATCTTGATGTTTCTGCCACATTCTCGTCTATGGTTTTGAAAATTATAATAAAAGAATTGCCGGATAAAACCTTTTATGGGGTGGATTATCCGTATGGCGACATGTGGATTATGCGTAAAATGATAGAACGTGTATGTCCTGATCAAACGATACGGAGCAAGGTGTTGGGCGAAAATATTGCAAGGCTGTTAAGCTTATCGTAGGGTGTCTTTCGAGATACTGTAGATTGAGGGACAGGCGATCTGTTTCGATAAGATCTGTCGTTTACAGAGGATGGGGGCTATTTCTCTATTGATTCCACAGAGCAACAATATCCAAAAAACTCCCCATGCTTTTTCCTTTTCATGATATATTTCCTTTGGATTTGCTATTTCTATAAGATCTGAATCTTTTTTGCACCTCAAAGCAGAGGGTTAGCTGGCATATTAATAACATATTGAAAGAGAGATAGTTAGCTAAGAAGGCAGTTGCCAAAGAATATTTGACAACTGCTTCTGATGGCAAAAAATAATGAACAACTATGGAGTTTATATTTTTTGATGTAAAATAAATACGCTATCTTTATACTCAAATTGTAAAAGAGTCTTTTTATGAAAATAACGTTACAGAGAATTTTACTGTTTATTGCAGTCCTTGTAGGCCTTGGATCATGTGCTCATCGAGGGATAGAGAAAACAAGCATTTATGCCAATACCAAAGGGGCTTCTGATGTGGACACTATTGCGAATGTTCCTTATAAAACGGTGGATGACAGTATGCTGCGGCTTGATATCTATTCTTTGAAAAAGGATACAACTAGCCAACGCCCTGTGCTTGTCTATATTCATGGTGGAAGTTGGATAGGTGGTAATAAGTCATGGATATGGAGTAATTATCGGCAGGCTCTTACAGAATCATTCCTGCGTGCACACTATACGGTTATATCCATTGATTATCGGCTGGCTGATGGTAAACGCCGGAATGTTTCTACGGAACTGACTGACTGTCGGGATGCACTGAACTGGATTTGCAGACATGCCTGTAAATATCATCTTGACATCCACCGTATGGGATTATGGGGTACCTCTGCCGGTGCACATCTGGCATTGGTGATAGGAAGTGAACCTGAAGACTCTGTACGGGTCCGTTTTATTCTGGATGATTATGGACCGACTGATCTGAACCGCCTATTCCGTACGGATCTTTCTCCTTTTGTCGTGTCTTTAGTGAAGATCGTGAAGCCTGGTCAGGTACATGAACGGGAACTGATGTTACGGATCTTTCCGAATGACAATACGACTCGTTTGTCTCCTATTAATAGAATACATAAGGATATGCCGCCAGTCTTGATTTCTCACGGTGATGCTGATAAACTTGTTCCTGTAAAACAGGCATACGAATTGGAAAAACAATTGAAAGCGAATCATATACCTTATCTTCTTCGTATCTATCATGGTGAGAAACATGGGTTGAGGACACTGACAGTGTCACAGGTAAATGATTTGACAAAATGTGCACTTTCTTTTGCTGCTCGTTATAACCGATAATCGTTCTTTATAAATTTACTACGCAATCGCTTATGAAACGGAATATAATTCTTGCTGTCGTAGCCATTCTGCTATTGGCTTTTTATTCAGGAATAGCTGTATTACTTTTCCTACTGGTTCTTCCATTGGCCTATCTTTTCCTGAAAAAAAAGGAAAAGAGAGAACAGAAAGAAAAGGTAGATGAGGAAATGTCTGGAAGTGTTTTGGAACAATACACTTCACTTGAAGCTGTTGTTGCTGAATATGGTGAACCGGATGACAGTGTGGTAATCAATGCCTCGAAAGCTAATGAACCTGCTGGCATTATCTTGATTTATGCTAAGAAAGGCTTTCTGATTGTTGATGGGGAGAAAATCAGTCTGGCTGACATCATTGACGTGAGTGCCAAAAACATGGCTACACCTTATACGATAGGTGAGTATCAGATTATCTTCACTACCGGTATAAAGGGACGTGAACTGATCCGTATCAATGCAGGATATGATGCTGTGTGGGCAGGTGATGCCGTGGGGCAGATTCATAAATATCTCTGTCAAAAATGATGGTATAGTTCGTTTTGATTGATGATCTCTGAAGAAGAATCGTCTATAAGTGATCTCTAAATTTGGCAATTTAGGGAGTTTGTGCTATATTTGCAGATATAGAACTATAGAATATGGCAAAACAAGGAACCCTGCTTGTTGTGGATGATAACCGAAATATCCTGACTACTGTTAGCATTTTACTTGAAGATACCTTCCAAACTGTTATTACTATTAGCAATCCCAATTTAATTCCGGCAAAATTGCGTGAAGAGAAACCGGATGTGGTATTGCTTGATATGAATTTTTCCAGTGGTATTAATAACGGCAATGAGGGATTATACTGGTTAAGAGAAATCAAGCGTATGAACACTCAGGCCCAGGTGGTGCTTTTTACAGCGTATGCTGATATACAACTCGCTGTAAAAGGAATCAAGGAAGGTGCAGCCGATTTCATTGTCAAACCTTTTGATAATGAGAAGATGGTAAAGACATTGAGAAAAGCTTGTTCCAGAAATCATCGAAAGACTAGCGAATTGAAATCTGGCGGAATGTTCTGGGGGAATAGTAATACTATGCAGGAGTTGAGGCTGATGGTGGAGAAGGTAGCCCCAACGGATGCTAATATTCTGATTACCGGAGAAAACGGAACAGGGAAAGAGGTCTTGGCTAACGAGATACATCGTTGGTCTAACCGTTCTAAGGCCAAAATGCTGCCAATTGATATGGGCGCGATTACAGAGACTTTATTTGAGAGTGAACTGTTCGGTTATGTGAAGGGGGCTTTTACTGATGCAAAAGCCGATCGTCCGGGAAAGTTTGAACTGGCTGAGGGCGGGACGCTCTTTCTGGATGAGATCGGTAATCTTTCTTATGCTCTTCAGGCAAAACTCCTGACGGTTCTCCAGCGCCGGAGCATTGTGCGTGTCGGTGGTTCTGTTCGTATTCCGATAGATGTGAGACTGATTTGTGCTACGAACAAAGATCTAAAAGAAATGGTACAGAAGGGTGAGTTTCGGGAAGATCTGCTCTATCGTATTAATACTATCCATTTGCATTTGCCTTCTTTGAGGCAGCGCAGGGATGACATCGTACCTTTGGCCTGCCTGTTTCTGAAAAAATATGGTGGAATTTATAACAAAGAGAATCTGTCCTTAGATGAGGGTGCTGAACGGAAATTAAGAGAGATGCCTTGGTATGGAAATATCAGGGAATTGGAGCATGCCGTCGAGAAGGCTGTGATCTTGTCCGATGGGCCTCAAATCCACGGTGAAGACATTGAGGGCAGTGATATTCATTCGGATGAGCCTTTAGAAACGGCACAGACTCTAGATCAAATGGAGCAGCAACTTATTGAGAAAACGATTCAGGAATGTGAGGGAAATCTGTCGGTCGTAGCTTCTCGATTGGGTATATCACGCCAGACTTTATATAATAAAATCAAAAGATACGGATTATGAGTTCCTTGATGATAGCAGTTATTGTTGGAACGATTCTCTTGTTCGTGCTCGGTTATATACGTTTATATCGTCATTATCGCCGTAACATAAGCAAGGTGGCTTTCATGTTTGATGCCATGGATAATGTCGACTATACATTCCAGTTTCCAGTAAATAAGGTATCACGTGATGATAAGGTCCTTAACTCTGCCCTTAATCGGATCAAGCGGATTATGGAATGCACACGCAATGAGGCTATGGAACGCGAAAAATATTATGAACGGATTATCAATTCAGTTGATACCGGTATTCTTGTAGTAGACGAGCGAGGAAACGTGAGGCAGTATAATGATGCAGCTCTGAGGCTGATTGGCGTTTCAGCGTTGACACATGTTGACCAACTGAAGCGTATCAGTACTGGACTTTACCGTCAGATTCGGGATATCTTGCCTGGAGAAAAAAGTCAGGTGTCTTTCAGTAATGAACGCGAAGAATGTCACCTCTCACTTCGTTCTTCTCAGACCTTACTGAAAGGATGTAAAGTACGGCTGGTGACAATCAGTGACATCAATACAGAGTTGGATGATAATGAGATAGATTCGTGGATTAAGTTAATCCGGGTACTTACGCATGAAATCATGAATACTGTAACACCGATTACTTCTCTTAGTGAAACTCTGTTCAAGAAGGCTGATGGAGAAATGCGTGATGGTCTGGAAGTTATTCACAAGACAAGTAGGGAGTTGATTGCATTCGTGGAAAATTACCGTAAATTCACGCATGTGCCTACACCGGTGCCCACCTTATTTTATATAAAGCCCTTCCTGGAAAGAATGGTGCGACTGGCAGAGCAACAGGCTCTTGTCAAAGGAATCATTATTAGTCAGGATGTCTCTCCTGATGACTTGATACTTTATGCTGATGAAAGTCTGGTTGGGCATGTGGTTACCAACTTGCTCAAGAATGCTATTCAGGCGTTGGATACAGGTGGAAATATCATGGTAAAGGCATATTGTAATGAAAGTGAGGCAGTTATTATTGATGTTTCAGACAACGGCCCAATAATTCCTGAGGATATAGCACAGCATATATTTGTGCCGTTTTTTACAACCAAGAAAGAAGGAAGTGGCATTGGTTTACCTGTTTCTAAACAGATCATGCGTCTTAGCGGTGGAACCCTTATGCTTAAAAGTGATAAAAAACAAGGATTGACAACCTTCTCAATGGTTTTTTATTGATGATCTGATGGTATTGACATACAGACATGAAAAAAGCAAGCCAAAAATGGCTTGCTTTCTTTATAAATTGACCTAAATTACAAATTTGGGTTTACTTTGTGCCAGTCTTTCACCTCTGGGAGAACACCCATCTTGATGACCTGATCACGAAGGCCTTCCAGATGCTCATAACTTGCATCCAGTGTCTTAAATTCATCTTCAGTACCCAGGACAGGTTTCTGATAGATACCATCAGATGTAATACGTGTAGGCATAGCCATCATTACATGAGCGTAACGAGAGGTGTCTGCGTATGAACCTGCAGGATAGTTGAATTCTTCACCACCCATAGCAGCCTCAATCATCTTGACAGCGAGGTAAGCAGGACTTTGGAAAGAAGAACGGCGACGAAGTTCGATGATCTTTGCACCACCCTTTGTTACTTCTACCTGCATTTGTTTCCACTCGTCAGGAGTCAGACCTTTACCATTGACTTTAGCCTTGCCAGCGATAACATCCAGTAATTTAACGCCTTTGACAGTTGTAGGTGAAGCGAAGACTGCCATCTTTTCACCATGACCACCGTATGTGTAAGCATTCTTAACTTCTGCCTGACTTACTCCGAAGTGTTTAGCCAGAGCACCCTTCAGACGTGTAGAGTCGAGAGCTGCAAGTGTGGCTACCTGATTTGGCTTCAGACCAGAATGTACCAGGGTTACCAGACCGGTAATATCAGCAGGGTTGAAGATAACTACACAGAACTTGGCATCCGGGCAGAATTTCTTGATATTCTCACCTAACTCTTTAGCAGCTTTGGAGTTGCCATCCAGAAGGTCTTCACGGGTCATACCCTGCTTACGTGGAGCACCACCTGAAGAGATAATATACTTAGCACCGGAGAAGGCTTCCTTAGGGTCAGTAGTAGAAACAACATTTACATCATCGAAACCACTCTGACGCATTTCCTCAGCAACACCTTCAGCTGAGAATACATCATAAAGACAAATGTTTGGAGTCAAATGCAGCATGATTGCTGTTTGAGTCATGTTAGAACCGATCATACCGGCAGCACCGACAATCACGAGTTTGTCATTTGTTAAAAAATCCATAATTATAAGATATTTAAGATATTTAAAATACTTCCTACATTATCAGAGGCTGTCGCTGATCTTACAACTCCTCTTACCTTAGTCTATTGCAAAGATAATAAAAAGATAGATAATCTGATATTTATTTTGTGTTTTAATTGTTTTAATTTCTTAAAAAGCTTCCTTTGCAAAGTCTGTTTAACAAAATACATTGCAAGGATTAAATGAACGATAAAAGAGAATCATCGGTCTTGTAAAAAAGATATTAAAATATTTTGGTGCTTACCAGTTTATTTGTTATCTTCGTAGCAGAATGAAAAAAATCAATCAATGGGCAAATGCCCTGATCTTTTTGATGTTAATAATGACAACAGCTTGTGCACAGGACTTCCAAAAAGATACGTTTGTCACTAAGCATGGCAAACAGGTCGTGCTGACCGCTATCAAGCACGCGAGTATTGAGATCAATTATAATGGAAAGGAGATAGAGGTAGATCCGGTAAGTGGCATGAAGCCGGAAACCGATTATCGTAAGTTTCCTAAGGCTGATCTGATTTTAATCACACATGATCATACGGATCATCTTGATCCTAAGGCAATTTCAGAATTGTCAAAACCAGGAACGGTCATTATCGCTAACCTAGCTTCAGCGAAAAAGATTATGGGGAAAAGTACAGTGATGAAAAATGGAGACCATCTGAGTTTGGGCTCTGATATTCAAATAGATGCTGTTCCGGCATATAATATTACTCCTGGACATCTGCAATTTCATCCGAAGGGTCGCGATAATGGTTATATCTTGACTCTTGATGGTCTTCGCATCTATATTTCAGGAGACACCGAAGATATTCCTGAAATGGCAAAGGTGAGAAATATAGATATAGCCTTTCTCCCTGTCAACCAACCCTTTACGATGACTCCAGAGCAGGCAGCAAAGGTGGCAAAAATGATTCATCCGAAAGTATTGTTTCCTTATCATTATTCAGAGACGAAGATTGAGCGTGTTGTGCAATTGCTGAAAGGTTCTGGCATTGATGTCAGAATTCGTAATTATCAATAAATCCGATTCAAGTGAATGGTTTATGGAAATCTCTTCCCTATTTTTGGAAAAGATCTTTGGTAATATATCAGAGGTGTATGTCCTCTAAGTTTTGATTTATGATTGATATCCGATTGAAAGTTTTCCGAAGTGTGGCAGAGAACTTGAGTTTTACTAAGGCTTCTCAGGAACTATTTATCAGTCAGCCGGCTATCAGTAAGCATATTCGTGAATTGGAAATGGAATATGGTATGCGACTGTTTGACCGTATGGGGAACAGTATCCGACTTACCGGGGCTGGAAAACTGATGCTGGATCATGCGAATCGGATACTGGAGGATTATAGTAATTTGGATTACGATATTCATGCCTTGCAGCAAAAGACAGAAGGGGAATTACGTATCAGTGCAAGTACGACGATTTCTCAATATGTGATTCCGAAAATATTAGCTGCTTTTTGCAGACGGTATCCTAAAGCGAAGGTATCTATGTTCAGTGCTAATTCTCGTGAAATAGAAACTGCCCTTCTGGCTGATAAAATTGATCTGGGAATGGTGGAGGGTGTCATCCGACAACCGCAGTTGAAATACATGCCTTTTATGAAGGACCAACTGGTTGCTATTGTAAGGTCTGACTGTAAATGGGCACATCGGGAGAAAATTACTATTGAAGAACTGAGAAAGATCCCCGTTGTCCTTCGTGAACAGGGATCGGGTACGCTGGATGTCTTCGAAAGGGCATTGCATCAATATAAATTAGGCTTGAATGATCTTTGTGTTGAGATGTATCTGGGTTCTACAGAAGGCATCAAACAGTTTGTGCAATCTTCTGATTGTATGGGAATTGTAAGTGTCTGTTCTGTAAATGAGGAAATTCTTAACGACACATTTAAGGTGATTGATATACAGGGTCTGGATTTATCACGTGAACTGGTGTTCGTAGAGAAGCAGGGAGAAAGTGCAGGACTCCGGAATATTTTAAAGCAGTTTATCCTTCATGAGGTTCATTGGAGGTGCGATTCTCTTTAAATTCATTGTGATTTTTTGACATTGGAATTGAAGAGATAAAAGGATTAATCTTGATATTTCCATTTTAGAAATAGCTGTTTTGTAATCGCCATATTACTTTTGGTTATATCGCATAAGATAAAGGTATAACTAACTCATCTTTTTTTCTATTACCTTTGCAGTCATTTACAGGAGATGGAAGGATTGGTATGTTCGGAAATCTCTGATTGAAAAGTATTAACTTATAAGAAGACGGTTATGTTATATCGAGATTTCTTTCGCCCTTTATTATTTATCATCAATCCTGAACAATGTCATCGGATGCTGGTAAAACTACTGAGATTTTATGGTCATATCTCTCCCTTAAGAGAGCTTTACAGGAAATGCTATCATACATGTAACCCCTTTCATTTTCAAGGTATGCAGTTTCATAATCGGGTTGGCCTTTCTGCCGGTTTTGATAAGGAGGCACAGGTGTTTGACCAACTTTCTGATTTTGGTTTCGGATTTATAGAAGTAGGAACGATCACTCCTTCTCCACAGAGAGGTAATCCTTACCCGAGAATTTTCCGGACACCTGCTGACCAATCTCTGATTTCTCGTACCGGATTCAACAATCCAGGTGTAGAAGTAGCCTTTAAGCGTATTTCCAAAAACAGGAAGCATCCTTATATATTAGGTGTGAATATTAATAAGGATGCAAACTCTACCGGACAACAGGTTGTGAAAGATTTTGAAAAAGTTTTTATCCGTCTTTATAATGTGGTCGATTACTTTACAGTTAACTGGGGGAGTATCAGTGCTGAGGAGATGGATCGGGTTCTCTCCAGACTAGCAGACTTGCGTAAAAGTTTTCCCACGCATTGTGCTCTGTTCATGAAATTCCCGGCTGATGTTCCGGAAGAAGTGTTGGATAAAGGTATAGCGATGGTTGAGCATTATGGACTTCAGGGATTTATTGCTACGGGTCCGACGAAGAGTCGGGATGATTTGAAGGAAACTTCTCCGGCCATGTTACAGCACATCGGTAACGGCCAGGTAAGTGGAAAAGGGATTGGTTCGCGTTCTCTGAACGTGGTCAAATATCTTCATAATCATATCGGAAAGGGGATGCTAATAATTGGATCAGGGAATGTGATGATGCCTGAAGATGCAGAAGAGATGATCAGTGCGGGGGCTGATTTGGTGGAGATATATTCTGCTATGATCTATAATGGACCTGGAATTGTGAAAAAAATAAACAAAGGAATTCTTTCGGAAAACAGATGACCTTGATCTTTCCACTCTGGATGTGGATTATGAGAATGGTTGGAGTCCGGTGGATCTAGGCTGAATATAATAAGTAGAAAAAGATATTTACAAGGAGGTAGTGATGGAAAATATAATTCAAATTGATTTGTATGGTCAAGACAGAAAAGTAAAATCATTGGGTAATGAAAAGCAATCCGTATTGAGTAATATGCAGGATGCACCTGAAGGCAGTCTGTTTTTCTTTCCTGCGAAGTTGTTTTCACCAATGACGGTCATTCAATGTCCGGGGGGTGGTTTTAACCAGATAAATTTGTCGTATGAAGGACTCGACTTTGCGCCTTGGTTTAATGAAAGGGGAGTTAATTTTGCTGTGTTGAAATACCGTTATCCAAGAGGTAACAGCAAGGTCCTTCTGGAGGATATCACGTGTGCAATGAATTTGCTGAGACAGCAGTATCCGGAAAAATGTGTCAAACTGGGTGTTATGGGAACCTCTATCGGAGGTTATTATGCTGCCATTTCTGCCCAATTGCCTGAAGGCAGGCGGAATGATTTTCAGATTCTATTGTATTCTGTGACATCGATGCAGGACAATCTGACCCATAAGCATTGTCAGGAGTGTATCTTGGGTGGAGATCATCAGCCAGACCATTTAAGTATACTTTCTCCCCTCGAACATGTCACAGCGTCCACCTCGCCTGCCTTTATTGTGGCCAGTGCCGATGATCCGGCTGTAAGTCCGCTGAACAGTATCCTGTATGCTGCTGAACTGGAGAAGAGTCATGTACCTTTTGCCTTGCATATCTATGAGAACGGTGGCCATGGGTTTGGATTTAAAGACACCTATCCTCATAAATCAGAATATCTGTCAGAGTTGGAGGCATGGCTGAAAAAACAGTGAGCAAGGCTGGCAAAGAATAAACTGCTGGTTAATTGATGATAACTCGAAAAAAGAGGTGCAAGAACTTGTTTTCCTGTACCTCTTTTGGATTTCAATAGAGTGGTCTGCTCTTCTTTCCGAGAGCATTGGAAATGTTTCCTTTTGAGCATAGATCCAAGTTTAATTTACGGACCATTCGAAAAGTCCACAGGAAAATTTCTCCGGTTGCTTCACATTGATTCTTACAGCCTTTGTTTTTACTGGATCAAATTGAACCGTACAGGGTTGACCTTTTAATATTGGATAATGATCGGCATTCTTGACATTTTGCCAATGATCTTCATTATCCTTATATTGAATATTCCAATTTTCAGGAACCTTACAACCGCCCCAGGGCTGGTCATCATACCAGTAAACAGTGGAAGTCATTATGGTTCTTTCTTCCGGGAAAGTATACGTGATCCATTCTGTTGTACCCTGTTTAGGCCACCAGTGGAAATAGGGAATGGACCGGTCATTTTCATCTGCCGGAACCAGCCCGTCGGCGATACTGCTCAGGGAACGGGAAGGAGTGGAGGATGCAATTTTAGAAAGTGATGCTAATGTGGCCGGTACGGCGGGACGTGTAGCTTTGAGGTCTTGCGGAATCCAGACTTTCATATTGCCGCTTCCACGCTGACACCATGCGAAATAAGGTATGAGTTTTAGATGGACGTTCTGTACAGTCAGATTACCGGTTTTGTCATAAGCCAATGTTTGTGCCTGGGTTGCCAGAGTTGCCAGATTTTGAGCCTTGTAAAGGGTCAATTTGTTTTTCAGACTATCTGCAATGAATTTTCGGTCAGGAATTACTCCGGTAGCAAACTGGGGTGTCTGGTTCAGAAGGACATTCATGATATTGAAACTGTTGTCCGGCCATTCTGCACAATAGACGATTGGGCCACGCTCTATCGCTACCTGCCCACGGTCGGCTACAACCTTATTATTAGCCCGGACGATACGCGCTTCCATGTCGAAATGGACTTGTACCCGGTCCCCCTTTTTCCACTTCCGGCTGATCGTGTAGTAGCCATCCGGTGTCAAGGTTGTAGGAACTTGCTTGCCATCGACGGTAATCTTATAGCTCGTCCTTTTGTTATCAGTATATTCATAAAGGTCAGAAGGTACTGGGTGTCCTTTTACCCATCCGGGGATACGAATCTTCAAAGCGAATTGTCCTGCCTTGTTTTCGTTGATTCTGATGGCAATATCTCCATTCCAGGGATATTGAGTATTTTGACTTATGGAAACGGTCTTACCTGCAAGATTTACTCGTGAAGTATTGCTGAGAAAAAGGTTAACATACAGATTCTTGCCTTTTACGGCATAAACATATCCCGGCAGTGAAGGCAAGAACCGGCAAATATTGGAAGGACAGCAGGCACATCCGAACCAGGGCTGACGCTGATGCTGTCCCATACTCTCCAACGGATTAGGATAGAAGAAACCTCCGCCATCCATGGATACACCACTGATTAGTCCATTATAAAGTATACGTTCGAGAACATCATAGTATTTGCTTTCCCCATGGAGTAAAAACAGGCGGTAGTTGACATATACATTTCCGATAGCAGCGCAGGTTTCCGCGTATGCACTCATATTGGGGAGCTCATAGTTTGCTCCGAAGGCTTCACCATTGCTCCTTGCTCCGATACCGCCGGTGATATAGAGCTTTTTACTGACTATATTATCCCAGATACGGTCTATAGCATGAATATAAGCCGTATCACCAGTGAGGGCGGCCACATCAGCCATTCCTGCATACATATAGGTGGCACGTACGGCATGGCCTACAGCTTCACTTTGCTGGGTTACCGGAATATGACTTTGGGAATATTCTTGCCTCACTTTTGTCCTTCCCCGGTAATCGAGGAAATATTTTGCTTCATCCAGATATTTCCTGTTGCCTGTGACGACATAGAGTTCACTTAAAGCCATTTCTGCAATCTGATGTCCAGGAACGACATGTGCTTGCCCCGGCTTAGGACCAACTTCCCGACAGACGCAATCCGCATAGCGAATAGCAATATTCAGGAATTTTCTACTTTTGGTAGCCTGATAGTGAGCAATGGCACCTTGGATCATGTGTCCGAGATTGTAGAGCTCGTGACTCAGATTTTCTTCTTCACTCCATCTTGTTGCTCCTGACCAGGGATGAGGATGCTCCGGGTTTTGTGTGCGGGCAGTATACAGATAACCGTCTGGTTCTTGTGCAGCAGCTACGATATTCAGTATACTGTCCATATATTGTTCGAGTTGTTTGTCCGGGTAAGTTTGGAGAATATAACTTGCTCCTTCGATGGTTTTATAGACATCTGTGTCATCAAAAGGGTAAGGCATTAATTTTCCCACATCATATTTGTTGCTTGGATGGGCTGCACGTTCAAAGTTTTTATATCTGCCTTCACTTTCACATTTGCTAAAAGCTAGAGGAATGGTTACTTTACGACTGGTTTCCAGTCGTTGTCCCCAGAAACTGTTATCCCATACTTTTACAGAGGTAAAAGGTACAGGCGTGATGGGATACCCCCGTGAGTTGTCGTTTCTTGCATTGACTGATAAAACTGTAGCTGCTAATGCAGCTGTTAAAAGCAGTGTTTTCATTGTTTATAATTAATATAAGTGTCTCTATTCGACAGAAGAATATTTCATTTAAGAAAGTCATAAAGGGGAAAGATTTTTATCTTTAGGGCTTATGCTTGTATTTTCTTTAACAATACAAAAATACTGATTTTTATAGTTGAAGTATATTAAATACGTCCATGAAAATTGAAATAATCGTCCAAAATAGTTGATATTATCGCTTTTTGGACGATTTTGATAGATTGTCAGATGATATTTCTAGTCACTTCGCAAAAATTCATGTTACTTTGTTGAAATTTCAAATAAGATAAGTTTCAACTTTGAGAGTTTACTTTGATCACTTGTCATGAAAATCTTAGAATGAAAAATATACCATGAATAAAAAAATTCTATTATTATTAGTAGGTGAAACAATATTCTCTTCACAGATAAGTGCAACGAGTAAGACGCCGGTGTATCTGCAACGGCCAGAAATGCCTATTAATGAGGTATCTTTCACAGATGTACACCTTTCAGATAAGTTTTGGAGTCCTCGTATTGAAATTAATCGAACGGTAACTATTCCGTATGCTTTTCATGAATGTGAGATCAATGGAAGATTTGATAATTTTGCCATTGCTGCAGGACTGAAGAAGGGTAAGCAGCGGGGAGATTTTCCGTTTGATGATACAGATCCGTATAAGGTCATAGAGGGAGCAAGTTATTCGCTGGCAGTACACTATAATGCAAAACTGGACCATTATCTTGACAGTGTCATTGCCATTATTGCTGCAGCTCAGGAACCCGATGGCTATCTTACTACTTGTGTTACGAATAAATGTTATCGTCTTTCCGGTTGGTGGGGAACTCATAAATGGGAAAAACTGAACTCTCATGAATTGTATAACAGTGGTCATCTGATAGAGTCTGCGGTGGCTCATTATAAGGCAACAGGTAAGAAAACTCTCCTGAATGTTGCCATTAGAAATGCAAACCTGGTCTGCAAGACTTTTGGTCCGAATCCTGGCCAGATTCATCGTCCTTCTGGTCATCCTATTGTAGAAATGGCACTTTGCAAATTATATAAGATAACTCATAATAAGAAATACTTGCAAACGGCAAAGTATTTCATAGAAGAAACGGGCCGTGGTACAGATGGACATCGGTTGAGTGAATACAGCCAGGATCACGAACCTATCTTAAAACAGGATGAGATTGTCGGGCATGCTGTCCGTGCCGGATACCTCTATTCCGGTGTGGCAGATGTGTGTGCACTCACTGGTGATACGGTTTACTTTCATGCTTTGAAGCGTATCTGGAACAATATGGCCGGCAAAAAACTCTATATCACTGGAGGCATTGGCAGCAGGGCAGAAGGTGAAGGCTTCGGACCTGATTATGAGTTGAATAATATGACTGCCTACGCGGAGACTTGTGCGTCAATCGCCAATGTGTTCTGGAACTATCGGATGTTCTTAGCCACAGGTAATGCTAAATATGTGGATGTTTATGAGCGTGCACTATACAATGGAGTTATCAGTGGCGTGTCTTTGAGTGGAAATCGTTTCTTTTATGATAACCCTTTGGAGAGTATGGGACAACATCAGCGTCAGCCCTGGTTCGGATGTGCCTGTTGCCCGGGGAATATAACGCGTTTTATGGCCAGTGTTCCGCAATATCAATATGCAACACAGGGTAAAGATATTTATGTTAACCTTTATATTCAGGGAAATGCCACGATCAATCACAATGTCAGAATAAATCAAAGAACCGATTACCCATGGGATGGAAAAATCTTGATTACGGTGAATCCGAAAAGAAGTAGCAGGTTCAATATTCTTTTTCGTATTCCCGGATGGGCACAGAACAGCCCTGTACCGACTAACCTCTATACCTTTGTCGATTCTCCACGTCCTTATGTAGTTAAAGTAAACGGATTGCAGATTTTTGATCTCTCGGCAATCATGCAGAATGGTTATGTGGTTCTAAATCGTAAATGGGAGCGAGGCGATAGAGTGGAAATTACTCTTCCCATGTCTGTCCGTCGTGTAAAGGCTAATGATAATATAGAAGATGATAGGGGCAAACTGGCCTTGGAGCGTGGGCCGGTAGTGTATTGTCTGGAAGGTGCCGATCAGCATGACTCAACTGTATTCAATAAAGTAATTACGGAAAGTACTCCGATTAAAATACAATATCTGGCTGACAAGTTGAAAGGTATTGTAGAACTTTCCGGTCAGGCTGAAGAACTGGAGAAAGATGGTACAGTCAGGAATGTTCCTTTCCGTGCCATACCGTATAGTACCTGGGATAACAGAGGTGCTGATCAGATGGAAGTCTGGGTTCCGTCAACTCCTGCTTATGCACATGTTACTCCGGAACCTACAATCGCCAGTAAAGCAAAAACATTCTGCTATCAGAGTCCAATTCAGAAAGATGCTCCGGAAACAACTGCGATAGAAAGTGAGACGTGGGGCACCAATGACCAATGGGAACCGCGTTGCAGTTCAGATATCAGCAAGCCTTATCAATATTGGTGGCAGAAAGAAGGCACGGAAGAGAGTATCTCTTACCAGTTTGACCAGCCCTATACAGTTAGTGATGTTCAGGTCTACTGGTTGGATTTTGATTTCTATGACGGTGATTTTCGTGTACCTGAATATTGGCGTCTTTTCTATAAAGATGAACTTGGAAAGTGGAAAGAGGTAGAAGATCATAGTAAATATGGAATTGCCAAGGATTGCTACAACAGTGTCGATTTTAAACCTGTGAAGACTACCGGACTGAAAATTGTCGCCAAACTTCGGAAGGGCAAGAGTGGAGGTATCATAGAATGGAAAGTAAACTAATATAAATCTTTTCTAGAGAAGATGTTGAAATCATAATAATTTTAAGTATAACCTAATCTTGACAAAATGAGAAAAAACAAGACAATTTCGGCTTCTTATATAGTTTCTAAAAGAGCCATCATGTGTTTGGTTTTAGGTGTTGTCGGTATAGTGTTTGATCCTGTAAAGGCTGCTCCGGAAACCATGTTAAGTAGTCCTTCTGCCCAAAGTATTCAGCAAAATACCATTACGGTGGAAGGTGTGGTGAAAGATATTAAAGGTGATCCGATTATTGGTGCCAGTGTGATTGAGAAAGGTGTTTCCAGTAATGGAACTGTCACTGACTTAGAGGGTCGTTTTAAACTTAATGTTCATCGAAAGTCTATCCTCTCGGTTTCTTATGTAGGCTTTCTTATGCAGAATGTTCCAGTTGATAAGGTCGGAAATATTATCTTGAAAGAAGATCTTAAATCTCTTAATGAAGTGGTAGTAGTAGGATTTGGTAAGATGAAAAAGGTAAATCTTACAGGTGCTGTTGCTTCTGTATCAGGTGATGAACTTTCTAATCGACCTGTTTCTAATACCACTCAGGCATTAGAAGGTATGGTCGCTGGTCTACAAATTACACAAAGTGCAGGAAGTCTTGATGATACACCAAGTATTAATGTTCGTGGAACCACTACTATAGGACAGGGTACTAGTGGAAGTCCTTTGATCCTTATAGACGGAATGGAAGGAGATATCAATACTGTTAATCCTCAGGATATTCAGAGTATATCTGTATTAAAAGATGCTGCTTCATCTGCAATTTATGGATCACGCGCTCCTTTTGGCGTGATATTGATTACTACGAAGAATGGTTCAAAAAATGCGAAGGTGATTATCAATTATAATGATAATTTTCGTTGTAGTTCTCCTATTCGGATGAAACACATGATGAATTCTGTAGATTTCTCATGTATGATGAATGATGCATTTGTTAATGGCGGCCAAGGTGCTTATTTCCCCTTAGAAAAAGTGAAAAATATACAGGAATACATGGATGCAGAACCAATTGGACCCGGTACAAGAAAGACTGTTGATGGTAAGACGGTTTATTCATTGGCAGAGAACCAGTGGAGTCCTGGATATTGGGCTTCGGCTTTTACGGACGGTATTGACAATACAGATTGGTATGATGTGGTTTATAAAAAGCATACGTTTTCACAGCAACATAATATCAGTGCGAATGGAGGTTCTGATAAATTAAATTACTATGTTTCTTTTGGTTATCTTGATCAAGATGGTTTGATAAAAGTAGGAAAGGAAGGTAAAAAACGGTATAATATTACGACAAAGATTTCTTCTCAATGGACAAAATGGTTAAGATTTAATTATAATATGCGTTTTGTCCGTACTGATTACCATAAGCCTCAATCTATGGGTGAGTATCTTTATACTTATTTAGGCGGACAGTGGCCAGTAGTTCCTCTTTATGATAGAAATGGGTATTATGTGGCGGATCAGGTTGAGACATTGGCTGAAGGCGGTCTGTATAAATACCAGAATGATGAAACTAATCATCAAATGGAGTTAGAGATAGAACCAATAAAAAATTGGGTTACTCATTTGCAATTTAATTATCGTATTATAGATGATAACTCTCATACGGATAATCAACAGACTTATTTTCATGATATGAAGGGGAGTCCCTATATTAATAATAGTTATTCCGGAGTTGCAGAAGATGGATATAAGGAGAATTATTATAATTTCCAGGCTTATTCTGATTATAATTTCAGTATACTTAAAAAACATAACTTTCATTTCCTGACGGGTTTCCAGGCTGAAGATGAAAAAACCAGATATCTTTACTTATATCGTGATGGGATTATAGTCCCGGGTAAACCAGAAGTGGATATTACAACTGGTCTTGGACCGGATGGAGAAGCTGTTACACCCGGAACATCTGGAAACAGGAACAGATGGACAACAGCGGGTTTCTTTGGACGTATCAACTATGATTATAAGGGTAAATATCTCTTGGAAATGAATGGCCGCTATGATGGATCTTCCCGTTATCGTAAAGGTAATCAGTGGAAATTTTTCCCATCTATTTCTGCTGGTTGGAATATAGCCAGTGAAGACTTTATGGAATCTATTAATAATATTATAGGCCAGTTAAAACTTCGTTTCTCTTATGGTTCTTTAGGTAATCAGAACACAAACAATTGGTATCAAACTTTTCAAACTATTTCTTTTCAATCTGCCAGTGGCCAGTGGATTCAGAATGGATTGAAACCAAATGTTGCATGGACTCCAGCTCTTGTGTCGGAGTCTCTGACATGGGAAAAAATAGAAAGTTACAATATGGGTATTGATTTTGCTTTCTTAAAGAATCGCTTGCATGGTTCTTTTGATTGCTATGTTCGAAATACGAAAGACATGGTTGGGAATGCCCCGGAATTACCTGCTATATTAGGCACTGATGTTCCTGTAACTAATAATACAGATTTACGTACAAAAGGATGGGAATTTACTATAGGTTGGGATGATCAATTAGAGAATGGCTTAAAATATGGTTTTAATTTCAATATTGCAGATTCTCGTGCTAAGATTACAAAATATCCTAATAATCCTACAGAATCTCTTTCTAACTATATAGCAGGTCAATATCTTGGGGATATTTATGGCTTTCAGACAATCGGTATTGCGAAGTCTGACAAGGAAATGCAAGATTATCTCTTGAAGGTCGATCAGACTACGATTGGACAGAATTGGGGTGCAGGTGATATTATGTATGCAGATTTGAACGGTGATAAGAAGATTTCGTATGGAGCATGGACTCTTAAAGATCATGGAGATACCAAGAAAATAGGAAATTCTACTCCACGTTATCAATTTGGTCTTGGGGCTAATGCTAGCTGGAAAGGTTTTGATGTTCAGATCTTTTTTCAGGGAATAATGAAACGTGACTATTGGGCCGAACCAAGATATATGTTTGGGTCTTTTGGATATGGACAATGGTATCAGATCGGAATAAAAGATGTTCACAATTATTATCGTGATGAAAATTCATGGTCTGTAAAAAATGGATTTGAGAAGCCCAATACAGATTCATATCTGCCTAGGGCAACTTATAGCGATAAAAATGAAGCTCGTCAGACTAAGTATCTTCAGAATGCAGCTTATATTCGTCTGAAGAATTTGCAAATTGGTTATACTTTACCTCAGATACTAACCAGAAAATGGGGTATAGAGAAGCTACGCATCTATTTTTCCGGAGAGAACCTGTGGACTGGAACAAGTCTTGCCAAGCAATTTGATCCAGAGACCATTGGTACTTATTATGGAAATGGTTATCCTTTATCTTCAACTTTATCTTTTGGCTTAAGTTTAACACTTTAATTATATATCTATGAAAACGAAGATAATAAAATATGTAACAACTATAGTGGTATGTGGAATTTTCGTTTCTTGCAGTGATTTTCTCGATCAAAGACCGCAGTCAAGCATTGTTCCTGGAGACTTTTATCAAACGGAGGATCAGATTCAGGCTGCAGCTAATGCATTTTATGAAAAGATACTTCCGTCACATAGTGGTGCAGGTTATGGTACTTTTGCTTATGATAATGGGACTGATAATCAGACAGGTACTGATGGTGATACAAAATATGTAAAAGATAATTGGAAAGTGGGACAAGATAATAGTTCCTGGTCATGGTCAAATATACATCAGGTAGATTATCAACTAAATACAATCCTGTCCAATTATAAGGCAAAGAAAATTAGTGGAGAAGATTATAAGATACGCCAGTATATTGGCGAATTGTATTTCTTCAGAGCTTATAGTTATTTTTCCTTGTTGAAGGATTTCGGTGATCTGCCTATCATTACTACTGCGTTAAAAGATGATCAGGATATTTTGGTCAATGCTTCTAAGCGTAGCCCTTGTAATGAAGTAGCGAGATTTATTCTTAATGATTGCGATAGTGCTGTCAATTATCTGGAACCAGATGGGGGAGAAGCTATGACTCGAATCTCTCCTGCTGCGACGCACCTTTTTGCTTCACGTGTTGCTCTTTTTGAAGGCTCATGGCTAACAAACTTTTCTGGGACTCCTTTTGTTCCTAATGGTCTTGATTGGCCAGGTGCAAAGAGAGATTATAATAAAAATTATAGTTTTCCAACTGGAAGTATTGAATCTGAAGCTAAATTCTTTTTCAGAAAAGCTACAGAAGAAGCAGAAAAGGTAGGTGATGTTTATATTAACCAATTGAGTATCAATAATGGTATTGTTCCTCAGTCAGTAAGTGATAATAATCCTTATTTCTATATGTTCGGTAATACAGATATGACACCTTATAAAGATGTTCTTCTCTGGAGGAAATATAGTAAGTCTTTAGGTGTTACGGATAATATTGAGGCAGCTATCCAGCACGGTGATATCTATACAGGTTTTTCAAGAAGTTTAATAGAATCTTTTTTAATGAAAGATGGGAAACCCATATATGCCAGTCATACAGATGAGAGTGGTAAGCCCTATTTCTACGAGGATTCTACGACAAATGTAGTTGTGAAAAATAGAGATCCAAGATTGTTCATTTTTCTTAAACGTCCGGGGCAGATAAATGTTTTTAAGAATCTTGACTATAGCGCAGGAGCTGATCAGGTTGTCAGTCCTGAACCTGTTCCTAAAATATACACTCGTGATTTTTCTACTTGTTATACTACTGGATATGCTATCCGAAAGGGTGGAACATTTGATCAAGCACTTTGTCAGAATCAATATGGCTATACTGCTTCTATTACATTGCGCGCTACGGAGGCTTTGCTTAACTATATAGAAGCTCAATATATGCTTGATAATCAACTTAATTCAAAAAGTTTATCTTATTGGAAAGCAATTCGTATTGCTGCTGGTTTCAAGGGTGTAGCAATTGATCCAATGGTTACTATTAATGCTACAGATATGGGACAAGAAGTAAAAGGTTATTCCAATGGTAGCGGCACAGAATATGATTGGGGAGCTTTTACAGCAGGAAGGCCTTTAACTGATAGAATTCTTTACAGCATTAGGCGTGAGCGCCGTTGTGAATTGATGGCTGAAGGACTTAGATGGATGGATTTAGTACGTTGGCGTTCTCTTGATCAACTAAAAAAGCAACCCTATCATTTTGAAGGTTTCCACCTTTGGAATACCCCTATGGCGAAAAATTGGTATACTGCAAATCAACTTATTTCAGATGGTTCTGTTAATGCTACGGTTTCTCCGGAAAGTTCTAGTGAATATTTTCGCCCTTATGAAATTCTAAAAACGAATTTACTCTATAAAGGCATGACATGGCAGATGGCCCAATATTTACAACCGTTACCAATTCATCAATTTCTCCTTACCTCGAGTGATCATACTTCTATAGATAAATCTCCTCTCTATCAAAATCCATATTGGCCTACGGAATCCGATATGCCAGCTGAACAATAAAGAGTTATTAAGTGTTACTTTAAAAGCTTTATCTTGTATCGATTAGATAGAAGATATGGCTTTTTTACAGAATTAGATTTGGATTCCAGATTTATTGAAGATGATGGATTTGAATGATTCTGAAAGCTATTGACTTGATTAGATGATGAAAATGAATGAAAATTTTGAAATAAAGTAAAAAAATGATACCTTTGCTGTAAAATCTACACAAAAGACTTTTATGGATATTCGACAGTCTTTTAATCGATATATATTTCTTGTTGTTCTTTTGTCGGTATCTTTATTCTCTTTTGGAGGACAAATTTCTGACTTTCGCTATCGTAATATTACGATAGGGGATGGACTGCGTTCTAATACGGTCAGGAATGTAGTACAAGATCACAGAGGTTTTATATGGATTGGAACGGATAATGGACTTTGTCGTTATGATGGATATCATATAATGTACTATCCAATTTTGCAGACGGGAGCCGATCAATATATCTCTACAATATTTCCTCTGCCTGATGGAATTCTTGTAGGTACCTCTCATGGCCCATTTTATTTTAATTACCGTACAGAAACATTTTCCCGCTTTGTCCCGCAGATTAAGTCAGAAATTAGTTCTTTTGCCGAAGATCGGGATGGAAATGTTTGGATTGCGACAAAGGGACAGGGGGGCTTTTGCTTTAGTCTCCGGTCGCATCATGTCCGGCATTTCCCTTTCCGTGGAGCTCGGGGAGAGGTCTTTCAGATCTTTGTAGACTCTGAGGACCAGGTCTGGGCAGTAGTAAAAAATGAGCGATGGACCATCAGTAGATTAAACAGGGATCACCATGCTTTTCAACCTGAATATCTTCATGCGGACTTTGATGTATCTGGCGCGAAAATGCTTCAGACACGTGACAGAACTTTATGGTTAGGAACATGGAATGAGGGGCTCTTTTGTCTGAAAAACGGACAGGTCATGCATGTGCTCGATCCTGCCTTGACAGGGACAGGGAGACATATCCATACTCTTGTGGAAATGCCGGATAACCAAATCTATATGGGGTGTGATGATGGGGTTATCGTCTATAATATCCGAACAGGAAAATGGAACAGGCTGACTTTTCAGGGAGATAATAAGAACTCGATTGACGGGAGGTTCGTTTATTCTATCTTACGTGATCGGGAAGGGGGTATCTGGATAGGAACTTTTTATGGTGGAGTGAAATATATATCCCCTATGGGACAGCGCTTCTCAAGTTACACGAATGGCCGTGATGGTTTTAAGGGTAATGTGGTCAGTCATTTCTGTGAGGATTATTCTGGGCATGTATGGATAGGCAGTGATGATGGGGGATTGTCGTGTTTTGATGAAAAGACGGGGAGGTTTGTTACGTATGCTGGCAGCAGCCTTCTGTCCTCTTATAATGTACATGCTCTGTGTATGAGTGGTTCTGATCTCTGGATAGGAACCTATACCAATGGCGTCATTCGTATGAATCTGGATTCCGGCAGAATGAAACGGTATGCAGAAAAGAATGGACTTGACAGTAAGAGTTGCTATGCCATCTGTAAGGACCATCTGGGAAGATTGTGGCTTTCGACAATGGGATATGGAATTTTCCTTTATGACAGGAAACGGGATCGTTTTCATCAGGTTTATAAAACGGATGCGCTTGTTATGGATATTGATGAAGACCGTAGGGGAAATATGTGGTTCTCTTCTCAGGGAGCTGGCCTATATCGTTATAATCCTTTTACTCGAAAATGGAAAAATTACCGAAGTTTAAAGTCTATGGTTTCTCTTCCTTCTGACCAAGTTGATTGTCTGGAGATGGATGAAGATGGCAGACTGTGGATAGGTACAATGAGCGGATTATGCTATTATAATCCGTCAGAAGATAATTTTCATCGTATCCCTTTAGAGAAGGATGGCATTGAAGTAAGCGGTATAATAAGTGATAAGGAAATCTTATGGCTGGCAACAACTCATGGGATTTTACGATATGAAAGAGGAAAAGCTCTTCGTATTTTTAACAGATATGATGGGTTATGCTGTGAAGTCTTTCGCCCGAATGCGGAATTGAAAACTTCAGATGGGCGGATCTTCTTTGGTGGAGTAAACGGTTTTACGGCTTTTTATCCTTATCAGATCAAGATTAACAGAATGAATCCGTCTGTATCCATTACTGGACTTGAAGTATATAACAAGCAGCAAAGAGTGGGTTCGAAATTGTTGCCTGAAGCTTTTAGTTATGTTCATCAACTTGATTTCCAACATGGTGACAAAATGTTCAGTTTGTCATTTTCTTCGTTGAGCTATTGCTCCCCTGGGAAGAATCATTTTGCTTATAAACTTGAGGGCTTTGACAAAGAATGGAACTATGTAGGGAATTGCCATTATGCTACTTATACCAATCTTCCGTCAGGTACCTATATTTTTCGAGTTAAGGCAACTAACAATGATGGAGTGTGGAGTCATCATGAGGCTCTGCTGAAAATCGTCATTCATCCACCTTTCTGGTGGAGTCTTCCAGCAAAAATATTTTATATATGTCTTATCCTCTTTCTGATTTACGAATACACTCATTTTCGCTTACAGAAGGCTGAAAAGAAACATCAATATGAAATTAAGGCTCTTAATGATCGTAAAAATTTAGAGATCAGGGAAGCGCGTTTAAAGTTCTTTACGATGATTGCTCATGAAATCCGGACTCCTGTAACATTGATCATAGGACCACTGGAGCAGTTGATGTCACATCTGGAGGTGAAGGATGAGGAATCTGTTTCTTCAGATGAAAAGAAAAATTTAAATACGATGGCTGTTTTGCAGGTTATTGACAGGAATGCTCGTCGTCTTCTTTATCTGGTAAACCAATTATTAGACTTCAGTAAAGGACAACGGTATGGTTTCCAGGCTCGTTTTAAATTACAGAATATTGGAGATATTATGGAATCGGTGGTTATCCGTTTTCAACCTTTCTTCAAGCAGAAGGGGATTAACTTTCATGTAGACTATCCCCCGGATGGCTTTTCTGCTATAGTAGATCCGGAAGGTGTGACAAAAGTGATCAGTAATCTGATGATGAATGCTTTGAAATATACTAAAGATAGAATATGTTTGAGTGTTGTCGTCTCTGGTGACCGGCAGTCTTTTCAACTCATGGTGTCGGATAATGGGATTGGAATCAGCAAGGCAGATCAGCCAAAAGTCTTTAATGCTTTCTATCAGGTTCAGGACAATGCTCCCGGAGCAGGTATCGGACTGGCTATTGTCAAAAGTATAGTTGATCTGCATCATGGTCTGATGAAACTTGATTCTGAACCTAACAAAGGGACAAAGTTTATAATTACTTTTCCTGTTAATCAGTCAGATACAGGCGGAGAAAAAAAGGTATCAGAACATCAGAATGACAGCGGTCAGATGGAGAATAGTAGAGAAATGATTCCGCAAGATGAACCGGAAACGGTGGAGATGCCGGCTGATGGCGCTAGATCTTCAGTGCTTATTGTTGAGGATGATGCCGATATGCGTGGTTTCCTGGCTTCTGATTTTCGGAATGATTATGTCGTGTATACGGCTTCCAATGGCGTGGAAGGAATAAATGTTCTTTTGCATCATGTTGTTACACTGATCGTTTCAGACTGGATGATGCCGGAAATGGACGGCGCAGAGTTTTGCCGTCATGTTCGGGCGGATCAAAATACGAGTCATATCCCTTTTATCATGCTTACTGCCAAGACAGATGATGAGAGTAAGGCTGAAGGGATGAACTGTGGAGCTGATGCTTATATCGAGAAACCTTTCTCTGTGAGATATTTGAATGCTTGCATTAGCAATTTGATCAATATGCGAAAATTGTTGATGAAGAAGTTTTCTGATACGCCATCCGAGTCAATTACCCAGATGGCCAGGACCCCTCTTGACAATGACTTTCTCTTACGGATGAATTGCCTTATTGAGAAGAATATGGATAATGCTGACCTTTCAGTTAATTTTATTGCTGAACAGATGAATATCAGTAGATCCAGTCTCTTTGCGAAAATTAAGTCTTTGGCGGATGTCACTCCGAATGAGATGATTCAGGTTGTCCGCCTTCGCCGTGCCGCCCAACTTTTAAAGGAAGGAAAATATCGGGTCAGTGAGGTCTGTTTTATGGTCGGATTCAATAGTCCTTCTTATTTCTCTAAATGCTTTCAGAAACAGTTTGGAGTAAAACCGACTGAATATAAATAAAATGTTGTAAGGTATATAGAGTAGAATTAAAACTTTAGTATAGATGATGAAATTACGATTTTCTTTTTTCGCTATGGGACTGTTGATGGTTGTTCCGGCTTTCTCTCAGGGTACGCTGAAGGATTATGATCGTGCATACGCTGTCAAGAAGGATTTCAGTTCTTCACGGGTGTATCATTGGGCTCATGAGGTGCAATGGAAAGACTCTTCGGACGTATTCTCTTATCAGATGAAAACTCGTGATGGTAAGGGAGAGTATGTTCTTTATGATGCTGTTAATGGCATGAAAAGAACGTTTGATGCCAAAGACCAATTTGATAAGGCTTTGGGAGTAACAAAAGGACCGGAGCAAAGGCCTTGGCCGGGCAGGATACACCAGCGCCACTGGATGGAAGTGGATGAAGAAACGGAACTTCGTCCGGTTACCTCTCCTGATGGAAAAATGGAAGCGTATGTTGAAGGACAAAATATCGTAGTGCATCGGATCGGTACTCCTTTCTCAACCAAGCAGGTTCTGTCTCAGGATGGGACGTTGGGTTGCTATTATTCTAACCAGATTTTGTGGTCGCCTGATGGACGGTATATTTTTGATTGTAAACGGATACCTGTGCAGAAGCGATATGTATATTATGTAGAATCTTCTCCAGCGGACCAGTTGCAACCGATTCTCCATAAACAGGAATATGCCAAACCTGGAGATGCTTTGCCTCAGAAGATTCCGGTCATCTTTGACTTGAAGACTGGCAAGCAACTGACGGCTGACCGTTCTATTATCAGTAACCAGTATGAGTTGTCCGGTTTCCTGTGGAATGCTGATGGCAAAGAGGTCATGATGGAGTATAATCAGCGTGGACATCACCTTTATCAGGTTCTTGCCATGAATGCAAATACGGGTATGATTCGTGTCGTGGTTCAGGAATCATCTCCGGAATATATCAATTATCAACGTATGTTCCGTTATTATACCAAAGATGGAAAACGATTGATCTGGATGAGTGAACGGGATAATTGGAATCATCTGTACCTTTATGATGTGCCGACAGGTAAGGTGATTCGGCAGATTACCAGAGGAGCTTGGTGTGTTCGTCAGGTCTTGAAAGTGGATGAACCGAATCAGATAATTTATTTTTCGGCCAGTGGAATGAATAAAGGTGAAGATCCTTATCTTGTTCATTATTATAGTATAGGTTTTGATGGTAAGAATATGATTTGCCTCACTCCTGAACCGGCTCAACATCAGGCTGTGTTCAGTAGTGATTACCATTATCTTGTGGACACTTATTCGTTGGTCGATCAGGCTCCCGTCACTGTCCTTCGTGATGCTCGTAGTGGAAAACTGATCAAGGTCCTGGAGAGGGCTGATATTTCAGATATACTTGCCAAGGGATGGAAAGCTCCTGTTGTTTTTAAAGCAAAGGGGCGTGACGGTAAAACAGATATGTGGGGGATTATTCAGTGTCCAGTCAATTTTGATCCTGCTAAAAAATATCCGGTCATTGAGTATATCTATGCCGGACCCGGTGATGCTTATACTCCTAAGAGTTTTATCTCTTATAACTGGAATACAACTTCTCTGGCGGAACTGGGGTTTGTTGTAGTTCAATTGGATGCGATGGGCACTTCCTGGCGTGGCAAGAAATTCGAGGAAGTATGCTATAAGAATTTGAAAGATGCTGGATTTCCGGATCGGGAATTATGGATCAAAGCTGCTGCAAAGAAGTATCCTTATATGGATGCGGATAATGTGGGAATCTTCGGTGCTTCTGCGGGAGGTCAGGAGAGTTGCACGGCTGTGTTGCTTCATGGTGACTTCTATAAGGCTGCTTATTCTTCCTGTGGTTGTCACGATAACCGGATGGATAAAATCTGGTGGAATGAACAATGGATGAGTTATCCTGTCGATTCCAGTTATGTGAAATGCAGTAATGTCTATAATGCGCCGAAATTACAGCGTCCTCTGATGCTCGTCGTTGGAGAACTGGATGATAATGTGGATCCGTCGAGTACCTATCAGGTTGTCAATGCATTGGAAAAGGCGAATAAAGATTTTGAGCTGGTGGTCTTGCCGGGGGTGCATCACACTATGGGAGAAAATTATGGGGAGCACAAACGTTTTGACTTCTTTGTCAAGAATCTGATGCATGTGGATCCGCCTAAATGGAGTGACGTCAAATTTGAGTATTGATGTCCATCTGGAATTTAAAAAATATTATGAGAGGTTATACCTTATAGCGATATTTTTAAATTAACTTTTCGTAGGCAAGGGCTGTTTTTTTGCCCTTGTCTACAAATGATTTCGGTCTTGTTTCTTTTGGTGCTCTGTTTACTGAGAATAAAGGTAAAAATTATCACATTAATGCGTATTTTTTCTGATATTTTGATGTAAATAATAAAAGAAGAAAAAAGTCATTTGGCTTTTTAAAGAAAAATTTGCAACATATTTGAAATTTTTTTTAGGAATACTTTGCAGTATTTGAAAAAATCTTATTCTTTTAATAGGGGTATATTTGTTTTTTACGTCATATAAATGAGTAAATTAAAAGATGATGGGAAAAACAGTATCTCAATGGGTCTTTTTGAAGGCTTTATCAGGCGATAGAAATCAGTTCACAGGTTCAGTCATTTCCTGTAATATTTTTTAAGGCCTTTGATCTTAAACGGGTAGCTTTTTATAGTTAGTATAATGCAGAAGGTAGGTACAATATAGAAGAATTTCCCCCATAAATAACTAAACAGGTATTATGTTTATAGAAAAAGTAATTCTTCCTTTACAGGAGAACTTTGAAAAAAACGGAAAAGGATATGCTTTTTGTATCGGAAAGCATTTCTATTCTTACACTCAGTTATTACAAAGAGCGAATGCGATAAAAGAAGTTATCCGATCCATTCCTGAACAATATTTCGGCTTGACGGCTTATGATGATCTGGATACTTATGCTGCTGTCCTTGCTTTATGGATGGAGGGCAGATGTTATGTTCCTTTACATCCTCTACAGCCGGAAGCAAGATTGAAAAATATCATCTGCCAGGTAGGTATACAGACAGTTTTGAATACAGGTGAAAGTAAATTGCCTTTTCAAGTCAGAGGAATTGACACTCATGCTTTATCAGATGCGGATAATGTCTTTTCTTTTTCACAGACTTTAAGAGATCCTGATCCTGCATATATTTTGTTTACATCTGGAAGTACAGGGGCACCTAAAGGAGTACCTGTTTCTTTTGGAAATGTTGCAGCTTTTATTGATGCCTTTGAAGATCTTGGTATCCATCTGACTGAGAAGGACCGTTGTCTGCAGATGTTTGACCTTACTTTCGACCTTTCTGTAGGTAGTTATCTTCCTGCTCTCCTTCATGGCGCTTGCCTCTATACCGTTCCTGTGGGGAGTGTAAAGTATCAAGAAGTATTCTGTCTGATGGATGATTATCAGTTAACTGCTGCTTTGATGGTTCCTTCTGTCATCCATTATCTTCGCCCTTATATGAAAGAACTGACGGACGAAAAGATGCATGATTGCCTCTTCTGCGGTGAAGCTTTGCTGGAAGATGATGTCAAGGCCTGGAGATCATCTGTTCCCAAGGCGAAGATATGGAATGTCTATGGCCCTACAGAGAATACGATTTACTGTACTTTCTATCCGGTAGATGATAATATAAAAAATGTCAATGGAACGGTTTGTATTGGAAAGGCAATGAAAAACACTCGTGTTGCTGTTGTCGATGAAGAGAATCATTTCTTGAAACCAGGTGAGAAGGGTGAGCTTTGCCTTTCCGGTAGTCAGTTGACGCCCGGATATTGGCATGATTACCAGAATAATCATCTGGCTTTCTTTCAGGATAATGGGGATAGATGGTATAAGACAGGTGATATCTGTATGATCGATGAAGATGGGGATGCCCTTTATGAAGGTAGGAAAGACTCGCAGGTGAAGATACAAGGTTTTCGGGTAGAACTGGGAGAGATAGAGAATGTAGCTCGGAAATTCTATAAAGGCAAGCGGAATGTCGTGGCTGTCCCCTTACCAAATGATCAGGGTTTGATGACCCTTCATCTGGTTGTGGAAGGGAAAAATGAAGATGAAACTTCACTGAAATCCGATCTTAAAAATTATCTTCCTACGTATATGCTTCCGGAGGATATTCGTTTTATGAGGGAGTTTCCTCAGAATGCAAATAATAAGATTGATAGAAAAGCAATCCGTAAAAAGGTAGAATACAAAATTGAAAATAAATAATTGATAGATTGTAATATGGAAAAGCAAGAAGTGCTAAAAACGTTGAATGAGATTTTTGCTGAAGTATTGAAAAAACCGGATCTCTGTTTGACAGAAAAAATGTCTACAGATGATATCGACGGGTGGGATTCTCTGACTAATATGATTATCATCAGTGAGATCGAAAAGCGATTCGAGTTTCATCTGAAGATGCGGGATATTATCCGTATGAGAACCGTCGGGGATATGTGCAATGTGATATTGAAAAGGATAGCATAAACGAGGACGACAAATCATGGAATTTCTTTCTATTCCCTTTGGAATATGTATGATTGTTACTTTTATCCTCTATTATTTGAGAAAGGATAGGAAGTGGCAGCATATTATTCTGCTTCTGGCGAGTTTCGTTTTTATCGGATATTATCATTTTTCTTATCTTGTAGTTGCTTCTGGGGTAACTGTATTCACATTCTTTGCGGGTAAGGCCATCCGCAGATATTTGGATACTTCCAAAGCAACGGTAATTCTCTGGTTGAGCATCGTTGGCTTAGCTGGCTTTTGGCTTATTGCCCGATACTGGTCACCTCTGTTCCCGTTAGGTATGTCTTTTTATACTTTTCAGGCTCTTTCTTATCTGATTGAAATTTATTGGGAAGAAGAAGAGCCGGAGGAGAACTTCTGGGACTTTACCTTATATATGATGCTTTTCATGAAGTTCCTTTCCGGACCTATTGAAAGGGGATTGGATACATTACCACAATTGAAGACGGCTAAGAAATTCGATTACCAACAGGTTACACGAGGATTGAAATTTGTAGTCTGGGGTGTGTTCTTGAAACTGGTCATCGCTGATCGTATCGCTCCTTCATTGGACACGGTGTTAGATAATGTGAGGAGTGCTTCCGGGATGCAACTTCTGATAGCAACTTTTCTTTATCCGATACAACTTTATGCCGATTTTGCGGGATATACAGCCATGGCTATCGGCTTTGGAAGGATGATGGGCTTTGAGTTCCATCCCAATTTCAATCGTCCTTTCATTTCTCAGTCTACCGGGGAGTTGTGGCGCCGCTGGCACATGACTCTTTCTTTCTGGGTGCGTGATTATGTCTTTACCCCTTTGGATGCCTCTTTGAGGGGGCTCAAACGATGGGGAGTCTATATTTCTCTGCTAGTTACCTTTGTCGCCATTGGCGTCTGGCATGGTGCTGGATGGACTTTTGCTCTCTATGGACTTTTCCAAGGAATTGTTATCATTTATGAGACGGCAGCTAAGAAGGGACGGAAACGGGTAAAGGATATGATCGGACAGAAAACTTGGAAATTTGTGATGATTCTCAGGACTTATCTTCTCTTTGCCATATCGCTGTTATTTTTTCGTGTGGCAAAAATCAATGATGTGTTTTATACTTATCGCCATCTCTTTGATGGTTTCCAGACAAATATCAAGGAGTTGAGATTGGGCATGACGGACTTTTACTGGATTGTCTTTGGCGTGGCAACGATATTGATGTTTGTTTTAGAATATCTCAACTCTCGTCATAGCTTGATTCTATGGACTGAAAAATTGAGTACTTCTTGCAGATGGGTTCTCTATCTGGGGTTTGTGTTGACTATCTTTTTGTTTGGCTCCTTCGGCGTAGAGAATTTCATTTATATCCAATTCTAATGAAATGAAAAAGAATAGTATATCTGCTTTTTATTTGAAATGTATCCTTTTGGCATTACCTTTTATATTGCTATTGGCTTTCTATATCTGTAAGGATCCTTTTATGGTTCTTCGCCCTTATCAGGATTATGACCATAGCAGGATAAGTCAGAATGAGGGTGAGGTGTCATGGATGAAATATAAAATGTATCGAAACAGGATGCATTATGATTCCTTTATCTTGGGCAACTCGTGTACTAAGGCTTTTCAGTCGTCTGACTGGAACCGGTATGTTCATGGACATTCTATTCGGATGTTTGCCAACTCAGAAGATCTGGGAGGTGTTTATATGAAAATAGAAGCTTTGAACCGTCAGCCTGATCAACCGATCAAGAATTTGCTTTTGGTAATGGAACCATCAACTTTTATCAATGCGGACAGTAAGGAGGATTTCATGCACATTATGCCTCCTGAAGTAAGTCATAAAAGTCAGATTACTTATCAGATGACTTTCTTGCAGGGCTTCTTTACCCCTAAATTCTTTTTACCTTATATGAAATATCTGCTTATAGGGAAATATACTGATAGCATGCATGGTATCATCAATGAAGATGTTCTAACTCGCAGACGATATACTAATGATGCAATCTTACCTCAGGAAAAGATGATTGCAAAGATGGGTGATGGTTTCTGGAAACAGGACTATTGGCTGAAAATACTCAAGGAATCTCATCCTTTGAAGATACAGCCTCGTACTCTTACTTCTTCGCAAATATCAGAATTCAAAGATATCAAGTCTATCTGTCAGCATCATCATACGAATCTGAAGATTGTCATCAGTCCGGAATTCAAGAAAAAGATGATGAATCCTAAGGATATAAAAGTGTTGAATGCTATTTTCGGACCGCATGTAGTCTATGATTTTTCTAATAAGCATTATCTTTGGATGGATAACAAGCATAATTTCTATGATTCTGATCACTATCGTGTGACATTGGGAAGGGAAATATTGAAAATCATTTATCAATAGAAGAAATTTAATCAACTCCGTAAATAACTTTTTAGTAGTAATTTACGGAGTTAATTATTTGTGCATGGAACAGAGATTGGTCTTGAAGAAAAGTAAGCAGCCATAAGCCCTAATTATAAATTATGTAAATGACGTAACTGTTGTTTAATCTGATTTCCTTTACATGGGATATGGTCAACCAGAGTAAGTAATACCATAAAGAAACGATTAAAGATTTGGGGATTATGGCATTTTTACCAAAAAGATTTGGGGATTCTTATGGATGTTGGCAAAAAAGATTTGGGGATTTAATAAATAGATGAACCGTTGGCGGAATTAATGGTTCATCTTACAATAAAGCAGTCATATAAAGGGGGAGGTATAAGATACTGTCTTCCATTTTAAGATCGGCAGTATGAAGAACAATGCGTTTATGAATCATGTTTCCATAGATTCTAAATATCGTATTTTACACGTTTCCGTAAATTTTAGATGGTACAAAGATACACATATCCGATGATTTTGAGAAAATATTGCAAATAATTAGCATTTAAGTAGCAAAAAATTGATCTTATTAGTGCTTATAAATATGACGAATTTAAATATCAAGTTGTGACTATCAATGGAAATGCTTGACAGATTTGAGTGCGATTAACTAACTCGTTTTACATATTCTTTTAGGTTCACTGTTTTACTTTACAAGTCAAAAGGGGTGCCCCGAAGGGGCGGAGTATGTGAAGAAAACACTTGAAAAGTTAAATACATAATTAGTATTATAAATAATACCTTTTTGTTTTGATAAAAGTATTAATATTGTTACCTTTGCACCATTGCAACAGTAGCCATAATGAAGAAATATAAAGTTAAAGAAGTGATAGATTTGCTGTTGGCAGATGGTTGGATAGAACTTCCTACTCGTAAAACAAGCGGTGATCATAGACAATTTAAGCATCCAACTAAAAAGGGTAAGGTTACAATTAGAGGTAAAAAAAGTGATGTCTTAAACCAGTTCCTTCTAAACAGTATATGGCATCAGGCAGGATGGAAATAAAGACATTGCATTTATATATAAGATTAAAATTTATTGATTATGGAAAGAATAAAAGTTGATGTTGATTGGTGTGATAAGAATTTTGGTGCGTCTTTAGTTGACTATGCCGGAAATTCTATCGTAGTAACTGCAAAAACTTACGAGCAGTTACAACATGAAGTTGAGAATGCCCTCCATGAGCAAATTAAATGGTTGATAGAAGATGGTGATAATGTACCAGATTGGTTTAAAAGCGGTAAATACGAACTTGATTATAAACTTACCACGGCTGCATTGCTTCGTACATGCGAATCGTATGCTCCTTTGGCAGTAATAAGTAGAGCTACGGGTATTAACCAGCATCTACTTAGTCATTATGCAAATGGAATAAAAAAACCACGACTACAACAGCGCCAACGTATTGTAGATGGTCTTCATCAAATTGGCGAAAAATTGATCACCTTAGTATAATTTGGAAATTAGGCCGTTACTTCATGGTAAGGCTAACTTTCATATAAATAAAAAGATTTCGGGCCGCTAGCATGTGAATGTAAGGGATTTTTCTCCGTCAAGTCCATACTTTATGAATAAGCATGTTGATAATTTGGCACAACAATATGCGCTTCCCTGAGAGCATTGCTGCAATACAGATTAAGGATTCCATAGCCTTTGATAGTAGAATCTATCCCATACTATATAGAAGAATATTAATCCAAAGTATGGGATAGGTATTTCTTAACGAGCAGCACGTGCGTTGATTTTCTTTCTCAAGCGGTCATAGGTGTCCAACCATACACTTCTTCGTGCTACAAAAGTTTCACCTGTAGCGCTGGTAATAATACCAATATTCTCACTAAGTGTCTTGTACTTTTTACCACTCTCGTCATACAGGTTATACCAAGCACTGCGGGATTCAATCATTGATATTGCCATAATCAATATTCCTCGATCAGCCTGTCCCTGCCAACTCTTTAGTTATTGGGTACAGAAGCGTGTAATTGCAATGCCCACATCTTCTATCGGAGGCCCTAGGGAAACCTGTGTGCACAAATGTCACAGCAACCCCACGTTATGCGTGAGAACCACTATGCTATCTTGGTATATCTTGGGAAATTTCCTGGTTTTCCGATAGTACGATAAGCATAACGCTTTTTCTTTATTAAGTTCTGGTCGAGTAAACTCGTATCAATTACAAAAATAGTAAAAATTATCTCTATTCCAACTTAATGAATATAAAATATCCTCATAAATATCTACTTGAGCCTACGTTTTCATTATAAACTTTGCATTGCCAGTAGTTGTAGACGTGGGGGAAATGTGTGGAAAATTAGAACAAAAGAAAAAGCTAAGTGTTGAATAATTAACAACTTAGCTTTTTACTTTGTACCCAGAGCCGGGGTCGAACCGGCACGAATTGCTTCACTGGTGTTTGAGACCAGCGCGTCTACCAATTCCGCCATCTGGGCATAATGCATGATTCTTATTGGCTGCAAAGGTAGTGCTTTTTTCGGAATTCACAAACATTTAAATTAAAATTCTTAATTTTTTTGTACGTTCCCTTTTTTCTTCTTATCTTTACCCTGCTAATTAAGGATAATTATAAATATGTTTTAAATCATGGCTAAAACCGAGGAGAATTATTGCGTGATACTGGCCGGTGGCAGGGGCAAACGTTTATGGCCTTGCAGCCGTGAACAGCAACCAAAACAGTTTATTGATTTCTTTGGAACAGGGAAAACACAATTCCAACAGACATACGATCGTATTTCTAAGGTCATTGAACCGAGTCATATCTATGTGAATACGAATGAGCAATATGTCGGAATGGTCAAGAATCAGCTTCCGGATTTGCCGGATGATAATCTGCTGGCCGAGCCGATCAATAGAAATACAGCACCCAGTGTGGCTTGGGCATGTTACCGGATCAGCCATATTAATCCACAGGCCAATTTGATTATAGTTCCTTCTGATCAGACTATTATCAATGAAGAGGCTTTCCAGAAGAATGTGCTTGACGGACTGCAATTCGTCTCAGACAGGGATTGTCTGTTGGCTATGGGAGTAAAGCCTACTCGTCCTGAACCGGGTTATGGATATATTCAGATAGGTGATAGTTCTGATCACAGCAATTTTTATAAAGTGCATACTTTTATAGAAAAACCAGACCGTTCCTTTGCCAAAATGTTTATGGAGAGTGGGGAATGGTATTGGAATACTGGAATATTTCTGGCAAATCTGCATGCTTTGCAAGGTAGTTTGGCAAAGCTTTTACCTGGCGTTCTTCAGGATCTTGAACGAAACGACCATGACATTACGGTTCCTGAAGAAAATGCATATATTAAAGAACACTTTTCTTTTTATCCTAATCTTGCTATTGATACAGGGCTACTTGAAAAGACAGATAATGTCTATGTCAAGAAGTGTGACTTTGGCTGGGCTGATTTAGGTACTTGGCATAGTATCTATGAGTTTATGCAAAAAGGTAAAAAGGATAATGTGGTCATTGATTCTGATGTGATGATGGAGGACTGCCGTGATAATATTATCAAGTTGCCTAAAGGGAGAATGGCCGTTCTCAATGGTCTTGATGGTTTTATTATTGCGGAGAAGGATAATGTATTATTTATCTGTAAGAAGGAAGATTCATCTGCTCTTGATCAGAAAATATGTCAATGTGGTTCAGATGAAAAAGGGTGATCAGTATATCTGAAACGATTTTTTCTATTTTATAAATTGGATACAAACAGGTTTGCTGATTCTGATACTTTGTCGGGTATCTGTGAGTAATCCTGTGTGAGGATCTCTATCATATATTTGAATCTCATTACTGTCTCGGCAGGCCGCGAGAAGGAATTTCCCATTTGGTGTAATATTAAAATTTCGTGGGTGAATTCCTGTGTTCTGGTATCCTACCCAGGACAATCGTCCTGTAAACTGATTTCTTGAAAATATGGCGATTCCATCATTTTTCAATCGATTGCTTGCATAGAGGAACTTTCCGTCTGGACTGGTATGTATGTCAGCACTGCCTTGCGCATGATGGATGTCCGCAGTTACGACCTGAAAACGTTTGAGGTTTCCATTTGTGTAACGGAATACCGTAACATTTCCGGAGAGTTCACTGATCAAATATGCAAACTTTCCATCCGGGCTGAATATCAGGTGTCTTGGTCCTGAATCTGCATCAATGGCTATGGGATGATCGAGAGGCAAAAGGTTAACTTTATCAGAAGTTAAGCGGAACCTCAGTATTTGGTCTGCACTGAAATCTGTGGCAAATAAGTATTTTCCATCTGGACTAAATCGGACACAGTGTATATGGGGCTTGTTCTGGCGTGTCGTATCTGGCCCGCCGAGATGTCCATGGAACTGACTGATGATAGGATTTAAGCCTCCGTCCTTGCGTAATGGAAAAACAGACATGCTTCCACCTGTGTAATTGGCTGTAATGACTTCGTGACCGTTGGTTGATACATAACAGGGGTCTTCTCCTTGTGTCAAGCGTCGATTAATTAATCTCAGACGTCCGGTGCTCTTGTCTATTATATATGCATTCAAGGCAGCTGTGGAATCTGGCATTTCACTCACCGCATAGATGAATCTTTCATCCTTTGAAGGAATCAGGTAAGAAGGGTTTTGAACTGTGACAGAAGAAAGTGGAACGGATTTTCCTGTGTTCTGATCGAAACGGTAGGTGTAGATGCCTTTGCTGCCTCCACCTGTATAGGTTCCGATGACCATGGTTAGTTTGTTTGTACTTCTGCTTTTTATGAATGTTTTTCCATTCATGACTACATGATTCCCCAATAGCAGTGTGATCAATAGTAGAAATTTTCTCATGAATAAGATATTTTTGAGGATTCTTACGAGTGAAATGATTCTGTTAGGAGTACAAAGATACGTGTAAAATTTGAAAGAGAAACTCTTTTTTATGAAATTTCTGTTTTATGGCTTTCTGAATTCTATGTCGGATGAATATCTATTACATTCGATGGAAAGACACAAACCCTCAGATGATTCTAATGAATTGTGTGCCACTGTGGTCAATATGCACTATATCGTATAGCGCAATGCACCATACTGACTTTACCTGAATCTGATAGACACTTTTTCTCTTCATAAGCGAGACCAGTAGACGCTTTCTTTCTATCCATGCAGAATCGATAGACACAACAGAAGAAGCCCTACTGATTTCATTGACAGGCGCATGTTTTGGTTCTTTTTTCTATTTGGGCAAAGATACATCAATTTCCTGATGCGTGGTATTTTTTGTGGGCCAAACTTTATTTTTCCATCTTTTCCTCTGTTCTCCCTGTTCCAGATGTACCGTTGCCGGTGTCTTGTAATCAAGGCTCATGTGCGGACGCCGGTTGTTATAGAACCGGATGTACCGTCCAATGACCTCCCGGGCCTGTTTGGGGGAATCGAACTGCCTGCACCTGTAGACGCATTCCGTCTTGATAATTCCGTTGATACGCTCAGCTATGGCATTATCGGTAGGCTTGTAATCCTCGGTCATGCTGATGGAAATATTATGATCCCGGAGCATCTTCACATAACTGTCACAACAGTACTGTACGCCGCGGTCGGAATGATGTATAAGTCCTTTCAGATTTTGGCTCCCCCTCATGGCCGCAGCTTGTTCTATTGCCTGGGAGAGGGCTTCCATGGTAATGGCTGCCTGTAGCGTTTCAGCCAGTACCCAGCCTATTATCTTACGTGAATAGGCATCCGTAATCAGAACGGAATTCAGTGTGAGTGTAGTAAAGATAGTGACTTGATATAAAAGTGAAAGATATAGTGTTATAAAAATAATCCCCGTTTTTTCTCCTTGGAAAAACGGGGATTATCTTTTACGATTTTAATGCCTTTGATTTAGCGGTCGTAAGAATTCGGATTCTGTTTCTTGAATTCCGTATAGATTTTATTGGAAATTTCCTTAAACTGATCTTCTGTGAGTTTGAGCTTTTTGCTCATATTAACGTCAGATTCCTTATTGAGTGGAATAAGTTGGATATGTGCGTGTGGTACCTCTAATCCCAAGATGATTTCGGCAACTTTCTTGCAAGGATAAGCTGCTTTCAAAGCATGAGCGACTTTCTTGGCGAAGACTTCAAATTCGGCCAGGTCCCAATCATCCATATCAAATATATAGTCTATTTCCTTACGCGGTATTACCAGAGTATGACCGATAGCTACAGGATTGATGTCAAGGAAAGCATAAAATTTCTCATCTTCTGCACATTTATAGCTCGGTATTTCACCATTTGCTATCTTACTGAATAATGTACTCATATCATTAATCTTTTATGATCATTGTTGTTGATTAGGGCAATTGCCGATAGTTCCTATACCGATTGCCAAAAGTCAGCCAACAGAAATTTTATCGATTCTTAAATGAATCGTTCCACGAGGAATCTTGATTTCTGCAACATCACCTGCTTTCTTGTTCAATAATCCTTGTGCGATAGGGGTTTTAATGGAAATCTTACCTTCTCTCAAATTTGCCTCACTCTCACTGACAAGTGTGTATTTCATTTTCCTGTTGTTTGCCAGATTTGTCATTTCAACTGTTGAAAGGATCTGAACAACATCAGCTCTCAGTTTGGAAGTATCAACGATCTTTGCTTCAGCTACTTCTATTTTCATTTGGTTGATTTTAGCTTCCAGATGGGCTTGCGCCTCTTTTGCTGCATCATACTCTGAATTTTCACTTAAATCACCTTTATCGGCAGCTTCGCCAACGGCTGCAGATGCCTTGGGGCGCTCTACTGTTTGAAGCTCATGGAGCTGAGCTACGAGCTTGTCGTAGCCTTCTTGTGACATGTAAGCCATAATTTCTTCGTTTTTGGTTGATAAATATTTATTGAAGTAAGGCAAAAAAAACATTGAATTCCGGCACCACAGTCGTGATGTCGGAATTCAATATCCCTTCTGTCTCTACTATAATCTTCTTTGTGCAAAGATAGAAAATCTTTTTGAAACCGCCAAATATTTAAGATAAAATTGATTTAACTCAATAAAATAATCGTTTTGTAAGATTTGTGACATAAGAATGTTGGAGTTAATGTGATTTTTTTTATCTTTGCTTCGTGTTTTTCATAGTATTAGATTTAAGGTTAACAAAAGGTTGGGACTCAGCGGAGTCCCTTTTTTTATTTTCTGACACTTGAAAAAGATAAAAATTTGTATTGAATATTATGGGTTATTTACGATAATGATTCAAAAAAGTGTCCTTTACTTTTCTTGTGGTTTTTCTTCTTTCTAATGGGAAGAATTGTTGCCAGAAGATATAAAAAAAGCGATGTCTCCTTCTTATAAAAGCGACATCGCCATAAATTTCAAAATACAACCTTGTTTTAAGTATTACAAATGAAACTTGTAACCGACGGTAAATTGAAACACACTATTGCGTGGATTGCTGTTTTGATCGACATCGTATACATCGGTTATCCCCCAGTTGTAACGGCCTTCGATGACAAAATCATCATATTGATAGGACATTCCGATTGGGATTGATACATCTACGCTCTTTGCACCGGTTCCATGATCATCAACTAAAAATCCTGGCTGAAGTCCTACTTTAAATGCAAAACCTGGAGCTACGTAAAAATTGACAAGGACTGGAACATTGATATAATCCAGTTTGGTTACAGAGGAGAAACCATCATGATTCCATTTTGCTCCTTGAGCTGAATAGTCAGCTCCAAAACTAATACCAATATTTCGACTTGTATTTACCTCTCCTTCCAGTCCAAGAACCATTCCCACCCTTGAATCGGCACCTACATTGGTCAGCGAAGCTACATTGAGACCAATTTTTGGCTGAAGGGTAAAAGTAGTGATATTACTTCGGCGATGAGCATATCGCCCGTAATAACCGCGATGTTGGGCAAAAGTTCCAACTGTCAATAGCAGAGTAACTGCCATAAGAATCATTCTTTTCATAATCGTTATAACATTTAGTTTGTTCATTATTCAGAAATGTCTTTCTGTTTTATTGTTAGTGCAAATGTATAACTTTGTTTGTCTATTCAACGTATTTTTCCCCTATAAGGTATCGGAATTTCCCTATAAGGAATGGGATTTCCCTATGATGTATACAAAAATCTCAGATAGATTTACCTTTCAGAGTGTGCTATCGTAGAGATATTCGTCTAGATTTTTGCAATAATCTATAAGTTTCTTGAATATCGGGTTAGTTTCAAGTATCCGAGGATTTCCTGTCAAAATAATTTGCTTCCTTGCTCTGGTTAGAGCAACATTCAGTTTTCGGTCAATTGTTATTCCGTCCTCCTCGAAGCAATTTGCAGTAAGAAATTCGAGTTGTGAGAAATTCTGTATAGTGAATGAATAAATGATATAATCACGCTGGCTGCCCTGATACCGCTCAATGGTATCAATGGAAATGTCAAGAAGCTCCGGAATATTCAGTTTCTCAATTTCCTTCTTAATCATAGCTATTTGATTTCGGTAGGGTACGATAATACCCGCAGTGCTGGCAGCAAGAAATTGATCCTGACTGCTTCCTGTAGTTTTAAAGTTCTTTTGTGTATATTCATATATCCGTTTCAGACATTGTGCTGTAATGACCGCCTCAGAAGAATTTACCTTTTCTGATGCACTTGTTACCTTACAGAACTTACTGGGTATGAAGATCATCCTGTGATTAAGAAGCAGATGGTCCAGAGAGGACGTATTGTCATATACTTCTTTTACTTCCTGTGGGTAGAGGTTTTTTTCTTTTTGATGAGGCAGTGGTATAGGTTGGATTCTTTCATGTGCATAGAACATTCTTCCGGGGAATTCTGCTATAGCCGGGTGCATACGTCCCTGATGATTCAATAAACCGATAAAGTCATCTTCTCGTTTCTGCTTCTTTTCCCAACAGATGAGCCGTTCGAAAAGAGAATTACGGCAGTTGGTCAGTCCGATGTCGTTGAGGTCTTTTTCTGATACTTTTGAATCTGTTTCATCTTGTTGCACAACTGCAGGCAATTGCTTGTGGTCACCGATCAGGATAAATTTCCTTACCCTTGTGAGCAGTCCCACAATATTCGGTTCGAGGATTTGTGAGGCTTCATCAATAATAGCCAGACTGAAATGTCTTTAATATTGAAGAGATATTCCCGTGAGGAGATCATAGATGTGGTGCCCACGATAATACGTGTATTTTGTATTTTGTTTTTCAGGCAGATAAGCTTTGGGAAACGTTCGGCAAGATTACTGATGAGATAGGGCTGAAAGCGCTTATCACAAGAGAAAGGATTCCCGATTCTGAGAAAATCGATCTTGTTTTCCAAAAGCATATTGCAGATCTCATCTACAGCTCTGTTTGTATAGGCCATCAACAAGATAGACTGTCCTGGACTTACCAGAGCTTCTCTGACCATGAATTGTAAAGCCCTGGATGTCTTTCCTGTTCCCGGTGGTCCAATGAGGAGAAAGTAATCCTGAGCCTGTTTCGCTCTTTCTAGAACGGGATCCAATACGTCATCATAATGTCTGGATAATTTGAGAGAAGTATCTTTTTCAGGCTTACGCTGTCCAAGAATCAGGTCTCGTATAGGTTTGGGAGAAGAGATAAACCGGTGCAGATTGCGTAATTCCGCTCCTGTTCCGGCATCGCTGGCACCATGCTCGATAGCATAGACTTCCGAATGGAACAGATTTGGGTTCTGCTGCCCGTCGTTAAGGTGTACGGTAAGTCGATCCGAAGAAATTTTCTGGAGGGTACCTTTTAGCAAAATAGTCCTGCGTACATCAGGTACCTGATTCTTCGGATAACCATAGAGATAAATGATATCTCCTGTCCGGAAGTTAGGTAAGAAATAGGCTCCTTGTGCAGGAATTGTCAAAGTAATGGTGTCATATCCATTGAAGGAAGCACTTTTCTCCTTCTTGATAATATGCAAGTCTGTATAAATGTTTCCGGTATCCTTCTTTTCTGCCAGAGGCATATTCCAGAGATCACTGGAGGAGTTGCCGAGTCCTTCTTGAGCTCCGACCTTAGAAACAACTTGCTCTCGGATAATGAAAGTAAGCATTCGACTGAAGTAATTGCGTTCCAGTACGGTCAGAGTATGTAAAGGATCTGTCATCAAAGCGATTTCCGGCCTGAGGTATTGATGGTAGAAAGGATCTTGGCAATGCTTTACATTAAGTGCTTCTGGGGTTAAGTTTTCTATTCGATTGAAACCATTCTGAGCTATATCGAAATCTTCTGCCACTACCTGATTACGGTATTTTATAGCTTCGCGGAAGAGAGTGCGGTAATAAGCCACATTCATAAGTCCGTCTTGGGGAATATATTTGGAGTAAAAGAGCCTGATATCGGTAAGAGAATCACTGGTATGGAAATTATAATGTAGGATACCATAGTAAAGTAAGAGTTGTATCCAGTGATTTTCCAGAGGAAGACCGTGATGGACTGGGTCAGGCTGGTGCCTTTCGACATGCAGGTTTCGCCCTGATTTCTGCTCGATCAGCAGTTTGAAGTCTGTGGTCATCAGATCGACACGGCCATCAATCCCAAGAACTTCGCAGATAAAGGAAGGTTCAAGGATAGCCTTGGATTTATCAAAAGCATTTGGTCCTGTAAAGAGTTGATGTACTCCTTCTTGAATATTTCTTGCCTGGTTAATGGCATCATTATAAAATCTTGTTGGATTGAAACCGTTACAACAGGAAAATTCCAGAGCCTTTTCCTGATAGTTGCTTTTAATGGTATCATTCAGTCTGTAGTTTCCTTCAGAGTTGATGGCATCGTCAAGGATTGATCCCGCAAGGTCGCCCAAAAGGATTGGTTGCGTATTTGCTCTGGGCTTCATCTGCTTTAATAGATAGAGGAGTGGATGGTGGCCGAATTCAGTAAAACAGTTGGCGATGGTGCTGATGTCAAGTAAAAAGTCGGGTTCTAATACTACTAATGTCGGTTGGATGAGATTACCGTCTATATGATTATCCACAAGATTGAGTTGGGTATTCTTATGTACGAGATCTTTCAGATAGCTGTGGTCAATTCCCCGTTGTTCTTCCAGATAGGGAACAATGGCCTGCTCTGGAGCATCATCCTGGTCAATACTTACATGAATGCCATCATCATCTACAGACTGGACGATGCAGCGGATATAGCGGTTGTTGATGAGTCTGTGCTGTAACTGATGGCGACTTATCTGTGGTATAATGGCATTGACTTCTGTTGGAATGTCACACGAAAAGACTGCGGAGATGAAAATACAGAGGGCACGTACGTCCTCTTGTAGATCTTCTTTTGACAATGGTTGACTCGAATTGGAGTGACGGCGCATGGTCTGAACAGCAATCTTGTCTGATTGATGGATGTGGAGAGAATTGCACAGGTAATCAACCTGGGAGAATAGATTACCAAAAGCGTGGCCGGAATTTTTGATTCCCTCGTGGCAGCACAATACCAGTGTCTCGTGCATCACTTGGTTTTGTTCTTTTGGCCGAAGTTCAGATGCATTCAGGATGTCTGCGGCACGACTGAACAGTTCTTTTGCTGTAATGTCTTTTTCCATTATTATGCAAAGATAACTAAAAACTTTAAGATTTCAGAAAAATGAAATGTAAGGAATTCTGGTATTTTTTTATGAAATCAGAATTTTAACAGAGAATAGGTTTCTTCGATTAACATTCTTTTGGCTGCTTGAGAAGAAGTATGAGGAAAAGATGTTGAATTTCATGGATTTCTATTTTAAGATGTATGCTAATCCATATAAAAACTTTATCTTTGTAGGTATGGAAAAAGAAGAATTGATGCGGAGGGCTATCGCCCTCTCTGAAGAAAGTGTGAAAAGAGGTGGAGGCCCATTTGGAGCAGTCATTGCCCGGAAAAATGAGATAGTGGCAGAAGCTTCGAACAGTGTAACTCTGGATAATGACCCTACAGCTCATGCAGAGGTCAATGCCATTCGCAAAGCTACAAAGGTCCTTGGTACTTTTGATCTTTCGGGTTGTGATATCTATACTTCCTGCGAACCTTGTCCGATGTGTTTGGGTGCAATTTATTGGGCTCATCTGGATACGATTTATTATGCAAATGATCGTCAGGATGCTGCTCGAATCGGTTTTGATGATGATTTTATCTATAAAGAGATTGCTCTTAAGCCAGAAGACCGCCATACGAAAATGGAAATTCTTCTTTCGGATGAGGCCAAGAAAGCCTTTGAGATGTGGGAGAAAAATTCTAAAAAGACAGAGTATTAAGTTTTATTCTGTTTCTCTTTGTTTTGTTGACCTGGAATGTAAATAGAGCAGACACATTTCAGGTTTCTTGTTTAATATCTACTATAAGAGTATGTTCTTATATTTTAAACATACTATCTTATGATTCTTCTGCGTTTTTTTGTTCTGAAGATAGTTATCGGTTAAATGAAGGCCTTTTTTTGTTCGAAATTATTACTTATCAGAATGGCTTAAAACTTACTATTTGTTTTTATATATCATTCATAACATATTCATAATAAATGTTTTATGATTTTATAAAACTTACTTTTATACTTACTCCATGAATTATCTTAAAGAAATGATTATAATTTTGCAACTAGAAAACCTAAACATCTTTTAGTATATAATGAAGAAGAAAAATTTGCTCTTGACGGGTTTATCCTTTTTCGTGATAACGGTCAGTGCACAAATCCCTCGATTAGGAAAATCACCTCTTAATCAAGTTATCAAAGCCATGACTCTGGATGAGAAGATAGATCTTCTTGTAGGGAGTCAGGGTAACATAAGTACACAGGCCACGGCTACTATTGGGAATTCTGCCAAATTAGTAGCAGGGGCAGCCGGACAGCTCAATGGTATTCCTCGTCTGGGTATTCCTGCAACAGTTGTGGCAGATGGCCCTGCTGGTCTTCGTATTGATGCCACACGTTCAGGAACTATGCAAAAATTTTATTGCACACATTTTCCTGTGGCAACGGTCATGAGCTCAACATGGAATCCTCAACTGGTCTATAATGTCGGTGAAGCAATAGGAAATGAAGTGCTTCATTATGGTGTAGATGTACTTCTCGCTCCTGCTACAAATATACAACGTAATCCTCTTGATGGACGGAATTTTGAATATTATTCTGAAGATCCGTTGTTGGCAGGAACCATTTGTGCTGCAATGATTAAGGGCGTTCAAAGTAATGGCGTGGGAACTTCTCTTAAGCATTTCGTACTGAATAATCAAGAAACTAATCGTACAAGTAATAATGTTATCGGCAGTCCTCGTACTTTCCGTGAAATTTATCTTAAGCCCTTTGAAATAGCTGTTGAGACAGCGCAGCCTTGGACAGTAATGACCTCTTATAACAAAATCAACGGGACTATGGCCAGTGAACGAAGTGATTTGCTTACCAATATTCTCAGACGAGAATGGGGATTTAAGGGCATGGTCATGACCGACTGGTTTGGCGGGCAGCATGCTACACTTCAGATGGAAGCTGGCAATGACCTTCTTATGCCTGGGAAAGTATCACAGCGTGAGGAGATTAAAAGAGCAGTGCTCAATGGGCGACTCTCCATGGATATTATAGACCGTAATGTAAGACATATATTAGAATTGATCTTGAGAACACCAAGATTTAGGGGTTATATTGCTGATAATCATCCTGACTTAAAAGCACATGCTGTTCTGACCCGTCAAGCAGCTCAAGAGGGGATGGTTCTTTTGAAAAATGTCAGAAATACCTTACCACTTAATCAAAAAGTAAGAAAATTAGCAGTATTTGGACGTACCTCCTATGATTTCATAGCAGGTGGAACGGGTTCAGGGAATGTGAATCATGCTTATGTGGTCAGTCTCATCGATGGCTTGAAGAATGCAGGATTTAATATTGATTTGTCAATTCAGTCAGACTATAAGAAGTATATTTCCAACACTACAGTAAAACAGCCTATTAGCAATATTCCGTTGGCAGCTTTTCTTCCTAAACATTTAATACCGGAAATGACTATTAATGCTCCAAATCTTCATCAAGCAGCAAGAAACAATGATGCAGCTCTCATTACAATCGGTAAAACATCAGGTGAGTTTGCTGATCGTTCTATTAAGGACAATTTTGATCTGACTCCAGAAGAAGAGAAAATGATTTCTGATGTTTGTACGGCATTTCATAAAATTGGCAAGAAAGTCATAGTAGTACTTAATGTCTGTGGAGTTATTGAAACCCCGAGTTGGATAAAAGAGCCAGATGCTGTGCTTGTAGCCTGGCTTCCTGGTCAGGAAGGTGGTAATTCGGTTACGGACATTTTAACTGGTAAAGAAAGTCCATCCGGAAGGCTTCCAATGACGTGGCCGAAGAGTTATGCAGATGTGCCAAATAAGAATGATTTCCCAAATCCGGATGAGATCAGTGATGACCAAATTCTAGAAAGTCTTAAAGGTCTTCATAACCAGCGGACTGAAGGGAAACGGAAAAATTTCGATTACACAGAATATAATGATGGTATCTATGTCGGTTACCGATACTATACAACCAAAAATATTCCAGTAGCTTTCCCTTTCGGATATGGTTTGAGCTATACTACTTTTAAATATAGTCAGTTATCTGTAATAAAAGACGGACTGGGTAATCTGGAGGTAAAGGTAAACGTTACTAACAAAGGGAAAAGGAGTGGAAAGGAAGTTGTTGAAGTTTATGTGGCAGCTCCGGGAAAGGATATGGACAAACCCTCGCGGGAACTTCGTGGCTTTGCAAAAACCAGGAACCTTACTCCCGGTGAGTCGGAAACCGTGAGTATTAATATTCCTTATTCATCTCTGGCATCCTTCAACGATAAGGAATGCCAATGGCAAGTGGAGGCTGGAAATTACGTTGTGGAGGTGGCTCGGAATGCTGCTGACAAAGTCTCTCTTTCTATGATTGTCCGTGAGGGTGCAGGTGTGACAGAAACGGTTATGCCATGTCTCCTTCCTGAACAAAAATAATTTATCAAGATAATAAATAAGTAATTTAATATCGATTATGAAAGGAATAAGTAAAATAATTACATCAGCAGGTCTTGCATTGACCGTTATGCCAATGTGTGCACAGCAGCGTCCTAATATCATCTTTATATTGGCTGATGACATTGGATATGAAGCTTTCAATTGTGATGGTGGAAGATCTTACCAAACACCAAATATTGACAATATGGCTGAAAAGGGAATGAGGTTTACCCAAGCCTATGCTCAGCCACTAAGTGCTCCTTCAAGAACGGAATTGATGACGGGCAAATATAATTTCCATAATTATGAAGGTTTTGGAGTTATGAGCCCAGATGAGATAACCTTTGGCAATCTGATGAAAGATGCGGGATACACTACGGGTATATGTGGAAAATGGCAAATGTATGGGGATGCGGTACAACAAAAATTATCAGGAAGAACTGGCTGTTTACCCGCTCAAGTAGGTTTTGACCATTATTTTGTATGGCATACTAAATTCCCCTACTTGAAACTGCCAGCAGCAGATTCTATCAATTTCAAGGTCCTCGGTTATGCAGAAACTACTCAAAGAGAATCAAGATATAAGGATCCTGTTATATTGAGTGATCAGGGCAAATTGACTTATTGGGGCAAGTATGGTCCGGATATGTTTCTAGATTGGGCTGAAAATTTTATTGATAAAAATAAAAATAGTGATAAGCCGTTTTTCTTGTATTATCCAATGGTATTAATGCATGATCCTTTTCAAGCTACTCCAAATAGTTTAGGATATGATCATTCCACACCAGAAGATAAAAGTAATCCTAAATATTTTAGCGATATGATGAGCTATATGGATACTATTATAGGAAAGGTTATGAAAAAGGTTGAAGATGCAGGAATTGCAGATAATACGTTGATTATTTTCACAGGTGACAATGGAACTAATGTTAAAATTGTTTCAGAGTGGGATAAGCAGAAAATTAGAGGAGATAAAGGATCTCCAAGAGAATGGGGTATTCACGTTCCTTTTATTGCATATTGGAAGAATCATATAAAACCAGGTCAAACAAATAATAATTTAATAGACTTTACTGATGTACTGCCTACATTTTTACAAGCTGCAAAACGTTCATTGCCGGACAGTTTCCATTGTGATGGGCTGAGTTTTTATGATCAACTTGTGAATAAGAAAAATGCGAAAAAGAGAGATTGGGTTTTTGGGTGGTATTATCCTAAATGGGCTAGATTTAAAAATGCAATTTGGATCCAAGATTCAACCCATACTTGGAAACTTTATAAAACGGGAGAATTATATAATTTGAGAAAAGATATAGGAGAGAAACATCCTATAAGTGATAAGGAATTATCAAGATCTGATAAAAAAACCAAGGAAAAATTAATGAAAGAAATGGATAAAACCCTAAATTATTAATAACTAATAACAAAGAATATTATGAAACGAAAGATGCATCTTTTTTATAAAAGAACAAATCTGAATGTAGTTGTTAGTCTGTCTGTTGTTATTTTTTGCGGAAGCCAAATGCTCTTCGCACGTAATAATGATATTCAAAAGGTAAAACTAGCAAATGATTCTATTCTAATTAAATCAAAAGAAAAAACAGAGTCTAAGAGTAACCGAAATGTTATGCTTAATGCATCTGACAATACGAGTCCTCGAGACATCAACATTGGGTTACCAACTACTCTGGGTGGCATTTCTATCTTGGAAAATGACTTACCAGTTGTCTATTATTTCTGGCCAGATCTTCCCAATCGCAGTTGGAGACAAAGTGTAGGGCTTAGTAGTACTGGCCTGTTAAAGATGGATCAAGTAGCTGCAACGACTGGAGAACTAGGATATGCAGTTAATTCCTATTCACAAACTGGCACTAAGAAATTTAAACTAAAGGCCAATTTCTCGACAGACAGTTATGGATTATTACAAGGTGATGTGAATGTATCAGGACCATTAACAAAAAATGGGTGGTCATATACAGCAGGTGCTTATCTGAACTTTGATCCAAATACATACGATAAGGGATTTACAAAATATTCTGATAAAACCCAGATATACAGAGTAGGACTGACAAAATTCTTTAAAAATAACAGAGGCCAAATTAATTTTCAATATAAGTATTCTAACTCGTATTCCATCACAAACTATGGTCTTTTTGAATATAAAGAAGGAGGAAAAGTTAAAGAGACAGATTTCTTTAAAATCGGAAAAGATTCTTATTTGCTAAATGATGGAACGGCTCGGTTTAAAGATCTTAAGACTGGAGATTTTTATACAGCAAAACTTAATGGGACAGATGCAACAACAATAACTCATAATTTCAGTATTTTCGGTAATTATTTGTTAAATAACGGTTGGAACTTTAAGTTTTCCACAAAACTTCATAAGGCCAAAGCAAGTATCTTATCTTATATTCCTACAGGAATAAAAACAGTAGATAAGAATGCCGGATATTCTTATATGGATGGAACCTCTTATTCTGGATATGTTGGAGGTGGATTGGCACAAAGTTCACCACGTAATCCGGTAACAGACGTTTCTGCAAGATTATCTATAAACAAGCAAATTGGAAATCATGATTTGACTTTCGGAACCCTAGAACTATATCATAAAGAGTTATATACATCAAACAGGTCTTTTTTCTACCAAACGGTAGAAGACCAACCTCAACATCTTTTGCAGGCAAAAGCTGATAAATATGGTTATTATAATTATAACGTAGGTTCAGCATATTATGATGGACACGAAAATGAACTTTCAATATATGGTAATGATAAATGGCGTGTAAATAGAAGTTTAAACTTTAATTATGGGCTATATTTAAGGAACCATACAATTAGGGGGAAATATACTTTGACACCTAGAACTCCAGGATTCAACCTTCAAAATGCCCAACTTAGCAAAATCGATGACAACCTGTATAATATTGCAGGATTTATGGATATTACCTATAATATTACTAAAGAGTTTGGCCTTTTAGGAAATTTCCAGTATAGTGAGACGAATGGTGGCTTAGAGAATTATAACTTAGCTGCTGTTCCTAATATGAAGAAGCAGAAAATTCCAGTAGGAGCATTGGGAATATTTTGGAATAATAAGTATATCCAGTTGATTTCACAAATTACTTATTTGCATAAAAATAACTATCTGACAAGATATAATATGGTAAATCCTGATAATAGTTCTGATGTGAGGAACGTTAGTATCTATTACGATATTCAAACTTTGGGATGGACCACGGATTTTGTACTGACTCCATTTAAGGGTGCACAACTTCATTATTTAATAACGCTTCAGAATCCACAGTATAAAGATTTCAAATTTAATATATTTGGCCGAGATTATGATTATAGTGATAAAAATGTGCTCCAAGTCTCAAAGATGCTGATGGAAATTGATCCTAGTTATTCTTTTGGGAAATGGAAGGTATGGGCAAGTTTCCGTTATTACAGCAAACAATTTGCTAATCTGACAAATGTTTTGTATTTTGCACCACATTGGGAGACTTTTGGAGGAGTTAACTTCAATTATAACAAACACATTAGATTCCAAGCCTCTGTAATTAATTTCTTGAATCAAAGAGGAGCATCAGGTTCTATTAACGGAGCTGAATTAATAACAGATCCGACTCCATATTATGGTAAATTAATGACAGGATCTTATATTATGCCACTTACGTTCAAATTTTCTACATATATAAACTTTTAAATGAGAATATAATATTTAGTATGGAGTGCATTATTAGCAGTTGGTATCGCCTTATTACTTGTGATTGGTTCGAGAGCTAAACAGGCAAGACGGAAAATGAATTATTCAATCTCGCTGATATGCAATCAAAAACGACTCTTAATTTAATTATTTAATGGTGTTTTTTAATTATTTGTTCCATAAAAAAGGGCAACGTGACTTGTAATAAAAATCAGATAAACCTATTGGTGGTGTTGGATCATCATGTATCTAATCCCATCAATAGATTTAAAAATTAAAATAAAATGAAAAAGAAAATTTATTGTATTTCGATTTTAGCCACAACGTGTTGTTTATGGCCTGGTACATCATTTGCTAAAAAACCAAATATCGTCATAATCTACATGGATGATATGGGATTTGGCGATATTGAAACTTATGGGATGAATGGTGTCCCAACCCCTAATCTAAACAAATTTGCTTCCCAAGGGATAAGATTTACTAATTTCGAGGCAGCCCAACCAATAAGTACCGCTTCAAGAGCAGCTTTGTTAACAGGATGCTATCCTAATAGAATAGGAATGGGAGGGGTCTTATTATGGGGCGATAGGTATGCATTAAATCCCAAAGAAGAGACTTTGGCCAAGTTGCTCAAAGATAATGGATATTATACAGGCGCTTTTGGGAAATGGCATTTAGGTAATCAGCCTCCTTATTTTCCAACATCTTATGGCTTTGATGAATTTGTTGGGATTCCTTATTCTCATGATATGTGGCCTGTTGACTATGACGGATATACCAGAATAACTGATCCGAAAATCCGTAAATCACATAATCCAACACTGAAAATATATAAAGGATTTACACCTATAGATTCGATTGTCAATATAGATGGTACTGCAAAACTTACTACTTATTTTACAGAACAGGCTGTAAGCTTTATCAAGAGAAATAGGGAAAAGCCATTTTTCCTTTATTTGGCTCACCCTCTCCCTCATGTTCCTCTTGCTGTATCTGATAAATTTAAAGGTAAAAGTAAAAGGGGATTATTTGGGGATGTTATAATGGAGATTGATTGGTCTGTAGGCCAAGTGATGAAAACTCTTGATAAGTATGGTTTAGCGAAAAATACTATTGTTATATTTGCAAGTGACAATGGACCTTGGTTGACATTTGGAAATAATGCAGGATCAACGAATGGACTAAGAGAAGGGAAACAGACTACATACGAGGGAGGTAATCGAGTTCCTTTCATGATTCGTTGGCCAGGTCATTTCCAAGCTGGAAGAGTTTGTGGAGAATTGATGACAAACATGGATGTGCTTCCAACAATTATAAAAGCTACAAATTCAAAATTGCCAAAAAATCGGATTGATGGTATCAATTATCTTCCTTTTTTGGAAGGTAAAACTAATATTGTACCGAGAAAGGTTATGTATTACTATTATATAAATATGGCAAAACCACGTGCAGAAAGAAATGATTTGGAGGCAGTTCGCTATGATAATTGGAAACTGGTCTTTCCACATACATACTTATCTGTCGATGTTGATGGGGGTATTGGAAAGAATGGGTACCCAGGAAAGCCTAAGATACTTTCCACACAAATGGCATTGTATGATCTGTCCCATGATCAGGGAGAACGTTATAATATAATATCGTTGTATCCGGAAATCACTCAGAAATTATTGAAAATAGCAGATGAAGCTCGTTCAGACCTTGGTGATGATTTGACTTCGACACCTGGGAAGAATATACGTCCTGCCATAACATATTAAGATTCTGACAGATCAAGAACTGGAGTAAATGTCATAAAATGGGAAGTGAGAAATATGAAAGCTCCAGATCTTGATTGGTCCGTTCGCAAGACATTTTCTATTATAGGTATATACAAAATGCTTATTGTTAGAACTGGATAGTTCTTAAAATCTGAGTCCTTATTGTTAATAAACTGGTTTACAATAACATTGGCAGAATTAAATCATTATATATTTAATTCTGCTAATAAAGTATCTGGACAGAGGACATAGAAAGAATATTTCGCTAATCAAGAAAGATTTTTTATTTATAAAATATGAATTTAAACAGAAATATAACATTGGTAATGTCTTCACTGCTTACAGTTACAGCTGGAGCACAAATAAAGAGCATGCAGCGAGACAGAAACAATGGCAAAACTCCTAATATTTTATATATTATGAGTGATGACCATTCTTATAATGCGATTAGCGCTTATGGGAGTGATGTATCAAAGTTAGCTCCAACTCCTAATATTGACTGGATAGCCAATCATGGAATAATTTTTGAACGTGCTTTTGTCGAGAATTCATTGTCGACTCCCAGTCGCGCCTGTATCATGACAGGATTGTATAGTAACCAAAATGGCCAAAAACAGTTGTGTGAAGGCATTGACAGTACAAAGACTTTCTTTACCGAATTGCTGCAAAAAGCAAACTATCAAACTGCAATTATCGGTAAATGGCACATGATGTGTACTCCAAAGGGATTTGATTACTATCATATCTTTAATGGACAAGGGGAATACTATAATCCGGATTTCAAAGGAACGGATACACATGGAAAATTCGTCAGAGAACAAGGATATTGTACGGATCTTGTAGTTAAGCATGCTTTGGAGTTCTTGAATCATAGAAAAGCAAAACAGCCGTTTTGCTTAATGGTGCACTTTAAGGCTCCTCATAGGAATCAGATGCCTAATCTGAGGTATTTGGGAATGTATGATAAGACTTACTTTCCTATTCCTTCAACATTTTATGACGATTATAAAACGAGGTGTTCAGCTGCACGTACTCAGAAAATGTCCATATCTAAAGACATGGAACTAATCCAAGATATGAAGATTGAACAGTTGAAAGACTCTCTCAGATCTCCTTACGATCAGCTATCCTATAAATTCTTGATGGGTGGACTGAACCGGATGACACCAGAACAACGTTCTGTCTGGGAGAATTACTATACACCTAGAAATGAAAAGTTTTTATCACAACATCTAACAGGAAATGCTTTGTATGAATGGAAGTATGAGCATTATCTCCGTGACTATATGAGTTGTGTAAAAGGTGTTGATGATGGTGTGGGAGAATTGATTGATTATCTTAAAACCCATGGTTTGTTGAAGAATACAATTATCATCTATACATCGGATCAAGGTTTTTATTTAGGAGAACATAATTGGTTTGACAAGCGCTTTATGTATGAAGAATCATTTAGAACACCTTTAATTATGTCATATCCCGGGCATATAAAGCCGGGAACAAAAAGCTATGCTTTGGTTCAGAATATAGACTATGCTCCGACATTTTTGAAGTTAGCTGGAATAAAGCAGCCGAAGGCTATGAGCGGTCTTCCTCTTGAATCTTTGTTTGCAGGTAAGACGCCGGCCAACTGGAGAAAAAGCTTATATTATCACTATTATGATTACCCTACATTTCACATGGTACGTAAGCATGATGGCGTTAGGACAGAAAGATATAAGTTAATTCATTTCTATGGAAAAGGTGGCTTAAAAGGTGCTACCTCAAAATATCAAACTACTCCTGGAACAGCAGAGTATAGGGTTCTCCACATGCTTGACAAGGTGGGGTATATTTCTCACAATGATCCTGATATGGATGATTATGAGTTGTATGACCTGAAGAAAGATCCGCATGAGTTGAATAATATTTACGGTAAAGTAGGAACACAGAAGATAACCAACTATTTGAAGAAATTGCTCAATGGATATCGGAAGAAATTGAACGTAACAGAATACTAATCGTTACGTTATTAAAGGTAATCCGTATTTTGAGGAAATTCTTCAAGATACGGATTTCTTTGACAAATATCTACAGGCATACTTTTGAAAAACTTTTTGAAAAAAGCACGATTCTTAGAAAAAATCATTAATATTGTAAAGTTATAACTTAAAAACAAATAAGATGACATCAACTGCTGTTCCTTTCGGGAAACCATTATACGTTATGCTAAAACCTGCGGGATCATTATGTAATATGGCTTGTAAGTATTGTTACTATCTTGAGAAGGGTAACCTTTATAAGCAATATAAAGACCATGTGATTTCTGACGAACTTCTTGAGAAATTCGTCAAGGATTATATTGAATCACAGACGCTTCCCCAGATTCTTTTCACCTGGCATGGTGGAGAGACCTTAATGCGCCCTATATCCTTCTACAAGAAGGCTATGACACTTGAAAAGAGATATGCTGGGGGCAGGCAGATTGATAACTGTATTCAGACGAATGGGACGTTACTGACCGATGAGTGGTGTGAATTCTTTAAAGAGAACAATTTTCTGGTTGGTGTATCCATTGATGGGCCGCAGGAATTTCACGATGAATATCGCCGAACCAGAAGTGGAAAGCCTTCTTTCCAGAAAGTAATGAAAGGAATACAGTTACTCAACAAGCATGGTGTAGAATGGAATGCTCTTGCTGTCATCAATGACTTCAATGCAGATTATCCTTTGGAATTTTATCATTTCTTTAAAGATATTCATTGTAAATATATCCAGTTTACTCCTATTGTCGAGCGTATCGTAAACAGGACAGATGGGTTGACTTTAGCACCGGGCATGCAGGATCAAGGTAAATTGGCGGACTTTTCGATAACGGCCGATCAATGGGGAAATTTCCTTTGTACTATTTTTGATGAATGGGTCAGGAAAGATGTGGGAAACTACTATATTCAGCTCTTTGATGCTACATTGGCTAATTGGGCCGGTGTGGCTCCGGGAATATGTGACATGGCTAAGGAATGTGGGCATGCCGCTGTGATGGAATTCAATGGGGATGTCTATTGCTGTGATCATTTTGTGTATCCGGAATATAAATTAGGAAACCTGCACCAGAAGACTTTGACTGAAATGTTGTATTCAAAACGCCAGAAGGATTTCGGCGAAATGAAATATAAAAGTTTGCCACGACAATGCAAGGAGTGTGAATTCTTGTTTGCTTGTCATGGTGAATGTCCTAAAAATAGATTCCTTAAGGATAAATATGGAGAATTTGGACTGAATTATCTGTGTGAGGGATACTATCGTTTCTTTAAACATGTAGCGCCTTATATGGATTTTATGAAGAAGGAATTGGATGCACATAGACCACCTGCTAATATAATGAACCTATTTAAAGAAAAGTAAAATATTAATTCATGAAAAAACAATTTCTTACAACATGCTTAGCTGTAATTCTCTTTTCCGGAGGAATTTCAGCTCAGACTGTACCTTTAGTAAGTACTAGTAATGGTATACTGGAAGGTGTAAATGAATCTGGTATTAAAGTATTCAGGGGAGTTCCTTTTGCTGCTCCGCCTGTGGGTAATCTGAGGTGGAAAGCTCCTCAACCGGTAGAAAAATGGCAGGGAATACGGAAGGCTACGGAGTTCGGGCCTAATCCTATGCAGGAAAATGTATTCGGAGATATGAATTTTGGTACTCCGAAAATGAGTGAAGATTGTCTTTATCTGAACATCTGGACCCCTGCCAAGACGATGAAAGAGAAACTGCCAGTCATTATTTATTTTAATGGTGGCGGATTGATGGCAGGCAGCGGAAGTGAGCCTCGCTACGCCGGCCTCTCAATGGCTCGGAAAGGTATTGTGGCAATTACGGCTAATTATAGGGAAGGTATCTTCGGCTTTTTTGCTCATCCCCAACTTTCCAGAGAAACTTCTTATAGAGGGTCTGGCAATTATGGTTTTCTGGACCAGATAGCTGCAATCAAATGGGTAAAAGACAATATTGCAGCCTTTGGTGGAGATCCAGATCATATTACAATTGCAGGGGAATCTGCCGGTTCGATGTCGGTAAGTATTCTTATGGCTTCTCCATTGGCTAAAGGTCTTTTCCAACAAGCTATTGGCTCAAGTGGATCAGTTCTTGGTTTCAAGAAACTTCCGACGTTGAAAGAAGCTGAACGGATGGGGGTTGAACAAACCAGGAAAATGGGTTATAAGAATATTAGCGATTTACGCGCCTTGCCGGCAGAACAACTTCTGAAATTGGCCTCTATTCATAGTGTTCCTGTATATAATATCGACAATTATTTTATGACAGAGCAACCTGACAATGTCTATGCCAAAGGAGAACAGGCACAGGTGCCTCTGCTTGTAGGCGGCAATTCTCTGGAAATGGCGATGGCGAATATTCTAGGCGGAAGACCTGCAACCGTGGAAAATGTAAAGGAAATAGCTCGTCCGCTCTATGGTAATCGGACTGATGAAGTGCTAAACCTTTATGGTATCAGAAAGGATGAGGATGTGCTGAATACTCCGGGTAATCTCTTCAGTAATGACCTCTTTATTGCTTTCAGTACCTGGAAATGGGGTAATATGCACCAGCAGACAACTACCCAACCTGTATATCGCTATCTTTATTGTCATCCCCGTCCGGATATGGTTGTTAAAAACAAGGTGGCAGGATTAGCCGGAGGTGTACAAGATGCCAAAGGACATACTCCCCAGCCTAAGTTGACTGGTGCTGTTCATTCTGCCGATATTGAATATGCAATGGGTAATCTGTCTACTAATCAGGTTTATGACTGGCAACCGGTGGATTATGCTGTTTCTGATATTTTCAGCAGTTATTATGCCAATTTTATCAAGACAGGAAATCCAAATGGTCTTGGTCTTCCAGAATGGGCTCCAGTAAATGGTAAGGCTGTTCCGGAAGTATTGCAGATTGATATAAATACTTTTGAAAAAACAGATCCGGCTATGGAGCACCGATACCATGTTATTGATGGGATAGTCTGCGGAATCAAGTAGGTCTTTGCGAATTTTTCTTGAATCATATCCTCCCAATAAATCAAAAGAAAATAGTTTGCAAGTCAATAAAAGATGTTATCTTTGTAGAAACAAAGTAATTGGCACCATGAAACTATGGGGTTTTTCAAAGTTTTGGGGGGATGGATTATTTGTCACTTTACCATGGTTGATACCCTTGTTCCTAAGTGTTCTCTCTGTTTCATCTTGCCGTGAATCAGGGCAGAATGTTGGGTTGGAGAAGGATTTTGAGCAACTGGATTCTGTGGTAGCTAATCGTTCTCAGTTTGTTAATCATAAAGAATGGGACATTTCAAATCTTAAAAAAGAGATGCTGTCTTGTACGACACCTTCTGATAAATATGTATATAGCAAGCGGCTGTATGACGAATATATGAAATTTAATCCTGACTCGGCGGCTTATTATTCTCTTTTGAGTCAGAAATATGCCTTACAGGGTGGTATGCGTCCTGAATATCTTCAGGCAAAGATTGATGCTTTGCTGTTGACAATTCTTAGTGGTGACTATTACAAGGCAAAGATAAGAATTGATGAGATGGGATCCATTGACAGTCTTCCTAAGTTTGCCCGTCCAAAATTGGCTATGGCGTATTTGGAGTTTTATATGCGTCGTCAGCGTATTTCAACAGGAAAGACGGACGACAATTTTAATATGACCAGGAACGAGTGTTGGAAGGCCTTTGGTAAATACCTGGACTCGAGCAACTGGGTGTATGATTATTATAAGAATTGTATTCTGAAATGCAATAATCGGAATCATCTCCTCAAAGACTTTTCAAAAGTCCAGGAACCGTCTATTCTGGCTGCCATGCTTGCGTATACCATTGCAGTAACCTATCAAAGGGAGGGAAAGGAAGAGATGTATTGCCATTGGATGATCCGTTCAGCTATTAATGATGTGGTTTCGGTTAATAGGGAATCCCAGTCGCTTATCACGCTGATCGGAACCCCTTTTGTCAATAAAAATAGTTCCCGGGCATTCAACTATCTTATGGTATGTACAGATAATGCTTATTATTATAAGGACTATGGTCGTAGCCTGGCGATTTTGAATGCACATCAAGCAATTACTAAAAGTGCTGTTAATAGTCTTAGGCATAAAAATACTCTACTGATGTGGATTGTAGTCTTGTTATCCTTGTCAGCAGTAGTCATTACGGTTCTTCTCTATGTCATCATATCTCGTAGACGCCATTTGGCTGTGGCTCTTTCGAAAATGGAGGATATGAACCAGCAGTTGCATACTGTGGTCAATCAGAAAAATGCCATAGAAAGGCAATTGAAACAGAATAATGTTCAACTCAAAAAGGATATTGATTATCGGAATGGTAATTTTATAGATGTATATAAACTTGTATCTGAATATATATCAGATGTAAAAAATTTCAGGAAATCAATTTTTAACTTGATTACTGCGGGGAAAGTGGAGAAAGTCAGAAAAGAATTGGCATCAGATAACGCTGAAGAGAAATACCTTCATCAATTTTATGTTCAGTTTGATAAAGCTTTTCTCTCTTCTCATCCTGATTTTATGGAATGTTTCAATGCTCTTTTGAAACCAGACAGTCAGCAGTCGTTGACCGAAGATGGTGGATTGACACCTGAACTGAGGATCTATGCTCTGATTAGTATAGGTATTACTGACAGCATCAGCATTGCCCAGTTTTTACATTATTCTCCTCAGACAATTTATAACTATAGGTTAAAAATGCGTCTTCGTGCTGCTGTAGGGAAAAAAGAATTTTCAGATTCTGTAGTAAGATTATATGAAAAGAAATAGGTGAATCCCTTTATTGACCTCCTATTCTGTTGAAATAGGTGATGATTTCATCCCATGTCTTGAATTCATCACTGCCATATTGCAGATTTGTTCCCAAAAAGTTTTCATCCGGTTTCGGGTCAATGAAGTAATCTCCGTATAGCAGATTTTTTCGACTCGAAAAGATGAGATGATTATAGGCGGGAGCATTCAGGTATTCTTCCACCCAGGTACGGATTTTTCCTGTTTCTTCCACATCGTAGTTCGGGGCTGTCGCCACTATGTAAACTTGATAATGTTCTAATAAGGTCTCGTAGGCCTTGTGCATGCTTGAAGTGGGATGGCCATAATCATCGTGCAAGGCGTCATAATGAATGTATACTATAGGTCTGTTCTCTCCTTCCTGTTTGTCATCAATCCAACGGATAACCGGAATGAGATAGTGCCATGCTACTTTGTCGATCAACCTATGCTCACCATGAAAACGGATAGCATTCTTGTAATGTTCGTGAAATAGATCAAAAGTATGTACCACCGGATCCTTGTCTCCGAAAAGCCCGTAAACCTTATCTTGTTCTTTCGGTGTTACAGATGTAAAACAGTGATTGGAAAACTCTGTGTATTCCTTGATAAGAGACTTGGTTACCATGAATTCCTGTACGCCATCCTTGCGGGGGTTCATGAATGTCTGTTTACCTGTCAGATTTGACATCGTGTCACCCATGCGGAAAGCAGGATTGACCAGAATTCGGTCAAAGCCATATAGCAGTTCTCCGTACATCCCTCCCATAGACGAACCGATAATCAGATCTGGCTTTTCCTTTTCTGACAGTTGCTTCAGAAATGCTAAGCCTTCTTCCGGATGCAAAGGGATATCCTCACAGATAAAGTTGGCATCAGGCATCAACTGCTTTAGTAATTTGACTGTACCAGTCTGTCCGGAAGACATGAATCCATGAAGATACATGATTTTCTTACCAGACATCAAATCCGGAAATGATTTGATATATGAATTTTCCTTTTCCATGTCTTTAAAAGTTAATTCCCCTGCAAAGGTAATAAAAGATCAGAGATTGACGTAAACCTCAGAAGAAAAAGAAAGTATTCACACCTGTTTAAAGGTATGGAAGTTCTTATCTCTTGTAAAAACTATTGAGGTGCTGCATTGCCTTTTTGAATTGCTTGACGTTAATGTGATAATCGGGCATCGGATTAAGTTTGCTGTCTGTCACATTCAGTGAACCGTCACCTTCATGATTCAGAATGGTATCGCCTTGGATGATAAAGGCATACTGTAGATCTCCACCAGTAACTTCCCAAGTCCGTGATTGACGGTCCCACAGGTAATGGCCGAAACTGTAATCGGAAGGCGGATTCTGTACCCCCAGACAATGATACATTAAGCTAGGAACGATGTCGTAATGGGTGGTCCTATAATGGTATTTGTGAGGTTTTAGTCCTGGGACGTGTATCAGCAAGGGGGTACAGACTTGCCAACGGGAAAAGTTGCCGTTGTGTCCCCAGTACCCCTTGTGATTCTCATTGAATTCCTGAGCATGGTCACCGGTGATAATGATAATGGTGTTTTTATCCATTCCGTTTTTCTTAAGAGCGGTAAAGATCTGTCCGATAAGTTGGTCTATCTCGTTGACACAGTCTCTATAAAGGTTGAAGAATGGTGTGGGATTCATGTCATTATTTAATTTGGAATAATCAGCAAAGGTCCATGCTGGCTTGAATTTCCCTTGTTTGCTTGCAGGTAAGGCAATAGCGTGGGCCAGGTCATAAAAGGCCATGGAAAAGAATGGTTTTCCTGAATGTTTCAGTGCTGGCAATTCCTTAATCAGATCTTTCGTGATACGTACATCTCGGTCGTATGGAGCTATACCTGGTGTATGTCTTTGCAGATGAGGAACACGTTGGAAAACAATACGTGCGAAAGGAGGATTGTCCAGGGTGGCACTCGCATGGATATGAATACCATAGCCCTCGCTGAGCATCTGGTTGATGAACAAAGGACTGATATGGCCACTTTCCATGGCATTCCAGTAAATTGAAGGAACACTGAAGAAGAGGCCAAAAACGGCATAGCGAGTACCATTGCTGCTGCTGAAATGATTGTCATACCATTGGTTTTCTTTGGCAAACTGATATACAGATGGCATGGTCTCTGGGGTAAGAGTGCGCTTGTTCCAGGAATCAATAAGGATAAAAATGATATTCGGCTTTTTGGCATTCTTTACTTTTAAAGGATGAAGGGGATAATTGATTTCATTTCCCCCTGTGCCTTCACGTGTAATCTGAGCTTCCGCAGGTTGCTTGAATCCCATCTTGACAAGTTTGCGATTGGCTTCAAGTGGAAAATAATAGGGGATAATGCGTGTACTGGCTATGATGGAGGATTTCTGTACGAATGAGCCGTAAACATGCATGATGTTGGCAAAAAGAAGGCAACTGACGAGGACGCAAATTGAGATGATCTTTGATCGTCTGGAGAAATGAATTTTCCGTGTCAGGAACCACAAACCAATGCAAATACCTATAGCGACCAGAAATCCGAATGATTCTTTTACATAGAGCCAGGGACTGAAATCGAAGATTTCATTTGATCCTGGTCCGAATACCATATTCAGAATGATGCCGTTCAGATGAAAGCGATAGAGTTGAAAAACTTGTAGATTGATCAGACATAGAACAGATACCAGACAGACGGCTGTGATAATCAGGACTTGAGCGACTTTCTTGGCACCCAGGAAATATTCAGGTACAAAAAATACCAGGAAGAGTGCTGTGGTGATAAGGGCAGAGTGGCTGAGACAGGAGGTAATGAAATAAATCCATCCGGAAAGATCCATAATCTGACGTGTGACATCAAAAAAGATGTAAATAAACAACAATATTGCGAGGAATAATGTCGATAGGATGTAATAAGAAAAAGCCTTAGATTTCATTTTAATCGATTGAAAAACTGTGCAAAGTTAGCAAAAAACAATAAAGATGTTATGGATTCTTCGAATATCTTTAGGCGTATTTGTTTTTATATGGATAATTTCTATAAAATTATCCTAAATTACTGACTGTAATCGATAATTACCTGACAAGAAAATATTCTGTTTTATGAATGGATCAGAATTTCCATTTGGCCTGAATCTCCATATCAGTTATTGCACTTTTATTGACGAGTTGATAACTGCTGGAGATGTGGTTCCTGTCAAAATAGTCAGTGGTTCCTGTCTTGAGAATAATCAGAAGATTCTTATTAATAGGAGCCTTCACCATCATGGTATAGCGGATACCTCTGCCGCTGAAAGAAGGAAAGGAGAGTTGGTAGAGTAATCCGGGTTCGTAGATATATAGTCTGCTGTCATAATCGGCGGTATGAAAATAGTTGAAACTTCCTTCTATGACAATATTCTTATAGGTATAACTTGTTTCCTCTGAGTTCATGTATCCTGTGCTGTGTTTTCCATAGCGATAATCTGACAGGTCAAACTGAGTCTTGCAGGACAGAGGACCTTTTGCATATCCTATAGTTATTCTTCCTTTCTGCTGTGTATATTGGCTGAGAGTAGGGTGATCTTTATTTGACTTGCTCTTGATTTTCAGTCGGTATTGTGTAAAGATATGCCAATGATTTGTAGTCCAGGTAAGGGATAAAAGTTGGTCCCATGCATGTGCATTGGCAGGCATTTGATAGTTGGGCCATGCGAAATAAGCATAGTCAGTGTAAGCCATCATATTGAGATGACGTGAAAGAGACCAGTTGGCTCCGATATAGATTCCGTTTTCGTTCTGGATATGTCCGCCTTCACTGAAACTATTGCTGAAGAGTGAATGATATTTGTAAGAATAGAATCGTTGCAGAGCTATCAGGGAGAGCTCTTCTGTGAGTAAGACCGAGACCGAGTTGACGGTAGCGATAGCATGGCAGTCTCCCGTGGCGGTTTCTCCCTCAAAAGTGAATCGCCTGCTGAGATAGCCATAGTCTGCACTGATGTTATAGAATGATTTTCCGGCTGGAGAGTAACGGCGGTAGATTGCTCCTGTTTTAGGTTGGAGTGCTTTATCCAGATGGCAGGAGAAAGCTGTGAGTCCTGTATGGAATCCGTTTTGAAACCAGTTGAGATGTCCGCCGATGACAGTTTCGGATGCATTGTGCTTCTTATCCATCTCTCTTTGGGTACGGTGATAACCTGTCTTGAGGATTGTTGCAATCGTATTGGTATCCTTGTTGAGTGTTGCATCAATTTTCCGATAGGAGACAAAGGTAGAAAGATCCAGCCCTTTAACGAGTGTTACAGTGGCTGCAGCACCTTGCATATAATTTGCTTCTGAAAGAGAAGAATGAGCCCGGATCTGTCCATTGTTTTGTCCGATATGGTTGAGTATCGTGAGTTTCCCTAATTCAAAATTGCTGTTGATAATCAATCCTAATCCGAAACGGAGTCTATACCGGCCTAATGTCAGGTTCTTTAACCGGCCGAGTTTTTGAATCTGAAAATAGAGGGAATAATAATCATATCCCCATTTGTTTCGTCCTGCAAGGAATGGCTCGCCTGCATCCTGAGAAGCTGTTAGACCGAACTTGATAAAATTGCTGTAATGAAATTGGTATCTGATCCAGTGCTTATAGGGGTATCCTAGATAGCCATCACGATCTCCTTTACGACTATAGAAGGGAATCTTGATAGCTGCTACTGCTTCTTGTTTGCCATATTTCTTGATTTCCTGAATTGAGGGAAATTTATCTGAAGTGTTATTTCCTGCATAGACGAAGTAGGGTAGAAGTTGAAGTTGTTCATAATCAAGTGATTCAATCATTGCCAGTTCTCCGAGGCTTTTCATTCCGCCATACTGATAGACATAGGCTTGGATATCTTCGATTTGCTGTGAAGTCAGAAAAGGCAGCCGCTCCAGTTGCTCACGTTTGACAGTGTTGATATTGAAAGGATGTTCTGCTATTTCAGAAAGTTCATCATAATCATCTTTGAATGAAATATTCCGGAAGTCTTCCATCTGACTGAGTTCATCGAGATCATGTTCCCATGGATATTTTTCCTGAGCATGGCACACGAGTATACACGACAACGCCAGAACGGATAATAGCGTTCTTCGCATGATGCGGGTATTAGATTTAATGTTTTTATAGTATGATTCTGTGCAAAGATAGATGGAATTAATGAAAAAAACAATAAAAGGATCAAGAATTTATCGAATTATGGAAATTATCTGTATTTTTGCGCTTGAATATGAAAAGGAAGTTGATGATAGTCATCTGCCTGTTGCTTGGCTTATGCCAGACTACAGTGAGAGCTCAGAATGATCCTAATCGTCCGGGTCATATTAACCCTGAGGATATGAAGGTAGATATGAAGAATCCTACCTTTGAGCCTCGTGTGCGTGTGGGAAAAGTGAAATACGGTGGAGACAGCATTCAATATGTGGAATTGAATCCGGTTTATGCTTTTTCTCCTCCTTCATTTAATTCTCCTCAAGAATGGGCTGCCTATAATCGACTGGTATATAATGTAAAGAAGGTCCTTCCGATAGCTGAGGAGGTGAATACGATAGTCATAGAAACTTATGAGTATCTTCAAACGCTTCCCAATAAGAAAGCCAGGGACGCACACATGAAGTATGTAGAAAAAAGCATTCGACAGGAATATGAACCCCGAATGAAAAAACTTACTTATGCTCAGGGTAAGTTGCTTATTAAACTGGTTTATCGTGAGACCAACTCTTCTGCTTATAGTTTGATTAAGGCTTTCTTAGGTCCTATTCGGGCTGGTTTCTGGCAGGCTTTTGCATGGGTATTCGGTGCAAGTCTGGAAAAAACGTATGATCCCAATGGTGTAGACCGCCTTACAGAACGTGTCGTTCTACAAGTGCAAAGCGGTCAACTTTAGTTTTATCTTATTTTCTCTGTAAAGAGTACTTGTATCAAGGTCTGACCTACTGCTTTGAGGGTAGCCTTGTCGATATGGGCCATTGTATCAGAAATGGTATGCCATGTGGGACCGAAACTGCTTTGGCTACAGTCCGGATAGTAAGGGATGATATCAATGGTCGGGATATGTGCTGTCTGATTGATGGGTATATGGTCGTCAGTGATAGCCCCACCTTCTTGTTGGGGGAAGAAACTCCTATAGCCTGCTTGTCCCGCTGCTTTCCAGACTTTCTTGACAATGGCTGGAGCATACTGTTCTGACATCTGTTCCTTATAGAAGTGAGCTCCTGCTCCTCCAACCATATCCAGAAGGATTCCATACCGCGCATCATATCCTTGTGGAAGGTGTGCACTGAAATATTGAGCTCCTAAGGCCCAACTTGAACCATCGTCAGGTTTGTTGCTCCACTGTGGAGTACCCCAGTCTTCGGCATCCAAACAGACAAAGTCTATACCAAGTCCTTCTTTCTTTAGAGAAGGTGAGTTGGGGTTGCTTCCTTTCTGATCTTGCTGTTGAAGCAAACGGGCAAGTTCTATCATCACTGCTACTCCACTTGCTCCGTCATTAGCTGCCATAATGGGTGTGTGATGCTTGGTGCTGTCGGGATCATTATCAGCCCAGGGCCGACTGTCCCAATGAGCACAGATAAGGATGCGTGTCGTAGCTTCCGGGTTATAACTGGCGATAATGTTGGTGCTGTTCAACTTTGTTCCGTCATAACCTGTAACAACTGTTGACTGTTTTTGGATTTTACAGCCATAGTGCTTGAATTTCGCAATAATCCATTGCCCGCATTTCTCGTGAGCGGTAGAGTTCATCGTTCTTGGTCCGAAAGCACATTGAGCAGCTGTGTAGGCATAAGCCGAATCTGCATTGAAGGCAGGTCCTATGGGGGCTACCTTTTCCGTTTCTTCCGTGCTTGTGATGCTTTTGGCCTCATTATGCTTATTGATTCCATAGATTCCGGCAATGCCTGCCAGAATGATGACGGCAGCGCCGGTTATGATTCTCATCTTTTTCTTCTTTGTCATTGTCAAAACATTAAACCTTATTGACAAGCAGACTGAACCTGAGCCATAACTTTCAGCCAGTTGCCTCCCCAGATCATCTCAATGTCTCTTTCACTGAATTTTTTGCGGAGGAGTTGAATGGTGAAGAGGATGAGTTCACTGGCATCGGCAAGTCCGGTGACGGTTCCGTCCCCATCAAAGTCAGTTCCTAATCCTACATGTTCTATTCCCATGATTTTGATAGCATGTTCCAAATGGGCCATGGCATCCATGATAGTGGCTTCGCCTTTCTTACGCAGGAAACCGTGATAGAGAGTAATATGAGCTACACCTCCTTTTCTTGCCAACGCTTTCATCTGTTCATCAGTAAGATTACGTGGCACATCACAGAGTGCTTTACAACAGGTATGGGAACAGACTATTGGCGTCCTGCTTATATCCAGTGCATCATAGAAACTCTTCTCGCTGGCGTGGCTTAAGTCGACCATAATGCCTTGGTTATTCATCTCTTTGATTACTTGTGCTCCAAAAGAACTTACTCCGTTGTGCGTATTACAGCCTTTGGCGCTGTCACAGATGTCATTGTCACCATTGTGGCATAGTGTAATATAGACTGCTCCGCGTTGGGCAAAATGTTTTATGTTAGAGAGATTATGGCTTAATGCCAGGCCATTCTCTATACCAAGCATAATACTCTTTCGTCCGTTTCTTTTGTCTTCATAGAGATCCTGGGGTGTGCGTGCAATACTTAAATACTGACTTTGATTATTGACAATTTTCTCAATCTTATCAAAAATCAAATCCGTGTATTCTGTTGGTGTTATTGTTTTTGGGGTTGCTTGAATGCCATTGCGTGTCTTTATGGTCTTTTCTTTTAAACCTGGATAGTGCTCAGATAGTTGAGGGTCATGTTGGACAATACCTTCCAGATTAATCTTTGAAGAGAAAGATTCTCCTAATTTCGGCTGAGGTAGATAGGCAACCATGGTTACGGCATCGGTGCGCCCTTCGGTCATCTTATGCAGATCGTATAGAATTCGTGGATCGCGATGATCAAATCGTACACCTTGAGGGAAAAACATCGGTGTGTCGCAATGTGTGTCTAAGGTGAGTACACGCTTGTGAATTTCTTTGGCTTGATGAAATTCAGCAGCTTTGTTGACAAGCCATTGGAAGATTTTCAGTCCTTCTTCTCCTAGCCATTCAGGATGCCACTGTACTCCTAGAATAGATTTATATTCACTGCTTTCTATACTTTCGACGATACCATCTGCAGATTTTGCTGTGACATGAAAGCGTGGACCGGGATTTCCTACAGCCTGGTGATGGAAAGAATTCACAAAGAGTTGGTCTTTCCCATAAATCTTCTCCAGTTCCGAGCCGGGCGCGAATGTGACACTGTGTGTCGGTTCTGTACGGTCAGCATCCTGGTTATGCTTCACTTTAATAGAAGGATTGATATCCTGGATCACTTTTCCTCCGAGAGCTATGGCGAGTGTCTGTATGCCTCGACATATTCCGAGCATTGGAATCTGGCGGCGGAAAGACAGGCGAGTAATCAATAGTTCTGCCAGATCTCGTTCCGCATTGATATGATGCAAGTGTGGTACCGGCTCTTCTCCTGACCAGAGTGGATTGTAATCGCCTCCACCTGTAAGGACGAGGCCATCCAAGTGCTCGAGAGTGTTGACGATAATATGCCTTTCTGCAACAGGTGGAATAATAACGGGTATGCCTCCTGCTTTGGCTATTTGTCGATAATAGACGCTTCGGATGGTGGCATTGATGTCTTCATAATCAGAGGTAAGGCCAATGAGCGGACGAAATTCGGATTCTGGGAAGGTAGCATCATATTCTTCCAGATGCGAATTTATATTGAAATTTTCCATAAAACTCTAAATTTCTTTTTGATCTTTTTTATCAGATCATCAACTAAACGGCGTTTTGACAGACAATAGGAATTTGCTCATAATATGGGTTCTGCCTTACTTTTATTGTACACCCCTGTGTACTCGTTTCTTCGTATATGGGTTTTATTTCTCTTCGTCAGCATCGATTTTGACAGGAATCTCCCGCTTGATGCTTTGTTCAAGAGAAATCAGGGTTTCTGTAGAGACAACACCAGGGATGCTCTGAAGTTTGTTATTCAATAAATCCATGAGTTGCTCATTATCTCTGGCATAGAGTTTTACGAGCATGGTATATGGACCTGTAGTGAAGTGGCATTCTACGATTTCTGGAATGTTAAGCAGTCTGTCTACCACTTTTCTGTACATACTGGCACGTTCAAGGTTGAGACCGATATACGTGCATGTGGAATACCCTAGACTTTTCGGATTAACATCAAAACCACTGCCGGTGATGACGCCATTTTCTATCAGGTGCTGGACACGTTGATGAATAGCTGCACGTGAAACACCACATTCGGCGGCTACATCCTTAAAGGGTATACGTGCATTGGCAGAAAGGATTCTCAGTATCTTCTTGTCAAGTTTGTCAATTTTATACATTTTTTGGTTTTTTATTTCGGATTCCTCCTTATGTTCTCTATTTGAAAGCAAATGTAGATAAAATAATCTGTATAAACAACAAAATGCACAAGAATATTTAAAATTCCGTGCATTTTGTTTGTTCGTTAAGGAGAGAATACCTTCCTTCCCTTAATAAAAGGTAACTGGATGCGTTTTTATTTCTTATTCTTCTTTGAGACTTTCTTTGTGGAAGTTTTTTGGGGAGTAACAGCAGATTTCGTGTTTTCCGGTGTTGCTGGAGTCACGTTCGTCTTAGCTGGAGGGGTTACAATGTCTTTGAGTTCAAGGTCAAAGATCAAAGCAGAATAGGGTGGAATTTCTCCGGCACGACGACTTCCATAGGCTAATTCCTGTGGTACATAGATTTCCCATTTACTACCTGTTGGCATGTGCGTGAGTGCTTCTGTCCAGCCTTTGATCAGACCATCGGCGCGGAACTTGTCGGATTTGCTTCCATGCTTTTCAGTGGAATCAAATACTTTCCCGTCAATGGTACGACCTTCATATACAACTTCCACTTCATCACTTGGCTTGGGTACAGGACCATTACCTTGTACGAGAACCTTATATTGGAGTCCGTCTGGCATAACTTGCACTCCAGGTTTTTTAGCATTGGCGGAGAGCCATTGCTCGCCTGCAGCGGAAAGTACTTTTGTCGTATAGTCTTGTGCTTTCTTTACGTCAAATACAGAAGTGTTTTTAGCGAGGGCATCAGTAAAACCTTTGTTGAAGAAATCTTCCTTCAAATCAGGGACAGCACTCTTGAAATTTTCCTTTGTTCCTGGGAGAATACGATCATTCACCATCTGTGCAATCAACATACCTGTAGTATAGGCTTTGCCTTTAGGTGTAGCAACTGTTTTGATTGCTTCCTTATAACCGGCGATAAAGTCTGCCATGTAAGTAGTGTCTACTTTGTAGCTTTGCTGAATGAAAGGTATCAGTCCGTCTGTAGCTTCCATTCCTGCTGCATAGCTGATAGAATCGACCGCGGTAGCTGGTATGGCTACAGGTGTCTTTGCTTCCTTTTTGTCTTTCTTGGAATGATTCCCAGCAAATGCAAATGAGGCATTTAACAAGAGAATAAAAGAAAATAATATAATTCGTTTCATGATGTAATAGTTTTATAACTTCATAAAAAGAAAGACATCCCTTCTGTTTACCATTCATCAGTCTGGAAAGACTGTGTATGATTTCACATGAGGGATGTCTTCAAAAAGTATCAGTTGATTATTTGCCGTTAACTGAAAGCAGTTCGATCTTAAAGATAAGCGTAGAGAAAGGTTTGATAGGACCTTGCTCACGATCTCCGTAGCCTAATTGAGCGGGTACATAGATTTCCCATACAGAACCTTTAGGCATGTGTACCAAGGCTTCAGTCCATCCGCGGATGACCTGATTGGCACGTAATTCAACAGGCTGACCGCGCTTGAAGGAAGAATCGAAAACTTTACCATTAATCAGCCGGCCTTCGTAATTTACCTTTACTGTAGAGGTGTCAGCAGGAACAGGTCCGTTTCCTTCTTTGATTACCTTATATTGCAAGCCTGAAGGAAGGGTCTTCACTCCAGCTTTATGTTTGTTGGAAGCTAACCATTTTTCATTGACAGTCTTGTATGGACCATAGGTCTTCATCATGCTTTTCTGTTTGATCTGCATCATCTTGACCTGAGCAATTTCATTGGCCTGTTGGATGGTCATGACACCCTTTTTGCCTGTCGTACCTGTGATAAAGCCAGCCATGAAGTTCTTGAGAGAGATGGACTTGGTAGAGTCATTGCCGAATACTTCATGGTTAATACCTTTCAACATCTGATTGGATATCTGTTGTCCAATTTGGATGCCGGCATAGTAGGCGGCTTTCTTCTTGTTTTCACCTGCGTTAGCACCATCGTTGAGGCCTTTGATGAAATCAGCCATATACGTTGTGTCAATGCCCATACGTTGAACCAAGAATTCCTTCAGGCCTTGGGTCTGAGAGAGTCCTAAGGCGTATGACATGGTGTCCACATCAGTCTTGAGATCGGCCTTAGGTGTTGATTTGCCACAACCCGTAAGCATCGTGGCTGCGCTGAGCGCTACAAGCGCTCCGATAAATAATTTCTTCATTGTTGTTTATTGATTTCTTTGTGTTATAGTCCTTTTCTGTTTCTTCTTTAATATTCTCTTCGTCCGAAGTCGTTCGTCAGATGTTTTTGAATTCTGCCATTCTTGCCAGATTCGTGAAGAGTCAAAGGAAGTATTTGTATTAGAAATGATGAGGTTATCTTTACTGCTTATTTTACAGCAATTAATTCTACATCAAAGATCAGTGTTGCATAAGGTGGAATAGTCTTGCCTGCCCCTTGTTCTCCATATCCCAGATTATAAGGAATGAAAAATCGGTATTTGGCTCCTTCTTGCATGAGTTGAAGTCCTTCTGTCCAGCCTGCGATAACTTGATTAAGTCCGAAAGTGGCTGTCTGACCGCGATCGTATGAACTGTCAAATTTTGTTCCGTCGATCAATGTGCCTTCATAGTGGCATTCTACCTGATCAGTAGCTGCAGGTTTCTTGCCGTCGCCTTTGCGGAGAACCTGATATTGGAGACCTGAGGGCAGTGTGACGACCCCTTCTTTCTGGGCATTTCCTTTGAGGAAATTTTCTCCTTCTTTCTTAGCTAGAGTAGTCAATTCTTCGTTTTTCTTTTCGAAAAAATCATTGATTATTTTCTGAGCATCAGTATCATCAATGGCAAGTTTATTGCCGCATATACAGTCTTTGACGCTTTGAACAAAGTCATCGATACTGAAATCTGGAATGCTTAGTTGTGCAAGTTGACGACCGATGCCGATTCCCAAAGCGTAGCTTAATTGATTCATAGGTTTTTACTTAATTCTTTATAAAATGTTTATTAATCTTACAAAGATACGACTTTTCTTGTGGAATGCAACGTAATTTGCAAAAAAAAACACTAAATTTGTGGTATGTTTAAAGGTGGAAGTTGGATCGTCGGCTTCGATGATAAAAATAAATACAGATGACTATGAAAAAGAATCTTGTGTTTTTAACGGGTGCAGGTATGTCAGTGGAAAGTGGCTTCTCAACATTCCGTGGCAATAATGGGTTATGGGATAATTATCCTGTGGAACAGGTATGTTCACATGATGGATGGTTGAAAGACCCTGACTTGGTTACTAATTTCTATAATAATCTGAGAAGAAAACTCTGGAAGGGACAACCTAATCAGGGACACCAACTCATAAAGGACTTGGAAAAAGAGTATCAGGTAACGGTTATTACTCAGAACGTTGATAATTTGCATGAAAAAGCTGGTTCTTCGAATATTATCCATCTCCATGGAGAATTGACGAAAGTCAGTTCTTCCTATGATCCTTACGATCCGAAATGTATTGAGGAACTGACTCCGGAAAATTCAGATGTCAAACCGGGAACAAGGGCTAAAGATGAGAGCCTGCTACGACCTTTTATCGTTTTCTTCGGAGAGAGTGTGCCGATGATTGAGCCGGCTGCACAAGCTGTCATGAAAGCGGATATATTCGTTGTTGTCGGAACCTCTCTCAATGTCTATCCTGCAGCTGGATTATTGCAGTATGCGGAACCTGATGTGCCGGTGTATCTGATAGATCCTCATCCTCCGGTCTCTTCTGAGAACCGTAAGATTGTAACTATTGCCAAGGGAGCTGTTGACGGGATGAAAGAACTTTATCAGATTCTGACGAAGGATATGCCGGAACGATAAACTTGAAAAGATGGGATTAATTTGAAATAATCATGAAGCAGGTAGTACGCATACGTTGTAAAAATAATAATAAGATTCAGAATGTTTCCATGGGAAGTGCTCTTTCCGATGTCTTTCGTGATTTTAATCTTCACATGGACTATGGCCCTATTAATTGTAAAGTAAATAATAAGGTGGAGGGATTACATTTCCGGGTTTATCACAATAAGGATGTGGAATTCCTGGATATGCATACTTCATCTGGTTCGCGTAACTATACGCGTACTTTGTTCTTCGTTTGCTGTAAGGCTGTGCATGACCTTTATCCTAATTCGAAAGTTATCATCGATATTCCTGTATCCAATGGATATTATGTGAATCTGCAGATCGGCCATTCTGTGGGACTTGAGGATGTGAAGAGAATTCGAGAACGGATGCAACAGATCATTGATGCGAAGATTCCTATCAAGCGTTTTGAAGTGCTTACGGAGGATGCTGTCAGGATGTTTCAGGAGAAGGGTGACATGGAAAAAGTCAAACTTCTGAGTAGTTCTGGGAGTCTTTATACGACCTATTATCAGATAGATGATTACGTTGATTACTATTACGGATCACTTTTGACCAATACCAGATATCTATATCTCTTCGGACTTGAGAAATTCTATAATGGGATGTTATTGCGTATCCCGAGTTTGGAAAATCCAGCTGTTCTCTTTGAGATGACTCACCAGGATAAAATGTTTGGAATCTTCCAGGAACATCATCACTGGCAGGATATTATGGGAATCCGTACTGTCGGTGATTTCAATGAGGCGGTTGAACATGGAAGGACGACAATGCTGATTAATGTTTCTGAAGCTTTACAGGAAAAAAAGATTGCTCAGATTGCTGATGAGATCGCAAATAGGAAGGGTACAAAACTGGTCCTTATAGCTGGTCCGTCTTCTTCCGGAAAGACGACAACTTGTAAACGGTTGTCTATCCAACTTATGGCGAATGGTATAAAACCGCTTCAGATTTCTATGGATAATTATTTCCTGGACCGGCAGAACACTCCGAAGGATAAGGATGGGAATCTGGACTATGAGAGTATCTATGCTTTAAACCTTGATCTTCTTAATCAACAGTTGATGGCTTTGTTTCGTGGCGAAGAGATAGAATTGCCAAAATATAATTTCCAGAGTGGAAAAAGTGAATCAAGCGGAGTCAAACTGAAAATGGGGGATCATAATATATTGGTTATGGAAGGTATTCATGCTTTAAACCCGGAATTGACGGCTAAGATACCTGAAGAATATAAGTTCCGTGTCTATGCTTCGGCTTTGACAACCATCCTTCTGGATGATCATAACTATATCCCTACTACCGATAACCGACTCTTGCGTCGTATTATCCGTGATTATAAATATCGTGGTGTGAGTGCCCAACAGACGATCCATCGCTGGCCTTCTGTCCGGGCTGGTGAATGTAAATGGATCTTTCCGTATCAGGAAAATGCGGATGAAATGATTAATACGGCTTTGTTGTTTGAGATTGCTGTCATCAAAACCCAGGCTGAGCCTTTGTTGCAGCAGGTCCCGGAAAATTGTGAGGAATATTCTGAGGCTTGCCGTCTTTTGAAATTCTTGAAGAATTTTAGACCGATTTCTTATCGGGATATCCCTCCTACAAGCTTGTTGCGTGAATTCCTGGGAGGTAGCTCTTTTAAGTATTAGGTATGGTTAATGGGAGTGTGCCTCTATTCTTTGGGGTATGTTGCGCCTGTATGTCAGGCTGACCAAAATGGTGCATAATGGGGTGGCGAAATGGTGCATTATGGTATACCGAAATGGTGTATTTTGGTATACCATAATGCACCATTTTGGTTGGCTTTGATTTCTGTAAAACTTTTCTTCTGAGTGATAGGCTTAATCCTGTTCTTTATCTTCAGGATCAGTTTCCGACTGGTACTCCGATTTGTATCCTGATGATCAATATGTCGATTTTGTGGGGCAATATCTATAATGAAAAGGATGCTGCTACGATAGCCACAAAATTCAATATATTCAGAATGTTTATTTTGCATTCTGCCAGTTCCGCTATTATCCTACATTTCTGTTTTTTTGTGGTTCTGTATATTGGGTATTATTTCTTAAATAATCCAATAAAGCCTCCTCTAGTTGTGAATTCTTCTCAGACAAATTTTTTATTTGTTCCATCAAATTGCTGATTTGTACCTGATAAAACTGTTTATCTCCATTAAACGACTGTGCCTTTGTCTCTTTACTCTGGAGCATATCGCCTTCACCGGATAACAACCATTTCGCAGATATTTTCTCACATTTTGTGTATATCAGCTCTGCGTCAAATGACTTGCGGGTAATCCACATGCTTAATGCTTGCGGAGATATTCCTAATTTTGCCGCAAATCTTGCCTTATTTCCATTTGAATAATAGTTGATAAGGCTTTCAAGCATTTCTTTTTTCTTCATAGCCACAAAGTTAAAATAAACTAAAAGTGAATCAAATATACATCTATAGTTTGTGATATGACACAATTTGTTTACCTTTGCGGATAGACTTTGGCTTATCCGCTAACTTACATCGCAAATATACGGATTTTAGGTGAGACGGTAAGGCAATTTAAGAAATTTTAAGCGTACATGAATAAGATGCTTGATTCGACTTGGGTTAAAACTAAGGTTCTACAGAAGTAATAGCATTGAAGTTATGTAATCTCTTTCCGAAAAGACAGAGAAAGTGATTCCCGTGTAAGTCTATTAAAGACGTAAAAAGCGGTTGGCTGATATCTGAATCAGAAAAGAGTGTTGGATATTCTAAAAAGGATGTGGATGTTAGATAAAACGAGTTAAATATACATAGGCTTATTCTATACATTTGTTGAACAGTATATAGAAAATTATATATTATTTTGCGCATATTTTTTATCTGCTAATTTATTTAACAGAATAGAACTTTAAGGAATGGAAGTTAATGATTTACAAATATTGTTGGCTGTTGGCAACTTAGAGTATTCTGAATTCAGAGTGCTTCCTCATAGAGTATGTATGACACAAGATTATATTCGTTTTAAATAAGTCTGTGCATGAAATACGCGAAATAGTAAAAGATATGATGGTTTTTCTTGGAAAGACACAACAAAATAAAAAAAGAGTTGGTATATACTCAGTTTTACGGGAACAGGGTTTGTACCTTTTTCTCGTGTTGGTGTTTATGCTTACCTATAATATAGGTGCCAATGCCCAGAAAATAGCGGTAAAAACCAATCTTCTTTATGATGCAATGTCCATCCCATCTCTAGGTGCAGAGGTTGCTGTTGGGAATCATTATACATTGAGTCTTATGGGTAGTTATGATCCAATCAGATATGGAAATGTAAAATGGAAAAATTTTTCTTACCAACCGGAACTCAGATATTGGTTTCATCGCGCATTCACAGGACCTTATATGGGTATGAATGTTTCAGGTGGTGGTATGAATATAGATAAGTTACATATTGGTGGTTTATATGGTAAGCACAGACAGGGACATTTCATCGGTGCAGGCTTAAATGTGGGTTATAACCTTATCTTATCTCCGCATTGTAGTTTTGACTTTTCGTTGGGTGCTGATTTCGTCCACACAAGATATGACCGATATCGTGAAGGTGATAATCCTTATAAAGAGGGGAAATCCTGTAGTAATACGGTGGTTCCTATCGGTACGGGAGTTACCTTTATATACATAATAAAATAACAAGATCCAGATAAAATCGAGTGACATGAAATTTCAGAAATTAGCATTAATGATCCTTGCGCTGAGCTTGGGCTGTGCTGCTACAGCACAAACGGCATATAAAGGCCAACTTTATATCAACAAGGAGAAATTTACCATTCAGGGGAATCTTCTCCGGGTTCAGTTACGTGTAAGTTACAATGATAATGTTCTCAACAATGGTGAAACGTTGAACTTTACACCTGTCTTGAAGAACGGATATCGGTCTAAGTCACTTTCATCGGTTATCATCAATGGCACAGAACGGGGCAAATTTGAAGACCGGAAAGCTTATTTCGAGGATCGTATTCGAAGTAATGTTCCTGTTGTCACAAAAGATGAGCGTCATGGTACGAGGTATTTTATCTATGATACTACTATTCCTTATAGCGACTGGATGCACGGCGCAGCCTTCTTCGTGGAAAGTGAAGAGCGTGGATGGGGACATAAACCTCATGTTTATGAGGATGAAGTGTTTAAAAATATAGTAATCAGTACCTGCCCCGCTTCTACCATGGATCCGAGTATTGTTGGAACTGCGAGGACTGGAAGGTACTTCTCCAGTACGATTGCTAAAACAGAATGGATACAGTTTTTGGATCCTACAAGGGCAACGAGTACAGAGTTGGCGATCTGTGGAACCATTCCTCTTTCTGATTCCAGGAAAATCGGAGAAATGGGTACAAGAAAATTTGATCATGCTATCTATGATGAACTCAAGAAAAAACTTGATGCTCAACTTCAGGTCCCGGGAACAGTAGTACGTAATGTGTCTGTTGTGGGCTATGGTGCTCCGATAGGTGATTTCAAGCGAAATGAAGTGAAATCTTCTGAACGGGCTTTGAAACTGAAGCAATTTCTGATGAACAATCATACTACGGGTTCTGACGGACTTACGGTGACATGGGTACCTGAGGACTGGGATAGTATATACAGTCTGGTTGATAAAAGTGATATGAAACTTCGTGGCGCAGTGCTGGATATTATCCGTACTGTAGATGTTACTACGGGAAGGGAAGATGAACTGAAAATGCTGGGAGATGGTTCTCCTTATTCTTTTATGGAGCATTATATATTTCCTGAAGTATGCAGAATAAAATATACGGCTGTCTTCCAACGTCAATCAAAGGAGGCCGGATCGGCAAATAGTACTTTTAATGATAATCCTCGCTCGATGTCTTTATCTCAGATGTATGTTACTGCTAATAATTTTAGGATTGGTTCCAAGGAATTTAATGATATCATGGACCTCTCGGCACGCTTGTTCCCAGATAATGCTGAGGCTAATATAAATGCTGCTGGATCTGCGCTTATCCGTGGTAATCTCTCTCAGGCTCAACAATACCTTAAAGAATGGGAAACGGATCCGAGGGCCTATAATAATATTGGTGTCATGTATATGATTCAGGGTAATCTTGCTAAAGCTGATGTCTATCTGAAGATGGCTCAGGCTGAAGGTGTTGAACAGGCTTCAAAAGTATTGGAATATCTGCATAATATAGAAAAATAAGGAATATCTAATAATACATTAATACCCTTACTGAAAAGGAGGAACAAAAGATGATGAAAATGAAGAATTTGAAACAATTTAATTTTAAACTACAGGCACTTTTGCTTTGTGGAATTTGTAGCTGCGGAATCTTCTCTTCCTGTAGCAATGAAGATATTGGTAATAAAACGGGCTCTGCAATCGGAAACCAATTGGTATTGACAATCAATACGGCTAATCCGAATGGTCCTCAGGCGTCTGCACTCCCAAATACTTTAAAAAATGTGAAGATTGGTAGTCGCGCAACTAATCTTACACCTACTGCAGGTGAGACCCCGGGTGATGATAAAAATGAGAATCAGATTAACAGACTTACTGTTGGAGTTTTTAGTAGTGATGGTAGTACTGTGAGAACAATTCAGGAATATACTAAAGATGGAACAAATAAATTTACTCAATCGGGTTCAACAACGACAGCTACTGTTACAACAACATCTCTTGCCAAAGATGATAAAGTTCTTGTAGCCGTTAATGCACCGACAGGTTTATTCTCAAGTGTTCAGAAATCATCAGATTTTAATAAAGTCGATTACGATTGATCGTGCATTAGCTACATCAAGTGCAGAGAACTAGTCTCATGCAACAACAGAAGCTACTGACAATATTCCAATGTATGGATTTAGTACAATAGCTCAAGCTGAAGATGGTTCATATTCATCAGCAGTTAGTGTACAACATCAAGTTGCCAAGATTACTGTGGCAAGTGTTGGTGTTGAATTTGATCCGAATGGCCCATACAAAAGTGCTATTTTTCAGCCAACTGCATTTTTCCTGACTAATGTACCGGATAATTTGAATTTCACAACGGCTGCAGCAACAGGGAGTTCAACTGTATGGCAGCAAGGAGGAGATGCTTCTGTTACTGCAACATATAAAGCCTATCTTGGTACAGGAGACTTAGCAACTTATGCTGCTTTGAAGCTAGGTGGAACAACGTCTGATGCTATTAATAAATTTTTCTATACGATGCCAAATAGTGTAGTTGCCAATAATACGAAACTTGTAATTAAAGGAAAATTTAGTGCAGATGGTAGTGCTATAGGTGATGCTACTCCTGTAGTTTACTATCCTGTAAATATTAACTGGGTATATGGAGAGGCGGTTCCTGATGGGCATGTCGCTAAAACGGTGAGTCCTAATACAAATTATAATTGTACAGTTACTATCAAAACAAAAGGAACTGATGATCCATCCAAATCTATTGATCCTAGTGTCGCAAGTATCAATGTTACAGTTACACCATTTGTTGACGCAAGTCAAACTACAGTATTTGAATAATCAGACTTTTGAATTAAAATAGTTCTATCATGCGTAATGGAATCAAGATAATAGTCATTGCTTTCCTGTTGTCAACGCTCATGGTGTCGTGTATCTATGATAAATTTCCAGATCATAGACAATGTGATATCTCTTTGAGACTGGTTAACAGTAGAGGTGCGGTATTATCGGATTCCGTTGCCCATTTGTATAACATTGATTGGTTCGTAAATGGAATTTATCAGCGTACTGTAGCTGCTGAGAAAGACGGGAAATATAGAGTCACTTTCAATAGCACTGACCGAGTTACGCTTGTTGCAATTGCAGCATCTGATACTTCTGAATGTCGGGTAAATTCCCCGATATTGGATGAGTCTATTAAAGATACGTGGTTGCAGTTGAAAACGGGTGGAGAAAACACTTCTCCGCAGCCTCATGCTATTTATTACGGTGACTTGGATGTAACGCCTGAGGCGGATGTTAGTGATGATGATCCTGCTAAGAGCTATACGATACTGATGAAGGATATACGGGCTAAAGTCAGAGTTGAGATCAAAGGCCTCAAAACTCGCTTTGGCGATGGGAATTATCGTATCGTTCTGGAAGGCTTGCGTAGTGGCATTGCTTATGATGGTTCTGTCACAGGTGTACTGGTAAACTATGATATGAAGGGGAGCTTTGATTCACAGGGCAATTATACTACTCTTGCTGATGAGGTCCTTCCTACAAAGAGTGGGGAGCAAGTTCGTATCAGGGTATATAAAGAGGATGGCTCTCTGTTGTTTGATCGTGATGTTGATGAAAAGGGGGAACCGCTGGAAGTTAAAAAGAATGATGATATTGTATTTGTGATAAATGCAAGTTACCTTACAGATCTCACAGTTACAGTAGTTCCATGGGCGGATATAGAAAATCCCACATCCTTTCAATAAAGGAGGTAATATCGATTTATGACATTCATCACTAAATATAGAATATGTACTCAGTTCTCTAAAGCTTTGTTCTTGGTGGCAATAGTGTTCGCTGCGTCATCATGTTCTGACGAAAAAGTGGGTACTGATGAAGCTGTTGTAACCTTATCATGCAAATCATTTTATGCAGATTCGCTGGCTAACCAGAATAACTGTATGCGAACTGCTGTACCTACTCGTGCCATATCTACTAGTACTGAGAATATTGTGCAGGACTTGACGGTTTATATCTTTAATAGTGCCGGTGATGTCATAGGACATGATTACAGTTCTTATAGCATAGATTCCCAGACGACAATATCCATGTCAATTACGACACGTGCAGCAACGGGGTGCACAATTTATGCAGTAGCAAATGCTGGAAGTGGAACTTTCAAAGGGGTTTATAATAAAGCATTGTTCGATGAAAAATATGCAAGTATAGCCGGTGCTTCAGATTTGGAGACGCAGTCTGATTATGCCATTATGTTCGGTAAGATGACTGATGTGAATATTTCTTCGGGAGCAAATAATTTGGGTACGATTACTTTAGACCGGTTGCTGAGTAAGATAACATTCAAAATTATACCACATAATGCGGTTACTGCTTGGCCTATCACTATCACGGGTTACCAACTCCATCATGTGCCCCTTGAATGCTATTATTCGGATACACATAATGTGAATACAACTCAATTGACATCTTATGGCGATTTTGCTGCTGTGACTCCAACTTCTAATAATACAGATGGGAAGACTCTTACTTTCACGTATTATGTATATGAGAATCAAGCGGGAACAAATCCGGCAGCAACGAACTGGAAATTGCGTAACAAAACTAATCATACTGCAAAGGCTTCTTATCTTACTGTGAATGCTCAAACAGCAATCTGGAAAAGTACGTACTATATTTATCTGGGTGGTAAAAATCTGACGGCTTCAGATACGGGTTCGAGTGGTTCGACGTATGATTATACGGACTATAACCTGTATCGTAATACCAATTATACAGTTACTGTAAATATTAATGGGAGTGGTGCTAGTGAAGATGATGTACGGGTGGATTATGATGCAAATATCTATTTCGGCACACCTGGTATTTCTTCGTGGACACCAACTACTATTGATGTTAATATGTGATATCTTGTTATGCTAAGGCCCTGATGATTTTTTCATTTGCACTATCAACTCGCCGGGTGTCCAGAGAGCGAAGATATATCCGGGTTGTCTTTTCAGAAGTATGTCCCATTCCGTCACTGATTACATCTATGGGAATTTCCATCTCTAAAGCAGTACTGGCCCATGAATGTCTTGCTACATACATGGTCAGATTGCAGTCTAAATTTAATTCTTCTGCGATTTTCTTGAGATTATTGTTGATGGCCCTTTGTCTGCTTCGATACTGGATTCTTTGTCTGCCTTTCGTAGAATCAACAATTGGTAATAGATAGATGTGGTCGGAAGAAGGGTTGTTCTCTACTATTTTCTCCATGCATTTTTCCCACTTTATAGAAAGGAGTTGTCCTGTCTTTTTACGTCTGTAAGTAAGAAAGCCAAATTTTATGTCTGTTTTCTTTAAAAAAGCCATATCTACAAATGACATTCCTCGAGTATAGAAACTAAACATAAACATATCACGGGCAAAAGACCTGGATTTCTTTTTAATTATCATCTCTTTTATCATCTTGATGTCTTCAACTGGGATGGCACGCTTTAAAGTTTTGTCTACGCCTGTATAAACATGTCTGAAGGGTCGTGCATCGAAAATCAGCTCACGGTCTACTGCTCGATTATATACTGCTCTTAAAATTCTCATGTAGAATGAACTGGAATTCATGGTAACTCCCTCATCATGTAAAAATTTTTCGTACTCTTCGATCAAGGTCCGATCTATATCCTGCATGGCTATATCTTTATTCTTCCTGAATTTTTTAAAACTTCTTAATGTACTGGAATAGGTTTCTGCTGTACGGTTATGCCCATTCTTTGAAAGTTCTTTAATGACAGAACTCATAAATGCGAAAAGTTTGTTCTTATCTTTTGAACACTCCTTTTCATCTGTGGAAATGTGGCTGTTTCCGTTGCTATCTACCTTTATAACCAAATCTTTCCCTTCCCTAATAGCCGTAATAGGAATATCAAGAATAATCTTTACCATAAATGTCTTTGAAATTGAAGGCCAAAGTTAAGATAAAATCTTAGATTATTTCAATTATAAGCTTATTTATGTATAAAAAAATACATATTCGGATAAATATACCAAAATACTTCTCTGCATTTCTAATTTATAAAGAATAAATCAATTCTTAAATTTGCAATGTTATTTCTGTTTGTTCTTAATAGATGTAAACAATATCGTCTTTAAAATTTCTATTACTGATCTCTTGTATGGTGTAGATCTTCTCATAAGATACTGTTTATCTAAAGAATATTAATGGTATTTATTATACTTATTGATGTATATACATTATATGAAGACAGAATGATTTCATGATTTTAGCCAATTTAATGGCCATTTATGTCCGTTATTTTTACTGAATTTATGAATCTTTAATTGAATAATTTTATGTTATATAAAGTCTTCTGCAAATTATATTTTTACTCATGATATTATTTAATTATTTTAACATAACAGGAGTAGGGTAGTGTCTTTTTTTGTTAAATAAGTGTTATATACATAATAATCTTATATTTCGTTGTTTTTAATTTAAAACATGTCTTTTTGTCTGTTAAATTTTAATATTTCTATTTCTTCTATCTTTGATAAAGAATAAAATAATACTGATAAAAACATGAAACATTTGATGAATATATAAAATATGCTAATGACCATGCGAATAATATTGTCATAATTATACCAAATCATTTATTAAAATATCCCTCTCTCCGCGAGAGATGAGAATATAAAGAGAATCCACAAATTTAGTCGAACAGTCCATGCTAACATCTTAATTTGTTCAAGATAATAAAGAGATAAAACAGGTCAGAAAGCGACTACAGCCGACTCACGAATCCGGTATATCGCCGGTGCCCAGACCTATGTCGCCATCGTCGTAGAAGACCACATAGCACGCATGTTAATGTATTATCTTGGAGGACATTAGTTGGGATACCAGAGATACTTCCTGGGGAACCAGAAACACCACCACCATCTCCACCTAGAGCCCATTCAGAACCGCCGCCACCTCCCGCAACGATGAGGATCTTATCCCGATTATTAACATAATTATTCAGTGTTCCTGTTCCCATGCTGGTAGTTGCAATATGAGTTGCTCCACCTCCACTTGAGCACCACATTCCTTTTCCACCTCCATTATATCCCCCATTCGACCACAACCCATAACCATCTACAGCATTCCCTGATCCTCCTACACAGACATAAACATTTTGTCCTTTAGATAATTGAATATATCCAACTGAATATCCACCTTTACCTCCTGCCGTTACATTAAACTCATATCCACCTTCTGCACCCCAAACTTCTAGTTTGTATATCCCAGTATAAGATGCAGTAAAGGACTGAACGTTTCCAGTATAGTCAAAATTGTACACGACGCTCTTAGAGAGCTGATAGGTATAAGTGTTACCTTCCGTACATGTTCCTGAAATTACTGTACTGAATGTTGTGCCATTGCTATAGCTCAAAGTAATTGTAACATTGCTGAAAATCTGGGGAATCATCAGGAAGGTATATGTTCCTGACGTAATGCCTTCCCCTGAGGTGCCGTTTATTGCAGTTGACGGTGATACCGTAAAGATTTTGGAACCTGTAACATTTGACCAGCCGCTGCCGAAGGTATAAGTACCTGAATTAGCAACATTGCCTATTGAAATTGAGGAGATTGTTCCACTGGGCAGGCCAGAACTTCCCACTTGGAACTGTACTGCAGCGAATATATGTTTGAAATCAACAGGAGTCTGATTATAAGAATCTCCGGCTACACCTGCTTTTGAAGAAGCAAGGATGTCAATCTGGTCAGCCGCATTATCAGGCACAGTATAGGAAAGAACAGGTGCACAGCCTGCATTATGAGTAATACTGCTTGAGATGCTTGTGGGATAATAAGCATAAAAATACACAGTACTGCCAGTTCCGGGCCAGTAATGTGTGGCTGTAGTCTGCCAGATATTATTTGCTGTAGAGTAGGATGCTAGCTCATTCTTTATTTCCGTAGTCCAATTGCCTCCTTTGTTTACATCTGCTATTACGTTAAAGCTGTTAGAAGTGTCAAATATATTTCCACTGATAGGCGTGGCACGACTGGGAACCTTTTGATCAGAAGATTTATTAGAATTAGCAGAATTACTCCAATTATGAGTTGAAACAGAAAATCCAAGTTGCCTGTTTTGACTGTTATCCAGTATGCTGCTATCTTCGGCACATCCTGCAAGGCACAAGACTATTATTAAAGAAGAAAAAAGCAAAGGAAAGAAGCCTTTGCGGAAATGTATTCTAGCTCTCATCTATATCATCCATTATATTCTCTTCTCTCCGCGAGAGATGAGAATATAATAGAAAACTGGATAATACTCTGAGCCAGTTTACAAAGTTATCAATAGTCTTAACTCTTTATTCTTAAATTGATAAACAAATCAGAAAGCGATGACAGGCCGAACCATAAACGAATTCGTCTTAATACTGTTGTGTAGATGTACATAGCCATCACTATAGAAGTAAAAGCCCACAGAGTAGGTCCAGGAGTTATTGCATTCTGATGAGCTCCAATAATATACATCGTTATTACTACCAAACAGGTCTACACTATATCCTATATCTTTCAAGGCATCCAGGTAGACATTAAGATTTGATGCACACAGACTGGAATAGTTATGTGTGTCCCCACTTGTATCCCCACTGTACCACTGAAGATAATATGTACTGCTGTTTGTATAGGCTTTCCCGCTGGCTGCAACCATTCCTCCGAGACCAGCACATATATCATACCACTGGCCGATACTTGGCAAATACCAACCGCTGGTACCAGAAGGATTAGTTACTGTATTCCCGCTCTTATCTTTTGCAGTATAGTTCTTGGCTACAATACCGGCAGCATAGTCTGATGTCTGTAGATAACCGCTATGGGTATAGCCGTCCTTGTCGGACATGATACTATCTGCTCCTGCAATGTATGTTCCGGTCGGGTTGCCACTATCTGAAGTATACCACTGATAGGTTGCAGCTCCTGATCCTGCATTTTGAAGTGCCATGGCATAGCCGTGGGTCCAGCCATGTCTTTTGTCAATACCACTTGTAGAATTACTGAATACGATCCCGATCACCGTCTTGTTTGGATCGTAGCTCCCCCAAGTTCCGTCACTGAAAAGATACTGACCAGGAATTTTTGATAAATTATAGGTATAGCTGTTTCCCGCAGACCATGACCCGGATATGGCTTTTGTATATGACGTCCCAGTACTATAGGTGACAGTAATGCTTGCATCTTTATTCAATGTCTGGGGTATCATCATAAAGGTCGTTGTACCCGAAGTGATTGTCGTGTTGGCATTTGTGGATGCAGATACGGTTTGTGAAAAAGACTTCAGATCTGTTGTGTTCGGGGTCCATATTCCATCCAGACTGCAAGTCCCCTTATACTGGATGTTGTTCAATGTAACTTTCGTGATTGTCCCACCTGGCATGCCACTTGTTCCCATGCTGAACTTTACGGCTGCAAAGATATGCTTGAAGGTCAGTGGAATGGCTGTACCCGTACTGCCGGATACATCCGGACTAGCTGCTGCAAGGATATCAATCTGATCAGCTGCATTATCGGGAACGGTATAGTCAAGGGTGGGTGCAGAGCCTGAAGTATGAGTGATATTACTGAATATACTTGCAGGATAGTAGGCATAGAAATTAATGGTTTTACTGTCTGTGCCGGACCAGTAATAGTCCTTTGCTATCTTCCATAAACTATTGGAACAGGTAACGATCTCGTTATTAATCAATGTACTGTAGCTTCCTGTTCCTTCTTTCTGATCTGCGATCAGGTTGAAGCTCTTGTCTGAACCAAATGAAGAATCCGTTATGGGCGTTGCACGTGACTCGGTCTTTGATGCATTGCCCTCTCCCTTCCATAACGGAACAGATACGGAGAATTTCAATAACTTGTTATTCTCATCACCTATGCCTGTTTTGTTGGAGCATGAACAAAACAGCAAAACAATAAAAAAAATGATTAATATGGAGTTCTGACCTAATAGATTCTGGTTCTGTAGTGACTTCCTTACCATGCTTCCTTATTTTCTCTTCTCTCCGCGAGAGATGAGAAACTAAGGATAACATAGTAAGCCTGAAAGGTAAAATAATTAATTCGCAGAAACAAAAGTTATTCGAGCATAACCATCGCCAGAGCGAACACCATTTTGCATTCCTGTTGTTCCGCTAATGAGAGTAGAACCTAAATGGCCAGAGCCGCCACCGCCACTACCAATACATGGTTGTGTAGAAGAACCTCCTCCATACCAGCCACCACCGCCAGCTCCTGCTGAATCATCATTTGTTGTTCCAATATCTCCTCCTTGCCCAAAAGATCCAGAACCAATCCCAGAACCTCCAGCCGTTTGAGTTCCGCCAGATCCTCCATTTACGGCATCTCCACCATTAAGTCCACCACCTGAACCACCATTACTACTATTTGCATTACTATCGCTGCCACCGCCGCCGCCTGCTACAATTAGAACTTCATTTTGATTTGAAATATAATTTTTTAATACTCCTCTATTTGTAAGTGCAATATGTGTAGCACCACCACCACCACATTGGCCATATCCTCCACCATTATATCCTGCAGAAAGTGGATTTGATATAATACTTCCATTGATATTAGTTTGCCCGGCTCCTCCAACGCAAATATATAAGTTAGTACCCACATTTAGTATTATATTTCCGAATGCATATCCACCATAGGAACCTCCAGCCTGTGCTCCCCAAACTTCAAATTTATAGGTACCAGTAACGGGTACTGTATAAGTCTGCACTGTGCCGGTATAGCCGAAGGTCCTTGGAATATAGGACAGATTATAGGTATAGGTCTTTCCGGCTTCCCATGTGCCGGTGATAGCTTTTGTCAGTGTGCCACCATTGCTATAGGTAACAGTAATACTGGCATCATTGCTTAGCGTTTGAGGCATCATCATAAAGGTCGTTGCTCCCAAAGTGATTGCAGCACCTGTACTTGTCGGAACAAATACTACCTGTGAGAAGGATTTCGTGTCTGTAATATCTGGAGTCCATGTGCCATCCAGACTGTAAGTCCCCTTATATTGGATATTATTCAATGTAACTTTGGTGATTGTTCCATTAGGCATACCACTGGTTCCTACTTGGAAATTAACCGCAGCAAAAATATGTTTGAAATCTACAGGAGTCTGATTATAGGAATCCCCAGCTACTCCTGTTTTTGAAGAAGTAAGAATATCAATCTGGTCAGCTGCATTGTCTGGCACAGTATAGGAAAGAACAGGTGCTACTCCTATAGTATGAGTAATACTGCCAGAGATACTTGTAGGGTAGTAGGCATAGAAGTCCGCTGTACTTCCTGCTCCCGGCCAGTAATGTGTAGCAGAAGTCTGCCAGATATTATTAGTACTGGAATAGGATGCTGTCTCATTATTTACTTCTGTGAACCAGCTGCCTCCTTTGTTTACATCTGTAATTACATTGAAACTGTTGGAAGTATCCAATGTATTTCCACTGATAGGAGTGGCTCGAGTAGTAGAATTATTCCAACCATGAGTTGAAACAGAAAATTCTAATTGCCGACTTTGACCATTATCTGATATATTACTATCTTGCGCGCATCCTGCAAGACATAAGACCATTAATAAAGAAGAAAAAAGCAAAGGAAAGAAGCCTTTGCCAAGAAGTATTCTGCCCCTCATCAATATCATCTTTTATATTCTCTTCTCTCCGCGAGAGATGAGAATATAATGGATGATATTAATTTGGTGTTATTAATGTAATAATAGCATATCCATCACCTTCTCTAACTCCACTTTTTATCGTAGAGTTATTAGTTAAAGCACTATTTACATAACCAGATCCACCGCCGCCAGTGCCTGCATAACATGTTGATGCTCCTCCGCCATACCAGCCACCGCCGCCGCCAGCACCTTCTTCATATATGTCATAACTTATATAAGAATTTCCACCAAGGCCAAAGGCTCCATTCTTCCCGGCTCCATATGTCTGACTATTTGTGACTGCAGCTCCGCCTAATCCTCCTGCTATCTGTGTTCCCCCATAACCAGTACAGCCAAACGTTGGTACATCATAACCGGATCCACCATTTGACCCACCTCCTGCTCCGGCATCTCCTGAGATTAATTCATTACCTCCACCACCACCGGCAACTATTAATATTTCAGGCTTATAATTCTCATAATTATATAGTTCTCCTCTATTTGTTAATGCAATATGAGTTGCACCTCCGCCAAATGCATGACCTGCACCACCACCATTGTATATTCGTGTCCTATAAGCCGTTGGATTAAGATGTGCATCTCCTGATCCAGGAAACCATGAGTAATTACCATAGGATTCACCACCCTTGCCCACACAAATAAACAAATTAGATTTCTTTTCTTTTGTAATCTGGCAAACAGCATATCCTCCTAGACCTCCATAGCCTATAGAGGTCATATTACCTTGTTTAGGTGTTGTTGTTCCTTCTGCTCCCCATACTTCAAGCTTATAAATTCCCGTCAATGGAATGATAAAACTCTGAACATTACCTATATAGTTAAACTTTGCTATAAATTTATAGAAAGCTCTAGTTGTTATTGCTGTCAATGAACTATAAGCACCAGAAGAAATACTTTGTGTCATTGACCATGCATTATTATCTGTTGTTAAACTATTAAACGTCGTATTTGTTGCAGCCTTGGCAATATAATAATATTTACTGTTATACAGAAGAGGTAAATTCCCAGAGAAATTACTTGACGCAGTAACTGCCGTCTTGTCTGAAGAATCACTGTATGACGTTGAACTTCCCATTGTGTAAGTTCTTGTTGTAGACACACTTTTAGTTCCGAGTGTAATAATTGCCAGCCCCATTTTATGCGCCATATCAAACGAGATACTGCTTGCCGTACTGCTTATTGTTCCCATTGCAACTTGAAGGTCATTGGCTTTGAATTTATTGGAGGTACTCTGGTCAGCTACAACTGTCCAATTAGAGATGATCCCCGCAAAGAACTCGTCAGCTGTAGTCGCTGCTGCTGTAACACTTGATGCAGAATAGCCTGACCGATACGGATAATAAGCAAAGTATTTGTATTGTGGAGAAAAAAGGATATTACTGGCAAGGGTCCAACTACGACCATTGTATGTGGCCTTTATATTTGCGCCCTTTACTCTATTGTTCTGGTCCACGACATATATGCCAGCAGTTTCTCCGCTGCTGAAACCAGAAACAGGCGCAGCTGTTCCTCCCCAAGAGCTCGGATAGGAAATAGTACCTAGTGTTAAAGTGTTTACCGAAGATGTTGATAATTTATATATTATGGACGTGCCTGCATCCCATGTGGTTCCTGCAAGAGATGCCGTAAGGGTCTTGTCGCCATTTCTGTTGTTGAACACAGCCTCAATATATGCCGTACTGCTTGAAGAAAATGTCTGTGGAATCATCATCATTGTATTTTCTCCACTTGTCAATGCCACATTTTCCGTTCCATCAACAACTGTTCCTGTGGTTCCGTTAAGCATAATACTGATATTTCCCGTATTCGTTCCGCTACTTGTATTCCATGTGTTGGTGTTCAGGTTATATGTCGCGGTTGTTAGTGCCCCTTTTATTGCTATACTTTTGAACACACCAGGAACCATATCTTTGCCGACAGCGAACGTAATTGCCGTGAGCGCATGGGAAAAAGACATATCAACGCCTGCCGCTATCGAAGTAGTGTTTCTCGTCTGGTTCTGTTTACTAGCAACCATCAGATCCTGCTGTTTAATCACATCCGTATTCGCTGTATAGGTTATAGACGGTAAACCAGTTGAAGATGCGTCGGCAACGATAATATCACTGTTGCCAAAGGGTGTGTAGGCGAAGAAAGAGAGTTTATCTCCATCATCCGGCCAGAAATAGTCCGTACTTGTTTTCCATAAATCCCCTGATGCAGTTACTTCCTTATTATCGATAAAATCCGGTGAAACTCCACTAACTCCAGTAGCTGAACTTGGAGTACGATATGCGAGAATACCGAAAGAGTTGCCAAGGATGGAAGAGGTATTTGGAACTCCACGAGTATGCAACGTCTTACCGTTAGACTCATCGATTATTGCTTTTCCACTTTTAGTGATAGGCTTATCGTTGGCAGTCTGAATATGAATACCGATTTGTGTTACAGGGTGAAGGTAGAGTGCTGTTCCTAGGTCTGATCTTACAATTAACGGTCCTTGTTCATTACTGCTAAGAATATTTTTTGTCGTTTCAATTTGTTGAGGAATACTGTTTATACTTCCATTATTCCATTTCTCGGCAACTGTAGCCTTAAATGAGATCTTATTTGCTGATAGATTAGAATATACATTTTCTTCGCTTGAGCAAGAGCAAAATAATGAAATAACGATTAATACTAAACACAAAAATGATATATGTATCCCTAGTAGCGGCTTCTTTCCCATAATTCAATATTTTCTCTTCTCTCCGCGAGAGATGAGAATATAAGGAATAGCAAGATATATCAAATTAATTTGCAGAAACAAAGGTAATTCTGGCATATCCATTACCGGAGCGAACACCATTCTGCATACCTGTTGTCCTACTGATAAGAGTTGAACCAAGATGACCAGAACCACCAGCGCCACCTCCAGCCCATGGTATGCCTCCGCCACCATACCATCCTCCTCCGCCACCTCCACCTTCTTCATTGGAGGTGACACCTGTACCTCCTTGTCCAAATGTTCCTGATCCAGCGGTGCCATAAATATTGTTCCATGCACCCGTTCCACCTGTTGCTTGTGTTCCACCAGTAGGTGTGTTACCTGTACAGCTACCATTATAAAACACACCGTTTTCACCAGATATGCCACCTCCACTACCAGATGTGGTTCGTTCTCCACCACCTCCTCCGCCTGCTACTATACATACTTCATCTTGATTAGAAATATATCCGCTTAATACTCCTCTGTTTGTTATAGCTATATGAGTAGCACCTCCACCATAAACTTGCCCAATGCCACCGCCATTATATCCTCTAGAAACTCCAGCTCCTCCAACACAGATATATAAACAATCTCCCCCTCTAAGTATTATGTTTCCATAAGAATATCCTCCATATCCTCCAATTCCTCCATCAAAGACTTTATCTCCTTGTGCTCCCCAGACCTCGAGTTTATACGTCCCGGTCAATGGTACGGTATAGGATTGCACATCTCCGGTATAATCAAAGTTTGCTACTGGTATCGTCTTCGACAGATTATAGGTGTAAGTCTTTCCAGCCTCCCATGTACCGGTAATTGCCTTGGTCAGTGTACCGCCATTGCTATAGGTAACCGTAATACTGGCATCACTGCTCAATGCCTGAGGCATCATTATAAAAGTCGTTGTACCCGAAGTGATCGCTGTTCCCGCATTTGTTAGAACAGATACGGTCTGTGAAAAGGACTTCTTATCTGTAGTATTAGGAGTCCATGTGCCATCCAGACTATATGTCCCTTTATACTGAATGTTATTCAAAGTGACACCCGTAATGGTTCCACTTGGCATGCCATTGCTACCTATACTGAACTGTATAGCAGCAAATATATGTTTGAAATCTACAGGAATCTGATTATAAGAATCCCCGGAGACACCTGTTCTTAAAGAGGTAAGGATATCAATTTGATCAGCTGCATTGTCAGGTACTGTATAGGAAAGAACAGGTGCTGAACCTGCATTATGAGTAACTTTATTCGAAATGCTTGTGGGATAATAAGCATAGAAATTCACGGTACTTGCTACTCCCGGCCAGAAATGTGTTGCTGTAGTCTGCCAGATGTTATTTGCTGTAGAATAAGATGCAGTTTCGTTATTTATTTCTGTAGACCAGTTAACTCCTTTATTTACATCAGTAATTACATTGAAGTTTTTGGAAGTATCAAATGTGTTTCCACTAATGGGAGTCGCACGGCTATTAGGTTTAGAATCAGAGGAACTATTAGAGTTATTCCAACCACAAGTTTTTGCGGAAAATTCTAATTGTCTGTTTTGTCCATTATCCAGTATACTACTGTTTTCTGCACATCCTGCAAGACATAAGACTATTAAAGAAGAAAAAAGCAAAGGAAAGAAGCCTTTGCCATGAGATATTCTGACCATCATCCGTATCATCCTTTATTTTCTCTTCTCTCCGCGAGAGATGAGAATATAATAATCTGATAAGATTATGGATCAATCTATGCTAGTATCTATAGTTATAGTTCTTTGTCTTAAAATTGATAAGATAAATTAGAAAGCGATGACAGATCTGACACTATGCCAAAGCATCTTATGGCTGCTACTCACGCCAACTTCACCATTAGCACTATCACCAGAGTACACACCACTATCATCAGAGTACACACAGCTCGCTAAAGAAATATCATATTCCGATGAACCCCAATACTCATAATTGTTACTGAACAGGTCTACACTATAGCTCTTTTCTTTTAAAGCATTTAGATAAATATTAAGGTTCGATGCGCATAAATTGGAATAATTATTTATGTCCCCATTTGTATCTCTACTACACCATATAAGACAACCACTTGTACAACTAGTATAGGCTTTTCCACTGGCTGTGACCATTCCTCCAAGATTAACACATATATCATACCACTGACCTGAACTTGGCAAATACCAGCCACTACTATATGAAGGTGCAGCTAATGTGTTTCCACTTTTGTCCTTTGCGGTATAGCTTCTGGCAGCAATACCAGCAGCATAGCCACTCGTTTGTATATAACTGGTATAGGTATAGCCGTCTTTGTCAGACATGATCTGATTGGCAGTTATAACGGATGACCCAGTAGGATTGCTACTTTCTGAAGTGTACCATTGATAGGTTGCAGTGGCTGATCCTGCATTCTGCAGTGCCATAGCATAGCCGTGGGTCCAATTATGTCCTTTGTCTATATTACTTGTAAAATTACTGAAGATAACACCAATTGCTGATGCAGTAGAGTTTGTATGTTCGGCAATGGATCCCCAGGTTCCGTCACTATAATAGTAATCACCGATATTTACAGGTTTGGATAAATTATAGGCATAAGTATTTCCTGTGCTCCATGTACCTGATATAGTTTTTGTATATGTAGTGCCTGTATTATAGGTTAAAGTAATGACAGCATTGCTGAATGCCTGAGGAATCATTATTAAGGTATAGGTTCCTGACGTAATGCTTTCTCCTGATGTGCCGCTGATTGTCGTTGACGGGAATACCGTAAAGGTTTTTGAACCTGTCACATCTGACCAACCGCTGCCAAAGGTATATGTTCCTGAATTGGCAACATTGCTTATTGAAATTGAAGAGATTGTTCCACTTGGCAGTCCCGAACTCCCTACAGAAAACTGTATTGCAGCAAAGATATGCTTGAAATCTACAGGTATCTGATTATAAGAATCCCCAGCTACTCCAGTCTTTGATGAAGCTAAAATATCTATTTGGTCAGCAGCATTATCAGGCACGGTATAGGAAAGAGCAGGTGCTGAACCTGCTGTATGAGTAATGTTATTCAAGATACTTATGGGATAATAAGCATAGAAGTTCACGGTGCTTCCTGCTCCTGGCCAGTAATGGACAGTAGTAGTCTTCCAAATATCGTTTGCAGTGGAGTAGGATGCAGTTTCATTATTTACTTCCGTAGTCCAATGACTTCCCTTGTTCACATCTGCAATTACATTGAAACTCTTGGAAGTATCAAATGTGCTTCCACTAATAGGAGTCGCTCTCGTAATGGCTTTATTATTAGAACTATTAAAACTATTCCAGCCATGAGTTGAAACAGAAAACTCTAATTGACGACTTTGTCCATTATCCAGTATGCTACTATTTTCTGCGCATCCTGTAAGAAATAAAATAATTAAAGAAAAAGAAAGCAAAGGAAAGAAGCCTTTGTTTAGAGATATTCTGACCCTCATCTATATCATCCATTATATTCTCTTCTCTCCGCGAGAGATGAGAAACTTCGTATAGTTTTTCAAGAATTCTAAATGATATAAGCCGGTATCAACAGTTTTAACAATAAACATAGATCCTGCATAAACTAAACATCAAAGATGTCATCTGTTTGGCTGGTAGTTTATAATATATTCTAAAATAAAAGACATTTTTCTTATATGTTTCCTTGAATAACGGAAAGTTTCATTATATTTGCAAGTGTTACTAATAAAATACACGTATGGGATTAAAGGAAGTACTACAGTCTCTTATAGCGATGAAACAGGAAGAAATGCCGTTTAAGCTTCTTCCCCGTGATCTGAAACTCCCTGTTGACAGCCGGAAGATTATAACTGTTCCCGGTGTCAGAAGATGCGGAAAGTCTTCATTACTGATGCTTGCCGTCAACGAATTGATAAATAAAGGCGTCGAAAAAAACAGGATCCTCTGGCTCAGTTTTGATGATGAACGTATATATGATTTAAAGACAAAGGACCTGGATACGGTCATACAGGCTTATATGGAAATGTATCCTGATATTGATATCAGCAGTGTGTATATGTTTTTTGATGAGATCCAGCTTGTTGAAAACTGGGATTTATTCGTCCTGAGACTTTATAAGAGTTATTGTAAGAATATCTTCATATCAGGCAGTAACTCCAAGATGCTGTCTGCAGAACTGTCATCCGCTTTAAGGGGCTGGCCCATAGAGTATGAGGAGTTTCCTTTATCTTTCAGAGAATTCTGTGGTTTTACCAATGTTGAAGCCAACAGGTTTACGGAAAGCGGAAGGGCGAAGTTGCTGACCGCCTTTAAGAAATACAATAGTGGAAGTGCCTTTCCACAGATTGTATTGGAAGAAGATGATACCATCAGGTATAAGGAATTGCAGAACTACTTCAATACGATGCTGTTCCGGGATCTGATGGAACACTACAACCTGTCAAATCCTATGGTGATAAGATATTTTCTTAAGCGTGTAATGCTGAATCTGTCCAAGCCGACTTCCGTAAATGCCATCTATAACGACATCAAGTCACAGGGGCTCAGGGTAAGCAAGGAATCCCTTTATCAGATCCTCGATTATGCATGTTCCATATTCTTGTTTTTCAAGGTCCCGAAGTTCAGTGGTTCAATGATCAGGGAAACAAGTAGCCTGTCAAAGCATTATCTAATAGATAACGGCCTCAGGTCAGCCGTTCTTATGCCCCAGAGTGAAGATGAGGGAAAACTGTTTGAGAATAGTGTATTCCTGCACCTCAGGCGGAATTTGAGGACAGGAGAGAAGATATATTATTACAATGAAAGGAACGAATGTGATTTCGTCATTCAGTCAGGGAATGTCATCTCGCGTCTGATTCAGGTGACGACGGAACTTAACGGCTCTAATAAAAATCGAGAGATTTCAGGACTCATAGAAGCTTGCAAGTATACAGATTGTAACAACCTCACCATCATTACATTGAATCAGGAAGATTCAATCTCCTATAATGGCAGGCTTATAAAAGTCATACCTGCATGGAAATGGATGCTGGAATGACAATCTGATATTTTTGTTCCTATTAATGATGGAGAAATTGGATATTCCTTTTTGAGATGATATGGATCCAATTGAGACCGTTGAAAATATATTAATTTGCAGAAACAAAGGTAATTCGGGCATAACCATCACCTGATCTGCTACCAGTCTGCATTGATCCATTTGTTACTCCTCCGACATAACCGGAACCACCGCCGCCACCGCCGGCATAGGCAATACCACCGCCACCATACCAGCCACCGCCACCGGCACCACCAGCATCTTGTGAACCTAAAATATATCCATTACCTCCTTTGCCGAAACGGCCAGATTCTGCATCACCTTTATCAGAGGTGGTTCCTGCAATACCACCAGAGTTTTGTGTACCACCTCCAGCGTTTGTTAGTAAAGATTGAAAACCGATAGAGCCAGAAGTTCCTGAGATTCCACCTCCATCACCACCCATAACCCTTTCTGAGCCGCCGCCTCCACCGGCTACTATAAGAATCTCTCTTTGATAATTACTATAATTGCTCAATATACCGCGGTTCGTTGTTGCAATATGTGTCGCGCCACCACCATCAGGACCTGTTTGTGAACTGGATTGCCCACCGCCATTATAACCACCAACTTGTGTATGATTTGAACCAGGATTCCCAGCACCTCCTACTACAATATAGACTATCTGACCTTTAGAAAGTCTGACATCACCAGCTGAATAACCGCCTTTACCTCCTGCCGTCATATCTCCACTTCCAGTTGTCCAACCATATCCTCCTTCTGCTCCCCAGACTTCAACTTTATAAGTTCCAGTAAATGGTACGGTATAGGACTGCACATTTCCAGTATAGCTGAAATCCTGTGTAGCCGAGAAAGAAGAATTAATATTATATTCATAGACTTTCCCGGCTTCCCATGTTCCACCCAGACTCTTTGTAAGGGTTGCACCACCTGAATAGGTAACCGTAAAACTAGCATTCGACAGGGTCTGCGGCATTACGAGAAAAGGGTCATTACCGGATACAATTTCTGTACCTGCATCACCTGCTGCAGAAACATCTTTTGTATACGTTGTCGTACTGGATGTCTGTGGAGTCCAGCCACTGGTAAAGCTATAACTTCCGGTATTCTGTATTCCGTTAAGGGATATTTTAGTAATAGTACCGTTAATCATTCCACTACTGCCAACTCTAAACTGTACAGCAGCAAATATGTGCTTGAAATCAACAGGGGTCTGGTTATAGGAATCTCCATCCACACTTATCTTTGATGAAGTAAGGATATCAATCTGGTCAGCAGCATTGTCAGGCACAGTATAGGAAAGAACAGGCGCTGAACCAGCATTATGAGTAATGCTGCTGGAAATGCTTGTAGGATAATAGGCATAAAAGTTTACGATACTGCTAGATCCCGGCCAGTAATGTGTGGCAGAAGTCTGCCAGATGTTATTAGTACTGGAATAGGAAACCGCTTCATTATCTACTTCCGTAGACCAATTACCTCCTTTGTTTACATCTGCAATTACATTGAAACTGTTGGAAGTATCGAATGAGGCTCCACTGATGGGAGTAGCACGACTATTTTTTTCACAATTAAAAGGACTACTATTAGAGTTATTCCAACCATGGGTCATAACAGAGAACTCTAATTGTCTATTTCCACCATTATCTAATATGTTGTTGTCTTCTATACAACTTGTAAGAAATAAAATAATTAAAGAAGAAATTAGCAAAGGAACAAGACCTTTGTTTAGAGATATTCTGACCCTCATCTATATCATCCATTATATTCTCTTCTCTCCGCGAGAGATGAGAATATAATAGATGAGATAAGTCAGAAAGATAAAACGATTAGTTTGCAGAAACAAAGGTGATACGTGCATAACCATTACCGGAGCGAACACCATTCTGCATTCCTGTCGTCCCACTGATAAGTGTTGAGCCAAGATGACCGGAACCGCCTCCACCGCCTCCGCCAAGATTTATGCCACCACCACCATACCAGCCTCCTCCGCCTCCTCCACCATAGTTGCTCGCTCCTCCAGGGCCTCCCATACCACCTTGCCCAAAACTCCCTGATTGCCCTTTTGTTTGTAAGCCATCATTATATTGCCCATAATTTCCACCTGATGATTGCGACCCCCCTGCTGCTAATATTATGCTACCTGCAAATCCACTTGCATTTTCTCTGAAATCTCCTCCTGTTCCACCGACTAATCCACCACCATCACCACCATATGCGGTATCTCCACTTCCTCCACCACCTGCTACAATTAGTATTTCGTTTTGATATGTAAAATAGTTACTTAGAACACCTCTGTTCGTAGTTGAGATATGTGTAGCACCACCACCTGCAATAGAACCACAGCCGCCACCATTATAAGCCGCCACACCATTAGCATCATCTAATGCTTGATTACATTGACCAATACATATATATAGTTTTTTGTATTGCGTTAAATATATATTACCATATGAATAACCTCCAAGGCCACCAATTCCATTTGTAAGCCACCCACAACCTTGTGCACCCCAGACTTCAAGTTTATAAGTTCCCGTAAAGGGTACGGTATAGGACTGCACACCTCCAGTATAACTAAAATCCTGTATAGCCGAGAAAGAAGAATTAATATTATAGTTATAGACTTTCCCTGCTTCCCACGTTCCTCCCAGACTCTTTGTCAGGGTTGCGCCACCTGAATAGTTAACCGTAAAACTCGCATTCGACAGAGTTTGTGGCATCACGAGAAATGGATCATTCCCGGATACGATTTCTGTACCTGCCTCACTTGCTGCATAAACATTCTTTGTATATGTCGTCGTACTGGATGTCTGTGGAGTCCAGCCACTGGTAAAGCTATAACTTCCGGTATTCTGTATTCCGTTAAGGGATATTTTGGTAATCGTACCGTTAATCATTCCACTGCTGCCAACACAGAACTGTACCGCAGCAAAGATATGTTTGAAATCAACAGGAGTCTGGTTGTAGGAGTCTCCGGCTATACCTGCCTTTGAAGAAGCAAGAATATCAATCTGGTCAGCCACATTATCAGGTATAGTATAGGAAAGAACCGGCGCTGAACCGGCGGTATGAGTAATGTTATTCAAGATACTTGTGGGATAATAAGCATAGAAATCTACTGTACTTCCTACCCCCGGCCAATAATGGACAGAAGACGTCTGCCAAATCTTATTAGTACTGGAGTAGGCTGCAGTTTCGTTGTTAACTTCTGTGGACCAGTTACCATCTTTGTTTTCATCTGCAATTATATTAAAACTGTTGGAGGTATCGAATGTGGTTCCACTGATAGGAGTCGCACGGCTATCAGGTTTAGAATCAGAGGAGCTATTAGAGTTATTCCAACTATAAGTTTTTACAGAGAACCCTAATTGTCTGTTCTCTCCGTTATCCAAAATATTGCCGTCTTCTGCACAACCTGTAAGAAATGAAATAATTAAAGTAGAAATTAGCAAAGGAACAAGACCTTTGCCAAGAGATATTATGACCCTCATCTACATCATCCTTTATTTTCTCTTCTCTCCGCGAGAGATGAGAATATAAGGATAATCTAACAATATCTCAAATTAGCTTATACTGGTAATGGCAAATTTAATCTCTTAAGTTCAAATATATAAGTATTTAAATTGATAAACAAGTCAGAAAGCGATAACAGGCCGCACCATAAACGAATTCGTTTTAATACTGTTGTGTAGGTGTACATAGTCATCACTATAGAAGTAAAAGCCCACAGAGTAGGTCCAAGAGTTATTACATTCTGATGAGCTCCAATAATAAACATCGTTATTACTACCAAACAGGTCTACACTATATCCTTTATCTTTCAAGGCATCCAGGTAGACATTAAGATTTGATGCACACAGACTGGAATAGTTATGTGTGTCCCCACTTGTATCCCCACTGTACCACTGAAGATAATATGTGCTGCTGTTTGTATAGGCTTTCCCGCTGGCTGCAACCATTCCTCCGAGACCAGCACATATATCATACCACTGGCCGATACTTGGCAAATACCAACCGCTGGTACCAGAAGGATTAGTTACTGTATTCCCGCTCTTATCTTTTGCAGTATAGTTCTTGGCTACAATACCGGCAGCATAGTCTGATGTCTGTAGATAACCGCTATGGGTATAGCCGTCCTTGTCGGACATGATACTATCTGCTCCTGCAATGTATGTTCCGGTCGGGTTGCCACTATCTGAAGTATACCACTGATAGGTTGCAGCTCCTGATCCTGCATTTTGAAGTGCCATGGCATATCCATGGGTCCAGCCATGTCTTTTGTCAATACCACTTGTAGAATTACTGAATATTACGCCGATAGGTGATGCCGTAGAATTCGTATGTTCTGCAATGGATCCCCATGTTCCGTCACTATAATAGTAATCACCAATGTTAACAGGTTTTGATAAATTATAAGTATAGGAATTTCCAGCACTCCAGGTACCTGATATCGTTTGTGTGTATACTGTTCCTGTATTATAAGTTAATGTAATAGTAGCATTACTGAATGTTTGGGGAATCATCAGGAAGGTATATGTTCCTGAATAAATATCCTCACCGGAGGTCCCTGATATTATTTTTGGCTGTAAAATGGTAAATGTCTTCATTGTGGTTCCTAAAGTCCATCCGCTGCCAAAGGCATAAGTTCCGGAATTGTGAACATCTCCTATGGATATTGATGAAATAGTACCGCCTCCCATGCCTCCGCTTCCTACAGAAAATTGTACGGCAGCTAAGATATGTTTGAAATCAACAGGAGTCTGGTTATAAGAGTCTCCGGCCACGCCTGTCTTTGAAGAAGTAAGAATATCAATTTGGTCAGTTACATTGTCAGGCACAGTATAGGAAAGAACAGGTGCTGAACCAGCGGTATGAGTAATGTTATTCAAGATACTTTTGGGATAGTAGGCATAAAAGTTTACCGTACTTCCAGATCCTGCCCAGTAATGTGTAGCTGATGTTTGCCAGATATTATTTGCTGTAGAGTAGGATGCTGTCTCGTTATTTACTTCTGTGAACCAACTGCCTCCTTTGTTTACATCTGCAATTACGTTGAAACTTTTGGAAGTATCAAATACGTTTCCACTAATAGGAGTAGCTCGTCGTAATGGCTTTATTATTAGAACTATTAGAATTACTCCAATCATGAGTTGAAACAGAAAACTCTAATTGTCTGTTTCCTCCGATATCCAGTATGCTACTATTTTCTGCACATCCTGTAAGAAATAAAATAATTAAAGAAGAAATTAGCAAAGGAACAAGACCTTTGTTTAGAGATATTCTGCCCCTCATCCGTATCATCCTTTATATTCTCTTCTCTCCGCGAGAGATGAGAATATAAAAGGATGTGATAAGTCAGAAAGGTAAAATAATTAGTTTGCAGACACAAAAGTTATCCGGGCATAACCATTACCAGAATGTCCTGTTTCTGTTCCGCCTAACGGTGCTGGCATTGAAGATGCACCGTCTTTCATAACTGGTGATATAAATGAATATATTGTTCCATTAACTGTCATATAATTTATACTGGTATTTTGAGTTCCATCCGCAGACATGGCTACACAACCTGGCATTCCTGATATAAAGGAAGAACCGCCTCCGCCACCACGACCGTATACAGACAGTCCTCCCCACCAGCCGCCACCGCCACCACCGGTCCAAAATAAATCAACATACGATTGGTTGGCATATCCGAAGTAACCCCATGGATTTATTGTCCCATCTTTAAGATATTTGCAATAATCCCAATTAGGATCATCATAAGCAGGACAAGAACCACATGAGATTTGCGTAGCACCGGTGCCGTCATATATTGATTCATTATAGCATACTATTCGCAGTGTTATATGCAGCATATCCTTTGAGACCTCCTGCATTAGCTCCATTAGCAATTGTTGAATTACCATCCGTCAAACAACCACCGCCGCCTGCCGCTACCATAATCCTACTTCGAAGAGATGAAGTTCCACTCCAGCCGTCACTGCCTGAATGTTTTATAAGTCTTACATCTGTGGAACCACCACCACCTGAAGGAAAATATGTATTTCCATTTGAGGTACTAGTGCCGCCTCCATTCCAGCCACCATAATTAATCTGTTTGTAAAGACTGTTCCCCACACCACCTACATATAGAAATAATTGTTTGCCGGATGTAAGATTGATATATCCGGAGGTATAGGCTCCTTTGCCGGGTATAGCGCCTCCTTTACATGGGTCATCTCCTCCCTCTGCTCCCCAACATTCTATCTTATAAGTTCCTGTAAACGGTACTGTAAAGGATTGGACATTTCCAGTATAATTATATTCCCTTATAGAAAATGAAAATCCATATTATAGTCTACTTTCCCTGCTTCCCATGTCCACCCAGATCCTTTGTAAGTGTTCCTCCATTACTATAGGTAACTGTTAAACTTGCATTTACAGTGTCTGGGCATCATGATCAAAGTATAAGTTCCCGAATAAATATCTGTTCCTGCGTTACTTGCTGATAAACATTCTTCGTATAGTTGTCTTACTGGAGTCCCTAAAGTCCATCCACTACCAAAGGTATATCTTCCGGAATTCTGAACTCCCCTATGGATATTGACGAGATAGTACCACTTCCCATTCCTTTACTCCCGACAGAGAACTGTACTGCTGCAAAGATATGCTTGAAATCAACAGGAGTCTGATTATAGGAATCACCGGCCACGCCTGTCTTTGAAGAAGTAAGGATATCAATCTGGTCAGCTGCATTATCAGGCACGGTATAAGAAAGAACAGGTGCAGAGCCTGCTGTATGAGTAATACTGCTTGAGATACTTGTAGGATAATAAGCATAAAAATCAACAGTACTGCCAGTTCCCGGCCAGTAATGTGTGGCTGAGGTCTGCCAGATGTTATTTGCTGTAGAATAGGATGCAGTTTCGTTATTTACTTCTATAGTCCAGTTGCCTCCATGGTTCACATCAGCAATTACGTTAAAGTTTTTGGAAGTATCGAATGTGGTTCCACTAATAGGAGTAGCACGACTATTAGGTTTAGAATCAGAAGAACTACTATTAGAGCTATTCCAGGTTTTTGAGTCATAACAGAGAACTCTAATTGTCTGTTCCGCACATTATCCAAGATGCTACTGTTTTCGGCACATCCAACAAGACACAAGACCATTAAAGAAGAAATTAGCAAAGGAAAAAAGCCTTTGCCAAGAAATATTCTGACCCTCATTTACATCATCCATTAGTTTCTCTTCTCTCCGCGAGAGATGAGAATATAAAAATAATCTGCAAGATTTTGGATCAATTTATGACGGTACTAATAAATTTAACTTCTTAAGTTTAAATAGATAAATAGGTCAAAAAGCGACAACAGGCCGGACCCGAAACGAATCGTCTTACTGGTGCCGAGCCCAGACCATAGGTAACCAAGTCCGCGCCGTACGCTCGTAAGCTATCATCCTCCGACGAGCTCCAGTAACTCACTCATTGCTTTGCTGAACAGGTCTACACTATAGCCATTATCTCTCAAGGCGTTCAGATAGACATTGAGATTTGATGCACACAAACTGGAATAATTTTTACCGGAACCATCATCTCCACTGTACCAGTAAAGCTAATATGTACTACTATTTGTATAAGCTTTCCCACTGGAAGCAACCATTCCTCCAAGACTGGCACATATATCATACCACTGGCCGACACTCGGCAAATACCAGCCGCTAGTACCTGAGGGTGTTGCTACCGTATTCCCGTTCCGGTCTTTTGCCGTATAGCCTCTGGCTGCAATCCCCGCCAGCATACCCGCTCGTCTGTATGTAACCGTTGTGGGTATAGCCGTCCTTGTCGGACATGATCATTATCTGCTCCGGTTATAGTATGTTCCTGTCGGATTACCGCTGTTTGAGGTATACCACTGATAGGTTGCACTGCCTGATCCTGCATTCTGCAGTGCCATGGCATATCCATGAGTCCAGCCGTGGCTCTTGTCCGTACTGCTGGTGGTATTGCTGAATACGATTCCGATTACCGTCTTGCCTGCATCGTAGCTCCCCCATGTGCCGTCGCTGAACAGATACTGACCAGGAATTTTTGATAAATTATAGGTATAGCGGTTTCCCGCAGACCATGACCCGGATATGTTTTTTGTATATGATGTCCCAGTACTATAGATCAGGGTAAGCGTTGCATCTATAAAGGTCTGTGGAATCATCATCAGGGTATAGATTCCTGACGTAATGCTTTCTCTTGATGTGCCGCTGATTGTCGTTGACGGAAATACTGTAAAAGTTTTCTGGAACCTGTCACATTTGACCAGCCGCTACCAAAGGTATATGTTCCTGAATTGGCAACATTGCCTATTGAAATTGAGGAGATCGTCCCACTGGGTATGCCATGTGTGCCCACACCGAACTTTACAGCAGCAAGGATATGGCTAAAGGTCAGCGGGATGGCTGTACACGTACTACCGGATACATCCGGACTGGCTGCTGCAAGGATATCTGTCTGGTTTGCCGCATCATCGGGTACGGTATAAGAAAGAACGGGTGCTGAACCAGCATTATGAGTAATGCTGCCAGAGATACTTGTAGGGTAATAGGCATAAAAGTTTACCGCACTTCCTGCCCCTGGCCAGTAATGAATTTTGGAAGTCTGCCAGATATTATTTACTGTGGAGTAAGAAACAGTTTCATTCTTTACTTCTGTAGACCAATTGCCTCCTTTGTTTACATCGGCTATTACGTTGAAGCTGTTGGAAGTATCAAATGTGGTTCCTGTAATAGGTGTAGCTCGACTATCAAGTTTAGAATTAGAAGGATGACTAATAGAACTATTCCAGCCATGAGTCATAACAGAAAACTCTAATTGCCGACTTTGTCCGTTATCCAAAATATTGCTATCTTGTGCACAACCTGAAAGAAATAAGAGATTAATAAAGAAGAAAGAGGCAAAGAAAAGAACCCTTTGCTAAATGGACCCTACCCTCATCCATATCATCCATTATTTTCTCTTCTCTCCGCGAGAGATGAGAAACTAAGGATAATCTGACAAGATCTTGAACCAGTTTACGTAGTTATCAATAATTTACCTCTTAAGTTTAGATAGATTAGAAAAGCCAACAGGCCGAACCCTGAACGAACTCGTCTTGCAGTAACAGCTGTAGTCCAGGCCCACGTCACCATCGCTAACGAAGCCCACACTGCTTGCCCCGGAAAATCGTACTCCGATGAGCTCCAATAATACTCATTGCCGTTGCTAAACAGGTCTACGCTATAACCCTTATCCTTTAAGGCATTTAGATAACTATTGAGGTTCGATACACACAAACTGGAGTAATTATTTGTGTCCCCACTTATATCAATACTGTACCAACGGAGGTTACGC
>CAVYLQ010000020.1:0-48719 GCA_963769405.1 uncultured Prevotellaceae bacterium | reverse complement strand
AGGTCTATCCTGTTTCATATTCTGGACAATACAAGCACGTCCGATATCATTGCATTCTACATCCGTAAGATCAGCTTCAAGTCCTTTCCCAGGAGCAATAAAATATTGATGATCCTGAACCGCAATAACAATCACCATTCCCCTGCGATTTTTTTTATCTCCGACGCCATAGTGATTTCCCACATCCTGAGCCAGACGAAAAGCATCTCCATCCTTCACTCGATTAGCAATAATAAATACTGTCTGAACGCCACACTGATGCTGCAAATCATACAGGATCCGATCCGCTTCAGTTTTCACCTCAGGATTTAAGATCCCCTCTGGATCACATACATATTGCGTCCGATCCTGCAGATGTACCATAGGAATCTGGTCTGCCGACCAAACTCTACCCCACATATAATAAGGTAGAACCGACAAAAACAGAATCAGGAACAAACGAGATACTCTACGACTCATATATTAAAGTTTTCTATTCATAAACCTCATCAATACCCATCACCACCACCTGATTATCTTCATTCATACAAGGATTATACTTTGCTGGAAGATCAAATGTCGCCTTCTGACTATACGGAAGAGTTGGATCAGCATACACCTTCCTCATGAAATATAGCCCAGATTGGAAGTGCCATTGTAGCACCTTGTCCCATCCTCATCAAATCAAAATGAATATCACGATCTTCACCTCCAACCCAACAGCCACTTACCAATTGAGGAGTAAAGCCCATAAACCAACCGTCAGCGTTATTATTTGTAGTACCCGTCTTAGCACCTATCTGACCCGTAAAATGGAAATTATAACGTAATCGTCCGGCTGTACCTCCATCCACAACTCCTTGCAAAAGTACAAGCATTTTATCAGCACAATCGACATTCAGGACCTCATTCATACGAGGTTGGAAACTCGCAATCACATTTCCCTCATTATCTTCAATCCGAGACACAAACATCGGCGCACAACGGATGCCATGATTAGCAAAAGTAGAATAAGCACTGACCATTTCAGCTACGGAAACTTCACAAGGTCCCAGGCAAAGTGCCATTGAAGGATAGATATCCGGATTATTAATTCCATAATCATGTAAAAGTGATACGAACTGATGAGGATTCAACTTACTCATCAAGTAAGCAGAAATCCAATTATTAGACTGGGCCAGTCCCCATTTCAAAGTTACCATTTGTCCATATCTTGCATGACTTGCATTACGAGGAGTCCACCAACTATCTCCTACCCGATAAGACTGTTGACGATTGGGAGCTTTATCACATGGGGAAAATCCGTTTTGCATTGCCAACGAATAAAGAAATGGTTTAATTGTTGAACCCACCTGACGGCGGCCACCCATGACCATATCATACATGAAATGAGTATAATCAATACCTCCTACATAAGCCTTCACAGCACCCGTTTTCGGATCCATACTCATGAATCCTGCCCGTATGAACTTCTTATAATAACGAATAGAATCAATAGGAGTCATGGTCGTATCCAGATCACCATGATAAGAGAACACCGTCATGTCAGTCGGTGTATGGAAAGAACGCCTGATTTCCTGGGGTGACGCGCCTTCTTTTTTCAACACACGATAACGGTCACTTTGGACAACGGACCGATTTATGATTGACTTAATCTGTGCACGGGTCAACTGATTAGAGAAAGGAGAACTTGGCTTATGTTGATTTTCCTCATCAAAAGCAGGTTGTAAGAAGTTTGCGATATGCTCATAGACGGCCTCCTCTGCATACCTCTGCATACGGGAATCAATCGTCGTAAACACTTTCAATCCGTCAGTATACACATTATAAGGTGTACCGTCTTTTTTGAAATTCTTGTTACACCATCCATAAAGAGGATCACTTACCCACGCAATAGAATCAAGCACATATTGATTATGATTCCATGCCGGATAATCATCCAATTGAGGTCGCTTAGCCATCATATACTGGCGTAAGAATTCACGGAAATAAACAGCAGTTCCATCCTTATGATCAATACGATGAAAGTTTAATACCAATGGTTGTGCACTCTCTACTCCATAATCTGCAGAAGAAAGATAGCCAGCCTTAACCATCTGTTGAAGGACCACATTTCGTCTCTGCCTGCATCGTTCCGGATAGCGGACAGGATTAAAATAAGATGGATTCTTGCAAAGTCCAATCAGCGTTGCAGATTCATCAAGAGTCAGTTCCCTTGGCTCCTTATTAAAATACACATTAGCTGCCGACTTTATCCCGACAGCATTATGTAAAAAGTCAAAATAGTTTAAATAAAGACCTATTATTTCCTCCTTAGTATAATAACGCTCCAACTTGATTGCTATCACCCATTCTATAGGCTTCTGAAACAAGCGTTGAATGGTACTTTGAGCCGTCTGAGAATACAACTGTTTAGCTAACTGCTGAGTAATTGTAGAACCACCACCTGCATTTTGCTCACCAAGTATTCCCCTCTTGACGATAGCTCTTCCAAGAGCCTTGAAATCAATTCCGGAATGCTGATAGAAACGCACGTCTTCCGTTGCGACCAAGGCATGAACCAAATGGATAGACATCTTTGAATAAGGAATTACGATTCGGTTTTCCTTATTTAGATTCCAAGTTCCCATTACTTTCCCATCAGCAGAATACACTTGCGTGGCATAACGGTTAATCGGATTTTGAAGATCTTCCAGATTCGGCATATATCCTATCCAGCCAAACCAAATAGCAGTAAAAGCCAAAGCCGAAAAACCCATTATAGTAACCAATGCGATCCAAAGAAAATGTATAAATTTCTTTCTCATTTTAGAATGATCCTCTGTTGATGTTCACCGTGCAAAAATACAATTATTTTCTGAATAATCAATGAACAGTCAAAAATAATAGTAAGTAAAAACATGAATCGGGTTAAAGGATTCAAATAAATTACCAATCTTGTTTTTTTCTCATATATTTCAACAAACATTCTGTTTTCTAGGAAATATTTTCTATCTTTGCAAAGAAAGGATCAAGTCTATTTAGAACCAGACCCTATTGCATCCTTTTAAATATTATGTTAGGTAGTATGCCCATAGCAATCCGAAAGTGATGATTCAAAATCAATATACGAATAAACGATTGTTAAGCTTGTCCATAATCAATCTTAAGAATGATTCCATTGACAAGAGACATAATGAATTTTCCCTTTTTAAATACACCACTTTCAAAACCGTCACTTAAAAAGAGAGTATTTTAGAAACTAAAAATTTTTATATTTATATCCCAAAATATTTTTGATATAATGGAGAAACATAATTTTGTAACCATTGCAGACCTTTCAAAAGAGAAGATTTCATACCTTCTCCAGATGGCACATGAATTTGAAAAGCATCCCAACAGGGAAATCCTCAAAGGCAAAGTCATTGCGACGTTATTCTTCGAACCTTCCACACGTACACAATTAAGCTTCCAAACCGCTGCTAATCGATTAGGAGCACGTGTCATCGGCTTCTCTGATGCTAAAACGTCCAGTACGACAAAGGGAGAAACTTTAAAAGACACTATTTTGATGGTTAGCAACTATGCGGATGCCATTGCCATGAGGCATCATATCGAAGGTGCCGCACAGTATGCCAGTGAAATAGCTCCAGTTCCTATCATTAATGCGGGTGATGGAGCACACATGCATCCTTCTCAATGTCTCTTAGATCTCTATTCCATTTATAAGACCCAGGGGACATTGAAAAATCTGAACATTTACCTTGTTGGAGACCTGCGGTACGGCCGTACTGTCCATTCTCTGATCATGGCAATGAGGCATTTTAATCCGACATTCCACTTTATCGCTCCCAAGGAACTTGCCATGCCTGACGAATATAAATTGTATTGTAAGAAACATAACATTCTTTTTCAGGAACATACCGCCTTTAACGAAAAAGTCATATCAGATGCCGACATACTTTATATGACCAGGGTTCAAAAAGAGCGGTTCAGTGACTTAATGGAATATGAAAAGGTCAAGAATGTATACCGGTTGACTAATGAAATGCTCAAAACTGCAAAACCTAATATGAAAGTGATGCACCCACTGCCGCGAATCAATGAAATTGCCTATGACGTAGATTCCAACCCACATGCTTATTATATCCAACAGGCCAAGAACGGACTCTATGCCCGAGAAGCTATTTTCTGCTATTGCCTCGGTATCTCCCTTGATGATATCAAGAATGACACTACTGTCATAGAATGCAAATATTAATATTCAACGCTAAATTCAAAATGTCATGGCAAAAAAGGAAATGTTAGTAGCCGCAATTAAAAACGGCACCGTAATCGATCATATTCCAGCAGATAAAACGTTCCAAATCGTCAATCTTTTGAAACTCGATAATTTCAAATCTCCCGTGACGATCGGATACAACCTTCCTTCCAAAAAATTAGGAAAGAAAGGGATAATCAAAGTCTCTGGGAAATTTTTGTCAGACGACGAGATTAACCGTCTGGCTGTACTGACTCCAAATGCTGTCGTAAACACGATCAAGAATTATGAAGTAGTAGAAAAAAGGACAGTAGAATTACCAAATATACTACGTGGAATCATCAAATGCAACAATCCAAAATGCATCACAAACAACGAACCTATGGAAACGGTATTCAACGTCGTTGATAAAGACAGAGGTGTCGTTAAATGCCACTATTGTGACAAAGAACAGGAAATAGATAAAGTTAAACTCCTATAAAAAAGTCTGTTTTTGATTGCAGAATGCTGCAAAAAGTCACACTAAAGTTTGGATAAGTAAGAATGAATGCCTAAATTTGCAAATCACTTTTTAGGTAAAAGGTTTTTAATTTTAAAATAACACTGTACACAATGGAAAGGGATCAAGAGATTTTTGACCTAATTGAAAAAGAACACCAGCGTCAGCTCAAAGGGATGGAGTTGATTGCATCGGAAAACTTTGTTAGTAACGAAGTGATGAGTGCCATGGGCTCCTATCTGACCAACAAGTATGCCGAAGGTCTTCCAGGCCATCGTTACTATGGAGGATGTCAGGTTGTAGACCAGGTTGAGGATCTGGCACTTGAGCGTGTTAAGAAAGTGTTCAATGCAGAGTTTGCCAATGTCCAGCCACATTCTGGTTCACAGGCTAATGCTGCTGTACTTCTTGCATGTCTGAAACCAGGCGACACTTTTATGGGGCTGAATCTTGCTCAAGGTGGCCATTTATCTCACGGAAGTGAAGTAAACACTTCCGGAATACTCTATCACCACATCGGGTACAACTTAAATCGTGAAACCGGCCAGGTAGACTATGATGAGATGGAAAAACTGGCTCTGAAGTATAAACCGAAATTGATTATTGGTGGAGGATCAGCATACAGTCGTGAATGGGACTATGCACGTATGCGGAAAATCTGTGATGAGATAGGTGCCCTTTTCATGGTTGATATGGCTCATCCAGCTGGACTCATTGCAGCAGGCCTGTTGAAAAACCCTGTCAAGTATGCAGATATTGTTACCACTACCACACACAAGACACTCCGTGGCCCTCGTGGCGGTGTTATCTTAATGGGTAAGGATTTTGATAATCCATGGGGGAAAACCACCAAAAAGGGAGTTATCAAAAAGATGTCATCTCTGCTTAATTCAGCTGTATTCCCAGGTGAGCAAGGTGGCCCACTGGAACATGTGATTGCAGCTAAGGCTGTAGGATTCTATGAGAATCTTCAACCTTCATGGAAAGAATATGCCACACAAGTCAAGGAAAATGCTTCTGTATTGGCTGATGATATGATTCAACACGGTTTCGATGTGGTCAGCGGAGGCACAGACAACCATTCTATGCTGATTGATTTCCGTTCAAAATATCCAGACCTTACCGGAAAAGTAGCAGAAAATGCTCTCGTTGCAGCAGATATTACTGTCAACAAGAACATGGTTCCTTTTGATACACGGAGTCCTTTCCAAACTTCTGGAATCCGACTGGGTACAGCAGCTATGACGACTCGTGGTGCCAAAGAGGACATGATGCATCTCATCGCTGACTTGATTGATGAAGTCTTGAAAGACCCTGAGAATGATCAAGTGGTTACCCGGGTTCGCGAGAAAGTCAACCTCACAATGAAAAAATATCCTTTATTTGCTTATTAATTCTAACAACGAATTGGAAATAACACCAATCCATTTTGATTTTATAAAAAGCCCCGGAATTTTAAAATTCCGGGGCTTTCATTTTTGTTACTATCACTTCATCTTACGGTAATATGAAAACAACCCTGATTAATCTCATACTTGATAAAGCAGCGATTATGCTTATGCATATCCTTCAGGACTTCACTAAGCACCCATTTTAAAGTATCATTCCTTACTTTCCGACGGTCTTCACCCGGTGCTTCAACTGTACGATAGCGATTATAACTCACATCAAAAGTAGTGCCATACATGTGGCAAGAATGCTGAGTAGCATTTCCATTATGGCTTCGCAAGTTACGGACATCTTCCTCACTTCTCATAACACTTGTTACAATAATCTGATGCAAAGGAATGCCTTTTAGCTGCAAACTATCATAATAGCTCTGCCCTATATCCTGCAAAAGGATTGCAGCCCGTGGGACAAGATAAGGAATACTGGAATGAAGAGGCTCTATGAAAAAATAAGGATTACTTCCCACATAAACCAATCTTCCTTTTTCCTTCACGGCATCTTTACGATTCTCTACCGGTTTTACCCCCCATCTGCCAGCAGAAATAAGTTGTATATCATTTTCATCAGAAAAAGTGTTCTGAAAATCGGGTACACTGATTATACGATGTTTTGCCAAGGAACCATCCGTGTTGAAAAACACTGTAAATGCGGCTAAGTCATCTGGCAAGCATGAAATTTTATTTTTCTGATCCCGAGAATGATGATCAGCACTATCTCGAAGAGCAAAAGGTTGAAGATTCTGTTTTACAGAATCTTCAACCTTTATTTTATTCTGTCCAGAGCGTGCAACCCCTGGAAATATTAATCTCACCAAGAATAAAAACAAGACGACGGCCATAAAAACTCTCGTATATTCCCTTTTTGAAATTTTCATCTTAATCCCACGAATATTTTGTTACAAAAGTACAAAAAAGATGATATAACAAGAAGCAGTTTCACTATTTTTTTGTAACTTTGCGGTGTTATCATAAGGTAAAAACAGTTAAATAAAAACATTGATAGAAAAGCATATCGTTTTAGAGGATGTTGATCCTGTTATATTCTACGGTATCAATAATTGTCATCTTCAGATGTTTAAATCACTCTTCCCAAAATTACATATTGTGGCAAGAGATAATGTTATTTGTATCCTCGGTGATGAGGAAGATTTATCTAAAGCTGAAGAAGACTTGAAAATCATGCAGAAGCATGTGCAGAAATACAATACCATTGAAGACGAAGATATTCTGGACATTGTCAGAGGTCACAAGACCAGGGAAGAAAGTGCTAAAGGTGTACTTATCTACAACATCTCTGGAAAACCTATCAAAAGTAGAAGTGAGAATCAGCAAAAATTGATTGATTCCTTCGAGAAAGATGATATGATTTTTGCCGTAGGACCAGCTGGAACAGGAAAAACTTATCTTAGCGTTGCATTAGCTGTAAAAGCGCTGAAAGAAAAAACAGCCAAGCGAATTATCCTCAGTCGTCCTGCTGTGGAAGCAGGAGAAAAGTTAGGATTCCTTCCAGGAGATATGAAGGATAAGATTGATCCCTATCTTCAGCCTCTCTATGATGCCTTACAAGATATGCTCCCAGCTGCAAAATTGCAAGATATGCTAAATAAACATATTATTCAGATTGCCCCTTTAGCCTTCATGAGAGGAAGAACACTCAGCGATGCCGTGGTAATTCTGGATGAAGCCCAAAATACAACACCGCAGCAAATCCGAATGTTCCTTACGAGAATGGGATGGGACACGAAAATGATTATTACAGGGGATTTAACCCAGGTAGACCTTCCGAGAGAACAAAGGAGCGGTTTGAAAGAAGCTTTGAAAATTTTAAATGGGATTAAAGGCATTTCTATAGTTTGTCTGGGACAAAAAGACATTGTAAGACATAAATTGGTTACTCAGATTGTTAATGCTTACGCGTCTTATGACCAAAAAGTACAAGAAATGAAAGAAGCACGGAAAAAAGAATGCCGTATCCCTTATTTCGACTCAGATATCAAAACAAGAAACTGAACAAGAACTTTCAGAAGGACTGAAACTCTGATCAATTAGCGCGAAAACTTTTATACGGTTGTTAGTTTAAACTTAAATATAATGAAAGCTTTAACCAGAACTGATTTCCATTTTAATGGACAGAAGAGTGTTTATCACGGAAAAGTACGTGACGTATACAACATTAATGATGACTTGATCGTAATGGTCGCTACAGACAGAATCTCAGCTTTTGATGTTGTTCTCCCTAAGGGTATTCCCTTTAAAGGACAAGTACTGAATCAGATTGCTTCACGATTCTTAGACCTCACGAAGGACATCTGCCCGAACTGGAAACTTGCCACTCCTGATCCAATGGTAACAGTAGGCCTCAACTGTAAAGGATTTCCGGTAGAAATGATTATCCGCAGTATCCTTACAGGTAGCGCCTGGCGTGCCTATAAAGAGGGATGTCGTGAACTATGCGGTGTTAAACTCCCAGATGGAATGAGAGAGAACCAACGCTTTCCGGAACCGATCATCACCCCGACAACAAAAGCAGCAACAGGTCATGACATGAATATTTCTAAGGAAGAGATCATTAAGCAAGGCGTCATCTCTGCAGAAGACTATGCAATCATTGAAGATTGGACCCGAAAACTTTTCAATCGGGGCCAGGAAATTGCCGCAAAGCGAGGTTTGATCCTTGTAGATACAAAATATGAGTTTGGCAAGAACGATGGCAAATGTTATCTCATTGACGAAATTCATACACCTGATTCCAGCCGTTATTTTTATGCTGACGGCTATCAGAAGAAATTCGAAAAAGGTGAACCACAAAAACAACTTTCCAAGGAATTCGTACGTCAATGGCTTATTGAACATGACTTCATGAACCAACCTGGTCAGAAAATGCCAGAATTAACAGACGAATTTGCAGAAAAAGTCAGCGAACGCTATATAGAACTCTATGAGCATATCATTGGTGAAAAATTTGATAAAGCTGCCGAAGAAGGTAATATAGCTACTCGTATAGAAAAAAATGTGAAGTCTTATTTGGCTTCTCGCAAATAATAATGATTTGAGACCCGGAGTGCCTTATTTTTGCACTCCGGGTTTTATAATCTTATAAGTAAGCATGTATCAGCAGGAAAAGATTAAGCCCTACGAGGGAAAAGGAGAAAAAGGACAACTTGTTGAGGAGATGTTTGATCACATCGCTCCTACTTACGATACTCTCAATCACCGATTGTCCTGGGAAATTGACAAAGGCTGGAGAAAAAACGCTATCCAGAAACTTGTGCCCTACTGCCCAGAAAAAATACTGGACATAGCAACTGGTACAGGAGATTTTGCCATCCTTGCAGCAATGATGCTTCATCCTCATATCCTAATCGGAGCTGACATCTCGGAAGGTATGATGAAGATCGGACAAAAAAAAGTATCTGAAGAGCATCTGGAAAACATCATTTCCTTCAAGAAAGAAGACTGCATGAACCTTTCTTTCGAAGATCAGACTTTCGATGCTGTTACGGCAGCTTTCGGAATCCGCAATTTTCAGAACTTGGACCAAGGATTGAAAGAAATGTGCAGAGTACTTAAAAAGGGTGGACATTTGAGTATTGTAGAACTCACTGAACCAGTGGCTTTCCCTATGCACCAGCTCTTCAGAATTTATTCCCATACTTTCCTGCCGGTCTATGGCAAACTCATTTCCAGAGATTCCAGTGCCTACCATTACCTCACTAAGACCATAGAGGCTTTTCCACAAGGAGAGACTATGATGCAAATATTAAAGAAAGCAGGATTTTCAGAAACAGGATTCAAACGACTCACCTTCGGTATCTGCACCCTCTATTTCGCGAAGAAGTAATAAGGGAAAAAAGTCAATTTAAGATATGTAATAAAAGGACAGGCATAATGGATAAATATGGACTAATCGGCTACCCTTTAGGGCACTCTTTTTCAAAGAATTATTTCAATGAAAAATTCCACAATGAGAATATTGATGCACAATACATCAATTTTGAGATTCCTGATATCGGGGACCTGCCGGAAATCATTGATTCCAACCCGGAATTAAAAGGTTTTAATGTCACAATCCCCTACAAGGAAAAGATAATCAGTTATTTAGATTATATCAGTCCTGAAGCACGCGCCATCGGTGCCATTAATGTTGTGAAAGTTGAACATAAAAGCAATGATGTCATTTTGAAAGGATTCAACAGTGATGTAATTGGCTTTACAAAAAGTATCGAACCTCTTTTAGAGAAATTTCATAAAAAAGCACTGATCCTAGGTACCGGAGGAGCTTCCAAAGCAATCAATTATGGACTAAAATCCTTAGGATTGGAAAACATTTTTGTTTCACGTTACCAGCGTCCAGGCACAATCCAGTATGAACAAATCACTCCAGAAATGATCCAAGAATATAATGTGATCGTCAATTGCACACCAGTTGGCATGTATCCTCATGTGGACACATGTCCCCAGCTCCCCTATGAAGCCATGAACTCTCACAACCTCCTCTATGATCTGATTTATAATCCTGATGAAACCCTGTTTATGCAAAAAGGGAAAGCAAGAGGTGCAAGTGTCAAGAATGGCTTGGAAATGCTACTCCTGCAAGCCTTTGCAAGTTGGGAATTCTGGAATGGAAAAGAATAGTGTCCTTTTTATCCCACTCTGCCTCTTTTCATCTCAACCCCTGTAATAACCAGGGACTGGAAGGAAACTAAGACAAGAAACAAATATTCAATAAAATAATAAACGAATCATTCAAGATAATGAAAAACCGTTATATGATGCGCGGTGTATCTGCTGCAAAAGAGGATGTACACAATGCTATCAAAAATATTGACAAGGGCATTTTCCCCAATGCTTTTTGTAAGATCACGCCAGATATTCTGGGTAGTGATCCTGCCTATTGCAATATCATGCACGCTGATGGAGCTGGTACAAAATCATCTTTGGCTTATCTGTATTGGAAAGAAACAGGTGATCTAAATGTCTGGAAAGGGATTGCTCAAGATGCCATTGTCATGAACACAGATGATCTGCTCTGCGTAGGAGCTGTGGATAACATCTTGGTATCCAGTACTATCGGAAGAAATAAAATGCTCATTCCCGGTGAAGTGATTTCCACTATTATCAATGGAACAGACGAGATACTGGCAGAGATGAGAAAGATGGGTATCGGCATCTGGCCTACAGGGGGAGAGACAGCTGATGTGGGTGATCTGGTACGCACCATAATCGTAGACTCTACCGTGACCTGCCGTATGAAACGCAAGGATGTCATTGATAATGCTCATATCCGCCCAGGTGATGTCATCGTAGGACTGAGTTCTACTGGCAAAGCCACGTATGAAAAAGAATATAACGGAGGAATGGGTAGTAACGGGCTGACCAGTGCACGTCACGATGTATTCGCCAGATATCTTGCTGATAAATATCCAGAAAGCTATGATCATGCCGTCCCTCAAGAACTAGTATACAGTGGCAGATACAGATTAACGGATTCTATAGATGGAGTTCCTGTCAACACCGGAAAGTTAGTTCTTTCCCCTACCCGAACCTACGCTCCAATCATCAAAGAACTTCTCACAGAACTCCGTCCTGAAATTCATGGCATGGTGCATTGTACAGGAGGAGCCCAGACTAAAGTTCTCCATTTTGTTGGTGAAGACTGTAAAGTCGTAAAGGATCATCTATTTCCTGTTCCCCCCTTGTTTAAAATCATTCAGGAATGTAGTGGTACGGATTGGAAAGAAATGTATCAAGTATTCAATATGGGCCACCGTATGGAGATTTACGTACGCCCTGAAGTAGCAGAAAAAGTCATTGCTATCAGCAAGTCTTTCGATGTTGATGCCCAAGTTATCGGTCATATCGAAAAGGGGAAACGTAGTCTGACCATTCAATCTGAATTTGGAAAATTTGATTACTAAATCAAATTGATTCATAAAACTGATTCAAAAAGAATCCATTATTTTCGCTCTATAAATTAAGTTTAAGAAGATAAGAAGCATAATGGCTGAAACAAACAGTATATTAGAAAAACTTGAGGGACTGGGAAACCGATTCAAAGAAATCAGTACACTCATTACAGATCCTGCTGTCATCGCAGACCAAGCCCGCTATGTCAAGCTTTCCAAAGAATATAAAGAACTGGAAGAAATCATGCAGGCACGCAAGAAATATGTTGCCTGTCTAAATGCGATCCTAGAAGCAAAGGATATTCTGTCTAATGAAGATGACCCGGAGATGAAAGAGATGGCTCGCCAAGAATTACAGGCTAATGAGGAACTCCAGCCCAAACTTGAGGAAGAGATTAAACTGGACCTCGTTCCGAAAGATCCGGAAGACGGCAAAAACGTACAAATGGAAATTCGTGCAGGTACAGGTGGTGATGAAGCCGCTCTGTTTGCGGGAGACCTTTTTAACATGTACAAGAAGTACTGTGATAAAAAAGGATGGAAAGTCAGCATCATGAGTTTTTCGACAGGCTCTGTCGGAGGATATAAGGAAATTGTCTTTTCCGTCAGTGGTGATAACATCTACGGTACTCTGAAATATGAAAGTGGTGTCCATCGGGTGCAGCGAGTACCGGCTACAGAAACCCAAGGGCGTATGCATACTTCTGCCGCTACTGTCGCCGTTTTACCGGAAGCAGATAAATTCGAAGTACATATCAACGAAGGAAATATCAAATGGGATACATTCCGTTCAAGTGGTGCCGGAGGGCAAAATGTAAATAAAGTTGAATCAGGTGTACGCCTTCGCTATCCATGGAAAAATCCAAATACGGGCGAAGTTGAAGAAATCCTAATCGAAAGTACTGAAACCCGAGATCAACCGAAAAACAAGGAAAGAGCATTAGCACGACTACGCACATTCATCTATGACCGCGAACATTCTAAATATGTCAATGACATTGCCAGCAGACGTAAATCTCTGGTCTCTACAGGAGATCGTAGTGCCAAGATCCGAACCTATAATTTTCCACAGGGCCGGGTGACGGATCATCGTATCGGATATACGACACATGATCTTCAAGGATTTATGAATGGAAATATCCAGGATATGATCGATCATCTGATCGTAGCAGAAAATGCAGAAAAATTAAAAGAAAGTGAGTTATAATTCCTACCATTAAGATAAACCACATAAATGGACAGACAACAACTTGTAGAACAAATCAGAAAAAAGCAGAGTTTTCTCTGTGTAGGGCTCGATACCGATATTAAGAAAATTCCGGAGTGCATCAAGGGGGAGGAAGATCCAATCTTCACATTTAACCAAACCATTATTGATGCTACCGCTCCATACTGCATAGCCTACAAGCCTAATCTGGCCTTCTATGAAAGTATGGGTTTGGCAGGAATGAAAGCTTTTCAAGAAACTATAGATTATCTGAAAGAGAATTATCCACATCATTTTATTATTGCAGATGCAAAACGTGGGGATATCGGAAATACCTCGGCAATGTACGCACGTACGTTTTTTGAAAGTTACAATGTGGATGCACTGACTGTTGCTCCCTATATGGGTGAAGACAGCGTAAAGCCGTTCTTGTCATATCCTGGCAAGTGGGTGATTCTGTTGGCATTGACAAGTAACCCTGGAAGTCATGACTTTCAGTTAATTAAAGATGAAAAAGGTGAACGACTCTTCGAAAAGGTCATCCGTAGAAGTCAGGAGTGGGGTAATATCGATAATATGATGTATGTTGTCGGTGCCACGCAAGGTGAATTATTTAACGCTATCCGAAAATGTGCACCAAAGAGTTTTCTACTTGTCCCCGGTGTCGGCGCTCAAGGAGGAAGTCTGCAGGAGGTGTGCCAGCATGCGATTATTTCTGACTGTGGACTTATTGTCAATTCTTCCCGTGGAATTATCTACGCCAGCCATGAAATGGATTTTGGCCAAGCTGCAACGAAAAAAGCCTTGGCGTTACAACAGCAGATGTCTATAGAACTGGAAAAAATCGGCCTCAAATAAAGGGCAACATCTACACGATTTTCATTGATCCAAAAGTACCTTAAATTTATAGATTCAGGGGGGGTAACATTTGGATCAATGCAAAAAACAAAAACCACTAGAACAAACATATAACTTCTAAAAAATCGCTGAAAAAGGTTTTTAAAATCTTCATTCTGTAAATTGTTTGCTCAGCATCATTTCCATGTAAAACGACATTCTTCATGCAATCGGCAATCAGATCACAACTCTCTATAATAAAGGAACTTACAGAAATATAGAAGAAACATCTGATTTGTCAAATATCATCTTACCTTCCAAAAAAATCGCAAATATTACTTATGTTATCAACATTTATGAATTAATTTTTCTACCTTTGCAACTATAAATCAATCTCATTGCCAAAATGGAATTTAAAGCAAAACAAATTGCCGCTTTTGTTCAAGGCCGTATCGTAGGTGACGAAAACGCCACTGTAAATACATTCGCCAAAATTGAAGAAGGGGTTCCAAAAGCCATTTCTTTTCTGGCTAATCCAAAATATATTAATTATATATATCAGACCAAATCGACAATAATCCTCGTGGATGACCAAATTAAATTAGGTAAAGAAGTTCCCAAGGAATTAACGATTATATGGGTAAAAAACGTCCGTGACTGTGTAGCCAAATTATTGCAACTCTATCAGTCTTCAATCCCAGAAAAGGAAGGGATTGATTCCCTGGCATTCATTTCACCAAAAGCACAGATCGGAAAGGATGTGTATATCGGAGCATTCGCATTTATTGGAGAAAGTGCTGTTATAGGTAATGGCTGTAAAATTTATCCTCATACCTATATTGGAGATCATGTACAATTAGGACAAAATTGTAAAATCAATCCAAATGTCACTATTTATAATAGTTGTAAACTCGGGAATCGTGTCACCATCCACGCCGGTTCTGTCATAGGTGCTGACGGCTTTGGCTTTGCACCTAACCCGCAGACTGACAGTTATGATAAAATTCCACAGATCGGTATTGTAACAATAGAAGACGATGTCGAAATCGGCGCTAACACATGTATAGACCGTTCAACAATGGGAAGTACTTATATTCGAAAGGGCGTGAAATTAGACAACCTGATCCAAATTGCCCATAATGATGATATCGGTGAAAATACGGTGATGTCCGCTCAAGTAGGAATCGCCGGATCAACGAAGGTCGGTAAATGGTGCATGTTCGGAGGACAATGCGGTATCTCAGGACATATCAAGATAGGTAACAATGTAAAATTAGGTGCAAAAAGTGGTGTCCCCAGTGATTTAAAGGACAATCAGACTCTGATCGGAACTCTGCCCATGCAACCGTTTCACTATTTTAAGTCTCAAGCCATTTTCCAGAGACTGCCAGAGCTCTATCAGCAAATCAATGAACTTCAAAAAGAGGTGGATAAACTCAAAAAAGCGAAGGACAAATGAAAATCTTTCAGTCTTTTGAGCAAAACAACAAAGAGATAAAATAGAATTAGTATGTCCAAACAAAAAACACTAAAAGGGAGTTTCTCTCTTTTTGGAAAAGGCCTTCATACAGGGTTAAATCTTACTGTAACCTTTAATCCTGCACCGGAAAACAGCGGTTATAAAATCCAACGCATTGATTTGGAAGATCATCCGATCATTGATGCGATTGCCGATAATGTCGTTGAGACCCAAAGAGGCACAGTTTTAGGTGAAGGCAACATCCGCATAGGTACCATTGAACATGGTATGGCCGCACTTTATGCTTTAGGCATAGACAACTGTCTGATTCAGGTCAACGGATCAGAATTTCCCATCCTTGATGGATCTGCCGCGATGTATGTTGAGAAGATTCAAGAAGTTGGTGTCTTAGAACAAAATGCGGAAAAAGATTACTATATCATACGTAAAAAGATTGAAGTAAAAGATGAGCAGAATGGTTCCGTGATAACTATTCTCCCGGATGATCAGTTCAGCATTACGGCAATGTGCTCATTTCAGAGCAAATTCATCAATAGCCAGTTTGCTACACTGGACAACACTCAAGATTTTTCTGAAAAAATCGCTCCAGCACGTACTTTTGTATTCGTTCGAGACATTGTACCATTATTAAAAGCAAATTTGATAAAGGGAGGAGATCTTGATAATGCTATTGTAATTTATGAGAAACAGGAATCACAGGAGCAACTCGATAAATTGGCAGACATTCTGAAAGTTCCGCATATTGATGCTACAAAAATCGGGTATATCCAGCATAAACCATTACTATGGGAAAATGAATGCACTCGGCATAAGTTGCTTGATATCATCGGTGATATGGCCTTAATCGGAAAACCCATTAAGGGACGTATCATTGCAACACGTCCAGGGCACACCATTAACAACAAGTTTGCCCGGCAGATGCGGAAAGAAATTCATAAACATGAAATTCAAGCTCCCATCTACAATCCTAACGAGCCACCGGTAATGGATAATGTTCGCATCCGTCAGTTGCTTCCTCATCGCTACCCTATGCAGTTAGTAGACAAAATCATTGATATGGGGCCAACCAGTATTGTCGGAATAAAGAACGTAACGGCAAATGAACCTTTTTTCCAAGGTCATTTTCCAGACGAACCGGTTATGCCAGGTGTCCTTCAGATTGAAGCGATGGCTCAATGTGGGGGACTGTTAGTGCTCAATCAACTTGAAGATCCGGAACGGTGGTCTACCTATTTTGTAAAAATCGATGAAGTAAAATTTCGTCAGAAGGTAGTACCGGGAGATACACTCCTTTTCCGCGTAGAACTTCTTTATCCTGCCCGTCATAACATCAGTTCTATGAAGGGATATATGTTTGTCGGTGATCATGTCGTCTCAGAAGCGACTTTCACAGCACAAATTGTAAAGAATAAATAAATATATAATGTCTAATAAAATCAGCTCATTAGCATATATTGATCCTAAAGCGAAAATAGGCGAAGATAATATTATCGGACCTTTCTGCTATATTGATCAAAATACAGTTATTGGAGACGGAAATATTTTGCAGAATAGTGTTACTATTAACTATGGAGCGCGTATTGGCAATGGTAATGAGTTCTTTCCTGGAGCAAGCATCTCTACGAAACCGCAAGACTTAAAATTCAAGGGAGAACCTACCCTTTGCTACTTAGGTGACAACAATAGCGTAAGAGAAAACGTAACGATCTCAAGAGGAACTGTCTCAAAAGGCATGACAAAAGTTGGTAATCATAATTTACTAATGGAGAACATGCATATCGCACATGATTGTTTTTTCGGGAGCAATCTGATTATTGGAAACTCCACAAAATTTGCTGGAGAAGTACATTGTGATGATAATGCCATCATCAGTGCTGAAGTTCTCTGCCATCAGTTCTGCCACATTGGTTCATACGTCATGATTCAGGGAGGATGTCGTTTCTCTCAAGATATTCCGCCTTATATTATTGCAGGCAAAGAACCTATCAGATACGCAGGTATTAATTTAATTGGACTCCGTCGTCATGGGTTCAGCAATGAACTGATCGAGTTGATTCATAATGCCTATCGTTACATCTACTTGACTCCAACTCGCAAAGAAGGGATTCAGAAGATTAAAGAAAATCTTCAGATTACACCAGAGATACAGTATATCATTGATTTCGTAGAGAACTCACAACGCGGAATCATAAAATAGAACTCTTTGAATACATAAGAAAATGAGGATGGAGTCTAGAACACTGATGTTCCGGAAATCATTCTCATTTTCTTATTTATTAGTATTCCTAAGCAGCCATAGATAGAGAACCTCAAAAATACAGGTTCAAATAATAATTCATCAACCACTCTTATCCTCAAAAAATCAGCCGCTAAAACACCTTAAAATCATAATCTGTTGCACAAATATGGCAAAAATTTTAATTGTAATCTCAGGACCTACAGGAGTCGGGAAAACAGCATTATGCCTTGACTTGGCTTCTCATTTGCATATTCCCATCATCAATGCTGACAGCAGACAAATTTTCAAGGAACTCCCTATAGGCACAGCCGCCCCTACATCAGAACAGCAACATCGTATAAAACACTATTTCGTAGGAAACCATCATATCGAAGATTATTATTCTGCATCAATGTATGAACAAGATGTGATGAACCTTCTGACTTCCCTTTTTCAACAAAGTGATGTAGCCCTTCTTACAGGTGGTTCCATGCTCTATATTGATGCAGTCTGCAAAGGGATAGATGATATACCTACGGTTGACCTTATGACTCGGACAAAGATGATGCAGCGATTAGCCACAGAAGGTCTGCCTGCTTTAGTGGAAGAACTACACCATCTGGATCCGGAACATTGGGCGGTTGTGGATAAAAAAAATCCTCGTCGCGTCATTCACGCTTTGGAAATCTGCAAAATGACAGGTCGAACTTATACCTCATTTCGCCTTCATACGGTCAAAAAACGTCCCTTCAATATTCTTAAAATAGGGCTAAATCGTGATAGAGAAATACTCTATGAGCGGATTAATAACCGTGTGATAGAAATGATAAATAAAGGACTGGAACAAGAGGCCAGGGAAGTCTACCCAAAAAGAGGACTAAATGCACTGAACACAGTAGGTTATAAGGAATTTTTTGACTACTTTGACGGCATCATCGATTTGAAGGAAACTATACGGAGAATCCAGTCTAATACCCGTCAATACATGCGGAAGCAACTCACTTGGTTCAAACACGATCAGGAAACACATTGGGCGAATCCCGATAACATTAAAGAAATCATAAATTATATAGATGAGAGCATTGCTTTAACAAATAAATAGGTACATTTGCAAACACAAAACAGGAAAAAATGATGAAAAAAATAAGAAAACTGATAAGTTGGGCATGGCAGAAGTTACGTACCTTCTGGCCATGGTACAAAGGACTCTATAGAAGAAAGCGATGGTATACAAAAGTTTGCATAGCAGCCGTATCCTGTATCGTAGCTTTCTTTCTATATCTAGGAGCCGTAGACATCAACTTTCTTTGGCTTTTTGGTAAATCACCGGGTTATCTGACCGGCATTATGAACCCTCCTGTCAATGAGGCTTCAGAGATCTATAGTGCCGATGGTGTACTTATAGGAAAATATTTCAATGAAAACCGTACTCCTGTAAAATATAATGAGATTAATCCTGCTTTCTTCAAAGGATTGATTGACACAGAAGATGTACGCTTCTACCGTCACTTTGGCATTGATCCTATTGGAGTATTCTCTGCTATGAAAGACGCAATACTCCATCATGACGGACGTGGCGCTTCTACTATCACTCAGCAACTGGCGAAGAATATGTTCCGAGTTCGTTCTCAATATTCTACAGGACTCGTAGGACTTATCCCAGGTTTGAGAATTCTTGTTGTAAAAAGTAAGGAATGGATCATCGCCACAAAATTGGAAACTGTTTACACCAAAAAAGAAATCCTTACTATGTATGCAAACACAGTAGACTTCGGATCAAATGCATACGGCATCAAGACAGCAGCCAAGACCTATTTTAATACTACCCCCAAGGACTTGACAACAGAACAGGCCACCCTACTTGTCGGAATGTTAAAAGCCACCTCATACTATAATCCGCGTACAAATCCTAAAAACAGCATTGAACGCCGCAATACCGTTCTTGCTAATATGGTAGCATACGGAGATCTGAGCAAGAGTGCTTTCGATTCTATTTCCAAGATTCCTATCAAACTGAACTTTAAGATAGAAGAAAACTATGACGGACAAGCAAAATATTTCCGGGAGGCAGTAGCTCAATACTTGAAGAATTGGTGTGATGAAAATGGATACGATCTATATACAAGTGGATTAAAAATCTATACGACCATTGATACTCACATGCAGAGGTATGCGGAAGAAGCTGCAGCCAAGCAGATGAAAATCATCCAGCAGAATTTTAAGAGTCAATGGGGAAATAATGATCCCTGGGTTGATGAAAACGGACATGTTATTCCAGGATTCATCGAAGGTATAGCAGAGAAACAACCAGTTTACAAATACCTTTGTCAGAAATACCACAACAATATTGATTCCGTAACTTACTATTTGAATAAGCCACATCCTGTGAAACTCTTCGATTATGAAAAGGGAACCATAGAGAAAGACATATCCACCATGGACTCCATCAAATACATGGTCCATTTCATGCATTGCGCAATGGTAGCTATGGAACCACAGACTGGATATGTAAAGGCTTGGGTAGGTGACATCGACTTTAACCATTGGAAATATGACAAGGTTACGGCTGAACGTCAACCAGGTTCTACTTTCAAACTATTCGTTTATACAGAAGCCATGAATCAGGGATTAACTCCATGCGATAAGCGTCGGGACGAGTTTATCTCCATGCAGGTCTATGATAAGAAAAAACACATGGAAGTAACATGGCAACCGACCAATGCAAATGGAACTTTTTCCGGTGACTCAATTCCACTAAAAAGTGCATTTGCACAAAGTATCAACTCCATAGCCGTCAGGGTCGGCCAGGAAATGGGTATCAAGAGGATTATAGCCACTGCACAAGCGATGGGAATCAAGAGCCCTCTGGATGATGAGCCCTCGCTGGCATTAGGAGCCAGCGATGTCAATCTGTTAGAACTGACAAATGCTTATAGTGTAGTTGCCAATCAAGGCAAGCACCATGATCCTGTACTCGTGACTCATATCCTCGATCACAATGGTAAGGAGGTATATGTAGGACCTTCAGAAGATAGTCAGGTCATTCCTTACAAGAGTGCTTATCTGATGCAACAAATGCTGATGAGTGGACTTACTGATCCGGGAGGAACGTCTTCCAGATTACGAAATTATATTGACCGATTCCGTGATACAGACTTCGGCGGTAAGACAGGAACAACAAATAACCACTCAGACGCATGGTATGAGGCAGTAACTCCAAATCTTGTAGTAGGAGCCTGGGTAGGAGGAGAATACCGATGTATCCATTTCAAGACAGGAGCTTCGGCACAAGGATCCAGAACATCTCTGCCGATATGCGGAACCTTCCTGAAATCGGTCTTAAGCGATCCACGCTTTAAGAAATATCATGCGAAATTCCCGAAATCTCAAGAAGAGGATATTACCAGGAGTATGTATACCTGCGCAAGCTACTATAAAGCACCAGCAGTGAAGAAAACTGCTACGAAGTCAGACAGTATTAGTTCTCCTTCAGATGAAGAAATTCAATTTGATGAAAATGGGAATCCGATTACAGCACCTGCTAACGGAAATACGTCTGGACAAAACGGAACGGACAACTCTTCTAACAATAACAATAGCAAAGGAAGCAAGCGCCATCAAAATGAAGAACCCATCAATCTGAACAATCTCTAACTTTTTATGGCGGACAAAAAAAAGGAGATTAAAATAAAAAGTACCTGTTCGGGGGAAAAATCTATCGAAGAAAATATCGATCTCAATAATCCAGAGTTGCAGCAAGCTCTCCAGATTATACAGTTTACCCATCGCTCGCTTTTTCTTACAGGAAAAGCGGGGACGGGTAAATCGACGTTTTTACGCTATATTGCTGCCAAGACGAAAAAAAAACATATTATTCTAGCCCCTACTGGTATAGCTGCAATTAATGTCGGCGGATCCACTCTTCACAGTTTCTTCAAACTCCCTTTTTATCCCTTGCTTCCTAATGATTGCAGATATTCAATAAGGAATATCCGAGAAACCTTAAAATACAATTCAGAAAAAGTCAAACTTCTCAAAAGCCTGGAACTCATCATCATTGATGAAATCAGCATGGTTCGTGCAGACATTATCGACTTTATTGATAAGATATTACGCGTATACTGCCATAACATGCGTGAACCTTTCGGAGGAAAGCAACTCCTCCTTGTCGGAGATATTTATCAATTAGAGCCTGTTGTGAAGGAAGATGATCGCAAATTATTAAATCCCTTCTACCCTTCAAGTTATTTCTTTGATGCCAAAGTTTTCCAAGAGTTCCAACTGGTGAGTATCGAACTGAAAGAAGTATATCGGCAAAAAGATCCAGCATTCATTCATATACTTGATCATATCCGCACTTCTCAGGTAAACGAAGACGACTTAAAGACACTCAACCAACGCGTCGGTTCAAAATCGGATACAGAACATAGCCAACTGTCCATAACGCTATCCACTCACAGAGATACTGTAGACCAAATCAATCAAAAACATTTAGAACAACTTCCGGACACTCCTGTTCTATTCAAAGGAAGTGTAGAAGGCGAATTTCCTGACAACAGCCTCCCTACACCAGTAGAACTTTTCTTAAAACCAGGTGCACAGATTATTTTCATCAAGAATGATATCGATCACCAATGGGTTAACGGAACATTAGGTACAATCACCGGATTTGACAGTAACAATGGCAATCCACAGAATGCTTTGATTTATGTAACCACAGAAGATGGTATGGAGGTTACTGTAGAACAATCAGCCTGGAGCAATATTCGTTATCACTTCAATGAAACAGAAAAGAAAATTGAAGAAGAAGAAATTGGAAGATATGTACAATACCCTATCCGCTTAGCATGGGCCATTACCGTACATAAAAGCCAGGGACTTACCTTCAATCAGGTCAAGATAGATTTCAGTGGTGGTGTATTTGCCAGTGGACAGACTTATGTTGCTCTCTCACGCTGTACCTCACTTCAGGGAATCAGTCTCAAAGAACCGATCAGAAAGGATGAAGTCTTTGTTCACAACGAGGTCAAGCAATTCGCCAAGCATTACAATGATAGGAATATTATCCAAAAGGCTCTTACACAAAGCCAGGCTGACAAGGAATATGCAGAAAGCGTTCAGGCCTTTCAACAAGGTGACATGCAATCTGCCCTCGATCATTTCTTTATAGCTATCCATAGCCGTTATGATATAGAAAAACCGGCATCCAAGCGTCTGATTCGACGAAAACTGAACCTGATCAACCGCCTCCGTGAAGAAAACTTGCAGTTGAAAGATGAATGGAAAAAGAAAGAGACCTATCTGAAGAAATTGTCTACAGAATATGTCCTTCTTGGAAAGGAATGTGAAGCAGAGAAGATGTATGATGCAGCATCACGAAATTATGAAAAGGCACTAAACCTTTACCCCGATCATCCAATTGCAAAACGTCAGTTAAGAAACCTCATGAAAACCGGGCACATAAAGGCCACAAAAGCAAAATAACAACTAGAGTTATTGAGGGGAGCAAACTATTCCTAATCCCTCATATTTTAGGCTGCTCCGATACAATCGCATAATAGACCAGATCATGATCGGTCTTGTTTTCTATATAATGAGAATGACCTAACGGACAATAATGCACCTGTCCTTCACGAGCTACTTCTACCTTTCCATCATAGTGAAAAGTGGCAACGCCACTGATTACAAAGATAATCTCACAATTACCTTCATGAGTATGAAGACCTGTAGAAGCACCCGGACGAAGTGTTGAATACATTATCTTTACCTTCCTATCTACGTAATTACGCGTATCCAACTCGCCTTCACCACCCTTGAAGTTCTGAATATGGGCTTCCTTGATTTGATCAAAATCTATAATCATAGCTATTAGTAATTAATCCTTTACAACAACAAAGGTAATAAAAAAATTGGAATATCCCTTAATGGAATATCCCAATTTAAACTATATTGATATCTGCCCAACAAACTGATTTGGAACAGCTCTTTTATTTAGAATGTTACACGAAGCCCAACCTGCATGTGCCAGCGACTTGAATAATCACTTATTACAGGAGTTTCACCCTTGAAAACATAAGATGGAGTTGCTATCTTATTCTTGTCAAACTGTACATCTTGCACCTGAAGAATGTTAGCATTCCAGAGACCTGAATAGAATTTACCCCAGTGCTTGTTGACCATATTGCTGACATTCAGAATATCGAATACCAAAGACACCTTACTTCCACGTTCTTTCAGATAGAAGAAATCCTGTGTGAAATGGAAATCAAAATGATTTTCAAAAGGAGCCATATTTGAATTACGTTTAGCATATTGGCCACGATGGTCTTTCGCATATTTATCGTTCTCTATCCAATCTTCAAAATCCTGCCGGTTTGCAGCAGCAGAAGTCGTCACATTACCCTTATCGTCCTGAGTATTTACAAAATTCATTTGGGCAAGTTCTTCTTTGGTTGGAATATAAAGCAATGAGTTACCTGCACGGTAATCTCCGTTGAAAGAAGCACCCCCATTATGTGTCTTATACGTATTATCTGACATCGTAAGACTATAGCGTTGACCACTGAAACCATTATAAGTCAACGTAAAATGAGACTGGAAGTGACCATTTCCATAGCGAGGTGTATTATAAGTAGCCTCAACCAATATCTTATGTGGCATGTCAAACATGGAATAAGCAACAGCCTCATGATTAGGATCGGTACTATAATAGTAACCCCAGTTAGAATTGGCAACAGAGGAAGTTCCATCGTTTACAGAATAAGAATGGCCATAAGTGTAACTTGCCATCAAGTCAAGACCAAAGGCAAAATTCTTTTCAAATTTAGCACTGAAACTATAACTATGCCCTTGATTTGTATTCTTCATATTAATGACAGAATTGATACTGTACTTTCCACTTCCATCAGCCAGTTGACTGGAGCGGTTACTGGAATAGTAAACTGTCGCAGAATTTTTCACACCAGGAATGGCATAAACGGTTCCATTAGGTTGGAGTGCAAGATTCTCAAAAAACACTGCATTCAAAGAACGAGAATATAAAGCCTCTAATGTCATCTTAATGCCGAAAGGTAGTTCCTGCTCCCAAGCTAGATTAGTACGAAAAGCCTGTGGAAAACGGAACTTATGATCAACAGTGACAATGTCCGGTGTAGCAGCGCTGGCTTTATCAGAGTTCAATGCTTCCATAGGATCCTTGTTGCCAAATTCAGAAAACTTCGGCGCTTTAGTCCCCTTTTGGGAATTTGTGTACAGCGTACCACCCTTCATTTCCATACCCGTATTGCCCCAGGCATTCTCTATCCAAACGAAAGGAGCTCGTCCATTGAAGATACCGACACCACCACGGAGCAAACTGGTATGGCTGTCATTGAGATACCAATGGAAACCGATACGTGGAGAAGTTGCAATCATAGTAGCAGGACGACGTCCTACACGGACTCCGTAAGTTCCTGCCCAATCCTCGGTCTGGTTAAATGCGGTATTCCATGTAGGATGATTGAAATAAAACGGTGCATCAAAACGCAAACCGTATGTCAACTGGAACCGATTAGATAAATCGACCTTATCCTGTGCATAAATACCAAAGATACCTGCTTTGAAAGGAGTCTTCCACTGTGTAGTACCAGTCAGATTCTGATCAGAATATTTATAGACGAAACTGTCCGGATTCTGATCACTCAAGAATTGATCTACTGAAGAATAAACATATTCTCCGAATGCAGCTTGAATAAAACCATTCTTCATGTCATAATACTCATCATGGGTACCCAACGTAAAGGTATGATTCTTGTAATAAATAGAGAGGTTGTCCTCCAATGTCCAGTTATTCTGATTCAACATATTCACCCCCGATGAATACTCTGTACCCATATTGACTTTAGGAGAAGTGCTGACATAAATAGTAGGACCTTTATAACCGGTTTCACGATGATCACGTACGAAAGTCGCACCGAAACGAAGTTCGTTATAAAGATTATCGTTAATATGAGAATTCAATTCAGCAACAAAAGAATGTGTTGTATTCTTCATCCGATAACCAGATCCATTGAAGACAAAGGATGTGCCACCAATGCCAAAATTATCATCGTAAGAGAAATTGCCTTGATAGCGGAAGGATAAAGTATTCTTACTGTTGATATTCCAGTCTAAGCGGCCCAAAACAGATGTCCCTTCCTGATTAATATTCCGTTTGTCATAGGATTCTTGAATGCCCGTCACCTTATTATATTCATCAGCCATCGCCTTTGCAGTTGCTGCAGTCATGAAATAACCGGGAGCTCCGGCATAAAACTGTGATGGATAAGAATGTTTCCGATATTCCAAAGAAGTAAAGAAGAACAACTTATTCTTAATGATCGGACCACCAAGGGTAAAACCATGGGTCTGAGTAGTTTCATCAGTCAATTTTTGAGTCATATCGTAATAGGGACTCCAGTGACTATACATATTCTCATTCGTATAATAACTGAATGCTGTACCCGTCAGTTTATTGGTACCTGATTTTGTGATTGCATTGATTGCACCACCGGTAAATCCACTCTGACGAATATCAAAAGGAGAAGCCACGACCTGAATCTGCTCTATTGCATCCATCGAGATTGGGTTGGCACTGGTCTGCCCGCCATTCGTACCCGTAGAAGAAAGGCCAAACACATCATTGGCTACCATACCATCAATCTGGAAGGAGTTGTAACGATTGTTTGTTCCGGCAATTGAAATACCACCATTTTTATTAACATTAACCAATGGAGAAAGTTTGGCAATATCGTAAATATTACGATCAATAGTCGGTGCATTTTCGATTTGCTGCTGAGAGAAATTAGAAGAAGCACCATAGCTACCCTTTCCCATCCGTCCTAAGACAGTAACCTCACCAAGGGTCTGAGAATCTTCCTTTAAGTCTACATCGAGAACTTCCGGCTCACCAAGAGACAGATTAATGTTCTTCCTGGTCTCTTTTTTGTAACCAATGTAGTTAATAGTTACAGTGTAAGGACCACCTACACGCATACCCTGAATGGTGTACCGGCCATCGGTATTGGTCACTGCATTATAACGCGTTCCGGAAGGTTCGTGGATAGCAGTCACGACAGCACCAACGACATTTTCACCATTTGAAACAACCTTCCCGTCTAAACTTGAAGTTGTTACCTGGGCCATCACTGTTGCACTAAAAAACAACAGAAGAGCCACGAGAAAATGCAATCTTTTTTGCATAATTTTAACTAAAAATGATTAATAATATTTAGGGAAATCTCCCTTCATCTAAATACACTGCAAATCTAATTAAAAAAAATCATAACTATGTTACAAAACGATGAAAAACTAAAAAAAAAGACAATAAAAAGCCGAAATCATGATATCGGCAAGATTTTCTTTACCAGCGCTTACATCACTTTTGAAAAAAAGGAAACAGGTTAAGCAAAAGCCTTTTTGACAAACTGCTATATAAATAGGTGTTATTCAACAGAAAGAAATTTATTAGCGATTTCAAAGCCTTTCTCAATCAAAAAAGTAACACTTTGATTTAATCATTTAAAATAGTATATTCAGAACAAATCTGATATTTAATCTTAAGGCAAAAGAATGAATGCAATCCCTACTTCTAAAAAATAAATGTATAAAAATACATTATTATTTGTATAAATGCCATCAACTGATTGATCGAATCATCTCACTGATCTTATCCCTTTCTCCCAACTAAAAAAGTCTCCCAAACAGTAATTTGAGAGACTTTTCAAAACACGGGAAGTTATGTTCTTAACCTCCCTCTAAAATACCAAGTATTACAGATAAGACACTTTTTGGCCAACCTAACGTTCTAATCTTTTCTATTCCAGATTCTCATAACCTTTCTGCGGATAGCGATAATATTAAGAATAGAAACTAGAGCGAACAGGCACAGACCTACAATAATTGCATATCCCATATTACCATCATTCAACTCCGGAAAAAGAGTCTCTAAAATATTCATATAATAATTTCGAATGAAGAAGATCGCAATCCAGGCGATAAGTAATACTCCTATATTCAGGCCAATCGTCAGAATCTGATAAGGCTTTGCCACATCGTTCGGACTATATCCAATCAATAGTAAATTCTCCAATTTTGAAGAATTCTTTTGCACCAGTAAATAGATACTCAGCATCAGGATATAGAAACTCAAAACAGAGATGACCAGTCCCACTATCATGACCATGGAAACCATCATCCTCAAGAAATAAGTAGTCTTCTCCTCATTAAGTTTGTCGTCTTCAATCTCATAACCTTTATGATTCAAATACTTTCCAATACTCTCATCTGAAGGATTTCCTACTTTCATGATCAAACGAGTTGGTTCAGTATGATTATACGGAGCATATCGAAGATTACTCCAATCCATAAAACTCTGAGGAACCAATATCGTATTTAATCTGCTTGAAAATCCGATTACCTTACCCTGGAATTGATCATTGTGTCCATTCTCCTGAATGAACATTTTGAAATCTATCATTCCAGCAAGTCCATCACTGATCTTTGGCAAGGCATGACTTTGAGCAAAACCAAAATTATACATCGTAATATAAGCACGAGGGATGATAACCGGTACAACTTTTGACCCAGGTTGATACTGCCAGTCTTTCATAGATACATCTACGAAACTGTCCGGAACCGATTCTATGGGGATCTCTGAATTCAGGACATTAGTACCATTCACGCCCATAGAACCATTCACCTTATATCCCGTCGGAGTAAATTTACCTACTTTCCTGGCAAATTTCTGTGCAGAAATATCATCAATATCATTCTGGCTGAAAGTATTGGAACTTCCACTAATCGTATTCGCCGTACTGATCTTCTTGTTGACAATCATAAAATCAGCACTCATAAAACTATCCTGAGAAGTAAAAACAGGGATTACATCATGATAAAACTGAAAACCTAATAATACGATGAGCATACCAAATAAATTGGCAAAGAAAAATCCCACAAACTGGGATACACTAATATGCTGTTTCAGTAATTTCCAAACTAAATTCATTGTCCTAACGATTTAAATATCGAATTAAAAAATCATAAACAGAAAGTTTTCTCGTATGGCAAATCCATGTGCTTGCCTATACTCGTCACAATAACCCCTGCTCCTTGCTTTTTTGCTTCTTTCATCATGATTTCACCCATAATACTGGAATTGTGATCATCCAGATGAGATATCGGTTCGTCGGCCAGGATAAAATCAAAAGGTTGAACCAGAGCACGGATCATAGCCACACGCTGTTGCTGGCCAAAAGACATCCTCCCTATCTTGGCATCCAGTTTATCCCCAATACCCAGTTCCTCAAACCATTCCACGATCTCCTCTCGTGATTTAAAACCAGTAAGACTATTCTTGATCATCACATTTTCCATAGCTGTAAGTTCTGGAAAAAGACGCAACTCCTGAAAAAGATGGGAGATATGAGATGTTCTTATCTTCACCCAGTCCTGAACTTTATAGGAAAGGGTATTGGTGCCATCAAACAGGACACTTCCGGAATAGTCATGACGATAACCGATAATATAACTGCAAAAAGTACTCTTTCCCTTACCACTATCAGCTTCTACAAGATAAAGATGCCCCTTCTCAAACGTTACTTCCGCATTCCATATATCAGAATGCAACTGATTTACCTGAGAAGAAAAGACCTGAGGAATGACCGAACTTAATTGAATTTTATTCATTATTTTAATGTATAAACAACCCTCTGTTTTTTGCTATAAAAATTAACAAATAACCTACCTTACCTCAAAATATATACAATGGAACTAACTTGCCCGAACAATGGACTCAAGAAACCTGTGAACAGAGAAAGGGCATTTTGCTTTTTATCTTTTTTGGAATTTTCAAGATTAATGATCATCACCATCTTTTTTCCAATAATCAAATTCTGTAATGAAGAAGGAATCGCATTCCGACTCTTTAAAATAGAATTTTTGGCTAGTGCCGCACTACTTCCGCTATAAAATTGCAAATCATCTGACGCCCCGAAATAGAAAGTGGTTTTTTTATCTGTATAATAGTAAGCATTCTTGCCACTGTCCAATATTTTTCCACCTTTTGGTACACTCTGTTTCCAATAGTCCACATCCGCTAACCAATTGCGGTTAGCAAGTTTAGCACCCCACATCATTTCCAAACTATTGTCGCTCATAGTAGGGAGAATGATGTTCATGTCTCCATTTACACTATTCATGATGCTATTTACATCAATAGCTTCATTAACACCAGCCAGCAAGGCTGTCAACCCACGATCATTCTGCATTAAAGGCAGGAATTTCCGGCCATCTACATTCATGAACATACCCATTACGGCATCAGAAGGCATAGTCGAAGCATATCGACCAGTTATAGGCCTGTACACTTTCACCGCCTTTTTCAAAGCAGCATTCACATCATGGTTAAAAGAGAAAGACTTGCCATGAAAAAGCAAGACGCTTCCGTTCTTTTCGATATTTGCAGCAATGAGCACTTGCGTAGCATCCGCACCACGAGGGATTCCTATTGTAAATGGAGCAACCAACTTTTGTGGCAATGACTGAGCCTGAGCAACCATCGCCATAGGAGAGCCAATGGTATCCAAAACATCAAAGAGAGGACTACTCTTGATTCCATCGTCTTCATCTTCTTTCAGATAAGTTACCATCTGCTGTATCATTTCAGCCTGTGCATTCACGGTTACAGGTCCCATAATGAGCATTGCATGATGAGAAAAACCTAATACCCACTCACTCTTCAAGACTGTAAACTGCAACCCTCTGTGCTCACTGAGATTCTGGCAGATTCCCTTCTGGGAAAGTTGCTGAAGCCAGTTCTGCAAATCATCATTGTTTTTCACTTTAGCACAAAGTCCGAGATTACCATCCTGTGATTCAAAGAAATACATCTTATGATCCACATCAATGCCACAGTCCGAAATATCCTTCACATGAAGAATGGACCTCAATACTGTATTCTCGTTTTTTACAGGAGAGCCTTTTGCCATTTTCTGCATATCCATAGATATAAGAGCAGTACTCTCACCAGGTATGGCATTCAGATAACTGTTACCAGAGCAGGAACTGAAGAACAGGACAATTCCTGAAAAGAAAAGACATGAATACAATGTTAAACACTTGAACGTACGCATTTTTCTTATAATTAGATAACTCTAGCTACTATTTAATTTTCCTTTCACCCCACTCTACAATACATAAAATTGGAATACAAAGGACTCGATACCTTTTTTATTGCCTATTATTGACATCTGCAGAGAAGATTTGATACCATCACAGCATATAATCCTGCTGTTTCCGTTCTCAGACGACTTGCCCCCAATGTCACAGACTCATAGCCTTTCTCCATAGCAAATTTCACTTCATCTATAGAGAAATCTCCTTCAGGTCCCACCATTACAGTGACATCTGGATTCTGGATACCACAAGCAGAACGCCGGAGTTCTGTATAAAAATCTTTCTGAGGAATTTCCGGATAACAATGACAAATAAACTTCCGTCCGTCCCGTGGAGCAGAGACAAAATCCTGAAAACGAACAATCTGATTCAAAACAGGTTTCCATGGTTTCCGACTCTGTTTCATAGCAGAAATGATAATTTTGTCCAGCCGTACTGTACGCATCACCTTTCGGTCAGAAAACTTACAATTCAGAAACGATAGCTCATCAAATCCTATCTCTGTAGCTTTCTCCGCCATCCATTCAATGCGGTCCATCACTTTCGTCGGGGCAATAGCAAGATGTATATGCCCCTTCCAAACGTGTTTCTGAGGCAGAGTTTCCTTCACTTCATAAAGACAACGCCTGGTTGCAGCCAATGTAATCTCTGCTCTATAAAAATTCCCGACACCATCCATCAAAAATATCTCATCACCACTTTTCAGCCGCAATACACGCATCGCATGCATGGCCTCATCAAAAGGTAATTCCCTCAAAGAACCGGCATCAGGAACATAAAAAAATCGTTCTTCTTTCATGATTTCTGTTCCCTCATAGGATGCTGCCTATTTCCCCGACGCCTCATCTCATCACGTAACAAGGACGCCAGTTCATAATTTTCATCCTTTACTGCTTTGTCAAATGCACTTTTCAGCATCTGATCACTGATAATATTAACAGGTAATGACATCCCTGAAGACTGGGGATGATAAGCTACCCCCTGCCGTCTCATCAACTCGGCATCAGCATAAACAGGCAACTTCCCTATTATAGATAACAAAATGGCATCGCTGGCACGCATGGGAATCTCTTCAAGTGTATCTTGATTCATCAATACAGCACTATACTCACCACTGATAATATCATTAATATCTATTTCGAAATGCATTCCGGCCTGATTACGAATGACTTCATAAAGTACCTCCGGGAGTAGCCGGTCAACACCCGCTACAGGTTGAGTACGCAAAGCAAACTGATACATCATCTGCTTGTCACAGGTTACGACCAGTTCCCGAGTTTCATCCTCATTCAGTAAGTTCAGCAACCCGATATCACTGGATCCGACAATCTCTGAAACTCCTCCGAAATGAACTTGAACCTTATTATTCATGCAGCAAAATCCTCCTTCTTGGGACGGAATATCAAAGCAAAAGATATCGCTACTATCAAAGCATAACCGCCGAAAATAAACCAGCAAGATTGCCAATCTGTAACAACTGTCCCGCTTGTCATCACCGTGTGTGCATTTACAATGGCCTGAGCAGATAACGTCCCTACTGTAGCTCCAATACCATTAGTCATCAGCATAAACAGACCTTGTGCACTTGAACGAAGTTCCGGATTTGTAGTCTGATCCACAAACAGCGAACCGGAAATATTAAAGAAATCAAAAGCTACACCATATACAATCATAGAAAGAATAAACATCCATACGCCTGACCCGGGATTGCCCAAACCAAACAAGCCAAAACGGAATACCCAGGCAACCATGGCAATCAACATAACGTTCTTAATGCCATAATGCTTCATAAAAAAAGGAATGAGAAGAATGCAACAAGTCTCACTAATCTGAGAGAGAGAAATCAAAATGTTTGCATGATTAACCCCAAAAGTGTTCGCATATTCTGGAACATCCTTAAAACTGGTAATAAAAGGATTAGCAAAACCATTTGTAATTTGCAGACTTACACCAAGCAACATGGAAAATATGAAGAATATAGCCATTTTTTTCTTACGGAACAATGTAAATGCACGTAATCCAAAGATATCCACCACGGACTTTTTCTCCCCATCATTGTGAGTATCACACTTCGGCAATGTAAAGGTATAAAAAAACAAGATAATGCTGCAGATACCGGAAACCACAAACTGATTCTGATTCGGTTGAAAACCCATAATATCGACTATCCACATCATACATATAAATCCTATCGTCCCGAAAACACGTATAGGCGGAAAATCCTTTACGGTATCCATACCGGCTTTCGTCAAAGCATTATAAGCAACGGAATTGCTTAATGCCAGCGTAGGCATATAAAAAGCAACACTAATCGTGTATAGAGTAAATAGAATTCCAAATTGAATATGAGACTGTTGTGTCAAGGCGTAATAAGCTGCTACAAACATAAACAGTCCGGAAAAAAGATGACAAAAACCTAATAAACGCTGTGCTTGTATCCAACGATCTGCTATGATTCCCATGAGCGCCGGCATAAAAATAGAAACGATTCCCTGTACAGCATAAAACCAACCGATTTCAGAGCCTAATCCGATATTCATTAAATAGGTACCCATTGAAGTTAAATATGCTCCCCAGGCAGCAAACTCCAGGAAATTCATCGCGGCTAAGCGTATCTTTAAATTCATTTCAACGTAGAATTAATAATTATTGCAAAGATAAAGACTTTTATCGAAAATGGACATAAATCCTAAAAGAATTTTTCTGTCAAATAAGAAACCCCATTCGCTGCAAATTAAGACAATTGAGGAACATTTCCACATTCCACATAGAGACAAAAAAAAATTGATTGTCTCACGACAACCAATCTTTTATTAACCTTAATAATCTAATACCATGAAAAACACAGTGCAAAAGTACAACAAATTCCAGCACATCCAAATATTTGATATGAGAAATGCTATACTTTAATATTACTTAAACCTTCCATTCTGCCAATTAAGTTTCTTTTGCATAAGTATTGCATTTATAGTCTTTCTTTCCGTTGATCCAACAAGAGGAGTAGCCAAACTCAGCACTATTGAATCATCACTCGGAGAAAGTTTTGCGGAAATCAGATAAGGTTCTATCATCGCCTTAAGATTATCAAACTGTTCCATTGACATCGTATCAGGCCGAAAGACAAAATCTTCCGGTGTCACTGCTGGTAATCTGCCTTGAGAAGAAAGAAGACGCCAGGACATATTATAAAACCGAATTTCACTTTCCTTGGAAGGACCATAAAATGTTTTTACGAAGCAAAGAACTGTATCTCCTTTTTGTTGAGGAAGTAATTTCATTTCCAAAGTTGCCGATTGATTTAAAGTCAGATGAAGATAATCATTCGTCAACGTATCCATTTTATTATTGCCGTTAAGAAGGTTCTTTACATCTGCTTTTACTTTCATATCAGCAAAATCAACAAACTCCTGACGCGAGCTTGCATTCAGATATGGCATAATGGAATCTGGCATCGTCAGCCACATTCTTCTCAAAGACTGAGCAGAAACATTCAGAGAAAGCAGCACTGTGAACAGAATTAAAAATATTTTTTTCATTTTCACCACCTGTTTTTATTCAAAATATTCATCTCTACTTATCAGATTCAAACCGGATATAAGCAATAAAACTCCTGAAGCTACTCTAATACGCCGGCATCTCCATAGTGAAAAGCACCATACCGAAGTTGACAAGTCCATCGCCCCTTCCTGGGAGCCACAAACACAGTAAACAAATCATCCAGTCCTACAGGAGCACATCCTCCTTTATAAAAAGGTGTACCTCCATCTTCCTCATCATAGCTCACAGGATAAATCTTACTCAATCGGTCAGCAAGTATTTTCATCTGTCGGATAGCTTGAACCTTACTTGAGCATATTCTATAAAAACGGGCCTGATTAAAATAGCTTGTAGTATCAACATATTGAAAGTCCAGTTCAATTCTATCGAATTTCATCCCCTGGAAAATCTTATTCGCATATAATATTAAAGCAGAATCCCCAGCCTCAGGACTTCCCCAAAGTCTCTGAAAATTCTGAAGCACTGTATGGTATGATGTTCCAAATCTGACATTGTCTATATAAGCTTTATTCCGTGGTACAGAATCTTTTACCTGTGCCTGGGCAGCCGTTCTGAAGAAGACAAGAGCAAAGAGCAGTAATGCAATTTTATATTTCAAAAAATTCCGATACATGTCGTGCAAAGGTAGAAAATAAAAAGGATGCTACCAAAAAAGTGACACCTTATTTTATCTCTATATTTAAATTCCGATTTGCTCATTTGCAGTTTATTTCTTACCTTTGCATCAAAATTCTTTCAATTATGACAAAGAAGAAGGTATTGCCTCTTTTAGAGGGGGTTACCATTGAAAAGGTTGCAGCAGAAGGTAAATGCTTGTTTCATTATAATGAAAAGGTGATCTTTGTTCCATTTTGCGTTCCAGGCGATGTGGCAGACGTACAAATTACAAGAAAGAAACACAACTTTTGTGAAGGGCGAATTATCAGATTTGTACACTATAGCACCATACGCGAAAAGCCGTTTTGCAAACACTTCGGGATTTGTGGAGGATGCAAATGGCAGAACCTTCCATATACGGAGCAATTAAAGGTTAAACAACAACAAGTTTTTGACCAACTCTCAAAGATAGGAAAAGTCAAACTCCCGGAGTTTCGGACCATACTTGGTTCTGAAAAAATAAAGGAATACCGCAACAAACTGGAATTCGGCTGTGCCGACAGGCGCTGGTATACAAAAGAAGAACTGGAACAACTTCCACAAGAAGATGATAGCGACAAGGACGGTAATTCTCCACTTGCAATCAAGCGTTCTAAACATCAGGACAATTGTATTGGCTTTCATATTACAGGGGCTTTCGATAAAATTTATCCTATCGAAAGATGTTGGTTGATGGATAATCTACACAACTTGATTCGTAATGAAGTACGAGATTATGCCTTTACTACAGGAATGACATTCTTTGATGTACGAACCCAACACGGTCTGTTAAGGAATATCATGTTCCGCAATTCCAATACCGGTGAATGGATGGTACTGATACAATTCCACTATGATCAACCAGACGACGAATCAAGAGCGAAGGCTCTCCTGCAGCATATTGCAGAACATTTTCCACAAATCACTTCTCTTCTTTACGTGAACAATCAGAAATGCAATGACACGATCGGTGACCTTGACATCCAGTTGTTCAAAGGCAAAGATCATATCTTCGAAAAGATGGAAGGCCTTCAATTTAAAGTCGGTCCGAAGAGCTTTTATCAGACGAACACGGAACAAGCCTATCATCTTTATAGCGTAGCAAGGGAATTTGCTGGTCTGACGGGAACAGAGACGGTCTATGACCTCTATACAGGAACAGGAACTATTGCCAACTTTGTAGCCGGGAAAGCCCGTCAGGTAATCGGTATTGAATATGTACCCGAAGCAATAGAAGATGCTAAGGAGAATAGTCATATCAATGGCATCGGCAATACTACTTTCTTTGCGGGAGATATGAAGGATATCCTTACTGATCAATTTGTTCAGGAGCAAGGCCATCCGGACGTTATCATCACAGACCCCCCCAGGGCAGGTATGCATCCAGATGTCATCAAAGTGATTCTCAACACAAAACCGGAACGAATTGTCTATGTCAGTTGTAATCCGGCTACTCAGGCTCGCGATTTATCTGTTCTTGACTCCGCCTATGAAGTCATGCAGGTCCAGCCGGTAGATATGTTTCCTCATACTCCTCACGTGGAAAATGTAGTTCTGCTTCAAAAAAGAGAAGAATGATAATTGTCTTCAAACCTCAAAATAACCATTTATACATTTATGACAAACTTAAAAAGGGGACTATTCCTTACTTTTACTGCTGCCCTCGTCTGTACTGCTAACGCAGAGACAAAATTACCAGGTTGGATTAACAGTATTAAACTATCCGGGTATGGAATGACACAGTATCAGTATAGCGGACAAGACGGAGCAAAAGCAAATTCATTTAACCTGAGATTAGGCCGAATCATGCTTGACGGTCGAATCAAAAATGATTTCTTCTGGAGAATCCAACTTCAAGTCAACGGCAACACCTCCACATTGGGAAGTTCGCCAAGATTAGTTGACCTCTTCACCGAATGGCAGAAATACGACTTCCTTCGTATCAAAATAGGACAATTCAAAAGACCATTTACCTTTGAGAATCCGATGAACCCTATTGACCAAGGTTTTATGAGTTATAGCCAGGCTGTCGAGAAACTGGCAGGATTCTCTGACCGGAACGGAGAACACAGTTCTAATGGACGAGATGTCGGACTACAGATGCAAGGTGATTTCCTGAAAAACACAAAAGGCAGGAATCTGTTGCACTATCAAATAGGCGTATTTAACGGTCAAGGCATAAATGTGAAAGATGTTGACCAACAAAAAGATCTCATCGGCGGTATCTGGGTAATGCCTGTTTCTGGCATGCGTTTGGGAACTTTCGGTTGGACAGGCAGCTATGCCCGCAAAGGCACCTGGACAACAGACGGTGTTAACCACAACGGTATAAGGAGCCTGCAACAGCGCAGATATGCCTTCTCTGCCGAATATCTCTTCAATGACTGGACTTTACGTTCTGAATTTGTCCATTCCACTGGTCAAGCCTTCGCCAAAACTTTAAACAACACTGATGACAAGACTTCTGATGACTGTACGATTTCTGATAACGGAAGTCAGGCTCAAAGTGTCTACGCACTGGTCATTGCCCCGATTATCCAGAAACGCCTTCACGCTAAAGCCCGATACGACATGTACCAGCCAACAGGTGATACATCCAAGATGAGAACCCAATATGAAGTAGGATTAGACTATGAGTTTGACCACAATTTCGAGATCAACGGCGAATACGCCTTTATTAATGACCGAAGTCTAAAAAAGGACAATTACTCCATCGTAGATGTAGAAGTTGATTTCCGATTCTGACAAGGAGCGCATAAGCAATATCAGAAAGAACTATTTTAAAAGGGGATATTTTTGTCAACAAAAATATCCCCTTTTCTGGTTGCCAGCCATCAACTATCTCCGGATAAACCCAGCAGATTCAGGCACAGCACTAGGCCTTAACCTAAAAACTATTGTCCTTTAAAGACTATAAGAGAAACCAACGCTCAGATATTCTTTAAACTGCCAATAACCATGGATGCCACGGCTCACTCCGTCATCAAATCGAGGGAAGACAAAAAGATTACAGGACACCAGTTTACTCAATTGAAATACGAAGGTATTCTCCCATTCCAGTTCTGTCCGCTTATATGAAGTATATCCATATAGTCGCGTAGTCCATTTTATCAAATCTGACATTTTCCAGTTCAAATCAAAAGTAAACTCAGAACCATAGTCAATCCGAGTACGTTTTCCTTCGTCAATACCATATCGGGTAGCTAAAGATTTGAGTTTCACATAAGTCCAGTTTAGTGCCAGAGGAGCGAAATGTGCTGTCCCTGTGAGCCGCTTCTTGAACCAATTGACATTATAGTCCATACCTATTGAGAAGTTCAGATCAAATGGAGACATGAATGCAGCATAAACAGTAGGGTCATTACTCTTATAGGTATGCGTAAATTGAGTAGTTGCAATCGTCTGAAAAGTATAATACCATTTTTCCGAAGCCTGCAATCCCAATTTATCCGTATATCTGATCATATTTTCTGTCGCGGACAAACTATGAATGCTATCAGCACGGGTATTTTGAAAACCCAACTTCAATTCTAACTTATGGTTCCATAGAAACCGCCGATGATTATCATAATTAGCTTGAAAGACGATATTCCCCAACATGGAATAATTACTTTGCCCTCCCTTATACCAGTTGGAAGAAACAAAGTTCTGCATAAACTGCAGGTAATTGTCACCCTGAAAAGTCCAGAAATTAGGCTTTTTAACGAGAATATCCATAGGAGCGGCATCAGGTTCCTGCGCCTTGGGAGATACGATATCCACAAGATCAGGATGGATCTGTTGAGTCGAAGGTTCCAGACGATCAAGATGAGAAGAGTTGGCAATCAACACTTTCTCACTTTGTTCAACAAACTGAGGATAATTGAGATAAACATTCATCAACGTCTGATCAAGGAACCGGTTCACTACATGATCCGAATCTTCACCAGAATAAAGTCCCAGAAGATGAATAGCAGGAAAATGATAAAAAGTAAGCGGAGAAAAGAGGCAGAAACTCTTATTCTGAATCATCAAGTGATTACGTGCCGCCAGTGTATCCTTAGCAAGTACACCAGCCACTGAAGTAGTATCCAGCCACGTCTCATACGTATTCAGTGAATCCAGATAGTTTCGAACCCATTCAGGTTCACCAGTATAATTTTTCCCCAACCCTTCACCGGTTCTCTGTGCCTTTACCATTTGAACCGAGAATAGAAGCAAGATGATCAAAAACCGATATTTCATTTTTTCTTATCTGTCTGTTGCCGACAAAGGTAGAAAATAAAAATGAAAAAACGAAAAAACAGTTGCATGAAATCATACAAAACGGTTGGCACTTTCATTATTTTATACTACCTTTGCAAATTAGTTATAACTAAGGTAATTTAAACATTTATTATCGTGGCTGAGACAAAATATATATTCGTCACAGGTGGAGTAGTTTCTTCTATCGGGAAAGGAATTATCTCTGCATCAATAGGTAAACTCCTTCAGGCAAGGGGCTATGATATTACTATTCAGAAGTTTGATCCGTACATTAACATCGATCCTGGTACGCTGAATCCCTACGAACACGGAGAGTGCTACGTGACTGTAGATGGGATGGAAACAGACCTTGACCTCGGGCATTACGAACGATTTACAAGCATTCATACGACCAAGGCTAACTCTATGACCACCGGCCGTATATACAAGTCAGTTATTGATAAAGAACGCCGAGGTGATTATTTGGGTAAAACCATCCAAGTGGTTCCACATATCACCAATGAAATCAAGCGTGATATCAAATTACTTGGACAGAAAAACCATTATGATTTTGTCATTACTGAAATCGGTGGAACGATAGGTGATATTGAAAGTGCGCCCTATATGGAAGCCATCCGCCAGTTGAAGCGCGAATTAGGGAAGAATGCAGTCAATATACATCTTACATATATCCCCTATCTTAAGGCTGCACACGAGCTCAAGACCAAACCTACCCAGAATTCTGTCAAAGAATTACAAAGCGTGGGTATTCAACCAGATATCCTGGTCCTTCGCACAGAAAAGCACTTAAATGATGATATCAGAAAAAAAGTTTCAAATTTTTGTAATGTAGATCTGGACTGTGTTATTCAAAGTGAAGACCTGCCCAGTATCTATGAAGTTCCCGTGAACATGCAAAACCAAGGTCTGGATGCAGCCATCCTCAAAAAAATGGGGATTCCAGTAGGACCCACACCTGATATGAAACCTTGGAAGGCCTTTCTGCAGCGCATGAAAGATGCCAAGAATACCGTTAATATCGGTTTGGTCGGAAAATACGATTTGCAAGACGCTTATAAGAGTATTCGGGAAAGTCTTTACATTGCCGGTACCTACAATGATTATAAAGTCCATATTACCTTTATCAATTCTCAGTATATTACCAAAGAGAATATTGCTGAAAAACTTACGGGGCAGGATGGTATTATTATTTGTCCGGGATTTGGTCAGCGGGGTACAGATGGAAAGATTATCACCGCACAATATACCCGCATGCATGACATACCCACATTTGGTATCTGTTATGGCATGCAAATGATGGTGATAGAATTTGCACGCGATGTTTTGGGATACATAGATGCCAACAGTCGTGAAATGGACGAAAAAACTCCTCATAATGTCATTGACATCATGGAAGAGCAGAAGGATATCACGAATATGGGTGGTACCATGCGTCTCGGAGCTTACGAATGTGATTTAAAGAAAGGTTCACGGGCATACGACATCTATGGTCAAGAGCATATCAGCGAGCGCCACCGTCACCGTTATGAGTTCAATAACGACTATGAATCAGAATTTGAAAAGAACGGTATGATGTGCGTAGGCCGGAATCCAGAGAGCGATCTGGTGGAAATTATTGAAATTCCAAAATTAAAATGGTATATAGGAACACAATTTCACCCGGAATACCAGTCTACAGTACTTAAGCCTCATCCTTTATTTTTGGATTTTGTCAAGCACGCTATAGTTTTTCAGAAAGATAAAAAGACAGACCAGAAATAATATAATCAGATGAGTGTATTTTCATCTTTCAATATCGAATAATAAATGGATAAAAACAGCATTATCGGCTTTGTACTCATAGCCGTAGTTCTGATAGGCTTCAGCTGGTGGGCAAAACCTTCGGACGAAGAGCAGAGAGCCGCTTTCGTAAAAGATTCTATTGCTAATGCTCAACAGGCTAAAGCTGTTAAGACTGCACAATTTGCTACTGCTCAAAAGCAAGCAGAAACACGAAAGAAGATTGAAGCTGATACGACAGCTCTCTTTCATTCAGCACTAACAGGAAAAGATCAAAAGATTGTTCTTCAGAACAAGAAAGTAGCCCTTACCTTTAACACAAAAGGCGGTGTAGTCGAGAAAGCTATCATTAAAGGATACATTGGTCATAATCTAAAGGTAAAGGACGGTTCAAAGGATTCCAAAAATGTAACCCTTTTCGATGCGAAGGACCAGAGTCTGAAATTTATGCTGGCCGCCAAGGACGCCAACATTGTGACCAGCGATCTCTACTTTACTCCATCCGGCATCACTGACTCTACCGTTACGATGACAGCCAAGGCAGGAACGGGTAAATATATTACATTGTCCTACCTTCTGGGAAATGACTATCTGCTCCACATGAAATTACGTGTGAGCGGAATGGCGAGTCTCTTCTCTCCGGATGCAGACCTTATGGATGTAGACTGGTCGGAGCACTGCCGCCAGCAAGAACGTGGTTTTACTTTTGAAAATAGATACGCCAGCCTTACCTATCATAAGGCAGACGGAGGTACAGATTATATCAACCAAGGGAAAGAGAAGATTGACCAGGTAGTTAAAGACCCAATCGACTGGGTAGCTTTCAAAGACCAATTCTTTAGTGCCGTAATCATTTCCAAAAACAATTTTAAGGAAAATTCCCTCATGACCAGCATCCCTCAGGAAAAGGGATCCGGCTATCTGAAACAATACGGTGCGAAGATGAAAACTTACTTCGACCCGACTGGGAAAAAGCCTTCTGAATTTGAATTCTATTTTGGTTCTAACGATTTCCGACTCTTACAGCATGTAGAAAAGGAAAGCACATTCGGCCATAAGCTCCAGTTACAACGGCTGATCTACTTAGGCTGGCCTCTGTTCCGAATAATCAACCGCTGGTTCACCATATATGTATTCGACTGGTTAAGCAAAATATTTTCAATGGGCGTCGTACTGATTCTCATTACCATGCTATTGAAGGTAATCACCTACCCAATGGTCAAGAAAAGTTATATGAGTTCCGCTAAAATGCGAGTACTACGGCCTAAATTGGATGAAGCGACCAAGCAATATAACAAACCGGAAGATCAGATGATGAAACAACAGGCGATGATGGGAGAATATGCAAAATACGGAGTCAGCCCACTATCCGGATGTTTGCCTGTCCTTATCCAAGCACCTATCTGGATTGCCATGTTCAACTTTGTTCCAAACGCTATCCAGCTTCGCGGACAGAGTTTCTTATGGATGCACGATTTGAGCACTTTCGATCCAATTATAGAATGGAACAAGAACCTGTGGCTTATCGGCGACCATCTTTCACTGACCTGTATCCTGTTTTGCATCGCACAGATTGTTTACAGTTGGTTCACGATGCAGTTGCAGAAAGATCAGATGGTAGGTCAGCAGGCTGATCAGATGAAGATGATGAAATGGATGATGTACCTGATGCCACTGTTCTTCTTCTTTATCTTCAATGATTACTCATCAGGGCTTAACTTCTATTACTTCATCAGTCTGGCTTTCAGTGCCATCATCATGTATGTACTAAGGAAGACTACGAACGATGAGAAACTGCTCAGCATTCTTGAAACACATTACAATAAGAACGCTGTAAATCCAAAGAAATCCACCGGTGGTATCGCTTCCCGTTTACAGGCTATACAACAGATGCAAATGCAACAACAACAGGAAACGCAACGGAAACGTAACGAACTGGAACAAAAGAAAAAACGACTTTAATATCTAAAATTGGAGGCGGAGTGAATAGTTGTTCACTCCGTCTGTAATTAAAATCATATTCTATGAATAAAATAATTTCATTGACTGCTGCTATATTGATGGCTTGCAGTGGTCTGAATGCACAAACTATGATTGGGAAAAACAATATCCAACTCTCGAGTGATTTAATGACTCCGGAGGCTCTATGGGCCATGGGACGTATCGGAGCAGCTCAGGCATCTCCAGATGGAAAGATGATCGTTTATCAGGTAGGCTACTATAGCGTAAAAGAGAACAAAAGCCATCAAATGCTATTTGTCATGGATGCCGACGGCCAGCATAAAAAACAGTTAACGGAAGATGCAGCCAGCGAGAGTGATGCCGCGTGGATCAACAACCGGACCATCGCATTCATACGCAACGGACAGATATGGAGCACTAATGCTGACGGCACTAATCACAAACAACTCACAAACTCAAAGATTGACATCGAAGGATTCCTGTTTTCTCCTAACGGCAAACAGGTGATCCTTATCAAAAGTATCCCCTATCATGGAAGTATTCAGAAGAATCCGTCCGATTTACCAAAAGCTACAGGAAGAGTTATCACAGACCTGAATTACAGGCACTGGGATCACTATGTAGAGGCAATGGCTCATCCGTTTCTGGCAAATGTCAATGCTTCAGGAATTGATGAAGGAATAGATATTCTCAACGGTGAACCCTACGAATGTCCGATGGCTCCATGGGGTGGTATAGAGGAATTGGCATGGAGTCCTGACAGCAAGGATATTGCCTATACTTGCCGCAAGAAAACTGGTGTAGAATATGCAACATCCACAGATGCCGATATCTATCTTTACCATATTACTACAGGCCTGACCCGGAATCTATGCAAACCGGCCGGCTATAAAGAACCGGTAATCGACCCGACAAAGAGCATGCGCAACCAGGCTGTCAACGACCAACCTGGAGATATGAATGTAGGTTATGATGAAAATCCACAATTTTCTCCCGATGGGAAATATATTGCCTGGCAAAGCATGAAACGTGATGGTTATGAAAGTGACCGTAACCGACTCTGTGTCTTTAACATGGCCACGGGTACAAAAAAATACGTAACTGAGAGCTTTGATACCAACGTGGATGCATTTACATGGGGAAAGGACTCGAAGACTATTTATTTTATGGCCTGCTGGCACGCGTGTGTCAACCTGTACCAGACTAACCTCCAGGGAAAAGTCAGCCAACTTACTGATGGATGGAATGACTATGGATCTCTGCAGATGCTGGGGAATACCGGAAAACTTCTGACTACACGACACAGTATCTCTCATCCGGATGATATCTTTATCGTCACACCGACTAAGAAAGCAAAGAAAGCAAAAGTCAATCAGATTACTGACGAGAACAAAGCAATCCTTGGCCAACTCACCATGGGAAAAGTTCTGGAACGCTGGGTAAAGACTACTGATGGAAAAGAGGAACAAGAATGGATCATCCTGCCACCCCATTTTGATCCGTCGAAGAAATACCCCACCCTTCTCTATTGTGAAGGTGGACCGCAGAGTCCTGTATCCCAATTTTGGAGCTACCGATGGAATTTTCAGATTATGGCTGCTCACGGCTATGTTATCGTGGCCCCCAATCGTCGTGGACTTCCCGGTTACGGATCTGCCTGGAACGAAGAGGTCAGTGGCGACTGGACTGGACAGAGCATGAAAGACTATCTATCTGCAATTGACGATGCAAGTGCTAACTTACCCTATGTAGACAAAGATCGTCTGGGATGCGTCGGAGCCAGTTTCGGAGGCTTCTCTGTTTACTATCTCGCAGGCCATCACAATAAACGCTTCAAATGTTTCATTGCCCATGATGGAGCCTTCAACCTCGAAAGTATGTATACAGATACAGAAGAGGACTGGTTTTCCAACTGGGAATATGACGATGCTTACTGGAATAAGGATCGCACGGCAAATGCGACAAAAACCTATGAGAACAGTCCACATCTTGCTGTAGCCAATTGGGATACTCCTATCTTGTGCATTCATGGAGAAAAAGATTACCGTATCCCATATACTCAAGGAATGGGTGCATTCAATGCTGCACGTATGAGAGGTATTCCGGCCGAACTGCTACTCTTCCCTGATGAAAATCACTGGGTATTAAAACCACAGAATGGTATTCTGTGGCAAAGGACTTTCTTCAACTGGCTTGATCGTTGGCTGAAGAAATAAGCTCGATTGAAAGAAAAAAACATTTCTGAAATCAGGGTTGAGGTTAGAGAATAACTCAACTAATAAATAAAAGAATAAAATATGGTAGAACAAATTCAAAAGAAACTCAGTGACTCTGCCGGTGCAAGGTGGGCAGCAGTACTTATAGTATCCTTCACCATGATGATGGGATATTTCCTCACCGATGTGATGTCACCTCTGCAAGATATGCTGGAAACACCTGTCGCAAATGGCGGCTTCGGCTTAGGCTGGACAAGTTCCGAATATGGCTTCTTTGCCGGTTCATACGGACTGATCAATGTCTTTCTCTTAATGCTCTTCTTCAGTGGCATCATTCTGGATAAAATGGGTGTACGCTTCACAGGCGTACTGGCATGCTCACTGATGGTGATTGGCGCTTTCATCAAATTCTACTCTTTGCAATTCATCACTCCTGATCATACTCTGAGCATTCTGGGTGTAGACTATAAACTCCAGGTATGGATAACTTCCCTGGGATTTGCTATCTTTGGCGTAGGCTGTGAAATGTGTGGAATCACGGTCTCTAAAATTATCGCAAAGTGGTTTAACGGCTACAGTATGGCATTAGCCATGGGCATTCAGGTCGGCATGGCCCGTCTGGGTACAGCAGGAGCCTTAGGACTGAGTCCTATTATCGCCCACCATTATAGAAATGTAGCCTCACCGGTTCTTTTCGGAGTCATACTTCTATTAATAGGCCTCCTTGCATTCCTCGTATACGTGGTCATGGACACCAAGTTGAACAAGTCTATTGCTGCAACGAAATCGGGAGATGAAGAGGAAGAAGAAGGATTCAAATTCAGCGATCTGAAAGCAATATTTACCAACCCCGGTTTTTGGCTGATTGCACTTCTCTGTCTGCTTTTCTACAGTGCAGTATTCCCATTTTTGAAATTTGCTACCAAGTTGATGATTGCCAAATATAATGTCAACCCCTCCTTTGCAGGAATGATACCAGCTATTCTCCCCTTCGGTACAATCTTCCTGACTCCAATCTTCGGTTCCATCTATGACCGGATTGGAAAGGGTGCAACACTGATGATCATCGGATCTGTACTTTTAACCGCTGTTCACATCTGTTTCGCATTGCCTATCTTCAATACAGGGGCATTCGCCATCATCCTCATGATTCTGTTGGGCATTGCCTTCGCTTTGGTACCCAGTGCGATGTGGCCTTCCATGCCAAAGATTATACCGATGAAGCAACTGGGTTCTGCCTATGCGATCACATTCTATATTCAAAATATTGGACTGACTCTCGTTCCGATGCTGATTGGTAATGTCCTACAGGTAAACACAAAGAATGGTAATGTCAATTTTACCAGTACGATGTGGATTTTTGCCAGTTTCGGTATTGTTTCTATCATCCTTGCTGTTATCCTCCGTATACTTGACGGAAAGAAACACTACGGTCTGGAACAAGCCAACATCAAGAAATAAACAAGATTCTGAAGGAAGAATCTTTCATAACATACTCCCGAAAGTTTTTTATTCAACTTTCGGGAGTTTTTTTTTCATGAGTCACTCTGAGTTGAAAAAAGAACTACGGACTTAAGTTATAATCTAAACACTTGATTTTCAGGATAATAATTCATTATGACCAAAATGGTGCATTATGGTGTACCAAAATGGTGCATTTTGAGGTACCAAAATGGTGCATTATGGTATACCGAAATGGTGCATTATGGTGGTTACAGAATGGTCTATTATTGACTATGACTGGATTTGGTTTACACTTTTAATACTCTGTTACTGATTTTACTATACAACTTCTTAAAAGTGCGACTGATTCACTTGACACCTTTTAGTTTCTCTTCCTGATTCTGTATACAGTAAGAAAATAATTGACATTTCAGTGTGGGATCATCTTTAACATTTCAAAGTTAATACTTTTCTTCCATACAGCCAAATAAAAAACATGAAAAACACCACGGAGGTTTGCCCTGCGGCTGGAGGCGTAAAGCCTCCAAAGAGCGTTCAGGGAGTACTCTCATATTTTAACCTCATCTGGACAGGTGTCAGCATGCCATTACTCATATGCGGCCTCTTATTATTGTAGAAGTCCACAATATCCGATATGATCCTCCGGGCTTCGGCCATATTCTTCGGTCTTTTCATTCTGTAAAGCCATTCCTGCTTGATGATGCCGTTCACTCGTTCTGCCACGGCATTGTCCGTCGGCTTGTAGTCCTCGGTCATACTGATGGATGCATGCACACTGTTAAGTTTTTCGACATAGGCATTACAACAGTATTGGGAACCGCGGTCCGAGTGGTGGGTCAACAGGCTCAGATCGGCATCGCCGGCCTGTTCTATGGCCTGACTGAGTGCTGCTATAGTATTGACAGCCACCAGGGAGTCCGAGAGAACCCATCCGATGATCTCATGGGTGAAGGCATTGGTTATCAAATGCAGATAGCACACTCCCTCATCTGTGTCAATATAGGTAATGTCTGCCACCCAGAGCTGATTGGGCTTGCTTACCTTCATGTCCTTTATGAGGTTCTTGTATTTGTGGTAATTATGGTTAGAGTCAGTCGTATGACGGCAACGCTCCGGCTTGAGCATCAGGCGATGGTCTTTCATCAACTTATAAAAACGGTCTCTGCCCATCATCTTCTCCGGATATACGTCCTTCAGCATTATAAACAACTTGTATGCGCCTATGCCCGGCGCATGTCCCCGGATTTCCCTGACCATCCGCACTATGGACGTATCCTGAAGCTCCCGACGCTTCATCTTTTCCCTGCTGACGGAATAATAGCCTACACGGGTCTTGCCAAACAGTCCGCTCAGAGACCCGATTGATTCCTTCGGGTGACTGGCGTGCAGGCTGTTCACTGCTTGGCGCCATCTTTTTTTAACAGATCAATTCCAAATTCTTCCTTGCCCATTCTCAACAGTTCTATCAGGCCCTCATTACGAAGTTCGGAATACGTAAGAGCCTTGCGCAGATTGACTATCTCACTTTCCAACTCTTCTTCTCTTGTCTTATTGGCCTTTGACGCTGCTGATTCTTCCTTCTTTGAACGCATTGACTTTATCTTGTTGATGACTTCTTCTGACAAAGATAGGCTTTTTGTGTCAAGTGGAAATTCTTTCTCCCATAAATGTAATGTTTGGGGGCAGATTATGCCATATTTCTTCGCAGTAAAGTTATATGACAAATTGTTCTCATACATGTCTCGCAAAACTGACAATTTGAATCTGGACTCATAACGACGGAATTCTTTCTTCTTCATTTTTATTACACTATTTAATTGTTAAAACAGTGTAAACCTTTTCTGTACTAAGTCA
>CAVYLQ010000019.1:0-192366 GCA_963769405.1 uncultured Prevotellaceae bacterium | reverse complement strand
GGGTCGAAGAAAATCGTATGCTGAAGAACTGAGCGAAACAACAGCCAGCAGAAGTAATAATATTGTTTTTTTCATTTACATAGATATGTTTATGTAGCAAAGATAGTGATAAATAAAATATCACGCAATAGGGCTAAAATTAAAAATGGCAAGATTGACTCAATAATAAGTTATCGTAATTTTAATTGAGATACTTTAAGATAGTTGTGTGGTCCATGAAATCAGATAGCGTATCAGTAGACACTAGAATTATTTTTAAAGTAGATGTGTTGGCTTGTCTGATATTGAAGGATGGAATTAAAAATGTACAAATATTTGGAGATTTGTAATAAACTACTTACATTTGTAACATGGAACAGATTATTAGGAAAGTAACTTACACGAAGGAGTTTGAGGATTACTTCCAGACTCTGTCCAATGATGTCAAAGGCAAGTATGATTATGTCTTTCAAATTATGTTGACGCAAAAGATAGTTAGTAAGAAATTTGTTAAGCGAATTGAAACAACAGAGTTTTATGAAATGAGAGTATCACTTGGCAATAGCCAATATCGTTCTTTCTTATTTGCTATTGATGCTGAAAACTTTATGGAAAGTCACAAGATTGTATTACTGAATTCCTTTGTTGAAAAAAGCTCAAAGCAATATAAAGCTGAAATTAAGAAAGCAAGAAAAATCTTAAAAGAATGGGAGGAAGATTTATGATAAAGATCAATGAAGAGAGATGGAATAAACTTCCAACTGTGAATAATCATTTGGATGAGAAATATGGCAAGCCCGGCACACCATCACGTGAAGCTTTTGAGGCCCGTGCCAAGTCTTGGTATTATTCTGAATTACTTAAAGAGGAACGTAAGCGTCAGAAACTTACGCAGCAACAACTCGCTGACCGTATTGGAAAGAAACGGGAATATATATCCACTATAGAGCGGGGCAAATGCGATATGCAACTTTCAACGTTCATCCAAATTGCCAATGCCTTAGGATTAAGGTTTTCTCTAGTGCTTGGATAACTGGTGTGTATGACGTTTTTAATACCAATAACGAATAGCAGTGAAATGGTTTCTCTTTGGTTTGTAATGGAATAAAGAAAGTAAATCTAATAGTATCAAGGATCGCCTTTTTTACTGAAAGAGGAACCAGAATGTATACTTGTCCATGAAATCAGCTGGCTTCTTCCATTGTGTCTGTTGATTCTACATGGATAGAAAGGAAGCGTTTACTGGTCTCGCTTATGAAGGAGAAAAGTGCTTGTCGAATTCGGTTAAAATGTCTATCGAAATCGAAACTGACCAAAATGGTGCATTGTATATTAAATTAAATATATATCTTTGCATAAACATTCAACATCAGATGTGGACTAAGACCGATGGTGCATTGGCTTTCCAAGACCGTCCGAAATGTTCTGTCCCCACATCTTTACATCCGAATCCGGATAGTTCATTGGGCACTGACCCCGCATTTGCAATGATGGTTTTATGATGTTATGATGTTATGATGTTGTTGATTCTATTAAAAAGCTATGCGTATGACTTATGTAGGTATTGATGTAAGCAAGGCTACTTTTGTGGTGGCTTATTCCCCTGCCAAGGGCAGCAGGACCAGAGAGTTTAAAAACACCGTCAAGGGCATTCATGAATTTATCCAGACTATCTCCGCCACAAAACATCATTGTGTACTGGAAGCGACAGGTAATTACTCGGCCCTTCTGGTTTATCTTCTTTCGCAGGGAGGCATTGTCACGAGCCTGGAAAATCCTTTAAAAATCAAGAACTTCGCCCGGGCCATGCTGTCAGTCACGAAAACGGATGAGATTGACGCCCGGCTGATTGCCCTGTATGGAGAGAGAATGCAGCCGGTCCCCTATAAGCTCCGCAGTGATGCCATCCTCACCCTTAAGCAGAAGCGGACGGTCATCCGGCAGCTCAGGAAACAGCTTATCGCCAACAGGAATCTTAAAGGATCTATGGAAGTACTCCCGTTCTTTGACTCCAAATGCAGACGGGCTATAGAAAAAACTATCATATTCCTTGATAAGCAGATCTGCGAACTCGAAAAGGATCTCTCCGAGATTACTAATAAAGAATACAAGAAACAGATGGACCTGCTCACTTCCATAAAAGGTATTGGAATTACAGTAGCCACGGCACTTATTGTAGCCACGGGAGGATTTACTTATTTCGACAATGCAAAACAGCTGACCCGCTATTTAGGGCTATCGCCGACTTACCAGCAATCCGGTACTTCTGTCCATGTCAAGGGACATATTAATCATAATGGTGATCCTACACTGAGGAGCCAGCTCTATGTCGCTGCTTTTGCTTCCTTAAGATGTAATAAGGAATGTAAGACCTGTTATGACCGGCTAAGGGAGAACGGAAAACCGGGAAAGGTCGCTGTTATTGCCGTAGCTAACAAACTTATCAGGCAGGCTTTTGCTGTTGTTAAGCACGAACAACCCTATGTTAATGGATTCATCTCTTCTAAAGCATAATAACGAATTGCATGTATATGCTAAATCGTGTTAATATTATACACTCTTTCTATTATAGTTCATTACGGTATACCGAAATGGTGCATTATGGTGTACCGAAATAGTGCATTATGGTATAGCAAAATGGTGCATTATGGTATACCCCAATGCACCATATCGCATTGCTCTATGGTGCATCCAGCTTAGCTCTATAGTGCATATAGGTTAGCTCTATGGTGCATCCAGGTTTGTCTGGAATATATCTAAAGCATTAAGCCATACTGAAGTTTAGTGTTTTCATTCATTGATTTGACTACATTCTTAGTATTTCCATTCATCATGGTTACTTATCTTTGTAAAAGGATCGGTGGAGATTGACGGTATGTTAGGTTATTGTATCATTTGCATTTTTCATCTAACCGGAATTGGAATCTGGTGATTTCGCCCTGTGTCAACTTTGCCTGTTTTGTCATTACCCTCCAATCTTTGACGGCATCTTTCACTTGTTGGATAATTTCTTTACATCTCTTTTTCGGAATCATATAGTCTTCGCTGGCATCCAATAACTGTTGGAGGTCAGCATCTGAAGAGTTCTTTGTGATAAGTATGCTCTGGTGTTCATCATTAGTGGGATTCATGTCGTAGGCTGGGGAAAGGGTCCATCCTTCTGCCGTAAGGAGAAAACCATGATTCCTGAAGTGATCATCACTATTGCCAATACAAATGTTAAAGGCAACACGACGATATAGTTCTTCAAGATTGGCCTGTGTATGGGTACATCCTTCTATAATAAAGTCGGCAATGTCAAGATAGCCATTTCCGGAATCGGCATTGTCTCCATCCTGTAGTCCGGACATTGACATGGAGGATGCAAAATGAACTCTCTTTCCGTCATGGTCTCGATCGAAACGCTTTGATAGTAAAATATGATATCCGTGAGGAATTCCGGGTATAGTCAATAGCTCTGCATCTGCAGCGTGGATGCCTGCTTTCTTGGACAGTTGATTAGTAAAATATTCCCATTTGGCTACATCATAGATGTCTTTTCGCGATGGAAACTTAGCAATGCAAAGGTTTCCATTTTTATCAATGATATTTGCTTTTGGACGCGCTCCCCCTAAAGATGTGCCAGGATGAAACAGTTGCCTGACCCATTTCTCTTCGGGCAACTCATTCTTCTCTTCGCTCTCTTCATACTTTTGGGCAGTGTCAATCAGCTCACGGACAGACGATAGGGGAGGAATGACAAGATTTTTATCTGTATTAATGAAATTTCCATCGGCTTTACGTTTAAAGCGAAGGCCTCCCATTCGGGTGTTGTCATCAATAGAGGTAAGGTAGTCAAAAGAAAATAATGTCCTTGGTAAACGATTTTCTTTTTGTGCATTTATCTGTTCTCTACAATCTATGAGGCATTTGCCCCATCTATCTGGCTCTGCATCGGAAAAACAGCCGAAGAGTTTATTCTCATTGCAATATTGAGGGCCTGTGGTGGCGTCCAGTCCTTCACATAGCATAACTCCACCATGCTGACTTAACCAAGTTTTGTCGTACTCAAAGTTGTAGATGCCTTTTGCTCTGCTACGCTCATATCTCAGTGTACCAATCAACTCTGGTTCTTTTAACCAGTTGAAATCAGCATATACGAATAAGGTTTCCATTATTCCTCCTTCTTTGTTGCCCTGCGGCGATGCTTGAGATTCATATCCTGTAAACTCCTTCCGAGTGGATCATCTTTTGCAAGAAGTAAAATATCGTCATCCAACTGTAATATATAGAGTATTCGGAGATAGGTTCCTATTGAGACTGTAGGTGTTCCTTTTTCCACACGCATCACAGTGAGTTCGGAGCAGGTCGCCCTTTCGGCTATCTGAGTAATTGTCAGATTACGGCGAAGGCGGGCTAACTTGATCTGTTCACCGACGATTTCCATCTTCTCCATCAGTTTTCGTGGAAGTTTATTCCCAAATGTTGCCTTTGTCATATTGTAAACTATATTTAAGTATAGCAAATATACTATTTTACTTTATTATATGATAGTTTGTGATCTGTTATTTAATGAATTTTATCTTAATATAATCGGAAGGTATCATATAACTTATCTAAAACAGAAGATTACTTTATTATATGATAGTTTGTTAAGCGCTTTTACGATGATTTACTTGTTATGGTATATGAAGGATATTTCCATGCTGAGGAACCAATTACTGTTTCTCTGGAAATGGTTGAAAAACAAATCTTTACTCATTAAGGGTATTTATTCAATCAGCGAGTATCCTGTCAATTATCGGTATCCGGCCAAAAGTCTGGATTAATATATACTTCTCAGCCATTCCGAGAAGAAATAATCATATACTCTATAGTAGTCATTTTCCCGGGTAACAATGTCACTCTTGATCAGAGGTTTGACCGCAGATTGTACAGAACTGGCCGATGGCAGATTGTATTTCTTGATGAAAGCTGATGAGGTGATCTCTTTGGCTTTTCCTTCTTTTGCAATGGCCTGAAGAATTAATTTCTGTTTGGGAGCGAGACGTGACAAAAGGTCTTTATAACTGCCTTCCTGGGTTAGGATAACATTTTGGAAGGCAACTGGCAACTTAGAACTGTCACACAGTTCATCCTGATCCGTCAGTGAAAATAGTTCATTCATAATCATCTGTACGAACCATGTGCAACCTTCGAATTGATGATAGATGCTTTCTATAACAGATTTCTCTACGTGCTTGCCTCTTTCTTCAAACTGCCGGATGGCAAAGTCCGTGTAAATATCTATGGGTATAGGTTGAAGTTCCATACTGATGGCGCTCTGATAGAATGGCTTGGCGGAAGAGTTGAACATGTTGTTCATCAAGTGTTGTTTACTCCCGGAGAAAATAAACAGGGTTTGCTTGCATTGTTGGATCTTAGTGCGAAGGAGTGCTTCCACTGTGTTTCCTCCGTATGAACTTATTTGCTGGAACTCATCAATGGCTACCAGACAGGGCTTGTCAGCACATTCCAGATATTCAAAGATTTCATCAAGTGTGGCTTGTGGGGTATGTATGTCTCCCAGACTGATGTCAAAACTCGGTTCACCGGTCAATCTGGTTTTAATAGATGCCACATCAATTTGTAGAAAAACAGAAGTTGGGATGACCTGTTACAAATAATAAGAAGTGTATCAGAGAAAAGCAATGATACACTTCTTTTAAGATGATGGAATGATCAAACGATTATTCCGTATCGATTCTCTTACTTGATAGTAACTTTTGCCGGGGCAGTATCCATGACAAAAAGTTTTATATAATAAGGAAAGGATTCTGCATGCTCATAAGGTTGAATCAGATAAGCGCATTTCAATTTCTTCTCTTTAGATTTCAGGATTGAGATCTTACAAAGGTTAGGAATATCAACGATATCAATTTGATCTCCATTGTGAATGATGGTTCCGATCTGTGCTCCATTAAACGTAATCTGATCTTGATGATAGAAAGATATAAGGTCACTGGCAGGAGAATCATCTTTCCTTGTTATCATTTGTACTCCATCAATGGAAAAGTTTCTTTTGTTCAGACTATATATTGTATCCGCTTTCGTGGTACTCAAAGAGATGGAGGTCTTATTGAGATCAGGAAAGTGATCACTGTCATCATCGTATTTGTTACATGATACAATGGTAAGTACTGACAAAAAAGCCAATAAACCTAATACAATTCTTTGTTTCATGGTTTTTATTCATAAAAATAATTTTCTATCACTGTTTCGTAATAAGACATTAACTAAAGAAGAGTGAACTTGATATTGATATTATGTGTTTCGTTAGGCTTATCTTTATTGTAGAAAGTGCCCCACAAATGTCCTTTTATTCCAAGTTTTTCTATATAGTATTCTTTATCACTTCTACTTTTGTTATTCCAGTCAAAAGTATCCCATGTCAAGTATAAAGGATAATCCGGTGAAGAAGTATATATAGAGAATTGCTGTTTGGGGATATTTTCTAAAATCAAACGACACTTGTCCAACTGCTCCTTATCTTTGGAAAAACAAACTTGATGTTCTCTGCTATTGATATTGTTCAAGCAAAGCCGGATTCCAACAGCTGAGTCTCCTAAATTCTGCAGCACTAATCGCCAGTCGAGGGACAATGTGGAAGAATCCGCTTCATCTCTATAATATGTTATCCAATATGACCTTCCGAAATTGATATTATAATTTGTGTCATTAATACAAACAGGATTTCCATCAAACTCTCCATTTTCACAGTTCAAGTTAAAAATGAAAGGATCTGTTTTCATCCTATTGTCATCTTTGTCACATGCAGACAATGAGCAAATAACTAAAATGAATATAAAAATTCTACTCTTCATTTAATAAATCATATTTTGGTTGGGTTCATTATAAAGACTATAAAATATCAGTATACCCTTATACGAATGCAAATTATTTTTTTGTTATCCAATTACTTTTCGTCATTGCATAACCTCCCATGACCCCTATACCATTATAAATATTGGTATAGCTCGGTCGGACAAATGATATGCCATAGTTGGCTGTGCTGTTGTTATTACTGTCATTGATACTCTTGAAGAAATTGTATAACTCAGGGGTAAGACGGTAAAGTTCTACACGATAACCTCTGACATTATCCTCAGATTGTATATCCAGATGCAATGTATAGGTGGAATCATGGAGGAATGAACTGTTATCGAAGACATAGAAATTCTGGTAAAAGTCATTGGATTCATCAAATATCTTTTCTCCCAGTGTGTAGTTGTTTAGTACCGGTTCATCATACGTGCAAACTTCTTCAAGCTTTTCATGAGTGATGACAAGTTTATTGTTTCTGTTATAATACCCGATAAGTCCAATCACCCTCACTGCATATTTCGCCGGCGAAGGAGAATTCATAAGAGAGATCCGGATCTGGTCATACCAGACCCCATCGTTGAATACAGACCCCATCTCTGTCTTCGTTATTTCAGGTACAGAGGGGATAGTGGTGGTGGATGAAGCTGCTTCCATCCCTTTTGCACTGGCCTGCACGGTTATCCGGTCTTTGGCCTGCAGTTGCCCTGTAAAATAATAGACGAGCTGGTAGGTCTTGTAGGCATCTACCTTTTTCAGAAACTTGACCTCCCTCTGTGCTCCGTTGACCGTACAACTTACCTGGGCCGTATCCAGAAATATGTTCTTCCCTTTTACCGGTATGGAAGAAGAAACAAATATCTCCGTCGTGTCCCGGGAAGATGGGAAACAATAGATAACCAGTTGGCTGTTTTTCGAGAGTTGATCAATATTAATATGGTCCTGACAGGCTGTACAGGCTAACAATATGAGGATGCAACTGATAAGGAAATATCTCATAACGATTAAAATTTCAAGGTATAACTTACTGAAGGAATCAATGGAATATATCCGCTGGTCGTGGCATAATAAGTGCCATCATCCTTCTCATGTATTTTCATGCGCATGGTGTTCAGGTGGCAATAGGCATTATAGATGCTGACATTCCAGATGCCTTCTCTGCCGTGACGGGTACGGTGGGTGAAATTAGCGCCTATATCCAGCCGGTGATAAGCCGGCAGGGCCATGTTGTTGGATTTGCTGTAGAATTTTCCTATTTCATTCCCTTCTTTATGGTTAGGGAAATCCGGAAGCAATAGATACTGGTCAGGCAGTGTCATGCGGTTTCCGGAATGGTAAGTCCATGCTGCATAGACTCCAACTCGGTGAGAAAACTGGTATCTCCATGTGATATTGATCTTATGCCGGTTGTCGAACTGGTCTCGAAACCATCCGGTTCCTATTTCATTGTATTTCCTTAATGTCCATGAAAGGGTATAGGCAGCTTGAAGGCTCATTCGGGCATGGTGATAGTTGCCGTCGAATTCCAGTCCATAGGAGCGGCCGTCGCCGTCTGTGACGTCCTTGTCCCATCGTGATGCTGCTGGCTGGAATCCTTCCCAGTGACGATAGAGCAACAGATGACGAGTCCTTTTATAGAATCCTTCTATGGAGAGAAGCCATGAACGGCCGGGCTGAGCATAGATACCTGCTGCGACCTGACTGGAACGGGCAGGAAGGACAGTGGATGTCGTCGGTACCCAGTAGTCGGTGGGCATATCCAGATAAGATGTGGCAATGCGATGGACATACTGGGTCATCATCGTATAGGATAATTTGACAGAGAGGTTGTCTCTCATTTGAATCTTTGTAGCCAGACGGGGATCAAGATAATGATAGATCTTGCCTTTCGTTGAGAATGAAGAGAAGTTCAGTCCGAAGTCTGTACTCCATTTGTCTGTGATTCTCATCTCGTCTTCTGCATAAGCCGTAAATTCACTGGAGTGTTTGATGTTATGGCTTTTCATTTGCACGGTATCCACTGCTTCGTCCTTTTCACTATAATAGTAGGATTTCTGAATGGTCTGTGGCTTGAAAAGGTGTTGGATAAAGGTTCCTCCGAAATTGATCTTGTTCCGGTTGTCCGGTCGGTAATCAAAATCTACTTTCAGTCCTCCATCGTATATCTTGGAGTGATTGTGCTGCTGTTCAAGACTGGTACGATGACGGATGCCATCATCTGATTCCTCAAAATTGTCATCAGAGTAATCCAATCCGGAATAATTATAGGTGAATATCCCTGCTATATTGGAGAAAAGACGGTTTCCCCATTGCCGGTCCCATCCCAGAGCCAGATTCAGATTCCCCCAACTGAAATTGTTTTTCATATCTTCATAGTCTTCTTCCCAGGCACTTTTATCACGGACATTATAGTGGTCAAGTCCGGAATAGATGCTGACATACATCTTGTCTCTGTCACTGAGATGATGGGTGATCTTAAAGTTCAGGTCATGGAAAAGGTAGCCGACGGTGTACTTGTCGTCATCCGATTTGCGATGGTTTGCGATGGCAAAGATAGGTTTCAGGATAAGGTCAATCCAACTCCTGCGGAGGCTGAACACGAAAGAGGTCTTTCCCTTGACAACAGGTCCTTCCAGAGAGATCCTGCCATCCAGGAGCCCCAGTGACCAGAGGCCATGATAATGGTAGAGGTCACCGTCTTTGGTTCTGACATCCGTGACGGAAGACAGTCTGCCACTATATCTTGCGGGGAATCCGCTCTTATAGAAGTCTGCATTCTTGATGATGTCCGTATTGAAAGAAGAGAAAAGTCCCAGGGAATGATTCGTCTGATAGAGAGGGGTGCCGTCGAGCAGGAACAGGTTCTCGTCACTGTTTCCTCCGTGTACGTATAGTCCGGAAGCGAGGTCCACTCCTGATGCAACACCGGAGATACGCTGCAAGGTCTTGATGACATCCGGACTGCTAAGCAAAGAGAATTCTGTGTTGAAGTCGGCAGAGGTCAGGGATCTTTTTCCTGTCTGGGTGGTCAGCAAGGGTGAATTCAGGTCACCTTTTACAATCACATCATTCAGTGTCGTATTTTCCTGCAATTGGAAATCGATTCTTTCATTCCCGGACAACCTGATTCTGGGGTGGATGTCCTGACAACCGATATAGGAAATCCGTAAAGAATGTGTGCCTTCGGGAAGAGTGAAACTGAAAAATCCATATTCATTGGTTAGCGTGCCTTGTTTTTCTTCCTTGTCATAGATCGTCGCATTGACTAGCGGTTCGCCGTTTTCATTTTTTATATAACCGCTGATAGTGTACTTCCCGGGGGCATTCTTTTTCTTCACTTTTATCTTAGGCTGCTGCTTGCTCTGTTTTTGCGGTTTCCTTCCAAGAATGATGTTCATCCCACTTCTTGTCCAGATGATATCGGTGTTCCGGAAGAGTTTGTCCAGAGCTTTGTCAACTGGCATATTCTTAAGAGACGGGCCATGATAGGGGGCATCCAGTCGGATACTGGAATCATAGATGACGAATATTTTCTTTTCTTTCTGCAGTTTCTTGATTTCCTGGCCGATGGTCTGACTATAAGCGAAACTTGAGAACATGCACAGGAGTACGATCAAAATAGATTTCATGGCTTCCTATTTCTTGATATGGATGGTAATGTGAAGTGCATCTTCCAATGCGCTGATGATGTCGTTGACATTCCTGGTCTTAAACTCACCCGATATGGACTTGGTGGTGTCGCTTGTTACCAGTTTGACCTGATAACAATCACCTATCTCCTTCAGGGCTTTGTTGACAGGGGTGTTGTCGAAGATGAAAATGCCGGTTGCCCATGCGGTCTGGTTGGAATGATCGGAAGAGATGAGATGAGGCTGGGAATCTCCTCTGGAGATTTTTGCAGTCATGTCTTGGGTGAGGACAAGGCTATGCTTCTTGTCTCGTGCAGAGAAACGGACTTTGCCACTGGCAACATAGACTTTGGATATATCCCGACAGGTTTCATCTATCTGGAAGGTTGTTCCTATATCTTCCACAAGTCCGAGGTCACTGTGTACCGTGAAGGGATTCCGACTGTTGTGCCTGATGATAAAGTAAGCCTTTCCTTTGAGATCAACACTTCTTGCATCTGTAGTCTTGCCGTCCTCATGATAGGAAACGGAGGAATGAGGGGCTAGGATAATCTTGCTGCCGTCTGCAATCGTAATGATCTTGATGCTGTCATTCGAAGCAAAAAGAACCGTATCTCTGTTTTGTTGCAATAAACCAATACCGATTCCTGCCAGCAAGAGGATTCCGGCGGCAGCGGCTGCAATACGGTAGGTCAATACCTTCCTTCTGTGAAGCACAGAACCATAACCGGTCTTCTCATGAAAGGTGGAAATCGCTTTCCGCGTGTCAAATTTACCTTCCTGATAGTATCTGATAACGAAATCAAGTATCTCGTTCCATTTCTTGTTTTTCCCCATCTTTTTATTTTAAAGACTGTCGAATTCCTGAATACCCTTATGAAAAGAGAGAAAAAATAAAGAAATAAATTTTCCGGGCTTCTCCGCGAAGGATCTTATATGCCTTTGTAATCTGGGCTTCTACCGTTTTTACCGATAAATGGAGTTTCTCTGCAATTTCTGCATAGGTATCCTGATCCCGTTTACTCATCAGAAAGATCTCTCGGCACCGCTTGGGGAGAGAATCTATAGCCGTCCAGAGTTGTGCTGCACGTTCGGAATTGTCTTCATCCTCATTGATGTCAACCTTATCCTTGGCTTTCTCAAGATCTACGAAAGAAGGAGTGCTGCTGATCTGTTTGTTGGCATCGTAGCAGGCATTCCTTACGGAAATGAACAGATAACTCTTTGTGTTCAGGACAGGTGTGTTGGCTTTTATTTTATTCCACCAACGGATGAAGCATTCCATCACAATGTCTTCCACACTATTTGTGTCTCCCAATAAAGAGGTGGCATACATACATAGCGGGCGATAATATAATCTGAAAGTTTCGTCAATATCGTCCTGATCAGGCTCTTTTTTAAACATGAAAACGTTCGTTACTTTTTGACAGTAATGCAAATATAAGCATAAATATTGAATCCGGAATATTACTCTTTGTGTTTTTGTGCCTTTAGTCTGAATATCCGGAAACAGTAGGTCTTACTGATAATTAGTGTTTCCATTCACTAATTTTACGGTATTTTTAGTATTTCCATTCATTATTCTTGTTTATCTTTGCAAATAGAAAAATAATAATATGATAGAGTAAGATCCTTGTTGATGGATAAGACTTTCTTCGCTGACTCGTTACGATCATGATAAGAAGACAAAATTTAAAGATAGAGAATATCCCTGCCATCCAGTGGGGTGGCAAATCGGATAAATTGTTTATAGCAGTTCATGGCAATATGTCAAATAAGGCAGATGATGCAATTGTCGCATTTGCAGAAGAGGCAACACTGAAGGGGTATCAGGTACTTAGTTTCGATTTGCCTGAACATGGTGACCGCAAAGGTGAGTCCTGTCTGTGCAAGGTGCAAAACTGTGTCCGTGATCTTAACTGCATCATGCGTTATGCCAAGTCTCTGTCCAGTGATATAAGCGTGTTTGGCTGTAGTATGGGTGCTTGTTCCAGTATGCTTGCGTATGGCAATGAACAGTTACGACAATGTCTGTTTCTTTCTCCGGTGGTAGATATGGAACGTATTATAGACAGTATGATGACCGGATTTAAAATAAGCCCGGACAGGTTGGAGGCAGAGAGAGAAATCTCTACACCTGTCGGACAGCAACTTTATTGGGATGATTACTGTTATGTGAAGGAGCATCCTATTGTTGTCTGGGACAAGTCCACTTCAATACTTTATGGTTCGGAAGACAATGTGTGTGAGTTTGAGGAGGTGTCTTCATTTTCTAAACGTTTCCACTGTAATTTACAGGTTATGGAACATGGAGAACATTACTTTCATACTGAAGAACAGTTGCTGTTTTTTAGGAAATGGCTGAAAAAGCAGATTCATTAATAGCCTGTAAATCAGATATTGCGGATCAGCTTCTTGATGGTTTTATTCTTAATGGATTTTGAAGAATTATAAAGAAAAGAGAAGGAAAGAGGGAATTATTTCTTAACTTTGTGTTGTTCTATTTAAGAGAATGTCTATTTAATAAAGTGGAACAGAAGTAATGATTTTACTGGTAGATAGGTATGACTGTAAAGATATATTGTTGAAATTAATAAAACGCCAGATTATGAGTAATTCAGATAATAATAAGTGGGCACGTTTCAATCAGACTGCGACACTAAAGGAATCGTTGATGGAAAGTCCTAAGACATCACTTGCTAATATTGTAAAAATATTTGGTTGGCATATCAAACCGAGTCTCCGGAAGGAGGAGTTTGCTAGTCAACTGGCTGAGATGATTTTGGGAAATCCTTCTCATGTTTTGGAATTTCAAACGGTGTACGAACTGCGATTTCTCAAGAAGGTATTGGAGACTCCGGATGATGAGCCTTATAAGGCGCCGATCTTACTCTACCAACTTTCTCTGAGCGATATGGAAATACTCAAAATCATGTTTCCAAAGGATCTGAACTGTGCGTATTATTCCATTGCAAAGGATTTGAAGGAGGTTTTCAAGCCTTGCATTGATGTGGTGTTACAAAGAAAACTAGATCAGGGTGAAGAACTGCTGGACAGGATGACAATGGGATTCCTTAATCTTTATGGGATTGTAGACAAGGATCCGCTGGTACAGATGATCGCTTCATGCCGTGGGGTGACTTCTGATAAGAAGGTTATCGGGGATTATCTGCTCGGCAGGAGTCTTTATTATATCCATCAGGTTCTTTTTAATGAAGATGATGGGACGCAAACCATGGCTTTCTCCTCGGTCTTTCTGGATCAGGAATATATAGACCAGTTGATGCAGGAACTGGATGAACATCCGGGAATCCGGGATTATAAATCGTTTTCAGAGGCGGAAGTAAAGGCCTGGGGGCTGATGCCGTTTCCCATGCATAATCAGTCTTGTGCGAGGAAGGTTTACCTACTTCTGGAAAGTGGGAAATTGCCGGCAGACCAGGCTGACATGCGTATCAATGCATTGTGGGTCGGGACACAGTTGGAGAGTCTGTCTCTTTCTCAACAGATATCGTTATTGCTGCGTGGCTTAACAATCGGGGATATAGCTGAACTGAACTTGAACTTAGGTGCCATAACGGATGTCACCAATCATATTCCGCGGTGGTTCCTGAGGGGATATTGCCCGTCGGAAGTCTATAATAAGTTTGGTAAACCGCAGGCAAATCCTATGTCTGACATGCCTTTCATGTGCCCGGGAGACAATCCTTGGGCAGGAATGAAAATCCGTCCGAATGATCCTTGCCCCTGTGGATCGGGGAAGAAATACAAGAATTGCCACGGGAAGAATATCAATTGATGAAAAAAGAAAATGAGAACGATAATGGTCTGAAGATACCAGCCAATAAAAAAATCGCAAAATAGTTTGGCGGATGTTTACTAATTAGTTATCTTTTCCAATAAATATTGAAGGATGTCAAAAAGAGAATGTATCAGACATGCAATTGCCTTTAAGGACTATTTCAAGGATTTTTAAGAAGGATCAGCCACATCAGGTTTTGAATAAAATTTATCAGGTGTTTCTCTATATAATGACACAGAAAGTTATATCTGAAAATTTTCTGAAGAGTATTGAAGGCGTGCCCGGTTTATTTGAGATTAGAGTGGAAGAAAGTGGTAATATCTATAGGATATTCTGCTGTATGAATAAAGGCAATCTTGTGATTCTTTTTAATGCGTTTCAGAAAAAACACAGAAGACACCAAAGGGTGAAATTGCCAGAGCAAGAAGGATTATGAATGACTATTTCAAGATAAAGGAGGATTTGTATAATGGATAAAGGAGAAATAAAAAAAATGGGCCTCACATCTGTAGAGGATTTTATAGCAGAGGATTTCGGAGCTGAAGGTACACCTGAAAGATTGGACTTTGAGGCGGGTGCAGACGCTTTTATCCTGGGTGAAAAACTAAAAGAGGAACGCAAAAAGGCTGGCCTCACTCAAGAGCAATTGGCTGCGAAAATCGGTACAAAGAAAAGTTATATCTCCCGGATAGAGAATGGCCATGCTGATGTACAATTGTCTACTTTATTTCGTGTCTTTTCAGGTTTGGGCAAGAGAATATCTTTTTCGATATTTTGAATGATATCATATTCTATCCCTTTTATCTTCCATACTGAAGAACAATGGATCTGTATATTTTTACTTTAAGAATACTTATATTACTCAGAGTGCCCTTGGAGCCATGAAGATCGGACTTATGATATGCTATTCTTCGGGAGGCAAACTTTGATAGTGACGAGTGGACCAAACTTGAAACAAGAAGATGGTACAGATAATAATACCTATTTTGTAAGGGGCAACTATGTCATTATTGGGGAAGAGCATATAAGAGAATGGGGTTACAATAAGTGGAGAGACAAACTGCCCTGAATAAAGTGATGCAGAAAGTAATGGCATAACCGTTGTTGCTGAATTGCTGCCTCCTTTGATAGAAGCTATTGTATTGAGATAAGGAACTCCTACACCATTGGCGATACCAACAAGCAGGCAACCGACTATAATAATGGCTAAGGAATCTTTGGCTGTGGCGATGCATACATAACCGGCCATAAAAAATATGGCGGAAAAATATTTAAGGGATTCTCTAAACGCTTTCATTAGTTTATCGAAGATAATGCCCATAATCATAGCTATGAAATCTACACTAACCATGAGGATGGTGATACTGTTGGTGCTTAACGATGTGATTCTTTCTGCAGTTATGGCAAAGTTTGTCGGAAAGATGAAAAATATCATCATCAATAATAACATTCCGATGACTGATGGATGAAATTTAAGCAATTGCTTAGTTTCAAATTTCTTACCTCGTTTATTCTTTGAGTCCAATTGGGCGTTTGGTAACCATCTAATAACCATAAGCAGTGTTACCAATCCTAGTAAATAAACTAAAAACGCGTAATTCCATCTGATAGAAGCAAGAATACCAGCTAACAATGTCGCAACAGCACCGCCCATTTGATTCATGGCTGCTGACAGTCCCATGAGTCGTGCTTGATCTTCGGGAGGGAAATAAAATGATAATAAACCTGTGGAGAGAGGCATGATTAGTCCTACGCTTATACCTAATAATGCTCGTAATAGAAGTAGGACATAAATATTATCTATGAAGTAGCATCCTGTACCGGAAATTACATACAGTAATAGTCCGGTAATCGCAATGCTGCGCGTACGCATATACTTGCTTATTTCCAGAAAAAACAGATTTGTGATAATGATAAAAAGTGCAGGGATGCTGACTATAAATTGTACTAAGATTTGTGGTGCTGAGGCAAAATGTGCTTTGATGATACCTAAAGCGGGGGCAATAGCCGCACCAGCCATAACTGTGAGAATTGACATTGACAATATTGTGGACGTCAATTCTTTTGAAGTTTTTTTCATTGTTTTTTGTTATGAACATTAATATAAGAAAAAGCCTGTAATCTTGTTCATAACTGGACTTACTCGATATATAGTGCGATACACGTTATCTGACTTCAGACTATCCTGACTGCAAAGATAATAAAAATCTAAATATTTAGCAAAATTCTTTCAACAAAATAATGAAGTCATTGATATAAGCCGGTCTCTTGATAACAATATTGACAGAATTATATAACCTTGATGCAACATTACGTGGTTCTTTCATAGTCATGTTGATGGCCAATATGCACCATAATCCTATTTGATACAAGTTGCAATGATTTCCGCCAGTTGCTCCAGGTAATGTCCGTCTTGTTTGCTAAATGTGTTTCGTTGAGTACTGTCAATATCAAGGACGGCAACGACTTGCTCTTTCTGTCTGATAGGTACGACAATTTCTGATCGGGAGAGACTGGAGCAGGCGATGTGTCCGGGGAATTTCTCTACATCAGATACAATCTGGGTGCGATTTTCTGCCCATGCCGCGCCACATACTCCTTTACCCTTTCTGATTTGGAAACAGGCGACGGGTCCCTGAAAGGGCCCGAGGATTAATTTGTCACCTTTGACCAGGTAGAAACCTACCCAGAAGTATTCGGAGAAAGTATCCTTTATCAGGGCTGTGAGATTTGACAGGGCTGATACTGTATCCGGTATTCCTTCGATGAGGCTACTGGATTGAGCGAGCAGTTCTTTGTAGCGTTCTGCTCTTGGCCGCTCAATCAGGGGCCGCTCACTACCTGCCGGAATCTTTTTCAGCATGGCCTGTCGGAGGTCATGGAGTTCTCCGTCTTCGATGAAATGGCCGTCACCTATGGCATGAAAGGTGTGAGCATTCTGTTTATCCGGATTCTCCCAGAGTTGTACGCACTGGAGAACCAACAGACCTTCATCTTCAATATAGCGTTCCAATTTACATTCCAGACATGCCTGACAATCGGAAAGTAGTGGGGCTGAGACTTCTTCCGCCTTCTGACGTTTCAAATCAAACTCCTTGAATTTATCACATTTGGAGCTATTGGTCATGCCTACACCTCCCACGACGGACTCTATCTTTTCCACTGTGGGGATACAAAGGCAGCATTCCTTCGAGTCAAGAATAGCTCCGAAAGTTTCATTCCAGGGTCCTGTAGCGATGCAGATATGAGGAATGAAATCCATGACCATGCTCCATGACAGCGTCATGACAAAATCTTTTCCGTTTCGGTTAGCCGTGAGCAGGATGACGGGACCAGGTTCAATATACGTAAAAGCTCTGCTCAGTTGTCCTTTGATCAATGTCATATCAATAAATTTTAAAGGAATCCCTGATTCTTGAGTGCTTCTATCATTCCTTTGGACATAGCGATGTTGTCTTTTTCGGTATACCTGATATCCGTAAAAACTTGGGCAAGTGTTTCTTTTTTGTTGATCTCTACGAAATGCCTGTTGTCTTTTTGGTTTTCTTTTTCAGTGTAGAAGCAATTAATCTTTTCCGGCGTGTAGTCTTCGTAGTGCTCATTATGGATAAGAGCCTGAAGAGGCAGGCGGTCACTCTGTGGGGGATTCTCATCCGGCCATCCTAAGGTGATGGTGGCGACGGGGAATACGAGTTGGGGGAGTTTTAGGGTGTCGATAATCATCTGAGGCATGTAGATGGTCGTCCCCAGAAAACAGGTCCCGAGTCCGACTTCTTCTGCCAGGTTGCAGAATGTTTGTGTATAGAGTAAAGCATCAGTGGCAGCATTCATAAAACTGAGGAAGTTGCCGTATCCCGGAACTGCTTTTCGGTTTTTTGCCCAGATCGTGGTTCGCCGAAAATCTGCACAAATGGTCAGTACGACAGGGGCTTCCGTGACCATCGATTGATTGAAATGAGCTGGCGCCAGGGCTTTCTTGCCTTCTTCTGTACGTGTGATGATAACGCTGTAAAGTTGCAGATTCCCCATGGTCGGGGTATGCTCCGCTTCTTCTAAGAGTCGGCTCAGGAGCGTTTCACTGACTGTCTGATTGGAATATTTACGGATACTTTTTCTGTGATCAAGTGATTCCATTTTTAATTAATTTAGATTTTCTGAATGTGTGAGTCGTTCATAAACGGTGGCACCTGTTACAAAGATAACAGAAATCAGAGACATGGACAAATAATTTGTCTTTATTAATCACTCGAAATTTTTTTTGTAATATAAATATTAAATTTCAGGCTTCTGACTTGTTCTACCAATACTGTAATTATAAGACACGAAGTATTTGGTTTTATGTAACTTTGTTGATGGTTTTGTCTAACTTTTATTGAAAAACAATTCTGGAAATTATCTAAAAAATAAATTTCCGTGTCTGAAATTAGTAAAGAAAGTTTGTCGTTTCCGAAAATAATAAACTATATTTGCAGGACAATACAAGAACACTATTCATTAAAATATGGAATGTAAAACCTATTCTTTTGAAGAGGCGTACGAAGAGTCTTTAAAGTATTTTGGCGGAGATCAGTTGGCCGCCAAAGTGTGGGTAAACAAATATGCCATGAAAGACAGCTTCGGACATATCTTCGAAAAATCGCCAGTGGATATGCACTGGCGTATTGCAAATGAGATTGCTCGTATAGAGCAGAAGTATCCTAATCCAATGAGCGCTCAACAAGTTTTTGACTTGCTCGATCATTTCCGCTATCTCGTACCCGGAGGGAGTCCGATGGCAGGGATTGGCAACAAACACCAGGTTTCGAGTCTGAGCAATTGCTTTGTCATCGGCTTGGAAGGTGATGCCGACTCGTATGGAGCCATTATGAAAATAGATGAGGAACAGGTTCAGTTGATGAAACGCCGTGGCGGTGTGGGACATGACTTGAGCCAGATCCGTCCGAAAGGATCACCTGTCAACAATTCGGCCTTGACGAGTACTGGACTCGTACCTTTCATGGAACGGTACAGCAATTCTACCCGTGAGGTGGCCCAGGATGGCCGCCGTGGGGCCTTGATGCTTTCTGTAAGTATCAAGCATCCGGACAGCGAAGACTTCATCGATGCTAAGTTGGAAGAGGGTAAAGTAACCGGAGCCAATATCAGTGTGAAGATTGATGATGAATTCATGAAGGATGCCATCTCTGACCAACCCTACGTCCAGCAATTCCCGATTGATGCCAAGAAACCAAAGATGAGCAAGACGATCTCTGCCCGTAAGCTCTGGACTAAGATCGTACATAATGCCTGGAAGAGTGCTGAACCAGGGGTGTTGTTCTGGGATACGATCCTTCGGGAGAGTCTTCCTGACTGCTACGCCGATCTCGGTTTCCAGACTGTGAGTACAAATCCTTGCGGAGAGATTCCTCTTTGCCCTTACGACAGTTGTCGTCTTTTGGCAATAAATCTTTATTCGTATGTAGAAAAGCCGTTTACGGAAGATGCTTATTTCGATTTTGATAAATTTAAGCAGCATGTGCAGTATGGCCAGCGGCTGATGGATGATATTATCGATCTTGAAATGGAAAAGATTGATGGAATCATCAATAAGATAAAGAATGATCCTCAGAGCGAAGAGGTGAAATATACAGAGTATCATCTTTGGGAGAAAATCAGAAAGAAAAGTGGTGAGGGCCGCCGTACGGGACTTGGCATTACTGCTGAGGGAGATATGCTGGCAGCTTTAGGCTTGCGCTATGGAACTCAGGAAGCAACGGATTTCAGCGTATCGGTTCATAAGAATCTGGCTTTGAATGCTTATCGCAGTTCTGTAACCATGGCAAAGGAGCGGGGAGCATTTGAAATCTATGATGCCAAACGTGAATCTCATAATCCTTTTGTCCTTCGTATAAAAGAGGCTGATCCTGGATTATATAGGGATATGGTCAAATATGGCCGCCGGAATATTGCTTGCCTGACCATCGCTCCTACCGGGACAACGTCTCTGATGACACAGACTACTTCCGGTATTGAACCTGTGTTTATGCCGGTTTACAAGCGCCGTCGTAAGGTAAACCCGAGTGATGGTGATGTCCATGTCGATTTTGTCGATGATGTGGGTGACAGCTATGAGGAGTATCTTGTGTACCATCAGAAATTTCTCGAATGGATGAAGGTTAAAGGCATTGATACTACTAAGAATTATAGCCAGGAAGAGATTGATGATTTGGTAGCGCGTTCGCCATATTATGAAGCTACGGCTAATGATGTGGACTGGCTGATGAAAGTGAAAATGCAAGGTGCTGTTCAGAAATGGGTAGATCATTCTATTTCGGTGACGGTTAATCTGCCGAATAATGTCGATGAGGATCTGGTCAATGAATTGTATATCGAGGCTTGGAAATGTGGGTGTAAAGGATGTACCATCTATCGTGATGGAAGTCGTGCCGGAGTGATGGTCTCTGTTTCCAAGAAGGACAAGAAAAACGATAATGATATTGAGAAAGAGACCCAAGATGGAAATGAGGTGAAAGATAACAACCTCGAGGAGAAGACTGCCTTTAAGCGTCCCACAGTCACAGAGGTCCGACCCAAGGAACTGGACTGTGATATCGTTCGTTTTCAGAATAATAAAGAGAAATGGGTGGCTTTTGTCGGACTGTTGGATGGCTACCCATACGAGATCTTTACGGGTCTCCAGGATGATGAGGAAGGAATTGTCCTTCCTAAGAATGTTACTAAGGGGGAGATTATCAAACAGACGAATCCGGATGGTTCTCATCGGTATGACTTCCAGTTTAAGAATAAACGGGGTTATAAGACTACGGTGGAAGGACTGAGTGAGAAGTTTAACCCTGAGTATTGGAATTATGCTAAATTGATTTCCGGCGTTCTTCGCTATCGCATGCCGATAGATCATGTCGTAAAACTGGTCACTTCTCTTCAACTGAAAGATGAGAGCATCAATACGTGGAAGAATGGAGTTGTACGGGCTTTGAAAAAATATATTGTAGATGGTACGAAGGCAAAAGGCCAGAAATGTCCGATATGCGGTCAGGAAACGTTAGTTTATCAGGAGGGCTGCCTGATCTGTACTAACTGCGGGGCAAGCCGTTGCGGCTGAAAAGCCGGTACTTCCTGAAAGTGTGGCGTGATGGCCTGAACAGTCTTTTACACCGTCAGAGAGAACTTAGTCCGTATGAACACGGACTGAGTTCTTTTTGAATATAACTACTGGTTACAGGTGCATGTTAAATCAAGAATAGAACAATCTACAATACTGACTGAATATGAAATTAACTGAAAGTAAGATCGTGCTGAAAGGCATGCGCTTCCATTCTTATCATGGGGTGGTCACACAGGAACGTCTTACAGGCAATGACTTCGTGGTGGATCTCTGTGTCTATTATCCGATAGAGAAAGCGATGTGCTCTGATAGTCTCGAGGATACGTTGAATTATGCAGACCTTTATAAGGTGGTCGAGCAGGAGATGCACACACCGAGTTTTTTACTGGAGCGAGTGTCGGGAAGGATAGCTGAACGTCTGTTCCGGACTTTTCCTTCTATTCAGGCTGTCGACCTGAATCTTATGAAGATGAACCCACCTATGGGGGCAGATTGTGACAGTGCGGGAATCGAGTCACATTTTATCAATGTTGATAAGTAATACAGAAGAAACTGAATAAAAGATAACAGTTTTTGAAAGAAAATCGTTACTTTTGCATTAAACTGTCATTTGAGGAATGAAAAGACATCTTGTGGTTGTTATATTGGCTTTGCTATTCTCCGTTATGATTGTTCCGGCTGTTTTTGCCGGTTCTGCTGAAAACAAACGGTTTACGTTGGTGATTGATGCGGGACATGGAGGACACGATGCCGGTGCAGTGGGTGCAATGTCAAATGAGAAGGACATTAATCTTAAAGTAGCTTTGGCTTTCGGGCATGATGTAGAGCGGAACTGTCCTGATGTGAGGGTTATCTATACACGAAAGACAGATGTGTTCGTACCTTTGATGGAACGGGCTAATATAGCTAATCGGAATAATGCGGATTTGTTCATTTCTATTCATACAAATGCGCTTCCGGATGGAAAACTCGCCAAGGGTTTTGAGACATGGACGCTGGGAATGCAACGTGCGAAGGATAATCTGTCTGTTGCTATGAGAGAGAATTCTGTGATCTCAATGGAAAAAGACTATAAGGTGACTTATCAGGGGTTTGATCCGAATTCTTCTGAAAGTTATATTATGTTTGAGTTTATACAAGACCGGAATATGGCAAAAAGTGTGGATTTGGCTGAGATGATTGAACAAAATGTCTGTCACTGTGCAAACCGTATTGATAAAGGAGTACATCAGGCGGGGTTTCTGGTCTTGAGAGAAACATCTATGCCGAGTTGCCTTGTTGAATTGGGCTTTATTACAACTCCTGATGAAGAACAAGACTTGAATGATAGCGGAAAAGAAGAGGCTATCGCAAATGGAATTTATCATGCCTTTGTGGAATATAAGGATAAATATGGCCGTCGTATTACGGTACCTTATCGAAGTACGCCGAAAAATAGTTTTGATGTTCCTCAGATCGTACCTAAAGCTGACAAAAGTGATCAACCTATGGTAGTACCAGAGAAGGACAATTCTCATCGCGCCCAGGTTGCTCTTTCAACTGAAAGTACTTTTGTTTCACGACCAGTTATTCATTCTCAGTCCATAGCTCGTCATACTGATAGGAGCGTGCGTCATTCCACAACAAGGATTCCTGTTCAATCTGCTCAATCTGTTTCGGATGCTCCTGTCTTTAAGGTACAGCTCTTTGTCTCAAGCAGAGAGCTTCGCCGAGGAGATTCTTCACTAAAAGGGTTAGATAATTTTGAATCTTATCGTGAAGGGCAACTTCTCAAATATACGACAGGCAGTTCGACGGATTATAATGAAATCTACAGGTTGCGTAAGAGTGTATTGGACAAATTTCCTGATGCATTCATTATTGCCTTTAAAAATGGCAATAGAATGGATGTGAATCAGGCGATCAAAGAATTTTTAAATAATAGGAAAAAACAGGGTTTATGAAGAAAGATTTCACCAAAGAGGTTAAGATCGCTCTCGTCGTAATTGGGGGAATTGTAGTCCTTTTTTTCGGGATTAAGTTTCTGAAGGGGATGAACTTGTTCTCTGATGATGATACTTATTATATGACTTTTCAAAATATTGCAGGACTGGGTACTGCTGCTCCTATTTATGCGGATGGGTATAAAGTAGGTTCGGTCAAAAGCATTGAGTATGATTATGCTGGAAAAGGTCCTATCCGCGTCAAGGCTGGTCTGAAAAAGGGGATGCGTATTCCGAAAGGGAGTAAGGCCGAAATCCAGAAAGATATTATGGGTAATATGCAGGTTGATATCTTGATGGCCAATAATCCTGTCGAAAGGATAGAACCGGGACAAGTCATTCCGGGTGCCATGGATGCGGGGGTGATGGGAAAAGTCCAGGAGATGGTTCCTTCTATTGAGAGAATGATGCCTAAGATAGATTCGATTCTCATAGGTTTGAATACTTTGGTGGCTAATCCTGCTTTAGCCAGGTCTCTTGATAATATTCAAGTGACAACTTCTAATCTTGCCCTGTCCAGCCGGCAGTTGAATGTTTTGCTTGTCAGACTGAACCAACAGGTTCCGGGACTGATGCGGAAGGCTGGCGGAATGCTTGACAATGCCAATGGTGTAATGGTTAACAGCCGTAAATTTACGGGTAATCTAGCCTCTCTGGATGTTCAAGAAACAATGAGCCAGGTGAATGAAACTCTTGACCAGGTGCGTCAGTTGAGTCTGAAACTCAATAATGAAAATGGGACATTGGGGAAATTGATAGCAGATCCGACGTTGTATGACAATATGAATACGACTATGCGTAGTGCAGATTCATTGTTGGTTAACTTAAAAGCTCACCCTAAGCGTTATGTGCATTTCTCCTTGTTCGGGAAAAAAGATAAATAAAGATAGGAATCCGTTTTGTTCATCTCTCAAGCGTTGACAGAGAGTTCTCTTTATGTGCTTCCCGTTGAGGCTTTGTGAATGTTCCGATCATACTTTTGAAGAGTATAAGCTCCTTGCTAATTAAATTTTGTCTAAATAAACAGGAAATTTGTTTCACGCTTCAATGGATCATATTTTATTGTTTGAAAATGAGCTTGTTCAGAGTATATTATGAAACTGTTTCACCGAGTATACTACTTCTTCTTGAAAAATCATTTATATCACTTATTATCAATGCTTTATATGAGTTGAAAAAAAAGTTTGAACCAGAGGTGATCAGGAATATCGTAATCTATTTGTAATGAGCTGTTTACAACGATTGAGAAAGATATATGTTGAAGAACATGATTTGTGTAATTGGGAAATGTTTTATACCTTTGCAATTGAAGACCGTATGTCGAATGACTCAACTATGTGAGAGAAAGAACCAACTCTTTCTGCTGTCTGCTTTCTTGCAAGATAGTTAAGGAATAGAATAGATGGTTGTACATCAATAGTCTATTGCTTTAATGAGTTTCATTCTGGTTAACCTGCAGATTAAGTCTATTATTTTGTTGGGGATTAAAAGCAGGATATCCTGCTTGAAAACAGTTTGCGGTGTTGAATATGAAAATCATTTTATAGCGTGTTTTTATAGCATGAAGAAAGATAATCCTAAAAATCTTTGGGATCAGACCCTTATGCTCATCAGAAATAATCTGGATGAGAAGGCTTACAACACTTGGTTTAAGCCTGTCGTTTTTGAATCTTACGATGAAAAAACGGCAACACTCCTGGTACAGGTATCAAGTGGGTTTGTATATGAGTATCTGGAAGCTAACTATGTCGATTTGATGAGTAAAGCTCTACGGAAGTTTTTTGGTGATCATATCCGATTGACTTATCGTATCGTTACGGACAAGGAGCATAACCTGACACAAAACATAGAGGCTGATCCTGCTGATGCAGTTAAGCCTAAAGCTGTGGTGGGTGCTAATGAGTCGCCGACTGTCCTTGATGCTGCAAGACCGCAGCAGATTGATTCCCAGTTGAATCCGAAACTCACTTTTTCAAATTATGTTGAAGGGGATAGTAATAAACTCTCGAGATCAATAGGACTGACTATCGCAGAACATCCGAATACGGCACAGTTCAATCCGATGTTTATATATGGTCCTTCTGGTTGTGGCAAGACTCATCTGATCAATGCTATCGGAAATGAGAGTAAAAAATGTTATCCTCAAAAGAGAATTTTGTATATCAGTGCCAGACTTTTTCAGGTGCAATATACAAGTGCTGTACTGAACAATCATGTCAATGATTTTATCGGATTCTATCAGACTATTGATATGCTGATTGTGGATGATATCCAGGAGTGGATGGGGAAAGCCAAGACGCTGGATACGTTCTTCCATATTTTCAATCATCTGTTTAAAAACGGGCGTCGGATCATCCTGGCCAGTGATCGTCCTCCAGTTGAACTGAAGGATATGCCGGATCGCTTGCTCACACGTTTCTCGTGTGGTCTTATCGCTGAACTTGAGAAACCGAACCAGCAGCTCTGTAGGGATATTCTGGTAAACTTGATACGCCGGAACGGACTTGCAATTCCTGATGATGTGGTGGAATATATAGCTGAAAACGCTGATGGCAGTGTGCGGGATTTGCAAGGGGTCATTAACGGACTTTTGGCTTACAGCATTACATACGGTGGTGATATTAATCTGAAGTTGGCTGAAAGAGTGATAAAGCGTGCAGTGAAGGTAAACAATGAGCCGCTTACGCTGGATGATATTGTCAATACGGTCTGTAAGCATTTTAATGTATCACCGAGTTCCGTGAACAGCCGAAGTCGCAAGCATGATTTTGTCGTTGCCCGGCAGGTCAGTATGTATATGGCTCAGAAGTATACGAAGATACCTTCTACAAGAATAGGAAAACTGGTGGGAAACCGTGATCATTCTACCGTTGTGCATAGTTGTTCAAAGGTAGAGGACCTTTTGAAGGTAGATCATTCTTTCCGTGACGAACTTGTGTCCATAGAGAATGCTTTTAAACTAAAAAATCAATTTACGTAAAACAAACAGAATCTGATCTGCTTTTCGATAAAAAGGGGCCATACCACTGTTGATATGACCCCTTATTTTATTTATCTCTTTTTACCATATCTTGTCTTTCTGATTTCAGAAAGGATAATGGCCATTCTCAAAACGGCAGGTTAACGGATAAACCAGCAATCAACCAGAAACCAGGTTGTGGAACGTTTCCAACTTCAACATAATTCTTGTCAAGGATGTTATTTGCTTCGACGTAAGCATTCCAGTCCTTCTCTTTCCAACTCAGTTTGCTGTCGAGAATCCCATAAGTGGTATAAGCATGTGTATGGCCGTTGGTGTCTACATAGGATCCCATGCGGTGCTGGATCCTGTATTGCAAGCCTAGATCGAGATTGCTCCATAGGTTCAGTTCCAGGTCCGTAGCAAATTTATTCTTCAGGTATTCCAGAGCATAAATACTTTGAATGCCTGCACGCTCATGCTTGGTCTGGTTGATGTAACTATAACTGAGTTTGAGATTTTCAAAGAAATGCTGGCTTGGAATGAGCTGCAGGAAGTCAAAATCCAGGGCAGTTTCCACTCCTAAGGAGTTGATGTTCCCAAAGTTAACAGATTTCCAGACAGGCGATCCCTTTTCATCCTTAGAACCATCATAAATCCAGTCAATGAGGTTCTTGTAATGATTGTGATAGATACTGGCTTTACCTGTGATACCCTGGGTGTTGTATTTAACACCTGTTTCCAAAGCCGACAGTTCTTCTGGTTTCAGATGTGGGTCAGCCTGATAGCCACCGACTGAATAATAAAGTTCGGTGAAAGATGGCATTCTTAAGGAAGTGTTGAATGAGGCATAGACCTTCCAGTTGTTTCCGATCCGATAACTGACATCGACACCCGGGTAGACACGCATGTTCATATCTGCTGAACTATTTTTTACCGCAATCAGTCCGGCAGAAAGTGTGAATCGTCTGAGCAAAATATTGTGCTCCAGCACAAATTGTACATTTGTCCGGTTCAACCCTTTCTTATATTGTAATCCTGTACCGTGTATGGGTCTGGGATTTTCCAGGGGTTCCCCAAGATTCGTGCTGACCAGATCTTCATTGCGGATTTCAGTACCTATTGCCGTGCGTCCCAGGAGCCAGTCAAAATAGCCATTCAGATTGACACCGTATACATCTGTGCGATGATAATTGAAAGGATATTTGTCTGCTGCACCACGGAAGAGCTCGAACCGGTCCATCGTACGGTTCCAGTAGATGGAAGGTTTCAGATGGAATATGCCAGTCTTGTTTTCTGCCTGCACGGCTGTGTAGGTCTTGAAAGTATGTTCAAACTGATCATCATATAAAGAACTGTAGGAAGTACTGCTACCCCAGTTTTTCGTACTTAGTCCTGCATACCAGTTGATTAAGATATTGGGGTCGTCATAATTACCTTGGTAAAAAGTTTTTCCTCCCTGATAATCATTATTCAGGTGTCCTGCCTTGTTTCGGCTGAAGCCGTCACTGTGAGTATAGCTTCCCGAAATCTGATTATTCCAGTTTCCCTTAGCTATGTTAACTCTGCCACCGGCAGAGAGATAACCGTAAGAACCTCCTTCAGCGTGAGCAGAAATACTGCTCTGTCCAGGGGAATAGGTTACGATGTTAATAGCTCCGAGGAGGGACGATGTCCCATAGATTCTTCCTGCAGGTCCTTCAAGGATTTCAATACGTTTGATGTCACTCAAGTCCACAGGTAAGTCGAATGCATTGTGACCGGTTTGCGGATCACAGATATTAATGCCGTTGAGCAAGATGGTGATCTGTTCGTCATTACCGCCTCTGATGCTGACATCGGTCTGAGCCCCGATGGGACCTCGTTGCCTGACATCCACGCCTACGGCGTATTTTAACAGATCGTTTACACTTTGCACCGGCGCTGCAGCGATATCCTTTTGCGTCAGTACAGTAACCATTCTCGCTTGCTGACTTCTTGTCAGCGGCGCCCGGCTCGCGGTCACATTGACCTCATCGAGCTGCTGCTCCTGTCTGAAGATAGAATCCGAAGTCACCTTGTCTCCATCTGTGCTGATGCCGGCTGCTCGTGTGTGAGTCAACGTGGCAATGCTCAGTGTGCCTACAAGGACTTCTTTCCCCAGTACAGAGAACAGTGCGTAACCCTTGTTCGCGAATCTCTTGAATCTCAGGTTGCGACGCTTGTTGAAAATTGTTTTGTACATTAAATGAATTAAAAAAAATTACCTTGCCTTATGGCAAGCAGGTGCAAAGGTAATTATTTTTTTCAATATAGGAAAGTGATTAATTCGGTAGAAGTTTTATTCTTGGTGTCCGCCTTTTCTTACTTCAAAAGTACGATACACAAGATAGTTACCATTACCGTCTATTTCTACCTGGTTTCCTACGGCTTCGTTCAGGCTGCCTTGCCAGAGTTCCTTAAAGGTATAAACAGGCCATACGAACCCTTTTCCACTGAGTCGTTTACAGGAGAAGTTGAAGATACTGATCTGTTGCCCGGGTTTTGTTTCAAAGGTGCATTTTCCATAAGCCGTTACGAACCAGCCATAGTCGGTGACCATTGTGGGCTGGATGTGCAGGCTATGGTAATAGGAAATCATCAGTACGATATTAGAAAAGGTGTGGTCTTCTCGTTTCCCGGATGCTCCGAGATAGGCAAATGATGGGACTGCAAAGTTTCCCATAGTATAGAGGTCAGGATACTGATTATGAACAATGGGCATACCTTTAAGGGAGAGCGCATATTTGGTAGCTTTTGTCATATCGTTGTCTGATTGTTCACTCAAAGGATGGAAGAGGTGTGCATAACGTTTCTTGAATTCATCAGGGAGAGAATCACCGTCTCCGACGATAGCGTCCGGGATTCGGTTCTGGAGTTCAAGGAGGTGCTGGCCTGCACCGTCACAGCAGATCAATAGTTTTGTCTTTTCCAGAATACCCAGAGGAATCTGACTGACAGGGAAATCTCCGTCAGCGAGAATGACAGCATCAAATGTACTTCGTGATGAGATTAAAGGATAATTCATGATTAATATTGATTAAAGTTATCTTGCTTCCGCCATCATCTTCTTCCATTTGAAAAATCCGGCAACGCATATAATGACATAGACTGCATAGAGTCCAGCCATAAACGGAATTCCCTTATAGACATAAAGTACGGCACTTACAGCATCGACCACTATCCAGATGTACCATTGTTCGAGATATTTTCTGGCCAGGGCCCACATGCCGATAAAACTCAGGGAATTGATAAAGGAATCACAAATTGGTACGGTGGAGTTGGTGAACCGGATGAGTATCCAGTAGATGACACCCCAAGCTATGATCCAGATCAGCGTAGACGGAAAAACCAGTTTTACCTTATAATGAGTGATGGGCATTTCCTTTTCTTCTGCTGTCTGCTGTTTCTTTTTTCCAAACTTCCATACGATATAACCATAGATGGCTGCCAGTGCGTAGTAGATATTCATGCCGAAATCAGCATAAAGACCATGCTGCCAGTAAAGTACAATGCAAAAGAGTGGCATGATAATACCTACGATCCAAAGCAGGATACTGGCTTTGTATTCAAGCCAGACATAGACGAGCCCTATGAGGGTCGTCAGTATGTCCAGCCAGTGTTCATAGAAGAATGCTTCCATCCGTTTAGAAACGAATCGTGAGATGGCCCATCATATTGAATCCTGCCATCGGGTTGAATCCGATCTGATAGTAACGTTTGTCGAGTGTATAGCCACTTGACTTGCTTACAGCTGAGTATACCCAGCCCATTGCTGCATAGTGACGGTCAAAAAGATTATTCAGGTCAAGGCCAAGGATAATATGCTTGATCGGTTTCCACAATTTATGGAATTTCAAGGTGTAGTTGAAATGCAGATCAGTCTGTGAATAGCAGGGTAGGGCGCGGTCTCTGTTTTCGGTATTGTCAAGATATTGCCGACTTACGAAATTGGTATGCCAGATACCTTGGAAACCGGCGAAATGAACCGTCAGGAATCCGTTCAGGATCGTAGATGGCGAAAAACTCAGGGTAGACTTGCTGTAGTGTTCGTGTGCAGGATGATCTTTATCATCCCAGTTGTCAATAGCTTCAGTGAAGTCATCGATACGGTTTCTGCTCAAGGCAGCATTACCTTCGAGTGTCAGGAACTTAAACGGATCATATCCTGCAGTAATCTCTGCTCCCATACGGTAAGACTTCTTGATGTTTGTGGTCAGGTTCTCCCCAATATCACTGAGTTCTCCGGTCTGGACAAACTGGTTGTGATAGGCCATGTCATAAAAGTTGATCCCTGCACGCCAGTTGGTTCCGTTACATTCATAACCGACTTCCCAGTCTGTGACCTTTTCTGAAGTAGGAGCTGGATACCTGCCGTTGTCCGTGAAATTGTTGCGTTCCGGCTCGCGGTGGCTGACAGCGACAGAAGCGTATGCACGCTGGGAATCCCAGTGAAAGTTAATTCCGGCTTTGGGATTAAAGAAATCATAGTGTTTATCTATATCAAGGATCTGATTAGTATAGGTTCCTTTCGGGAAATGGTCGTTGATACCGGTCGTTTTATAGTTGACATGACGGTATTGCAGATCCAGGAAGAGGTCAAACCAGTCTGTGATCTTCCCTGTGGTCTTGATAAATCCGCTGTAATCGCCTTTATGTGCATCGGAATTATAGTAAGGATAATTCTGTCCGTCAGGCATATATTTTGCAGCCAGTTCCTGATCTGCCATGTAGGTCATCCGGCCCCAATGATGGCAAGTAAAGTACTGGAGGGCAAGGCCTCCTGTGATGTCCAGGTATCTGCTTTTATAGTTGGTATCCCATATAAAACTGTAGGTGTTTTGAGTCAGACCTTTCTTCCTGATAAAATCAGTTTTTTTCAGTATGCTTCCGTCAGATTTTTTGAAATCAGGTAATCCGTACTTCGAGAGTTTGTTGTCATACCTGAACTCATCATAATAGCCGTAGCCGTATGTATAACTCAGAGCAGCATTAGTAGTCCAGCGTGGATTGATCTCCCAGGCAGCGGAAAGGATATTGTGATTCTGGTAGAAATTGTCCGTCGTCCTTCTCCAAAGCGAACCGTCCGACAATTTGTAACGTTCAGTCTCATATTTTCCGTCTTTGCCTTTATTGAAAGTCCAGGTGCTGGGATTATAGATAAGATGCTCATAGAGATTGTTGAACTTCCCAAGACCTGCCTTATACATGTCTTTGTAAGTTCGGATACCTTCATCCATCAGCGAGGCGTCATCATTACCAGCTACCACACCATTCCAACCTTGTCCAGTCTTTTCAAAGTTGCCGATATTCTTATACTTGAGGATAAATCCCTTGCCCAGGTAGGTTAGCCCTCCATAATAAGAACCGGACCTGCCGTCGGTACCGTGAAGATAGCCGTCAGTACGCGTCTCGTGGTATGCACCGTCGAAGATGAGCCGGCCTGCCATGAGTCCGGTGGAAAAATTAGTTCCGACATTGTAGGTGTTGAAAGAGCCGTAAGAACTTGTCAACTCCAGATAGGGTTGATAAGACGGAGCTATTGTGTTCAGTGAGATGGATCCTCCGAAGGCCCCGTCACCATTCGTTGACGTACCTACGCCGCGTTGAATCTGAGCCGATTGAAGAAGGGCGCTGTAGGAATTCATGTTTACCCAGAAGACAGACTCATCTTCGGGAGAATTCAAAGGTACACCGTCGATGGTGACGTTGATGCGACTGCCGGCAGCACCACGAAGACGCATATAGACAGGTCCTGTGCCGGTTCCATTTTCACCCCATGCCAGAACACCGGGGGTTTGAGAGAACAGAAACGGAAGTTCCTGACCTGTTTTCGAGAAAGCAGCTAACTCATTTCGGTTGAGATTAGCTACTGCAAACGGCGCATTCTTCTTAGCCCGAATAGCATTGACCACGACTTCCGAAAGTCGGTGAGTCTTTGTCGTATCGGCCTGTTGCGCATTGATTGTGTTCATGCCAATAAGGGCAATGGACAACAATACAATCTTTTTCATTATATCTATAATGTTAAGAAAAAAGTAAAGGGAGTTGTATCTTACCTACGCCAGCATTATCCGGATCAGGTTGATGGGTATAATCTCAGCACCGTCAATTGCAAATTTCTTCCGTTTCCTAGGATAAACAGATAGAAGAATGCGACGGAGCACCCCCTGGATGACAGTTTGTCATCCGCATGCAAAGGTAAAATAAAATATTGAATTTACCAAAGATACCTTTAAAATTCCATAACAGACTAAAAAAAGTCCTTTCCTCAAAGATTGAGAAAAGGACTTCATAAGTTGGGTTTATAATGATTCTGAATTTATTTTCCACAAGTTTCGCAAGGATTCCACGGCTTCAACTGTTTGAAGAAATCATTGCCCTTGTCATCAACGAGGATGAAGGCAGGGAAATCCTTCACTACAATTTTCCAGATGGCTTCCATGCCCAGTTCTGGGAATGCGACACAGTCGATACTCTTGATGCATTCCTTGGAAAGCAATGCGGCAATACCACCGATGGTGCCGAGATAGAAGCCACCGTGTTTTTTGCAGGCATCCGTAACAATCTGAGTACGGTTACCTTTGGCGATCATGACCAAGGAACCTCCATGATCCTGGAACTCATCTACATAAGGATCCATACGGTTAGCAGTGGTTGGGCCCATAGAACCGCAGGAGTATCCTTCAGGTGTCTTGGCTGGTCCTGCATAGAGGATAGGATGATCTTTGAAATACTGTGGCAGATCCTGTCCTTTGTCCAGGGCTGCTTTCAGTCTTGCGTGAGCGATGTCTCGTGCTACGATGATCGTACCACTGAGGCTGACACGGGTAGAAACAGGATATTTGGTCAGTTCTTTGCGTACGTTGTCAATACCTTTGTCCAAATCGATCTCTACGCCTTTAGGCCCTTCACCTGCTTTGCGGTATTCGGCAGGAATAAGTTCAGAAGGATTTTCGTCCATCTTCTCCAACCAGATACCATCGCGGTTGATCTTACCTTTGATGTTACGGTCTGCGGAACAACTTACTCCGATGCCGACTGGACAACTGGCGCCATGGCGAGGCAAGCGTACAACGCGTACGTCGTGTGCAAAATATTTGCCACCAAACTGTGCACCGAGTCCGATATGACGTGTTTCTTCGAGAAGTTTTGCTTCAAGATCCGTATCCCTGAAAGCACGGCCGGTCTCATCACCCTTTGTAGGCAGGTTGTCATAATACTTGATAGAAGCTAACTTGACAGTAAGCAGATTCTTTTCTGCACTTGTACCGCCGATCACGATGGCGATATGGTAAGGAGGGCAGGCTGCTGTACCCAGACTCTTCATCTTCTCCACAAGGAAAGGAATCAGTGTGCCTTCATTCTGAATGAGAGCCTTGGTCATCGGCCAGTAGTAAGTCTTGTTGGCAGATCCGCCACCTTTAGCAACACAGACAAAACGGTATTCTTTACCTTCCGTAGCTTCGATGTCTATCTGAGCAGGAAGATTGCAGCGCGTATTCACTTCGTCGTACATCGTCAAAGGCGCATTCTGGGAATACCGCAGACTATCCTGGGTAAAGGTGTTGTATACTCCCTGCGAAAGTGCCTCTGCATCATCGAATCCAGTGTAGACTTGCTGTCCCTTCTCTCCATGTATGATGGCTGTGCCGGTATCCTGGCAGAATGGTAAAATACCTTTGGCTGCAATATCCGCATTACGGAGGAACTGCAACGCAACATATTTATCATTTTCGGAAGATTCCGGGTCTTTCAAAATGGCAGCTACCTGTTTGTTATGGGCCCGGCGAAGCGTGAATTCTGCATCATGAAATGACTGTTGTGCCAGTAAAGTCAAAGCCTCCTTGCTGACTTTTAAAATCTCTTTTCCCTCAAATTTTCCGGTGCTTACACCTTCTTTGGTGAGCAGGCGATACTCTGTGTCATCCTTTCCGGTCTGGAACATCGGAGCATACTTGAAGTTTGGTATTTTCTCCATAGTAACAATGTTTTATATTGATTAATGATTCTTATTTCTGTTTAGTAACCGAATATTTCTTCTGTGGTCAGATAGTGTATCGGAGCAATTTTCCCGAGTCCGTCAATATCAAGATTCTTTTGATCGCCCAAGATAGCATAGCGGCTGGTCTTGTGTGCAATATTCTGATTAGTGAAGTTGACAATATCCTTGAGTTGGATATTCGGGAGATCCATGAACACACGCTGTCGTGGATCGAAATGGATTTTATAGTAGTGAGTCCAACTGTAGTAGTTGACGAGAACTGAATTCCGAGTAATGCGGCTGGTCCTGATGCCCTTTTCCAGACTTTGTTTTGATACATCAAAGGTTCTCTGTGACTGTGGGATGGTGTCTAAGATCTCATGGAATACACGGATGCAATCCATCATCTTGTCATTCTGGGAAATGATATGGGTAAAGAAATATTCAGGGTGATTGTATTGTGGCAGATAGTGGTATATCGCATAAGCGTTATAGGCCAGTCCACGGGATTCTCGTAATTCCTGGAATACAACGGCATTCATACCCCCTCCAAAATATTCGTTGAACAGTTCTTTTTTGGCCAGTTGGCTTGGGTCAAATCGTGTTCCTTCATTTTCGTACATCCGCATATAGATGTTTTTTGCCTGATAGGGTGCAAGCAGAATTTCATTTCGCGGAGTAAGTTGCTCGGTATAAGGCTTTCCGACAGGAACAGGCAGAAGTTTTTTAGGTGTAGGATATTCTTTTCCGAGAACAGAATTGAGTTGCGTCAAAGACATCGGGCCGAAGTAAAGGACAGTTTGTTTTATCTGCAACAACTGGCGGAGGTGTCCGATCAATTTCTGTGGATCGAAATTGCGGAGTTGCTGTTCGCTGTATGTGTTGCGGCATGGATTATAAGGTCCATAGAGAGCATAGTCGCAAAGGGCGTGAAAGTTGCTTTCCTGATTCTTTTTCTCATCAGCACGATCCTTTAAGATCAAATCGACATACTGATGATAAGAAGATTTGTCACCTTTAGCATTCTTTATCAGATCTGTCAGTAAATCTAATGCCTTGGGCATATTTTCAGAAAGACCAGTTAATGAGATATGAGTTGTGTTGTTACTGGTGCTGATGTTATATTGGCAAGCTAAGGCATAGAAAGCTTGTTTCAATTGTTCTGCAGTCATTTTATTTGTGCCCAGATAGTCCAGATACTTGGCTGCGAGTTCCATCTCCTTATCATCTTCTGTTCCGAAATCGTAGTAGAAGGAGAGATCAAAGAGTTTGTCAGTTTTATTCTGTTTATAAAGTAAAGGTAATCCTTTCCTGGTTCGAGTGTCAGTGAGATCTTTCCGGAAGTTGATGTATACAGGGTCTATAGGCTGAACCTTACTGTTTTCAATATCACGGAGAAACTTGCTGGAGTACTGGCGGTTGGCAGGGATTGGCGTAATGTGCGGCTTATCTATTTTCTTCTGTGTCGTATCTATGCCTGTGCGTTTATAGACACATACGAAATTGTCATTCAGATATTTTCTTGCGAAATCGACGATTTGCTGTTTGGTCATCTTCTCCTGTCTGAGAAGGCGTTCGTAGACTTGTTCCCATTTCTTATGGTTAATGTATGCGTCTACCATCGTATTGACACGATTCTCATTGTCCAACAAGTTTTTCATGTACTGGAGTTTCCTGTTGTTGATAACGGAAGGCAACAGGTTGTCAGAAAAGTCACCCTGTTTCAATTTCTTCAGTTGGTCAAGCAGCAGTGTCCTGACTTGTTCAAGAGTCTGTCCGTTTTTAGGCAATCCCTCCATAAGAAAAGTGGAATAGTCTGTCAGTTCCTCGACACCGGCAGTGGCACCTTGCACCTTCATAGGTTGATTGAGATTCAAATCAAACAGTCCCGCCGTACCGTTTGAGAGCAAGTCGCTAAGGACATCAAGTGTGTCGCAGGCGGCCTCCTGAGCTGCAGGAAATCGCCATCCCAACATCACATTCTCCGCTTCCTGACCTAATACAGTAGTATCTTCAGGAGCAGAGAGAACCGGTTGCGGACCGTATTCGGGCCGGGTGAGTTGGTCACTCTTTTTCCAGGAGCCAAAGTATTTATTAAGAATAGTCACCACCTGGTCCGGGTTAAAATCACCGGCCATACAAATGGCTACATTGTTTGGTACATAGTAGCGATGGAAATATTGTTTGATGCAGGTGATGGACGGATTTTTCAGATGCTGTTGAGTTCCGATGGTTGTTTGTGTACCGTATGGATGTGTAGGGAAGAGCTTTTTCATCATGGCAGCCCATTCCTTTTCTCCGTCATTAGCAAGTCCGATATTATATTCTTCATATACGGCTTCAAGTTCTGTATGGAAACCACGGATGACCATATTCTGGAAACGGTCAGCCTGGACCTTCGCCCAGTTTTCAACTTCATTGCTTGGAATATTCTCCGTATAGCAGGTCACCTCATTGCTGGTATAGGCGTTACTGCCTTCTGAACCGATAGAAGCCATCATCTTGTCATATTCGTTCGGAATATTATATCTGGCAGCCAATTGAGAGACAGAGTCAATCTCGTGATAGGCTTCTTTACGTGTTTTCGGATCTGTCAGTTTACGGTATCTTTCGTAACGTGCTTGAATATCATCAAGGTAAGGCTTTTCTTTAATATAATCAGTTGTACCGAATTTATCAGTCCCCTTAAACATCAGATGTTCCAGATAGTGTGCAAGGCCAGTCGTTTCATGCGGGTCGTTACGTGAACCGGTTCGTACGGCAATATCAGCTTGTATGCGTGGTTTTTCTTTGTTTACGGACAGATAAATCTTCAATCCATTATCAAGGGTATAGATACGGGTATGCATCGGATCATCTTTGATGGTCTGATAGTCGTAAGTCTTCTGTGCAAAACTTCCTATAACGATGAAAAGGAAGAGAGGAATCAGCTTGAATTTTAGTGTCATAATTACTTTTGCTATCTATTATCTGTCGTTAGTTTATCTTCTATATAGGTAGACTTTATGGTTATCTTAATGTTAACTTTCCATCTTTTCGAGGAAATCATACAGTTCTGATTCTTCTACATCACCTAATGTAAACTCCTTTTTTGCATCGTTTTTGATGGTGTTAAGCCATTCTGTATGAGCCGGCTCACATTCCTTGATCAAGCGTTGAACGTCATCTTCAGTGATGGTGTCTAAATGCTCGAGATTCAGAATGAACTGGTAAGTCCATGCCCACTTATAGTTCTCATAGTTGAGATGCATATTTAAGAAGCGGTCATGAATAGTAAGTAAGTCGTTTACTTTTCCTGCTTTTATGTCATTCAGGAGCCGCTGTTCTTCCTCTTCTGGTGCCAAGAGACCACACAGGTCACACCAATTGCCTGTACCTATATTACTTTCAGGAACTTCAAGGGGATGTTTCTTGAGTTCTCTTTCCAAGAAAAGATGGATAATCATATCGTAAGATCTGATACCTTTTTGCATGGAAGAGTTTCGGATATAGCAACCTCCGTAGTTGTATTTTTCTATATTTTGTCCTTGTTCCTTGCGAAGACTCTCGAGAATTTTTTTGCCCCTTACACATTCTGAAATGACAAAAGGAGACAGCCAATCGAAATTGACAAAACTCCTGCTTGCAGAATCAGAAAGAGGGCGCATGTCCCGTTTCGGCCATTTGTGGATATCGCGGTAAGTACCTACAGTTGTAACATTATGCCCTGGTGCAATACAAGTTTCCATTCCATCTCCAAAAAGGTAGCTGAAAGGAAGGTCTTGCACGGTCGGGTGTGTCTGTATCCAGCCCATACACATGGTGAAAGCTCCGATATGTGCCGGCCAGAAAATCTGAGAACCGCTTGAGGTCTTGCCACCTCTTTCCATTGTCCCCCAATGAATAGGTCCCATCTTATAAGCATGGTTGGAAAAGTTGGTATTGGCGCCGGCATTGTAAAAGGAAAATTCTCCTGCAATAAGAAGGCTGTTCTTGTGGTGACTTACCGTAAAAGGACCACAGAGTGCTGCACAGGTTTCTCCATTTCCGATGAAACTGTTTGCGAAGAAAAGGCTGCTTTCTGTGGAGGCATTGACGATGTGACAGGCCTCTCCGATAAAACAGTTATCAACATGTGCACCGTCCAGAATAGAACTGCCTGCCTGAACAATACTATTATCTAAAATAACGTTGTTGCCTATATAAGTGCTGGATTCGGGAGAACTGAGAATCGAGCATTCGCTGATTCTGCTGGCTCCGGATATCTCACAATCGTCATTGATGATCGTATTTGTGATCTCTGTGGTATTTACGATTTTTACTCGATAGCCCAGAGCACCTCTTTCCGGCCTTCTCTCTCTCATATATTTCTGGATAATAGTCCGGAAAGCCTTTCTAAAGTCTTGGTCGTCTGCATGGCGTATCTGGAATGCTGCCATCTGAGTGTTGAGGGTATCGAAAAGGATTACATTACCGTCTCCGCTCTCATTTCTTACACTGATAACATTTCCTTCTCCAAAAGTGGCATCTGAGGTGGTATTCATTTTCCCGATATTGGAAATATAACATTCTTCGCCAATATCATAATTGTCGATGTAATTGCCTGTTCTTTCAATCAGGCAATTATCTCCTATGGTAACATCCTTGAGAACTGTAGTATAGATTCCCGAGTGCTTGGAAAAACCTTCATCTACGTTAATGTTCTTTTCAAAGACACCAAGGTTAACCTCTCCATAGAACTTCACATCTTTAATATATGTGGGGGAAAAATTTTCTGCGACGTTGATAGCTGTCCAATCTTCTGCCTCGCATCCTTGTTTTTCAAGGGTGCAGATTTCTTCTTCGGTTAAACTTCTGTAATCGTCCATATATATATTTACTGGTTAGAGTTTTTGATTTAAATTAGAAATCCTTTCTATTTTTGTCTTGCCATCATTCAATAGATATATCTGAGAATAACTCGGAAGACTATCTGTTCCCATTTATTCTATCGTGTTAGCCAATTCTTATAGTCGTTGTTTTGATAGCAAATGTTTGCTGTAAGGCTTATTCTGCATATTGTGTAGATGAAGTTTTGTATCTCTCAGTTTATTTCCGGATAAAGGAAGTCATTATAAGGATATTTTTGAACATGAAGTTCTCTGATGCGGCTGTAAAGAACGTTACGGAATTCTTCTATGTTTTCTTTATTCTTAGCTGAAATGAAAATACAATTCTCATTGAACTTTGCCATCCATGTCTTCTTCAGTTCTTCCAAAGTTACATTGGATTTATCTGCTGGAGTAAGGTCATCCTGGTCTTTTTGTATCCAATGATAATTGTCTATTTTATTGAATACGATCATTTCCGGTTTGTCGGAACATCCTAATTCTTTCAGGGTCTGCTGGACGACTTGTATTTGTTCCTCAAAATCAGGATGGGAGATGTCAACGACATGTAGAAGAAAGTCTGCTTCACGGACTTCATCCAGCGTTGATTTAAAGGAGTCTACCAGATCGGTGGGTAATTTTCGGATAAAACCTACCGTATCAGCTAACAGGAATGGCAGATTTTTGATCACTACTTTGCGTACCGTGGTATCGAGTGTGGCGAAGAGTTTGTTTTCTGCAAAAACATCACTTTTGGCCAACAAGTTCAGGATCGTAGATTTTCCGACATTAGTATAGCCGACAAGAGCTACACGAATCAGCCTTCCCCGATTTTTCCGTTGAGTGTTTTTTTGCTTTTCAATCTCGGCAAGGCGGTTTTTCAGGAGACTGATACGGTTGGTAATAATACGACGGTCCATTTCCAACTGTGTCTCGCCAGGTCCACGAAGGCCTACGGTGCCCTTTCCACCTCCACCACCTGAACCTCCTCCCTGACGTTCCAGATGAGTCCACATCCGTTGCAGGCGCGGGAGTAGATAATGGTCTTGAGCCAGTTCTACCTGAGTCTTTGCAGCAGCTGTTTTCGCGCGCATTGCAAAGATGTCAAGAATCAGGCTGGTTCGATCTAAAATCTTTATATCCAGAACCTTTTCTATATTTCTGATTTGGCGTGCAGAAAGTTCGTCATCAAAAATAACCATGCCAATGGGGTGATCATTGTCTTCTTCTTCCTTGATGAAACCGCTGATCTCTTCTAATTTCCCCTTCCCTATATAGGAAGTCTGATTAGGGCCGTCAACTTTCTGAGTGAATCTCTTGACAATTTTGGCTCCTGCTGTGTCAGCAAGAAATTCCAGTTCGTCAAGGTATTCTTCAGTTTTTGCTTCATCTTGATCCTTTGTGATTAATCCCACAAGGATAGCAGTCTCAGCTGTTTTCCCATTTTCTGCAGAATCTTCAAATTCGTTCATTTCTTATTTATTTCTATGCAAAGATAATCAATTTAATCTCTTTTTGTGCCAAAGTTCAATGATAATTAGGCTTTAATATTTTTTTTGTTAAAAAAACGAGATAAAATAGTTATCCTTGAGAAGGTGGTAGAGGAATACGAATTATTCAAATCTGTTTTCTGGGCATATTTCCTTTTTTGTGTACTCATCGTTTATGTATAATAACTTTTTTTATATGTTTTTGCAGAAATAGTTCATCATTTAGAATCTATTATTTTTAACTTTGTATAAACAGAATGCCCTGAAATAATAATCAATGATACCAAGGGGGGATTATCTTCTGTGGATATAAGTCATGCAGATCTTTCTGATATGCGTGTTACTTCTTTGAATTTGTTAATCTGAATCTATTATGAAAATATCTTTTGTTGTTCTTGTATCCTTGTTGCTTGGCCTGTTACCAGTAAAAGCAGGGGAGTGGATCCGTATCAACCAACTCGGTTACCTGCCAAAATCGACTAAAGTAGCGGTATTGATGAACGAAGAACCGGAACAGATTGACTCCTTTGAATTAGTAGATGTTTTTACGGGAAAGATCGCTGGCTGTTTCTTTTCTGCTGATATTAAACCTACTGGAGCATTAGGACGGATGAAATGTACATATCGCTTGAATTTCAGTCGATTTATACAAGAGGGAACTTATTATATAAAGGTAGGGACAACAGTTTCACCCTATTTTCCTATTAATGGCAATGTGTATGATGGCACAGCCGATTATGTATTGAAATATATGCGTGAACAACGGTGCGGCTATAATCCGGTTTTGAGAGACAGTTGTCATACTAAAGACGGTTATATCCTATATCATCCTACCAAAACGGGTCAATATATCGATGTAAATGGTGGATGGCATGATGCATCGGATTGTTTGAAATATACTACTACCTCAGCAAATGCTATTTATCAGATGATGTTCGCTTATCAACAAAATCCAGAAGCTTTCGGAGATTATTATCAAGCAAATGGTCTGCCTGGGGCAAATGGAATCCCTGATATTGTTGATGAAATCTATTGGGGAATGGACTGGCTGAACCGTATGAATCCTCATAAGGGTGAAATGTATAATCAGGTGGCTGATGATCGTGATCATATAGGAATGCGGCTTCCTCATGACGACACTGCCGATTATGGTTATGGACCCAATAATGGGCGTCCAGTTTACTTTTGTACGGGGAAACCGCAACAACGTGGTAAATTTATGAATGCTACAAACGGCGTAGCGAGCATAGCAGGTAAATTTGCATCAGATTTTGCATTGGGGGCTCAACTTCTGAAACCTTTTTATCCTGGTTTTTCTAAAATTATTGGTGCGAAGGCTGCCGATGCCTATCAACAAGGAATTGACCAGCCTGGTAATTGTCAGACGGCGTCAGTAGTGTCACCTTATATATATGAAGAGGATAATTGGACGGATGACATGGAGCTGGGAGCTATGGAGCTGTATCATAAAACTCATGATAAAAGGTATCTGCAACAGGCTATCGAATATGGCAGGAGAGAGCCGACAACACCGTGGATGGGAGCTGATAGTGCTCGTCATTATCAATGGTATCCGTTTATGAATATGGGTCATTATCAATTGGCTTGTTCTGATAATGGTAAAGTATCCAAAGAATTTATTCGTAATTTGCGCTCAGGTATCGAACGGACTTATGAAAAAGCAAAAGATACCCCTTTTCTCTATGGTATTCCGACGGTATGGTGTTCTAATAATCTGGCAACTGCTATGCTGACTCAATGTATCTTGTATCGACAATTGACGGGTGACCGTACTTATGAAGAGATGGAAGGTTCATTGCGTGATTGGCTATTTGGATGCAATCCGTGGGGAGTCAGTATGATTATAGAATTACCTTTGAGTGGAAATTATCCGCATCAACCCCATTCTTCATTAGTCTATGAAAAGGCTGGAACTCCAACAGGGGGTATGGTTGACGGACCGGTGTATGCCACGATCTTTCATAGTTTACATGGTGTAAATACTGAAGGTGGTAACAATTATGAGGAATTTCAACCCGGGGCAATGGTCTATCATGACAGTATGCATGATTATTCTACCAATGAGCCGACAATGGACGGGACAGCATCATTGACATTTCCTCTTTCTACTTATCAAAAGGAAGGTAGAATGCAAGTAAATGCTTTAGCAGATAAAAATAGATATGATGATGGAGGTATTGTTCGTACTGATCCTTCAAAAAAAAGAATCTGTCTGGTATTTACTGCGGACGATAAGGCTGATGGAGCAAAAAGAATCATCAGTACTTTAAAAAAGAATCATATTCACGGCAGTTTCTTCTTTACGGGAAGATTTTATGAGAAGTTTCCTGATATAATTAAGCGACTCTTGGCGGACGGACATTATGTGGGAAGCCATAGTTATGGACATTTGCTCTATTCTCCTTGGGAGAACCGGGATTCTCTCTTGATCAGTCAAAAGACATTTGACGAAGATATATTGAAAAGTTATGCATTAATGCGCCAGTTCGGAATAGAGAAAAGTAATGCACCTTACTTTATTCCACCTTATGAATATTATAATGGTAAGGTGGCTTCCTGGGCGAAACAGTTAGGACTTCAAATCATAAACTTTACTCCTGGCACGGGCAGTAATGCCGACTATACAACTCCTGACATGAAAAATTACCGTAGTAGTAAGGAGATATTTAATCGAATATTGAATTATGAGCGGAATACTCCGAATGGATTAGATGGACATTTTTTATTGGTTCATCTTGGAACAGATAATAGGAGGATAGATAAATTTTATAATGATTTGCCAAAGCTTATCAAGGTGTTAGAAAAAAGAGGATACCAATTTGTTTCCGTTGATGAAGCTGTGAATCTAAAGATGAAATGACATGCAAGATCTCTAGCCGTAATAGCCAATAGGTGTTAGTCCTTTTAATAAAGTTACAAGGCTTTTTTGTTACTGCTGCAACCGATGCGCCATCTGTATTCGGGACTATACCAGTCCTCTTCAGGACACTTCTGTTCACGAATATTGTGCTTGACATTATCATGAGAAAAAAGTCGTTGACTCGCAAACGTTTACGTGCTTTTTTTTAGAAAATAACAGTCATTATTTGATTTAAATCAATTTTATCTATAACTTTGCAAGAGTTGAAAGAACTAAGAAATATATTCAAACTGATTTTCAATTAAAATAATAACTACATTATTAAATGAACTGCTGAAACATTCGAAGATTATGAAATATGCTCCGACGTGATGTCGGAGCATTATTTTTTTTATTTGCTTTTTTGATGATCCTGATAAATCCTGAAGTTTAAAACATTCTCATTTAGGAGCTATTCAATGCTTTAAAGCAAGCCAGAAGAATATGGCAGTCAGGTGATGTCTGACTGCCATTTATAATAATAAAAATTTGAAACTGATAAGAATTCATTATGATTGGTTTCTTCAATAGCGAGGCTGACCGTCTTTAATGAGAGGTCTCCGTAATACCTCTTATTAAATGTGGTTTCTTCATAATTTGTATTTTGCTTGTAAAGGTAGAATCTGGTTCGTGATTTTGCTATCAATTCACTGAATGCTTATAGTATCTTGAAAGGCAAGATATATCCTGACAGATAAGTCTGAACTTGGCAACATCTCACACCATCTGTTGATCTTATGCAATAAAACTTGTTCGTGTTGATCATATTAGAGAGAGGTCTTTAAAAAATGAGATTCCCGGAAATCTTTGTCTCAAAGAATTCCGGGAAGAGAGAAATTTCTTAGTTCGCTAACTAGTCTTTTTACTCTAAAACCTAATAACCTAATCTAATAACCTAATAACCTAATTTAATAATCTAATAACCTAATCGAATAACGATTTCTTGTTTTCTATATGAAAAGTGAATCTTTTTCTTTTGTTCGATTGCAAAGATAACAACTTATTTTTTTGTTGGATAAATATTTCAGTTAATTCCGATAAATGTTCAGTAATAAGATTAAATATAGAATTACGAATGTTAATTTAAAACCAGATTTGCACAAAATTATTAAATGATTCTTGAGAAATTTTAATTGAAACGATCCTTTAGTAAAGAGTTGCAGGCATCGGATAGAGAGAGGATTAAATGCTTCACCTACCGGAAAAGACTGCCTGCAACCTCTCGTTTACTCATTATGTATTTTCATCGCAAATCCACCACCTGGTGCCAAGTGGATCTTTACAAATCCATCTGCAGGAATTATAATCTCTGTTTTCTGGTAGTCTTCTGCGAAGCGGTCTGCATTGATACCATCTTCGAAGACTGTAGCCGTCTTGCCAGCGAGGAATTTGAGATTTAATGTCAAGTCCCGGGCTTCCCAGTTATTGATTGCCCCCACATACCAAGTCTTATTCTTGCAACGGGCGATGGCTGCATATTTGCCGATTTCCCCGGCTAACGGAAGAGTCTGGTCCCATGTGGTGGGAATCCCGGAGATAAAGTCTGTGCATTCCTGTTCTTCTTCATAGTGAGTAGGGCTATCACAGAGCATATTCAGCGGAGAGAAGAATACGATATATTCTGCCAGTTGATGGCAACGGGTTCCCTGGCTCATCGGATCACTTCCGGAAGGTCGGAAAGTTTCTTTAGTGCCGTTGTGCATGGCACCTTGTGTATAATCCATCTGTCCTTGGAGCTGCCTGGCATAAGGCAGTGTAACATCGTAATCCACCTGGTCATACCTTTGAATGGAAGACCACTTGTTTTGTTCCTGTCCTGCCACAGCTTCGAAGTTAAGAATATTCGGATAGGTGCGGTTCAAGCCAGTTGGTTTGTAAGTTCCATGAAAGTCAAGGATAAGGTGATATTTGGCTGCCATAGCAGCTGCACGGTAGTGAAAATTGACACATTGAGCATCATCCCGGTTGAAGAAGTCGATTTTGAATCCTTTGACGCCCATTTGCGAGTAGTGCTTGCATACCTCTTCCATATCCCGGTCAAACGCATAATAACCAGCCCAAAGGATAATTCCTACATTTTTCTGTTTTGCGTAATTGATAATTTCAGGAAGGTTGATTTCCGGAACGACCTGCATCAAATCTGCTTTCCCGTTTACAGCCCATCCTTCGTCAAGGATGACATACTCGATATGATGTCTGGCTGCGAAATCGATATAATATTTGTAGGTTTCCGTATTCACACCCGATCTGAAGGGCACATGGTAGAGTCCCCAGTCGTTCCACCAATCCCATGCAACTTTTCCGGGTTTGATCCAGGATGTATCTTTAAAACGTGCAGGTGAGGCAAGGCAATAAACCATATCATTGTCCATGAGTTGTTTGTCCTGAAGTGAGATACAAAGCACACGCCAAGGGAAGTTGGTCTGACCATGGCATTGCACCAGATAATTTTCACGTGACTTTACCAGTTCTTGAAGCATGTTATGTCCACCCTGTTCGACAGTTTTCGGGTATTTAGCAAAATAGCCATTTAACGATTTGCCATTATTTGGATTAAGAACAAACATACCAGGATAATTTTCAAGGTCAGCCTCTGTGATACCAACTTTTATTCCGTTATCCGCCTCGACAACAACGGGTACAAAAGCAATGTGTTTCGGATTCATTTGAGAAAGAGGAGTGTAGGTATAGGTGTTCTCAAAAGAATTGTCGGTCTGTTGTTCTAAGGTTCCATCAGAATTCGTATAAGGGACAAAAGTATTCCAGTTCTTCGGGAAATTAAATTCAGCCTGTTCATTATTGACGGTGAAAGGGCCCTTCTTCAAGGCAATAAAACGGTAGGCAATGCCATCGTCATAAGCACGGAATATCAATTGAAATTTTTCTTTGAACGTCATCCTCAGTTCATTGTAGTTGTCTTTGACGATGTCTTTTTTATAGGCAAAGGCAACTATTGTGGCGTGATGGGCCGTTATTGCAGCAGACTTGAGTCTGGAGTTCTTGCCGAAAGATTTATTTTCAGAGATATCCATGGAAATCTCTGAAGGTGCGAGAATTGGAGTCTTGCCCACGTTGACAGCATAGGAGATTGTTTTACCGACATTGACATTGATGGCAATTCTGCCGTCAGGAGAATGGAGTTGAAATGATTTTGCATTCACGACCAAGCAGATGATGGTTAATGCCCATAATAAACACAGTTTCTTTTTCATGTCTATTTAAATAGATTAAAATAAAAGGGTTATATATATAAATTTAAATGATATTCCTTGTATGTCAGTCTGCTGATTTAAGAATTTTTCAAGGTATCAATTAACAGTTCTGGTCAAAATCTGGCTTCAGAAAAAACTTATCTGATTTTATGGTTGCGTTTCTCCTTCTATGTAATCTTCCAGATATAAATGCTCTCCGTCAAAAACAGCGTATGTATATTGCCATATCCAGTCTCCGAGAATAATCATTCGAGCCTTGTCATTCAATTTCAGGTCGAGTTTGATATGCCGGTGACCGTAAATGAAATAGTCAATGTTATTATGTGTTTTCAGATAATCTTTAGTAAAGTTTACCAGATATTCCTTGTCTTCTCCCAGGTAAGGTACCTCCTTACCATCTATGCGTTTTAATCTGCTGTGTTTGGCCCAATCCAGTCCTAATGCCATCCCCCAACGGGGATGCATGGCATTGAGGAGAATCTGGCAGGTACGGTTATGGAACATCTTTCCGTAGAAGTTTGAACTGATTATTCGGATCGCCTAGTCCGTCACCATGAGCAAGAAAGAATATTTTACCAAAGATTTCTGTGGTGATGGGTTTGTGGTGCACGATTAAGCCACATTCCTTTTCCAGGTATCCATAAGTCCAGATATCATGATTGCCTGTGAAAAAATGGATTTCTATCCCCGCATCAGTCAACTCCGAGAGTTTGCCTAAGAACCGGGTATAGCCTTTGGGTACAACATATTTATATTCATCCCAGAAGTCAAACATATCTCCTAAGAGGTAGATGGCAGTTGCTTTATCTTTGATACTGTCGAGGAAGCGTACCAGTCGTCTTTCCTGTGTGCGGTTATGTGGTATAGCCAGTGATCCCAGATGGGCATCAGATAGAAAATAAACATTCTTTTTCATTAGGCAATGTTTAGAAGTTACGTTTTCCAAATTTTAGGCAGATCTCATGTACGAGTACTGTCCATTGGATATGAACATTTCGTGATTTCAATACTTGAAGGTCAGTTGAATCCAAGTTCTTCTTTGGCTTCTTCTGTCATCATGCTCTGATCCCATGCGGGTTCGAAGACAAGATTGACATTAGCTGATATGACCCCTTCTACGCTTTCGACCTTGGTTCGAACATCTTCAAGGATGAAATCGGCTGCCGGGCAAGAGGGCGCGGTAAAGGTCATATCTATATTTACCGTAGAATTGTCGTTGACGTCTATCTTGTAAATCATCCCCAAATCCCAGATGTTCACAGGAATCTCAGGATCGTAAACAGTCTTGAGAACATCTACAATCCGCTCTTCGATTTTGGTTTTTTCTTCTTGAGTCATTTCTCTTTCCTTTTTGTGTCAAAAAACTGTATGGAATCTCATCAGATACTGTCTGTTTAATGCAAAGATAGAAATAAATTTTGGAATACCAGCAGCAGACTTCTAAAAACATCCTTCATGATTTAAACTTATCTTTAAGAGGTATGTGCTATTCTGCCTGCAAGGATTATAGCATGTCGGAAATACCTTGCTTTATAGTCTGCCCATTTCCCGATAGGAATAGTATTGCCCATCGCAGACAATGACATGGTCCATAAAAAAGATCCGCATGATACTACAAGCTTTCTTAACTCTGAGAGTCAAATGGTCATCAGCACTGCTTGGCGTAGCATTATTACTCGGATGGTTATGGCAGAGCCCGAGAATGGTAGCGTGGTTAAGGAGAGCTTCTCTTATGATTATCCGGATATCCACAGCAGTTTCTGTAAATCCACCATGGCTGATAGATTCAGCCTTGATCAATTTGTAATTCTGATTCAGAAGTAGTATCCACGCTTCCTCTACATCAAGATCCTGCATGTGAGGGTGCATATAGTTATAAACCGCTGTAGCCGACCCGAGGTCCTGGCGTTCTTCGATCTTCTCAAGTTGTCTTCTTTTCCCCAATTCACAAGCTGCCAGAATGGTAATAGCTTTTGCGGGGCCGATCCCTTTAAAACGAGTTACGAGTTCATGGATGTCAGCTTTTCCTAATGAGTTTAAGTTGTTCTTATAGGTCCTCATAACCGTTTTCATCAGATCTACAGCACTAAGTTGTGGCGTTCCGGAACCAATGAGAATGGCAAGTAATTCGGCATCAGATAAGGCAGCAGGCCCCAGTCGTTCAAGTTTCTCTCGGGGACGGTCTTCTTCTGCCCAGTCTTTAATGCTCAGTCTTGTGGAAGTATCCTCATCAGAATGTTGGGACACGGTTCTTTTAAGGGCTTGACTTTTCTTGTTGGAGTCCTTCTTGTAAATTTTCTGTACATCATTCTCATAGTTGTCATGCTGGGGATGATTTAAAATGGCATTTGCTTGCCTTTTCAACTTAAAAGTTTCTTGAGTTGAATCTTCTTTTTTCATGATATGACTATTAATAATAAGATGTGATTTAAGGTTGATTTTTTTTCATCCTATATTGAGTGTCTTTTGTTTTTATAGTATATTTTGGATGATATTAAAATGAAATATATTCTTTGGGGGGGGATGATTCGAATCAGATGATCTTACTTGTAGAATGTGTCCTGATAAGCAGAAAATTCTTTTTTCCCTCGAATGCACATTTTCCACCAGGCTTTCAGAAAACCGCAACCGTAGCCTATTAGTTGCACGTATGCCGCACTGCCTGCAAGTATTCCGATGTAGAAGGAATGGCTTTCTCTCCAACCGTCAAGCAGGACGGATAGATAATAGGCTACAAGAGGAGTGAGTGGAATCCATATTAAAGAGATGGATCTTGAAATAATGCCAATGAGACTTAGCAGGAGCAGACAGCCTACTCCAATGGTGAATATAGCTGGTAGGAGGTGAACGATTTTCAGACTTTCCGGGTATTTCTTGTAAAGATGGATACGAGCTATACCACTATTGAACACTTGTTTCCAGAATTTTTTGAGATCAGTACGGCGTTTGTGCCAAACCCAAGCTTTAGGAAAGAGACGGCAGTGATAGTCGTTTTTATAGATTCGGATGCTGAAGTCGATATCTTCTCCGAAACGCATGTTCGAGAATCCCCCCAAATTTTTATAGACTTCCCGACGTATGCCCATGTTAAAGGATCGGGGATAAAACTTGTCCAGTTTTTTCTTCCCCCCTCTGATTCCTCCCGTTGTCAAGAAGGAGGTCATAGAGATGGAAATTGCCTTTTGCAGGGGAGTAAATGATTTTGCAGCCCGATCCGGACCGCCAAAGGCATCACTGGGTTCATGATCGAGTTCTTCGCTGACTGCTTTCAGATAATCAGGTGGAAGAACCACATCGCTGTCAAGAATCAGCAGATAAGATCCTTTGGCTTGCTTTGCTCCATAATTCCGAGTCAGCCCGGGACCAGAATTTTCTTTCTTAAAGTAATGCAAGTCAAGTTTTCCTTGATAACTTTTGCATACACTCTCGCAGGAAACTTCAGAACCGTCTTCTACAATAATGACCTCAAAATCCCGGACAGTCTGATGCGTCAGACTGTCTAATAGTTCACCGACTTCATCAGGACGGTTGTATACAGGTATGATAATGGAGTATCTCATACAAAAGACAGAATGAAGAGCGATATAGGCTAAGAGTAAAAAGGAAAAGGATTATACTGGTTTCTTTTCCTCTTTTGGCTCAGTTTGAAGATTAAATAGTAATAAAAAATAAAGGATGACTTTGTGGTTATTGATCTGATTATCTACCACAGCCATCCTGTATTCTAAATGGAACTTCTTTACGCATTTATGCGTCCTAAATAACTGCCGTCACGCGTATCTATCTGAATAGTATCACCTTCGTTGATGAATAGAGGAACACGAATTTCCGTTCCACTTTCGACCTTGGCGGGCTTAGTAGCGTTTGTAGCTGTGTTGCCTTTTACTCCCGGTTCAGATTCGATAACCTTCAGATTTGTCTTTACAGGCATCTCGGCCAGAAGGATTGTACCGTCAGAAGTATCAGTAACCACTTCTACGATATCACCTTCTTTCATATATTTTACGCCACTGATCTGGAGCTCCGGAATAGGAATTTGCTCAAAGGTTTCTTGATTCATGAAGATGTAACCGGTACCATCTTTGTACAGATATTGATAGGGACGACGCTCTACCCGCACATCATCCAACTTGAAACCGACTTGGAAAGTACGTTCCAATACGCGACCATCGGCAATGTTCTTCAGCTTTGTGTTCATAACGGTATTTCCTTTACCGGGCTTTCTGTGTTGAAAGTCAATACATGTCCAGATCTTACCATCCATACGGATACAAGTTCCGATTTTAATTTCCTGTGAATTAATCATTGCTGTATATTTATTTATAATTTTCTTAGGCGATTGCAAAGTTACTTCTTTTTAAGAAACAAACAAAGTAAATATAAAAAAAATACTAATAATAGAGCTAAAAGCTCATAAAAACTTGGCTATTTCGAAAAATATCTGTACTTTTGCAGCCCAAAGCGGGGAAGCGTGTACAAAGGAAAGTCGTGCTTTGCTGGTTTTCGTGTATGAAATTATAAATTAACAAATAAATAACAAAGATGAAAAGAACATTCCAGCCTCATAATCGTCGCCGCGTGAACAAGCATGGCTTCCGCGAGCGTATGGCAACAAAGAATGGCCGTCGCGTTTTGGCTTCTCGTCGTGCTCGTGGTCGCAAGAAATTAACTGTTTCGGACGAGAATCACGGTAAGTAGTCCGTTTCTCTCAGATGAAAAATTAACCATTTATGGTTAAAAAGAAAGAAGTAGAGGTGATTCTTTGCTTCTTTCTTTTTTTTGTCTATCTTTGCAAGGTGGATGGAATGAAGCACTGGAGAGTACTTCCTGTGTTTACTGGCATCCTTGGAATTGGGAATACGAGTAAGAATAATTATGAAGTCAAAGAAATTCTTCAGCAAATTCTTAAGCCGCTATCTGTGGGGGAATCTGGCAATCATGGTTATGGTTGTCTTCTTGCTTTTCGTGGGTGTGGAATATGGAATTGATATCTACACCCGTCATGGTGAGGCTATACCTGTACCGAATTTACTGCACAAGAAATTCAATGATGCGAAATATATCCTTAATGGTTTAGGTTTGGATATAGAAGTCAGCGATACTGGTTATGTGCGTTCTCTACCTCCGGGATGCATTCTCGCTCAGAATCCGCCGGTAGGAGAACATGTGAAATCCGGACATATCATCTATGTGACAATTAATGCTTCTAATTCTCCGATGATACCTATCCCTGATGTTATTGATAATTGCTCCTTAAGAGAGGCTATGGCTAAACTTACAGCTATGGGCTTCAGGCTTGGCCAACCTAAATATATTTCGGGAGAACAAGACTGGGTATATGGCATTCTGGCTAATGGACGTCAAGTTCATGCAGGTGATAAAATCAGTGTAGATGCTTCTCTGGTTATTGAGGTCGGAGATGGGAAACTTCCTTCTTCTGATTCCATTGATTATGTGGATCCTTCTGAAAATAATGAAGAATCGCCGGATGATAATGGTCAGGATCCATTCCAGGAAGTTCAGGGAACGGATCCCAATACGCCTTCTAGGGAAGATGCTCCTCCTGCTAATCAGAATAATTCCGGAAATTAAGGAATCTTTTTAAAGAAGATGGCATTAAACAGTTATATGGAGTTTGAGAATGATTTCAGAACAGAATAATCTTAATAAGGTCGAAGGAGAAGAAGAACGGCTTTTTGAGCATTGGAAGATCGAAGTGGATGCTGGTCAGCAGCCGGTTCGTGTTGATCGATTCTTAAGTGAGCACAATCCTTTTCAGAGCAGAAACAGAATACAAAATGCTGCTACTGCCGGTTACATCCGTGTGAATGGTAAGCCTGTAAAAAGCAGTTACAAGATACGTCCTCATGATCAGATTACGTTGGTTCTGGATTATCCTAAACATGATACAGGTATTATTGCTGAAGATATTCCAATAGATGTAGTCTATGAGGATGACGACGTGATGGTAGTCAATAAACCAGCTGGTATGGTAGTACATCCCGGAGCAGGTAATTTTACAGGGACCCTGATCAATGCCATCGCCTGGTATCTGAGAGGAATGAAGAGTTTTGATGCAAATAATCCGGAAGTAGGGCTTGTGCATCGCATAGATAAAGATACGAGTGGATTGCTGGTAGTGGCCAAAACTCCGGAGGCCAAGACTTTCCTTGGGGAACAGTTTTTTAACAAGACTACTCATCGGAGCTATAATGCTTTGGTATGGGGTGATCTTACAGAGAATGAAGGAAGAATAGAGGGTAATATAGCCCGTGACCCGAGAAATCGACTTCGCATGAAAGTTTTTCCACCAAATAGTGGAATAGGGAAAAGTGCTGTCACACATTACCGAGTGTTAGAACGTTATGGTTATACGACACTTGTGGAATGTATCCTTGAGACAGGCCGTACTCATCAGATTCGCGCACACATGAAGAGTATTGGCCATCCACTTTTCGCTGATGAAATTTATGGAGGAATGGAAATCTTGCGTGGACAGCGTAGTTCCACTTATAAGGCGTTCGTTCAGAATTGCTTTAAGATTTGTCCGCGACAGGCACTTCACGCGAAAACGCTTGGTTTTGTCCATCCTCGTACTAAAAAGCAGATGGATTTTACCAGTGAGTGGCCAGATGATTTTCAACAACTGATCGAGAAGTGGCGTAATTATATTCATGGGAATACCAATATTTGAAGATAATATGGATTTCAGGTGAACGGTAATTATTGGGACTGATATTGCATAAAAAGAGACAAACCTGTTGAATGTGCATTATTGGAATTTGCTATTTGGGTAGGGAATATGTTAATATATATAAGTTATGGAAAATTTAAAGAGAACTATTGCTATCGTGTGTGGTGGTGATTCATCTGAACACGATGTTTCACTGCGCTCAGCGCAAGGACTATACTCTTTTTTCGACAAAGAGCGTTATAACATTTATATCGTAGATGTCAAAGGTACTGACTGGCATGTTAATTTTGAAGATGGGGATACGGCTGAGGTCAACATGAATGATTTCTCCTTTAAGAAGGATGGAAAAATCGTTTTCTTCGATTATGCTTATATCACCATTCATGGTCAACCTGGTGAGAATGGGGTAATGCAAGGTTATTTTGATCTGATCAACATGCCTTATTCTACAAGTGGTGTGCTTGTAGAGGCTTTGACCTTTGATAAGTATGTGCTCAACCGTTATCTCCGCACTTTTGGTGTGCATGTGGCTGATAGTATTTTATTACGTCGTGGCGAAGAATGCGATGATAATGAGGTCGAAAAGCGTATTGGAATGCCTTGTTTCGTCAAACCGGCTGCAGATGGCAGTAGTTTCGGAGTTTCCAAAGTCGATAATGCTGATCGTCTTGCACCGGCTCTTCGTCTTGCCTTTATGGAGAGCAATGAGGTAATGGTGGAGGGACTTCTTTCTGGTGTCGAGATCTCACAAGGTGTATATAAGACGAGTATGAAGTCTGTCGTTCTTCCTGCTACGGAAGTAGTAAGTGAGGATGAGTTTTTTGATTATGCAGCTAAGTATAATGGAAGGGTAAAGGAGATTACCCCAGCACGTCTCAGTCCAGAAACGACAAAGGCTGTGGCTGCGGAAAGTTCTCGTATTTATGATATCATTCATGCCAATGGCCTTATTCGTATAGACTATATTATATCAAAAGATAAAGATGGTAAGGATCAGATCAATATGCTTGAGATAAATACTACTCCTGGTATGACGACTACCAGTTTTATACCTCAACAGGTTAAGGCTGCCGGCCTTGATATCAAGGATGTTCTCAGTGATATTGTGGAGAACCAGTTCTGAAACGAAGATTCTGTAAATTGAAGAAGAGTCCCGAAGTAATTTGATTGCTTCGGGATTCTTGCTATTTGAAGTGGCAAACCGCTTGGCTACTCTTCAGTTTTGTGCTTTAAGTCTTCATTCAAATAGAATGGCTGAAAGCGATAAATATTCTTGAAAGAAAGATGGAGATCAATTTCCCAACTGATCTCCATTACGAATGTTATAAAAGTTAATTTTATTGATTAAAAGAAAAACTGGATACGTCCTGTGATCATGTTAAAGCTCTCCATTCCACGAAGATGTGAATTATCGTAGTCAAGTTTAAAACGCAGGAAAGGCTTGTAGTAGTAATTGAGTCCAACTGTTAGTTGATTTGTAATTCGGCCAACTTGAAGAGTCTTACCATTATTTGTTGTTAATTCATGCATGCCTAATCCTGCTTCCGGGTCTTCAAGATCAACATGAGCAAAACGGACAGCAAATTCTAGTGATCCAGGTTTAGGTAATGCAAGGCGAGCCCATGACTGAGAGTATTCATAGGGCTGGCCGAGGAGTAGAATAGCAGCTTGTCCATAAGCACCCCATGCTTTGTAGGACTTTAAGTCCGATACTGTATTGGTACGGTTCGTGTTACTGTAGATATATTCACTCTGTATGGCAATGCGGTTATAAGCAGCGATCAATTCTGTACCAAGTCGTAAGTTGTGTTTTGCATGTTCGACGTTTGCGGTATTGAACTCATCACTGATGACAGGTGAACCTAATGTGCAACCGTAACTATCTATACGGTCTTCGTGATAACTTCCTGCTGTAGGTACACGATAGGATGCTGCAACTCCTATATGGAATATGGATCCCGGATTATGTGTAGGAGCATAGGCGATACGCCCCGTTAAAGAGTATCCGTCACCAGCTTCTTTTTCATTACGCTTATTTGAAAAATTGGCATCATCAAAAGCGCCGGCTCCGACCCATAAACCTTTGCTCCAGCCTATATACTCGATACCGAATCTACGTCCAGGAGCGAAAGCCTGCTGGACAATGCCCGCGTCAATAAATTTGATATTACCAGAAGATTCCATGTAGTCTATTCCTATTGGTTCTGCATAATGTCCGATCCGAGCATAGGAGTTTGGCTTAAAGTTATATTGTAAATATATATCTTTGTAGGAAATCTTTTTCTGTGCATATCCAAGGTCAATTTTAGCACTCCAGTTTTCCCACTTTCCACTTATCCCTACACGAAGGTCACTGATGGACATCCCACTTGGTTCGTGTTCGTCACTATTTTGAATGACCTGTGAGCCATCAATATATCCACGTCCACTTACTTTTAGAGATAATTCGTCTTGGGCAAATGAACTCTGTGCAATTAATAGAGCAGCAGATGCTAACCATAAAAATTTATTCATAATATATTAGATAAGTTATTTGGACTTTATTTGTTTTTTCAATTTGACTGTCTCTTAAAAAAGATAACAGCCAAATTGTTATGAATCAATAGGTGACGACTTCTGGGACAGAAACGCTTGAGACTGCATTTTTCTTTACTCCTAACTGATCAGAAACATATTTGTAATCTTTCTCAGGAACATCACGTACATATTCTGTGATACAGTTGGGATCAGCTGCCCAATATTCTTTACAGGTTTTGCCTCCGAAAGCTGCTTCTTTCTTTGTGTTATCAGGATTCAGTATTAATTTCAATCCAACGGAAGTATTCATCATCTCCATATCACCACGGCTGTTGCCAGCTGCAAATAATGGTTGTGCCTTTATAAAAGTGTTAACAACCTCAGCTTTACCTTCATCTTGTGGAACAGGATAGACGAGTTGGTCTGTTACGGTACCATCAGCTTTGATAAGAGAGCGTACACCAAGCATGCGATCTTCTGATACTCCTAACTGTTCGCAACAGAAACGTTGGTAAAGCAATTCTGGTGACGCAGATATGATCCAAATTTCAAAGCCAAAGTTTCTCAGGTTAGATAGTAAGGTCTTCATCTGTGGATAGAACTTGTTCTGATATTTCTCTTTGAACATATCATAACCAATATTCTGAATCTTTTCTGAAGTTGTACCGCTTAAGAAACGGATACGGTTTTTTACATACTCTACACCAACGTTGTTACCATGAAGAAGTTGGTCAACGATTTTCATTTTAGCAATAGAATTGGCATCTTTTTTCCCTTTATATGTCTGCACAGCATAGTCATAAAGGGCTTCATCTGCAAGATAATGTGGACATTGGCCAAACAGTGTTCCATCACAGTCAAATACCGCAACTTTGCGTTGTTTCATGGTAACTGTTGATTCAAGAAAATTTTGAATCTTACTGTTTGTCAGATCGCTCCAACCTTCAATCTTCTGATAATGATAATTCTGGGCAAATCCAGGTAGAATACCAATTACGAATAGTACCAATGCCATCGAAATTGATTTTTTTGAAAAATGGTTCATAATATTTGTTTTAAAAGTTAATTTGATCTCTTGAAAGTTATAATATTTCTTCTTCTTAACAGAAGTGCCATAAATAGCCTATACCGGCAGCAAGCATTGCTCCGAAAATCGGGCCGCAGATGGGTACCCATGCATAGCTCCACCCACTATCTCTTTTTCCTTTGATAGGAAGAATTTGGTGAGCAAGACGTGGACCCAGATCACGGGCTGGATTCATGGCATATCCTGTAGGACCACCAATTGACATACCAATAGAGACGATGACCATGGTTACTGGGAATGCACCTAATCCACCCATTGTAGCAAGATTCTTGCCAGCATCAGAGGCGTAGTTTTGCGGAAGCAGGCAAATAATGAGAAGCACGAGTACGAATGCACAGACGCTCTCGACGATGAAAGCACGTCCATTGTGTCCTTCAATAGCGGGCATTGTACAGAAGATTGTCAATTTGCCTTGTGGGTCATCAGTAATATCAAAATGCTCCTTGTAAACGACGTATACCATGACAGCACCGAGAAAAGCACCTGCCATCTGGGCGATGATGTAAGGAAGGACGTTAGACCAAGGGAATGCTCCTGCTGTTGCCAGTCCGATTGTTACACAGGGGTTTAAGTGTGCACCTGAATTGTGAGCAATGAACACACCAGCCATGACGGCAAATCCCCATCCAAATGCAATGGTGATCCAGCTAGCCCCATACCCTTTGGATTTTTTAAGTCCAGTTGTTGCACAGACACCGTCTCCTAATAGAATCATTACTAAAGTTCCCAGAAATTCCAGGAAACATCTGTAGGTTAATGAGTAATCCATAATATTAGTGATTGAAAGGTTTATAATTTAATTTTGCTATTTTTTGTTAAGGTGCGTTTCATAGCATCTAACCAGCCAGCTTTTTCTTGAGCTATCTGATCTGTATTGGCATTCTCTGGTTCAAATTTACGTTCAGCCTGCCATTGAGTACGGATTTCATCAATATCTTTCCAATATCCAGCAGCCAAACCTGCAAGGTAAGCTGCACCTAAGGCTGTGGTCTCCGTAATTTTCGGACGGATTACTTCAGTGTTAAGAATATCTGCCTGGAATTGCATCATTAAGTTATTACGAGAAGCTCCGCCATCAACTTTTAGTTCTTTTACTTTGTTTCCTGTATCGCGGACCATAGCATTGACGATATCGTAGGTCTGGAAGGCGATTCCTTCAAGGGCGGCACGCGCAATGTGAGCAGCCGTAGTACCCCTGCTGATTCCGCAGATAACGCCTCTTGCATATTGATCCCAATATGGAGCTGCCAGACCGGTCAAGGCTGGTACGAAAAACACTCCACCTGTATCAGGTACTTGGGAAGCAAGATCTTCTACTTCACTGGAAGATTTGATGATGCCTAATCCGTCACGGAGCCATTGTACAACCGATCCGCCTGCGAAGATAGAACCTTCAAATGCATATTGTACTTTATTTCCTATTTTCCAGGCAACAGTGGTCAGCAAATTATTCTTGGAAAGGATAGGTTTGTCCCCTAAATTCATCATCAAGAAGCATCCTGTACCGTATGTGTTTTTCATGGATCCCGGTTCAATGCACATCTGGCCGAATAATGCGGCCTGTTGGTCACCGGCGATACCACAGATAGGTACTTCGTGAGCGAAGATAGTTGTTTTGGTCGTACCATAGACTTCTGAACAGGATTTGACTTCAGGCATCATAGACATTGGAATCCCCAACATATCGAGTAGTTCTTGGTCCCATTGCATAGTATTGATATTGAATAGCATAGTACGACTGGCATTCGTAACGTCGGTGATGTGCAATGCACCTCTGGTCAGCCGCCAAATTAACCAACTGTCGACATTTCCGAATCTCAGCTTGCCTTCTTCTGCACGTTTACGGGCTCCTGGGACATGGTCAAGGATCCATTTGATTTTTGTGCCACTAAAGTAAGCATCAATGATCAAACCGGTTTTCTTTCGGATTACATCTGTTTTTTCTTCAGCCCTTAACTGATCGCAGAATTCGGAAGTGCGACGGTCCTGCCAGACAATAGCATTATAAATAGGTTCTTCGGAATCGACATCCCATACGATAGTAGTTTCACGTTGGTTAGTGATTCCGATGCCTGCAATATTCTTGCCATTTATGTCTATCTTTGAGATTGCTTCAGCAATTACAGAAGCTTGAACGGCCCAGATTTCATTAGGATTTTGCTCCACCCATCCGGATTGAGGGAAAAATTGTTTGAATTCTCTTTGTGCAGATGATTTTATCTGTCCGTCATGATCGAAAATCATTGCTCTAGCGCTGGTTGTACCTTCATCAAGGGCTAAGATGTATTTATCTTCTTCCATAATCTTAATATAAAATAGTTAATAGTTTTTTCTTGATTTTAGATAATTGTATTTTGATAGTAGTAAGATTGTTTATAACTTTCGTGTTTCCAAGTAATTTAGAGTCCTGTTGAATGCCTGATAGTGGTTTAAGATAGTTAAGGTAAGCAGAAATCTTATATGGATGTTGGATTATTTGATCACATGATTTAGTCTTTTCGTTTCTTCAACGTCGAGTGCCTGGGCGATGAGAGAGATCGGATTCTCTACTTTATAGCCAGTGGACATCTCAATCTGCCATTTGCAGGTTTCACAGTCGGTTGCAACAATTTCCGGATTAACCTCTTTTATTTGCTTGAACAGGAGGGTTCCAATCTTCTGAGAGTTTTGGTAGTTCTCCTTCTTGAAACCATAAGTCCCCGCAATACCGCAACAGCGAGATTCGAGAACAGTTAAGTCAAGACCAGGAATCATCTTCAAAAGTTCAATACTGTAGATAGCCCAGCCCATGCGTTCCATGTGGCAGGCAGTATGATAAGCCACTTTCTTCTTGAAATCTTTACGAAATGCCAGTTTGATCTTATCGTTCTCAAGAAGCTTGTATAAGAAACGGGTTGCAAGAGTGATTTTTTCTCGTACATCATCGTTGTGGATGTCCAGTAAGGCTTTATACTCATCACGTATAGTAAAAGTGCAAGTAGAACTTGTTGTCAGTACGGCCTCATTATCCTTCATAGAATTGCGTATAGAATGAACATTCATCTCACCTTGTTGTTTCGCCTGATTATAAAGGCCATTGGCAATGAGAGCAACACCGCAGCATTTCTCTTTTTCCAGCAAGTTGACGCCATATCCGACTGCATTCATGACTTTTACGAAATCCTTACCCAATTGTGGATAGTTATAGTTGGCATAACACCCATGAAAGTAACTGACATGGTGTGAGTATTTAGCCTGTTCTACTTCATGCTTTTTATACCAGGATTCAAATTTCTCATGGGTGTAAGAAGGAAATTGGCGGTGCTTGTCAATCTTGAAAGCAGAGTCCAGTACTTTTTTCGTAATGCTCAATCCCAAGGAGAAATTGACAATAGGGGCAAAAGCTGTAGCCAGTCCTCCTACGAAATCCGTGTTGGCCAGCATCCTGTCTCTTAAACCGGGTCTGTGTGTACTATATTTGATACGAGCAGCCTGGATGATGTCACCCACTTTCACTCCTTCAGGGCAGGCTACTTCACAACGCTTGCAGTTAAGACAGAGTTTCAGCATTTCGTCGAAATATTTTGGGTCTTTCAAGCGGTAGCGTTCTGTGTCAGGACCATCCTCTTTTGGACCACGATATTTCGGTTCTACAGCTGCAACAGGGCAATAGACTGTACATATTGTACATTTGAGGCATTTCTCAAAGTCGTGTGTGCTTATATTCTTTAATTGAGTTTTTTCTAACATCGCATTACTTCTTTAAAATGTTTTCTGCTACTTGCAGACCGGTGAGAAGTGAAATTCCCTCACTGTCGGCAGACTTAATTGCGTTGTGACCATTGAGAATTGATCCGACAGCATAAAGATTGTTGATTTCTTCTCCGTTCTTCAGTACATTGAAATTGGAGTCTGTCCTGACGCCGTAACTCATATAGGGTTGAGTTTCGAAGATGTTTTCTTTAACCCATAGTGTCCGGTCATCCGGACCATCAATGTCAAGATTGAAGAGTGATTCGAATATATGATTATAGTTTGAGTTAATACCTCCACCAAAGAATGATCCGGTAGCCAAGACAAAGTTGGCAGCTTGGAGAGGCTCGTCCTGTAAATTCTCTGTATAGATACATTTGAGCTCATGATTTGTAAAGTCACCTTTGACAACCTTGTTTTGTTCGAGGAACATGCCTCCCTGAGACTGGAAATATTGACGGAGTCTCGTCTGAATGAATACTCCCGGTACAGATGGGGGCATAGTTGCTGCAAAAGTGATCTGTGCATGAATACGTTGTTTTAAGAGCATGATTGCAGTTGGGTCTGCAATACCTAAGACGGATGGCAAGATAACTATGTCCCGTGTCTGACTGATTAGATTGATTTCGTCAGCCACTTTTTTGATATTTTCTTCTTCTTCCAACACTTTGGCAATATTTGTTGCTCTCATCTCGGACGGATTCTCCCTAGCATGTTCAAGTTCTGGAGTTGTGAATGTTTTCAAAGTAGCTTTTACTCCCTTTTTCGAGAGATTATAGACCAGAAACTCCACTGGGAAATCAAGGAATCCACAAATGTTGGCAATAATTACTTCTTTATAAGGAAATTGGCTGGGACTTTCGAGGGTGACCATATTGTCTACTGTAAGCCATGTCGGTTTGGTAATGCCAATAGGAGAAAGTCTGAAATGATTCTTTTCAACGTGTCCATTTACTTTTATTCCAGCGGTATTTAGTAACTCTTGAGCTTGTCCGGCACGTGTCTTCAATAGTGCAGTACCTATCTTGGAATAAGGATGCTGTGAATCAAGTTGCCGGGCTGCCTCTACCGGGTTGTTTACAATATTTCCTTGTTTGTCATATCCCAAGAGATCAAAAGAACCGGAATTAAAGTGCAGGCTGCTCTGGCCAGCAGCGGCGATCATAACCTTCTGGCCCTTTCTCGCCAGAGAAATGCCACAAGCAAGTCCGCTGAGTCCACCACCTATAATGATTGTATCATATTTCATTGCTGATCTTCCTTTTTCAATGGAGTTATTTGATTAAGCCCGCAGAGTCCTTCGTAGATCTGCGACATGAGTTGCCCTTCTTTTAAAGTCTCTCCCCAAGCCACAGGAAACATTCCCTTCCAGCGCTCAGAGATAAAGTTGACCAGGTCTTGTTCGCTTTTTTCTGCTTTGAGTTTTGCTACTTGGCAAAGGACATTAGCTGCCCTGCAGGCGCAGAGTTCGCTTTGGCAAGTACCCATACCCATTCTTGTATGGCGACGTAAATTAGCCAGATTATCTGTATTCATTTTATCTACAGCATATTTGACTTCTCCCACACTGACCTCTTCACATTCGCAAACTATTGCTCTGTCTTCAATAGTTTGATGGGGAATTTTCTCTGTGAGTGAACCGTGGCGACCTTTTTGCACAAAGAATGTATAACCTTGAGCTTCTGGATCTTTAACCTGTTCAGATCCCGGTAGGGGAGTCATAGCGGTTTTACATTTTCGGTCAATGCCAAGTTTCTTGCAGGCCAAGTCAGTAGCTTGCTCAGCCATACGTCTGTAGGTCATCATTTTCCCCCCTGTTATTGTGATGAATCCTGCCAGTCCGTCACGCGTTTCATGATCGAAAAGGACAATACCGCGGCCGATACTCCTACTAGAAGGATCATTGTCTTTGGCGACTAACGGCCGGACACCTGCGTAAGCGCGGAGGATTCTGGTGGATGCCAGTGCTGGAGCCATTTGTTCACCCTCTGTAATCAATGTGTTTACTTCTTCCGGAGTAACTTTCAGATCATCTATGGTCTCAATAGGAACACGGTCACTGGTCGTTCCGATGACACAAACGGTATCATCCGGAACAAGAATATCTGCATTGGCTGGCTTCCTACAACGATTGATGACCATGTTGTTTACGCGATGTCCGAAAATCAATAGTGATCCTTTAGCTGGAAACATGTTGACCGTTACACCTGCCATGCGGGCAATGAGACCACCCCAGCTTCCGGCGGCATTGATGGTCAACCTAGAGTGAACTTCACAGGTTTTGCCCGTTTTGTTGTTACGGAGTATAACACCTTTGATACGACCGTTCTCATTGATAAAGTCGATAACTTCATGGTAAGTCAGAAATTCTCCCCCATTTCTTTTTGTGTCGATGATATTTGCCGTTGAGAGTCGAAAGGGATCAATGGAAGCATCCGGAACTTTGACTGCACCGATTAGATTTGGATTTACTGCCGGTTCAATTTGTCTTGCATATTCAGGATCAATGATTTCAGCATTGATGCCAGCTTTGTGACATGCTTCAACAAATTCTTTCTGATAATTTAAATCATCTTCTGGTAAAGTGATGAATAGTCCGTTGGTTGGATCGACACAATGGCGTGCAATCCTTCGGAGAATCATATTCTCTTGAATACATTCTTTGGCTGATTCCGGATCAGTGACAGCATAGCGAGAACCACTATGGAGAAGACCGTGATTACGTCCTGTTGCTCCGTTTGTGAAATCTTGTTTTTCCACAAGCAGAACCTTTAAGCCTCGCATTGCGCAGTCTCTTGCAGTTCCTACACCAGTAATGCCTCCACCGATGATGATGACATCATAAAGGCTATGTGTATAATTGTTCATATTCTAGTCAGTAGTTTTAAGGTCTTTTAAGGTCTTTGAAGAGCTTTGGAGTGGTATTTGTCCTTTCATGTTCTTTCTAAAGATAAGATTTATACGGCTTATTTGTTTTGTTCGTAAGCAATATTCTTTCTTTTCGCAACAAATATAGTTTCATTTTTATATATATCCAATTAAATTAACTTTAATTTATTAAGTTATGATACTATTAACAAATCATTTCGTATAAAAAGAGAAGAATGTTCTTATATAGAACAATTGTGTCCTTTCGTTTACATAAAGAAGCATATATCTTTGATATAAATTGATTTTAAGGAGCGTTTATCCCATTGGAATAAGAATATTTGTTAAATATAAGGTTAAAAAGGCATACTTTCTATTTAATCACTGAAAAAAAAACTAATTTTGTCAATGATGAGCTTTGAGAATAACGGCAAAATACTTGAAGGAAGCTGCAAGACTGTTATTTTGCAGATTGAAGAAGTTCTAACTTTTGCTGATTCAGATAGAGCGTTTCGGCAAGCGATTGATGCAAATGAATCATAATTATGACTAAAGAAGATAGGCAAAGTCTAATACTTAGCCAATTGATGAAACAAGGATCTTTGCTCGTTTCCGATTTGGCGTTAACACTAGATGTTTCTACTGTGACAATACGTAAAGACCTCACTGAATTGGAAAAAAAAGGGAAACTTTATCGTAGCCATGGTAAAGCCATTATGATTAATCCTTTTGCAAATAACCGTTCAATTAGTGAAAAAGGAAAAGTTTATCAAGAAGAGAAATACTGTATTGGTCGTGAAGCAGCCCGGCTAATTATAAAGGATGATTCAATCATTATTGCCTCTGGTACAACCGTTCAGGCTTTTGCACGGGATATTAATCCGATTCACCGCTTGACTGTTGTTTCTGCATCATTGCCTGTATCTGAAACATTGGCTACAAACGAAGACATTGATATCATCCAATTGGGTGGTAATCTCCGTCATAGCAGCCTTTCCGTAATAGGCTCTTATAGCGAATCTTTTCTAAAGAATTGTTTTTTTAGCAAATTATTTATTGGTGTTGATGGCATTGACTTTGATTTTGGCTTTACAACAACGAATATGGGAGAAGCACGACTCAACCAGAAAATGATAGAGTCTGCACAAAAGACCATTGTACTTGCTGATTCTTCAAAATTCGGGCGTCGTGGTTTTGCAAAGATAGGGGGGATTGATGATATAGATATGATCATTACAGATGATCATATAACGTCTTCTCAAAAAGAAAAGATTGAAGAATTGGGCATTGATTTAATTATTGCAAAGCCCGAAGCAGATCTGGAGACAAAAAACATTTAAATCCCCTTACATAATTTTAAATATTTTATTTCACTATGAATATACCTTCTGAATTTGATGATATACGACCTTTTGAGCCGGAAGAATTACCGGCAGTATATGAAAGATTGTTTGTTAATAAGCAGTTTCAGGCTGTTGTGAAATTTTTATATCCAGATGTGCCTTTTGTAGGTATAGCGGATAAGATGCGTACATGCAAGACTAATATAGAATTCCAGCGTACATTCTGCTATACTTTTCTGGAAAAACTTCTTGCGAATACGAGTACAGGATGCGAGATGGATACTTCGGAGGTGGACAATAGCAGGTGCTATACTTTTATGAGTAACCATCGGGATATCGTTCTGGATGCAGCCCTTCTGGATAAGTTGCTTTTGGACGAAGGATTTTCTACTACGTGTGAGATTGCTATAGGTGATAATTTATTGAACCTTCCTTGGGTACAAGATATCGTCAGGGTAAACAAATCTTTTATTGTACGTCGTGGTTTGATGGCTCGTGAGCGACTGCAATCAAGTAAGGAGTTATCTAAATATATGCATTTCGTCATTAATCAGAAACATCAAAGTGTCTGGATCGCACAGCGTGAAGGTCGTGCCAAAGATTCAAATGATTGTACGCAGGAAGCTGTATTGAAGATGATGGCTTTGGGTGGTGAAGGGACAGTTATCGAGAGTTTAATGGATTTGCATATTGTTCCACTATCTATTTCTTATGAATATGATCCTTGTGATTTTCTGAAGGCAAAAGAATTTCAGCAGAAAAGAGATAAAGAAGGATGGCAGAAAGGAACGGATGATGATATAAACAGTATGAAGACAGGCATCTTGGGCTATAAGGGGCATATTCATTATCATGCTGCTCCATGTCTGGATGAATATCTCAAGGCACTTGATCCTAGTATGAAAAGGACGGAGTTGCTCCTGAAGATTGCCATGCATATCGATCAGGAGATTCACAGTCGTTATATGCTTTATCCTAATAATTATATTGCCTTGGATGAGTATGAGGGTAACGACGTCTACGCTTCGCATTATACTCCAGAACAGAAAGAACACTTCGATGATTACCTGAATAGAAAATTGGCAAAAATTGATTTGTCCAATAAGGATGTTGTTTATCTTCGTGAGCGTATGCTCACTATGTATGCAAATCCTGCACGTAATTATCTGGCTGCACAACTTACCTCATCTCGTAAAGAGGAAAAATCTTGTTAATTTAGTGTTTGACGTTTTACTATCCGGTTCTCAATACCGGATAGTAAATGTGGAAAGGAAGAGTATGTGGTTTAGGATATGTCTTTTTCTGCAATACATTCCATTTCTATGAGCCATTCAGGGCGGCACACTTTAGCATGAACAAGGATATGAGGTATATCGGGATAAACGTGATTCATGAAATTCTCTGTCGTTACTGCATCTGCATCATCTCGAAGGTAAACGATGAAATATTTAATATCTTTCATGATTGCGTTTCCGTCAGCAAGAAGGGCACCGATATTTTCTAATGATCGAGCTGTCTGACGGGTAACATCACCGGGATACATAACTTTCCCTTTTTTATCGATGCTGGCTGTACCGGATATGAAAAACCGTTGCTCTCTGTTTAAGGTAATTTTTGTACCTCTTTCGAAAGCTACCCCATAGTCCTGGGTGGGGTTAAGATGGTCAGGGGCTTTCAAATATTGTATGTGTTTTTCTTCGATATTCGGATAAGTAAGAAAGTCCATCGCTACTCCAACTTTTGGAGAAGAATATCCTCCGATTCCTGTGCTGGCTATGAAATGGGTTTTAGGGGTGAGACCTTGTTTCTGAAAGAAAGTATTGCGAGCCTGGACTACTCCGGGGTAATTTACATCGATATCTCTTACATATATCCAAGTGCGCATCAGATTTTTTGCCATTGTCATACCTGTTCCTTCTAAACTCTTCAAGTATTTCTGAAATAGACAGGTGGTTTGAAAATAGGAATCTTTTCCATCAACTTCATCATCTGTCAGCCGAAGACTCTGAAAGATAAAGGGACTGACATTAGTGGAAGTCTTGATGAGTAAAGAAATTTTTGATCTATCCAATGGGGGCTGCTCAATGATGCTGTTGGCAGTCTTTGATATGAATTCTTTAAATAGCAATGAGTTCTTTAACTCTTGATATTGGTTGAAAGCATCGCTTAAGAAAATCTTAGCGTAACATAGATGCCGTCCCTCAGCTTTTTCGAGATCAAGGTAATTACCAAGATGCAAGTAAAGTTCACTAATACGTTGTAAAAAAGTTCCTCTGCTTTGAGGAGAAAGGATAATGTATCTGTTATTCATTTTTTGAAGTAAATTTCTACATTTACAAAGATACAGTTTTTATAGTAAAAAAGAATATTTCCGGCTAATTCAGAACTGAAAATACTTGGTTTTAGGGATAGATATAGAACAGAATATGCTTTTTAGATGATCTTGACTATGGATAAAAGTAAAACAGACACTCTTGCCGATCTCTAAGGGTGTCTGTTTTACTCATAAAGAATATAACATTTGTTATATTGAAAATTCCTTTAAAGTGATTCTAATAAACGTTTGATGACCACTTCTGCTGAAATCTCTCGGTTAGCTGCTTCTGGAATAACAAGGCTATGATTACTTTCTATTACATCATCGGTAACAATCAGACCACGTCGGACAGGAAGGCAGTGCATGAAATAACCGTTATTGGTCCACTTCATGTGTTCTGTATCAATGGTCCAACTCATGTCCTTACTTAATATCTTTCCGTAATTGGCAGAATCTCCTACACCCGGACAACTCCAGTTTTTAGCGTAGACAAAATCTGCTCCTTCCAAAGCCTTTTTCTGATCGTATTCAACTCTAGCATTTCCAACAAATTTCGGATCAAGTTCGTAGCCTTCCGGTTGAGTAATGACGAAATCTACATCAGCTGCATTCATCCATTGCGCGAATGAATTAGGAACTGCTTGCGGAAGAGCGCAGCAATGAGGTGCCCAACTCATAACTACTTTAGGACGTTTGGTCTTTTTGTGTTCTTCGATAGTTATGAGGTCGGCAAAGGCTTGTAAAGGATGAACTGTCGCCGTTTCCATGGCGAATACAGGACGGCCGCTATATTTTACAAATTGATTGACAATGGTCTCTGCATAATCATAATCCCGATCCTTTAGTCCTGCAAAACTGCGGATGCCGATCAAATCGCAATAACAACCCATGACAGGGATGGCTTCGAGTAGATGCTCGCTCTTGTCACCATCCATGATCACACCACGTTGGGTTTCTAATTTCCACGCTCCTGCATTCACGTCCAGAACGATAACGTTCATTCCTAAATTCAATGCTGCTTTTTGAGTTGAGAGCCGAGTACGTAGGCTGTTATTGAAAAAGATCATCAATAACGTTTTGTTTTTGCCGAGTTTCTGGAATCCAAAACGATTCTTTTTTACTTCCTCTGCATCTGTGATTGCCTGATTGAGGTTGCCGATATCCTCTACATTAAAAAATGTTTTCATAATGTTATGTAATTTTTTATAGATCTATGTTGAAGAGAATAAGTTGAATTTTTTACGGACGTACCTGACCGTGTCCGTCTATGAGCCATTTATAGGTTGTGATTTCTTCAAGTCCCATAGGTCCTCTGGCTCCGAGTTTCTGCGTGCTGATGCCTATCTCAGCCCCTAATCCGAACTGTCCTCCATCCGTAAAACTGGTTGCAGCATTTACATAGACACAAGCGGCATCAACCAAAGCCTGGAAGTGCTGAGCGGTTGTTGGGTTTTCTGTAATAATGCATTCGCTATGTCCGCTACCATAAGTAGAGATATGCATTATTGCTTCATCTGAAGAAGATACGGTCTTGATGCCCATAGCATAGTCAAGCCATTCGATGCCGTAAGTTCTCTGGTCAGCATGAAAGAGTAAATTTTGCGGATATCTACCTTTCAGAGCCTGGTAAGCCCTTTCATCGACAGTAAGTTTTACATGATGCTCAATAAGTGGCTGACAAAGCAATGGTAGTTCTTGGAGTCGCTTTTCATGGATGATCAGACAGTCTAAAGCATTGCAAACACTGGTCCTGCGGCATTTGGAATTATTGATAACAGCCTTTCCGACGTTGATGTCACCTGATTCATCGAAGTAGATATGGACAACACCTGCTCCCGTTTCAATGACCGGAACTTTAGCGGTATCACGTACAAATTTAATTAGTTGTTTGCTTCCGCGAGGAATACAAAGATCGATATAGCCCACTGCTGTAAGCATTTCACCAGTAGCTTCATGTGTTGCAGGTAGAAGAGTGACTGTATATGGGCTGATATGGAAATGCCCCAGTACCTCATGAATTACTTTTACTTCAGCTTTGTTGGTTTGATCAGCATCTTTTCCTCCTTTTAGAATACAGGCATTACCACTTTTAAAACAAAGAGAGAATACGTCAAAGGTCACGTTCGGGCGTGCTTCATAGATCATCCCAATGACTCCAAAAGGTACACTGATGCGTCTGAGGTGAAGCCCATTAGGGCGGATGGTATCTTTTGAGATTCTACCTAAAGGTGAGGGTAGGTTAGAGACGTGGCGCATATCGGAAGCAATGTCCTGCAGCCGTTTATCTGTTAGCATTAGCCGATCATACATCGGATTCTGATGTCCCATCCGCTTTAAATCTATGAGGTTGGCTGCTAAAATTTCTTTTTGGTGATCAGTAATGGCTGTAGCTACAGCATTCAGTATTTCGTTACGTTGGTCATCAGACATAAGTCCAAGAGAAATACTGACTGTCTTTACTTTTTTAAATGTATCTTCGAATTGCATCGTTCATCCTTTCTTGGTAATCTGTTGTTGGTATAGAGTCAGATAAAACGAAAGCTAGTATAGTAATCGGTTATCTTTTGAATAATGGACTGTTCTTTATTCCTTTTCTATAATAGAAAGAAAGAGTTTATTCCATATAAAGATAATCATAATGTATAAGCGGCTTGACGTCGTGGACTCCGATATTTTTACGGGCTTCAAGTGCAGAATACCCACTTCTTCCTACAGCAATGGTCTTGCCATTTTCATCTACCACATCGATAATATCACCTTCTTCGAAATCACCATCAATGGAGGTTACACCAACAAGTAACAGACTTGTTGCTTTATCACCTTTGAGAGCATCGGCAGCGTTCTTATTAATGAAAGCACGACCCTTGGCAAAACTTTCACTATGAGCAATCCATTTCTTGACTGTTGTAGTTGGATTTGGATTAGGTCTGAATTCGGTGTGCATTGTTTGCTGAGGCTTTGTAGTCAATTCTACAAGAATATTCGGAGTCTTTCCATTTGCCAGTATTACCCTTATACCTTCTTCTGCCACACATCGTGCAATGCGAGTTTTGGTAATCATTCCACCACGGCCGAAGTCGCTCTTTGTGTTCTGAATATATTCACTTAGGTCATGGTCATAGTTGACCATGGGAATAACACGAGTAGTTGGAGATTTCGGATCACCATTATAGATACCATCTACATTCGTGAGGATGATAAGTGTTTCTGCTCCCATCATAGAAGCGATAAGGCCTGAAAGTTCATCATTGTCCGTAAACATCAGTTCCGTTACACTTATAGTATCATTCTCATTGACGATAGGCATAACACCGTTTTCAAGCATTACCATCATGCAGGAGCGTTGATTAAGGTATTCTTCTCTGGTAGAAAAACTCTCTTTTATCGTAAGAATCTGTCCAACAGGAATGTTGTATTCACGGAAGAGTTCATTATATAGACTAATCAATTTGACTTGCCCTACTGCAGAATATAACTGTCGCTGTGCAACACTACCCAGTTTCTTGTCTATCTTTAGATCATTATGACCACTCGTGATAGAACCGGAAGATACGAGAATAATCTCGTATCCATTCCGTCTCAGTGTTACAATCTGGTCGACAATAGCCGACATCCTTGTTACATCAAGTTTTCCGTCATCTTGAGTCAGTACGTTGCTACCTACTTTGACTACGATTCTTTTCTTCATCTTTTATCTTTTCGTTGTCTTTTTCACGGATCTCCACCCTGCGGATTTTCCCAGAGATAGTCTTGGGTAGTTCTTCGACAAACTCGATTACTCGCGGATATTTGTAGGGCGCAGTCTCATGCTTGACATGATCTTGTAATTCTTTTATTAATTCAGGACCAGCCTTTGATTTATATTCTTTAGATAAGACAACGGTAGCTTTAACGATACATCCTCGAATCTTGTCAGGTACACCGGTTACAGCGCATTCTACTACTGCCGGATGCGTCATCAAAGCGTTTTCAACTTCAAAAGGCCCGATACGATAACCACTACTCTTAATGACATCATCAATTCGCCCTACATACCAGTAATAGCCGTCTTCATCGCGCCAGGCCATATCTCCAGTGTGATAAAAGCCATCATGCCAAACTTCCCTTGTTCTAGCTTCATCGCGATAATAGCCTTTGAATAACCCAATAGGTTTGCCGTTGAGGGTATTAATACAAATCTCACCACGTTCACCGTCTTCACACTCTTTACCGTCTGGGCGGAGTAAACATACATTATATTGAGGGTTGGGCTTTCCCATACTTCCTGGTTTGGGAGTAATCCAAGGGAATGTTCCCAGAGTCATTGTTGTTTCAGTCTGGCCAAATCCTTCATGAATATGCAATCCGGTACGTTTGAAAATTTCCTCTTCTACAGAGGGATTCATAGCTTCACCGGCTGTGGTGCAGTATTCCAGGCTGCTTAAGTCATATTTGTTTATATCTTCCAAGATTATATAACGATAGATTGTCGGAGGTGCACAAAAAGATGTAATATGATATTTGGACATTGCTGTCAGAATCTTCTTGGCCGTAAACTTCTCATGATCAAACACAAAGACGGTTGCTCCTGCGAACCATTGCCCATAGAGTTTTCCCCATACTGCTTTTCCCCATCCTGTATCGGCAACTGTCAAGTGAATACTGTTTTCATTCAAGTTGTGCCAGAACTTACCCGTCGTCAGATGTCCTAATGCATAAAGAAAGTCATGTGCTACCATTTTAGGTTCTCCACTTGTACCACTCGTGAAGTAGATTAGCATTGTATCTTCATTGGAGTTGACATATTCTGGGCGACGGAATTTGGGCGCTTTTTGCCATTCTTTGTGCCAATCATGAAAAGGTTTAGGAATCAGAGGTCCTACAGAAATCAATACTTTCACACTTGGACTTTCGGGCATTGCTTGTTGGATTTGATCAAGGACATACTCGTCACCTACACAAACAATAGCTTTGATGCTTGCCCGTTGGTTGCGATACTCGATATCTTTGCTGGTTAGCATGTGAGTAGCAGGAATAGCGACAGCACCGATTTTATGTAATCCCAACATGCAAAGCCACCATTCATAGCGACGTTTTAATATCAACATGACCTTATCACCACGTCCAATGCCAAGACTCTGGAAATAGGAAGCAGTCTGGTCTGTTTGTATTTTTAAATCTTTGTAAGTGGACCGAATTTCTTCACCTCTTTCACTAGTCCATAGTAAAGCAAGTTTGTCTGGCCGTATTCTTGCCCATTCGTCCATGACGTCATAGGCAAAATTAAAGTTCTCGGGTATGATGAATTTTAAATGTTCTTTAAAATCTTCCTCTGAAGAAAAATGGGTCTGTTTTAAGAATCTCTCTATCATTTCTTTTCTGTATGATATTGCGTCATTAAATGACGCAGTTTGTTTTAAATAGCTTTTTCTTGTAATTATTCAATGACAATATCAAGGAAGGTAGCGGATTGCTCTTTAAGAGCACGCATACAATGGGGGTGACGGCCATCATAGTAGATGCTATCTCCTTCGTTCAAGACCATAACCTTGTCATCGATAGTAATCTCGAGAGTACCCGTGATAACTAGATTAAATTCCTGGCCATTAGTAGTATTCTTGTTGTGGTTTTTATTATCTGGCAATGGGTCAACCTGGGCAATGAACGGGTCAATCTTTCTTCCTCTGAACCCTGATGCGATGCTTTGATATTTGTAATCGTCGCCTCGGTCGATTTCCGGTCCTTCACCTTTACGAGTGATGTAGTAGCTACTCATGTGCGGTTCCTCGCCGAAAAGTAGTACTTCGAGGTCAATGCCATATCTTTTGGAAATTTTCGATAGTCTATACACAGAAGGATCAGCCTTTCCTTCTTCGATCTTTAAATAATGCTCCAAACTGATTCCGCAAAGATCCGCTACTTCCTGTGCGGGGATATTGAGTACATCTCTCAACCCTTTCAAGCGTTCCCCGATTTGTTTAATAGCTTCTTCCATAATTGTTATTTTTTAAAGTTGCGTTTGCGAAATTACGAAATCTTTTCCGAAGTTTTCTTTTAATTAGTTGCTTTTTTGCCAGGAGTTAAGACAAAATGCAAAAATTTGCACAATTGGTGCAAAGTGTGTAATTAATCTATGCACAAATTACTTTGGCATGTGCAGTTTCTTATGGGCTTTAGTTTTTTCTTACTTGTTATTTAACTTATTTAGTTGTAATCTCTTTGATAAGTTTTTCTTTTCTTGTGAGTTTACATACCTGCTTTAAGCCCACGGATAACGGCACTAGTAAAACCAGCATGTTCCATTTCGTTGAGCCCTTTGATGGTTACGCCACCAGGAGTTGTCACTTGATCTATCGCTGCTTCAGGATGCATGCCTGTATTCTGAAGCAATTTGACAGCTCCCTCTACGGTTTGAGCTACAATTTTTGTAGCATCGTCAGCCTTGAAACCCAGTTCTACTCCACCTTCAGCACTTGCACGGATATAACGCATTGCATAAGCAATGCCACAACTTGCCAGAGTGGTTCCTGCAGTAAGTAGTTTTTCGGTTGTAATCAGGCTTCCTCCCAATTCATCAAAAAGATTAGTGATGATCTTTGTTTGCTCTTGGTTTGCACCTTGTGGAACAATAAAAGTCATGGAAGCTTTTTCTGCGATAGCAATATTTGGGATCACCATGAAATAAGGAAGGATGCTTCCGTTTTTATCCAACCACTCACTAATCTGATCAGAAGAAACTCCGGCTGCAATGATGATAAGCAGTTGGTTTTTATAGTCCAGACTGTTCTTGATTTCTTTTAAGACGGTCTCTAAAATTTCAGGTTTGACAACAACAGAAACGATATCAGCCTTGGCAGCAATAGAATTTTCTGTAGTTACGCTGGCACCTTCTTTAGCATAATGCTCCAATTTCGCAGGTTTAGGGTCTGCAATTGTGATATCTTCTGGATTGAAAGTTTGACTCTTCAATAGACCTTCGGCAAATGCACCTCCCATGGCGCCTGCCCCGATAACTGATATTTTCATATATTTTTTTATTTTTCCTATCTGTATAGAATACGATGGGGAGTTTGTCTATATTTTAACTTGTTTCCTTATTTTGTCAATTTAAGTTAGGTGATCAATTCACAAAGATAATAAAAACAAAGAAGATTCTCCTATTATAATTTTGTTTTATTTAGAATAATAGAAGCACTTTGAATTTTCATGTGTTAGGATTATAAATGCCTTTGAAGGTAGATACTGTGATCAATGCACTTCGGAAATTCTTCTTTATAGTGAGATACCATGATGAGGGTTTTGTTTTTTCGCTTGCAGAAGACCTCGATAATGTCTTTGACCATACGTCGATTGGTGTTATCCAAGCCGTGTAGAGGTTCATCAAGTATAAGCAGTTCAGGATCTTTTACGAAAGCTCTTGCGAGGAGAACCAGTCGCTGCTCTCCGCTGGAAATCTTCAGGAATGAGCGATGTTCCAAATTTTCAAGTCCGAAGATATGTAACCAGAATCGGCATGCCTCAAATTCTTCTGCTGAGGGTTTGGCATAAAGTCCTACTGAGTCCTTGAGTCCACTAGCTACGATGCGAATGCATTCGAGGTTCTTCTGATAAGACCTCTGTAGTTCTGGGGATACATAGCCAATATGTTTTTTGATATCCCAGATGCTTTCGCCACTGCCTCGTGGACAGTCAAAAAGGGTGATATCACAGGCATAACTCTGCGGATTATCAGCACAAACCAAGCTTAGAAGAGTTGATTTCCCAGCTCCATTTTGCCCTTGTAATGCCCAATGTTCACCATTATACACTGTCCAGTCTAAGTCTTTCAGGATCGTACGTTTGCCATAAGTGATACTTACTTTATTCATCTTTACCACTTCATGGGTATGGTACTCGTTTGACTTGTAAGGGAGGTGGATGATTTCCTGTTCATTTTCTTTGTTCAATACTCGTGTTGGAAAAGGAATGCGATGAGCTAAGTATTCTTCTCTTGTTACTTTTGAATCAACCTTCAAATCTTTTACTTCTACTATATGAGTGATAAACTCTGGAATATCATCTAATTTTGATAGAATCAAAATAATCTGAAGATGGTGTTCTGCTGCGAGTTGGGAGAGAAGTTCTTTCAATTGGATACGAGTATTGGCATCCAGTCCGATGAAAGGATTATCCATAATCAGTACGCGTGGTTCTGCAAATAAGGTCTCGGCCAGTTTAAATTTGCGGAGTTCACCGCTGGAAAGAAGAATAATATACTTATCCAGGAAGGATTGCATCTCAAACTGTTTGTAAATACGCTGTTGCAGTGCACGACGTTCAGGTGTATCTTTGCCTGCAAATTGAAAAGCTTCTTCAAGTTTTGCAGCTACGGTTGGTGTATGTTCATCTATTTCCTGCTGGTTCCAACGTTGCTGGAGATAATAGGTCTTATCATTATCTCCACCATAAGTGTCTCGGAAAGTAATATATCGGATATTATCACTCACCCGTTCTTTCTTACTTGGAGAAAAGTCATATTCAGGATCATGCATCAAGAGAGGATGTCTTCCTATTATGATGTCTGCCAATAGAGATTTTCCTCCTCCGTTGGGACCTACTATGGCAATATGTTCTCCATCTTTTGATTCAAAATTTACAGGCTCTGCTAAACGCCATTCCGGCATACGTGGGATACCTTGGTTGATACGGATGATTTTCTGCATGAATATGGTGCTATTCTGTTTTTGTTGATTTTTTTATTGGTGATCTATTCGCCTTTACTCTTAGAATTCATTAAGCACGGTTTCTAATTTTTCAATGAATAAGTCTGCTTCGTCTCTGGTCAGACAGAGGGGCGGAAGGATACGTAGAATATTCTTTTGTGCACAACCCGTAAAACAATGCTGTTGATAAATCAATTTATTACGAACATCCTTCTGCAGAATATCCATGACAACCCCAATCATAAGCCCACGGCCTCTAACCTCGAGGATATGTTTATTTCTTTGTTGAAGTTCTTTTAACTCTTGTATGAGATATTCTCCTACGAGGTGAGCATTTTCCACCAATCCTTCTTTTTCAAAAACATCGAGTACAGCGAGAGCAGCCGTGCATGCCAGATGATTTCCTCCGAAGGTTGTTCCTAACTCACCAGGGAACGGTTTGAATTCAGGAGAAATAAGTACTCCGCCCATAGGAAATCCGTTGCCAATACCTTTAGCAACTGTAATCAAGTCCGGTTTGATGCCCAGCCATTGGTGAGCAAAAAATTTGCCGCTGCGACCGTAGCCGCATTGAATCTCGTCTGTAATAAGGACAGCACCTTGTTTCTTGCAGGCTTCCTGTAATCCTTGAGCAAATTCAGGAGTAGCCATGTTCACTCCTCCGACACCCTGAATGCATTCCAGGATACAGGCACATACATCTCCTTTAGCTAATTCCTTCTTCCAGGCTTCCAAGTCATTGAGAGGCAGAAAGGTTACATGCTTATTGGAATTAACAGGGGCTGTAATCTGTGGATTATTTGTTACTTCAACAGCCAGAGATGTTCTTCCGTGGAAGGATTTTTCAGCAGCAAGAATCCTAGTTCTTCCCGTATGGAAAGAAGCCAATTTAAGTGCGTTTTCATTTGCTTCGGCACCAGAGTTGATCAGAAAGAGTTGATAATCATCATAACCACTGATTTTGCCAAGTCTATCAGCTAGTTGCTGTTGCAGGGGGTTAATGACAGAGTTACTGTAAAATCCCAATTTCTGGAGTTGGCTGGTCATCATTTCTATATAATGGGGATGGCAATGACCAATACTGATGACTGCATGTCCTCCATACATATCCAGGTATTCCTGACCATTATTATCCCATACCTTACACCCCTTACCCTTTACGATGTCAACATCGTAAAGCGAATATACATCAAATAGTTTCATTAAAATGCGCTTCCTTTTAAGTTTAATCCTGATTTCTGATCTATTCCAAACATGATATTCATGTTCTGAACAGCTTGTCCGACTGCCCCTTTCAGAAGATTGTCAAGGCAAGATGTAATAAGAAGTTTATCGTCTATCTTATCAACGTGCACAAGCACCTTATTTGTATTTACTACTTGTTTTAAATCCAATGGTTGAGCTACATAATGTGTAAATGCTGCTTTTTTATAAAAATCTTTATATCCGGCAATGATATCTTTACCTGCTGCATCTGTCTTAATGACTTCTGTTGCAAAAACCCCTCGGGTAAAGCACCCACGATAAGGAATGAAGTCGATACCTGCATCAAGAAAACCTTGGACCTGTTTCAAACTTTGACGGATTTCCGGAATGTGCTGATGACGGAAAGCCTTGTAAATACTTATATTATTATCCCGCCAGGAATAATGTGTTGTAGTCTGCAGTTTCTGCCCTGCTCCTGTACTTCCTGTAATTGCGTTCACCGACACATCCTTTGTAATCAGATGCATTTTAGCTGCAGGGAGTAGCCCTAATTGAATACAAGTGGCGAAACATCCTGGGTTTGCAACATGTTGAGCTTTTGCAATCTGGTCAGCATTGATTTCCGGAAGACCATAAATAAAATCATGTTTCCGACTTGTCGGATGTTGGGTCTTAGTTACAATTTCAGGTGCAAGGCGGAAGTCCTGTGCCAAATCAATGATTTTTACATTTTCCGGTATGTCATGTGTCTTCATAAAAGCTTCGCTCTTACCATGTCCAAAACAGAAAAATACTACGTCTACCTTGTCGAAAGGCATCTCTGAAGTAAACTTCATGTCAGTATCACCATATAGACCTTCATGGATATCGGCAATAGAATTTCCAGCATTGCTTTCGCTGTTGGCAAAGACTATTTTTGCTTCTGGATGATTAACAAGAAGACGAATCAGTTCACCTCCTGTAAATCCGGCTGCTCCTAATATTCCTACTTTAATCATGATTCAATTTCATTTTTTATCCCTGTTAACATATATCGATTCTCTGAAATGTTTTTAGCCAGAGAGAATAAAAAACTACTGATTGTTTTTTGCATTTTCATTATAGTCATTCGTAGAATTCTCGTTTCTGTTTATTGAGGTATCTTTAGGAATAATCAAGCATAGAGCAAAATAGATAATAATACCTGTAAAAATGCAGGTTACCACGCTGAAGACTACATAGGCAACTCTTATCCATGTAGGGTCTACATCGAAATAATTGGCAATACCAGCGCATACACCACCTATCTTGACATCTGCCGTGGATCTTGTAAGTTTCTTGTTCTTTCTATTTTCCATGTTTTATGTCTCTTTAGAGTTAAATACTTCGACTTCAGTCCTTAAAATTCTTTTCGGTTTAGATTTGTTTTACAATCGACTTTTCTCTAGCAAGCAGATTGTTATCCGTGTGGAACAAGGGGGGAATCATTGAAGTTTTTCTTTTTTTGATTACCTGCAGGTTGCTCGATAGGATTTCTTAACGGATTTTCAGGTATTATTCTTATAAGTAGAATATAGGTTACAATCCCTGGAACAAATCCGGTGAGAACGGCTGCAAGCGTAAAAGTAATTCTGATCCAAGTGGAGTTGATTTGAAGATATTCTGCAATACCAGCGCACACACCACTTATATTTACGTCTTCCGATGATCTTTTCAGTTGCTTCATCTGTCTTTTGCGGTTTGGCTTTAAAGGCCATAAGAATAGAGTTGTGAACTGGGGGAATGATTATTTGCAGATTTGAATTTAGATAACAAAAGACCTCTTATTATCTCTTTTCATCGGGATGTATACCATAATATACTCTCAATGGGGTAGAGAGAACTTTGATAAATCCTTTCATTTCTTCCGCAGTCCAGCCATGTTGCATTTCTCCATATTCTCCTAGTTTTGATTTTAGTAAATCATCTTGGGAATCAACTCCAACGGTCTCGAAGCTTGAAGGGCGAAGCTTAAGAATAGCAGTTCCATTAACATGTCTTTGTGAAGAAGTCAACATCGCTTCTATATCCGGCATGACGGGTTCCAGATACTGGCTTTCGTGAAGGAACATTCCGTACCAGTTGCCAATTTGGTCTTTCCAATATTGCTGCCATTTGCTAAGTGTATATTTCTCCAATAAGCGGTGAGCTTCAATGATCAACTTTGGTGCTGCAGCTTCGAAACCTACACGCCCCTTAATGCCAATAATTGTATCTCCTACATTACAATCACGCCCGATGGCGTATGCAGCACCTATGTCTTCTATCTTTTGTATAGCTTTTACTTTGTTATCAAATTTCTCTCCGTTGACAGCCGTTATTTCTCCTTTTTCAAAAGTAATTTTGAGTTTACTTTCTTCTGTTTTTGTCACATGCTTTAAGTATGCTTCTTCAGGCAGGCCCTGCGCAGAATCAAGGATCTCTCCTCCACAGATACTAGTCCCCCAGATTCCAACATTATAACTGTATTTCAGTTTAGTGAAGTCTGCACTGAAACCGTGAGCATTTAAATAATTTACTTCTTCCTTTCGTGTCAGATGATGATCACGTGTCAGCGTGATGATCTGAATATTTGGACACATGACAAGGAAAGTCATATCGAAGCGGATTTGATCGTTTCCAGCTCCTGTTGAACCATGAGCAATGGCATCGGCATTAATTTCTTTGGCATAACGGGCTACGGCGATAGCTTGGAAGATACGCTCGCTGCTTACAGAAATAGGGTAACAGTTGTTGCGTAGGACATTACCGAAAATCATATATTTCAGAGATTTCTCGTAATATTCTTGTGTTACATCAAGAGTAGCATATTGCTTGGCCCCCAGTTGATAAGCATTCTTTTCATTCTTTTTCAATTGAGTAGCACTGAATCCACCGGTATTGGCGCATGCTGCATAAACATCCCACCCTTCTTGGGAAAGTTTCATGACGGTATAAGAGGTATCAAGTCCTCCACTATATGCAACGACTACTTTTTTATTTTCCATAATCTTATCTGATTTTATTTATAAATTTACTCTTTTCAACTCCTACAAGTTAAAGAGTATTTGTTTCCTAAATGATGAAAGTGTGGTTGTGTTATTTTGATTCCTAGTCTTTCTTCTCTCACCTGTTCAGACTGGTTCCCGATCTTTCACAGAAATACTTACTAGTTTTTACCTATGCCACTATCATTTTTTCATTTAGTCCTTTTTGTCAATTCTTTTGATTCTTTCAATTATCTCTTCTGGTATTCTTGCCGGTAAGCTCTTTTGAGGGTCGAAAAGCATAGCGGTACAGATGCAATATTTTCTATGGGTTCGATGAAGGACATCTACGTTAATGCATCCTTCACATCCCCTCCAGAAGGCTTCATCATTAGTAAGATCATTGAACGTAACAGGTAGATATCCTAACTGTGTATTCATCTTCATGACAGCAGAACCACTTGTCAGGGAGAATATCTTGGCATTTGGCCATCGCACTCGGGCAAGTGTAAAGGTGAGATTCTTGATCCGTTTGGCGATACCAAAACCTCGAAAGTCAGGATGAACTATCAGACCTGATGTCGTGACATATTCCTTGTTCCCCCAAGTTTCAATGTAACTAAATCCTGCGAATTTGTTTCCTGAAAGGGCAATCACAGCTTTGGCTTCTTTCATCTTTGTGGCCAGATACTCGTGCGTGCGTTTGGCAATACCAGTGCCCCGTACTTTTGCAGCATCAGCAATTGTCTTGAGAATGGTATCTACATATTTTTCATCAGATGCATCTGCTACCCTCACTTTGATTTCTTCCATTTCCTTGTGATTAATAATTCATGGCTTTGGGCCTTTTCTTCAAATTAATATGTTTTTTGTGATATACCTATGTACTGTTATATCTATTCTTTATAAATTTGGGATTACTGATATCAGTTCGTCAGTAATGACTTTCTCACTAGAGTCGTCTTTCTTCACAATAAAGATAGTGTCATCTCCGGCAATCGTTCCCAATATTTCCGGGAGTCTGGCATTATCAATATTGTAGGCGATGCTGCTGGCATAGCCTGGGCGTGTCTTAATAACTCCTATATTTCCGGAAAAGTTAAGAGATAAGAATCCGGGAGATTGTATCATTTGCATGGCCGACTGAGGGCTATGAATTCGTTTGTACATGGTTTCGTTTGGTAATACATATACATATTTCCCGTTCATACTGGCGGCTTTTGCTACCTTTAATTGCTTGAGATCACGACTCAGTGTGGCTTGTGTAAGTTTGAATCCTTCTTTTGAAAGAGCTTCAAGTACTTCTTCCTGACTTCCCAGTTCTTGGCTGGAGATAATCATCTTTAGGGCTTCCAGTCTGCTGTCTTTTACTTTCATAGGATGTATTTTTATTCAACGTTGTTTGCAAACATATAAATTTTTATTCATATAAAAAAATATTATTGCATAAAATAACAAAAAAGCCCAAATAATGTATTTATATTGCTTATTATGCGCATATATATACATTGTAGAACCTGCAATAAAAGAAAGACTGGTTTTATTTCAATCATTGGTTTATATGACAAATTTGCCGATTTTTTCTTATACTTGAAATTTTAATGTAACGCCTTTCTAAATATTTTTTTGATTTGCAGGACCTTTATGAATGATGAAAAATTTTAGGTAGGACCAATAAAGACTTTGTGCCATTAATTCTAAAAATAACTTATCCTGTCTTTTTACTCGTTAGGAATAAAAAGACAGGATAAATAATGGTAAGGAAAAGTGGTATTTAATGGTTGTTGCTATTGCCAAATATCCTTAGAAGATAAAGGAAAAGATTGATGAAGTCCATATAAAGGTTCAAAGCTCCCAGTAAGGCAAGTTTTTGTGCTCCTTCGTTAACTTCATATTGAGTGGAGAGAACTTTTTTCATTTTCTGGGTGTCCCATGCTGTCAGACCCACAAAGATGGCGATACCTATATATGAAAGGATATAGTCAAATGTGGCACTCTTTAGAAAGAGATTTACCAGCGTGGCAATGACCAGACCGATAAGAGCCATAAAACAAATATTTCCGATAGAACTGAGGTCCTTTTTTGTGGTGGTTCCATAAACTGCCATTACACCGAATGTTCCTGCTGTAATGAAGAATACTTTGGCTATTGATGTCATCGTATAGATCATGAAAACAGAAGAGAACAGGGCTCCATTAAGAACTGAATATAGGATAAACATGAAGGTGGCAGTACCTAACGAGAATCGGTTAATAGCTGCACTGACACCAATGACTAAAGCAAATTCTCCAATAATGAGTCCCCACATAATCGCAGAATTCGTATAGATAGCTCTTAATAAGTTAGGACTACTAGCTACACCAAAAGCTGTCACGCCTGTGATAACCAAAGCCAGTGTCATCCATACATACATTTTCCTCATGAGAATAGGGAGAGCCTGGTTTAACTCTCTGGTATTGCTTCGCGGTGACTCATAATGATTCAATGAGTTGTACAATTCTTCTTCTGTCATAAATGTCTTCTTTTAATTCTATATATTTATCTCTGCAAATATAGGACCATTGTACAAAATAAACAAGAAAAAACATGAATTTTAACTTTTCATGGGAATGAAATGACCTTGTTTTTTGTCATCCAAAATTTAATCTTGATGTGATTACCCATCATGTTATTTTGCTGTGTCGTTGCATCTACATCTTACAGCATAAATCTTCTGTGAGAAAAAATCCATAAAGAGTTCTTGAGCGTGATGCCAGTTTTCCTTGTTGATACAGTATCTAACTTTAGGAGGTATAATCGTTCCTTGTATTAATCCTGCATCTTTTAATTCCTTCAGATGTTGGCTGACTGTCGCTTTCGAGATTGGAAGTTCGTCATTAATATCTCCGAAGTAGCATTCTTCTTGCTTTACCAGAAACTGCATGATTTGGACTCTTGCAGGGTGACTTAGTGCTTTTGCAAAACGTGCTATTTGTTCAGTCTTGATACTGTATCCTTTTTTCTCGTCCATATCTTAATTATGTTTGAAATTCTAAATACTTTCTTTTACAGATATTTATTCTTTTGTTTGAGTTTCCAATTAGCAGTTTTCGAAATATGATTTTGTTTGTGGTTATATGGAATGCTGCCAAGTTCCTATAGTATAAGAGCTGATGGTTTATAAAATACATTTTGTTTGACTAGATTCATATTATTCAAGTAAAATAGGTATTTTATGTTCGCAAACGTACGAACAATATCTTGATTTTGCAATTAAATCTGGATACATCTTAATGAAATTAAGAAACTTTAAGCCCGAGATGTAAGTAATACGACTTTTTCTGTTGCGTCTATTGAAATATTAGGTGAATCCATAATGCATAATTGTATTCATTATCTGCATCTATTTATAATAAGGTGTAGGCACAAAGCGTTTCTGTTTCAGAAAAAGGGCGTTTAGAATTATTGACAGAATTGTAACATAAAGTAGACATTGTCTGCAATTATAAATTGTTTCTTCTTTCAGTTCCCGTTTTCAATGAGTCAGATCAACTTCAAAGCCTTCTTTATTCCAAATTTAGTTAAATCATGTATGGTGGCTAATTGTTTGCTAACTATTATAATATAATAAGGTGTATAGTGTTTTCGAATTGATTTATATCAATAGAAGAAAGAAAAATGCACTTTTTTTGAATTTTCCCCTGAAAAGATTTGGCGGTTAGGAACAAAAGTCCTATCTTTGCAACCGCTTTCAGACGAGGAGTCTGGGAGCAAAGAAAGAGTTCTTTGAAAAGATTATCATAAAACAGACAGGCAGTAACGAGAAGCGGGAGTGCCGTATGGCCAAAACCATACAGTATCTACCGTCGAGAGAAGAGAAAAGGAACCGGCAATTTTCGGAGACGAGAAAGACGGAGAAGCACCCTGACAGAACAAACGTCCGCAGGAGCAATCCTGCGGAAGGAACCATTATACATTGGAGAGTTTGATCCTGGCTCAGGATGAACGCTAGCTATAGGCTTAACACATGCAAGTCGAGGGGAAACGGGCGTCAGGCTTGCCTGACGCAGTCGTCGACCGGCGAATGGGTGAGTAACGCGTATCCAACCTGCCCGCAAGTGGAGGATAGGCTTTCGAAAGAAAGATTAATACCCCATGTACTCCTCAGCAGTCATCTAAAGAGGAGCAAAGATTTATCGCTTGCGGATGGGGATGCGTCTGATTAGGCAGTTGGCGGGTTAACGGCCCACCAAACCGACGATCAGTAGGGGTTCTGAGAGGAAGGTCCCCCACATTGGAACTGAGACACGGTCCAAACTCCTACGGGAGGCAGCAGTGAGGAATATTGGTCAATGGGCGAGAGCCTGAACCAGCCAAGTAGCGTGCAGGATGACGGCCCTATGGGTTGTAAACTGCTTTTGAAGGGGAGTAAAGTGAGTGACTAGTCATTCATTGCAAGTACCCTTGGAATAAGGACCGGCTAATTCCGTGCCAGCAGCCGCGGTAATACGGAAGGTCCAGGCGTTATCCGGATTTATTGGGTTTAAAGGGAGCGTAGGCGGCCTTGCAAGCGTGTTGTGAAATGCAGTGGCCCAACCACTGGATTGCAGCGCGAACTGTTAGGCTTGAGAGCGCACGACGCAGGCGGAATTTGTGGTGTAGCGGTGAAATGCTTAGATATCACGAAGAACCCCGATTGCGAAGGCAGCTTGCGGGAGCGCATCTGACGCTGAAGCTCGAAAGTGCGGGTATCAAACAGGATTAGATACCCTGGTAGTCCGCACGGTAAACGATGGATGCCCGTTCTGCGGCCTTCGGGCTGCGGGACCAAGCGAAAGCATTAAGCATCCCACCTGGGGAGTACGCCGGCAACGGTGAAACTCAAAGGAATTGACGGGGGCCCGCACAAGCGGAGGAACATGTGGTTTAATTCGATGATACGCGAGGAACCTTACCCGGGCTTGAATTGCAGACTGATCCGGCAGAGATGCCGGAGTCCTTCGGGAAGTCTGTGAAGGTGCTGCATGGTTGTCGTCAGCTCGTGCCGTGAGGTGTCGGCTCAAGTGCCATAACGAGCGCAACCCCTGTCTCCTGTTGCCATCAGGTTAAGCTGGGCACACTGGAGAGACTGCCGCCGTAAGGTGAGAGGAAGGTGGGGATGACGTCAAATCAGCACGGCCCTTACGTCCGGGGCTACACACGTGTTACAATGGCCGGTACAGAGCGAGGGTGTCCCGCAAGGTGCATCAAATCGCGAAAACCGGTCCCAGTTCGGACTGGGGTCTGCAACCCGACCCCACGAAGCTGGATTCGCTAGTAATCGCGCATCAGCCATGACGCGGTGAATACGTTCCCGGGCCTTGTACACACCGCCCGTCAAGCCATGAAAGCCGGGAGTGCCTGAAGTCCGTGACCGCAAGGAACGGCCTAGGGCAAGATCGGTAATTGGGGCTAAGTCGTAACAAGGTAGCCGTACCGGAAGGTGCGGCTGGAACACCTCCTTTCTGGAGAGGTGCTTTCAAAGTCGGCCGGAACCGGATCGTCCGGAGACCGTGGGGCTCTTAAAGGAGTCCCGTGCGCTTCAAGTTGCGCCTGAAACCTGTCTGTTTTTTTTAGGATATTAGAGCGAGAAGAAGGGAAGCCGGGCATAAGAGGCCCCCCGTAGCGCGAACGCCGCGCGAGTACTGACAGAGTCCTATAGCTCAGTTGGTCAGAGCGCCACACTGATAATGTGGAGGTCGGCAGTTCAAGTCTGCCTGGGACTACTTTTAAGAGAAGAGGAATCCCGGCGCCGGACAAGCGTGATGAGGGGGATTAGCTCAGCTGGCTAGAGCACCTGCTTTGCAAGCAGGGGGTCAACGGTTCGAATCCGTTATTCTCCACTATAAACCGGAGCGATCCGGAAAGACGATCTTTGACATATTGACACAAGCAGGACTGCTGCAGTCCCCGCCGGTCCGCGCAAGCGGAAAGGAGGGAGAAGCAGTCAGTCAGAAGTATGAACTATGGACTTTCCCGTCCGTTATTGAACGGGGAGGCCAAGTAAAGGAAAGTAGGAAAGGGCGCATGGCGGATGCCTTGGCTCACACTGGCGATGAAGGACGTGATAAGCTGCGAAAAGCTCCGGGGAGATGCAAATAATCTTTGATCCGGAGATGTCCGAATGGGATAACCCAGACAGCAGAAGGCTGCCTGCCGGGAACTTAGGTTTCCGGCGCCAACCCGGGGAACTGAAACATCTTAGTACCCGGAGGAAGAGAAAATAAACAATGATTCCCCAAGTAGTGGCGAGCGAACGGGGAAGAGCCCAAACCACGGGCGTAGCAATGCGCGTGTGGTGTAGTAGGACCACGAAGTCATATCCAGCGCGGGAGCCGAGCCGGCCGGACAGCCGGGCCATAGAGGGTGAGAGCCCCGTAGGCGGACCGCAATGGAGTGTAGTGGGATCCTGAGTAGCGCGGAGCACGAGAAATTCTGCGTGAATCTGCCGGGACCATCCGGTAAGGCTAAATACAGTGTGAGACCGATAGTGAACCAGTACTGTGAAGGAAAGGTGAAAAGCACCCCGATCAAGGGGAGTGAAAGAGTTCCTGAAACCATGCGCCTACAAGCGGTCGGAGCCGCGCAAGCGGTGACGGCGTGCCTTTTGCATAATGAACCTACGAGTTGCCGTCTCCGGCAAGGTTAACCGGGAATACCCGGGGAGCCGCAGTGAAAGCGAGCCTGAACAGGGCGCAGAGTCGGAGGAGGCAGACGCGAAACCAAGTGATCTACACTTGTCCAGGATGAAGTGCCGGTAACACGGTATGGAGGTCCGAACGAATAAGCGTTGAAAAGCTTCTCGATGAGATGAGTGTAGGAGTGAAAGGCCAATCAAACTTGGAGATAGCTCGTACTCCCCGAAAGGCATTTAGGTGCCGCGTGTATCGATCCCCGCAGGAGGTAGAGCGACCGATAGGACAAGAGGGCTTCATCGCCTGTCGCGTCCTGACGAACTCCGAATGCCTGCGGGCAGCAGATATGCAGTAAGGGGACGGGTGCTAAGGTCCGTTCCCGAGAGGAGAAGAATCCGGACCGTCGTCTAAGGTCCCGAAATTCCGGCTAAGTTAGTCTAACGAAGTGTGGTCCCTATGACAGCTAGGATGTTGGCTTGGAAGCAGCCATTCATTCAAAGAGTGCGTAACAGCTCACTAGTCGAGGGTCCGTGCATGGATAATAATCGGGTATAAGCCGGATACCGAAGTCACGGGATAGAATTAAAGAAAGTATCGGTAGGGGAGCATTCCAGGTGCACTGAATACGTTCCGAAAGGATCGTTGGAGCGCCTGGAAAAGCAAATGTAGGTATAAGTAACGATTAGAAGGGTGAGAACCCCTTCCGCCAAAAGTCTAAGGTTTCCCGGGCAATGTCAGTCATCCCGGGGTCAGTCAGGTCCTAAGCCGAATCCGAAAGGAGGAGGCGATGGCAGAAACGGTCAACATTCCGTTACTGCCCCAGTGAGCGAAGCGTAGACGGAGGAGTGAAACGGCCGCGGAGTTACGGAATACTCCGTTGAAGGGTGTAGGTTATGAGGTATCCAGGCAAATCCGGATATCGAGCCGAACCTGAAAGTATGGAAGTCCCTCCGGGGGCATCCAACAGCGCCGGTAAGCAGACTCCCGGGAAAATGCGCTAAGCATATTGCTGGGGCACCTGTACCGCAAACCGACACAGGTAGATGGGTAGAATATACTAAGGCGTTGAGAGATTCATGGTTAAGGAACTAGGCAAATTGACCCTGTAACTTCGGGAAAAAGGGTCCTCTCCTCCGGGAGAGGCGCAGTGGATAGGTCCAGGCAACTGTTTAACAAAAACACAGGGCTGTGCGAATTCGAAAGAAGAAGTATACAGCCTGACACCTGCCCGGTGCCGGAAGGTTAAGAGGAGTCGTCACTCCGCAAGGAGGAAGCGTCGAATTGAAGCCCCGGTAAACGGCGGCCGTAACTATAACGGTCCTAAGGTAGCGAAATTCCTTGTCGGGTAAGTTCCGACCTGCACGAATGGTGTAATGATCCGGACGCTGTCTCAACCATGATGTCAGTGAAATTGAAGTATCGGTGAAGATGCCGATTACCCGCGATGGGACGAAAAGACCCCGTGAACCTTTACTATAGCTTAGCATTGACCCCGGTCATCCGATGTGTAGGATAGGCCGGAGGCTGAGAAGGGGCGGCGCCAGCCGTCCCGGAGCCACCGTTGAAATACGGCCCTTTGGCTGTCTGGGGTCTAACGCGCAGAAAGCGCGGACATTGCTTGGTGGGTAGTTTGACTGGGGTGGTCGCCTCCAAAAGCGTAACGGAGGCTTCCAAAGGTGCCCTCAGGACGATTGGTAACCGTCCGTAAGAGTGTAATGGCATAAGGGCGCTTGACTGGGAGGCTTACAAGCCGAGCAGGCAGGAAACTGGGGCATAGTGATCCGGCGGATGTGTATGGAAACTCCGTCGCTCAAAGGATAAAAGGTACTCCGGGGATAACAGGCTGATCCCCCCCAAGAGCTCATATCGACGGGGTGGTTTGGCACCTCGATGTCGGCTCGTCACATCCTGGGGCTGGAGAAGGTCCCAAGGGTTAGGCTGTTCGCCTATTAAAGTGGCACGCGAGCTGGGTTCAGAACGTCGTGAGACAGTTCGGTCTCTATCTATCGTGGGCGTGGGAGTTTTGAGCGGTGCCGTCACTAGTACGAGAGGACCGTGACGGACAGACCTCCGGTGGACCGGTTGTGCCGCCAGGCGCACCGCCGGGTATCCGAGTCTGGGCAGGATAAGCGCTGAAAGCATCTAAGTGCGAAGCCAGCCGCGAGATGAGAGCTCCATAACAGGGCCGTCAGAGACGATGACGTAGATAGGGTGCAGGTGTAAAGGCGGTGACGTCAAAGCCGAGCACTACTAATTGCCCGAACACTTTCCATTAATAAAAGGTCATACTTCCGGAAGAGCAGGCGCTTAGGCGCCGGCCGGTCCTGCGAATGTCAGATATGCCAACCTATAATCAGGTGGTTACAGCAGTGGAGTCACACCTCTTCCCATTCCGAACAGAGAAGTTAAGCCCACGAGCGCCGATGGTACTGCAATGCAATGCGGGAGAGTAGGCCGCCGCCTCCTTTTAAAAAAGGAATCTTGTGGAGGGCCCCTACGGCAGTACTTGCCGGAGGGGCCCTCATTCCTGTTTTAGGACATGGCTACTATTTTTGAATGGTTTCTTCTTAATCTATAAAGATAAGATATAATTTAGGCATGTTGAATCGGATGAATAACTTTTTCTTGAGAGTCAGAAGATTATGGCATAGACATGGATTTGGTGTTCAGTCTCCTTCTGCTTATAGTTTTATCCGGGATGTGATAGAAGGAACATATCCATATTATGATTATTCTGATTTAAAAGTTCGATTTCCGAATGTTAATAATCGTTCTCGGAAATTGGCGAAACTCTATTTCCGAATTGCTAATGTAAGGCAACCGAAATTATGGGTTTTCTGTCAGTCCCTTTCTGAAATTTATAGTTGTTATATTCAATCTGGCTGTAAGCGTACTCATATTCTTAATATTGACTTGGGAACGGAGAATGGTGAAAGGTTTGATCAATTGAAAGGGTTTGATGTGGCTTGTATAACTCTTTCTGAAAAGAGTTTTTTAGTTTGTGAGAAGCTTTTGGATTTTGCAGATCAACATTCCATTTTAATACTTGAAAGAATTCATAGTAATAGCGAAAATAGAAATTACTGGAATCATATTGTAACGGATTCTCTTACTTGTGTAACTTTTGACCTCTATTATTGTGGTATTATTTTCTTTGATCACACTAAGTCAAAACAAAATTATATAGTCAATTTTTGAATTCTTTCTGAATTGTTCATTTTCCTGTATTGTTGCTGTCTGTTTTTTCAGTTGAAAGATTCTAATGCAGAGATAACGTTTCTCGAATTATTGGTTTATTTGAGTTCAAACTTATTCCCATGTCTTGTTTTCTTTGAAGAACTCTTACATTTTAAGTTTTATTGATATATAATTAGAAAAATATTGTCACAAATACTTGCAGTTTATTGAAAATTTATTATTTTTGCACGCAAATTAAGTAAAAAAGATGATGCTATGTATTGGACACTAGAATTAGCTTCCAAATTGGAAGATGCACCTTGGCCTGCAACAAAAGATGAGTTAATCGACTATGCGATACGTTCCGGAGCTCCAGATGAAGTTTTGGAAAATTTGAAAGAAATAGAAGATGATGGCGAAGTCTATGAAAGTATTGAAGACCTATGGCCGGATTATCCTACAAAAGAGGATTTTCTTTGGAATGAGGATGAATATTGATATTGAATAAATGGAGGGGGTGTGTCAAAGATTAAGTTTGGCGCACCTTCTTCATTTGTTAATAATTCTCTTGCTGACTAGTTTCTTGGAATATTTAGAATCTAAATCAGATAAAAAATGGATTCATTTTTAAGGTTTTGTTTTTGTAAGCCCGTTTCTTAAAATATTTCTATTATGGATTTTATTTATGAGAAGAGTAAAATTCTATATGTGATAATCAGTTTAGTAAAATCAAAAAGAATCAGTAAAAATATGTAATAGATGTAGTTGTTAAGAATATTTTTATCCTATCTCTGGTAATAATATAGTAAATGTGACAGATCTAATAGTGTTTATAAGTTGATTATTAATTATTAAAAGTTTAGAGACATTAATATGAAAAAGATTTTCTCGATTATGATTTGTGCTGTAGCATTATTATGTACAACTTCTGCAGAAGCACAAATTAAGTTTGGTGTTAAGGGAGGGTTAGATATAATGAATATGTCATTTAGTGAAGATGTATTTGATGCTTCCAATCAAGCAGGGTGGTTTGTTGGCCCTACTATGAAATTTTCCCTTCCTCTTCCCGGACTTGGTGTTGATGCTTCGGCTTTATATGATTACCGCTCTGCAAAAGTGAATCCAACGGAAAATTCTATTTTATGGGGGAAAATGACAGTAAAGCAACAGAGGGTTGCTATTCCTGTCAATCTTCGTTATGGTTGGGGATTAGGTAGCTTGGTAAATATCTATCTTTATGGAGGACCACAATGGGGAATTAATGTTGGAGATAAGAATTTCAAATGGAATGACGGCTCAAGTTATTCTCTCAAAAAATCTGATTTTAGTGTCAATTTAGGTTTAGGTACAACACTTTTTAAACATCTTCAAGTTTCAGCTAATTACAATGTAGCTTGTGGAAAATCAGCTGATGCTAATTTGAGTACGATTGAGAAAGACTTGAAGGATAAGAGTCATAATAATAGTTGGCAGATTGCATTAGCTTATTACTTTTAAACTTGTATAAGGTTTTAAGTTGCGAACTGCAAAATATAGGAAAAAAGCAGATGCTCTTTTAAGAGGTATCTGCTTTTTTCTTCTTATCTTTGCACTTAATGAAATTTGTTGATGTCATATTGCCTTTGCCATTAGATAGCCTCTTTACCTATTCCGTCCCTGAAATATTTGATGGAAAGGTTCAAGTAGGTGTACGAGTTCTTGTACCCCTTGGACGTAGTAAAAAGTATGTGGCTGTTGTCCTAAAATTACATGATGATCAACCGAAGTTCAGGTGTAAACCGATCTTGGAGGCTTTAGATGATATGCCTATACTCCTCATTCAGCAACTTCGACTATGGCAGTGGATTTCTGATTATTATATTTCTCCGATCGGTGATGTTTTTTCTGCGGCTATGCCGGTTGGACTTAAGAGTTTGGATAAGTATAAACCCAAATTGGAAATTTATGTAGGATTGGCAGAGTCTTACCGGAATGAGACCGCATTACGTGTTGCTTTAAATATGTTAGTTCGTGCAGTACATCAGCAAAAAGTTTTCATAGAATTTCTCGCTTTATCTCATTGGGATACAATAGAAAGTACAACTACTCGTGAACCTGTCGTTGAGATTACTCGTGAAGAACTTATGAATTCTTGCCACTGTACGCTTGCGCAGATTAAGGCTCTGTCAGACCGTGGCATATTATATTTGTATAAAAAAGAGGTAGGCAGGTTGAATCATGCAGGAAAGATGCATCCTGAACGTATTCAATCTTTGAATGAAGCACAGCAAACAGCTCTGGATCAGATTCTGGAAAAATGGAAGGAGAAAGACGTTGTATTGCTTCATGGTGTAACTTCCAGTGGAAAAACGGAAATTTATATCCATCTTATTGCAGAGGCTATCAAGAAACATCAACAGGTGTTGTATCTCTTGCCTGAGATTGCATTGACTGTTCAAATGATGGAACGGCTACAGCGAGTTTTTGGAAGTAAATTAGGAATATATCATTCCAAATATAGTGATGCTGAAAGAGTGGAGATCTGGAAAAAACAGTTATCTTCCCATCCTTATGATGTAATCCTCGGAGCTCGCAGTGCAGTTTTTCTGCCATTTCAAAATTTAGGCCTGGTAATTGTTGATGAAGAACAAGAGACCTCTTTTAAGCAACAGGATCCAGCTCCACGCTATCACGCCCGTGATGTCTCTATTGTTTTGGCCAAGATGTATGGTGCCAGAACTTTGCTAGGGACAGCTACACCTTCTATGGAAAGTTATTATAATACTCGAATCGGGAAATATGGATTAGTCACCCTTTCGACACGTTATCAAAATATTCAATTGCCGGAAATCAGAGTAGTGGATATAAAAGATTTGAGGCATCGTAAAATGATGACAGGACCTTTTTCACCGTCTTTGCTGGCTGCTATGCGCAAGGCTCTGGATAACGGACAACAAGTCATTCTCTTTCAGAATAGGCGCGGTTTTGCCCCGATGATAGAATGCCGTGCTTGCGGATGGACTCCTAAATGTATCAATTGTGATGTTTCTTTAACCCTGCATAAAAATCTTAATCAATTGGTTTGTCATTATTGTGGTATGACCTATAAGATTCCGGCAGTATGTCCTAATTGTGGTAGTACGGAGCTAAGAGGCATAGGCTATGGTACGGAGAAAATAGAAGATCAGGTCAGGGATATTTTCCCGGATGCTCGTGTTGCTCGTATGGATCTTGATACTACACGGACTCGTCACGCTTATGAACGCATTATCAATGATTTTGCTGCAGGTAGGACAAATCTTTTAATTGGTACTCAGATGGTCTCTAAAGGCTTGGATTTTGATCACGTAAGTGTTGTTGGTATTTTAGATGCCGATATCATGCTCAATTATCCTGATTTTCGTGCTTATGAGCATGCATTTATGATGATGTCTCAGGTAAGTGGAAGAGCCGGTCGTAAGGGGGAACAGGGATTGGTGTTATTACAAACCAAGAATCCTGAACTACCTGTAATCCAACAAGTAGTGCGTCATGACTATAAAGGTTTTTATCGTACTTTGATTGTGGAACGTAAAACTTTTCATTATCCTCCTTTTTATCGACTCATAAACGTTTTTCTAAAACATAAGAATGAAAGGGTTGTGCAACAGGCTGCCAAGGAAGTAGGTGATCATCTCCATGTGTGGTTTGGAAATCGTGTCCTGGGGCCGGATAGGCCATCAGTGTCACGTGTTAATGCTATGGAAATAAGAAAACTGGTTATTAAACTTGAAAATGGCATTGACCAGAAACGTGTTCGTGAATGTCTTATACAACTTCAAAAGAGGATGCAAAAGGATTCTCGATATGGCGCTTTGTCGATTTATTATGATGTTGATCCTTTATGAATGGTCAACAAGCAATCATAAATCCTTGTAATAATCATTTCAGCCTTAGCAAGAAGTCAAGAATGACCCCTTGGTAAGGCTGAAGATTTATTTATAAGTAGAAATGATGTTTATAAGTCAATATCCAAACCGACACCTAATACTTTATTAGTACGAGTGAAGTCGTCACTGTTTTTGACTTTTATTTCTTGTCCTCCTTCAGTAATTGTCTGATCATATTCTTTTCTCTTATGTCCATAATTGGTGAAGAAGTAAGCAATGTTTAAACTAGCATTTTTCAGTACTTTGAATTTTGCTCCGAAACCGTATGAATTGCTGCTTGTTATAAAACTCATGTCTGTTAAATATGATCCATTTCCCAAATTATATTGTGTGTGCTGGCAACCGGCGCTGATAAGCAGATTCTTCGTGATGTTCCATTCTGCACCACACAAAAACTCCATGGTATTTCCTCCAAGAAGTTTTTGCTTATCATCAGCCATCTTGGCGTCCTTGTCAAAATAATAGTGATAACTACCCATGACACGAACATTTGGGAGAATAGAATATTGAGCTCCTATTGTCCAAATTCCCGGCAGGTCATTCGGCGTGTTCACTCCATCGGTAAATAATCCGGTATCGTCACGTTTGGTGTCATTTTCGATGTTCATGTGTGTCGTAAATTCCAACCTTGTGCCAAAATTCCATTTGCCTGTTTTATAGTCGATACCTATAATAGGAGTGATTCCCCATCCATATTGATTGCAAGTCAGGTATTTATCTGCAAATTGTTCTTGGGTATTACTCATCTTCTGTGCACCTTGAGAATATTTCTGAGATAAGGTTTCATAATTAGCCTTTTGAGCAGGATCCGTCATTTCTGAGGAACGCATCTTATAATAAAAGGCCATCTGACTATAAGTGTTTGCTTGATCCCCGAAATAATTATATAAGTTTTCTTGAGTTCCATTAATCTCAGCTGTAATATTCGTTATGTTACCCTGGTATCGGTTGAAAGCATAATTAAATCTGAAACCACCGTAGGCCGCTAAGTGCTCGTTGAATTTGTAAGTTGCACCAAATTGAAGGCCAAAGACATATTGCTGGCCTTTAATAAAACTTTCTACACTATATCCTGGCTGCGTTGTCTGAAAGCCCTGACTATAGAGTAGTGCAGGAATCAGTGCTACTTGTCGCTCAAAGGAGCCCAAACCTCGGTTAAACGTGCATTGACCACCACCACCACTTTCAAAGAATCCAACTTGGAAGCCGATATTATCGTAATTCAGTGCTATCTGAAAAGTAGGTAAGAATGGTACTGACGCTTTTCCACGAAACTGTTTTATCCCATTTACATCTCCACCATATAATTTAAAGGGCTGGTAGTATGGGGTACCTTTAAGAGAAGGAACTGTCATACCACTCATAATGGTACGTGTCTGGTAAACATTCTGGATATTAAATGATAAATGTAGTCCTTTAGGGAGGAAAGCTACTCCGGCCGGATTGCTGTAAACGCCATCAATGCCAATTGCTCCATCACGAGCCATATTCCTGTTGAAGGCGATATTCTGATTCGTATTTGTGAGCAGACCTCCTGCAACGGCAGGAATTGTAGTGGTCATATAATAACAGAGGACCAAAACAGCTAATTTTATCTTATTCATCTTAATAATTAAAAATAAATTGGCCGCGAAGTTACATGAAGTGTTCTGAATTTCCTAATATATCACTGATTATTTAAGTTATGTTAACTTGATAAGACCATTTTATTGCACAATATAGTATATATGTGCAATAAAAAGACTTTTATATTGTTCATTTATACTTCAAATTTGTCCTATTTGTGATTTTAGAGTTTCTTTTTACTTTTTTGTAAAGCAGAGAGCTGCTGATATGTGAAGTAAATATCAAATATAGATTATGTTTTTCTAATCAGCGGATATTGTCTGTCTGTTTTGCATGATTACTTTCGATGGAGTTTTCCCCATTGTCTTGTTCTAAGGCATTTGGTTTGCTTTCAATATCCTGACTATTTTTAGATTCAATTTGAGTTCCTGGCTTTTCTGAATTTTGTTTTGGTTGGGTCAATTCAGGATAAGAGATACGTGTATGGTAGATCGATTTAAGTTTTTCAATAAGCACTTGTTTTGCTTGTGCGATGTCTCGGAAGGTAATGGGGCATTCTTTAAAGAATCCCTGTTCAACCTGACCGTCTATCAGTTTGTTGACTAAGTCGGTAATATTTTCTTCTCTATATTCCGGTAATGATTGTGAAGCAGCTTCTACCGTATCAGCCATCATCAGAATAGCTTGCTCGCGAGTAAAGGGATTTGGACCAGGATATTGAAAATCTGTTAAATCAACATCTTCGTCGGGGTGTTCGTTTTTGTACTTTAGATAGAAGTATCTTACAATTCCAGTACCATGATGTGTAACAATAAAATCTTTGACAATACTAGGCAGATTAATTTGTTCGGCTATTTTCATACCTTCAGAAACATGACTGATGATGATCTGTGCACTTTCCTTATAACCCATTTCTTCATGTGGATTTACACCTGATTGATTTTCTGCAAAAAATACGGGATTAGTGATTTTTCCAATGTCATGGTATAGCGCGCCTGTACGTACTGACAGGCTTTTTGCTCCGATCTTATTTGCGATTTCTGCTGCCAGATTACCTACCGTAATAGAGTGTTGAAAGGTTCCTGGTGCAATTTCACTAAGTTTTCGCAGAATACCTTTATTTGTATTTGAAAGTTCAATAAGTGTTACATCAGAGACAAAACCGAAAGTTTTTTCTATGAGATACATCAGAGGGTTAGCTAATAGCAGAAATACTCCGTTGACAATAAAATAGGTATACATGCTATGGTCCATCTTCATAACCTCATTACTTTGCATCAAGTCAAGGGCAAAATATACTATTACACTGACAATAGTAGTGAGCAATGCTGTCTTGATAATTTGTAATCTGTTAGAAAGTTCCCGCAATGAGTAGACGGCCATCATTCCTGCAGCTAATTGGACAATAATGAACTCATATTGGTATTTTACAGCAATGGCACAGATGAGGATCATTGTGACATGCGTGACAAAAGCTGTCCGGGAGTCTTGAAATACCCGGACAAAGATGGGTGCTAAAACAAAGGGAATGATATAAACACTGAGAAAATTGTGTTTAATCATGAGTGATGTCAGGATAGGAAAGATGACAATCATGGAGTAGAGCATCAGAATATTTCGAGTTTTATCAAAATAGTCTCTTCTGAATAGAATTAGATATAAAGTGAAAAGCATGACCAATATAAAGACAAAAATCAATTGTCCGGCAATTGTAGTGGTTAACTCGTCCTGGGTTGCGCTTCTACGTTTTATCTCTTTCTCATAGGAATTAAGTACCCTATAGTCATAGTTGTTTATGATTTCCCCCCGGTCGATAATTTTTTGTCCGGTTAATACCATGCCACTAGCTAATGGAATGCCACTGAGTAGGTCATTTTTCTCGGTTTCACTTTTATTTCTATCATAGATTAGATTAGGTTCAATGTAATCATTCAGATTACAGCGTTGCAGTATAAGTCGTCCTTTACTTAACTTTTCATTCATAAATAGTTGCTCGTATGCTGCAAGTGTAGAGTAGATCCGATTGATAAGTGTACTTTGTGCCTGTTTTCCGATGACAACACGAATCATCTTAGCGGAATCCTTATAGATGCTGTTATATTCCGGTGTGTTCATGATACCTGCTTGATAGAGTTGATGTAGTCGATCAGCAACTATTGATGTATATGTTTTAGGCAGACCGGGAATGCCATCTTTAAAGTCATTGAGGAATTTACCGATGTTTTCTTTTTCAATCTGTGAGTTGTAATTATAATAAGGCTGAAACTGTTTTAACAGCGAATCTTTTTCGTTCTGGATAGTTTCATCCGTTTTATAAATTGGGAAATCAAATTTAGCGATAAAAGATCCGTACATCCATGGCTTACCGATATCGTACTGGAATTGTTTGCCTTCATTACGTGGCAGAAACCATACGATAATGGCGACTGTCGCGATAACGAGACCCGCCCGGGCGAAGAATTTGCGCCAATAGTGCTCTGCTTGTTTCTTGAATAGATTCATGAATGTCCTATAATACCGTAATATACTTTGCGAAAGTACAAAAAAAATTGCAATATTCGGAAAATAATATTAATTTTGCACAAAAATAATTGTTTAGGTAGATTTATATGATGGCTGGAAGAAAAGTTAGGGTGCGTTTTGCACCAAGTCCAACAGGTCCTTTACATATCGGTGGTGTACGTACTGCATTGTTTAACTATCTTTTTGCTCGTCAGCATCATGGCGAATTGGTTTTTAGGATTGAAGATACGGATACTCGTCGTTTTGTGCCGGGTGCTGAAAAATATATTCTTGAATCTTTCAAATGGTTAGGTATCCAATTTGATGAAGGTGTGAATTTCGGTGGGAAGTATGGTCCTTACCGTCAGAGTGAACGTCGTGATATCTACAAAAAATATGTTCAGATCCTCCTGGATAAGGGTAAAGCCTACTATGCCTTTGATACACCCGAAGAATTGGAGGGGAAACGTGAAAACATCAAGAATTTTCAGTATGACAGCCATACGCGTATGCAAATGCGTAATTCTTTGACTTTACCCGAAGATGAGGTGAAACGTCTTTTAGAAGCAGGTTCTGAGTATACGGTCCGTTTTAAGATAGAACCTGGTGAGGAAATACATGTCAATGATATGATTCGTGGTGAAGTGTGTGTCAAAAGTGATATTCTTGATGATAAAGTGCTCTATAAGAGTGCAGATGAACTTCCGACATATCACTTGGCTAATATCGTGGATGATCATCTTATGGAAATTACTCATGTTATCCGTGGAGAAGAGTGGTTACCAAGTGCACCTCTGCACGTTTTGCTTTATCATGCCTTTGGTTGGGAAAAGGAAATGCCTCGTTTTGCCCATCTTCCGTTACTCTTAAAACCGGAAGGGAAAGGGAAGTTATCCAAGCGTGATGGAGATCGGCTCGGATTTCCGGTATTCCCTTTGGAGTGGCATGATCCGAAAACCGGTGAAATAAGTTCTGGTTATCGAGAAAAAGGCTATTTCCCCGAAGCTGTTATCAATTTTTTGGCTTTGTTAGGTTGGAATCCCGGAACAGAACAAGAGATATTCTCTTTGGATGAACTGATTCAACTTTTTGATATCAGCAAGTGTTCGAAGTCGGGTGCACGTTTTGACTATAAGAAAGTGGTATGGTTCAATCATGAATATATGCTTCGTAAGAGTGATGAAGATATAGTGAAACTTTTTTCTCCAATTGTGGCTGAACATGGAGTGAAGGAAACTCCAGAACGTATCACTCAGGTTGTTTGTATGATGAAGGACCGGGTCGATTTTGTAAAGGACCTATGGCCTTTGTGTGCTTTCTTTTTTATTGCTCCTGATGAATATGATGCGAAGACGATTCGTAAGCGGTGGAAGGAATATTCTGCAAAGCAAATGAACGAACTAATAGACGTGCTTCAGGGTATTAATGATTTCTCTGCTGAAGGGCAGGAAAAGATTGTAATGAAATGGATTAATGAGAAACAATATAAATTAGGTGATGTGATGAATGCATTTCGTTTGGCTCTCGTAGGAATCGGGAAGGGACCGGGAATGTTTGATATCTCAGCTTTCCTTGGTAGGGAAGAGTGTATCAAGCGCTTGCATCGAGCTATAGAAATATTGAAATAAAAGCTTTAGGTAAATCGAATCCGACATGTATAATTTTTTCCTCTATCTTTATTCTCTTGGTGTAGCTGTTGATAGTTTGTTCAATGAGAAAGTCAAAAAAATGTGGCGTGGTGAGCACCAGACTTTCGATATTCTTAGAGAAAAGGTGGATCCTGAAGCAAAATATATCTGGTTTCATGCTGCATCTCTCGGAGAATTTGAGCAAGGGCGTCCTTTAATGGAACATATTCGTAAAGCTCATCCAGCATATAAGATTTTGCTAACCTTTTTCTCTCCTTCTGGGTACGAGGTGCGTAAGGACTATAAGGGGGCTGATATCATTTGCTATCTTCCTTTAGACACACCTGTAAATGCAAAACGATTCCTGAAATTGGTGAATCCTGTTATGGCATTTTTTATCAAATACGAATTTTGGCGGAATTATCTTTTAATCCTTAAAAAGCGCAATGTTCCAACTTATAGTGTAAGTAGTATCTTTCGTAAAAATCAGATTTTTTTCAGATGGTATGGCCGTGTCTATGCTCATGTACTGAAATCTTTTACTCGTCTCTTTGTCCAAAATCAGAAGAGTAAAGATCTGCTGGAAATGATAGGCATAAAAAATGTGGATATCGTAGGGGATACCCGTTTTGATCGAGTTCTTCAGATCAAGGAAGCTGCTAAACCTTTTCCTGTCATTGAGGCTTTCAAGAAAGGACATAAGGTCTTTATTGCCGGCAGCAGTTGGCCACCTGATGAGGATATTTTTATTCGGTTTTTTAATGAACATCGTGATTGGCGATTAGTTATTGCTCCTCATGTCATATCTCAGGATCATCTGGAACAGATTCAAGCTAAACTTAAGAGAAATACTGTTTATTATACAGAAACGACACCTGAGGAAGCTTCTCTAGCTGAATGTTTAATTGTCAATTGTTTTGGACTTCTTTCTAGTATTTACCGTTATGCAGATGTATCTTATATCGGAGGAGGCTTTGGCGTAGGGATACATAATACTCTTGAAGCGGGAGTCTGGAATGTGCCGGTTATCTTTGGCCCTAACAATAAAAAATTCCAGGAAGCGCAAGGATTGCTCAAATCTGGTGGAGGATTTGAAATCCAGTCATATGAAGATTTTGAGCGGACAATGAATACCTTTTTGACAGATTCATCTGCTCTAAAAAGAGCAGGTGATGCTGCGGGTTCATTTGTGAAGAGTCTGGTTGGAGCTACACAACAAGTCTTTGATTATGTGGATAAGACCATTTGGTCAAAATAAATCTTCTCTTTTAGGCCTTTCTCAAGTAACTCTCTTTTTCAGAATACTTATTGATGGACAATAAAAATAACGGATCATTCGAAATCTAATTCTCCAAAAAAACGGGGCTGATGGAAGTCAGGAGTGGGAGTATCTATGGGATTCCATGAGAGATAATGCTTTTTCTTCAATTGGTCTCCACATTTATAGAAATTAGCATAGATGACTGTCCCTGCAACGGATTGCAGGTGATGCTTGAAGTAGGTGCTCACTGGAATTTTTAATGTCATATCCCATGTAAAGGACCCTGATTGTTCTGCAAATGGATAGCATCCGTTAGAGGACCATCGGTCGACATTTTTTAGAATTTCAGAGGACGCTTGTTCCCGATTTTTTCGGTTATCCCCAGCACCTATTAGTAGAGTTCCGATACAGTTGCATTCCATATTATAATAGATACCACCCTTTTCCAATTGAGAAAAGAATTCACAGCAGGAATCTTCCCAGACAGGTCCGCTATCTTGTGAGGTCATAGCCCTTATGCTATCTTCTGTTACGTGATAATGGATAAATATTGTATCTTTGGAATGGGCAATGCGAAAGAAAGTGGTAGGATGATAGGGGTAATCAGGCCAGTTTACCATGTCGATTGGCTGCCATTTCACATTCTCTTGATCGAATGTTCCAGGAATTTCTACTGCTGTTTGAGGGATATGTGAAAGCTTAGGGACAAATAGTTTTTTCATAATCATTATTGCTCGGATTCTTTATAATGACAGAGATACAAATTGTTTTATCTTTTGATGGAAATGACATTGTTATCTCTTGGCATTTATTAGTTCTGATAGGAAATGGGAATCTATGCTTTCAATGCTGCTCTTCCTACAGCAGAAGCTCCAAGTATGGCGGCATTACTTCCAGGCAGAGAACTAATCAGAAATTTTGCTTTTCCTTTATACATATTCAGAACATATTTGTCGTAAGCCTCCTGGAGTGGTTTCATGAGTAGTATTCCAGCCTTGGTGAGGCCTCCGAAAAAGATATAGGCTTCTGGGCTGCAAAAGGTTGTAAAATTGGCACAAGCCTTACCGAGCATAGATCCAGTAAAATCGTATACCCGTTTTGCAAGTTGATCACCCTTTTCCGCAGCGATACTTACATCAAGTGATGTGATGTTTTCTGGTTTAATATGGCGTAGTGAACTCTCCTCAGAACTTTCCTTTAAGAATTCAATGGTAGTACGAACTACCCCTGTTGCTGAGCAATAAGTCTCCAGACAGCCTCTTCGGCCACATCCGCATTGCCGAGCATCTTCACTGAAATCCATGATAATATGTCCTAGTTCGCCTGCAAATCCATCACAACCATATAGGAGTTGTCCATTTGCAACAATACCGGATCCCACACCTGTACCTAATGTTATATCAATAAAATTTTTCATCCCTTGTGCTACTCCATAGGTCATTTCTCCTAATGCTGCTGCATTAGCATCATTAGTTAATCCTACAGGAATATGATCCAGTTGTTCTGAAAATAGTTTTGCCAGAGGAATGACACAATTATGTGCCCAAACTAAGTTGGCTGCATACTCTACTGTACCTTGATAGAAATTACCTTTAGGCGCTCCTATACCCATGGATTGGATACATTGCATTCCTCCTACTGAATCAATAACGGGCTGAAGAGCCGTAATAGAAGCCTGGATATAGTCTTCAACTTTTTTGTAAGCTTGTGTTTTAATGGAAGTGCTGGCAATAATCTTTCCGTGATGATCCACAATTCCGAAAACAGAATTGGTACCTCCTAGATCAAGACCGATTGTATACGTTTTTTTAGATTGAGTAGTCATAGTTCTTTATGTTTGGTGAGTTCGAAAAAACAGATGATGAAACCATTTTGTTACTATAAGGTGTGTTTAGATTTGAATATCTGTGATAAAAAAAGGGTCTTGGCAGTTATTGCTGCCAAGACTAAAAAGAAAAATTCAGAATTTCTCAATTATTTATCGTATGTTTGAGGGTGGTATTCCACGAAGGCTTCCATAGCCTCGTAACATGCAAGTCCTAAATCATCATAGAGTTTGGCCGTAGTACGGTTACGATCTTCTGCTCTTTGCCAGAAAAGGCGTTCGTCATTTCCCAGATATGGAGCGGAATCTCCTTGTGATGAATGTTTCAGGATGGCATTACGCTTGGCACGAAGTTCTTCTGGACTCATTGGGACACACATCTCGATATTCTCTACGGGATATTCAGCCCAGGCACCACGGTACATCCAAATACGACAATCCTTTAGCCATTTAGCATGTTCTTGCTCTTCAAGGTCAATAGCTGCCAGAACAGCATTTGTACATTTGCGATGAGTGCCATGTGGATCTGCGAGGTCTCCAGCCACATAGATTTGATGAGGTTGAACTTGCTGCAAGAATGTTCGGACAATGTTAACATCCTTAATGGTCATGGGCAACTTCTCTACATGGCCACTTTCATAAAATGGCAGGTCAAGGAAATGGACATGATCAAGAGGTATTCCATTATACGTACATGCTGTCCGAGCTTCTCCACGTCGAATGAGTCCTTTGATATCCAGAACATCCCGAGTATCAATATCTCCTTCTTTCTTGTTTGCCAGAAATCTCTTGATTTCTTGATACTTGGTCTTGATAACTTGATCCTTGTCATCGCAGAAAATTTGGTTGAAGCCGTTGATAAAGTGCATGAATCGGGTTACTTCTTCATCATTTACAGCGATATTACCTGATGTTTCATAGGCAATATGGACGTCATGACCCTGCTGGACCAGTCGGCGTATGGTTCCACCCATGGAGATTACATCATCATCAGGATGTGGTGAAAAAACAATCACACGTTTGGGAAATGGTTTTGCACGTTCAGGACGGTAGGTATCATCAGCATTCGGTTTACCACCTGGCCATCCCGTAATGGTGTGTTGTAAATCATTAAAGATTTTAATGTTTGCATTGTAAGCAGATCCATATAAGGCCAGAAGGTCTGAAAGTCCATTCTGATTGTAGTCTTTGTTGGTTAATTTAAGAATTGGTTTGTGAGTAATGCCACATAGCCAAACCAGAGCTGCACGTATCATTTGATCAGTCCATTCACAAGAAGTAACTAACCAAGGATGTTCCATCCGAGTGAGTTTGGCAGCGGCTGCCAAATCAACAATTACATGTGCATCGTTATGTGTTTGCAGGTAAGATGCGGGGATAGTGTCCTTAAAAGGACCTTCAACAGTCTTTTCGATGATATCAGCCTTTTCATCACCCCATGCTACCAGAAAGATTTTTCTTGCTGCCAGAATATTTCCAATACCTAAAGTAATGGAACAAGGGGGGACCTGATCCAGTCCGTCAAAGCTCATGGTCATTTCCTGCCGGGACATAGCATCAACCAAGATAAGACGTGTCGTAGAAGTCATCATACTGCCTGGTTCGTTAGCTGCAATATTACCGCTGCGTCCTATGCCTAATAGCATGATGTCGATTCCTCCCAGGTCTTGGATACGTTGCTCATATAGGCGGCATTGTTCCTGAACTTTATCCTGAGGAATGGTTCCGTCAAGGGAATAGATATTCTGTTCTGGTATGTCTACCTTACTGAAAAAGCGTTCACGTAGTTGCTGGATACTACTGTGTTTATTGCCATTTAGAGGAAAGTATTCGTAGGCGTTGAAAGCAATAACATTTTTGAAACTCAGTTTCTCTTCGTTATGACGCCGGACCAGTTCTTCATAGATATGGGTCAGAGATTGTCCCGTACCGAGTCCAAGTACGCAGTTCTTTCCTAATTGTGCTTGTGATTTGATTTCTGCTTCAATAGCATTAGCAATACGTTTGGCTCCTTCTTCTTCACTCGGAAAAATACTAGTTGGTATCTTTTCTCTCTGAGTAAGTTCAGAGCGTTCAACGGCTGTTTTGGGATTGTAAAATTCCTCAGATACTTTATTAAGTACGATTCTGGAACTTAGATTTAAATTTAAACTCATAGTTGATGTTGGTTTTATGATAGGTCATTGAGAATACGTGGAATCTTGCAGTCTCTCTCCCATCAATTATTATAGATTATCCTTTTCAATATCTTTGAAGTATTTGTATGTACCATGTTTAAGTTCATCGGTTGCAGCCTCATCTACGACGATAATACTGTGAGGATGTGTCTGTAATGCTGAAATGGTCCAAGCTTGTGTTACTGGTCCCTCAACAGCAGCCTGGACGGCACGAGCTTTATTATGGCCGTTGGCAAGGATTAAAACTTCTTTAGCTGCCATCACGGTCCCTACACCAACTGTCAAGGCATGTTTGGGAACTTCGTTAACGTCATCGTCAAAGAATCGGCTATTGGCAATGATCGTATCAGTAGTCAGTGTTTTTATTCGTGTGTGTGAATTAAGCGATGAGAATGGTTCATTAAAGGCAATATGACCGTCAGGACCGATACCGCCGATAAACAGATCTATACCTCCTGCTTCTTTGATTTTTTGTTCATAGGCAGCACATTCTTTATCTAAATTCTTGGCATTACCATTGAGGATATGAATATTTTCTTTCGGGCAGTCAATATGATTAAAAAGATGATTTGCCATAAAGGAATGATAACTTTGAGGATGTGACTCAGGTAGACCTACATATTCATCCATATTAAAAGTGATGACATGTTTAAAGGTAACATATCCTTCTTGATTAGCCTTTACTAAATGAGCATACATTCCTTCTGGTGAAGATCCAGTAGGCAATCCTAAAATAAATGGATGTTCTGCAGTTGGTTGAGCTGCGTTGATCCTGTCAATTACATATTTGGCAGCCCACTGGGATAGGGTCTCATAGTTGCTTTCAATAATTAATCTCATAATGTTGTTGTTATAAAATACTCTATTAGTTGTTTTCTTCCCTTTAAGATCTTGCATTTATTTCAGTTCTGAAAAAGAACTGATTAAGATAAAAGCTTTCCGATCAATAAAGAACTCTTAAATGTTTTGTACTGTATTCCTTTCTATTTTTTCTCTGTTTGTTCCCAAAGGAATTTAGCGTAGGTTAAACCATAGGCGTCATATAAATCTCTCATCTTTACCGATCTGTTCTTGAAATCCTGAAAGTTCTTTGCTTTCGGTTGCATCCACTGAACTTCAGACAGGGCTGCCATACGAGGGAGTACTTGATATTCTGCCAATTGTGGGCAAGTGATATATTCTGACCATAGATTAGCCTGGACACCGAGAATATGTTTATTGGCTTCGGTAGCTGTAGGATCTGCATACGGTTCAAAGTTATATGTCTTTTCGATAGGCAAATAATTACCGAACAGTAAAGGCTCATTCCAGGTATTTTTAGTCTGATAGTAATCGAAATAATCATTATCTGTAGGTGACATAATAACATCATGTCCAAGTTGGGCAGCCTGAGTACCTGGTCCTGCACCACGCCATGACATAACTACTGCAGACTTATTGGGATGTCCGCCAAGAATTTCGTCCCAGCCGATCATTACTCGTCCCTTTGAATTAATGTATTTCTCGATGCGATTAGTAAAATATCCTTGAAGTGTCTTTAGAGTTAAGCCGTTTTCTTTCATTACTTTCTGACATTTCGGACATTGCCCCCATCTATCTGTCGGTGTTTCATCACCCCCGATATGGATATATTTGGACGGGAAAATAGCAAAAATCTCATCCAGAACATCCTTTACGAAGTCATAGACTTTGGGATTCCCCAGGCAAAGGACATCTTTGAATACTCCCCAGGATTGACCTACTTTATAAGGGCCTCCGGTGCATCCTAGTTCGGGATAAGCGGCAAGAGCTGCCAGCATGTGCCCTGGCATATCAATTTCCGGGATAACAGTAATATAACGGTCAGCAGCGTATTTTACGATTTCTCGGGCTTGTTCCTGAGTATAATATCCCCCGTATGGTGTTCCATCATAAATATCGCTGTTACGTCCGATTACCGTTTGGTCGCGTTGAGAGCCAATCTCTGTAAGTTTGGGATATTTTTTGATTTCAATACGCCATCCTTGGTCTTCTGTAAGATGCCAGTGAAAGACGTTCATATTGTGTAATGCAAGAAGATCAATGTATTTCTTAACAAATGAAACAGGGAAGAAATGGCGTCCGCAATCAAGCATCATGCCTCGATAAGCGAAGCGCGGCTCGTCGTTGATCTTTACTGCCGGAAGTTCGATTGATGCCAGATCCTTATCTACAGGTAATGACTTGCGTAAGGTCTGGATACCGTAGAATACTCCTGCAGGAGTTTGTCCACAGATAGTAACATCTTTGTGATTGATATCAATGGTATAACCTTCCTTGTTTTTGATCTTTTTGTTAAGGTCCAGATGGATTGCATTCTTGCTTTTTTCTGTAGTAACGAGGAGCTTAATGCCCGTGGTTTCCCCGATATATTCAGCGAGAAATTGACCGTCCTTGAGTAGCGTCTCGTCATTATCCGGTATAACAATAGCCGTTTTAGAACTTAATAAAAATGGTGTTTTGTTGACCATTATAATAGATTTGGGCAGTGGAACTACTTTATAATCTACTTTGTTCTCGGCAAATGCAGTAGTTACCAACAATAGGCTTATCATTACTGCGAATATTTTTTTCATAAAGGATTAGAATTAATTGTTTTATTGTTACAAATTTACAAAAATATAAGGAAGAACTGTTTTATATTTTGACTTTAAATAATTTTAATATTTTGAAATATATAAATGTACTTTATGAGTTTAACATCTTATGTTTCTGATTAATAGTTATACTGATATAATATAGTTATTTTTTTTGTCAAAATCTTGTTACATTACTTTGGTATTTTTCTTTTTTGAGCATAATGATTTGAGGCTTGCTGTTCCATGGGCGTACTTTTATAGTAGTGGGGATTGAATTTCTTGGATATATGCAGGTGATATTACGAGTTTCACCAGGGTAAAGTGTAAAGTAGTTATCTGACCATTTTGCATAGGAGACAGGAAGTCCTTTGGCATTAAGTAATACCAATTCAATAAAAAAAGCCAAGTTTTTATTTGAATTATGGATTCTCAAGCTAATTTCTCCATTGTATATTGAAGTTGAGACTTTCAATTTACTTGAGGGTAAGGATAAGAGTGCCTGATAGGATGCAAAATGTAGGATTGGCGTGATATACCAGTTTCCTTTCTTCCAATCGTATGTGTCACTATCAGCAGGGATCCAATATTCTCCTTTAGATGTTATTCCATTTTGGTCTGTCAATCTTAGGAAAAGTTCACCGTTCATTTTTATATTTTTCAAATCGAAAACTTCTTGGGGATGATCGGGAGATATTGTTATTTTTTTATCAATTTTTTTTATTTGATGGGAGTGCAGGTCATAGAATTCCATTTGTGCATTGCCGGTTACATCTTTTGAAGATTTGTTCACAGCATAGACTTTATGATAGCCATAATTATAAGTCAGTTGAAAGACTTGATTGGCCTTTTTGGTACCGTAATAAGCTGCTGTGGGCACACCATAATGGTCATATAATTGCCAGTAGAAAGATGGCCAGGCTGAATTTAATTTCCAATGGATAATCCCTGTAGTAAGGGGTTCTGCTGTACGGTATGCTTCATACATGGCTCGAGTACTTTCATAAGAAAGCAAGTTGGCACATTGAAGATACTTTCTAAGATTATCTATCTTCCCGAAACGATCTTGTATTACCGTATTCATTACATTTAAATCTTTCATGGCAATAGTTGAGGCTGTGCAATGATAATTATAGTAAATGTTATCTTGTATTGGCCAGTCATTATTTCTGCCAACTATTCGGTCCACGTCCTCTTGGATAGGTAAAGATGCACCGATACTAGTCTCCGTATTAAAGCCAAAGGCACCCCCTGATTCATGGTCAATGAAGTAATATGTAGGTCCTACATATTCATAAGGACCGGTCATTTTTACTCCTGAAGGACCGGAAATTTCACTTATTCTATTAGCTGCACTAATTTGCAGAGGTCGGTCATCGATGCCATTTAATATTTCGTGATAAGATTGTTCCCACGAGGTATAAGGGCATTTATCACTGCCAATAACCCAACAAATAATAGATGGATGTTGCCGAAGGGCTAATACTTGATCTCGTAATGAAAGCGTCAGTAAGCGTTTCATCTCCGGTGTATCAGGTATGCTACTGTGTTCATTCTGTATACCGGACCGGAGATCTGCGTTCCATTCCCATTGACAACTCCAGCCTGCCATAATCATGAGCCCTAAGCTGTCACAAATAGAAAAAGCTTGATCACAGGTACCCCAGAAACCTTCCATTCTTATGGTATTGAGTCCCATGTCATGAATCATCATCATTTGTTGACGATAGGACTCTGGTGTGTCTCGCATAAAAATGTCATCTGTCCACCCGCCTCCATTGATCATTACTTTACGCCCATTGAGTAAAAAGGCCCGGTAGCCATCTTCTGTCAGATAACTATCTATTTGTCTAATGCCAAAAGTGCAATTTTTGCTATCAAGAGTTTCTCCATTCGCTGAGAACTTTAACTGGAGATGATAAAGCTCTGGATTGCCCATTCCAGCACACCACCATAATCGAGGATGATCTATGTTAAGCACGGGAAGGTCTGATGCGTTAAGGGTAATTGTATGTACCTGGTGGGGTTGAAGTATAATCGGAATACTGAACCTTCCTGCTTCAAAAGAACCTTTAAGAAGTCCGAATATTTTTTTTCCTGTAACATTCCTAAGGGTGGTTGTTACTGTGAGGACTGCTTTCGAGAGGGTCATGGTATTCACTTTAGAAGAAATAGCTGTATGTTCTATGACAACTTGATCAGCTAAAATCAAGTTTATGCTTCGTGTGATACCCATACTTTCATCTGCTGGTCTGATATTCCAGTCTGCATAACCATAGTTAGGGTCTCCGTCTTGAGCGCGGTAAACTGTTATTTCGATACGATTTTTCTTTTTTACTGATGGAGTAATATCCAATAGAAAATGTCGGAAGGGACCTTCTAAAGTGTCCTTTGACGCTACAAGTTGTCCGTTTATTTTTATATCAGCCCGATAATCTATCCCAGAAATCTCAAGCAATATTCTCTGGTTGGATGTCAAAGTCGGTAAATCGAAATTTCTTGAAAAAGTCCAAGGATGATTGAATTCTGTCTTATCAATTTTCTCATAATTTAAACTGGAAAGCACATTTGGGTAGAGCCCATTCTTTATCAGAACGCCCATAGCAGTTGTGGGTATTGTCGCTTTATAATTTTTACCACCTTCTATAACAGTCCATCCTTGATGCATAGGAAAGATTCTTGAACGGGAATAGGCTGGTGTAAGAAAAAGAATGTTTAAAATAAGCAAGAGTAATTTTTTATTATATATCTGTTTATTCATTTCTTGAAGATTTATGTTCATTCTTTATCAAAGTCTTGAAGCTCCTAATAAATTTGCATTCTGCAATTTCGTAAAGATGATATGTATGTGGCTAAGTGTATTTGGATAGGGAAATCTATTTGCTAATGATTCCTTCATTTCTGACTCATACAAACAAGCTGTATGGCTTAATCCTCCACCTAATATGATTGCTTCCGGGTCATACGTCAATAGGACAGCTTGAAGGAGATGACCCAGATGTTTACCAAATTCATGCCAGATAGATAATGCTGATGCATCGCCTTTAGCAGCTGCTTCGGCAAGTTGCTCTCCTGTCATAGTTGACTTTTTCGTTAAGAAGAGACTGCTCGTATAGTGTTCAAAATCAGAATCTAAATAAGGTAAAGCGCCGATTTCTCCTGCATCAGCATTGTTCCCTCTATATAGTTTTTTATTGATGATGATACCTGATCCTAAACCGGTACCTAATGTGATGCCTATAAAATTATTGAAATCTTGTCCTTCGCCATAATATTGTTCGCCTAGAGCAAAGCAGTTAGCATCGTTATCCACAAGCGTTTCAATACCGAAATGCTGTTGGATAATATCCTTCAAATGTACCTCATGCCAAGAGGAAATATTCGTAACGTTGTAAACGATACCTTTATGTACATCTACTACAGAAGGAACAGCAATACCTATTTGAGAGATCCCTTCAGTTGAAAGGCTTTCGATAAGACTTTCTATTTGCGTGATAACATCATCGACAGTTCCATTTGAATGACATCTTATTTTTTTAATATTTTCTATAGGTGTAGTGTCACTTATACGCATGGCACGTATAAATGTGCCTCCTAAGTCTATAACAGTCTTCATTGTATATTCTATTTATATTTAATACAGGTATAGTAATCTTATGCTTGTATAGGTTGATGGATGTATCTGGGGAAAATAGGTGAAAAATTGATAGTTATCAACATCATACAAATATAAGATAGATTTAAATTTTAATGATTGATATGTAAATTATTCACTTTTACATTTAAATAGCCAGAATGTTCCACTATCCCCTCCTGCGGCATTTATTGGAGCAGCACAGAGGACCATATTACTGTCAGTTAGTGATAGAATGCAAAAACTGTATACGGGAGTTGTATTACCATATAAATGTCCGTTGAGCACAGTAGCATTTGACAATGTCAGTTTTCCTATTGACCATTGAGACCCATCATCAGTATTATTGATCTTGCTTGTCATATCAAAAGAAAATGTACCCTTTTCAATTAGTTTTCCCGGTGTTATCATATCGACTAAAGCTAGGTCCTCCATTCAAATCAAATACCATATATCCGCTTGGATCTTCTGTTTGGCTGATGTTGACAGGGTCCCAATCTGGCACGAATCCTGCTTCCCATTCACCGTCACCATAACAAGCATCAACTGTATCATCCCATATCCAAGTTTTTCCTGCAGAAGTTTTTCCTGCAAAAAGAGTCCATGTAGAATCTACAGGATGATCAATCTTGGTAATATTTATAGTTCTTGATCGTGCTAACAGTACCACCATCGCAAAGGCCTGTAAACTTAATATCTTGTTGGCCTAAGAAAGGTAGAGATGCTGTAACAGAATCATTGGAAGATTTACCTACAATATAGTCCCAATAGGAACCGACGCCTTTTGTCTTATTGACCATAACGATTTGATTGCCACCTGATGATGTGGCATAAACATTCAGATTTAAATTCTTTTCATTGACGATGCCTCCTAAGGTCGTCTCATCAGTAATCGGATTACAGGCACAAAAGAAGCCTGCAATACACGTCGAAATAATTATTATCTTTTTCATAATGAAGTTCTTCTATTAATCTGTTTTGTTTTCTAATGGTAAATTTGTTTTACCATCCTTTGTTCTGCTTTAAAACGCCATTAGATAGATCAATTTGTGTCTGTGGAATCTGCAAGAATCCACCTGTATCATTAACTCGTTGACCAATATCAGACATGTCTATTTTTGTCTTGACTGCATTTTCCTCAACATCTGCTCCATCTTCTTTTTGTAAGGCATCTGCAGCAATATGCCATCGAAGAAGGTCATACCATCGCAGTCCTTCAAAGGCAAGCTCCCAACGCCGTTCGTTTCGCAAAGCTGTATCAGTATAATCTAGTAATAGGTGTTAGATGAGTCCTTTCTCGTACTTGATTAATCCCCCAGATGGTATGTGTCAGTTCACTATACATTAGAAGAATATCTGCATAGCGTAGCACAACAATGTCCTGAATATTGTTGAGTTGATAGTCAGTACTCAAGTCAGGATATATCCTACGGGCAAAGTTTTCATAAATTGTGTTGCCATCCTGATCTGTTTTTACATTGATTGCACAGTATTTCTTTTCCCAATAGCCAGTTTCGTCTTGCTGTTTATCGGCTCCCCATACATAATTGGGAGCTTCTTTAGAAACATCAAAAACAGAGGCGTTCAGACGAATATCTTTTGGTTCAGTAGTTTCCCACTCTTCTATCATCTTCGGGCTGACTGTTCCTGCTCCCCAGCCTATGCCAAGTGGAAAGTTGTTTTCTACACTCCCGTCTGATTCTCTGGGTGAGAAGAAAAGATTGACCTGATTACTACGCCAACTGCTTTGATTATCCCAACTGGCTTTAGCACTATAGCGGATGGAAAATATTGTTTCAAGATTTTTGCCATCCTCTCCATACCAATTAAGATTATTATCACTAGAATAGGGATAGAATGGTTTCGTATAGGAATTAGAATAGGGCCAAAGGTTGCGGAAATCTGGCATTAGTTGATGTCCGCTGTTATCGATACAATCTTTCAGGTCAGTAACGACGTCTTGTTTTGTAATTGTACCTTTATCTGATATAGGTAGGGTGGTCTTGTTATAGTAATCTGTATAGAACAGGAATACACGGGCAAGCATGCCTTCAGCGGCCCATTTTGTAGCATGCCCCAATAGGTTGGTTGGAATATCTGGAGCTTTGGTTGTTGGAAGATCATTGATGGCTGTAGTTAGATCTTCACCAATCTGACCATAAAGGTGTTCTGGCGTAGCCTGGGGTGGATTACCTTTTGACAACGATGTTGTGATCAAAGGAACGTTACCAAAGGTTTCACAGAGACAGAAATAATAATAAGCTCTTAGAAAATGAGCTTCACCATCTACTTGGTTCTGAGAGGCGACACTTGAGAAACTAATATTGGGGATAGACTCAATAAGCATATTACAACGGTGAATGCCTGCATAGTAATCCTTCCAAATTTCCTCGAACATATTGTTCCCATATTTGCTAAGATGATCCACAGCATGTAGAAAGGCATCGTCTGGTCCACCTCCTGCAAAACGATCATCTGATAATATTTCAGAAACAATCATTTGATTTTGTGCTTCATTCCCCGAAGTCTGATAACGCAACATGGAATAACAACCTGTTAATGATTGCTGTGCATCAGATTCTGTTTTGGGGAAATTAGAAGAATTCTTTCGAGTAAGATCTTCTGTATTTAAAAAGTCATTACAGGCATTGAGTGTCAGCACTGATAAAACCAGTAATAAAATGTTTTTAGTTTTCATAATTTCCTAAAGTTTAATGTCAAAACCAAACATATAAGTACGAGGACTGGGATAAAAACCTAAGTCGATGCCGGAAGACCATGAGTTGGAACCTCCGTATCCGACTTCTGGATCCATTCCAGAATAACCTGTAATCGTAAAAAGGTTATTTGCTGAAAAGTAGAAACGTAATTGCTGAAAAGGAATTTTATGGAAGAGATATTTAAAATCGTAACCAATTGAAAGGTTCTGCATCCGCAGGTAGTCTCCATTCTCCATGAATAAATCTGATATCCATTGCCAATTAGTTGAGGTTCCGGAAGTCAATCTGGGCCATTTTGTAGAAGTGCCATTACCATGCCAACGCTCTAAAATATCGGTTGTAAAATTATCTGTTGGGTAGTCAACAAAAGATCTGTATGATTTCATGATCTGGTTACCAAGGACCCCATTGAGTGATGCATTCAGATCAAAACCATGCCATGAGGCATTGAAATTTAACCCAAGCGTGCAGTCCGGATGAGGGTCACCGATCATTGTCCGGTCATCGAGATCAATCTTTCCATCATGATTGGTATCAACCCAGATGACATCTCCGGGACGGGCATCTTCTAGTTTCGCTCCCTTATAGTTTTCTATCTCTTGTTGGTTTTGGAAAATTCCGGCGGTTTTGAAACCGTAAAAGAAACCTATAGGTTTACCTACCTGAGCACGGTACATTTCATCGGTAGCTTGGCTTAAAACGTTCTCTTCACCATGGATAATTCCTTCGCCATTGGCGATACGGGTTACTTCATTCTTGTTATAGGCAAAGTTGAATTCTGCTCCGTAGCGGAAGGCCGAAGTATGATCATTCCACGAGAGAGAAAGTTCAACGCCAGTGTTTTTAACATCACCACCGTTGATATATGGTGCATTTGTTCCGGCAGTTGCAAGAATAGGAGCTTGAACGAACCAATTCTTTGTTTTCTTGATATAATAGTCAAAGGTAATTCCAAAACGGCTGCTGAAAAATCGTGAATCAAAACCGATATCTGTTTGCTCGGAAGTTTCCCAAGTAATATCAGGGTTAGCCAGGATATCTGCATAAGCTCCATTTGAAAGAACGGACTTGTCTGGTCCGAATGTATAATCAGATCCGTTGAATGCGTAAGTTGAAAGGTATTGATATCCAGGAATATTCTGATTACCGTTTTGTCCCCAACTGGCACGGATTTTGAAGAAGTCCATCCATTTTCTTACTTTAGCCATAAAGGATTCTTCTGTGATAGTCCAACCAGCCGATACTGATGGGAAATACCCCCATTGGTGTCCTTTGGCAAACTTGCTGGATCCATCAGCACGAAGAACGACGGTTGCCATATAACGATTAAGATAATCATAATTGATGCGTCCAAAAAAAGAGGCTAGAGTTGTTTTTCCTTGAGGGTATCCTGTAAGAGTGGTTCTAGAGGAAATAATAGGTGTGTTTTTCAGATAAGCATGTTTAAAATCATTAAAGATACTGTTAGTATTTGAACCTTCCATCTCGTCACCAAGTCCATCGGCTTCAATACTTTGACCTACAAGAATATCAAAATGATGGCTTTTTCTAATACTGAAAACGTAGTTTGCGGTATTTTCCCACTGCAGTTTGTAGTCTATTCCAGAACTTTGACTGACGATGTTTTGGTCATTCTTTTGATTAGAAGAAAGATCATAAACAGGAATGAAACTGCGGTAAGAATTGGCACTGAGTGCAAATCCAAGATTGGTCTTTATCTTCAAATTGCGAATAGGTTGTAGAGTGGCATATAGAGAAGCCCGGATATAATGAGACTTACTTTTATTCTGACCGCTTTGATAATCCATTAATGCGATTGGGTTTGGCTCGCGAATTTCCCAAGGGATAGCGTAGTGATAATTGCCGTTTGAATCTAAATCGGGTAAGAAGGGAGAGGCTTTGAGCATATTTCGAATATCGTTACTGAAATTATCTCCCATTTGAATGCCTCGACTTTGAGAGAATGTATAGGTGAGTCGTTCTCCGATAGACAACAAACTGAAGTCATGATAACGGATTAAGCTGTTATCAGAATTTATACGAGCGGTATAACGTCGGAAATTAGGCTCGCAAGGTTTGCCCAAGATACCATCTTGATAAGTATAGGAAAGGCCTGCCGAGTAGGTGTTGTAATTGGAACCACCTGTAATGTTAATGGTATGATTTGTTTCCAATGCATTCTTGTTGCGGATTTCTTCCATCCAGTTAGTTCCATTCCATTTTCCACTTACGATCTTGTCCCAATCAGGAACTAATTTTGAAAAATCGTATGGTTCTAATCCATCCTCATAGCGTTCCTCATTCATAATCATAGCATATTCTTTGGCATTCAGCAGATCCGGCATCTTATATACGTTTTGCCAGCCTATGTATCCGTCATAAGAGATTTGGGCTTTCCCACTATGTCCTTGTTTCGTGGTTACGAGAATAACCCCGTTTGCAGCACGAGAACCATAAATTGCAGCAGTGGCTGCATCCTTTAGAATATCGATACTTTCAATATCAGCAGGGTTTAAAGTGTTGATGTCTGCCTCAATGCCGTCAATTAAGCAAAGTGGTGTAGCATCTCCGGTTGTACCTAAGCCTCGAATATAGATTTTATAACTATCTCCAGGCATGCCAGAAGCTTGTGTCAGACTGACGCCGGGCGAACTACTTTGAAGAGCTGTTAAAGGATTGATAACATTTCTTTTAGCAATATCATCTCCTTTAATCTGTACAGTAGCACCGGTCACTAACTTTTTCTGTTGTATCCCATAACCAATTACGACGACGTCATTAAGTGTCGTATTTTGGTCAGCTAATTTAATGGATAAGTTGGTTGAGTTTGCTTTTACATTCTGAGTGATACATCCGACATAAGAAATTCGTATAATGCTGCCTATCGGAATATTGATGGAAAAATGGCCATTGGTATCGGTCACCGTTCCTTTATTAGTACCTATCTGCTGGATTGTAGCACCAATTACAGGACCATTACCGGAATCTGTAACTGTACCTTGTATCATTTTTTCATTTTGTGCTGAAGTGGTAATAGATATAAATACTGCCAGAAGAATTAATAAATATCTTTTGACAAAAAGGTCGAATAAAGCCTTTTTAAGTTTCCTGTTTCTTGTCATAGGTCTTGTTATTATTAGATATGATAATTTCTATTACAAAAATAGTTTGTTTATGATTATCTCCTGTAACGAAAAAACGTATTTAAGCTACGATTTTGCGTATATTCTTTAATATGCATAAAAGATTTCTTCCCTTAGAAACGAAAAAGGGGATTAATAAAGAGAAATCCTGATACTTGTTTACTTAATAGAAATCAATAGATTTGAAATCTAGCAACTGAACTTCTTTTATTTGTCCATACGTTTATTTCTTATTCGATATTCGGTAGGGGTACATCCTTTTTTCAGTTTGAAAAGTCGGATCAGATTACCATAGTTTTCAAAAGAGAGATTCAGTGCGATTTCTTTGATAGGGTGTGAACTTTCCAAAAGAGAAGAAGCAAAAAGATTTAGTCTGTTTGAGATAATGTAATCATGTATCGTACTACCTGTGGCTTGTTTGAATTTGATTTCCAAAAGACGTCTGGATAATGGCAAATGTTGAAGTAAATCATTTACGCAAATAGTATGATCCAGATGGCTGTGAATAAAGTCTATCGCTTTTTGTATATAAGGCTCATCTGTAGCAAACGTATTAGTTGAGGCCCTGCAAACAATAGATAAGTTGGGTATAATGATGTCCTTTTGATGCCTGGTATGGCAGATTTTTAGGTTTTCAATCATTTTTGCAAGTTCATATCCTCCGCGTTCTATATCTAAATTGACTGAAGATAGTGTGGGTTCGCAAAGTTCATCTCGCAGTTCATCATTATCAACTCCTAGTACAGCTATTTCTGAAGGGACGTTGATCCCAGCTTCATTGCATGCTTCTAAGACCATGGAGCCTTGACGATCATCACAGCAGAAGATAGCGGTATGGCGGGGCAGGCTATGTAGCCAGCGCATTAATTTGCTATCATCAAGTTGCCAAGGCTGGTCTGCATTATATTCAAAGAAAGAGCTGAACTGGCAATCGGGATTAATTGAGAAGATGCGAGATTTGAATCCTTTATAACGCTCATCAGACCAAATCGTAGAATAATAGCCCGTAAAAGCAAAACTGTGGAAATCTCGATTGACGAAAAAGTCTGCTGCAATCCTACCTGTAGCCAGATAGTCACTGGTTACATTTGGTACGGAATCAAATTGTTGTTTATGGTCTTGGGCTAAAGTTACGATACCGGCATTGACAAATAAAGATAAATCATCACTCTGCTCGAATTTACCCACTATGGCATCTGCATTCCAGTTCTCGGCCCAGTCAAGGACACCTTTTATTCCATGCTTTTCCTTAAACGAAGGAGGCATGCGACAAACAACCCACCGTTGCTCTTGGCGTTCTTTGGAATATTGCAGGATTCCATACAGAAGTCTATGAGAAAAAGCCTCTGTGAAATCAGTTAGCATAATAAGACGTATCATATCATTATCGATTTATATTTGGACAAGGGGGCAGTTCTTATGTTTTCGATTATGCTTATTCTTTTTCTTCTCTTTTCTTTTCTTTGAAGTCTTTAGGAGAGCAATTATGTATTTCTGTAAATCTCCTGTAGAAGTACGCCCGATTCCGGAATCCACAAGCGATGATGATTTCTGAGACGGTATGGTCCGATTGGATTAACATCCTTTCCGCTTGTTTCATACGATATGTTCGGATAAAGTCTCCTGGCGTCATGCCTGTCAGTTTTTTCATTTTTCGATAAAGTTGTGTACGGCTTATAGTAAGATCTTTGGAGAGGGTATTCTGATCATAATCTTCATTACTGAAATTCTTGCTGATTATATCTATAGTCTGTTTGAGGAATTCTTTTTCTTGCTCCGAAATATAGATATTGTCGTATTTCTCTCGAAAAGCTAATGACGATTTTGAAAAGTTTTTCATCAATTCGTTTTCTTGAAGAATTCTTCTGACAGCTGCCTGCAAATAACTTGGATAGAATGGCTTTTGTATAAACATGTTGGCTCCATTCTCCAGTATTTTAATGTGGTTTTCAGTACTTGGATCTGATGATAAAACTATAATGGGAATATATTTCGTATCATCACCATTTTTTACATCATCAATTAAATCCTCTGCTTTTGCATCTGATGATAAATCATAGATAATTAGATTTATAAAAGTTTTGTGTATAAAATCTTTTGACTCTTTGTCCGTTGATGTTATAAAGACATCATATTGTTCCTGGAGTGAGTCTTTTATTAGATTCGCCATCTCTTTTTGTCTTTCAACTATTAAAATCTTCTTTTGTTTTTCCGTAAAGATTGTTGAAACTATACCTTCTTTGTTTTCTCGCATTAGCACGGGGGAGGTATTGGATGAAGCCATTGTTTTTTCAGGAAGTATTAATTTAAAGTCAGTCCTGTTTTCTCTTGTATTTATGAAAAATTTCCCATCTAAAGTTTTAATTAAGTCATTGCATACGGCAAGTCCAATGGAGTCATAGGATTTGCTTCCATTTGACATGTCCTTTTCAAATTTGTCTAATGCCGTATATTTGTTGTATATATTTGCCAAATCTTCAGGGTTCGGGCCGATACCTTCAAAGATACATTCAATGATCAGTTCTTGTCTATAAACTTTTGATTGGAGTATAATCTGTCCATTTGTAATAGTTGATTTTATGGCATTTGACAAGATAATATAAATAATTTTTTCTAATATGTTCCTGTCTGTGATCCAAAACAGAATCAGAGGTGTCGCATTGAGAGACAGGTTGATTCCTTTGATCTGGACATAATCAATGAAATTGTCTAATATATATTTTTGTAGTTCTGTTATATTTACCTTTTCGAGGAAAATATCTATGCTTTTTGTCTCTATATTTTGAAATTCGGTGAGTTGCTGGATCTGCTTATCCATAGTATTTGTGTTCCTGTCGATGACACTGATCATGCTCTTGTCAAGTTTCGACATGGTTTTAGTATTTTTTAATCTTTCTACTGCTCCATAGATTAATGTGATAGAATTAGAGAAGTCATGTGTAGCATTAGTAAAAAATCTTAATTTTGCATGGTGTATATCTTCTCGTTGTTGCTGTTGTTGCTCCTGCATCTCCAGTTTATGCTTAATGATAAGCTTAGCTTTTTTTGAATGATAGATCAATCTGATTATTCCTGTAATAAGTAGAATATAGATAAGAATTGCCCACCATTGTAACCATAATGGAGAGTGAACTACAATGCGTAAGGTGTATGGATGTGAAGACCATTTCTGATTCGCGTTGCTTTGTATGACACTTAATAAGTAAGTTCCAGGAGGGAGTTTGTTCAGTATGATTTCCTTGCTATTGTTATCCATGAAAATCCAAGGTTGGTTTTCATTTCCGAATAAAGATTTGCGTGTTAAATGATAAGCAAGTCGGCATTTATCATTGTTGATATAATCCAATATTGAAAACGAAAGTCGTATGGATCCTGTATCATAATTCGTATTTATCGTTTTTGAAAAACATTTTAGTTCATTATCAATCCAGACTCTGTCTGGAACGATTCGGGGCATAAAGTTGTCCTTTTCCATTAAGGATGGATATATGACATTCAGCCCGTTAGTTCCCCCAAAATATAATTGTTCGCCATTTTCTGTTGCATAGCTGGCACCATCCGAAAATTCGTTTCCTTGTAATCCGTCTTTGTAATTGAAATTGATTACTTTGAAGTTGTGTTTGCTGATTCTTGCTAACCCTTTACTGGTGCTCACCCAAATATTTCCGGTATGATCTTCTTGAATGCCATGGATATTAGCATTCGCTAGTCCATTGCGTTTGTCAATACATTTAAATCTTACTTGTCCGTCTTTTGTTGTCATCAGATTCAATCCTTGAGTAGTTCCAACCCATATTCGTCCGTTTCGGTCTTTCAATAAAGATATGACATCATTACTACTCAAGCTATTGCTATTCTGATTATTGTAAAATGTTGTGAAGGTCTGGGCTTTTTTATTAAACCGTTCCAGACCTCCTCCACGTGTCCCGATCCATAGATATTTGCCATCATTTACTATCGAATATACAATATTGCTTTCTATAGTATTCTTTTTCTTGTTGTTAAGATATTGTTTCACTTGTATTACAGATTTTCCTTTGGAGTCAAGAGTGAGCTTTAGAAGTCCTCCTCCACTGCTGCCGATGTACAAGGTTCTTTCTCCGTCTTGAATAATTGCATATATAGAATAAACTTTGTCTTTATCTGCCACGGAGTTAAACTTTACTTGCTTTATTCCTGGTAATCCTTCTTCGGCTATCAGAAGACCATATCCGTCTGTGCCGATCCATGTTCTTCCTTTTGTTCCATTACAAAGTGATAATACAGAATTGTTGGTTTTACCAGGTCCTACATTATAACTTTCCACTTTTTGATATTTCTTCTCATGGCTTGCAGCCATACGCGTTAATCCTCCTCCCTTGCTTCCTATCCATAGGCTGCCCTTTCTATCAAGAAGGATGGATCTGACGGGAAAGTTAATAGATGTACTTCTGTCATTTAGGGCTATTTTGTGAATAAAGGATGAGCGTTTGTAAAATTCGTATATTCCATGACCGTCAGTGCCGATCCATAAGATGCCTTGTTCTCCAGTATGTAAGGATAGTACAGATACTCCCGCTATTAAACATTCTTCTTTGTTTCCAGATAGTTCATAACATCCATCAGTCGTTCCGGCATAGACTGTCTTTGGTGTTATACATACGGCATTTAATGTGCCATTTATGTTCCAGGGGGTGGCCATAAAATCCTTGCATTTTGTGAATGTATCATATTTAAAAAGCCTTTTCCCGACTTGTGCCCATATATATCGTTTTCCATCAAATTGAATCCGCTCTAATCCTTTTGCAGGTTTTATTATGTTTATGAGTTTACAAGATTTATTCCTTTCGATATTGATCTTGTATAGTGTTTTATTACCTTGAACCCATAAAAAATCATTGGCATCGAAGAATAGATTCTCTATTTCCTTTATATGCAAACACGGCATTCTTAATTTATCAAAATGTTTGGTCTTAGCGTTAAACCTATAAAACTTGTTGCTTTCTAAAGTCGCGATTATTCCTTTTTTCTTATTTATTACACATTTAAATTCATTTTCTCTGTAAATATAATCTTTCATATTTTGAAGATAGTATCTGTCAACATTTCCGCTTTTAATGTCGAAACGGTTTAGCCCACGGTCGGTTACTACCCATAAATAGGTGTTGTTCTCTTCTACAATATTTCTGATTACTGGATGTGATAAGGAATGAGGATTGTTGTGCTCAGGCCCATATTGTCTAAACTCATTACCATCAAACCTGTTTAATCCATCCCAAGTGCCAAACCACATCACTCCTGTATGGTCTTGGAATATCGTGTTGATAGAACTATTACTTAACCCATTATCGTTATCCAAGTGGTAATATTCCCATTTCTTGGCATAGAAAGTTAAACTGAACAGGATAAGAATACAACTTACTAATATATGTAGTTTATAGCAGAAATTCCTTTTCATAATATGTATACAGTGTTTTCATGTCAATATTTCTTAGAGGATACAAATATATAAAAAAAAGTACTGTGATTCTATTTGTTGCTTATATTTTTGTATTCCATTCTGGCTGAAAGATACATAATTGTATACTATAATACCAAAACTATATGTTTTTTCGTCTGATTGAGAAATTGGTTATGTCGTATACTCTTTTGAAGTTTGTGTAGACATAACCTGCTTTTCGATTTCTTATATTTGTGGGCAAAATAAGATATTGATGATAAACACAATTAAATGATAAACAATGGATATAGCTAAAAGATGTAAACAAAACCCTATTTTACGTCCATCTGATTTACGCCCTTGTATTAAAGGAATGGAAATCACTTGTTTGTTGAATCCTGGCGTATTTAGGTATAGCAATCGGATAGGACTGCTTTTGCGAGTTGCGGAGCGTCCTCGTCAACAGGAAGGGAAGATAAGTTTTCCCGTGTATGACAAAGGCCGTTTTAAGGTCTTGGAGTTTGATAAAGATGATCCTGAACTCGATGCTTCAGATCCACGGGTAATTAATTATCGGGGGGCAGATTATTTGACTTCGCTCTCTTATTTAAGGTTTGTCTGGAGTGATGATGGGGTGCATTTTAAAGAAGATCCCGAGTATCCTCCAATCTTTGGTAGTCGGTCTCTTGAATCTTTTGGAATAGAAGATTGTCGTGTGTCAACGATGAAAGATGGTTATTTCCTCACTTTTACAGAGGTTTCTCCTGTAGCTGTTGGTGTTGGGTTAATGCAGACGACAGATTTTCAGCATTTTAGTCATAAGGGAATGATATTTCCACCTCATAATAAGGATTGTGCTTTATTTGAGGATAAAATTGGAGATATGTATTATGCATTTCATCGTCCGAGTAGTCCAGAATTAGGTGGTAATTATATGTGGATAGCTGAAAGTCCTGATCGTATTCATTGGGGGAATCACCGCTGTCTGGCTACGACACGACCACAATTGTGGGATTCTGACAGAATAGGTGCAGGAGGTCCTCCGATTAAAACCGATGAGGGATGGCTTGAAATCTATCATGGTGCTGATGCTTCTAATTGTTATAGGTTGGGCGCTATGTTACTTGATGCCGATCAGCCTTGGAAAGTTTTAGCTCGTACAACTAGTCCTATTATGGAACCCTCTGCTTCATACGAGAAGAATGGATTTTTCGGGAATGTGGTTTTTACAGATGGCAGTATTGTTGATGGGGATAGGATTACTTTATATTATGGGGCAAGTGATGAAGTCATTTGCTCTGCAGAATTGTCTGTCAAGGAAATCCTGAAAGCATTAGAAACCTGTTGAATGTCCTTTCATATAGATTAAAGAGAACATAGATGTTTGAAAAAATAAAAAAAGAATATCTCGTATTTGAATCATGTCCGTATGATATGCGAGTGTTGCTGATTACCAATTTGCTGTATGCTTTGGTACAACCGGTGGTGGAAATCTTCGTTGGGGCTTATATTATGCGCAATTATGGAAAGCCTTCTTATGTTGCACTTTATCAGTTAGCCATGTACTGTGGGATTGTACTGACATCCGTCATCAATGGGAGTTTACTGAAAATTATCAAGGTAGCACATCTATATTGTATAGGGATATTGTTCTCTTCTGTCGCGATGGTTGGTATGATGTCAGTAAGAAATCTTGATATTTTTGAGCTTTTTATTATTGGCATGATCATGGGGGGCGCATCAGGCTTTTTCTGGACTAATCGCTATCTGATCGCTTTAGATTCAACAAATGACGATAACCGTAATTATTTTTTTGGATTTGAAAGTTTTGGTTTTACATTTGGTCAGATCGTTGTACCTCTTATCGTGGGAGCCATGATTGCCCAGTTACAAGGGAAAGTGATACTGGGCTTTACCTTTAATGTTAATTCTGTCTATATTCTTGTAGCCCTTCTGGCTACAATCATATCGATTATAGCTTGTGTGAATATTCTTAGGGGACATTTCAGAAATCCTGAGGCAAGAAGGTTCTTGTACTTTCGTTTCGATAAACTTTGGAACAAAATGTTAGGTCTGGCATTTCTCAATGGAATGGTACAAGGATTTTTGGTAACTGCTCCGGCCATTTTGGTTATGAAGTTTGTCGGAGGAGAAGGAATCCTGGGAGTTATCCAGAGCATTAGCGGAGGATTAACGGCTATTCTGGTATATGTCTTGGGACGTACGGCTAAGCCTCAGCATAGGATATACATCTTTGCCGTAGGTCTGCTGATTTTCTTCTTGGGTACCCTGGCGAATGGTATTTTATATTCAGCTCTTGGAGTAATCTTGTTTATATTATGTAAGGTGATTTTCCAGCCCCTGCATGATCTGGCATATTATCCGATCATGATGCGTACCATAGATGTCGTGTCTGCCAAAGAGAATAGGAATGAGTATGCCTATATTCAAAGTCATGAGGTCGGCCTGTTCCTTGGACGCAGTTTTGGGCTTCTTCTGTTTCTGGCCTTGGCCATTTATATGTCAGAAGACTTTGCGTTGAAGTTCGCTATTCCGATTGTAGGTGGAATCCAACTATTATCTATACCTTTGGCTAAGAATATCATTGCTTCGTGTAAGGACTATAATCTTAAATAAATTAACTATGAAGAAGACACTAGTATGTATTTATACTTTCGGATTTATTTTCAGTATATCATTAAATGCTCAAAATTATGATGATCCTGTAAAACAAATTCCTGTTAAAAGGATTGAACTCATGCCAGATATTCCACATCCTTACAAAATGCTTGACTGGAAAAAGAAAGCTTTAGACTTCGATGCCTATGTATTCAGTGAGAAAACTCGAGTTAATGGAAGTCCGCTTATCTGGTTTGATGACTCACATCGTAATGTATCGCAGAAAACTTTTGGATTATATACGGCAGTGGGTGATGCTCGCCAAGGGCCTCATCATAATAATGGCGAGTTTCATGAAAGTTTGAATTCTCTCTCGGCATTAATTGGTGCTACATTGTGTGGCGTGAATAAAAGTTGTCAGAACGGATACAATTATGTGAAGATGGAACAAAATTATTTTAACAGCGATAATGGATGGAATATCGTCATGAATAATACAAATGCTGGGTCTGGAAAGAATGGGGGAGGGTATGGCCGTGATTGGTGGTATGATGTCTTTCCTAATGTTCTTTATTATGCACTTTGTGACCTTTATCCTAAGATACCTGGCAATGACCACATCTTGCGTTCTGTGGCAGATCAGTTCTGTAAGGCCGATTCTATCCTGGATGGTAATTATGACTATTCTTATTTTGATTATAGTAAAATGAAGGGTGGACGTAATGCTATTCCTTTTGAACAAGATGCTGCCGGTGGGCATGCTTGGGTATTGTATGCTGCCTATAAAAGATTCGGCGACAAACGATATCTGATACATGCAGAATCGGCCTTGGATGCACTTGTGTCACAAAAAGAGAGTCCTTTTTATGAAATTTTACTTCCTATGGGGGCTATTGTTGCTGCTCGGATGAATGCAGAATTAGGGAAGTCGTATGACGTCGGTAAAATCCTCGATTGGACATTTGATGGATGCAAAAAGAAAGACGGTCGAATGGGATGGGGAGTGATCGTCGGCCGTTGGGGGAAATATGATGTAAGCGGTCTCCAAGGAAGTATAACCGATGGAGGGGGGTATGCGTTTTTAATGAACAGTATTAAACTATCCTGGCCTCTTGTCCCGATGGTTAAGTATGAACCTCAGTATGCACGGTCTATCGGAAAATGGATGCTGAATATGGCTAATGCATGCCGTCTGTTTTTTCCTGACCAGATAGATGTAAATCATCAGGAACTTCCTGAATTAAAGGATTTGACTCATGGAATAATTGCATACGAAGGCCTTAGGAAACAGGATGGTTATGGAAAACCTTCATTGAAAGGGGTGTCTCCGGTTGCTTTGGGAGATGGGCCTAAATGGACAAAGAATAATCCTCCGTGTACGATGTTTAGCTTATACAGTACGGCTCCTGTAGGCATCTTAGGTGCCATAGTCCATACTACTTCAGTTAAAGCCATTCTCCGATTGGACTGTAATGCTACTGATTTTTATGCGGAACGCCCTTATCCTGTGTATTTGTTATATAATCCTTATAAGACTGAAAAGAAAGTGATCTATCATGCCACTCACTCTGTGGATCTTTTCGATATTGTGTCTAAAACCTATTTGGCCAAGAATAAGAGTGGGTATTTTGAAATTATGCTTCCTGCTGATAATGCTGTCGTTGTGGATGAGCTGCCAGCCGGTACTCTAATCAAGAAACAAAACTCTCATTTAGTTACAGAGTTTGGTTCTATCTTAACATATAGATAATTAACCTTTATGCTTACCGATTATGAATAAACGAATTCTTTTATTATGTATTTTGCTGTCAAATTTCCTATGTATTTTTGCGCAGCATCAATTCAATGTTTCTGGAACTGTGCGTGATGCGAAGACAGGTGAAGCACTCATAGGAGTTACAGTCCGTGATGCTACTGCTTCATCTGAAGGGACTGTTACGGATCTGAATGGTAATTATTCTCTGAAAACTTCATCCGGAAATATCTTGTTTTCCTATGTTGGTTATCAATCAAGATCCTTAAAAGTCAGTGGTAACGGAGTTTTCAATATCGCCTTAAGCGAGAATGCAATGTCACTTAATGAGCTGGTCGTTATAGGCTATGGTACACAGCGCAAGAGTGATCTTACTGGTTCTCTGGCTTCTATCAGTAGTAAGGATATCAAGGATTACCCTGTGTCAAACGTATCCAATCTTCTTGCAGGAAAAGCTGCCGGAGTCTATGTCTCTACAAGTTCCGGGCAGCCTGGATCGTCAGCTGTTGTACGTATCCGAGGGTTGGGCACGGTTAATGATAATACTCCCCTTTATGTAGTTGACGGACAATTTATGGACAATATCAATAATTTGAATCCTGATGACATTGATCATATTGAGGTACTGAAAGACGCTTCAGCTTGTGCTATCTATGGTTCACGTGGTTCTAATGGCGTGGTCTTGATTACTACTAAGAATGGGATTAAGGGGAAGACAATCTTGTCTTTTGATGCTTATGTCGGAGTCAAAGATGGTTATAAGACGCTCAAGATGATGAATAGTGAACAGTATTACAATTTTATCAATAAGGCGTACTCAGATGATGCTTCTTTTCAGTCATCAATGAAACAGAAATTTGCCAACCAGTATAAAAAAGGTTATAATACTGATTGGTGGAAAGCTGTTACTCATTCTGGTTTTAATCAACATTATAATCTAAGTATCAGAAAAGGTAACGATAATTCCCGTTCGGCTTTGAGTGTGGGCTATGTCGGTGAACAAGGATCAATTATTGATACTGAATTTAATCGGTTGTCAGTCCGATTAAATCAAGAATATGATATTAATAAATACCTAACTCTTGGAGTTAATGTAAATGGAGTGACAATGCGTCAGCGTGATACGGGTAATTTACCTTCATTTAATTTTATCCTTAAGGCTGATCCGTTTACTCCTGTTATCAGTCCGTTGGTCAATCCTTCATCGGAGAATTATCGTTATAATAAGTATGCTCCTACAGAATGGTCTTTTGATCCTAATCCTGTTTCTTTACTTGAGCTTCCTGATCGGTATGATGATATTTTCAATGTGTTTGGAAATGCTTTTGCACAACTTAATCTGGCTAAAGGGCTTACTTATCGTGTCCAATTTAGTTTTGAGCGGGACCATGATACGTTTAAGAATTTTATTCCTGTTTACACGTCAACATTCTCTGACGATAATCTTGCCAATATGGAGAGTAAATATAATACGGATACGAAAATGACTGAAAATAGTTCCGTCGTTTCCAACTATCTTACTGAACAGCGGCTGAATTATAAAGTTTCTTTTGGAAAAGCCAACCTTGATGCGATGCTTGCCATGACGTATGAGAAGAATACTACTGAGGGTATTAATGCTTATAAGCGTGCTGCCTTGGGCAATGATCCGATATACCGGATTCTAAGTGCACAGACAATTGGGGATCAGGTGTCAGGTGACAAGATTCAGACGGCTATGCTGTCTTATCTCGGTCGTATTAATTTTTCTTATGATGAGCGTTATTTAGCTACTGTTAATTTCCGTGCTGATGGCTCTTCACGTTTTGCCCGCGAGAATCGTTGGGGATATTTCCCTTCCTTTTCTTTAGGTTGGCGTATTAGCAGTGAAAAGTTTTTTGAACACTTGAATCTGGATAAAGTCGTTTCCAATCTAAAATTAAGATTAGGCTGGGGACAGAACGGTAATCAGCGTATTGATGACAATGCATCATTAACACTTATAGGAACTGATAATGAAAGGCAATGGTATTTTGGAACGGGCTATTTACAGGGTTATGTCCCGATATATGCTGGAAATTCAAAGGTGAAATGGGAAACCAGTCAGCAGTCTAATCTGGGCTTGGATATGACTTTGTTTGGCAACAAACTTGATGTAAGTATGGATTATTATATTAAGCGAACTCAAAATATGTTGCTTACGATGCCTGTTCCGTCTTTTGGTGGCTTTGCTAATAATCCATATTTCAATGCAGGTGATTTACGCAATAAGGGTTTCGAATTTACAGGCAATTACCGGAATATGATAGGTAATGATTTTAACTATCATATTGGTCTGAATCTTTCTACGTATAAGACTAAGGTTACCCGTCTTACTTCTGAGTATCTCAGTGGAGATGTCAGTCGTACCTATGTGGGAGGTCCGATTGGACGATTCTGGGGATACAAAGTAATTGGCATCTTTCAGAATCAGTCAGAGATTAATAATTATGTAGATAAAAATGGAGTGGAAATACAACCCAATGCCAAGCCTGGAGATTTTAAATTTGCCAAACTTGGAGCTTCAGGTGTTTTAAATGCTGATGATGACCGTACATTTATAGGTAATCCTAATCCTGATTTGATTTTTGGTTTTAATTTGGGTTTTTCATGGAAGTCATTTGACTTCAATATGGCTTTTCAAGGAACTCTGGGGAATGATATCTGGAATACCTCTAAAGGCTCGTTGGCTATACCGGGTCGTCAAAATGCTTTAGTTGCTGCATATACGAAAGCATGGACAAAGGAGGGTGATACGAGTGCTGAATATCCACGTATTACAAATGCTGATACAAATGATAATTACCGGAATTCTTCTTTCTATGTTGAAGATGGATCCTATTTGAGATTGCAGAATGTACAACTAGGATATACGGTTCCCGCATCTCTGCTGGCGAAAGTGAAATTTATTAATAGTTGCAGAATCTATCTTTCTGGTGAAAATGTTTTGACGTTTACTAAATATAGTGGTCTTGATCCCGATGTTGGAATCAGTAATCCTCTTAATATGGGTGTGGATACATTACACTATCCTTCGTCAAGGGCTTTTACCTTTGGTGTTAATTTACAGTTTTAATTCGTATTAAATTGAATGAAATGAAACATCTATTAACTATATGTTGTTTGGCCCTCGCCGTTTTTGGACTTTCTGGATGTTCTATAGAAGTACCTACTTATGGCAAAACAACAAATGAAAATTTTTATAAAACGGAAAGTGAGATCAAAGAAGCACTTACAGGCGCTTACTTACAACTTCGGCAAACCTGGAATGAATATGCGCTTGACCATTATTTTGTTGGTGATTGTACTACAGATGATGCGTTAAAGGGCGGTAGTGGTGACGGTGATCGTGCAGAGGTGCAGCAATTATCTAATTTTATCGTTTCTACTGATAATTCTGAAGTTTATCGTCGCTGGACCATCCTTTATGATTTGATAGATCGTTGTAATGAAGTCATTTCTTATGCCTCGTCTGCAACGGGAGATAAAGATCTTCTGACGCGCTATATTAATGAGGCAAAAGCCCTTCGCGGTTTTGGATATTATTGTCTCGTTACTACGTTTGGTGGTGTACCTTTACTTACACAGCCTATGAAACCTGAAGAGGTACTTAAAGTTCCTCGTTCTTCCTCAGATGCAGTATATGCTCAGATTATCAAGGATTTGACGGATGCTGAATCTCTTCCAGCTAAAGGCCATTATTCTTCTGAGGATGCTTATAGAGTAACGAGAGGATTCGCAAAGACGATGTTGGCAAAGACATATATGTTCCGTGGTGACTATAAATCTGCCGAAACGGTTTTGCATGATATAGTCGAAGTGGATAAAGATTATGCCTTGCTGGATGATTATGGAGAAAATTGGCGTCCCGCTTATGAGAATAGTACAGAGTCAGTATTTGAAATCCCCAATAAGGTGTATGACAAATCGATTGCTACGGGCACCAATGTGCCGCATTATTTCACCAGCCGGCGTGTTTCAGGGTATCAAGGTTATGGTTTTCATTGTCCTTCTAAGGACTTATATGATGCTTTCGATCCTGATGATCCTCGTATTACTTATGTTTTTACTCAGACTGGTGACCGTTATGTAGGCGATTCTTTATCCCAGGATAATTCGGAATCTCCTACTGGTTATCATGATTACAAACTTACGGTTCCTGCTATCGAAAAGAAGGGTATGGATGTATGGATGATCAGTTATAATATTCGGGTAATCCGTTATTCTGATGTATTGCTGATGTATGCTGAGGCTTTGAATGAAAATGGGAAACCGGCACAAGCGCTGATCTATCTTAATCAGGTGCGCCGCCGTGCGCGCAATACGAATCCTTTTGATCCCCGTCGTGACAGGCAAACTTATATTCCACCTACCACCCAGAATACTTTGCCTGATATTACTGAGACAAATCAGGATAAATTACGTCAGATCATCTGGCATGAACGTCGTTGTGAGTTAGCTATGGAAGGCTGGAGGCGAGATGATTTGATGCGCCAGAAGCGTTTCGGTAATGTTATGCGTGCTTATGCAGCAAAATATAATACAATAAAAGGTGCGAATTTTAAAGATAATCGAGATTATTTGCTTCCGATTCCACAAAGTGAGATTGATAAAAGCAATAATATCTTAAAACAAAATCCTGATTATTGATTAGAATGCTAATCTTTTCTAAGTTGAGTTATCTTAACGAAAAATATTTTTGATTTGCTAACAAGTAATTCTTTATTTATAGTGCTTTGTGTTGCCATATATGGACTACACAAAGCACTTTATTATTTGTGTTTATTGTTCCCAAATTGCAAAATATAGCTTCTGTCTTATGCAAGTATTGTGCATTTCAAGCTACTCTTAGAATATGGGGCAAATAGATATCAACTGCCTCTGTTAGGGTTAGGACCAATTTGTTATATACCTTATACCCTAATGAAGCAATTCGGAATTTTTTTTGTTTAAAAGTCAATAGGAATACCTGCATCCTTACGGTTAGGGTTAAAATTAATATCGAGAATACGTGCAATAGTTGGTGCAATTTGTTTCGTATAATATTGACAATCCTTTTTTACCTCTCCATGTGCAGGAATATCCTTACCGAAAGCGATTACCCAAGTCTGGTCAGAATTCTTTATATCATAACCGTGACTTTCCCAGTCATCAGGGCTTGTTTCTCCATTGCCTCTACCATGGTCACATGTAATAATAAATGTGGTCTTATTCTTATAAAAGGGATCCGATTGAGTATATTCCCATAATTCCTTTATAAAATTATCGGCACGATGAGCCGATTTAAGATATTGATCATATCTTCCGTCATGTGCAAAATCATCTGTTTCATCAAAGGCGAAATATATGAATTTGGGTTTACGAGTTTTCATTGCTTCCAATCCATAATGAAAAGTATACACATCAAAGCGTTCGTTAACCCAATGGCGTGGATTTTCGTCCTCAATCGTATCAAGGAATAATTCCTTTTTCGTCGGACAAGGAGATAAAGTATGCATGTAACCTGCATTCACTTCCAACTTACTGCGTTTTACATTGAGTATATATGGAAAACAGTCCCAACTGCAGAATGCCAACACCCTACCTTTATACTCGGGTGTATTATTGGCTATTTCCAATATGTTTACATTAGGATTGTATATCTTGTCATTGTTACGAATATCCTTATCATCAGGAAATCCACATAACATCTCATTATATCCGGGATAAGAATAATGCCTGCCATTAGTAACATTCATATTACAATGAGCCCATCGGTTACCGATAATAGTGCCTCTGTTTTTAACTGTATCCCAGATGAAAGGGAGTAATGCTTTTCTTCTTTCTTCACGGGTATGGCGATTGAACAGTTCGTTCAGTTCTTTTACATCGTTAACATACTTCTTATTTGATATTAAAGTTGAATCAGCTCCTCCAAACAGTTCTTCCCAACGGAAACCATCTAAGGTAATCAATACTACTCTGTTCTTTTGACCAAAGGCAGGAATGCTAAGAAGTAAAAGTAATAATATAACTGTAAAGTTTTTCATTTAAATATTTCTTTTATATATTGACAGAATTATAATCTTACACATCTAATTGTCAATAAACTTATCATTATTTTGTTTATATGATTTAATTCTTATAACGTAGATAAATCGAATCAGATTTAAAATCTGATTCGATTTTTTAATATATTAAGTAATATAAATACAATTAAAGTTTATACGTTATTTTATCGCAAATTCATAGTGGTCTCAAGTTTTCCTATTTGTGCTTCGGTAAGAGCTACATTCCACATTGCAACTTCTGCGACATCAATTGCTGCATCATCTCCGTCATCATCTCCAAATAAAATGATTTTTGGAGCAAGTGAATAACGAGAATTATCTATCTGGAATTTAGTCATATCTTCATCGTCCAATACCAGTTTACCATCTAAATAGTATTTTATCCATCCCTTATCTCCCAATTTGACCGATACGACAAGGCGTTGCCATGTATTAGCAGTAACTCCACCAGTAGAATAACCAGTGGCTCCACTACCTATAGCACCCGATTTGTTTATAAATATATCACCGTCATCAGTATCAGCAGGATTTGTCTGGAGGAAAGTATAAAATGCTCCTAAAGCAGGTACTCTAAAATCAATCATTAAAGTATATTCATTTACTCTTGTTCCACCGCCATTTGGGCTTATTCCATGATTAGCAACTAAGAAATGCCATTTATCCACTGTTACAGCTTTATTATTAGTTGGTATACTAGGACCGTTAATAGAAGTGAATCCTGTCATATCACTGGGGCCTGGTATATGTGTTACTCTTGGTGAAACATTTTCTCTCCATCCGGTTTCTAAATTCTGTCCAATATCAGCCTTCAATAAATTGGCAGGATCATCAAAGAGCCATGATGCAGTTCTGTCCGGTACGACGATCGGTTTGGGAACATTGACAATAAAAGGCAATGTGGTAACTCCATTACTGGTTTGAAGTGTAATCAAGTTATTTATTACTTTTGGAGTAACTTCAGGAATCTGAAAAGTTATTTCGTTTTTTGTAATATATGAATCCTTTAGAGTAATCTCCACATCATTAACATGAATAGACTTAACATCTACAAAATTGTCACCAAGTATAGTAATCCAATCTTTAAATGAAGCAGATGTAATCGTATCTGTTCTATCTGAAGTAACCACATATTTCATTATTGGATCCCCTGGAACAGCATCATCACTGCTCTTACATGATATAATGAGGGGGAGCCATAAGACTAATATTAATAGATTTCTTGTTTTCATATTAATTATATTTGTTTCTTACTATTGTATTATGCACATTATTTTAAATGAGCAGATATATCAAAAAACATTATTATTTCCATAAAGGATTTTGATATAAATTCGTATTTGCAGCTAAATCCCTTACATCAATAGGATAATAATAATATTTATCTAAGAATTTGAATGAATTTACCTGATCTGTTATTTGAATATAGCCTTTCGTACCTTCAGATAAGCTAAATAAAGATGAATTTAAATTATAACTTATGATATTGGCACCTGGATATTTTTTCTTGATATCACTTAATCCTGTTCCATCTACAGATATATAATATTCAGGAATACCGTCACCTGTTATATCCAATGGGCCTAATGCTTTAACATATATGCCTTTAGGAGTTTCTGCTGCCAGTTGTCCAACTTTCCAACGTTTTAGATCCTCTAAGCGTGAGCCTTCGCAAGCCAATTCGACACGTCTTTCTCTGCGTATTTCAAGAATAGCTCCTTTCATTGGACCACTTACATTTGGATATTCTGCTTCTAAGGCAGGATCAATATTTGATAACCAATCACTTAATACTGGTGAAGGCATACCTACTCTGTCTCTTAGTAATTTAATGGTCTTGTCTAAGTCATCTTGAGTCAAAGTTCCTAATTCGGCTTTAGCTTCAGCATTAATAAGTAAGATTTCTGCATATCTAAAGATAGGGACATCTGTATATGCCGTACTACCTAATGCGATCTGGTCAGCTGTAGTAGGGTAGAACTTAATTTGCAAATAACCGCCAATATTAAGGTTGGGGTAGGCGATATCAGAATATCCGGGCATCTTAAATCCAGGATGCATGTATGTCTGACTTAATCTAGGATCTCTTTTTAAAAATATATTCGTATAAGACATCGTGTCATATCCAGCAATATCATGAAATGGGATTAAATTTCCATTATTGTCATAGGCTAAATATTCATTCATGAGATTTCGTGACAAGCCGGTGTCCTCATTAAATACGGATTTGGGATTATGCATCAGCCCTAATGCCTTATCGTAATCCCGATACATGATAATCTCAGGATTTTTGGACAGATCTGTACTATTAAATAGCGCCTCGTATGCTTTGCTTCTTTCTCCTGTACCATTAATAGTATAGATAGAATAAACACCGGAATTCATGATCTCTTGAGATGCTTCCACTGCTAATTGCAAGAACTTCTTATAATCATCTGTCAATCCCAATTCTGGATGGTACTTTCTCATTGTACCTTCATTTAATGCAAATCTAGCCGCCCATGCCAAGGCAGACCATTTTGTCATCGTAGTTTTAGATACATTCCCATCTATATTGGGTTTAATATGATCTACTGCGAATTGTAAATCTGCGAAAACAGAATCTACAATTAATGACCTTGGGTCTTGCTTTTTATAAAGAAAATCTTTGTCAGTAGTTTGTAGTGATCTGTTATACCAAGGTAAATCAGAATACTTTTCAACAAGAGTATAATAATACCATGCTCTAAAGAAACGTCCAATACCGATATAATGATTTATATTATCAGCATTTCCCTTAGCTTTATGAGCATTCTCTATAAAATAATTTATTTCACGCATTCTTGACCAATAGCCATACCACTGACCGGCATTCTGAGGAGTTACAAGCCCTCTCATTATCCGGTAATCAGTCTCATTCGTGATGTCTTTAGCCACAACATTATCAGAGCCACGATCATCCATAGGGGATGACAAATAAGCATAAAACTTATTACAGTATATTTTTAGATCTTCTGGAGATTTAAAAAAAGATTCAGATGTGATTTCTGTTTCTGGAGTAACATTCAAAAAGCTATCATCACAGCTCCACAATGTTATAAGACTCAATAATAACATGCTATTTATTAATACATTTTTCATACTCATAATATTTTAGAATGTAATGTTTAAACCAAAAGCCAATGAGCGTTCTAGAGAATAAGCTACACCACCTCCATTCGAACCTCCGCCAGCTAATTCTGGATCAACCTTATAGAATTTGGGAAGTTTGTCCCAGGTGAACAAATTCTCTGCCGTAAAATATATTCTCAATCTGTTAATTAATAATTTTGAAGAAATATTTTCCGGTACAGTATAACCTAATGTGAGATTCTTGCATCTCAGATATGCTCCATTCAATAAATACTTTGTCTGTGTTGCAGCTAATTCTTTTCCAGAAGTTCCGGCTGCGCCCGCTTTCAGACGAGGATAATATGCATCAGGGGTGTCTTCCGTCCAATGGTTATTCATTAGCTGAGGAGTTAAATGGGTCCACTGCGTAGCGAAATAACTGTAGAACTCATAATCAACATTCATGCCACTGGAAGTCGGATAAAATTGACGTTTACCGACACCTTGGAAGAATGCACTTAAATCAAAACCATTCCAATCAGCGTTAAATAATAAACTGTAGTTATATCGGGACTGCGAATTCCCAATGATCTTATAATCACCATGGTCTTTCAAAGTCCAACTTCCTGAATTTATGACATGATCGCCATTTAAGTCTTTAAATTTCAGATCTCCTGGTAAAGATTCAGATACAATTACGCTGTTTTGATTTGCATGATTTTTTACATCTGCTTCATTTACAAAATAGCCTTCCGTTACTAATCCCCATATTTCACCGATTTTATGGCCAACGTTGAAATCACTTAATGTACCGGTTTCATTCTTGTACTTTGTAATGGTACACTGATTATCAGATAAGATAAACTTAGCACTATAGTTTAATGGTTTATTGGCCAATGTGATATTGTCTTTCCATCCTACAGACAATTCGAATCCTTTCGTGCGAAGGCTTCCAGAGTTTAATTTGGGAGCTGAAGTACCTAATACTCCTGGGTAAGTAGCAGATGAAACTAACATGCCATTGGTATCCCTGATGTACATATCGCCGGTAAAGGACAAACGATTAGATAGGAAATTGATATCAATACCTATATTTTTTGTAACAACTTTTTCCCATGTGTAATCACCGGAAACAATTCCTGGAGTGCTGACAGTTATTGGATTTACTCCATCTAATATCATGCCTAAACGACTAGTGGACATTGTTGGCAAATAACCGAAATTTGAAGTTGATTGATTAGCTAGTTGCCCGTATGATGCTCTGAACTTAAGATAACTGACTACAGACTTTAATTTATTAAAGAAATTTTCATGTGATACAATCCAGGCCAATGATCCTGATGGATTGAATACATAACGATGTCCTTTGGGGAAACGAGAAGAACCGTCATAACGACCGTCAAATTCTGCAATGTATTTGTTGTCAAAGATATAATTAAAACGACCGAATCCACTCCTCATTGCCCATTTAGATACATTTTCATTTAGAGAAATATCACCAGTTGCCAGTTGAACTGTAGGTAAAGTGGGTGATAAGAGGTCTTGTCTTTTATACCATTGGTATTCAGATCTATAAGACTCTTGGCTAAATCCCAGAACTGCACTGATTGCGTTTTTCTTAAAGAACGTCTTATTGAATGTGGCAAAGATATCAGCATAAGACTGATTTGATGGTCGGTTTACCTTTTGTGCACTAGAGGATGTTCCCCACGTATAAGCCAGATTTGGGCCTCCTTTATAATCAATCGGGAAGCTGGCTGTTCTATAATATTGCATATTATACATGTAAGAAAAATCTCCTTGTACGGATAATATGTTTTTGAGGATTTCTGCTTTAAAGTTAAATACTGTATTGAACTCATTATTTGTAGTCTTTGATCTGCCTCCGTCTATCAGATTGCCAATTGTTTGTGCGCCAGCAGAGCTCCATCCACCTTCCGGATTATGTAATAATTCGTATGTACCCATCGTCTGAGGATAATACAAAAATAAATCTCCGAATGCTGAGGGACGATCATATTTGTTTTGCATAAAACTAGTATTGTTGCCTATAGATAACCAGTCTGTGATTTTGTATTCTACCTTGCTTCTCAGGTTGTATCTGTTATAATCTTCATCGGCATATTTTATCATACCACTGTCGTCATAATAACTGCCGGATAACAAGAAGCTGGTTCTCTGGGTTCTACCCGAGACTTGTATACTATGTTGGCTGGTATGTTTTGTATGTTTGAAAATTTCATCAAACCAGTTTGTGCTTCCTAAATAAGTCCATTGGCCATTAACATCTATATACTTTGGCAAAGTTGGATCTTCACTAACTTTTTTCGCGTAGTCAAGAACAACTTGTGGAAATTGAAATGACCCCATTTGATTGAGATAATACATATTCTGATATGCATCCTTTACTATCTGAGGACGATAGGTGGCCGTTTTTGATACAAAATTATTATTATAAGTTATTTCTATTTTGTCATTATTTCCACTCTTGGTCGTGATCAGGATGACACCGTATGCAGCTCTAGAACCATAGATTGCAGCAGATGCTGCATCTTTTAAGACGGATACGCTTTCAATATCGCTTGGATTTAAATTATTTAGGCTTGATTCATCTGAGACAATTCCATCTATTATGACCATTGGGTCAGCAGCATTAATAGAATTATAGCCACGGATATTATAAGAAGGAGATGCATCTGATGATCCGTTTCCTACTGAAATATTTAAATTTCCGATTGCGCCTTGTAATGCTTGTCCTACATTCGCAATAGGTCTGTCTTTTATTAACTTTGCAGACATAGTCTCAACTGCTCCTGAAAGATTTACCTTCTTTTGTACTCCATAGCCAACAACAACAACCTCATTTAATCCTACATTTTTGTCTTGCATGATGACAATCATAGGTTTGCTGGGATCTGCTACCTTGATTTTTTTGTTTTCAAATCCGACATAAGAGAATTCAAGTACATCTCCTGTATGTGCATTTATGGAAAACTGGCCTTTTGTATTAGATGTTGTTCTATTTGACTTAGATTCTCTGTCAAGTATCGTTACACCTATAAGTTCTTGCCCATCTTTATCTTTTACAATCCCAGTGAGGTTATGCTCATCGTTCGCGGTATTCTGAGCAGAAACTCTAATAGGTAAGATTAGTAAAATGAATATGAATGGTAACTTGAATAAAGCAATTTCTAGATTCTTCATACTATTAAAATTTATGATTTATAAAAAGGAAACTCTACTGCTCTTTTAGAAATTCTCCAAAGTAAAGTGACAAGGGTAGTCATATACAGAAAACTTTTTGGGAGCACTTGTAAATTATTCATTAATAGTGGAACTATCAGTAAGGAACAGATTAATGTCTCTTAAAATAGTGCGTAACAATTGATCTATGTGAGGGTCTTGACTATAGCAAAGAAAAGATTCATACACACGGCAATTCATATCTGTAGATAGATGACATCCAAGTTATAGAAGAATTTGATATGGCGATATTGACAATCTGTTTAAAGAATAGCTTTCCTTCTATTAAGTTCTGGAACAGTCATAGTTTACATAAATTATTTTATGCTTGTAAGAATAAAATATCAAATTATATACTCGTATTTTAATCCATAACTTATAGAATGTTAATGTGTTAAATAAACTTTGTCTAATTCTGACATAAAACATGATTCTTAATTTATAGAAGATTCTTGTAAGAGATCCTGCAATAAAGTAGGATTATTAGTGGTGATAAAATCAGCATCTTTATCTATAAAGTACTTCAAATCTTTAGCATCGTCAACTGTCCAGACATTAACTTTCATTCCCAATTTATGGCTTTCTTCTATCCAATCCAGATGATCTTTTAAAGTACCTGCATAATAATCAGGCCCGGAACAATCCATCGCCTTTAATTCTGATGGAGTTTTATCACCGCCTAAGTAATATACTTCTGTACCATGTGGGGCTTTCGCAATTAATCGCTTAACTGCATCAATTGAGAATGATATGTAGATGATTCTATGGGTAAGTTTCATCTTTTTGACTAAAGATAGTGTCTTGTCAATAGCTAGATTCTGGCGAGATAAACTTTTATGTTGTTTCACTTCTAATATAAGGTTTACCTTTAACTTCCTGGCTTGTCTAAGATAACTTTCTAATGTGGGAAGCTTCTCACCATTATTCAACTTCAAATCTTTCAGTTCACTATATTTGGAAGTTTCTATTACTTTGCCTTCATATACACCATCATGATTAACCATTACCTTTCCATCAGCTGTAATCCATATATCAAATTCAGAACCAAAACAACCAATAGAATCAGCCTTAATTAATGATCTTAAACTATTCTGGGCTGAACCTTCAGTATTCCAGAATCCTCGATGAGCTATCACTTTGGGTTGGGCGTTTACACTTATACTGACGCTCAAAATTAATAATAAAATTAAAATTCTGCTTTGCATAATAATTACATTTTTTTTAAAATTCTATTTCAAAACTTCTTTATATATAATAGCATCATTGATATAGACTTGAGCATCCCGCTCAGGATTAAGCCATTTGAATGAGACAATATGCTTCCCATTCTTTAGATCATAATTCCAATAAAGATCCACTTTGCGTGTATCCTGGGATGCAATAGGCAAGTTTAATATATCCTTAGTTTTGCCATCAATGAGAACCATTACTTTTGCAACATACTTATCATTGGATGAGCAGGAACTGTATCCTCTGAAAACTACTCCTTTTGCATTAATGTCAATATCTAACTGATTATCGTTGTTCAAGCTCTTACTGATAGAAACTTTATCAACGGGGAATAATCCGTCAAAAGATTTTTCATAATGTACTGGTATTGGTTTTTGACACTTGATGGCTATATCATTATCTAAAATCTGTCCTCCATTTTCCTTTATCATCATCAAGGCATGATTATAACTTGTTTGATAAGCCTTATTTAATGAGTATGAAGAATGTGAAAAAGGCCGGTCTTCTACACACTTTACAGGGTTCTTCCAATAATCAGGGATATGACTGTATCCGAGCATTGTTCCCATAATACCTCCTACATTAGCTGGACCACTATCTGCATCTTGTCCGCAGCGAACCGCAATATCTACTGATTTCCCGAAATCGCCTTGCCCATATAACAAACCTATTGTTACATAAGCACTATTGATCAATGCATCAATATCAAAAGCTGTAAATACACCATCCGGACATCCGATATCACTGCTCCATTTCCTCTGACATTCAAACCATGTATGTCTCCAGTCATTTGGATATTCATGATGCCATTTTATAATATCACTTATACATTGGTGGAAGGTGCTTTTGGACGGTATCTTTTTCAATGATTCATTAACTATAAAATTAATATCATGAGAGATGTATGCTAAAGTGTATAGTGTAGAGATATAGACTCCACCATACCATCCATTTCCATAGGTCATTATATGGCCTACTTTGTCAGTGATTTCCGAACAAGAATTAGGCATTCCTGGAGACATGATGCCAGCAAAGTCAGATTCTATCTGAAAGTCTATATCATCTGCATGCGGATTATTCTTCCAGTAACCTGATGCCGGAGGCATTATCCCATTCAAAATATTATAGCGTGAAGCCTGATTCGCATGCCATAAAGGATAACCAGCATGTGCAAATGCTATTGCGAAAGAATCTGCAGGAGCATCCAGACCTAAACGGTTTATTACGTCTACAAAAGTTAAGTTTACATATATATCATCATATAACCCCGGAAAGGTGTCATAATATCCTTTAATGCTTGTGTTATTCCATTTAATCGGAACATAATCCTGAACCATTGTCCCTTCATATTGAAATTCAATAGGACCACCATAACTACAAGCGATGGTTTTTCCGGCCCATCCTCCTTTGACTTTATCCATAAGTTCTGCTTTTGAAAGCGTTTTCTCACTATATGGATCAGTTACTTCAGCACTTGAAAATGCTTTTATTGAAAGCAACAAAAAGAAAGCCGTTGATATGTATTTAATATTTGCTATTTTATAAGGTTTCATATTATATGTCTTTTATACGATTCTGTTCTAACCATTTTTTATATTGTCTATACAATCTTACTGATTCTTGATTTCTGTTTCCTGCATAAGCTTTTGTGTTAGGTTTATTCATACATCCTATATATTGGTAGCATAATATCTTATCAACAAAAGGAGATATATCCTTCATTTGTTTTAGAATTCGTGTTTCGAAGTCTGCAGGAAGTAGATTCCCCTTTGTGCCCTCTTCAAAATAGAATAATTCCATATCAGCCCATATTCTTGCACGTGAAGCTTTTTGATGAGCTTTATATAATGCTTCAAAATATTTCCCAGCTTCTCCAAGTTTGGTGGCATTCACTCCAACTCCATCTTGATAGGCTATAATATCAATATCCATTCGTTCCAGTTGCTTGACAAAAGTATCATCGGCCTTTTCTGCTTTTATATTATATGGTGCTATTAAATTCACAGTATGTGGCATTAACATTCTTGCTGTATGTGAACAATCATTCATATATTCTATAAAATCATCACTAAAATATGGCATTAAATAAGATTCGTTAGGAAAATACCAACCGTAAAAGCTTTTATGGTGGCCATATTTGGAAACTATTTCTTCCATAGCTTTTGCCCTGAACTTTCTTATTCCCGGGTCTTTCATCAAGAATTCTCCCTTTTGACAATCTGCCCAGAAGTCATTACTTAGAAAAAATTTTATTCCAACTTCGTCAGCAGCTGATAAAATGGCCTCTAATGGATCTTCACATCCTAGTCGATATTGTGGCGCTATCTTTGATGGGTAAAAAGCCTTTCCATCCAAAGCGACTTCTTGCAATACTAAATATTTAAATCCGACACTACTTGCTTCACGGACCTTTTCTTTCCATTGCTCAGCAGTAAATTTAGCTAAGTCTGGATCCCAATATCTGCCTTCAGATGCTAGACAGTGCTGGAATTCAAACCATGATCCAGAAATAGGTTTTATATCTTTCATCTCTGGAATATTATCCTTTTTCAGTTGGGCATGTAATATGTCTGGGATAAGAAGAGAAGTAGTCCCCATACATAAATACCGTAAAAAATTTCTCCTATTCATAATCTTCTAATTATCTTTTATCGGAATTAACTTTACGAATGAAACTCCATGATAAGGAACATTGGCAATGTAGCTTTTACCCACAATTCCAATATCCTTTTGCCTCCATAAATCTCGTACTCTATACTTTCCTCTGAGTCCTATTTGATTTAAATCCAAAACAATTTTATATTTCTTTCTCTGGATTTCATCACCTTTAGATTGATCCCATAAAATCTTGTATGGATCAATGTTAAATAATCCTACAGCTACAGAACCGTCATCAAGTGGCTTATACCATATCTGACCATTATTAACGAGTATCTTCTTTGCAGGTTTCACTAAAGGATCTTGATCAACAGCAAGAACTTCATCATTAGTCAGTAAATTCATAGTGAAGTCATCAATGTTGTCCAGATCGCATCCTATTAATAATGGTGCTGACAGGAGACTCCATAAACTGATATGAGAGTATTGCTCATCTGGAGTTAAATGGGAATCATGGGCATCGGCTCCCCATCCTTTACCTAATTTTCCAACGACAAGCATGTCGGGATCATTATAACATCCCGGTTTGGTTACTGAGGCACATACGTCTTGGAAGCAACCGATTGCCATTACTACATTCCATGCATCCGTGATGTCTCGTGTTGTTCTCCATTGATTGCCACCAGCTTTTCTACCCCAATTCCAAACATTAGGTGCACCGAAACCGACACAATAAGTTATATCACGATTAACCTTGCCTAAGGCTTTTTTCATTACGATATAAGGCTTTTCTATCAGTTTCTCAGTCGGTTTAGGAGCTACCTCACTATAATAACAATAATCATATTTAAGATAATCAACTCCCCATTCTGCCCATGTTCTGGCATCTTGTTCTTCATGCTGATAACTACCTAAATGTCCACCACATGTTTCTGGCCCAGGAGAAGAATATATTCCGAATTTTAATCCTTTTGAGTGTATGTAGTCACTTAAGGCTTTAAAATCGGGGAACTTCGAATTTCCCATAAGTATGCCATTTGCATCTCTTTCTTTGGCTTCCCAGCCATCATCTATATTGACATAAGTCCAACCGTGATTAATAAGATTCTTACTTATTGCATCAGCTGCGTCTCTTACTTTCTGGTCATCAACAGACAGTCCCCAGCAGTTCCAACTATTCCAACCCATTGGTGGAGTTAAATTGATTTTGTCGCCAACAATAACTTTAACGTCACGATAGTCTCCTCCTTCTTTGTTATCAGCTCTGACAATGATATGATATGTGCCAGCTTCAGATACAGACCCAGTTATGATGCCTGTATTTTTATCAATGGATAAACCTTCTGGAAGTTGATATGCGGAAAAATTAATAGGGTGCTTGCCTGTTGCTGCTACAGTATACAAAAACGGACTATTGGGTCGTACTCCAAAAACTTTAGGTGAATTAATTTTGGGAATATTGCTTTCTCTTGGAGTTAATATGTATTTTTCAGTGGCTATCTTTGTTGGAAAAACATTTTGGGGTATTATGTTACCTTTTGTGATAAATTTCACATTAAGCCAATCAGCATGGTCATACATTATACCATCACCGGCTTCCCGCACAATTAAGGCCACCTGCTTCACATTCTGTAATTTCACAGAAAAAGATTTAGCTGGCATTCCCTTATGCATGATACCACTATGCCAAATAGTTTTTTTATCGGCAATGATCTGAAATTCCATATTGCCTCCAAAATCATTATGATCATCAGCACCTACAAGTCCTGATACAGATTTTGCATTACCGTCTAGATTCAATAAAAAACGACTGATAGAATGTGTGCCAATCCCTCTGGAATATTCCTTGCTGGCTACTGTTAGTGTTGAGCCTAATACCGACTTGTTTACTTGAGGTGAGCCCCAGTCTTGGCACATATAATTCACATCCAGTTGATCTAACCATATCGTCTTAGAAAAAATGGCAATTGGGATAGCGATAAATATGAATAATAAAAATATCTTTCTTCTCATCTTTTTAAATATGATAACTTCAATTTCCTCCTGAAATGACGATGCAACTCAATCCGGCAATAAACAGGATAAACATTGATGCCAGAAGTTTTGTTATTACGCTATTCTTATTTGCAAATTCTTTCCAGATAAAGACTCCCCAGAATGCGGCAATCATAGGAGCACCTTGCCCTAAAGCGTATGAAATAGCAGCTCCAGCCTTTCCGGCAGCAATATAGCTTAGCAATGTCCCAAGTCCCCATATAACACCACCTAGGGCTCCAACGCAGTGAATGTGAAAGGATCCTTTAAAATAAGTATGATAGCTTACGGGTTGACCTGATATAGGCTTTTTCATCATGAATGTGTTAAATACAATGTTGCTGATGAGAATCCCTATAGAAAAGATAAAGAATGCAGTATAAGGAGTAGCTTTTCCTGGCTCAGGGCTTCCAAAATTATTCAAATCCATTGCTGCTGCAACAAAACGATAGAAGAATGACATAAGCACACCTGCTATAATGGCTAATAAAATACCTTTCGTATTTTTCTTCTTCTCTTTCTTGCCATTTTTCGCAGCAGCTATTCCATTGCAGATCAAGGCTAGAACAATAAGTGCTACCCCCAGAAACAAGAAAAATGGATCGCCTTTTGGCATTTCAAAATAATTTAAGAATACGCCTAATACCAAGGCTAATCCCACGCCTACAGGAAATGCAACTGACATTCCTGCTATAGAAGTTGATGCAGATAGAAGAATATTTGAGCCATTAAAAATAACACCACCAATGAAAGCTGACAAGAAAGTTGCTGTGGAGACTTGTTCTAGATCTGTCATGAAACTTCTTCCATGAGACCCAAAACTTCCTAATGTAATTCCCATCAGCAATGAGAAGAGAAAAATCCCTATTACATAATCCCAGTAATAAAGTTCATAGCGCCAGGTCTTTCCTGCCATTTTCTGAGTGTTGCCCCACGAACCCCAACATAACATTGTGACAAAACACAATATTACGGCTAATGTATAACTATTTACTATAAACATCTTCTTAGTATTAATAGATTAACTGTTCTATAATTTGATTTCGTTTGCGTAAGGTATAGAAACCTGTGCTCCCATGCGTGTTACGGAAATAGATGAAGCTTTGTTCGCGAAACGTATCGCATCTTTCAATTTCTCACCTTTATCTAAAGCAACACATAATGCCCCACAAAAAGTGTCTCCTGCGGCTGTGGTATCAATAGCTTTTACTTTATATGCAGGTACCTGAAACAAGTCTCCTCCTTCATAAGCGAGTGCTCCGTCTGCTCCCATAGTTATAATAACAGTACTTACACCTTTTGACAGGATTTTTTGCATCGCCTCATTCATGGAACTTTTATCGTTTATTTTCATCTTTGCTATTATCTCAGCTTCAGTGACATTTGGGATTAAAATATCTACGTTCTTAAGCAACTCGTCAGGCAATGCTTTTGACGGAGCAGGAGCTGGATTTAATACTACTTTAACGCCATTTTCTTTTGCTATTTCTGCAGCATATACGAGAGCTTCTACGGGTGTCTCTAATTGCATTAAAACAATAGAAGCTTTCTTTATTTCATTTTCGGCTTTCTTTATATCATCTATTGATAATGTCCCGTTTGCACCAGGTGCTACTACAATTGTATTTTCTCCTTCAGAGTTGACGTTGATAAGTGCTATTCCGGAGTGTTGATCTGTTATTTCGTTAACATAATTAGTATCAATACCTTCTTTTTGGAAAATCTTTTTTGCATCATGACCAAATTGATCATTTCCTATATTGCAAATAAAAAGAGTGTTTCCTCCAAGTCGTGCAGCAGCTATTGCTTGATTTGCGCCTTTACCTCCTTGGTTCATTAAAAAGTTCTTTCCTAGTACGGTTTCTCCAGGTTGTGGTAAATGATCTGACTTAATTACCATATCTGTATTACTACTTCCTATTACAATAATCTTGTTTTTCATTTTCAATTATTATTTAATCTGAGCTTTAACTTTTGTAGATTCATCCCCATATACATTATATGAAGATACTTCGTATAAACCTCCTTCAGAATTTTCTTTATCTATATATATACCCACATCTTCTTTTTGAATATTTCCTATTAATATGCCATTCTTGTAGATATGATATCCAATTAGATTTTTCCTGTTTTTGGGCAATTCCCATTTAAGAACATTATGATTGTTTTCTTCCAATATTTTCAAATCTGATATGGGGGCGGGGGGCAATATCTTAGGCAGAATACCAGATCTGCAATACTGTGCATAAATATCGTTATATTGTTTGTTGACTTGACTAGGACTATAATAATGAGGATAAGCGAATGTTATGATTTTATTTACGTATGGATTTACATTATTTAATTGTTTAATATAACGTGAAAGTGGGGCACTTGTCCAGTATTTCGCATCAAAAGATTCCACGTTGCCCCAAAACTTTAATCCTGATTTTTTGTTAATGGCTTGTCGCATCTTTTCAAACCATTCCGGAAGTTGGTCTACAGATAGCCCGCCTGCACCTACTCCGTCTTGTAATGCAAAAATATCTCCATATTTAAAATGAATCTGAGGTAATATAGATGCCCACATCTTGCTGTTGCTATCAGCTGTCCCTAACTTTGAATTTGCAAATGGGGATAGCATAAAAGGCATATCTGGCGTGATTTTATTCAAATGATCTAAATTAATATTAATAGCTCTTTCCAGAACAGCCTGATTCTCAGAACTTATGGCATGGATGTTATCAACTTCCCATGGCCAATACCATCCATACATGGTGTCACCATATTTGCTTTTATATTTTGAAACTAATTCATCTGCTATTCTGTTGCCGATTTTCATCTGTTCGTCAAGCCATTCTTCGGAGAAATCTGCTGACCACCATTTATCATTTAAGTTTAAGCCTACAAAAACTTTCATGCCTACTTTCTTCGCATTTCTGAGGCATATATCAAGTATATCTGTTGAATGCTTTTCATCATTATAGATACTTGGATAAATGGATTTAATATTTCCTTTATCATCAACACTGACAGAAGGTGCAAGTATTAAATAATTAATGCCTATACTTTTTAGTAAAGATAACTCTTTGTGCCATCTATCGTCATTCCACTTTCTTGTAAGCCAATCTTGAATAAAAGTGCCTTCTACTGTTGGGTAAGAATGTGCTTTTTGCTCAAAGGTATAATCGTATTTTTTCTTATCTGCTAATGTCGTGATATAGGTGTTGAATATTCGTTCATCTTCAGATAAGATTATAACCCTGGCGCCTCTATTTAACACTTCATGATAGGCCGCATTATATCCTGTCTTTCTGCCGTATGCTAGAGAGATTTCTCCATTGAGATCTATTAAATAATCATTATTATGATCATGCCCCGTAAAAACACCGAGCATATCTCTTTTCTCAATAAACGCTGAGCCAAGTCCTGAATTTATATTTGGGGAACATACGCCTTCTTCTTTGTTGCCGATAGTTGAGGCTATATATGTACCTTGATCATATTCAGGAAGAGGAATATGGAAAAAAGCAAGGGAAGGCAATATCTTTTTTGTCCTATTGATATAACTATCTCTTGTCTTGCGATACCATTGAATCTGATCATTTCTTATCCAATCATAGTATCCAAATGTTTTGTTTTTTGTGTAATCATGAGAATCAAACAGGTATAGAAGCCATTTAACTTGCTTGTTATTTGAAGACATAATAGGAAGAACACAATTACCTATTCCTGATATTTTGTTATCAGCATTATAGGTCATATTATAGGGCATTGATTGTAGTTTCTTCAATACTTGTATTTTGGTCATATCACTTTCTGGATCGTGGTTCCCAAAGGTTATTGCAAATGGAACCTTTGCTTCAATCATAGGTCTTGTAACTTCTTCCCATCCTTTTTCTGCATTAGAGGAGACAACAACATCTCCTGTCATTATTACTAGATCAGGGTGTTCTCTGCTAATAACATGCTTCATCAATGCAACAGTGCTGTCATTTGTCAGATGTCTTCCATTTATCCAATGCAGGTCTGTGAATTGTACAATTTTAAATTTCCCATTATTAAATTTAAGGCGTGTGGGTTCAAATTGGTTACTACCTTTTTCTTCGTTGCTATATAAAGGATTTGATGCGTATAAACCACAAACCAATAAAATTAAAATTTTTAATAAACTTATTCTTCTCATTGTGTCTTATTTATTTCCTCTTATTATAAATGTTCAGTAAAAACTACAGGTGGTTCCTTGAAAAGATTGAATATTAGTTAAAGAGATCCTCCGATTGTATAAACTTGAACTTGTGCTTTTCCAACTCAATAGTTTATCTATTATCAAACTTTCGTTTGGTTGGAAATATAGGTCTCAGTGATTGTAAGGTTTTATGGTATTATGATCATGTTACAAACATGCGATGTATCTTATGTGTAAATGTTAATTGCTTGCTCAAATATATGCCATAAAGTGATTAGAATACAGATTTATTTTACAATCATTCTATACCACTAATACCCATCATTTAACCTGATATGAAATTTAAAGAGAATTTCATGGAAGTGTTGCATATACTGCTTATCTACAGATGAGGGTTGCCGGTAAGATCTCTTTGGTACAACTAAATTCAAAGATGACAAAGAACGAAGCGGTTTAAATGGAACCTGTATGTTTGATGATTAACTATGCTTTTTTAAAGTGTATATGAGTACTATTTTATAAGATGTATGTTTTTATTAATTTAATACTTTGAGTTCTTCCTCCTGGTAGCTTGGCCGAATAGGCGAAACTTTTGTTTGCCAGTCATATCAAATAATTTATGTTAGTTCTCATAAGCAAGTCCTTTTACTCTAGTGTAGACTTATTTCCATGTAAAGAAATGAATGGTAATTTATTAAAATTTATTATTAGATACCTTTATAAATATTTTTTGTTATTATTTATCTGCAAATATATTATTATTTTTAATAAGTACATACTAAATCATAATATTTATTAGTTAATTGCATATTATTTATACAAAATTAACGTCTTGGTTAATTAATCTAGTCTTATCGAAGCTTATAGTCCTGTTTTCGTATAGGTATCTTGATTTCAGTTTAATGATCAAAGTGCTATCTGATAAGTATTTCTGTTATATATATTACAATTGATAACATCAGAGTGGTTTGTATCCTGAAGATTATATATTCAAGATATTTAGCATAGGCAAATTCATATTAATGCTAGAAGTGTCTTCTGGATATGAAGGATAGAAGAAATAGTGTATGATAATGTAATCTCCTGTATATTAATGAGATAATAGCTGTTATTGTGGAATGCGTAAAGCATAAAACTATAAAAACATAAGTCTCTTAAAAATTTTAAAAAGTGAATGTAATATACTTGTTAATAAGCATATTTGAACTAAAACCTTGTCGTAATCTTAAATAACTGACTTATCTATCTTTTATTACCGACTCAGCTTCACATAAACTATAGAATTTTACAACAAAGTATGACTACATCAGAGTCTTGAGATGAGAATACCCTTCGAAGAAATGGAAAGGTTAACCCAAACAGCTACATAACTATGGATTGTTCTCGGTGTTTGGCATAGTGACATTACCACAGTACTGGTAAACTCATTACCACAGTACTGGTAAGCTCATTACCACAGTACTGGTAAGCTCATTACCACAGTACTGGTAAACTCATTACCACAGTACTGGTAAGCCCATTACCAAAGTACTGGTAAGCTCATTACCAAAGTGCTGGTAATTACAAATCATGTAAAACTTGAAGACTAAGATAATCTAAGTTCCTAAAGACTAGATAGATATGATACTTTTTCAGCATGCCATTTCCTGTATTTTTAAGTCTGTTAACGGGTAGTAGATGTATTCTATAGTGGTGATTATGCTTTTGCTGGCCAGTTTATTAGGTTTATCAAAGAAGCTGACAGAATTCACGGTTCAAGAAAAACCAGAAAAATTCTCTATTATATACGTAAGCCGAAAAGGACGTATACCTATTGTACAAACAACGCCAATTTCAATTAGAGATTACTCACATGGCTGATCGTAACTTGTTATAATATTTCTGTCTCGCAGCAAGTTCCTTTCTTCAATATTTACAATGGCAATACTAATCTCATATAAAAGACACATTGGAGTAGATACAATCAGGAGTGTAAAAGCATCACTTGTCGGGGTTATGATTGCAGCTATAACAAGTATGATGACTATAGCTTGTCTTCTATAATGTTTCATCATTTTTGAATGAAGCAGGCCTAATTTTCCGAATATTGCACTTATAACAGGTATTTCAAAAATAATGCCAAAAATGATGCTCATCATTATTAGCGTATTTGCATAACTGTCCAATGTGAGAAAGCTATGAATTATGTTGCTGACATTATAGTTGGTAAGGAAACGGAGAGTTATAGGGAAAATAAGAAAATAATTGATCAGAACCCCTATAATGAACATACAGTAAGCGCTCAATACCAGTATTTTGGAAAATCGTTTTTCCTTGGTATAAAGCGCAGGAGAAATAAATCTATAGAGCAAATAGAGGATGTATGGAGATGCGCATAACAACCCGGTAGCACAAGCCATTTTCATGTGAATGAGAAATTGTTCAGTAAGTTGGGTATTAATCAATTCAACTGAATAAGCTTTTGCATTAATTAGACGATATATGATAAAATCAGAACGACTTGGGGCAAGTACGATATAAAAAAGTTGTTTTTTAAAGATAAATCCTAAGATGCTAAACAACATCGTTGCCCCAATCATTCGTATAAGGCTGTTACGAAGTACATCCAAGTGATCCCAGAAGGTCATTTTCTCCTCATCATTCTGCTCTTTATGATTCATTTTTCGTCTTCTCTATTCTTCTTTTTATGATTGGCAGAATCATCAAGATCTATTTCTTCATTCATACCTTCTTTGAAACTTTTTATCCCTTTTCCTAACCCTTTCATTAGTTCTGGTATTTTCTTTCCTCCGAATAGTAGTAATACTACTAGGGCAATGAGTAAAATTTCAGGCATTCCTAAATTCATAATTGTAATTTTTTATTAGTAAATATCTTCTTCACCTTTTGTATCCTTATGTAGGATATAAAAAGGTGATGTATGAAGATGGACTATCAATTTATCTAGATATATCTTTAATCATCAAATATATGAGTTCTGGCCAGCATACATGCTCCTATGATTCCTGCTTTTTCCTTTAGCTTGGAAAGGGCAATAGTGGTTTCCTTATTAACAATATTCAATGTATATTTTCGAACAGAAGTTTTTATTGGCTGCAAAAGGTAATCTCCTGTTAAAGAAAGAATTCCACCTATAATCACGAGTTCCGGATTAAAGATATTAATGAGGCCTGCTATCGACTTGCCTAGTTTCTGACCCATTTTCTCTACCACATCGATACAAAGCAGATCTTCATGATTAGTCGCATTTATGATTTCTTCAAGAGAATAAGGTTTGTCATCAGAATGCTCTTTGAGTAAAATGGAAGATTCTCCGGCTTTAATATGTTCATTGACTATTCGATATAGTGCTTGCCCGGATACTTCAGTCTCCAGGCATCCTTTTTTCCCGCATTTGCAGAGAATTTCATTATCGAAAGAGTGAACATGTCCCAGTTCTCCCGAGAATCCGGATTTCCCTTCGTAAAGTTTTCCGTTAAGTATCATGCCCATACCAAGTCCCCAGCTTATATTAATAAAGAGTACATTCTTTTCGCCTTTTGCACATCCTTTAAGATATTCTCCGTAAGCCATTGAACGGGAATCATTGTCAATAGATACCTGTATGTTTATTTTGTCCGAAATAATTTTAGTGAGTGGACTTTCCGAAAAGTTGAAGATACTGTAAGAATAACCTGTTTCTGGGTTTACCCTTCCTGAAAGATTAATATTAATGTTAATTATCTTGTTCGGATCAACTTCAGACTCTTGGATGAATTTACTGATTAACCCACAAAGCTCATCTAACGAACTCATCGTATTTTCAATGGAATAGGGAATCTTCATTTTCAGATCCTCCATATCACCTTTGAAATTTATCATTCCGATATTTACGGAAAATTCATTTAGGTCTACTCCTATAAAGTACCCTGATGTTGGATTAAGTCCATATAAGTTGGGACGCCGGCCTTCATTAGTTTCTAATTTGCCGAATTCATTGAGAATTTTTGTCTCACACATTTCATTGATAAACTTAGTAGTAGTAGGGATACTTAGGTTGAGTTCCTGAGCTAAGTCGGTAATGGTCGAATTACCATTATGTATGAAGTAGGTTATGATTTTCTTCTCGATAAATGATAATTTATTTCCTTCAATGATCTCTTTTATTAGATTCTTGGACATATCGTCAAAATTTTATTTAATGAATACAAATCTAATTATTTTTTCTGTAAGTCCTATGAATTAAAGAAAAAAATAAGGTAATTTGATAAGATTTAATATCATTTATTTGTATATATCTCGACAATCTCAATTTGTTTAAAGATCGAAGGAATACCGGTTTTTATTCCTCAATAAAAGCGATACAGTCAGAATAGTAAAGTTGTTATTGTATAATCTTGTCTTCTAATTTCCAATTCATAATTGTTGAGATCGTAGGAATGAGATTCATCGCAATTTTCTGATGTCCCATATTGTTTGGATGGCTATCTGCACCTAAATCATTTATTGATAGAATTCCAGGCATAGGATTTGACATGTATACTCGTTTCATAGATTGTATCTGCTTTCTGACTTCTTTGAGTGCACAGTTGAGATAATCATTTGCCGTGTGAGGGACCATACAGAGTATGGTTACATTTTTGTAACGTTCTTGGAGGGAACGGATAAGGTTGATATAAGCATTTGTATATTGCTCTACAGAAGGGGTTACGATGGGGGAATAATCGTTTGAGCCCAAATTTATAATTACTAAATCGGGATGATAAGCTTTAAAATTATAATTTACAGTATCGAAGTCATCGTAGATATGACCGGATCTCGTGGATATCGTATTTTTAGATTCTTGATGGTTATCTCCATAATTACGTACGAGCCCTCTGCCGGAATGGGCAATCAAAGCATAGTCTGCATCGAAATATCTGGCAATTATACAGCCATAAGATAAATCGCAATTTTCAGTGTCCAATGTGAAATGTTCTTGTGGACTATGAGCTTCACTCCCATAGCCACATGTATAAGAGTCGCCATAGATTTCAATCAAGCGAGTTTTTCTTTTTATTGTACGTAATAGTCCTTTTGGGGGAATGTAAAAGCCATGAACAGTAGTACACCCAAATTCGCCTTCTGTGCATTTCTGCAACTTCAGTACGTGATACCCTTTTGACAGCCCACTGGCTAAAACGATAGTATGCTTCTGCTTGCCTGTTATTTCAATCTTGCGAATCCATTTCCCATCGATGAAGATGTTGTGAAAACTTCTACCGGATTCGGATATGGAAACAGCAATGGAACTGCCGGAAAAAGAAGTTTGTAAATATACACCAACCCAATCATAACGTACTGATCCATCAGGAAGTATTTCTGTTCTTCCTGTGTAATTTATGGATGGATCATCTGCTTTGATGAATCTATTGCAATTACTTGCGATCTTTATATCCTTTGAAAATAAGGTCGTAAAAATAGCTAATAAGCAGAATGTTAAAAGATATTTTTTCATGTTTCTATGCTTTGGATTTCTAGTAATCATTTTACAGTCTATATGTTTTTCAAGATTTACCTTTTTGAAGATAGATAGTGTCTAATCGTTGTATATTTCGTTGTTTTTGTGACTTGCACGGTGTGGTTTTTTAAGTTGTTAGTGTCCACTAAAAGACAGTGGACACTAATGTTGTTGTCTTATAATAATTTTATTTTACTATAATTTTTTTTCGGGATTCAGGAAGATTTCATCCATATATACTTTTCCTGTTCCCAAAAATGCAATTTTCATAAAACGGGCATTTTTTCCTAAATGATTAAATAATATGCCATCTATCCATGCGTCATCATTATTATTTGGGTAGTAAGTTGAATTCTTTATGGATGCAAGATCATAGGATTTTCCATCTTGAGAGAAATATATATATATTTTCATTACTGGTTCTATTCCTCCTCTATGATAATTTAATGTTCTGACAAATACTTCATTTACAGGAATTGAAGATCTGAAATCAAATGTCAGTTCATGATAACCCTTATCAAATCTCACCCAGTTGGAATCATTACTGTCTTCTTCACCTAATTTATTATCTTTGAGTGTATTTAAATTGTTTGTAATTAATGTAAGGGGCGGCATATTGTTTTTCAATGAATTAGTGAAAGTAGATTCCATTAGTTTCCAATATTCTGCACCTTTCTTCCAAGACATATAATTCTTGTAAAGTGTATTTGACCACATAGGCTGACCTAACTGAAAATCAGACTTCGGATCTTCAATAATACCTTGAAACATGAATGATATGATGTTATCTACACCACCTTCTGAAGCAGCAACTTGTTGAGATAGAAGCCTGGAGTAGTTTGCGGGTATTAATGCAGACTCACGGCTATTAGGATCCTTCTCCCATGTAAAGGTTTCACAATTGGCCCACATTTCAATATTTAATTTGTTATGGATAGCACGAACGCGTTTCCAGTTTTGCTTCAGACGAGGTATAGGAAATTTATCGCGTACACATCCCACTTCATCTTGATAAGCAATAATGTCAACATGCAACTTCTTTAGTTGCTTATAAAAGTTAGGATTATTAAAATCGGAAAGTCCTATTCCGTAAGGGGATATGAGTGTCTTCTTTCCAGGGGTAAGCTGATGGGCTCTTTTTACCAGAGCATTTACTGATTGTACGGAATGTTCCGGGAGTATAGGGCACAGACAATCTTCTACGGGAAGATACCAACCGTAAAAAGCCTGTTTGTTCTTATATAATCCGGCAAGTTCTTCCATAATCTCAAGTTGGCGTTCCTTAATCTTGGGATCAAGAAGATTATCATCCTGATCTTTTGCCCAACCTGTACTCAAGAAAACTTTCATGTTATCTTTTCCGGCTTCATTAAGTATAGCATCTACAGGACTCTCATGGCTTGAATCATAAACCCATGGCATCATCTTTGAAGGATAATATGCTTTGCCATCATTTGCAACCTCCATGATAATTAGATATTTTATCCCCATTTTAGACAGTTCATCAACTTTTGCTTTCCACAATACTGGATCTGTATTGTCAAAATATTGGGGATCAGTATATTTGTTTCTTACGTCTTGATATGCCAGGTTTAGGAATGTACCGGTAATCGGTTTTACATTAGTTGAATCCTGCTTATCATCAAGTCTGAAAGAGTTCCCTGCTAAAAATGGTATGGGGAAAAATAAAAATAAAAAAGAAAAAATGAATTTTGAATAACTAAATCTTTTAATCATAGTAATACAACTTATTAAAATTTACTAAGCACATTATATTGTCTACTGGATTATTAAAATCTTTCTCAATGGTGTCTTGTCCAATATCTTTCGATACTTTCTAATGACATGCCTGCTGTCTCAGGAACCAGTTTCCACATAATGAGCAGATAAGGAATACACATTATCGCAAAGAGAATGAATGTTCCTGCGGGGGTGAGATTTTGTAGCATCCAGGGAGTTAGTTGTCCAATAAGATATGTGCCGATCCACAATGCGAAACCAGCAATGGACATGGCCAGACCACGTATGCGATTAGGATACATTTCTGAGAGTAATACCCATACTACAGCACTGATAGAAATTGCGCAGCAAAAGACATATACCAAAAAGGATGTAAGCATAAAATATACAGATAAGTGCATCTGGTCCTTTTCTGTGAAATAGAAGGAAATGAAAATTAATGACACGATCATGCCCGATACACCATAATAAACCAGTTTTTTGCGTCCTAGTTTGTCTATGATAAACATTGCTATAATCGTCGCAACCGTATTTACAATGCCAACAAGTATTTGGCAGAATAGGGGATTGGACATCCCTGCATCTTTGAAAATTGATGGCCCGTAATACAATACCGCATTGACACCCATGAACTGCCCTAAGATAGCTATACATACACCCACAATTACTGCCTTGAAAATCCCAGGTTCAAGCAGTGTTCTCCATTCAGATTTAAAGGCAGAAGAAATTGTAGATTTTGTGTCTTCAACTTGATGTTTTACTTCTTCAGCGGAAATATAGATGTGGTTAAATACCCGAGTTGCAGAATCTTCTCTTTGATGTATGATAAGCCACCGTGGACTTTCTGGAATAAAAAACAAGATAATAAAGAATACAAAAGCAGGAACGGATTCCATACCAAACATGCTTCTCCATACCTCATTGACAAATATTAATTGCAAGGTATTTGAAGTGAAAGAAGCCGTATCAGATATATTAAGAAGTATATAGTTCATGAAATATGCAGCCAGGAACCCGAACGTAACAGCCAATTGATATAGTGATACCAACCGTCCTCTATATTTAGTTACCGCTATCTCTGAGATATACATTGGAGCAACAATAGAAATGATTCCGATTCCGATTCCACCCATAAAGCGGGCTAGAATCAAAGTGTTAAAACTGTAGCATAAGGCGCACCATATCCCAGATGCAGTAAACAAGCATGCAGCGATAAACATTGTGATACGTCTTCCTAATTTGTCACTTATTATTCCTGCAAAGGCAACACCTATGATAGAACCTATCAGAGCGCAACCGACAAACCATCCTTGTTCGATAACGGTCAGGCTAAATTGTTTGGTTACCTGATCAACTGTTCCGGAAATAACGGCTGTATCATATCCAAATAGCAGACCACCTATGGCCGCAACTACGGATAAAAATATTATGTATCCTAATCTGTATTCCGTTTTCATGTTCTTAAAAAAAAATATGTTATATAACAAGATTCAATGACCTTAGGTAAAGTATGGGGTTCACTTCTTAAGGTGAACCCATATCTGCGATTTATTAAACTTTTCTGTTTCATAAACAATTAAGAAGGAAATTAATATTCAACTCTACTATAATGAAATCTATTAGTTTCCAATTTTTTATATTTATATGCTCTTGACTATTTTATACAAATAAGGTGAGATGGAACTTTCCCCCTAATATGAGTATAATGGTTTTTCCTGCTTATTAATTAGTTGAAACAGATATAAGTTTGTTCAATTGGCAAAGGTAATCAGAAATTTTATAGCAGAAGTAATTTTCAAAGTAGATTCTTTATAATGTTTTTAAAATTTCCTGACATAAAGTATAGCCTTTTATCATCATTCTCGGAATGTGAAAAGGACCTTTGAACAAGTTTCCTTTGGCAGACTGTGCAACAGTTCCGTCGCGATGCAGATAACCGTACCATTCTCCATACTCTTTATCAGGAAAATGTGCATACGTCCATTCACTGATTTTTTGATGCCGGTAGAGGTACTCTTCATCTCCGGTACCTAAATAGGCATATAAAGAAGAGATGATGGCTTCACATTGTGGCCACCAGAATTTCATGTCTTGGGAATAGTCTTGCTGGGGCAGATTACGGCAATCTCTAAAATTGATAATTCCGCCGTATTTTTTATCCCAACCCCAGTCCCAGGACCAGTTGAATATCGTTAATGCCATATTCATCAAATCTTTATCCCATCCTCGTAGGCGTGATTCTTCCATAATGAACCAGGAAGTCTCAAGACAATGTCCGGGATTGATGGTGCGTGTCATGTTTGTATCTATAAATTCTCCATGAGGTCCGACCATTTCAAGTAAGGCTTTAAATTCGGGATGTATGAAGTATTTTTTCAATGCAACTATTGATTGATCTATCTGGCGTGTCACCTTCGGATCGTCAATAACGGCACGAATTCGTGATCCTACATTGATCAGAATCATAACAATGGAATGACTCTGCAGGTTTACAGTAGGTTCGTATTTTGGTTCAAGGAGCCCTGGGGTTGATAGAAAACGTTGTGTATCTTCGAAAATTTTCATGGCTTTCCTCGCGTATGACATATCTTTTGTAGCCAATGCATATTCGGACATTGCTATAGCTGCAAATGTCTCCGAAAAAACATAACGTCGTTTGCGTAATGGATGGCCGTCAGCTGTTGTTGAGAAATACATGTGTCCATCTTTGTCGAAACAATATTTCTCAATAAAATCCAGTGTGCTTTTCGCTGCTTCCAACCATTCTGGATTATGTTCAATATTGTTGTATGCAAATGAACATACAAAGGCGAATCGTCCCTGGAACCAAACCGATTTTGTAGAGTCCATCAAAGAACCATCGCGGTTTACACAGGTGTAAATACCTCCATGTGTTTTGTCCCATCCGTGTTTCATCCAAAAAGGCATAATATTTTCTGTAAGATCTTCTTTGTAAGACTTTGCCCAAAATTCCAAGTACTTTTTTTTATCCATTTTGTTAATTGTTATTTTGATTTTTTTAAATTCCATTAAGATTTGCAAAATTATTATTGTCGTCGTGTTAGTTAGTCATGTGGTATTATTTATAAATTTTCTATTCATTAGGTAACGTTTAAAGATCTATTGATTTTGTGTTCTGTCCGTTGAGGACAAGTTGAGAGGATTGCTGGCAGTTTTCTTAGTGCTTACCAATTGAAATGATTCAAAATCGTTTCATGCATACAGAATTTTATGCCATTGGAAACTTACTCTCTTCCCATAAATTATATTGTTATTACCAAATACATTTATTATTTAATCTGTAATTAATAATTATATTACAATATAGTTACAAATATATGTATATTATTTTAATAACTAACTGCATATTATCTGATAAGTTGTCAAATCACATATTATTTATATAACGTTAACATATATCTTAAATAATTGAATGTATTTTTATGTTTGCAAATATTTTAGCATATCTCCTTTGCTTCTCTTAGTCTGTAAAAAGCTGGTCTAAAGAAGTTGATTTTAGACAAGGAAGTTATAGAAAGAAGATAGATATTTCCTACAAAAACTCCAAAATCGATTCCTATCTCGGGACAGAGAGTGTAAGAGACAACTCTTGTCAGGTTTAAAGGATAGAATATTACCCAAATATAGGATTACGGAAAATAATAGATAATGTAATCCAGACTTAAGATTAAATAGGTGTAGCCAATATCAGCTTATTATATCCTTCCCAAAGAAAGCTGCTATTATTTTGCGGAAATTCCTTGATAATTAACTGATTTTATTCTAAGAAATATTCATTGAACCTATATTGACTAATTTGATTTTTTTATTTATATAAAAAGCTTCTAAATTTTTTCGATCCGTCAAGATTAGTTATCTTTGTAGCCTGAAATGATAAGATAGTTTCCTGAAAATCACCATTTCTCTATTAATGCTGGAATATTAATAACTATTAAATAATATACGATGAAATGTAAGACCCTTTCCCTTTTGGGCGTGTTTCTATTAACTTCGGCTACACTTGTAGCTAAAGGTATCAATTATACGAAAGGAATAGGTATATATCCTGGTGATCCAACTGAGAATAAAGCTCCTGTATTAAAAAAAGATTTTGTGTACAGAAATGTCGCATTGAATAGAAAGGCTTGTGCTTCTTCCTCCCTGGACTATAATTTGACAGCTCAATTAGCTACGGATGGTATTCTGTCTTCGGGAGAGCCATCTACAATTACAGTTTCAACTAATACTGGTTTTCTTGATTTACGTGATAAGGAAAAGACCTTTGATGGGAATGTTGTTTCCAGTAATATTCTTATGGGAGACCATGCTTTTATCCAATTTGATTGGACAGGGATGAAGGTTAATTTAGCCTCTTTGCATCTTTTAGGAGAGGTAGCCTTTGATCCAAAAGTATCGACAAAGGGATATCAGATTCAAATACAGATCTCAGAAGATGGTAAAATTTGGAAAGAAGCGGGCAGATTAGAAGGGTCAGATTTACCCGGAGAAGCTACAGAACAACTGGTGAGTTCTGATCCAAATAAACAGGAATCGATAGAGAAACTTCCATTAAGGCGTTTGGATGTGGAATTACCAATTAAAACTCCAGGAAGGTTCAATCATCTGCGACTGAATCTTCTGATGCCTGGATGCGCCTATTGGCGTATCTATGAACTGGGACCAAAACTGAATGGACATTTCGCTAATGAAAGTTGGATGCCTTCTTATCACTTTAATAGTGTGTGGATCTCGAAGAATCTGAAAGACTTGTCTGATCAAAAACAATGGCTTGATGTTGATCTTGGAACAGATGTTGATTTTAATCAAGTGAATTTGTATTGGCTTCATCGACCCTTAATAGGGGAAATCCAAGTATCGGAAGATTCTGAAAAATGGATGAATGTAGCTGAATTACATCATGGAAGTGGTCTCATTGATAGTGTCTCTTGTAACGGACATGGTCGCTATGTACGACTTTTCATGGAAAAGCCAGATAGTTCATTCCTTTATGGACTGAAGGAGGTTCAGATTATGGGAAGAGGTGGACTAAGTGTAGCGAAGAAGTCTATGATACCTCTTACAATAAACGCCTTACAACTGAACAAGCGTAATTTTCAATTCGATCGTGACTGGATAACACGTCGTGATAATAATTCACATTGGATTTGTGCTACTGTTCCTGGGACGGTATTGACAAGTTATATGAATATTGGAGCAGTGCCTGATGATCGTTATGGCAATAATATGCGACAGATTTCTGAATCTTTTTTTAATTCAGATTTCTGGTACCGTAATACCTTTAAGGTTGAGAACTTGAGACACAGTGCTGATGGGAAAAGATATTATTTGAATTTTGACGGTATCAATTGGAAAGCGACGGTTTTCTTAAATGGGAATGATTTAGGGAATATCGACGGTGCTTTTATCCGTGGGCGTTTTGATGTGACTAAATATCTGAAGAACGGTGAAAATGTACTTGAAGTAAAGATAATCCATAATGCACATATCGGGCCGGTAAAAGTCAAAAATGCAGAAAGTACTGATATTAATGGAGGAGTATTGGGTGCTGATAATCCTACCTTTCATCCTACTATTGGGTGGGACTGGATTACCAGTACTCCTGGACGCGATGCCGGCATCTGGAATGATGTGTATCTTTCTGCCGATAATGGAATTCATCTGCACGATCCGGTAGTTACGACAACGCTGGATCATCCGGATACTCTGGCTACGATAACACCTCAACTGATGGTGAAAAACGAGTTGAATATTCCTCGTACTATCAGGTTAAAAGGATGGATAGGTCTTATTTCTTTTGAGAAGAAAGTGGATCTTCTTCCTTTGGAAGATAAAAAAGTATGCTTTTCTCCAAATGATTTCGTGCAGTTAAAGCATCGGAGAATGCATTTGTGGTGGCCTAATGGTTATGGAGCCCCCTATTTGTATCAAGCTGGTTATGCGATATCAACCATTGACGGAAAGAGTCCGAATCCTGCCGGAAATGATACCTTGACTTATCAGGCAGGCATCCGTGAAGTTGCCTATAAAGACATGTTCACAACTCTTAAAATGTATATCAATGGTAAACGTTTTGTTCCGCTTGGAGGAAATTGGGGTTTCTCTGAAATCAATCTGAATTATCGTGGTCGTGAATATGATACGGCTGTGAGATACCACAAGGAAATGAATTACAATATGATTCGTAACTGGGTTGGACAGATTGGTGATGATGAGTTTTTCCAGGCGTGTGATAAATATGGTATTATGGTTTGGCAGGATTTCTGGCTGGCTAATCCTTGGGACGGACCTGACCCATACAATGATAAAATGTTCTTGGCAAATGCGAAAGATTTTATATTGAAAATACGGAATCATCCTAGTATTGGTATTTATGTCGGTCGTAATGAAGGGGATCCTCCTGCTTCTCTTAATAAACCTTTACAGGGATACGTTGAGGAATTACATCCTCAGTTGGGATATATACCTAGTTCTGCTGATTATGGAGTGGGAGGGCATGGACCTTACGGAGTGAAGGCTACAACTTTCTATTTCTCTCATTTAAATGATAAACTGCATTCTGAAAAGGGAATGCCTAATGTGATGAACTATGAAAGCTTGCGCCGGACTTTGAGACCTGAAAACCTCTGGCCCCAAAATATTGCATGGGGACAACATGATTATACAATACATGGTGCTCAGAATGGTCAGTCTTTCAATGATATACTCTGTGAACATTTTGGTGCAGCAACCAGTGCCAAACAGTTTACGGAGCAGGCCCAATGGTTAAATTATGATGGCTATAGGGCAATGTATGAAAGTGCTGAGGTAAATCGCTTGGGTCTTCTTATCTGGATGAGCCATCCTTGTTGGCCGACAATGGTTTGGCAGACTTATGATTATTTCTTTGATCCAACTGCTGCTTATTTTGGCGTTAAAAAGGCCTGTGAACCGTTGCACGTTCAGTTTAATCCGGTTAAGAAAGTCGTAGAAGTGGTCAATTTATCGAAAGGTAATCAAGATAAACTTGTGGTGAAGGCACAGATTCTGAATAAGTATGGAAAGCAACTCTTTGAGAAATCTGTTCCTATAAGTATAAAAGAAGATCAAACAGAGAATGTTTTATCACTTGATCTTCCAGATGAAGAAGTGTATTATATCCGTCTGTTTCTTTCAAACAAGAAGCATCTGATTTCAGAGAATTTTTATGTTGAAGGAAAGGAAGAGAATAACTGGAGAGCTTTGAATACACTTCCAAAAGTGTGTGTGAAATTAAATGAGCAATTCAGGAAGGTTGGGAAAGAATGTCAGGGAATCGTAACAGTTAGTAATCCAAATCCTACCCCGGCGTTGATGCTTCGTTTAAATCTTATGGGAGCTGATGGAAAACAGATCCTTCCAGTTATCTACAGTGATAACTATTTTCATTTGATGCCTGGCGAACGTAAAACCGTTCATGTCAGTTATAAGTTAGCAGATGGCAGGGGCTTTGCTCCGCATGTTGCTGTAAGTGGATTTAATCTTTTGGGTAATTAAGAGACATGAATGTCTGTTAAGTACCGTAACGATATTATCGTTTCCCAATCAATTGTGAAATCAATTGGTTGGGATTTTTTTGTTTAAGAAATCCTAGAGCTGACATAAAAACGGGGCTGTATCTTTCGACACAGTCCCGCCGCAAACTTTAACAACCCATAGAAAAAGATGGGCCATTATCAGAGTTTTATCTTATAAAGAGTAACTCTCGGTATTTAGGCAAAGTCCAAAGTTCATCACTAACGAGAAGTTCCAGATGGTCGATCTGATAACGGATTTCTTCCATCTTAGGAGCGATTGTGTCATGATAAGCAATGGCCTTTGTGCGGGGATCTTCGATCTTGTTAGCTATCTTGCGGGCATTGATCAACTCTTCTACACTAGTCTCAATCTTCTGGTTCCGTTCAGCGATTTCCTTGATGAGCTTGATGTTGCGAGAGGTGAGTCCTTTTCCTTCCTCACGACCGAAGATATCTATCATGCTTTCTACATTTCTTGCCAGTTGACTCTGATAATGTGTGGTAACTGGTAAGATGTGGTTCATTGCGAGGTCTCCCATTACGCGCGCTTCAATTTGAATCTTCTTTGTGTAAGTCTCCCATTTTACTTCATTACGTGCTGTAAGTTCATTTTTACTTAACACATTCTGACTTTCAAACATTTTAATACTATCTGAATCCAGATACCGGTCAAAGCATACCGGGCATGAAGGTTCACAATCGAGTCCACGTTTTTTAGCCTCAGAGATCCACTCATCACTATAGCCATTTCCCTCAAAATGAATAGGAGTTGAGGTCTTAATATCTTTGCGAATAATATCAAGAATAGCAGATGCCTTTTCCTCACCTTTAGCAATCAGTGCATCTACACGATCTTTGAAGTTGGTCAAAGCTTCTGCAACAGCAGTATTGAGTACAATCATAGCTGATGCGCAGTTAGCCTCTGAACCTACAGCTCTGAATTCGAAGCGATTACCTGTGAACGCAAAAGGAGAAGTGCGGTTACGATCTGTATTATCCTTGAAGATCTCTGGAATTTCCGGAATATCAAGAGTTACACCTTCTTTACCTTTGAGTTTGAAAAGATCTTTTTTATCTGACTTTTCAATATGGTTAAGGAGTTCACTTAATTGTTGCCCGACGAAAGCTGATATGATAGCAGGAGGTGCTTCGTTGGCACCAAGACGATGAGCATTGGTAGCACTCATGATAGAAGCCTTGAGTAATCCGTTATGTTTGTAAACAGCCATCAGGGTTTCCACGATGAAGACAACAAAACGAAGGTTGTCCATGGGAGTCTTGCCAGGTTTGTATAGCAAGATACCTGTATCTGTACTTAGACTCCAGTTGTTGTGCTTGCCACTGCCGTTGATTCCGTCAAACGGCTTCTCGTGGAGAAGAACCTGAAAACCATGTTTACGGGCAATTTTCTTCATCAGAGACATCAACAGCATGTTGTGATCAACAGCCAGATTGCATTCTTCGAAAATGGGAGCTAATTCGAACTGGTTAGGAGCCACCTCGTTATGTCTGGTCTTGCAGGGAATTCCAAGTTCGAGAGCCTGTATTTCAAGGTCTTTCATAAAGGACTGTACTCGCTCAGGTATACTTCCAAAATAATGGTCGTCCATCTGCTGATTTTTTGCCGAGTTATGTCCCATCAGTGTTCTGCCAGTCATGATCAAGTCTGGACGAGCTGCAAAGAGGTCTGAATCAACAAGAAAGTATTCCTGTTCCCAACCTAAATTTGCGTGGCATTGTTTGACATCGGAGCTGAAATACTGGCAAACGTTGGTCGCTGCTACATTAACAGCATGTAAGGCACGGAGTAATGGTGCTTTATAGTCCAGAGCTTCTCCAGTATAAGAAATGAAGATGGTGGGGATGCAAAGCGTATCATCCATGATGAAGACAGGCGATGTAGGATCCCATGCAGAATAGCCGCGTGCCTCAAAAGTGTTACGAATGCCGCCTGAAGGGAAACTGGAAGCATCAGGTTCTTGCTGGACTAGTAGTTTCCCTGAGAATTCTTCGATCATTCCACCTTTGCCATCATGTTCAATAAAGGCATCATGCTTTTCGGCTGTACCTTCCGTTAAAGGCTGAAACCAATGGGTATAGTGAGTTACACCATTTTCTATTGCCCACTGTTTTATACCTCCGGCAACTGCATCAGCAATAGAACGATCAAGACGAGTTCCGTTGTCGATGACATCAATAAGTTTCTTAAAAACGTCAGCTGGAAGATATTTGTACATCTTGGCCCGATCGAATACATACTTGCCGAAGTATTCGGCTGGTCTTTCGGCTGGAGCTTTTACTTCCAGAGGCTTTTTGCGTGATGCCTCTGCGACTGCATCAAATCTTAAGTTCATTTCTCTTAGCATTTTGTGGTCCTTCCGTCCTTTGCTAGGGGATAGGGTGTCCCATTATTAATTAATAATCTTTTTTATGGAATTGCTCTATTGTAATAATTTCTTATATGGATCGAAATGTCCGCTTAGCTTTTTGTATTTTGCATAAAACCTTTTAGGGTTGAAGGGTAAAACCAAATATGAAATAAGCTTTTTCGTTACTTGGATTAGCTGTTATTTGTGCATAGACAGGTAAAGTGAAGGACGATGTGATAGGAATGGCTTTTGTTGCCCTTAGGCTGATATTGGTTATGGCGAAACCATTTGCATCTGAGTAAGAACTTGTACGATAAGGTACTGCTCCTGCTGAAGCTTTCCAATCACAGCTCGCAAATGTAAATGGTGCATTAATTTCAACGTATGAAGAATATGCTCGACTACCGTATTTGTTTACTCCATCATTCCCTGCAAAATTGGTATACCACTGTAGGGATATTGGACCAAAATCATAGCCGGCATTTGCTTCGAATAAATGGCTGGTTTTATGGGCTGCATAACAGAAATATCGCTTGTTGGGCTGATTAAACCAGTAATCTGTGATTCCTATATTTAATCCTTTGATGGTATAAACTCCTGTCAGATCAAACTCTTTAGTATCATCCTTGTTGGAAAGCCCTACATTTCCAAAGGCGGAAATGGACAACCCTTTCCAGCTGATACCTAGAGTTGGCTGAACTGAGACATCTCCTAAATCCTGACCACGCCAGATATACTGATTGACCAGGTCTGCACTGATTGTACTTTTTACCTTGTATTGTGCATTGGTTGTCGTAGTATCGAGTGTCATCATTCCAATGGCAACAACGCCTGTAATCCTCAAATTTCTCATCATCTATCTTGTTAAATGGTTTGTATATAGATAGAAATAATATAGAATTTTAGATACCAGTCAGATTTGTACTTGCCAGATACTTGTTTCTTGACTATTTGAAACTTTGAATAAAGGTCCCTTTGATGCTTGTGGAATGCTTGTCAGAGATAAGTTTTATCTTTCAAGGGCATTTGTTGGCGTTCATACAGTTCGCAATTCTTTGCATTGCTTCTTTGACATCTTCTCGTTCTCCGAATGAAGTCAAACGGATAAAGCCTTCTCCGCTGGGACCGAAGCCTACACCTGGAGTACAGACTACTGATGCTCCAAATAGGAGTTGATCGAAAAATTTCCAACTAGGTGTGTTGCCGGGTGTTTTAACCCAGAGATAGGGCGCATTTACTCCTCCATATACAGTGAATCCGAGTTTGTTTAATGCTTCACGCATAATACGCCCATTCTCAAGATAATAATCAATTGTTGCACGAGTTTGTTCCTTGCCCTCTGGGGTGTATATAGCTTCTGCAGCACGTTGACTGATATAGCTCGTCCCGTTGAACTTGGTACTCTGGCGGCGCATCCAGATTTGATTGAGACTTATACGCTGTTTTCCGTCTTCCGTGGTAGCAGTGACTTCTTTTGGAACAACGGTAAACCCACAGCGCACACCGGTAAAACCAGCAGTCTTGGAATAACTATGGAATTCTATAGCACATTTCTTCGCTCCACGTATTTCATAGATTGAATGTGGTATATCACTTTCTCTGATAAATGCCTCGTAAGCTGCATCGTAAAGAATGATGGAATCATTCTTCAGTGCATAGTCCACCCATTTCTTTAATTCTTCTTTCTTCAAGACTGTCCCTGTAGGATTATTTGGATAGCAAAGGTAAATCATATCTACACGGTGATCCGAAATCTGAGGAATAAAATGGTTCTCAGCTGTACAAGGCATATAAGTGATGTCACTCCAATATCCGGTTTCTAACTTTCCTGACCGGCCTGCCATGACGTTAGAATCAATGTAGACAGGATAGATAGGATCTGTAACGCCAATGGTGTTATCCTGTTGAAAAATATCCTGAAAATTACCAGTATCACTTTTTGCTCCATCATTAATGAAAACTTCACTGGGATCAATATGTATCCCCCGTGGTAGGAATTCATTTTTTACAATGGCTTCTCTTAGAAAGTCATATCCTCTTTCTGGCCCGTAGCCACGGAAAGTGCTTTTTTGCGACATCTCATCAACTGCTTTGTGCATGGCCTTGATAACGGCAGGACATAACGGTTGTGTGACATCTCCGATACCCAGGCTGATAACATGTTGTTTCGGATGTGAAACTTTATAGGCATTGACTTTCTTGGCAATGTCTGCAAACAGATAGTTACCTGGTAATTTTAAAAAGTTCTCATTTACTAATGCCATGATCAATTTCTTTGTTGTTATAGTTTGCTATCTATGATTGATTTCTTTTTTATGATCTGCAGATTTATAAGTTGATATCTCCTTCGAAAACGAATTCAGCTGGTCCGGTCAAATAAACATGGCCGTTCTCTCTGTTCCATTCGATCTCAAGTGTTCCACCGTCCATGATGATTTCTTTTTTCTCTGTGTTTCCTGAAGCCATATCTGCAGCGACAGCCGTGGCACATGCACCTGTTCCGCATGCTTGTGTAACACCGCTTCCTCGTTCCCAGACCCGTGTTCGGAATTGGCTTGGTCCTGTTTTTTGTGCAAATTCGATATTACATCGTTGAGGAAAGGCTTTGTCCATTTCCAGTTTGCTGCCACATCGTGTAATATCTAATTTTGAGATATCGTTTGTAAAAATTACGTAATGTGGATTGCCCATTGATATAAAAGTTCCTTTTTTCTCCCTAAGTTCACCTTCAAGTTTAGGTTGATTTCCTGTGAACTGTTCTGGAACTTTTGTTTGTGGTTTTCCCATATCGACTGTTACGCTATCCACGATGCCCGGCCTTTTCTCAGAAAGGTGTAGTTTCAGTACTTTAATGCCTGATTTTGTCAAAAGACGTATTGAAGTTTTCTTCGTTAATCCTTTTTCATAAAGATATTTTCCTACACAACGACTACCATTACCGCACATCATTGCTTCGGATCCATCAGCATTGAAGATACGCATCGAGAAATCTGCACTTGTTTCTGTTCCTGGCTTGCCTATTAGAATTAGCCCGTCACTGCCTATTCCTGTATGATAAGAACTCCACTTGATTGCTTCTGTAACTGGGTCAGGAATTGTATATAATAAGGTGTTTACGTAGATATAGTCATTGCCCGCACCTTGCATCTTAGTGAAATGAATGGTTTGCGACATAATGTTACTTTTTGCCTTAAAAATTATGTATTCGTTTATATCTCGATGCAAATATATAACGTTTTGTTTAAATATGAAATAAATCTGGTACAAAAATGATTAAATTTTTAGTTAAATTACTATTTGAATCATATTTACTCTATTTTGTTACAGTTTGTAATGCATATATATGATTTATGTAACAGTATGAAATATACTTATATGTTGATATAACAAAAAGTATATTTTGTATTGTGTTTTATAACAATATGACATACCTTTGCACATGTTACTTATCATTATGTAATTTAATGAGTTTTTTGTAATGCGATATGTAAATTAGAATATATATGATCAAAATTTGAAAAGAGAGGTTAAAGATGAAAAAGATTGAAGCAATTATCCGTAAGACAAAGTTTGAGGATGTTAAGGAAGCATTATTAGCTGCTGACATTGAATGGTTTTCCTACTATGATGTTCGTGGTGAAGGAAAAATGCGGCAGGCTCGGATCTTTCGAGGAATCTGCTACAAAACTAGTTGCATTGAACGTATCTTAGTTAATGTAGTGGTACGTGATAAAAATGTGGAAAAAACTATTGATGCTATTCAGAAAGCTTCCTATACTGGGGAGATTGGTGATGGGCGGATTTTTGTTATACCGGTAGAAGATGCGATTCGAATCCGGACTCATGAGCGTGGCAATATCGCTCTTTATAATGCTGAACAGGAAAAGTAATTGATTAATCAGGATATTCGTATTAAATGATAGGTGATATGAAACAATTTAAAAAGAAGATATCAGCCATGGCCATTTCTATATTTGCTATACCTATGACTACTCTTGCCCAGGGCTCTACACCCACGATAAATAGTGGTAATACGGCGTGGCTAACCGTGGCAACCATATTGGTGATGTTGATGACAATTCCTGGTCTTGCTTTGTTTTATGGAGGGTTGGTACGTCAGAAAAATGTTTTAAGTATTCTCATGCAATGTCTCATGTGCACGGCTGTAGTCAGCCTCATGTGGATTTTTTTTGGATATAGTTTTGTGTTTGGAAAAGGATTGAGTGGCAGCCCGCTGGGATTCTTTATCGGAGGATTTGACAAGATATTCCTGCACGGGGTGACTACTTCTTCAGTAGTGTCTCCTGCCCATGTTCCAGAAATCTCTTTTGTTTTATTCCAGTGCATGTTTGCTGTAATCACACCAGCATTGATTATTGGCGCTTTTGCTGAAAGAATAAGATTTTCAGGTTTTTTGCTCTTTACGATTTTGTGGTCTGTATTTTCTTATTATCCAATGGCTCATTTTGTGTGGGGCGGTGGTTGGATGCAGCAGTTGGGCGTTATTGATTTCGCAGGTGGAACGGTTGTCCATATCAATGCTGGTATTTCTGCTCTTATTATGGCCTTGATGCTGGGTAAACGTAGGGATTATCATCCTGGTAAACCTATTCCAGGACATAGTGTGCCATTTGTGTTTATTGGCGCAGCCTGTTTGTGGCTTGGATGGTTCGGTTTCAATGCTGGTAGTGGTTTGACTGCTGACGGATTGGATGCAAATGCTTTTCTGGTTACACATGTAGCAACTTGCGTGGCTGCGCTTACTTGGATGGCCATTGACTGGATTGTCAATCGCAAACCGACAACTGTAGGAGTATGCACGGGGGCTGTAGCAGGTCTGGTTGCTATTACACCTGCATCCGGATCTGTGGGTATCCTTGGAGCATGTGTGATAGGACTGACTACTGGCATCGTATGTTTCTTTATGGTAGCAGTAGTAAAGACAAAATTGAAATATGATGATTCTCTTGATGCATTCGGTGTGCATGGTATTGGTGGTATTATCGGATCTATCTTAACAGGCGTTTTTGCTACTAAGGCTGTAACGGGCGGTGCTGAGGGGGCTCTCTATGGTGATTGGCATCAGCTTGGACTACAGGTAGTAGCCACGTTGTTTACGATTGCCTATAGTGCTATTATTACTTTTATATTATTTAAAATTGTTGATAAACTCATTGGTATCAGGGTCGCTCCGCGTGAAGAGGAGGAAGGTGTTGATATTTATGAGCATGGTGAGTCTGCTTACAATTATTGAATTTTGTGTTTTTGAATGATAAAGAAATCTTCACTTTGATAGTTCAGTGAAGTTAATGCCTGATTGATTTGACCCTCCATCGGGGATATTGATTTTCGGTGGAGGGCTTTGATCTTTCTTTCTGGCCATTAGAAAATTTTCATTGGATCCTTCCTGAAAGGTGTTATCATCCTGATGGTTAATTCTTCTGTTGAAGGAACTATCTGAGTCGTCCCTGAAATCTTGTTTTGAAGGGGAAATTAGTTAAAAAGTCAGCAAACTTTAATAACTTAAATAGATTGATATATGTGTGGTATTGTATCCATTTTTAATATTCAGGAACAAACTCCTGAACTTCGACAGAAAGCATTACGAATGAGTAGAAAGATCCGTCATCGCGGACCTGACTGGAGTGGAATTTACTGTGGAGGATCGGCTATCCTGACTCATGAACGATTGAGTATAGTAGACCCGGAATCTGGAAAACAGCCTTTGTTTTCTCCAGACAAGAAACAGGTCCTCGCCGTGAATGGGGAAATCTATAATCATCAAACGATTCGTAAAGAGTTGAAGGATCGGTATCCGTTTCAGACGGGTAGTGATTGTGAGGTCATTCTGGCCCTCTATCGTGAACTGAAAAAGACTGGAGTTACTCGGGAAGGTATTCAAAAGATGCTGGAAAAACTTAGCGGAATTTTTGCCTTTGCTTTGTATGATGCTGAGGCTGATAGTTTCCTGATTGCACGTGATCCTATAGGAGTAATCCCTCTTTATATCGGTTACGATTCTGATGGGAAAGTATATACGGCCAGTGAGTTGAAGGCACTTGAAGGCCAGTGTGATCATTATGAGCCTTTTATGCCCGGGCATTATTATTGGAGTGAAGATCCTGGTGTGAAACGTTATTATACTAGGGATTGGTTCAACTATGATGCTGTAAAAGATAATTCTTCTAGTGTGAAGGCCGTTCATGATTCTTTGGAGTCTGCTGTGAAACGTCAGTTGATGAGTGATGTACCGTATGGCGTATTGCTCAGTGGTGGACTTGATTCTTCTGTAATTGCGGCGGTAGCAGAGAAGTTTGTCAATCATCGTGTAGAAGATAATGGCAAGTCGTTGGCTTGGTGGCCTCGTTTACATTCTTTTGCGATCGGTTTGAAAGGGGCTCCTGATCTGGCTAAGGCTAAACTTGTTGCTGATCATATCGGTACAGTTCATCATGAGATCAATTATACTATACAGGAAGGATTAGATGCTATTCGTGATGTGATCTATTTCATAGAAAGTTATGATGTTACGACTGTTCGTGCTTCTACGCCTATGTATCTTCTGGCAAGGGTGATTAAATCGATGGGAATTAAGATGGTGTTGTCTGGTGAAGGTGCTGATGAGATTTTCGGAGGATATTTGTATTTTCATAAGGCTCCTAATCCACGTGCTTTTCATGAGGAAACGGTACGTAAGTTATCTAAATTGTATCAATATGATTGTTTGAGAGCAAATAAGAGTCTGGCTGCCTGGGGAGTTGAAGGACGTGTGCCTTTCCTTGATAAGGAATTCCTGGATGTTGCTATGCGTACGAATCCTGAAGCCAAGATGTGTCCCGGAAAGACTGTGGAAAAGAAGATTGTGCGGGAAGCTTTTGCAGATATGTTACCCGAAGAAGTAGCCTGGCGGCAGAAAGAACAGTTTTCTGATGGTGTAGGCTATTCCTGGATTGACACTTTAAAGCATATTACTGCTTCTGCAGTCAGTGATGAACAGATAAAGCATGCCTCAGAACGTTTTCCTATCAATCCACCTCGGAATAAGGAGGAATACTATTATCGGAGTATCTTTGCTGAACATTTTCCGTCAGACAGTGCTGCTCGTTCTGTACCATCTGTACCGAGTGTGGCTTGTTCTACAGCTGAAGCACTTGATTGGGATGCTAGTTTTAGAAAAATCAATGAGCCGAGTGGACGTGCTGTCACTGATGTTCATGAAAATCAGGAATGAGCATTAATAAGATGATTAGTCACTTCGGCAATTGGATAAAACGTTGAAAATAACCTTTTGTAATAATTATATATTCTCATATCGTCGTTAAATCGTACGATACTTGGGGTTGAATAATCAATCTATCTTTCAATATTCTAATAAGTAGCGCTCGCGCCGTCGGTAGACGCCGCGGCGTTTTTTTTGTTAATTTTACTTCTGATTTTTCAAGCAGATATGGCGATAAGTTCCTTATGTTTGTTGCTCTCCAAATGTTGCTCCCAAAAAAGTAGACACTAGAAGGTAAAAAATAGTAAACATTTTGAGGAAACTACAAGATTCATATCAAAACATTTTGAGGAAACTACATATTTTTGCAAAAAACATTTTGAGGTATCAATATTAACGCTTATCTTTGTATCTGAAAGGAATTTATTTTTGATATGGAAACAGAGAATCGTGTGTATAAAAGAAAAATTTACGAGCGCATGCTTCAATGGAAGCATAGTAAGGATGGAAAGTCTGCTCTATTGATCAAGGGCGCACGCCGTGTTGGGAAGTCAACAGTAGCAGAAGCATTTGCTAAGAATGAATACACTTCATATCTTGTCGTAAACTTTGATAATGCACCTCAAGCTGTTTGGGAAGCAGTGACTAATATTGCAGATTTGAACAACTTCTTTTTTCAGTTGCAGTTTATTTATCAGGTTCGATTGATAGAAAGGAAATCTGTTGTCATCTTCGATGAGATTCAAAAGGCTCCTGCAGTTCGTCAGGCCATTAAATATATGGTACAAGATCATCGTTATGACTATATTGAGACTGGTTCCTTGTTGTCCATTAAGAAAAATGTCAAAAATATCACTATTCCGAGTGAAGAAACGCGGCTGACAATGTATCCTTTAGATTACGAAGAATTTCGGTGGGCTTTGGGGGATGAAGTGACTATTCCATTAATGAAAGAGGCTTTGGATAAGAGAAAATCCTTGGGTGATCAGGTTAATAGAAAATTATTACAAGATTTTAGGCTTTATATGCTTATTGGTGGAATGCCACAGGCACTGAATACTTATTTAGAAACGAATAACCTTCAGGAAGTTGATCAGACTAAACGGGAAATTATAGAGTTGTATGCCGATGATTTCCGAAAGATTGATCCTTCTGGGAGAGCTTCGCGTTTATTTATGGCTATACCTTCAGAACTTGCCAAGAATACTTCTCGCTATCAGGCTATGTCAATAATCGGTCGTAAGGCGGAGAATGTAGATATGAATCAGTTGCTTGAAGATATGGAAGACAGTCTGTGTGTGAACTTTGTCTATCATGCCAATGCTCCATCGGTCGGATTAGCCTTGCACAAAGATAAGGATCGATATAAATTGTTTGTTGGTGATACCGGTCTTTTCATTACTTTGGCTTTTTGGGATAAAGACGTTACGGAAAATGTGATCTACCAAAAACTACTTTTTGGAAAGTTAAGTGCAGACCTTGGCTATGTCTATGAGAACGTTGTTGCGCAAATGCTTACGGCTGCAGGAAACAAACTTTACTATCATACATGGCCGACGCCAAATGGAAAGCATAATTACGAGATAGATTTTATTATTTCTCGTAGGAACAAGCTTTGTCCCATTGAGGTAAAATCATCTGGCTATAAAGTACATAGATCTCTTGACCAGTTTTGCGAGAAGTATTTATCAGAAATCCTTTACCGCTACTTGATTTATACTAAGGACTTGAGACAGGATGGAGATGTGCTGATGGTACCGGTGTACATGACTGGGTTGCTGTAAATTTGTCATGTTTATCGAGAGATATCTATAAATCTCATCTTTTGGAAAATATTTGAGTCTTATGCTACTACCTAAAAAAAATTGTAGACAGATATACGGGTTAAAAATGGCAATTCTATTATGACAGGAGGTAACTTGTTCGAAATGTTTTGCCTGCTATTCCCTAAATTGTATTAGCTTCAATCTGTTGTTTTAGCAATGGTATAATAGATGATAGCAAAGATAAGCAAAATATTAGAAACAAATGTCTTTCCAATGATTTTTTCTATGTGCTATGTAGGTTCTAGTTAAATTTATCCTTTATAAGATTTCTAAGAATATAGTTTTTGCCGTCTTTACGTTAGCTTAAATTGTAAACTAATAAGTAGTGTCTTTTTGCTCTCATGGATTATCTTGCCAATTTTGTGAACAAATAAAAACGAGGATGAATTTACACCCTCGTTCTTTATATTATAGTTTCTTGAGTTTTAGAACTTTTTGATTAGTATACACTCAGATTACTTGATTTAGTTTGTTTGAATACGTCTGTTGATACTGTCAAAGTAGCTCCTCCAGTCGTTCCTCCACCGGTATAATCATCGTTAACGGTGAACATATAGACATTATCAGCAACAAGAGGATTACTCGTTTTATCAAACTTTTTATTTAATTCATAATTTGTTGGTGGTGTTGTTCCGCTGAAGTTTTGTAATATGATAATTGAGTTTGGCATTGTTGTCACACTTGTATTAATGTACATATAAAACCAAGTCTTATTATTATCATATGATGTTTCATAAGCGCGAGAATTGTCTGTTGTTGTTTGTTTATATGAAACTGATTTTACAAAATCATTAGCTGCTATACAGACTGCAGCGTAGTGGTTGGTAAGTTTTACTGTTGCTACATTTTGAGTTGCATCGGTTGTATTACTAAAATCTGCATCTTGCTGACTACCGAACAAATACAGAGTGGATAAGGAACTTTCTGGGAGCTGGTTTTCTAGGCCTTTTACAGTAGATTCCTGGTTACTTCCTGTTGCAGGTGTAATAGCTGTTGCTGGGTCGTAATTTGTTACATAGATGTTGTATTTGATAGCTGGAACAGAAATACTATTGGCACCCCCTGTTACAGCAACTTTCCTTACGAGATCTCCTGTTTTATAATCTCCAGCATCTTGAGCAGCTACAAAATAAGCAGTATATTTATAATTTGAGAGATCTACTGTAAAAGGATCTGGAGTTGTAACGGTAGTCTCACCAGCTCTTGTCGTTAGAGCCTTTGTAGAATTTACCGTGGATTTATCCATTGAAGAACTGGATCCTGATACCTCAATTCCTGAATTGACATTCAGACTTACGGTTACGTTACCTACACTTTTTGTTTCTGCTTTGGTTGTTAAGGCTTGAATCCTTTGAGCATGAGCCCATAACTACGATTGCAGCTAAAGCTGCGATGCTAAAAAATAACTTTTTCATTTTTAATAAACTATATTTTTTGTTTTTTTGTAATTATAACATTTTTATTTAAAAGGTCTGTTATTGGCCCTAAAGAGACTTACCACCAGATTTTACTCTTGTGGAAATGATCAAAAATCTTATAATGCAGATTTATTCAACATCATGCTTCTCTATCTTGTTAGCGAAGTAATATTTTGCAGTGTTATCCTTTATTCCTGCTAAATCTAAATGGAAAAATCTTCTGGCCATTTCAGCCTTGTATTGATTCATCTTTGTAAAATTACCTTCAAATTTTCTGATTCGAAGTTAGTCTTGTTCTGCATGATGTTTGAAAGACCATCAAAAGTCTCGTTCAATCTTTTTAATTTCTAATGCAGCTTCATACACTAATCACCAAGAATGCAATGATTAATGATTGCAATAAAACAAATTCCAATTAATATGTCCTTTGACATATAGTGTGAGGTACATGGTTTGATCTTATCTTCATTTTTTCTTAACAGTATGCTACTGCCAATACAATAATGACTTGTGCTTTTTGTGGCTAATTTCTGTTGCCAGATTAAACAGCCTTTTGCCCTTATTCCTTTTTTGTTCTCATAATTCTACCTTTCACTTTTATTCCTGTTTTTCTTTGTTGTCTCGCCCAAAATCTGTAAATTTGTAATGAAAGAAAATAAATTGGGCTGTTATCTGCCCACAAAAATACGATAATAAATTCTTATTTACAATAATATAAGAGTAAAGAGTATTATTTTTATAATTTATTAACTATAAGGTGACTTGTGGAAAGAAAAGATAGGCTAAAAGCGGCATTTGACTTCCTTCGCTCTCATGGTAAAGTGCATACTCAAATAGATGTTGCAAATGCTATAGGAGCATCACGATCTAATGTGTCAAGTGCATTTAATGGAGATGGGAAATGTCTGACTGACAGGTTTTTACATCGGTTTAATAATGCCTTCAATGGCATATTTAATTTGGACTGGTTGATCAATGGTAATGGCGACATGCTCTTAAAATCAACAACCAGTATGGTTAGTAATGGTATTAACGAAGAAGAAAGGAAATTCTATCAGGAGCAAATTCAAAATCTTATGAATCAAGTCAAAGACTTGACGGAACGGAATGTGCGTCTGGAGGATGTCTTGCTTGGATTTTTGAAAAATGATATAAAGTTAGTGGTAAACACAGCTCGCAAAAATGTAGGATAATCAAGATAAAATGAAAAGTGGAAGTAAGATTTGCGTCTTATATTGGATATCACAGTGCTGCGTGTAAGATGTATCTAGGTTTAGTGTTGTTAATTAGTTATGATTATAGAGACGTGTCTTACTTTCGTCTTATTTTATTCTTACTTATGTCTTATTATTTGGCGCTCTTTTTTTAGCCTATATTTCTTCATTAACTGATTTTTATTACTCATTTTATTTATAATAAGGTGTAAATTTGTGCCAGTAAGATTTTTTTTTGATAATTAATAATGTCTTTAGGGAATTTAAATCTTTTCTTAATTGAAGAATTATAGGAATGGTGTAATAAGAATTGATTATGGAGAGCCATTTTTTTGAAATTTTAGATAACCTCAGAATCTTTAATTGAATTCGTACTCGCTTATTGAGGGAATCGTAACAGATTATAGGCATGTTTTGAATGATCTCCTCAAGTATACTCGCAGACATCTTTGTGAAGGAGAAAGATTCGGAAAGTCTGTATCAATTCATCAAGAAACAGACTTATGACCAATTGATGACGCTGGATCAATACTCCAGATTTGTTAATGATGATCATGCAAAAGAATTGATTGGTCAAGTAGTGACCGCATGTAATTTATGAGTGTAATATCCATTTGCTTAGTTTTTGCAATTTTTTAAGAATGCGTTAAAATTAAGAACAGATAAAATAAAAGAAGTGGTATTTCGTTGAGAATAAAGTATAAATAGCCTTGTAATGAAAATGATGAAGCATTGGAAGATTTCAATATGGACGGTGGAAATATTGTTTCTGCCAGTGGCAGTTTTTGCAGGTAAGTATCATATAGAAGGGCAATTGGTAAATAAAACTCCAAGTATGGTTTATCTGAGTCGGTATACAGACAAAGCGTTTGTTCTGGAAGATTCTGCCACTGTACAAAATGGCCGGTTTGCTTTTGACGGAACTCTATCCTCACCGTTATTGTATGGGTTGAGTACAGAACGGGACAGTAGCCATCCTCTGACTTTCTTTCTGGAAGACAGTTCCTTCAAGATTCGTTTGAATGAACAGCAATCGGATATCGAGGTCAGTGGTTCCCGTGCAGATAGTCTGTATCGGCATGAGCTGCCGAAAATTGATCAGAAAGGTTATCAGCTTGACAGTTTGATTACAGCTAATCCAAAGTCTGCAGTGCCTGCATATTTTCTAATTCGTAATTTTGCCTGGAGTCTTGATTTGCATCAGTTGCAAGTTCTTCGTTCCGCATTCTCCCCAGAACTGGATAATACTTTATATCTGAAACAGATAGATACACTGATTACTCGTCTGAAAAAAGTTGATGTCGGTCAAAATGCACCAGACTTCACTCTTCGGGATGTACAAAACAGAAAGGTGAGCCTCAGCGATTTCCGTGGAAAATACGTATTGGTTGAATTTTGGGCTTCTTGGTGCGGAGATTGCCGGAGGGAGATGCCAATCATTAAGACTATCCATGCAAAGTATAAAGATCTAGCTATTTTAGGAGTTTCTTTCGACCGGAACAGACCCTCTTGGTTGAATGCCATACGGCAATATCAACTGGGTTGGACTCAGGTGTCCGATTTAAAGGGATGGGAGAGCGGTCTGACATCTCTCTATGCTGTCCGTTGGATTCCTACTGCCTATCTGATTAGTCCGGAAGGGAAGATTCTCTATAAAGCTCTTACTATGGTCGGGTTGGAAAAGGTCTTGAATTCTTATTTCAAATTGTAGATCATAGAGGAAGTAAAATTCTTGGTATTATTGAAGTAGGGTAGAACATTTATAGTTCTACCGCATATACGTCTGTATGTCCTTCAAAATTAGCGCGGAAGATCACCCAGCGATCGTCAGGAGAGACATGCACATTTGGTTCTAGTTTGTAGTCTTGGTGCTTCATGTTGACCAAACGTTCGATTTTAAAGTGGTCACCGTCATAAGTGAATTTATCAATCCATTGGTCTTCCGGTGAATGGGCCACGGAAGTTGGAGAACCGCCGTCACCCACGAGGAACCCTTCGTCCCATGATGTGTTATAGTGTACAGACCATGCAGACCGTGGAAGTTCCGTATCCTGTTCTGTTCCGTTCTTGATATCCACTTTTCCTACATAAAATTTTACACCGCGTGGTTTCTGCAAGTCAAAGTAAATATGTTTGCCATCAGCACCGAACCATTCGTGCCCGGCAATCTCACGATACATGGTGCGTTTATGTATCAGTTTCGGGGCTTTGTGGTCCTTCACGTTTATGGTCCAGATACGATCTACATCCTGCCAAGGTCCTTCGTGGCAGAACATGAGAAGATTGGGATCCGTTGGAGAAAACTGCAGATGGTTGAGCCAGGCATGGTCACTGAAAATAGTATCCATGACCCCTGTCTTTGTATTGAGAATAAATAAAGTTCTCTTTAGTTTTGCTTTATAGATAGCATCAAAACTTTTCTTGCCGGGATTTTCCATGGCGATATCCATTTCTTGTGGATCATCTAACTTCCCGGCAAGGAGGGTGCCATTGCAGTTTACACAGTTGATAGCTCCTTTCATGGGTAATACGCTTATGATGCGACGCTGGTAGTTGTCTGTATTTACGGAAAAGACTGTGTCTGCTCTTTGGAAAAGCAATTCATGGGTAGCCGGACAGACTATTTCTGTATTGACAGCATGTGGCTCATTCGTGAGTTGTCTGATTTTTAATGTATTCAGATCAACGGTAAACATCTGGCGCCAAGGACCCTTTCTACTGTCATCCCACCAGTTCCAGGCCACTTTTTTGCTTTTGCTTCCTCCAAAAACCATCTCATTACCAATAAAAGGATTATTGTTGAAATAGAAACTCTTGTTACTTCCAGCCCTTCGTGTCAGACGAATAATTCGATGTCCTGTATCCTTGTCTATCCATTCGTCAGGCATCTTTTGTCCGCCCGTTTCCATAACCGGTAATTGGGCCTTTGGTTTCGGGTTCCCCATTTTCAGTGGAGTGGCAGACCATGAAACTGATGCTATCAGGGTGGCAATCGTACATAATAATATTCTCATTGTTTTAGTAATTGTTTGATAAGAGGTTTGTTGCTTGCAAATATCGAATTTTTTTTTGAGAAAAACAAATATTGTTTTGGAAAACAGTAGAAAAGGAACATGGAAATATAGGTCTTAACGATATTAGGAATCTCTATTTTAGGACACCATCAGATAGAATAGCTTGGGAAATATATGTTATTCCTCCTCTTTTATATAATAAGTGCAGTAACATTGATTTTTGATTTTCTACTTTGTTTTTTGATAAAAATCGAAAAAAGTTGTAAAAAGTGAGTGCAAGCATTTCTTTTAGTACTACTTTTGTGGTACAGACTATTTAAAAGAAATTATTTGTATTCCTGCCGTATAGGAAAAAATACCTGAAGATTAATTTAATACTAAAATAAGAAATTGTTTGTTTTTATGATGAATATTAACAAGATTATTTCAAATAACAAAGTACAAGAATTAGGAAAAAATTATATACAGAAATGGATATTCCTTTTTGTTATTATTACTTTGATGCCCTTTTCCGATTTGCATGCATCGGAAAGGCCTCATACTTATTTCCCGGAAGGAAGGGATATTGTCTGTGTAAATGGAAATCATCGCTATACAAGAGCACTTTATGGCACCCATACTCTTTTTCGGCTTGAGACCAGCGACCGACCCGTATTTGCCACATTTGATAAAAATAAAAGCAGAAATATCCGTTTTATCCTCACGATCGATGGTAAGGGCTATGCGTTGGACAGTACCTCTTATTGCGAGTCCAGTTATCAGGGAGGAAAGAGGGAATATCTTCTGAAGAATTATCATTGGGGGAAAGGTATACTACACATTACTGTATGGGCTTCATCCTTTGAAGAAGGGGCCGTCTGGGAGTTTTCTGGCGAAAATTTTTCATCTCCATTTTCCCTTACTGTAAAAATCTGTTCAGTAAGAAATTTGAAGATGAAGCAAAATGGAGAACTTGGTATTGAACCCAGAAGCAGTTTCGAAGCTTCTGTACCTGAACAGAACCTTTTCGTGAAGAATTGGAAGGGAGAAGGAACCACTGTCCTGCGTTTTGATAGTCCTGATCAGGTAACGGTTCTACGAGGACGAGAAGGTCAAATGCTGGTTCATAAAGAGGAAGAAGCTCGACGGCAACTTGTTGATCGTGTGGAAATCAATACTCCTGATCCTTATCTGAACACACTTGGCGCTAATCTGGTAGCAGCGGCAGATGGTCTTTGGGATGGACATACATGGCTTCATGGTTGCATCGGATGGCGTACTCCATACGCAGGTTGGCGAGCCGGATATCTAGGTGATGTGCTGGGATGGAACGACAGGACTGTAACACATTTCAATGCATACGCTAACAGTATGCTGACAGCAGTACCCCCTGTTTATCCTCAGCCTCAGCAGGATTCTGATCAAAATCTGTCACAGGGGATCCATGAAATGGGGTACACCTATATATAGTAATGGTTATATCTGTAAATTGCCTGATCGGAAAGATGTCATATCTCATTATGATATGAATCTGAATTATGTTGATGAACTCCTTTGGCATTTTTGCTATGATGCAGATACTACTTATATGCGTAGGATGTGGCCGGTGTTGAAGTCCCATCTGGCTTGGGAAAAACGTAATTTTGATCCGGATAATGATCATCTTTATGATGCTTATTGCTGTATTTGGGCTAGCGATGCCTTATATTATAGTGGTGGTGCCGTGACACATTCTTCTGCTTATAATTATCGTGGAAACCTTCTTGCAGCACGTATCGCTGAAATGATAGGAGAGAATCCAGAACCTTATCGTCAGGAAGCTGAAGCAATCAGAAAGGCGATGAATGCTCATTTGTGGTTAAATGATGAAGGACATTGGGCTGAATATCGCGATCTTATGGGTTTGAAAAGATTGCACAAGAGTGCTGCTATTTGGAGTATTTATACTCCGATAGATTGTGGGGTATGTACGCCGGAACAGGCGTATCGTTCCACGCTTTATGTGGATAGTTGCATTCCTCATTTTATGGTCGCTGACAGTTGTCAGACTGTGTCTACCTCTAACTGGATGCCATACGAATGGAGTATCAACAATGTCGCTCATGAAGAGGTGATGAACATGGCTTTGGCTTATTTTGAGGCTGGACGTTGCAATGCTGGTTATCGCCTTTTTAAAGCTGACGTACTGGATGGAATGTATCTGGGCCAGTGTCCGGGTAATTTTGGCCAGATCAGTTATTATGATCGGGCAAGAGGTGAGGCTTACCGTGATTTCGGTGATGATGTAGGAATCTCAGCGCGAGCATTGGTTAATGGGCTCTTTGGTATTCGCCCCGATGCATTATATAGCCGTTGCATTATCCAACCTTCTTTCCCGGATCAGTGGGACAGTGCAAGTATTCGTACACCCTATCTTTCTTATTCCTTCCATCGGAAGGGAGGCAAGGATATCTATGAGATACATCAACATTTCTCTCGGCCTCTTCAGTTGGTTCTGCGTATTTCTTTAGGTGAAGGTAGATTCAAGGATATCATCGGGGATACGAGAGATAATCAGACTTTTATTGTCGGGCCATTCTCACGGACGGTCACAAATCGAGAAATATATGGTTCCTCTTGTAAAGATGTAAACACGAATAATCCGATTTATCTGAATCAGATGGGACTTTCCGGACCATCTCAAGGACAGGTAAAGTACCGCCTTGTTGACCTTTCCGGAGTCTATAATGCAAATGTGGATGATATCTTCAAGCAGAAATACCTTTCACCACGTCCACCTTATACGACCTTGGAAATACCGGTTCAGGGTATTGGCGACTGGTGTACACCTGATCGGATGGCTGATATAGATGATGCCGGTCTCCGGAAGGTGATCCATAAAGGAATATTCGATACTGGTAAGGGAATCCGGTTCCGCTTGCCGCAGAAGGGGCATAATGTTGTGTATACGTCACTTTGGGATAATTATCCGGATAGCGTAGTAGTGAAAGTTTCCGGGAAAGCGAAGGCCGCCTGGTTGATGATGGCTGGTTCAACAAATCCGATGCAGAGCAGAATAGACAATGGCTTGGTTATTGCTACCTATCGTGATGGTAGTACGGATACTTTGCATCTTGAAAATCCAATCAACTGGTGTCCGATAGATGCGGACTATCGTGATGATGGTCCTGCTTTCCATACAGCAAAGCTCCGGCCTTACAGGATTCACCTTGGCTCTGGCTTTACTTCTCGTAATATATCGTCAAAACTGATATTGCATCCTGTAAAGGATTATTATCGTACCATTAAGGATGGAGCTGCAGAAATGTTAAGAATGCCTCTTAATCCCCGAAAATACTTGAAATCTATAACTCTTCGCACACTTTCCAATGATGTGACTGTTGGTCTTATGGGGATCACTTTGGAAGAATGAGTATGCTGTTTAAATTCTAATCAGAAAATTATCTTAGATGTGTTATTGTGTTATGTCTGATATTATGAAAGGTGTACAATGAATATCTTTTGATTTTAATATATGTAGTGTTACGGTTAAAATATTAATTTAATACCAAAAATTATGAATAAAGTAACTAAAAGACCTCTTCTAACTTTTCTATTATGTCTTTTGTGTACTGTAAGTTTTGCACAGAAAACAGTACATGGACATGTTACAGATGGTAGTGGTGAGGCAATTATTGGTGCTAGTGTTATTAATAGGGCAGGAGGTGGAACCGTCACAGACTTAGATGGTAATTTTACGGTTACTGCCAATTCTGGTGACATGCTAAAGATTTCTTATGTTGGCTTTGCTAACTCAATCTGATCAAACTGGGTAATCAAGATAATCTGAAAATCACATTAAAAGAAGATAATCAATCTCTTAATGAGGTCGTAGTTATTGGCTATGGTACTGTTAAGCGTCGTGACTTGACATCTGCTGTTGCAAAGATGGATGACAAAGGTATTGCAGACCGTCCGCTTGCTCGTGCGGAACAGGCTTTGCAAGGTCAGTTGGCAGGTGTACAGGTACGTACGGTATCTGGTGAACCTGGTTCAGATGTTCAGATTAGAGTTCGAGGCGCAGCTTCTGTGAATGCCAGTTCAGATCCTCTCTATGTCGTTGATGGTGTACCTATGACCACGATTAGTAGCCTGAATCCTGCTGATATTCAGAGTATAGAAGTGTTGAAGGATGCTGCTTCTGCCGCCATCTATGGCAGCCGGGGATCTAATGGCGTCGTTATTGTAACGACAAAGCGTGGTAAGAACGGGAAAGCCTACTGTGACTTTTAATGGAAGTGTTGGTTTTCAGACTCCGGAGAAAAAACTTGATCTCATGACCGGAAAGGAATGGATGGAATTTCGTACCAAATGGAATGATGCCAATTATCTTTCACGTTGTCAGACATTGGGAGTGACAGGAGCAAGTGTTAAGGATAATAGTGCAACTCGCCTTGCTAATATTCGGCATAGCTTCGGGGTCTATGGATTCTTACTTATATACAAATGATGATCGTTGGTTCCAGTATCTTAGCAAGGATATGCAGGATTCGCATACGTATAATTCGAATGTCGGAACTTTGGATCTTATTGAATTGGCAAGATAAGTGTTTTCGTTCTGCTAGTGTACAGGATTACAACGTAGGTGTTTCTGGTGGTACCGATAATGTTAATTATTTGGTATCTGGTGGATATATGAAGCAAGATGGTGTTGTCACGGGGACAGATTATCAGCGTTTTACTTTTCGGGCGAATATTGATGCCAAGATAAATAAATATGTGTCTGTAGGTGCGAATCTTGCCCCGACTTATATTACGAGTGATGGATCTGGAAATGCTAATGGTAAGGATTCTGAATTGCATCATATCCTTGCTTCTACCCCTGTATCTGAACCAGGTGTCGGATATATGGCTAATGTTCAACCAAATTAAAAATATAATTGGGCTGGAGACAACTTCAAGTCCTTGGTATATTCTGAACACGAATATAAATAAACATAAAAATGCGCGGTTGATCGGTAATGCTTATTTGCGCTTTACCCCTATGGACGGACTAAGGTTTGAATTTTCTGGTGCAGTCAATTATTATGATACTGATGTAAGTACTTATAACTTTACCAGTACGAGTTCAAACTGGGCAAACGGTGAAGGTTCTCAATCAAGTGGAAGTCATGTCACGGGGCGTTATTGGAATACATTGCTGCAGGCTCTTGCAAATTATGATCATACCTTTGGTAAGCATGGTATCAGTCTTATGGCAGGTACTTCAAGGGAAGGGTCTAATACTGGCTTTGAAACTGATCAAACTTTTAACAAACCATTTCCTAATGATGCGGTTACGGGTTCTTTTGATGGCTCAAAAGTCGCAGTGGGTAAGGATTTAGTAACGGAATTGACTCCAAAGAATCTGGTTTCCGTATTCGGCCGTGCTCAGTATGATTATGATGAACGTTATATCATTTTGGCCTCTTTACGCTGGGATGGCTGCTCTGTATTTGGAGGTAATAATAAATGGGGGTGTTTCCCGGCATTCTCTGGTGCTTGGGTTGTTTCTGAAGAAAAGTTTTGGAAAAAGCTGAATATGCCATGGTGGAGTTCGTTCAAACTTCGTGCCAGTTATGGCGTAACCGGTAATAATGAGATATCAAATACAGCAGCCTATGCTACCTTAACCGGTTCTCTGTATGGAGGGGCTTCAGGTTATGATGCCAATAGTCTCGGCAATAGCGATCTGAGTTGGGAAAAAACTCACAGTACGGACCTTGCTGCAGATTTTTCCTTTTTCAATAATGCGATACAATTATCAGTTGACTATTATACCAAAACAACCAAAGATTTGCTTTATCAAGTGCCGGTAGCTGGTGCTTCTGGCTTTACAACAACCTGGGATAATATCGGTGAAATTGACAATAAAGGTGTTGATATTGAACTTACCACCCATAATCTACGAGGTGCATTCAAGTGGGATACATCATTTAATATGTCATACAATCACAATGAAGTAGGATCTCTTGGGGTAGATAATACGCCGATTTATTCGGGTTTAATGGCGCTGGTGATGGTTCCACCGCTTCTAATATCCTTGCAGTCGGTCATCCGGTAAATGCTTTTTATATGTATAAAGCTGTTGGCGTCTGGAAGACCCAGGCAGAAATTGATAATTATGCCAAACAATGTGGTGTAAGTAAGTTGACATTTCAGGGAACACAGACTATTAAGCCTGGTGATATTAGGTACTTCGATGCAAATCATGATGGTAATTATACCCTTGCAGATGATAGGGTTTATCTTGGACAGCCTACTCCGAAGATTACATACGGCTTGACGAACTCTTTTCAGTGGAAAGGTTTTGATGCTCAGCTCTTGATTATTGCACAAACTGGAGGAAAGATCTTGGGTACAATTGGTCGAGCTATTGACCGTCCTTCTATGGGTGCCCAAAGCAATATGTTCTCATGGTGGAAGAATGCCTGGTGGAGTGAATCGGATCCGGGTGATGGCAAGACTCCTTATATCTTGAGTACGACTACCGGTGGAACCGTAGATTCGCGTTGGCTTTATAGTAGTGATTATCTGAGTGTTAAGAATTTAACTTTTGGCTATACGGTTCCTTTGAAGTCAAAATGGATATCGAATCTTCGTTTTTATGCTTCATTTGAAAATCTGTTACGCTTTGACCATTATAAAGAAGGCTATTCTCCTGAAGCTGCTAATGCTTCTAAATCTACTGCTCCTGGTGGAGCAACTGCTACAGGACTGGACTATGGGGGATATCCGACAGCCCGTATGTATACATTTGGTATTAATTTGACTTTCTAAAATTGAAAACCATGAAACTAAAAAATATTTTTTTTATAGGAGCAAGTGCTTTGTTTCTTTCTGTGACCATTCTGTCTTGTGATAATTTCTTGGATCAACCACCTAAGAACTTACTTCCTACAGATGGATTTTATCAGACGGCTGCACAGGCTGAACAGGGCGTAATTGGGGCATATAGTGATTTGAGATACGTTTCTGATTATGAGTATCTGATGATGTCAGAATGTCGGTCAGATAACGTTTGGGTTGAACCTCGGACTAATGGTCAACGGGATTATTCTGATATTGGTACATTCCGTGCCACATCTTCTCTTGGAATGTTTGAAAGTACTTGGAATGCGTGGTATAAGGTTATTTATGATGCCAATGTTGCTCTTCAGAAGATACCGAAAACTAATTTCTCTAATGCAGACTTTCAAAAACAATTATTGGCTGAGTTACATTTCTTAAGAGGGTGGGCTTATTTTGAACTGGTCAGACTTTATGGGAATGTTCCTATGATCACTACTCCTCTGACTCCTGCAGAGGCTAATGCTACTCCTCAGACAAAAGGACTTGATATAATTAATCAGCTTGTAATTCCTGATTTGCAGCAGGCTCAGAATTTACCAGATAGAGGTGAGATCTTGAATGCTCAGGGGGTTCCTGTTCCTTCAGAAGGACGGGCAGATGGTATTGCTGCTAATGCAATGTTAGCTCGTGTATATATGACCCTTGCTGGATTTCCGTTTAATGACAATTCGGCTATAGCTAAGGCTAAGGTCTGTCTGAATACGGTCTTAGCCAAGAAATCTGATTATTGGGCACCGACCATAGATGAATGGCGTAAACAATGGACACCGGCTTATGCAAATAAGTATTCTATTTTTGCTATCCAGTATCGTACAGGTGGTAATGGAAATCCAGCCATCTTTGATTTCTCTCCGGCATTGCCACCTTCATATACAACAATTAGTATTTTTGGTAATCTGATTTATATAGATAAATCTCTTCGGTATGAGTTTGACAAAGTTTATTCTTCCGGTAATAAGGATCTGAGAGGTGAAGGTTGGTCCCTCCTTGATGGCTATTCGGCTGAACCTAATTTCCCCACCTACTCTAATACGAAAGAGAGTGTGACAGTAGATGGAGTAACGACAGATCAGTATGTTAATTCTATGTTCTATAAGTATTTGCCTTCCAAGCATAAACTTGCTGCATTGGGTATGACTTTTGCTGAAAGTAGTATGAAAAATCAATATGACTGGCCGGTTAATTTCCCTGTTTTACGTATTGAAGATATGATGTTGCTGAATTCCGAGATCCTAATTCAGGAAGGTAAGATTCCGGATGCACTTAAGGCTGTAAATGAAATCCGTCAACGTGCAGGATGTGATCCTGTTCCTACCGATGTAGATGCAACGACTGCTTTAAATTACGTTAAGCGAGAACGTCGTATAGAATTAATGGGCGAAGGGGTTCGCTGGTTCGATGAAGTGCGCTATGGTACTTGGAAACAAAACACGATAGATAAGTTTAATCGTTATAATAATCCTGTAGGCACTGCCACCTCTGATGTCAGTGATGGAAGGTATATTTATCCGATACCAGAAAATCAGATGAATGTAAAACCTGGAACTTATGTTCAGAATACTGGTTACTAAAATCAAGAATATTAATATTTTCAGATAGATTAATTGTATCTTTTAATAATCGAAAATATTTTAGATCCTTAGGTAAGTCGTTTGCTCCTGTTCTTGTCAACGGGAGCAAACCTTCTGTTTCCTTAAGAGTTAATAAAAAAAACTTATAGGTTGAATTCTGAAAACAGTTAATAAGGTTGATAAGAAATCCTCGAATTTTTGCTTACGAAAGAAAATTTGTTTATTTTTGTTCTTGCAAAAGGAAATCGCTTGTTTTGGGCGATTGATCAAAAAGTTGTTGATGAGGAGAATATCGTTTAATGTTGGTTATTCCTTTTGCAGGCAGGTTATATACCGTAGATTATTCGCAAACGCTTAAAATAGTTATATTAAGACAATGAACAGAATGAATTTAACAGGAATGGGTTTGATGACTGCTGCTATTTTGCCAGGTAAAGTTTTAGCACAGCAACCGAGCCAGAAGGTTACGCCGGAACAGCCGGATATCGTATTTATCCTGGCTGATGACCTGGGTTATGGTGACCTGCATTGCTATGGCAATGATTATATCAAAACGCCGAATATCGACCGGTTGGCTGCACAAGGAACAGTCTTTGAGCAGGCATACGCAGGGAGTGGAATCAGTTCTCCTTCCCGTTGCTCTCTGATGACGGGTAAGTTTACCGGTAAAACGCGTATTCGCGATAATATGTGTCCTGTAGGAGGTATCAGAGGAATTAAAGTCAATACAAACGGGGATACTACTTATGTCCGTCGTGCCAATCTGCTGCCGCAGGATTCAACAATCGGAACGGTCTTGCATACGGCAGGATACAGGAGTTGTGTGGTCAATAAGTGGCATCTGGATGGTTATGATCCGAAGGCTACACCTAATCATCGTGGATTCGATGAATTCTATGGCTGGACAATCTCTACACCAATCAGTAATGGTCCGTACTATTACTATCCTTACTACCGTTTTCATGGCGACAGTCTGGTTAACATTTCTGCAAATGCCCATGATGCCCATGTGAGACACAATACGGAGATCTCTACTGATGATGCCATCGCCTTCATCAACCGGGAAAAAGATCATCCGTTCTTTCTTTATCTGGCCTATGATGCGCCTCATGAACCGTATCATATAGATGATACTTCGTGGTATGATGATAAGGGGAAATGGAGTGATAAAACAAAACGATATGCGGCTCTCGTGACGCACATGGATTATAATATTGGCAGGGTCCTGGGGGCTATTGATGCTTTGGGACTTCGGAAAAATACCCTGATTATCTTTGCCAGTGATAACGGTGCTGCCGTGATGGCTCCTGTGAAAGACCTCAACTGTGGTGGGGGACTGAAGGGGCATAAAGGCCAACTCTATGAGGGTGGAATCAAGGTGCCTCTTATCGTCAATCAACCTGGAGAAGTCCCTGTGCAAAGATTGAAGGATATCGTGTGTTTCCCTGATTTTATGCCTACTCTGGCAGCGATTACCGGAAGTACGAAGGCATTGCCACATGATATCGATGGCATGGATATTTCTCCGCTTTTCTATGGAAAGAAGGTAGATACTGATCACCGTTATATTTATTGGGAATTTCCGGGGAAACAGCGTGCTATACGTTATGCTGACTGGAAAGCGGAGTCTATAGGGCGTAATCATCCTATAGAACTTTACAATATCACGAAAGATCCTTTTGAGAAAAACAATTTGGCTGCGGAATATCCTAAAATGGTAAAGAAATTGGATAAGATGATGAAAAAGATGCATCATCCTTCTGCTGACTGGCCATTGCCGGGAGAACCTGGATATGTGAAGCCGGTGAAGAAATAAAATTGTAATGGGAAGTGGCAGTTTCGGTGGTTTGCTGTGCAGTTACCATCTTGCTGCTCTTCCTATACTGTGCATACAACCAACTTAATAGAATTCTTAACCACCATAATGACTTAGTACAGAAAAGGTTTACACTGTTTTAACAATTAAATAGTGTAATAAAAATGAAGAAGAAAGAATTCCGTCGTTATGAGTCCAGATTCAAATTGTCAGTTTTGCGAGACATGTATGAGAACAATTTGTCATATAACTTTACTGCGAAGAAATATGGCATAATCTGCCCCCAAACATTACATTTATGGGAGAAAGAATTTCCACTTGACACAAAAAGCCTATCTTTGTCAGAAGAAGTCATCAACAAGATAAAGTCAATGCGTTCAAAGAAGGAAGAATCAGCAGCGTCAAAGGCCAATAAGACAAGAGAAGAAGAGTTGGAAAGTGAGATAGTCAATCTGCGCAAGGCTCTTACGTATTCCGAACTTCGTAATGAGGGCCTGATAGAACTGTTGAGAATGGGCAAGGAAGAATTTGGAATTGATCTGTTAAAAAAAGATGGCGCCAAGCAGTGAACAGCCTGCACGCCAGTCACCCGAAGGAATCAATCGGGTCTCTGAGCGTACTGTTTGGCAAGACCCGTGTAGGCTATTATTCCGTCAGCAAGGAAAAGATGAAGCGTCGTGATCTTCAGGATACGTCCATAGTGCGGATGGTCAGGGAAATCCGGGGACATGCGCCGGGCATAGGCGCATACAAGTTGTTTATAATGCTGAAGGACGTATATCCGGAGAAGATGATGGGCAGAGACCGTTTTTATAAGTTGATGAAAGACCATCGCCTGATGCTCAAGCCGGAGCGTTGCCGTCATACGACTGACTCTAACCATAATTACCACAAATACAAGAACCTCATAAAGGACATGAAGGTAAGCAAGCCCAATCAGCTCTGGGTGGCAGACATTACCTATATTGACACAGATGAGGGAGTGTGCTATCTGCATTTGATAACCGATGCCTTCACCCATGAGATCATCGGATGGGTTCTCTCGGACTCCCTGGTGGCTGTCAATACTATAGCAGCACTCAGTCAGGCCATAGA
>CAVYLQ010000018.1:0-56287 GCA_963769405.1 uncultured Prevotellaceae bacterium | reverse complement strand
TTGACCCTCTTTCTTTCAATTAAATTAAAGAAGAACCATTATTTTGTGGACATTATGACTTAATTTAGGAAATGCAGAGAGTAAAAATACAATAGAAAATAAACAACAAACAAAAAATAGATTTTCTTTTTCCATATCAGTGTTTTCTTGAATTAATTCTATAAATTTGCATTTGCTGGTCAAACTCACATTAATTTAATATGCAATGAAAAAGACAATTATTTGTGTACTCTGTTTATTCGTAACATTAATAAGCTTGAGAGGAGCCGAAATCATACCCCGGCCCGAGTATCCTCGCCCGCAGTTTGAGCGGTCCGCATGGATTAATTTGAATGGGGCGTGGACTTATGCTTTTGATTTCAGTAATTCTGGGGAAGACAGGAATTGGCAGTCGTCAAAGCATTTTGATGGTACAATCAGCGTTCCGTTTTGTCCTGAAAGCCGGCTATCCGGTGTAGAGCACAAAGATTTTATAAATGCAATGTGGTATCAGCGCGAGATTTCGATTCCTTCTGATTGGAAAGGTAAAGATATTCTGCTGAACTTTGGTGCGGTCTATTATCAGGCAGACATCTATATTGACGGTAAGTTTGTGATGAGCCATACTGGCGGCAGTTCATCATTTTCTGCCAATATTACACGTTATGTTATTCCTGGAAAAACTCATGATCTGGTGGTGCAAGTAAAAAATGATTTAAGATCCGGAAAGCAACCTGGTGGCAAGCAGTGTACCAGTTATTTTTCTCAGGGATGCTCCTATACGCGTGTGACGGGAATCTGGCAGACGGTATGGATGGAAGCTGTCTCTCCAGACGGACTGGAGTCAGTGTATGCTTGTCCTGATATAGACCAGCATCAGTTGGTGGTCCATCCCTGTTTTTATCATGAATCGGATTCCCGGCTTACGGCAACAGTCCTATCCGGAAAGAAAGTAGTCGTTTCAAAAACCGTGCGTTGCAGCAACAGCAGTATACTGGTACTGCCGATTCCAAAGATGAAATTGTGGAGTCCTGAGTCCCCGTTCTTATATACTATCATTTACAAGGTGGCAGATAAAAATGGGAGAGTCATAGACGAAGTGAAATCGTATGCAGGGATGCGTAAGGTATCAACGGAGAACGGATATGTCTGTTTAAATAACAAGCCCTATTATCAACGTCTGGTGTTGGACCAGGGCTATTATCCGGATGGAGAGTGGACAGCCCCTTCCGACGAGGCTTTAAAGAAAGATATAGAATTAGGTAAGGAGGCTGGCTTTAACGGGGCTCGCACACATCAGAAAGCCTTTGAAGAGAGGTATTTTTATTGGGCAGATAAACTGGGTTATTTTACGTATGCAGAATCACCGAGTTGGGACCTGGATGTAAATGACGAGTTGGGAGCAAGAAACTTTATCGGAGAATGGAGTGAAATCGTAGAGAGCAGACGAAACCATCCTTCGATTGCAATCTGGACACCTTTTAACGAAACGTGGAGTTGCCAGCCGGGTACCTATCAACGTCTGATCACGGATGTTTATCATACGACAAAGGCTATGGATCCTGCTCGTCCCATAAATGATGCAAGTGGTGACGGACATGTTGTCACGGATATATGGAGTGTGCACGATTATGAGCGGGATCCGAATAAATTAATTAAAGAGCTGACGTTTAAAGAAGGTCAAGAACCTTATCGTAATCAACCGGATAAAAAGTTCCTGGCATCTTACGAAGGTCAGCCCTATATTGTGGATGAGTTTGGTGGATTGCCTTGGATGAAGGCTCAGGATCAGAAGACTTCATGGGGTTATGGAGGAGGTTTCAAGAGCATGGAAGACTTCTATGAATGTCTGCAAAAGGAAGTGGATGCGCTTAGAGCTTGCAGGAATGTATGTGGCTTCTGCTATACTCAACTGACAGATGTGGAGCAGGAGAAGAACGGTATTTACTATTATGACAGGACACCTAAGTTTGATATGAAGCGGATCAAGGCTATTTTTGAAAGTGTCAGGTAGATTCTAATTTGAATAACGTAAGACATGAAATATTTGATCAGTTTAGTTCTTACCCTGATCTTGGTTTATACTCCAGTTTCGGCTGATGGCATCAATCAGAAATGGATAGAGGAGAATTATTCCAAACATGAAGTGATGATCTCCATGAGAGATGGTGTAAGATTATTTACGGTCATTTATGAACCCAATGAACATACGGTTAAACATCCCATTATTTTTAGCAGGACTCCTTATTCCTGTCGGCCGTATGGTGTCTGTCAGTTCAGTTCATCTCTTTGGAATTCCATGGAATCTTTTGCTTTTCATCATTATATTATTGTTTATCAGGATGTCCGTGGTACTTATAGAAGTGAAGGTGTATATGAAAATATTCGTCCTTTCATCCCTCAAAAGAAAGGAAAGGCCTTTGATGAGGCTTCGGATGTATATGACACGACCGAGTGGCTATTAAGGCACACACACAATAATGGAAAGGAAGGAGTGTTCGGTAATTCATACGCTGGATTTTATGCCATGATGGCTGGCTTCTCCGGGCATCCTGCTATAAAGGCAATATCTCCCCAAGCGCCAGTATCGGATTGGTTTATGGGCGATGATGAACATCACAATGGGGCTTTTTGTCTGGTGGATACTTACTGCTTCGATTCTTCTTTTGATACTCCTCATCATCCTAATGGTATTCCACATGTATCAGGGGGTATAAAATTCCCCAATGACATTTATACGGATTATCTTAAAATGGGACCGATACGCAATTTTACCAGGACTTTCGGTGATAGTGTTAGATTCTGGAATGTTGTTATGAACCATCCTGATCGTGATACATTCTGGATCAGACGTACGCCACTTCAATATTGTAAGGCTATCAGACCGGCAGTGCTAGTTGTTGGTGGTCTCTTCGATGCTGAAGACTGTTATGGGGCATGGAACCTTTATAAAACTATTGAAAAGCAATCTCCGAAGACCCCGCTATATTTGGCTTTTGGGCCCTGGTACCATGGAGGCTGGCATAATGCTTCTTATCAGAACCTTGGACAAGTCTGGTTTGGTGATTCTACTTCAGCATATTTTATGAAGAATATTGAGTTTCCGTTCTTTGATTATTATTTGAATGATAATAAGGAGACCGAACCGAAGTGTTCGGTGAATATCTATTTCAGTGGTGAAAACCGTTGGTATCAAACCGGTCCATGGCCTCTGTCCAATTTGCAAATGGAGCCACTTTATCTACATGCTGATGGAAAACTTTCCTTCTCTCAACCTGAAGAGCAGAATGCATACAGATCTTATATCTCAGACCCTGCTCACCCGGTACCCTATACAGCTGATATACAAAGTTATCGTAATCGGGAATATATGGCTTCTGATCAACGCTTTTCATCTGCCCGCCCAGATGTACTGTCCTACACAAGTGATACCCTTGAAGATACACTGCGTTTAGGGGGACCCTTGGAAGTGGAACTACAAACGGCCATTTCCTCTACGGATGCCGATTTCGTAGTTAAACTGATTGATGTCTATCCTGATGGATTTGCATACTCAAAAGAAATTAAAAGCCAACTTCCTGTTACAGATTATCCTATGGGCGGTTACCAGATGCTTGTGAGAGGCGATATTATGAGAGGAAAATATAGAGATGGCTTTGATCGGGAAATACCTTTTACACCTGGTAAGATTACCAAAGTAACTTTCTGTATGAACGATATTGCACATACTTTTCTTCCCGGACACCGATTGATGGTTCAGGTACAGAGTTCCTGCTTCCCACTCTTTGACCGTAATCCGCAGACTTTTACAAATATCTATACCTGTGGTGAGCCTGCTTTCAAGCCGTGTACAGTACGTATCTATACCGATAAAGATCATGCTTCCTGTATCATGATACCTGTTTTGAAGGGAAATATATAAGCTTTGCCTTGATATAATTCTTTCCTCTTCAGCAGTTCTTCTTCGTCTGGAATCCTGCCCTTTGGCAAGGTTCCAGACGATTGTATAAGAATGTTCCTGAAAGAACAGATCACTTCCTGTTCCTCGTCATTCCTGTTTTTTAGTTTTTTTAACTAAGTAGTTCCTGCGTTTTTTCTTCTCTTCATATTAGAAAAAGCGTATAAATGGAAAAGAAAGAAATATTCCTAATTGTCTGCCAGTTTTTTGATAATACGTTACCCAATCGGTATCGTTCGTTTGTCAGAAGATGGTTGATAGACAAGAAAGACCGGAAAGAGAAAGATGATGCTCTTTATATGGTGTGGAACCATATAGATGCCAAAGCAAATCGAAGCACTCGCCAGTCTTTACACAAGGTACATGTCCGCTTGGATATGCAGTCCTCTCTTTCTCATTCCATTTGTTTCTATATGAAATATGCGGCAATAGATTTGTTGTTAGTTTCAGTAGCTTTAGGAGCGTGGAAATTTATTGACAGGATTGAAGATCAAAGGGGGGAAATTGAAATTTGCGATGTGCCGTATGGTCAGATCAAAACTATCTATCTTTCAGACGGATCAGTAGTTAAATTGAATTCAGGGTCTTCTATTAAATATCCACGGTATTTCATAAAAGATCATCGTGATGTCTATTTACAAGGTGAAGCTGCTTTTTCTATTAAGCATAATTCATCCCGACCATTTATAGTGCATGTGGGCGATTTAGCTATTAAGGATGTAGGTACCCGGTTTAATGTAAGGGCGTACCTGCCTTGCTTGATCATTACGACTTTGGCAGAAGGTGGAGTCCGTGAGTATGAGGACAAAGCGGGATTATCTGCTTGTATTCATCTCCTTCCTGGAGAGCAAAGTATATATTGTGCTAATAGCCACAAATTTACAAAGAAGAAAGTGAATGTTAATGATTATATGGCCTGGACGGATGGAAGTCTGGTCTTCAGACAGAGTCCTTTAAGTAGTGTCATTATGGATATTTCCCACCACTTTAAAGTAAAGGTCCATATAGGAACAGGTGTTTCTGAAAATCAATTGTTTACTACACAATTTAGTTCATCAGAGTCTCTGACGGATATGCTTGAAGTGCTCTCCAAGATGGGAAATTTCAAATATAGCATCAGAGGTAATACGGTTTATCTTAATTAAGGAGTTTAGAATATCAAATATTTAATTAATAATCGAAATGAAAAATGCAAAACTAGATTTTTATGATGTTGGAAGAAGTGTATTGAGGTCTTTGCTTCTCTTGATGTTCTTGTTGCCCCTGTTTTCGGCATCTGCTCAGACTATCCGATTTGGGCAATCGATGGTGAGTGTAAAGACTGCTATTGAAGCGATTGAGAAGCAGACCAATTATTCTGTGGATTATACTGGAAATCTGTTGAATCTGGAGAAATTGATTACGGTCAAAAAAGGTTCGAATTCGTTAAGGTCTGTGATGAGGAAAATTGAAGGTGAAAATTTATCCTATTCTATCCAGGGCCGTCATCTTATTCTGTCGGAGAAAGCCGAGAAGAAAGAGATTTCCCCGATCAGGAAGCCGGAAAGAAAGAGGGTGAACTTACAGCAGAATACGCATACCTTGAAAGGAGTCGTGGTAGATAATATCACGAATGATCCTTTGATAGGGGCTACGATTAAGATTGATGGCCAGCCCGGAGGTGCCATAACGGATCTCAACGGGGACTTTGTGTTGAAAGATGTAGCTACCTCTTCTGAGTTGACGGTCTCTTATATCGGCTATAAGACAAGGACGGTGGCGGCAGGTGATCTGGCGGTGATGACTATCAAAATGAATTCTGCCAATGATCAGGTAGGAGAAGTGGTTGTCGTAGGAGCTGGTACGCAACGAAGAATTTCTGTAACAGGTGCTATTACTTCTATCAGTGGTGATGATTTGAAATCACCGTCTTCTTCTCTCACCAATGCGCTTGCCGGAAAATTAGCAGGTGTCATTTCGATGACCAGTAGTGGAGAGCCTGGATCCACTTCTCAATTCTATATTCGCGGTGTTGGCACCTTCGGAGGAAGGACGGCTCCTCTGATTCTTTTAGATGATGTAGAAATCTCTGCTGGTGATTTAAATCGTATTCCTCCGGAATCGATAAGAAGTTTTACAATTTTGAAAGATGCTTCTGCTACAGCAATCTATGGAGCTCGTGGAGCCAACGGTGTAATGCTGATCACAACAAAAGAAGGTACGGAAAATTCAAAGACACAAATTAATGTAACAATAGATAATTCCTATTTAAACCCACAAAAACGGGTAAAGTATGTTGATGGAGCTACTTATATGGAGTTGTACGACGAAGCTTTACAATCCCGAACCCCAGGGGCTATGCAGAAATATTCCCAGGAGACCATTGATAATACTCGTAATCATGTGAATCCATACGTATATCCGGATGTCAACTGGTACAAACTTTTATTTAAAAGTGGTTGTTTTAACCAGCGTGCCAACCTGAATGTAACGGGTGGTGGAAGCCGGGTTACCTATTATATGAGCATTCAGGCTAACCATAATACGGGATTGCTTAATATTCCCCATAATTATTCTCTGAGCAATAACTATAATGACTGGGAATATATCTTTCAGAATAATATCACGTACAAATTGACGTCTACCACAAAATTAGGATTGCATATCAATACACAGATAGGAAACTCCAAGGGTCCGAATGCTTCATCTTCTGATATTTTATGGCAGACCTGGAATGTTGATCCTGTTTCTTTCCCAGCTTATTATCCGGCAGAAAATGGCGATACCCATATCCGTTTCGGAAATGCAGTTTTGAGTGGATCGACTCTTTATACCAATCCCTACGCCAATATGCTGAATTCTTTTAAGGAAGATAATTACAGTACTATCAATACATCTTTACATTTTGACCAGGACTTGAGTTTTTTGTCAAAAGGGCTGAATATTACGGCATTAATCAATTGGAAAGCTTATTCGGATTCTTATTATTCACGTTCTTTGACCCCTTATTATTATAGGGTAGTTGATGGGAGCTGGAGCGAAAATAATCCAGACCAATATGCACTTGAGCAGGTTGGTCCTTCGGGAACAGATTATATCTCTCAATCGGGTATAACAAGGTATAATGACAATACCTTCTATTTTGATACTCGACTGAACTATAATCGACGTTTTGGAGATCATAATGTAGGGGCTATGTTGATGTATATGATGCGTGAATATCGTAGTGATGTCCTTCCAAATAGAAATCAGGGAATTTCCGGCCGTATTACCTATGATTATCAGGAAAAGTATCTAGCTGAGGTTAATTTTGGTTATAACGGAACGGAGCGGCTTGCCAAGGGGCATCGATTCGAATTCTTTCCCGCTGCATCATTGGGATGGGTTGTTAGCAGCGAGAAATTCTGGAAACCGGTTGAGAAATATATTACTTTTATGAAACTGCGTGGTTCGTATGGCCTTGTTGGTAGTGATGAAACAGGTGAAAGTGCCGGGGCGGCACATTTTCTGTATCGGAATCAGGTAGCATTAGGAGGTAGCTCATCTTTTAATACAGGTACTACGCTTTCGAACAGTATTAGCAAAAATGGTCCAGGATTTAATAGTTATGCAGTAGAAAATGCACATTGGGAAAGAGCCAAAGAACTGGATTTAGGGATTGATATGAATATATTGGATCAGATCAATATAGTGTTTGATTATTTTCATAATAAAAGGGATCGAATTCTTTTAAAACGTGGTTCTTGGCCACAGATTATGGGATACTGGAATGCTACACCATGGAGTAATATTGGAAAAGTCGATAATAAAGGATTTGAGTTAAGCATAAACTGGAAGAAGAACTTAACGAAAGATCTTAGAGTTGATTTTAGAGGTAATTTGACCTATAACAAAAACAAATTTGTATGTGTAGATGATCCGAATTACCCCTATATATGGCAAACGACTACAGGAAAACCTCTTTCCAGATTAACTGGTTATATAGCAGAGGGACTTTTTAAGGACCAGCAAGACATAGAGCTGAGCCCGGACCAGACGGCATTAGGAAGTACACCAAAACCAGGAGATATCAAGTACCGTGATGTAAATGGAGATGGGAAGATAACGTCCGAAGATGAAGTGATGGTATCTCCTTACGGTTCGACACCACGTCTGCAATATGGAATTGGAATAAGTTTCGATTGGAAAAAAATTGATTTTGGAGTGTTCTTTAATGGATCGGCAAAACGTAGTATTATGATAGATGAACTGGATCCTTTTAATACTCAGGTAGGTCATGGCAATCGAAATGTGATGCAATGGATTGCAGAGAATCATTGGTCAGAAAGTAATCCAAATCCGAATGCCAAGTATCCTCGATTAGGCCTTACACAGTCGGATATTAGCAATAATGATCAGCCAAGTACATATTGGATGAGATCTGGTAATTTTATTCGTTGGAAATCACTTGAAATCGGATATAGTTTTCCTCATTGCCGGGTCTATTTTAGTGGAGATAATCTAGCTGTCTGGAGCCCGTTTAAGTTATGGGATCCGGAGATATGGTGGAATACTTACCCACTGCAACGGACATTGAATATTGGAATACAAGTTAAATTCTAATTATAAATAAATAATTTATGAAAAAGTTAAATATAAAAATAAAGAAATATATATACATAGTCTGCTTATTAGCTTTTGGACTTGTTTCTTGCAATTATCTTGATGTTGTTCCTCCTGAAACTGCTGATTTTAAGGATACTATGAAGGACAGAGAAGCAACCCTAAATTTTCTTTATTCTTGTTATGCAGGTATCCCTATTCTCTATACGGCTGCTGTGTATCAATATTATAATTCTGCAGATGAATATGCTCTTCCACCCTTGTGGACTAAAGATGCACAAATTGCTGCATGGAATCAGATATCACCCACAAATGCAATAGGTCCATGGAATACCTGTTATAATAATCTAGGGCAATGTCATATTTTTCTTAAGGAGCTTGATGAATTAAATCCTAGTGGGGTTACTGAAGATGATAAGACAAGATGGAAAGCGGAAGTAAAATTCTGTGAAGCATTTTATCATTTTACTCTCTTGAATGCTTACGGACCGATACCTTTAGTTACTAAATATTATAGCCAAAACACAGCTACAAGTGATTTCCCTGGCAGAAGCCCTTATGATGTATGTGTGGATTCTATCAGCAAATGGTTTGATGAGGCTGCAGAGAATCTTCCTGCTACAGTTCAGGAAGATGAATTGGGACGAGCTACCTCAACTGCTTGTAAGGCTTTAAAAGCACGACTTTTGGTATATGCAGCTTCTCCATTGTGGAATGGATTTTTCCCCTACTCGAGTTGGAAAAACAAGGATGGAAAGGAGCTTGTGAATCATATATACGATGTTAATAAATGGAAAAGAGCATTAGAAGCGTGTAATGATGCTATATCCTGGGCCACGACAAAGGGTGGAAGGTCTTTGTTTGATTTAGCTACATCAGAGCAAATCAGAAAGAATGAAAATATACCTTTGCCAAAAATAGATAATGTAGATAGCCTCTTTAGAGAAAAAGTTATGCAGATGCGATATCTCATGACAACGACTGAAGATGAAGGCAATAAAGAAATAATTTATGGTACAATTATTAATGATAATGCTTATGCAAGAGAACAAGAGGTAGGGGCAATACCACACGATGTTACAACCTGTAATGGGACTCCCATTGGTGGTTGGAGTGGTATTTCTCCATACCTTTTTACCATAGAACATTTTTATACTTATAATGGACGTATTCCAGAATTAGATTCTGATTTTTCTGCTCCATCTGAGTGGTTTACTTCTGCTGGATTATCAAACCCTGATATTATTAAATTAAATGAATATCGCGAACCTCGTTTTTATGCGTGGCTTGGATTTGATGGTGGAGAGTATAGTTCTTTAATATCAGATGGCTCTCCCTTGGTCTTATCATTAAGGGATTCAAAGAAACAAGGGTATAATCCTGATTTATATAATAGGGATAATAACGTTACTGGTTATTTCTCAAAAAAATATGTACAGCCCAATATTAAATGGAGATCTTCAGATGGAGGAAATAATATGTCTGAACCTCCTTATCCAATAATAAGATTAATAGAATTATATCTTGATAGGGCAGAATGTTATGCTGCACTAGGAGAAACAGAAAATGCATTAAAGGATCTGAATGTTGTGCGTGAACGTGCAGGAATACCAGATTTGACAACTGCAAATATTAGCTCAAAAATGACATTGATGGATTGGGTACGTAATGAACGCTTTGTTGAATTATGGGAAGAAGGACAACGGTATTATGATTTACGCCGTTGGTGTCTGGCTCCAAAATATCTGAAAGCAGGTTCACGGATAGGGACTAAATGCAATGGAGAAAAAAGATCCTTCTTTTACAGAATTCAATACACCAACAAAAGTAAACCAATCTTTCCAATGGACTAATAGAATGTATTTTTTGCCTATTGCCAGCAGTGAACTTTATAGTAATCCTCAATTGGTACAAGCACCGGGATATTAAAAATTGATAGAATCATGAAAAAAATATTGTATTTTATATGGATTGTCTTGATTGGGATCTTTACTGCTTCATGCAGTAATTCTGAGTATGGTTTGGATAATCTGGTCCCCGATCAATATCATAAAATTGTTTATTTTAAGAATGGTGGGAAGCAGAATTTATCACTTAATACTACTCAGTCTGGATATAAAGACAGTTTGGCTGTAATTAAGGCCGGAAGTGACCCAAACTTAATTGCTGATGTTAATGTTGATGTATTGACTCAGCATGATGTTGATTCATTATATAATGATGTAGAAGGAATAAATTATAGGATAGTATCTTCTGATTCTTACTCTTTTGACTCAGGTCATGAACTCATCTTTGGGAAAGGTGAAAAGGGTAAGTATTTTCCTGTAACCATTAATCCTGTAAAGATTTATCAGCAGATTAAGGCGACTCCGGATGCAAAATTCGTACTTCCATTACAACTGAAAAGTAAAAAGGACAGTATTAATTCTACTTTAGATCAAACTTTTATTATTTTTGATGTAAAAAGTCCACTTGTTGGTTTTGTAAACCAGAATCAGGATGCAATGATGATTTATAAATCATTGGATGTAAATGTTCCAATAAGTCTGACAAATTGTGATGTTAGTAAATGGAATATTAGTTGTGTCTTGGATCAAACAAAAAATGCGCAATTAGTATCCGATTACAATACATTACATAATACAGATTATGAGTTGTTACCAGGGAATTCATACAAAATAAAGAATTTGGGTATAACACAAGGAACTTTTCAAGATAATGCAACGATATCTGTAGATAGGACTTATTTGCAGAACGATCATACTTATCTTTTGCCGTTAAAACTTGCTGGAACTTCTATTGGTAATCAGATGGAGGTGGATCCTACGGTTAAGTATATTGTTCTTTCTAATCCAACTTATGCTATTGTCAGCCCAGACCGAAGCTTATGGAAAGTACTCTTCTGCAACAATGACAACAAAATGTCTGGAAGTAGCTCTGATAATTCAGGCCCATACGCGCTTCTTGATGGTGATATAAATACATATTGGCATTCAAATTACAATACAGAATATGCTTCAAATTATCAAGCTCCAGGGCGCAAAAAGGGTGATGATTATGTATATAGTTTTAAGGATTATAATGCTTTCTATGCGAAGAGAAATGCTGATCAAACTGTAATCGTTTTAGATATGCAAACTGTAAGGCACTTAGTTGGGGTAGGGATTACCCAGCGACAAAATACAAGTTATAGTGACTTCAAATCGTGTGATGTCTATGTTTCTAATGATAATGCATTTGAATTTAAGCCTTTAGATCAGGGAGGATCATTAGATGATTATAATAAGGTTGAATTAAATAACTGGATTAAACTTTGTTCGGTTAATGATGTGCCTCATCAGAATGAAACTTATTGGCAGAAGATAGATTTGCAAACCATACAAAAAGGAGGCGTAAAAGGAAGATTCGTAAAAATCAAATTTACAGATTCATGGCGTTCTGGCGTGTTAAATATGGCCGAATTTCAGGTACAGGAATTGCTGAGCATCAATGGTAATTCAATAAAATAAGGGCGTAATACTTCCCGGTAAGATATGATTTTTGTCATGTCCGATCCGGGATATTATATTTTCAGACTTGTGTAAATAGTATTCTTCACTTCCTTTGAAGTTTGCATAGGTAAGACAGATCTGGTTAATGCAAATATTCGACAACTCCCGAAAAGTTCGGATCAGATCATTTATCGTTAGCTGATGATATTAGAATCCCTTGACATAATAGATATCATATATTTTATAAGAAATAGTATATTTCCTATTGCATTAAACATAAAAAATAGTATTTTTGCAAGACTGAAAAACAACAGGTTAGATAAACAAAACTTTTAAGTATCTATCTTAACGTATAATAATAACTGGATTAATAATATAGAAATGAAAAAATTTTTTGCTTTAGTTAGCTTTTTGTGCTGTCTCACGATGGCAGCAATGGGTCAGAATCCTGAAAAGTTAGGTGCAACCCCGGCAATGGGATGGAACAGTTGGAACAAATTCAATTGCCAGATCAATCAGCAGTTGATTCATGAAATCATTGATGCAATGGTTTCTACAGGATTGAAAGATGTCGGATATCAGTATGTCAATCTTGATGATGCCTGGCATGGTCCGCGGGATAGTGACGGATTTATACAGGCAGATTCCAAGCGGTTCAGCTCTGGCATTAAGGCTCTTTCTGACTATGCCCATTCAAAAGGACTGAAATTAGGTATCTATACCTGTGCCGGAAGCAGGACCTGCGCCAATTATCCTGCCAGTCTCGGACATGAATATCAGGATGCGCTGCAATATTCCAGATGGGGTATCGATTATATTAAGGAAGACTGGTGCAATACGGAGAATGTCAATGCTAAGGGAGCTTACGGGCTTATGGCAGATGCCATCAAGCAAACGGGCAGACCTATGTATTTCAGTCTGTGTGAATGGGGCACGAACAAACCTTGGCTCTGGGCAGGCAAATTTGCACAGTCCTGGAGAACCACGGGTGATATCCAGAATAATTTCAATAGTGTGTTAAGCAACCTTGACCAACAGGAAGGGCTGAGAAAATATGCCGGCCCGGGTCATTGGAATGATCCGGATATGCTGGAAGTAGGTAATGGAATGCCTGTCAATGAAGACCGGGCACATTTCTCCATGTGGTGTATGCTAGCAGCACCTCTTATTCTGGGTAATGATATTCGTCACATGAGCAAAGAAACCGCAGGGATCATCATGAATAAGGATGTGATTGCAGTAGATCAGGATAAACTGGGCATAGAAGGACTGAAATATTCCAAGGAGAATAATCTGGAATTCTGGTTCAAGCCATTGGAAGGCGGTGACTGGGCTTTCTGCATCCTGAACAGAGGTACGGAACCTGCGAAGTATGTGATCAACTGGCAGAAATTTAATTTTACGGATGACTTGAGCAAACTTGCTACTAATTTCAATCAAATGACTTATTCCATCCGGAATCTGTGGACCAAGAAGAATGAGGGAACTTCGAAAAAGATAAAGAAGGTAATCATTCCCGGACATGATGTGGTGATGTATAGGCTTACACCTAAAAAATAAAATATATGAAATGGAAGAGTTGCTTTCTGATGAGAGCTCTTCCATTTTTTATTTCAAATATTGAGTAGGGAATAAATCGTGCGATTTTAAGGAATCATATATTGTTGGAGGCTTTATCACTGGACTTTTTCCCTATATTGTGAGTAAATGATGAAGAACAGTAAAATCAGTTTCTTCAAGTAGCAGAGCGTACGATAAATGTGATTTTCCACTGTGCGTTTACTGATATGCAGTTTACGCGCGATTTCTTCATTGGACAGTCCGTCTCTGCGACTCATTAAAAATATTTCTTTCTGTTTTTCCGGCATTTTGTCTATTGCATTTCTTATATATTCCAGCAGGCTCTTTGCCATAATCTCATCTTCGGATGAATGATCTTCCTGGGGTTGGACATTGCCGATAGGTTCTGTACTATGATATACTTCTTTTCTCAAATAATGGAAGGCAGCATGTTTAGCCATTGTAAATAGATAGGAGTCAAAGTTTTGGATATGGGCAACAGATGTACGGCTCTGCCATAGCTTTACAAAAATATCTTGAGCGATATTTTCGGAGTCTTCTTTTTGGTGAATGATTCCGTTTATAAACAGTTGGATGTTAGGGTAATAATGCAGAAATATTTTGTCAAAAGATTTCTGATCGCCTGCTAGGAATCTTGTTATGAGAATTTTATCTATTATCATATATTAGATACCTTACGTTACAAGGACATTAGATCGGTTATAACAAATTTTATTTCACAAAAATAGTCAATTTTTACAAGAATAATGGGTTCCTGATTGTTAAAACGGATAAATACTTATCTTTGTCAATTAATAAATTAGATTAATTATGCTGATGACTTGATCTTGTAAAGACAGAGTGGATTTTAATTGTAGAAAAGGCTTTATGATATTGTTCTAAATCAGCAGAAACTGGTGAGATTAAGATTAAACGTTCTGATACGTGATCTTTGGGTTGGAGGTGTGTCGTTTTATTAACAAGAACGGGAGGAAGCTCTTTGAAAAGCTTCCTCCCGTTCTTGCATAAAATGCACTAAAAAGGCTAATTACAATATAATCAATGATTTGAGGGATGAGGTTTCCCCGTTGATTATAGCCATCTGTGGAGATGCCGTATATACAACTTTTTAGCAAATTGTATGGCCAGACAGTAAGCTAGTAGGATTCCGAAAAGCCATGGGAAATAGTTCATTGGCATTGGTGCGAAGCCCAGGGAGTGTCCGATAGAAGTATAAGGGATACCGATTCCGACAGCCATGATGATAATTGTCAGAAGTATGACCGGCCAGGTTGCACGACTTTGAAGGAAAGGAATCTTAGGAGTACGTATCATGTGCACAATTAAAGTCTGTGAGAGCAAGCCTTCAATGAACCATCCGCTTTGGAAAAGATTTTGTTGGCCTTGACTCTGGTATCCGAATATGTACCAAAGAACCAGAAATGTCGTGATATCGAATATAGAACTGATAGGACCTATGCAAATCATAAACCGACTTAGATCAGAAGCATCCCAGATCCGAGGTTTACGTAAATATTCTGAATCCATCCGATCGAATGGAATGGCAGTTTGTGAAATGTCATATAGGAAGTTCTGAATGAGTACCTGCACTGGCAGCATCGGCAGAAAGGGCAGAAAAGCACTGGCGGCCATCACACTAAACATATTGCCAAAATTGGAACTTGCTGTCATTTTGATATATTTGATGATATTCCCGAAGGTCTTTCTGCCTTCGAGTACACCGGATTCCAATACCAGTAAGTCTTTTTTAAGAAGGATGATGTCAGCACTTTCCTTAGCAATGTCGACGGCAGAATCAACTGATATGCCAATATCTGCTTGCCGTAAGGCTGATGCATCGTTGATGCCATCTCCCAGGAATCCCACAGTGTTTCCTTGGTTCTGAAGAAGACTGATAATACGTGTTTTTTGTAAAGGTGTTAATTTAGAAAACAATTTGTATTCTTTTACTATTGGTTCCAGTTCTCGGTCTTCCATCTGTTCAATTTCCATTCCTGTGATAGAGAGGCGAGTATCAAGACCGACTTGTCTGCCTATGTTTTTTACGATTACATCGTTGTCGCCAGAAAGGATTTTTACCTCCACACCATTTTCATGAAGTTGCTTGATAGCTGCTGTAGCAGAAGGCTTGAGAGGGTCTAGAAAGGCAAGAAACCCAATTAGTACCATTTCGTTTTCATCTTCGACAGCAAAGTCATGATCCTTAGTGAAAAAACTTTTTTGAGCAACGGCAAGCACACGCATTCCTTCCTGATTGAGAGTCCGGCTGATCTTCTCTGCTTTTTCTTTTCGATCAAGTTCGAGAGGAAGAATCTTTCCTTTAATCTCTTCGTATGAACAGATAGACAACATCTCCTCTACGGCACCCTTTGTTATGATTTGTCGTTTGCCTTTCCGATTTTCTATGACTACAGACATACGCCGACGCTGGAAGTCGAAAGGAATTTCATCCACTTTGGTGTATTCATCTTTGACGTTTTCCATTCCCAATTCCTTAACATGTGAAAGAATGGCTTGATCCATCAGATTCTTTAATCCGGTCTGAAAGTAACTGTTGTAATAAGCGTGACATAAGACGCGTTTATCTTCATCATCTTGTCCGTCAGCTTTCAGATAACGCTCCAGAACGATATGATCGCAGGTGAGAGTTCCGGTTTTATCAGTACATAAAATATGCATGGCGCCGAAATTCTGTATGGCGTTCAGATCCTTGACAATTGTCTTTTTCTTTGACATGGCAATGGCTCCTTTTGCCAGATTGCCCGTAACAATCATTGGCAGCATGGCAGGGGTCAACCCTACAGCTACGGAAACGGCGAACAGAAAAGCCTGAAGCCAATCTCCTTTCGTGAAACCATTGATGATGAATACAAATGGGATCATAAACAGCATAAAACGAATAAGTAAATAACTCACTTTGCTGATTCCTTTATCAAACGCTGTCGCTACTCGTGTACCCGTAATCGTCTTGGCAATGGTTCCCATATAACTGTGGCTTCCGGTTTCGAAAACAATTCCTATGGCTGTACCACTGATAACATTGGAACCCATAAAACAGATATTTCTTAGATCCAGAACGTTCATGGATTGAGAGTCTGCCTTGTTAGAGATTGAAATTTTTTCTACGGGTTCTGATTCCCCTGTCAGAGAGGACTGGCCGACGAAGAGATCTTTTGATTCGATGATACGCATGTCGGCCGGTATCATATCTCCTGCAGCTACACGGACAAGGTCTCCGGGTACAAGTTCGCAGATGTCAATTTCTTTTTCTCTTTCTCCTGAACGAAGTACACTGCAGGTATTTGTCACCATTTTCATCAGTCCGTTAGTGGCGAGTCTGGCTTTGGTTTCCTGCCAGAATCTCAGAATGGCACTGATGATGATGATCCCGGATATGATAATAACTGAAGTCCAGTTTTTCTTCCCAGGAGCGGCCAGTAGAACATCAAGAATAAAGGATACTATTGTCAGAGCAACTAGAATGCCTGTAAAAGGATTAATGAAAGACGAGAGAAACAGTATGATAGGATTTTTGTGATGTTCATGAGCAATATCGTTGAGGCCATATTGTCGATTTCTATCTTTAACCTCATCAGAATCCAGACCATTGGGGGTAGTCTTGAAATAAGAATAAATGTTTTCAAGTGGTTGCATTGCAGCTTCAAAAGCTCTACCGGTATCGAATACATACCGGGATGTCATTTTTTTTCTCCACATAATCTTCTCTCCAATTTAAGTGTTGATAGTTTTCTTTTTACCGCTGCAAAAGTAAGACTATCCGTTAGCAGATAAAGTTAGAGTAGAATTAAACTTCTATTAGAATGTCATTAGAATGATGGGCTTGTTATATGAGGGAGGTTGACAATATAAGTTGTTCCTTCTCCCTTTAAAGAATTGATTTCGATAGTGCCTTTATGGAGTTGAATGATTTTAAAGCATAAAGCCATACCAATGCCATGTCCGGATGTGTAGTCTTGATTTTCTCCCCGATAGAACGGCTTGAAAATTTCTTTCTGGTCTTTTTCAGAAATGCCGATTCCGTTGTCTGTGAATCGAAGAATGGATTCCTTCTGCCAATAAGATATATGCACGGAAGATGTATGGTCAGGGGAAAATTTACAATTGTTTTCTATTAAATTGATAAAAGCGGTGGTCAACAAGTAACTGTTACCGGAAACCGTTAGGACAGAATCATCTTCAGCCTCATTCTCAAAGATAAGCTCGACATTATAATCAGGATTTGCCTTGAGTACTGTTTCTCTTGCATCAAGAAGCAATTCGTCCAACCTAATATCTTTCATCTTGATCTGCTCTGGCAAATAGTCAGCTTTTGCAAGATTTAATAAACCGGTAATTAATTTGACGACATGATGCGCATCCTGTAAAGATCGGTGTATCGCTTCTTCATATTCTGTTGATGTTCTTTTCTTGAATACGGCAAGTTCCAGTTCTGCAATTAGGGCTGCCATTGGCGTACGGAGTTCATGAGAGACATTGCTTACAAACATTTTTTGAGACTGGAAAGCCTTCCCCAAACGGTCTAATAGTCGGTTGAATGCAATGCTGAGTTCTCCTACTTCATCGTGACTGTCCTTTACAGGAAGCCTCTTATTGATATCTTTTGCTGTAATATTTTCTGCTTCTTCAGACAATGCTTTGACGGGGACGAATGCAAGCCGTGCCAGGATATAACCCGCCAGTGCCAGGAGAGAGATGCCAATGATGGAAAACCAGATAAGCAAAGTCCTTAGTTCAAGCATGTTAGTTATTCCATATTGGTCATAAGCTGCTGCTGTGACAATATATTGCTTGCCGTGAAACCGGTAAGTGATGCCGACAGCCTGATATTTACCTACTCGGAAGTGAATCCTTTTCTTCCGAAGGATCGTTTGCATCATACCAGGTGTTTCCTTAATGATGTCACTTTGTAATTCATCATGGTATAACATGTGAAAGGGTGGTTGGTATACAACCACCTCAACTTCGCTGATAAAGTTCTTGTTGCTCATGTAAATGGAGTGCATGATCGAGGGGTTGATCTTACCATTCAGAAACAAGTGGGCCTTCGTGATGGCTTCCTGTTCAAGACTTCTGTAAAACGTGTTGCTGCGTGTTCGTGCGCTTACATAATAGACCGAGACCATTGCTGCCAGAAAAAGGATGGCTGTGATGGCAGTATATTCAAGGGTAAGTTTCAGTTTAATCTTCATGGTTTGTCAGTAAAGATAAATCCGAATCCGGTACGGGTATGAATAAGTTTCGTGTTGAAGTCCCGGTCAATCTTTTTTCTCAGGTAATTGATATACACATCGATGAAATTGGTACCTGTGTCAAAATGAGTATGCCAAACCTTATCTGCAATCTCGGAACGACTTAATACCCTGTCCGCATTTTCTACCATATATAACAGTAAATAATATTCTTTGGGTGAAAGTTTGATTTCCGTTCCATTCCGTGTTACCTTTTTCGTACTTAAATGAATGGTAAGGTCAGCATAGTGGAGTTCTTCGAGCTGTTTTGTTCTTTCTTTTGCATCCCGATGTTTTAACAATACTTTGATACGGGCATTCAATTCTCTGAAATCAAAAGGTTTTACCATGTAGTCGTCAGCTCCTACGTCAAATCCTTCAAGTTTATCATCTGTGGATCCTAAGGCCGTCAAAATAAGGATGGGGATTTGTGGCCTAAGAGTGCGGATCTGCCGGCAGAGGTCAAATCCGCTCATACCAGGAAGTATAATATCGGAAATGACCAGACTGAATTTGTTTTCTCTGAAAAGATGCAATCCCGTCAGTCCATCGTAAGCCACCATTACCTGATAGCCACTTTCTTCCAAGCCTTCCTTGAGAAGCCATGCTACTCTTTGTTCATCTTCTATGACTAGTATAGATTCCATAAACCTTATGTATCAGAAAGAATAGATCTATTACAAAAATACGGCTTTTCGTCTTTTTATGCAATGCCGTAGTATTAGAATCTGATTAGAATTCTATATAGGATGTCTAATGGGTCTAATAGTCCACAAAGATAGTAAAATTTTGCAGATCTCTATTATTTTATATACAAATAGAGTAGTCTCCCTTCTGAATTTGTTGGTTTTCTGAATTTTTTCCTCATCAGATAATTAATGTAGCTCTCTCGAAATAACTGGCTATATCTGTATAGAGATGGCAATTATTGAGTTTTACTTTCTGTATGATATTGATGGCTTTATCGCTTAAAGCACCTGTTATAGCATCTCCTGGAAGAAGAAAATATTTTATGTTATAGGTGCTACCGGAATGTAGTGAAAATAATATAACTGTTAGCAGGGATCGTGACTTTTGCTTCTTTACCTGATATGCTGTAGGTCGTGCCTTTCATGTAATCGTACCAGACTCCATCAGTCGGGAATGAAATGGCATACGTAGCGTCAGAATTAGTAAAGTTTCCTGCTACTACTGCCTTCTTTGTTGCAGAGGAAAAAGTAATGAAACGGCCGTCAGTCCAGTTGGATATGGTAGTATTTGAGGTGAATGAGGTAGGTGTCTGGAATAGATCGGGATTATTGTGTCTTAGCGCAATCATTTTGGCATAGGTGTCATGTAATTCTTTTCGCTGGGTAACATTCAGATCGTTCCATCCTGTGGGCTTTCGTCCTGTTCTTCCGTTTTCGTTGATGGAAATGTCGTATCCAAGCTCCTCAAATTGCCAGATCATCTTCGGCCCGGGAACAGTGAAGAAGAAAGCGGCATTGGTTTCCAACTGTTTCATGCGAGCAGTTAAGTCAGTTTTAAGTATTCCATTTCCCCATTGAGTTTGTTTATAAGCGCAGCGTTCTTCATCATGACTTTCCATATATCCGTCAAAACAGTTGCTTTTATCATAAAGTGAGGTGAAATCACTGTTGTCACTCCATCCCATGGCCGATTGTGCAAAGGCATTGTTCAAGTTCCGCCAAAAGCAGATACCATATTGTGAGAGGTCGTTTTCCTCACTGCTGCAAAAATGCTCCATAACGATGAAGGTGTTAGGATTATCGTTTCTGACGGCATCGTAGTACTTTTTCAATACAGCCTCACGATCAGGATCGGTCTCTGCCAGATCATCGTCACCGGTTGTTTGCTTTTGAGTGAACCCTTTGGTGAAATCGAAGCGGAATCCGTCAACATGATAAGTGCTGAGTAAAAAATTGAGATTCCGAATCACAAACTTTTGGGTTTGTGCTGATTGATGATTGAAGTCATCAGGTGAGAATACATATTTGAGATGAGGGGTTACAGCGTTCAGCCACGGATTCTGCGTGGACGGACGATTAAAATACGGATCCCAATATTCACGTGCGAAGGCATTGTCATTGGTGGTATGATTGTAAACGACATCAAAGATTACGCCTATGCCTTTTTTGTGGCAGGCATCTATGAAGGATTTATAGTCGTTGATAGTTCCGTATGAATCATCAAGTGCGAAATAAGCTCCTGTGTTGTATCCCCAACTGTCGTTTCCGGTGAATTCCTCAACCGGCATCAGTTCTATAGCATCTATACCCAGGTCTTTCAGATAATCCAGTTCCTGCATGGCACCGGAGAGTGTTCCCTGACTGGTAAAGTCGCGCAACAGGATTTCATAGATGACTGGATTCTTTGGATTATTCATCTTGAAGTCGGAAACTTGCCAGGAATATTTCTGCGGAGTAGTATTGATTATGGATACGTAATGGCTTTGAGCCTCCTTGGGAAAGTTGTTGTCTACACCCTTTTCAAGTACAGCTTCGCTATAGGGGTCACAGAGGAAGTCACCTCCGTCCCGTTTGCTGTAAAGGAAATATTCAAAAGTTTGTGTCCCCGGAGTCAGCTTATCAAGTGTAAGCCACCAGCAGTGAGCATTGCTGTCATATTTCATCTGGTAATGGTTGTCCAGTTTCCAGTTGTTGAAATTACCCAGTACAAATGTGTTGTCCTTGTGTAACCCACTTCTGTCTTGGTCATAAAGCACTAATGTTATTGAGGTAGAAGAGTTGATATGAATGCCTTCTGGTTTGTCTCCACTTATTGGACAGGTCTCAGCGTCAGACTTGTTTATGGTGAAGCCGTTTCTCTGATCATTGACAGGTACAGAATAGTCGTAAGTTTGTTTGGTCCCGTCAGAATTTCGGACAATAAGATTTAAAATCTGAAAAGGAGTGGATGATGATATGCTGTAGAAAGACCTCAGGGAATTGGGAATTGTGATGCTCCATTCATCAGGTTTACCGGCAATTGCAGTCATTTTGTATTTACTATTGTTATCGTTCCATTGTGGAGCCCCGGTCCAGTTAGTCCCAGCCCCGGAGTAGAGGTAGAGGTCACCGCTATTATTGTAGAGAGCTGTTCCGTTTGGAGCCTTGAATGTAATGGTAAGAGGGTCATCAGTACTTATATTGTCGGTGCTGAAATTGAATCCGTCTTGGACCGTGCTGGTGCTTCCTGGATTAGGAGTGGCGTTTCCGGTTTTGCTTTCGGCGCAGGATAGGTTGAGAAGCAAAAGAATAATGGAGAGTATAGTCAGAATAGAATTCTTTCTCATGCTGATGGTTTTAATTTTGAGGAAATAATGATGGAATATGTATATTATAGAATTTTACGGTGGAAGTTCCTGTTAAAGGTTTTGTCAGATTAACAGGTGTAAGCCCATCGTTCAGAAGAATATCTCAGTGTAAAAGAAGTCAAATAAATTCATCTGATAATATGAATATCTTGCTTTAATTAGAGTGTTGTACATTTTTTGTCAAAAAAGAAAAGAGGAACGTTCCGATGTAGAAATTTTACTTCTCGAATACGTTCCTCTGTTTTTTGTTAATTATTTAATTTTATTTACCATAATCCTTTGTGCTCAATTTGTAAGTCATATTATTAGGATTGTTGATATTTACGTAAATGCGGTATTTGCCAGCGGTCACTTTTATGTTATCTCCACCATCAAGTAAACCATCTGTCTTGGAGCCGAATGCAGTATCCCAGGCATGATCAATGCGAAATTTGATCTCGCCATTGCTTAAATCTACATCTGCATAAAATTGTTGTGTCTTTGGGTCAAAATTCATGTCTACTTCTTTTGTTCCCCAACCACTAACTTCGCTTCCGGCGTCTCCTACTATGCTCAGCGTCGTAAAACTGAGGTCTTTTTTCAAGACTAAGCTGGATGTATTATAAGTGAAACGATAGAAACGTTTGCTATAAGCCTGAATATTTCCCGAACCACCACTTGCAATAAGTTGAATGCTTGATGCTTCAGATGTTGGAGCGGTTACTTTTGAATCAAGTCCCCAGTTAACGGCGTCAACCCATGCAGCTTGACCAGAAATCTTGAATCCATTTGCAGCTTTTGTTCCAAAATCGATTATTCCTTGATAGGTCGTGTCACTATTAAAACTGAATAAGTGTTGGGTATTATCCCAATTCCATCCACAATAATCGCCTATAACGTATATTTTAGGATAATCTTTTTCTGCTGAATAAGGTGTGACAGTTGTATTAACTACATTGGAAACAAGGGTATCTGATGCATTCGAAATAGTAGAGATAACCCTGAAAGTTAATTTTACAGGAGTTAGATCCATGTTGTAATTGTCAAGCATACTCAATATCTTGTTATTGAGTTCACCTACGGTAGGAGTGTAGGTGCTATCTGTTTTTGTGGATGACAGTGTAATTGCATTAGAGAAATTTTTGCCATCAAAATCCATTTGTAGTGCGCTTGTCACCTCTGCCTGATAGTCTACATTTGGCTTGTCCCACGTAATGGTAAACGCGCTATCTTGCATATTGTCTTGATTCAGAACATAAGAGTTTTGCTTTAATGTCTGCAATATAGCCGGTTTAGCGGTATTGCTGTTATATACAACTTTATCTAAATTGCTTTCGCATGCCGATAATAGTAGTACGGCACTGCCTAATGTAAATATATAATGGAGTAATTTCATGATAATCGGATTTAATTTCTATAACCTTCATTTTGAGTAAGATTTCTATTGACGCTTAAATCGGTTTGAGGTATTGGAAATAGATTACATTTATTATCAATACCAACACCTGTGATAACGCCGCCTTTATCAGGCCATACATAAGAAGATGATGTGAAGAGGCCAAAACGAATTAAATCTGTACGGCGTATGCCTTCCCAATATAACTCACGTCCACGTTCGTTCAGTATATTTCTGAAGTTATTGGCTGTAAGCCATGTCGCATCAATGTCATGGTCTTTATTACCATAACCACGCTCTCTTAGCATGTTGATATATTTTACGGCAGTGTTGATATCTCCTCCCTGCCCACCACGAGCTACAGCTTCGGCATACATTAGATAAACGTCACCAAGTCTGAATAGAGGAAAGTCGGTGTCTGGGAATCCCAAATTACTTCCATTTGCACCTGTACTTGTTATATTTGTCCATTTATAGACAGACCATCCTTCTGTAGTGAATGTTCCCCTTACACTGGTTGTAATGTTGATATTTCGCCCCTTACTATAGAAAATTCCTCTTTTATCCAAAATAGTATTGTAGGCTTTGTCTGCACCACTTTTAAAATCGAACAAGTTGACTAGGTTCTGAGTACTTCTGAAGCCATCCCATCCGCTATTGATTCCTGAAGGAATTACACTATAATCACTGGCGCTTCGAGACCCGAGAATAATAGCGGCCATACCGTAAGATTGCGTCTTGTTTCCATCGAACATAATAGGATAGATGATTTCTTTTCGTGCATCAGCATTTTCTCCATTATCAGCTTTAAAAAGATCTGCGTAATTTGTTGCTAGAGAATATGCTCCGTCGTTGATAATCCTGTTACAAGCGCTGATACAATCGGTATAGCGTTCTGTTCCGGTATATACCTTTGCATTGAGATACATACGTGCTAGCAGAGCATCATCAGCAGCCTGATCAGCACGACCATAAGTAGTGCGAGGTTTAGGCAAATCTGGACGGATAGCAGTTAATTCGCTTTCAATCCATTTAAATAGATCGGTTCGAGAGAGCTGGCTGGGTTTTGATGAATAGTTGGTTTCAGTAATAAATGGGGGTCTACCGAACATATCCATTAATACATAATAGGCTAAGGCTCGATTAAATCTGGCTTCTGCTTTGTATTTAGGAATGTTTACATTATTTGGAGCATTGCCAATGTTACGAAGAAATTCATTGGTCAACGCTACCATGAACATACAGCGTTGATAAACGCCTTCTATTGGTTCCACTTTTTCGGTTCCCCAGGTCTGTCCATTAATTTCGGTGCACCATGAATCAGGCCATGCATTCTTGCATTCATCTGTGGTTTGTTCTTGTAATTCCCACCAGCTTCTCAGTAGTACGGTATTTCCTGGATCAAGTCCACTAATATCGGATGCACCTGCTCCGTCTTGCCCAAGATAAAGCCCAAACCGAATATATTTTATTTAATCCTTCGGCATAGCTTAATGAATCGGTATATGCTTTACTTGCCGTAATCTGTGTGGGATCCAGAGGCGGTACATTCAAATCATTTACACAACTCGAGGTAAAAACTGCCAGACGAATGATTGCAGATGTGCAATATGGTATTTATCTTTTTCATATTTATGCTATTAAAAGTTAAGATTGATCCCTATCGTATAGGTGCGTGGGCGAGGAACTGTGTTTTGGTCAATTGAGGTTGTTTCTGGATCTAGGCCACTGTATTTGGTAATAGTAAAACACATTCTGTATTGAAGCACTGATACGTCCTGTGATATTTGTTGAAAATAATCTGGAAAAAAGAATACCCAACGTGATATTGTCCATTTTTAGGAATGAAGCATTTTCGAGGGAATAAATCACTGGCACGCTGTTCTGTACGACTGATTTGGCTGAATCCTGTTTTATAAATGCTTTTAGGATAATTACTTATCATTCCTTGGTTGGAGAAGTTGTCCGTGGTATTATTATCAGCTGCGAAAGCGTTATATACATAATTCCCCAAGTTTGCGCGGAGATTGAATCCTAAATCCCAATCTTTGTATTTAAATTCGGAACTGAGACCCATATAAATCTTCGGCATTGGACTTTTTCGGGTCATGTAACGGTCGGCTTCTGTTATTTGCCCGTCACCATTACGATCTACAAATGCGTTCTGAATTGGTTTGCCATTTTTATCATATACCTGTTGGTATAGCCAGAATGTATAAGGAGCATAACCTACCTGATGTTTTTCAAGTACTGTGGAGTTGCTACCATAGTTTGCACTACCTGCATCTATTCCTGGATAATTTGGATTGTAGGAGGCAGTTAGTTTAGTAATTTTGCTTGTATTCCATGTAATGTTGTAACCTAAATTCCAGCTAAAATCCTTAGTTTGTATGGGGAAAGTATTGATATTAAACTCGAGTCCTTCATTTTTCATGGATCCAACATTGGCTATGATTTGATTGATGAAATTGGTTCCAGCAGCTGTACTTACTGTGTTTAGTAAGTCTTTCGTATGTTTCTGATAGTAATCGATGCTGCCATTGATACGATTATTTAGAAAACCATAATCAATACCTATGTTGTATGTAGCAGTCTGTTCCCATTTTAGGTCTGGATTATAACCGTTGGGTTTTAAGAGATAAGTGCCAAGGTATTGGCCATTAGGATTCGTTCCCAGAGAATATGTGGTGAGATAAAGATAATAATTGCTGAATTCTTGTTGTCCTGTTACACCATAACTTATCCGAAGTTTCAGATTGGATAGTATATTGTGCGTGTTACTCATGAATGGCTCATTGATGATTTTCCATGCCAAAGCTGCTGATGGAAATGTTCCCCAACGGTGGTTTTTGTTGAAACGAGAAGAACCGTCTCGGCGTATAGTGGCCGTTAATAAATAACGATTCATTAAGTTGTAATTTAAGCGACCGTATAAGGATATAAGATAATTCTCATAAGGATTGGCATGTTGTCCGTCTTTGATATATTGTTTTTCGGTTGTATCATAATTCCATCCTTCTTTGTTGCCAAAAGTGTTTTCTTCAACGATGTTTGACTTTGCAATGGAATAATCTTTGTAATAGAAATGTTGCCATGAATATCCCGCCATTACATTGATATCACTTTTAATAGGGGCTATATTCTTGATGTAGTTCAAATAAAAATCCATTACTTCGTTCCTTCTTAGGTTATTCCAGGAATTGCCTTGTCCAACATTTTTAAAATCAGTATCTCTGGCACTGGAAAAAGAACTTGGAGTTACAAAATTGTTTCCTGTAGCTTTTGAAACGTCATATCCAAGGTTCAGATTGACGTGCAAGTCTTCCAAACCATGAATTTTATAATCTAGTTGAATATTGCCAAGACTTCGTTTAGTTGTCCCTTTGTTGTTCCTTTCGTAAAGAAGTGATAACGGGTTTATAGCTGCCAACGTATTGGGATCTCCACTTCCGTTAGTCCAATTCCAGTAACCGTTAAATGTGTTATCTGTATTGTATACAGGTTTTGTCGGGTCATAAAAAGCAGCCGAACTAATAGCATTCGCATCGGCATAACGTGTTGTATTGATGGTTCCTTTTACATTGACATCCACACTTAAGTGATCTTGGAAGAATTTGGGACTTAAGTTGATGGATCCTGTATAGCGGTTATACTTAGCGGTTTTCAGTGTACCTCGTTCCTTATTATATCCAAGTGAAGTACGGAAAGGTAGAAATCCTGCTTTTCCAGCAATACTCACATTTTGATCTGTACCTAATCCTGTTTGGAATATCTTGTCTTGCCAATTCGTGGATTGATTTGGGTACTCGTTCAATATATTCCTTGCTGCATCACCTAGTGTTGTTCCTGTTGGATATTGATTAAGCACAGTTTGGCGAAAAGAATCTGCATTGAGCACTTTAATTCGTTTATAAGGATCTTGCGCAGAGGAAGTTCCAGAATAACTTATTTTTATTCTTCCGGAAGTTCCCTTCTTAGTAGTGATGATGATGACACCGTTTGATGCCCGTGAACCGTATATGGCGGTGGCTGAGGCATCTTTTAATACAGTGAATGTGGCGATGTCATTAGGGTTGATCGTGGCGAGAGCATTTGGCGTTCCTGGCGCTGCATCATTTGATACAGGAATACCATCGATTACAATTAAAGGGTCGTTGGTCGCATTTAGTGATGCTCCCCCTCGTATTCTGATGGTACCTCCTGAACCGGGAGCACCGTCACCTGGCTGAACGAACAGTCCAGGAACTTTTCCTTGGAGTAATTCCTGTGGTGAGGTTATTGCGCCTCGGTTGATGTCTTCTGCTTTTATGGCTACAACAGAGCCACTCAGATCTGATTTTTTTACTGTTCCGTAGCCGATTACTACAACGTCATTCAGCATTTTCTTGTCTTCTTTCAAAATGACTGTCATTTGAGGTGAAGCTTTGACACTGATTTTTTGATAACCAACGTAGGTTATTATCAGGTTTGCACCTGCTTTAGCTTTGAGTGTAAAATCTCCATTCAAATCGGATATTGTACCACCATTTTCATCAGCAATACGGATAGTAGCGCCAATGACAGGTTCACCAGAAGTATCCTTGATGTGTCCGTTGACAGTGATTTGCTGTGCAAAAGTACTGACGGTGAGGAGGAGCCCACATAGTATAGTGAACATCCTAAGAGGCATTATACATTTGACCTGATTCATCATTTTTTTTGTTTTTAATGTTAAGGTTATTCCCTATTTTGTTGTTTCAAGAGTTAATAGTTAGCCAATATAAACACATTGATATAAAATAGAGAGACTATATATGTCGGAGATGTGTTTCTGAGGCTTTAGATATTGACAAAGTGTTCTACACATTTAGTCCATTTCTGAAATTTGTTCTTCATGGAACTTTAGTGCAAAGTTAAAATCTTTAACGATGGGCTGTCGTCATTTTTAAGTTAAAAGCGTTGTTTACATTATGCAAACGTTTACACTGTAAAATGTGTCCATAGATGGATAATTGATAGTGGACGGTAAAGAACCTTATGTCGTTCTCTATCTTTTATAGAAAGGTGATTCCTGAGTATTTGATTTTTGTGTGTAAAGGAAAAACTAAATAGTTTTGAATAAGGGGATTCTAATTCGGCAGATTTGCATAGGCACAAAAAAGATGGACTATTCTTTAATTCGATTAAAGAATGTCCATCATCTTTTAACTTCACAGAAAGTTATGACTAGTGAAGTTTCTTCTTTTTCCCCTTACCAGAGGTGGCATCCATGCTATCAGCAACTTCGTATGCTGGAGTATGTTTTCCTTTTTTTGCCTTTTTCGGTTTTTTATTACCTGCTGCACCCATAATAAATTATTTAATAAATTAGACAACGAATTATGGAGTAGACTGTCGCCAGTAGACTTTCAACAGTGGCAGTTTGCTCGAAAAACATTGCAAAGTTATATAAAAATTTTGAAATCTGTGCATGGAGTTTTAAAATTGATGGGCATTTTTAACTTCATTAGGATTTTGGATATTGATAAAGTTTTTTATAGTTATTGGATAGGTCAAGGTGCAATCTTTAGTTTCTTTTCTGCCTTGATAGATTTAATGTATAAGGTGGTATATACCTCCGGCGAGTTCTCTCACTACGCCCTTCATCTCTAGTTCAAAGAGTAATGCCGTGAGTTTGCCGATGGTTAACCCTGTACGTATTGTCAGAAAATTAATTTGAATATCATTTTCTTCTTCTAATGTCTTGACAATAGTTTGTTCATCAGAAGAGAGAGTTGGAAATATCTGACGTTCTATGCCTTGGTGCTGAGCTTTCTGGAGTTGGGCATCCGTTTCCCATCCCATAGCTTTCACTAAATCGTCAGCACTGGTGATAAGACCTGCACCATTATCTCGAATGAGAGAATTGCATCCGGCAGAATATGGAGCGTCTACTGATCCCGGGAAAGCAAAAACATCTCGACCATAACTTTGGGCAATACCCGTGGTAATCAGTCCACCTCCCTTTTTAGCACTTTCAATGAGAATTGTGGCATCTGACATGCCGGCTATGATGCGGTTACGGCGTACGAAGTTTATCTTTTCTGCTCGAGTCTGCGTAAGAAATTCTGTGATCAATCCCCCTTGTGAGACCATTCTGTTGGCTGTATCACGATGAGCAGAAGGATAGAGTGTATCCAGTCCGTGAGCCAGGACGCCAATGGTCTCATATCCGCTGGTCAAGGATTGCCGATGTGCGTTAATATCTACTCCGTAAGCCAGTCCGCTGATGATAAGAATGTGAGGACACATTGTCTTCAGATCTGTGATCAATTTACGGATAAGATCCTGACCGTAAACAGTACAGTGACGGGTGCCGACAATAGCGATGACACGAGATTGATTGAAATCTGCTGTGCCTTTATAAAATAAAACTAAAGGGGCGTCATCTACATCTTTCAGTCGCTGAGGATAATGGGGGTCATTCAGTGTAAGAACTTGGATACCGTGCTTTTCGTCATATTCTAGTTCTGTATTAGCCCGTTTCAGTGGCTCATCTAAATTCTGAAGAGCTTTTATCAGATGTTGAGAGGCATCAGGAATCACCTTCTGAATAGTATTTCTATGTTCTACAACTGCTGTAGCTGAACCGAGTTTCCGGTATAGCTCTAGAAGTCCTGCAAGAGAAAAATAGTTAAGTTGGGTAAGAGCAATAGCATTCAACTTCTCCTGATCGTTATTCATTAGGCATCTTTCTTAGGAATAAAAGGGCTGAGAGCCTTGTCATATTCTTTACTATAACCGATTTTCCCATTTACCAGAACCACCAAGTCTGTAACAGCTCTCAGACAGAGTTGCTGGTCACTTTCCCGATAGATATCCTGATGGAAAACAAAGCATGGACCTTTCTTCTCCAGCCAGAGTTTTGAAATCATTATATCATCGCAGCGTAATGGCGCCTTATAGCGTAGTTCTATGCGGGCTACAACTGGATCTACTCCTTTTTTATGCATGTCACTGAAACTCAAGCAAGCCTTTGCCAAAAGACGATGGCGCGTATGCTCTAGATAGTGTAGATAGTTTGCATTGTTTACGATTCCTTGAATATCACATTCGTAGTCGCGAACTTCCATTTTGGTTTCAAACGTATAATTCATATTATCTATATTATAGGATAAAGCCCTGTTTTTTAGAAAAGAAGGATTCCTTCTCTATTTTGCATAAAGGGACACGCATTTTTTATGTATTATAAAAGCGAGTTCTTTATATAGAATTACGGAGAAAAGTTCTTTTTATTATTTTTAATAGAGTGAATCTGGCAACTTAGTTTTTTTTCTTTAAATATTCGTATCCTATCCTGCAGCGCAGGCATTCCTTTTTATCGCAGTATTCCCTTTTCAACTGAATCAGTGCTTGTGAGTCACCGGCATTTTCTACCTTTAGTCCTACCTGCTGCCACATCGAAACGATACTGTTCCTTTCTGCCTTTAATTTTTCCAGAATGTCAAAAGCACGTTCACAAAGTATTTCTTTCCCTCGATGCCGCCCATAGGCAAAGAGCATGGGTACGGCTGTATTGATCAGCAGCAGGTTGAGGGAAAAGGGAGATAAATGCTTTTCATTCTTTGTACTCGTAGATCCAAAAGTATAATGGGTTTCCCAATAGGGTGTAACAGATACTTCAAGAACGTCTTCCATAGCTTGAACAGAATCTTTCTCTAGGAGTTGACTGAGATTCGCTTTATGTTGGTAAAATAGATTTGCAAGTTGTGAAATGCGGATGTAAGGAAAGTTTTGTGGTCTTAAATGAAAAAAGTTCCAAAGACGATAATCTATCGGCTGAAGGTTGAACTTTCTAGCCAGATAAATATATTCGTTTCTTAACTTTGTAAAATAGCCATCGTTGAGTGCGTCTTTTTGATAGGGCTTTAATAACGTTTCAGGATTGAGTAATCCTGCCTGTCCCATGAAGATAGCTTCTATCTGATAAAGATTGTCTCGATGATGATCTATATCATTTAGTGGGATACTGAGAGCCCATTGCTCAAAAGCCTCCCCATTCTTCCCAAAACCATAATTGCGAGCCAAAGTAACAAAATAACCTGCCTCCCAGGAACCATCGCATTTTTTTACTCTTTCCAGGATCGCTTCTGTCTTTTGTTCCAGTCTTTCGGTTTGCAAAGCACTCATCCATGAATGTATCATCAGCGGTGTAAGACTAGGTATAATCTGATAACAGGGGGGATATGTATCTGTGCTGAGTAATTCTTTATAATGATGAAGAATGAATTCCGGGATATTCAGTTGCATTTGTTTGAGGAAAATGCCACGGCTGTCACATACATCTCGGTCAATGACGTGGCATACGTGTAAGATGATGTTATCATAGCGTGGATCTTTGTCGTGTCCATGGAGATACCAATCACTGGACTTCTCATGTATTTCAACATTTCCTGCCCAGAGTGTGCCTCCAATCTTGATTTTTGCATTGAAAAAATCAGGACCTGCATTCATGTTATGTAATCCCGGATCAATTACTTCAACAATTTGTCCGTCAGTTGTTTCAAGAGGTTTTAGTGGAAATAGCTTATGTTTCCATACATAATGAATTAATTGCTCCATAATAGTATTAGATGAAATTGTGTCTTTATAGAATCTGATCTTGTCAGAAGGTTTGTTCTTATAGTAAAGCAAAGATACGAAAATATCCGACAGAGTGATAATATATTATGGAAAAGTTGCGGAATGTTTGTTTATTCGTTCAAAAGAGATTTCTTTTAATGAGGGTGGAGAGATTGCGCGATTTGTTTAAATAGATTTCCAAAGATGGCTTCAAAATGATAGTGTAGACTTTCCGAGATGCAAAAAACCAATTAGAATGATTGACTTTTCGAATTTTCTGTTTATCTTTGTCATGTTTTGTGGATGAGTTCAGAGGTAGTTTGTTTCATTTCTTACTGGAATAGAGGTGACTTAAAATTAAAGAGGGATTATGTATAAAGATTTTTTTATCGTCGGTTTCGGAAGTTTTATAGGTGGCGGACTTCGTTTTCTTGTTTCACGTGCAGTACAAGCAAGTATCATTCTGACTTTTCCTTTAGGCACTTTCATCGTAAATGTCGTTGGATGTATGCTTATTGGATTCTTTTCCGGTTTGTTTGTCAATGGAACGTGGATGTCTCCTTCTGTAAAACTGTTTCTGACCACAGGCCTTTGTGGCGGATTTACGACATTCTCGACATTCATGAACGAAAGTGGATCACTCATGCGAGATAGTAATTACCTTTATACGGCTATCTATGTATCGGCAAGTTTGTTTTTTGGATTTCTTGCCTTAGTATTTGGCGCTCAATTAGCAAAGTTATTTTAATATGGAAAAGATTCTTCGTTTTTATCTGAGTAATACAGATACTTATAAACATGATTCTGTCTATGAGTTTATTGCTCGTTCTGCAAAAAAATTTGGTCTCTCAGGAGCCACTGTTTATAGGTGTTCGATGGGCTTTGGGAAAACCAGCCAACTCCGTTCTGATAAATTTTGGGAGTTTAATATCAAACAACCGGTTATCGTGGAAATCATTGATGAAGAAAATCGCTTACGTGATTTTGTCAAAGAACTGATGCCGATACTGGATACGATTCCTAAAGGCTTTCTGATAACTTTCCAGGATGTTGAAATCTTATTCAGAAAACAAGGCGAAAAAAAGAACTGATGAACACCATGAAGATAGTCTCTTGTTACTTTCTTTCTAAAGAATCCTTTAGACTTTTCTTTTTCATCACGGACGTAATGTAATGAAAGCTGCTAAATAAAAGTAAAAAGGAGAGGTATCTTTTGTGTTCTCCTCGTTTTTCTTTATCTTTGTAGCAATATATATTATTTAATTTTTTGTACAAAAATGAGAATCGCTTTAATTGGCTACGGAAGGATGGGACACATGATCGAAGAGATCGCCAGACAACGTGGCCATGAGATTGTATGCAAAATTGATGTGAGCAATCCTAGTGACTTTGATTCACCGGAATTTTCAAGTGCAGATGTGGCTATAGAATTTACTAATCCTACTGTTGCATACGGAAATTATCTGAAAGCTTTTAAGCATCATATAAAAGTAGTCAGTGGCTCTACTGGTTGGATGAAGGATCATAAAACTGATGTTGAGGCTTTGACAAAGAATGGAGAACAAACTCTTTTCTGGGCCTCTAATTTCTCCGTAGGCGTTGCTATCTTTTCTGCTGTTAACCGTTACTTGGCGAAGGTTATGAACGGTTTCCCCCAATATGATGTGAGAATGGAGGAAACACATCATATACATAAACTTGATGCACCTTCCGGAACAGCTATTACATTGGCCGAGGAGATCATTGATCGTGTTGATCGTAAGGATAAGTGGGTCAAAGGCTTTCAGCATGCTGCTGACGGAAAGGAAAGTGGTACTAATGATGTCGTTTCCGATGAATTGCCCATTGCAAGTATCCGCCGTGGGGAAGTACCGGGCATTCATAGTGTTATCTATAATAGTGATGCAGATTGTATTACGATTACTCATGATGCGCATTCTCGCAAAGGATTTGCCTTGGGTGCTGTTCTTGCAGCTGAATATACTTTGAATCATAAGGGATTGCTGACAATGTCGAATTTGTTCCAATTCTAAATCTTAGCGATATAAATTCAATTTTTAAACACTGAAAATCAACGAGATATATAGCTCTGGAAAAATGTGTTATTTATTATGATCGATAATCCAGTCGTATAGCTTTGCGAAAATTCAGACTTTTTAACTTTATTAATAGAAGTTGCATGATTGATAAGGAAAAACAAAATCTTAACATGAAGAAACAATGGACGAAATTTCTGATCGTCCTCGTGCTTTATCTTCTCTTTCTCTTTTGGGTCAAGAGCTGGTGGGGCTTGATAGTTGTTCCTTTTATTTTTGATGTTTATATTACCAAAAAGATTCATTGGACTTGGTGGAAATATTCGGAACGTCCGGTGCGTTTCATCATGAGTTGGGTTGATGCCTTGGTTTTCGCCTTGGTCGCTGTGTATTTTATCAACCTGTTTGCCTTCCAGAACTATGTGATTCCTTCTTCCTCTCTGGAGAAATCCCTGTTGACGGGTGATTATCTCTTTGTCAGTAAGATCAGTTATGGCCCACGTATTCCGGAGACACCTCTGACAATGCCGTTGACGCAACATACGCTGCCCTTGGTTCATGTGAAGAGTTATCTGGAATGGCCGCATTGGAAATATCGTAGGGTTAAAGGACTTGGACATGTGAAACTCAATGATATTGTAGTGTTCAACTATCCTGCTGGTGATACACTCTGTAATGATGAACAATATGAAAGTGCTGATTACTATCAGATGTGTTATTCCTTTGGTGAGCAACTTTATCAACAGGCTAAGGGGGTTCAGCCGAATCTTCAACGACTCACTACGCAACAGCAGTATGATTATTTCGCGTATGTCTTTGCATTAGGCCGGAGTTATATCAAGAATAATCCGCATACTTTTGGAAGTGTCATTCATCGTCCGGTTGATCGGCGGGAAAATTATGTCAAGCGCTGTGTCGGTCTGCCTGGGCAGTTCCTGCAGATCAAGAACCGTATCGTTTACCTCAATGGTAAACCGAATAAGGAACCGGATAATGTTCAGTATACTTATTATGTTAAGTTGAAATCAGATCTGCCTGTGGAACTGACACGGCAATTGGGTATTTCCAATGAAGATCTGACGAGCCTGAACCAGAATGGTTATCTGCCTCTGACTTATCATTCTGCTGCTTATCTGAGATCACGTAAAGATCTTGTGGCAAGTATCAGGATGAATACAGATGCTGAAACGGGAGATTTGTATCCTTTGAATGCTGTGACAGGTTGGACGCGTGACAATTATGGACCAGTCTGGATTCCGAGAAAAGGGGTAACACTGAAGTTGACGATGAAGAATATTGCTATCTATGAGCGTCCTATTCGGGTGTATGAAAACAATAATCTGGTAGTGAAAAATAATAAGATTTATATTAATGGCAAGCAGACACGCTATTATACTTTCAAGATGGACTATTACTGGATGATGGGGGATAATCGCCATAATTCTGCGGATAGTCGTTATTGGGGGTTTGTGCCGGAAGATCATATTGTGGGTACCCCGATCTTTATATGGTGGTCGCATGATCCGGATCGTTCGGGATTCGATGGTATTCGTTGGAGCCGTCTGTTTGAGTTAGTGAGCCATATCAAGTAAATGCTGAAAAATGGTGTCAAATTCTTTTTGGCGCTACTGTTTGCTATATTGGTGATGCTGGCAGTACGTGCCTGGGCTTTCACAATCTTTTTCGTCCCGGATTCTAGTTATACCCCGGAATTTAGGGAGGGAGACCGTTGGATTGTGAACCGCTTGAGTTGCACCAATTTTCAAAAAGGTGATTACGTGGTTTTCTCGCAGGATTCGGTCTCTTATCTGGGACGAATCATTGCCCTTCCGGGCGATACTATAGTTTGGCATGGCACTCACTATCGCATCCCTATAAGATGCTTATGCCCTTGTAAGTGCCCTTATTGTAAGTGTTATATGATACAAATGGGTAGGAAAGAAATGCTGGTTTACAGACACCAGTTAGTGGGTAAAGCATATCTGCTATTCCATTTAGACCTTTAGATAGCTGTTTTTATTCTTTATATAGGTTTATAAACCAGATATGTTGGTTAGGAAGTCTTTCGTAATTATTAATTAAATGTCAAGTGTCGTTTTATTATCTTCTGCTTATTTTGGACCTGTACAATGGTATCAGAAGTTGAATCACTCTAGTGAATGTCGGATTGAGAGATACGATCATTTTGTAAAACAAACGTATCGTAACCGTTGCTTGATTGCTACAACAAATGGTATTCAGGCTCTTACGGTGCCCACGGAGAAGTATGAAGGAGACAAATGCCTGATGAAAGATATTCGAATCAGTGATCATGGCAATTGGCGGCATCTGCATTGGAATGCCCTATTGTCTGCTTATGGTGAAAGCCCTTTCTTTGAATTCTATCAGGATGAACTCCGGCCTTTCTTCGAAAAGCATTGGGAGTTCCTTTATGATTTTAATATGGAGATTATAGACAAGATGTGCAAACTCCTTGATATTCATCCAGTAATCATCCCTACGGATGAATATGTAAAGGTAGATCAGACAAGCAGGAATAGTATGATTATGGATTATCGCGATACTATTCGGCCTAAACACCCGGGAGAAGACTTGTCTTTTCGTCCTGAAAGCTACTATCAAGTTTATGGTCAGAAATTTGGTTTCCAACCTAATCTCAGTATCCTGGATCTCCTCTTTAATGAGGGGAATGAGGCTGTCCTTTTTCTTTGACTTCTCTGGTTTATTTGAATATCATTGTTGTTAGTCTTTCTTGAGGAAGAAGTTCTTGGGCAACTTCTTGTACCTGAAGGGCAGTAATGGCATCAATCTTCTTGAATAGGGTGGTGATATCTGTCTCCTTATTCTGATGAAGAAAATTCTTACCGAAATCAAGGGCAAAATTCTCGCGATTATCACTGGAGACACCGATCTGGCCCTTGATCTGTTTCTTCGCAGCCTTGAGCTGAGCCTCTGAGAGAGGCGTATCTATGAATCTGTTTAATTCCTTTCTCATCAGCCGTAGGCAGTGATTAATGTCCTTGGGATCACAACCGAAATAGATGCACCATAAACCGGTGTCGCCATAACAAGTCATGGAACTTTCTACCGTATATACTAGACCATAGTGCTCCCGTAAGGCAACATTCAGACGGGCATTCATGCCAGGACCGCCTAAGATGTTGTTCAGCAAGTAGAGAGGCATGCGCTTTGTGTTTGATACACTGTAAGCACGGCAACCAACCATGACATGTGCCTGGTGGGTCTTCTTATGGATGATAATCGGAGTATGAGGGCCTGATTCAGGACCTTGGAGAGCGTTATTCAATTTATTGCGGTTAAAGTCCACTGCAATTGGTGTCGCATCTTGACTGTTTTCTATTGTATCACCGGCAATTTGTATGTCATTTGTATGCTGTGTATGAGGTAGACAAGGCATTTCGAGAGGATAAGCATCAAGAGACTTTTTGAGGAGCCGGACGAGTCTTTCCAGACTGACGTTACCTGAAGCAAAGAAGATAGCATGATCAGGGCGATAATATTTTCTTGTAAAGGCTAATGCGTCAGCCGTCTTGAATGACCGGACAAGATCTTCCGTTCCTAAGATGTTATGTCCTAAAGGATGGCCATGAAAAATGGTATTCTCAAATTCATCATAGATCAGTTCTGCAGGCGAATCATTATAACTTTCTATCTCTTCACAGATCACTTCTTCTTCCTTGTCTATTTCTCGTTGGGGAAACGTACTGTGAAAGACCATGTCTGTCAATAAGTCCACAGCTTTTGGTACGTCTCCTTTCAAGACGGTAGCATAATAGGTCGTATCTTCTTTGTTCGTATAGGCATTCAGATCGCCGCCTACACGGTCAAGTCCATTGAGTATATTGCAGGCTTTCCGACGCTTTGTTCCTTTGAAAGATACATGCTCGCAGAAATGGGCGAGTCCTTCCTTCCCTGGCATCTCATCGCGCGTCCCTGCATCAATCTGATATCCGCAGTAAACAACTGGTGAAGTTGAGGACTGGAGGATGATCCGAAGTCCATTTGGTAACGTATAAGTTTGATATTTCATAATAGTAGACAAATTTACAAAAAAACTCTTGTCATTATGCTTTTAGCCATCATCTTTTTTCTTATTATTTATGAATGAGCAAGATCATGCTTTATTGGAAAATGCAACACGAACACACGGTTCTATTAATTGATTCGGACTAAATAAAATCTCCGAATATTCGACTCTTCTATTAGATTTTTTATTATATTTGCATCTAGAAACAAATATCAATTATGCGTAAGATTGTTGGAATTGGCGAGACAGTTCTCGACATTATATTCAAAGAAGGACAGCCCGTGAGTGCTGTTCCGGGCGGTTCTACATTCAATGCGGTCATCTCTTTAGGTCGGTCTGGTATCCCTGCAATGTTTATCAGTGAAGCAGGGAATGATAGAATCGGAAAGCATATTGTCAGTTTCTTGAATGAAAATCATGTCAATGCTGACAATGTAGTTTCTTTCCCTGAAAGTAAATCACCCATTTCTTTGGCTTTTCTGGATCAGGATAATAGTGCGGATTATTTCTTCTATAAGGACCATCCTCATGATCGGCTGGAATTCTCTTATCCGGAAATCAATAGTGATGATATTGTCCTCTTCGGTAGCTATTTTGCCGTGAATCCTGTTGTCCGCCCACAGGTGGCTGGTTTTCTTGATTATGCCAAGGAGCGCGGAGCCATCATCTATTATGATGTCAATTTCCGAAGTTCACATAAAGATGATATTATGAGAATCACCCCTAATCTGTTAGAGAATCTGGATGATGCTGATATTGTCCGGGGTAGTTCCATCGACTTTGAAGTGCTGTATAAAATGCCTGATCCGGATAAGGTGTATAATGCGGAGATCAGTTTTTATTGCAAAAACTTTATTTGTACGAATGAGAGTAATCCGGTGGTTGTCAGGGCGGAGAACCATTTTAGAAAGGTCTATCCGTCAATGGCTATAAAGACGGTCAGTACGATCGGCGCCGGGGATAATTTTAACGCCGGATTCCTTTTCGGCCTATTGAAATATGGTATCACCCGTGATGATATTCAGCATGGACTGACTGAAAAGCAGTGGGATCAGATACTCCATTGCGCCCAATTGTATTCTGCGGAGAGTTGTAAGTATATTTCTAACTATATTTCAGAAGAATTTGGTAAGAAGATGGAATCGGAACTTAATAAGTGATCTGGGCCGAGACTGAAATAGTCAGAACACTCCTCTGTGAAAAGTTTGAAATAAAGTATTGCTGTATTAAGCTATAAAATTATAACGATAGACAAACTATGATTGAAGTAATAAATAAAATCTATTATGTTGGTGTAAATGATCGTAATAAGGAGCGTTTTGAAGGTTTGTGGCCATTACCCAATGGCATATCATATAATTCCTTTCTTATTGTTGACCAGAAAGTATGTCTTGTAGATACTGTTGAAGTTGATTTCTTCGTTCAGTTTATGGAGAAACTTCATGATGTTTTGGGCGATCGTAAGATTGATTATCTTGTCATTAATCACATGGAGCCGGATCATAGTGGTTCTCTAGCTCTGATTAAGAAGTATTATCCCGATATCCAGATTGTAGGTAATAAGAAAACCTTTGGCATGATGAAAGGATTTTATAATCTGGAGGGTAGTGTAGAAGTAAAGACTGGTTCTATGCTTGATCTCGGAGAGCATGTCCTTCACTTTATCCTGACGCCTATGGTTCACTGGCCTGAGACCATGATGACAGCCTGTACGGATCAAAAGGGTACGACTGCTGTTTTTTCAGGAGATGCTTTCGGATCGTATGGAGCGCTCAACGGAGGTATCATTGACTCTGAGATAGATATGGATACTTTCCACCTTGAGACTACACGTTATTACTCAAATATCGTAGGTAAATACGGTATACCGGTACAGTCGGCCTTGAAAAAATTGTCCGCTCTGAAGATTGATTATATCTGCTCGACCCACGGTCCTGTGTGGCATGAGCAGATCGCTAAAGTCATAGCCCTCTATGATAGACTCTCGAAGTACGATACAGATAAGGGTATCGTTATCTGTTATGGGACTATGTATGGCAATACAGAGCGAATGGCTGAGATTATTGCTCGTTCAGCCAGTCAGAATGGAATCAAGAATATTTTGATGTATAATATTTGCAAAACGGACCATTCTTATATCCTTCGTGATGTGTTCCGCTTTAATGGACTTATTGTGGGAGCTCCGACCTATAATGCCGGCCTCTATCATGAAATGGATGTCTTACTTGCAGAACTGGCTAATAAAAATATTAAGAATCATTATTTAGGTTGGTTTGGAAGCCATTGTTGGGCTTCTAAGGCTGTAGCCAGAATCAAGGAATGGAATGACAGTCGTTTGCATTTTACACCTGTGGGTACTCCTGTAGATATGACTCAGGGACTTTCTCCCGAGACCGTGGTTCAATGCGAAGCCCTGGGCAAGGCTATGGCAGATCAACTTAATTCATTACGCTATTAAGAGCAAAAGGCCGGAGTCTCTTTGGAGATCCGGCCTTTTGCTTTAATTATATATAGACTTGCTTTCTTTCTCTGCAAAAAGAACTGATGGTTCTGTTTTATATGCAGTGGAGATAGAAAGTTATTCCTTGTCTTTCTTAGACTTGCGTCTTGCCCATCCTTCTTCGCTGAAGTCGGGTTCTTTGTCGGAGAACTTAAAGTCTTTGGATTCAGTCATCAGACCGCGCCAGTCATCTTTCTTTTCAGAATGGTTATGAGAATCTTGGTGTTTTTCTCCAGAGTACTTCTTGTTCTCTCTGCTTCTGGGATAATCTCCCTTTCGGCGGTCACCATGATCATGTCTGCTTGGTCCGTGGCTGCTTCCGCTTCCATGGCCAGTTTCATCTGCGGCATTGCAGCGTACTTCACGACCTTTAAAGGTGGTTCCGTCAAGTGCATTCATCACCTTTCCTGCGTCTCCTTGCGGCACTTCAATATAACTGAATTTGCTCAATAGGTCAATATGTCCGATCTCTTGACGACCGTGAACATTCTTGTTGACATATTGCATTACTTCTCCAGGATAAAATCCGTCTGCTTTTCCCAAATTGATGAAGAGACGGGTATAGCCAGTTTCTACATCATGGCTGCGACGATCGCGAGGACTCCTGCTATGGCCACCTTCGTTTCTTCTTTCATCTCTTGATGGTCTGGAAGAACTAGGTTTCTCTATGGCTTGAGCATTCTTGTAATAGTTGAGAAAGCGCCCGAAGGTAATGGTGACCATCTTCTTGATGATGTCTTCCTTATCGACAAGCTCAAATTGTCGGGTAATCTCATCCATATAAGGAGCGATAAGATCTTCATCCACATCTGTTTTCATGATGTCATCCATTGTCTTGTAGAGTTGTTTCTGACAGATTTCTTCAGGAGCAGGAAGTGTGCCATCTACAAATTTCTTGCCGATTTCCTTTTCTATCAGTCTTACTTTCCCTCTTTCGCGACTATGAATGATGGATATAGAGGTACCTTTCTTACCGGCACGTCCGGTACGTCCGCTGCGGTGTGTATAACTTTCGATGTCATCTGGCAAACCGAAATTGATGACATGGGTGAGGTCTTCTACATCCAGACCGCGGGCAGCTACATCTGTAGCTACAAGTAATTGTGTCGTGTGCTGACGGAATTTCTGCATTGTGAGGTCTCGTTGGTCTTGTGAAAGATCACCGTGCAAGGCTTCTGCATTATAACCGTCATGAATCAATTTGTCGGCAATTTCCTGAGTCTCTCTCTTTGTCCGGCAAAATATGATAGCATATATATGCGGATAAAAGTCTACAATACGCTTCAAAGCCAGATATTTGTCTCTGGCGTTGACCATATAATAAATGTGGTTGACATTTTCTGCACCCTCATTACGACTTCCTACGACTATCTCTTTGTAGTTATGGAGATAGTTCTTCGCTACCTTTTCTACTTCTTTAGTCATGGTAGCAGAAAACATCCATGTGATATGGTTTCCGGGCAACTTCTCGAAGATTGCGTTGATGCTTTCTGAAAATCCCATGTTCAGCATTTCATCTGCTTCATCCAGAATAATGGTTCTGACATGCTCCAGTTTTAGCGCACCACGATTCATCAGATCGATCATACGGCCTGGTGTGGCAGCTACTATAGGGACATTATGACGCAACTCATGAATTTGGGTCATGATACTGGCACCCCCATAAACGGGAAGCACACGTACGTGTTCCAGATATTTTGCAAAGGAATTCAAGTCATCTGCTATCTGGTTGCAAAGTTCGCGTGTAGGACTAAGTACAATGGCTTGGGTTCCTTCTACTGCAGGGTCTAATTTCTGTAAGAGAGGGAGACCGTAAGCAGCAGTCTTTCCTGTGCCAGTCTGAGCTAATGCGATGACATCATCCTGATTACCAAGTAAATAAGGGATAACTTCTTCCTGAACGGGCATCGGTTGTTCAAAGCCGAGGTCTTCAATGGCGTGACGAATATTTTCGTTAACGCCTAATTCTTCAAATGTTTTCAATCTAATTACCTATTATGCGAAAGGACAATCGCCCTCCCAGCCATAATTGGGCGCCCATTCCTTTCACTGTTTTTATTTGACAAACTTTGTGTTTGTTTAAATTGGTTGCAAAGGTAGTAAAAAAAAGCAAGAGTTACCAAGTTTTTTGCCATTTTTTTGTATCTATGCAATAAATTTTGTATCTTTGAACACTATAATTGATTCAAATCAATCCTATTTGTAGTGACTCATAGGAATACGATTGTATATTTTAAAGACAAGGAGATGAATAGATGAAGATAAGTGTATTTTGTTCGGCAGATTCCAATATAGATCCGGATTTTTTTAAAATGACTAAAGAATTCGGTCTATGGATGGGTAAAGAGAGACATACTTTAGTTTTTGGGGGATGTAATCTGGGACTTATGGAGTGTGTTGCCAAAGCTGTGAAAGATGCGGGTGGCCGTACTATTGGTGTTATACCGACAAGGGTGGAGAAAAGTGGTACTGTCAGTGACTCGGTGGATATAGAGATTCCTTGTGAGAATCTTAGTGACAGGAAGGATCTGATGATTGCTCAAAGTGATGTCTCCGTTGTCTTGCCTGGAGGTATAGGAACATTAGATGAACTTTTTACTGTGGCAGCGGCACATACAATCGGCTATCATCATAAAAGGATAATCCTTTATAATATGAAAAACTTTTGGGCACCGTTGATTACTCTCTTGGATAGCCTGCAGAGTCAAGGCTTTATTCGGGGGGATTATCATGATTTGATGCAACCAGCTTGTGATTTAAAAGAAGTGCAACAGTTATTGAGTAAGATAAGTGAGAGTGGGAGTGACTGAGTTGACCCGTATCTATGAATCTCCTATCGGATTCTTGTGGATCACGGTCGATGAACAAGGTCTGACGGGACTGAGCTTTTCAAAACCTGGGCAGATCAATCAGGGATATTCCTCTTATATGCAATCCGTTCTGGAAAAAACAATCTCTGAATTGGATGAATATTTTGCGAGAAAACGCTCTTTTTTCGATATTCCTTTGCATATTATAAAGGGTACACCTTTTCAACGCAAGATCTGGCAGGTGTTACAACAGAATGTCAATTACGGAGAGACCATATCTTATACTCAGGAAGCAATCCTGGCAGGCAACCCTCGGGCTTGCAGGGCTGCTGCAAATGCCAACCATGCTAATCCTATAGCGATTATTATCCCTTGCCATCGTGTGATTACTGCTAGTGGCAAAATAGGAGGGTATGGTGGAGGTATAGAGAAGAAACGGTTTCTGCTGGATATGGAATCTGGATTAGAAGATAAAGAGGAGTAGATTTCGTAGGGCTCGGATAGTCAACAAAAAGCGGATATTCAGTTTTGAATATCCGCTTTTTGCTAATTGAGAACTTATTGACAAATTCTAGTATTGCCGTTTATTTTGGATTGATTTCCTGTAACAGGTTTTCTGCGTGTCCCCATTGGTCCATAATATAGAGGATATAACGGATATCCACACAGATGCAGCGAGCCAGATGCTTGTCAAACCGGATATCACTGGAAAGACTGTCCCAGTTACCATCAAATGCCAGGCCGATCAGTTCTCCTTTACCATTGAATACGGGACTTCCGGAATTTCCACCGGTAATATCGTTATTGGTCAGGAAACACAGATGTAAGTCTTTTGTTGTTTTGTCTGTATAGCGCCCGAAATCATTTCTGGCCATCAACTGCTGGAATATTGGTTCTGCCTGATAATCTGTAACACCCTTGTTTCCTTTTTCCATCTTGTCTATCATACTTTGGTTGGATGTATAATAGCCTGATAGCTTGCCACCTAACTCAAAACCTCCAACCTGTCCGTAGGAGAGACGCATCGTAAAGTTGGCATCGGAATAATGCGGCATATCCTGTTCCATGCGGATCTTAGCAGCACAGAGATATTTTTCCTGTTCTGCAATTGAGTCTTCTGTTTTTCCTGATTTTTCTTGAAGATCAGCATAGATGTCCATTACATCGATACCATATTGAACACCCGGGTCTTTTTTATAGCTCTTGCGGTTAGAGAAGATCTTTTTATCGCTCTTCATGATCACACTCTTATCGTAAAGGTAGTCAACATACTTCTGATAGTTGCCTCCGAACTTCTTGTCAATGGTTTTGTAGAAGGCTGGCCACCAGGATGCATCGACATGCTCACGGTAGTTCTTGAGGAGTGCTGCCATCATCTCTTTGTCTGTTGGTGCATCCCATTCTGAAGAGTTGTCTTCGAACTTCTGGTATTGTTTCTTACGATGGTTCTTTGGCCCATATATCGGCATACCGCGATAGAGATTCAAAGTACGAGTGTTGAATTCTATATTACTCCGTCTGGTGAAAGTTTCAGACCAGTTGGTAAGGGCGTATTGTAGTCCGGACTCCTTTGTGTATAGATGTTTCAATAGTTCAAAATCAACCTTATGGACGTCAGCATGGGTCGTATCCTGCCAGGTTGCAATGCGCTGTTCGTATTGTCGTTTTAAGTTTACGATGCCAACAGAATCTATACATTTATTCATCCCGATAGAGTTTTTCCAATAATTGGATGAATTAGCAAATTTGCTGTCATATTTGATTCTCACTGCTTCACTGGCATGCATGTGGCGGAGCATGACGTCCTGTTTTACGCCTCTTACCTGAGCACGTGGTGTGTTCTCGTCATCACGCATCATCTGAATGCCATAGCTTGAAAGATAACGTTCTGTGGAGCCCGGATAACCGATAGTCATTGCATAATCTCCTGGAACATAACCTTGTAAACTCACTTGAGCCCATCGCTTGGGATGGTAAGGTGCGTTTGTCTTTTCGTATTTAGCAGGTCCATTTGTCTGAGGGTTGGCATAGATACGAAAAACGGAAATATCGCAGGTTTGGCGGGGCCACATCCAGTTGTCTGTTTCTCCACCAAACTTGCCCATAGAACGTGGGGGAGCATAGACGAGCCGGATATCCGGATAATCTTGATAGGTAGTAGCATACCATTTGTTCCCTTCATAGAAAGCATCGATATTGACATGGAGTGTAGAATCCTGTTTCTGAACCTCATGGGTCATGGTGTTCTGCAGAGAATCTATCAACGCTTCCTTGCGATCGGATTTGAGTTGGTTGTAACCTAATTTGTTGACTTGATTCGTAATGTCTTTCTGACTGCGCATGAAACTCACGAACATATTTTCATTCGGAAGTTCCTCTGCACGTGTTTTTGCTACAAATCCGTTTAACATATAGTCGTGCTGCACAGTGGAATGGCTTCTGATGGATTCAAATCCACAATGGTGGTTTGTAAAGACCAGTCCGTCAGAAGATACTACTACGCCAGAGCAATAACCGGAAAAGTTGACTACTGCATTTTTCAAGGCATTTTCACCTTGGTAGAGATTATTGTACGGGAGTGTAAAGCCTTCGCTCTGCATGGTCTGATAGACAGCTTCTGGCAGGTTGTAAAGCGTCCACATTCCCTCATCTGCCTTCATCGCTGGTGTAATAGCGATGAGAATGCTAATGATAAAAGTAGATTTCTTCATTTCTTGTTTTTTTATGATTCTTTGAGGAGTTTTTGTTTCTATTGTTCGATTTTTATTAGGATTTCTTGAAGTGCTTTCCGATAATGGGCAGAGCCGATAGTGGAAAGTCCCGTTTGATAGTAATCACTATGTATAAGATAATCAAAAGTGTATTGATGAGGATAGCAGGCAACAGATGTAGTCGTGCATTGCTCAAACTGATGCCGGCGAATAATACTACTGCAAGAAGAACATAGAAACCTATATCTTTTAAGGGATAAGCAATCGGATAGTATTTCCGTTCGAAAAAATAACTTAGAGCTATACTGACGGCAAAAGAAATAAATCCAGCCCAGGCACAGGCCCAATAACTGAAGCGTGGAATAAATATCACGTCGATGGCTATCAGTATGAAAGCACCGATACCGGCAAAATAAGCTCCCCAAATGGTACGGTCGATTAATTTATACCAGAAACTTAAGTTGAAATAGATTCCAAACATGATTTCAGCAGTCATGACTATAGGTACAATCTTCAATCCGTCCCAATAACTTCTGCCGACAATATAACGGAATACATCTATGTAACCCATTACAAAGAGAAAAGCGAGTAGAGTAAAGATAATATAAAACTTCATGGCTTTGGCATAAAGGCTTTTATTATTCTTGTCCCTTGACTGGCCAAATACAAACGGTTCGTAGGCATAGCGGAAAGCTTGTGTGATCATGACCATGATCGTGGTGATTTTAATGCTGGCACCATAAATACCTAGTTGTATGCGAGCATCAGTTGCACTGCCATTAAAGAAATATGGAAAGATGATCTGAGATGCACATTGGTTTAATTGTCCGGCTACCCCCATGATCAGCAGTGGCCATGTATAGGAAAGCATTTTCTTGCAAACACTGTTGCTAAATCCGTATTCGAATCCTTTCAATTCCTTGAAAAGCATGAAGAGGGTAGCTACAGAACAGAAGAGATTAATGTAGAATATCCAGACAACATGCAATGTAAAATGAGCATCATAAATGCCAAAAAGATTAATCTTGAAGTGAGGCAGGATAACCAGATAAAGAAGATTCAGGATGATGTTAAACGTAATATTGAAAACCTTCAGAACCGCAAACTTGATCGGCCGGTGTGCATATCGCAGATAGGCGAAAGGAATAGCTGTAAAGGCATCGATGGCTACAGTCACAGACATGACCAGTATGTATTCCGGATGATCCGGATACTTCATCATCACAGCGATGGGCTCATTGAAAAGTGCAATCAGAATTGCAAAAAGCAGCGATGTGAATCCTACTGTACAAAGAGTTGTTCCGTAAACTTTCTTGGGGTCAACACCATTCTTGTTCATAAAACGGAAGAATGTCGTTTCCATTCCGTATGTGAGGATGATGATGAATAGAGCTACATAAGCGTAGACATTGGTGATGATTCCATATTGGCCACCTGCAGCATTGAACTTTGCTGTTTGTATAGGTACCAAAAGATAGTTGATGAAACGTGCGGCGATACTGCTTAGTCCATAGATGACGGTATCTTGAGCTAATGATTTTAGATTTGCCATATTTTGATTATGATTCTTTTTCTTTGTTTCTTTTTCTCGTGAAAGACAATTAACCTTCTAACTGAAAAATATGTATGCAATGGCAATTGCTGCGATGGCTCCTGCCAGATCGGCAAGTAGTCCGCAAGCTACTGCATGACGGGTGTACTTGATGCTGACGCTGCCGAAATAGACAGCAAGAATGTAAAATGTGGTATCAGTAGATCCCTGGAATATACAACTTAACCGGCCGACAAATGAATCTGGACCATAATTTTTCATTGCTTCCAGCATTAATCCCCGAGCACCACTTCCTGATAACGGTTTCATGAAGGCTGTCGGTAATGCTCCTACAAAATTGGTGTTGAACCCTAATTCTTTTACACACCATGCAATACCGTTAACCAGCATGTCCATGGCTCCAGAAGCACGGAATACGCCTACTCCGACAAGAATGGCAACCAGATATGGAATGATTCTCACGGCGGTATGGAAGCCTTCCTTGGCACCTTCGATAAAAGCATCGTAAACATTGATTTTTTTGATGAATCCCGCCAGGATAAAGAGTACGATGACTGATATCAGAATCAGGTTTGAAGCCACTGATGTAACTTTTGCCATGGTGGTTTTATCCATTTGTCCGAATCCCCAGATGACGATTCCTACAAAAGCAACCAGCCCGAGGAGTGTCGCGAGTAATACGGGTTGGAATATATTAATCTTTTGCCAGATTGAAGTAATGATAATACCGGTAAGAGTTGCTATAGTCGTTGCTAAAAGAATAGGAATAAAAACGTCTGTAGGATTAGCAGCGCCATAAGAAGAACGAAAGGCCAGAATAGTTGTAGGAATTATTGTTAGTCCTGAGGTGTTCAGTACCAGAAACATGATCATCGGGTTTGTAGCTGTATCCTTTCTTCTTGTTGAGCTCTTGCATCTGTGCCATTGCTTTCAAACCGGTAGGTGTGGCAGCATTATCCAACCCGAGCATATTGCAGGCAATATTCATGAATATGGAGCCGATTACAGGATGATTCTTTGGAATGTCTGGAAAAAGTTTTGAAAAGACTGGACTGAGAAAGCGGGCTAAAGCTCTTACAACTCCTGCACGCTCACCAATTTTCATAATACCCAACCATAATGCCAGAACGCCTGTCAGACCTAATGAAGTTTCAAAGGCGGTCTTGGAACAATCGAAGGTAGCATCAACAATTCTCTGGAAGATTGTCGCGTCGCCCATGAACAATTGGACTATTCCGAATAGGAAAGCGATGACAAAGAATGCAATCCAAATATAATTTAATACCATATTGGCCACAAAATTACGAAATTTATTCTACAGTCATACTCTTTGTGTAATATTATTTAACTGTCATCTTTCTTTTCGGTCTCATCAAGAAGTTGTACCTTTGCCTGCCGAAAAGAGGGCCCCCTGAAAATTTACGGTGGAGAAAAAGGCTTGATATGAGAGGAATATATACTATTTTACTTTTGGTTTGCAGTAATTTTTTTATGACGTTAGCATGGTATGGACATCTGAAACTGCAACAGATGGGAATAACAAGCAACTGGCCATTGATAGGAGTGATAACATTGTCTTGGTCGATAGCATTTTTCGAATATTGCTTTCAGGTACCGGCCAATCGTATTGGTTTTGTCGATAATGGCGGACCCTTTTCACTGGTACAGTTGAAGGTGATACAGGAAGTGGTCAGCCTTGCAGTTTTTACAATCATTACAAGTTTCCTTTTTCAAGGTGAAGGTCTGCACTGGAATCATGCCGTATCCTTTTTCTTTCTGATCGTAGCGGTGTACTTCGCTTTTAAATAAGCTTGAGAGAATGGTCAGATAACCGCGTAATTGAGTTATTTTACCATAGTACTGGTAAACCCATTACCATAGTATTGGTAATCATATTATGACTATGACTGACTATGACTGGATTTGGTGGTTCTTCTTTAATTTAGTCGAAGAAGAACTGATTCACTTGACACCTTTTATTTTCTCTTTCTGATCCGGTATACAGTAAGAAAATAATTGACAATTCGGTGTCTGGTGGCTTTTGACCATTCTAAGTCATAGTTCTGCTCAGTTTTCAGGAAGTTCGGTTTTTATGGTATTTGATGCCGCTTTTACAACTTTTATATCTAAATTTTATACTCCTGAATGAAGTTGAGAAAAGAGTTCCTTTTGGCAGAGAAAAACGAGAAGAAACTGATATTTCCCCTTTAATGTATTAATTTGTTTGTCTGATGTATCATTTATTCTATATTGGACTAAAATCAAACGGATTCTTGGTCAGATTTTTATAACTTTGTTAGAAGTTTAACTTTAGTAGAGGCTAATACCATTAAAATGAAACAAAAACAGGATATACTTATAAGTATTTTCTTGTTTATTCTATTATACTTATTTCAACCCTATAATAGAAGATATCCATAGCCTTGGATTTGGTGAAGCCGAACAGAATTGGAAAAAGTTTCAAGCTATTTTATAAATAGCCTTGATCACTTAAAATAGGATTCTGTGAAATTCTTGAGTGATAATATATTCGTGGTAATTCTTTAAAATATCATATAAATGAAAAGTTTCCTGAGATTTGTATCTGTATTTTTTTTGTTCTTTTTAATATCCTGTCAAAGCACCACAAACTTGACATGCGTTTCTGTAAAAGGATATGATGATAAGATGTTTTCCAATGGGGATAGTACCAATGTTAAGATTTTAGCGGTCATACCCTTGAAGACTTTTAATCGTATCAACCTGTATACAATTAAAAAAGTTGATATAGTGGATTCTTCATACGTCATTGAGGATCGTTTTGGAGTATATGTATTTGACAAGTATGGAAATTATTTACACCGTATAAGCCAAAAGGGGAGAGCAAAGAATGAATACGTAGATGTACGTACTTTCTTTGTCGATAATAAGAAACATATTAATCTGGTTGATGAATATTCAAAGAAGATACTTGTATTTGATATCAATGGCAAATTCCTGAGAGAGATAAAAATCAACAAAGATGATTTTTCATTTGTTTCAGATATAGAATCTCTTCCGAAAAGTGATGAATTATTCATAAATTATTGCATTTCTGGCAGCCAGAATCGGATATATTCACTTTTTGACATGAAGAGAAATAGAATTGACGATATCGTTAAAACTCCTCTCAGGACGAACAATGTGGGAGTTGGTCTGGGGTATCATCCATTTTCAATATATCATGGCAGGATAAGATATATTAAGCCATTAGATAATCGTATTTATACGTATGGCAGTGATATCGTGTTGAATATTGACACGAAAAAAGATATAATGTCTGATGAAAAGCTGTCAACCATTGATGATTTTGGAGGCCTATATTATATAAAATTAATATCTAAAGGCCGTTTTATAGGTTTTACAGATATATTTGAAACCTCCAAATATCTAATATTGGCTTATTCAAATATAGAATACATTGTAATTGATAAAGCGACAAATAAGTGTAGAAGATTCTATTATTTTAATAGTAAATATACATTTGAAGGTCCTGAGCTTATCAATGTCATGCTAGTAAAAAATGAGAGATTGATTGGCGTCATAGAGCCTGATATCGATTTTGATATTAAACAGAATAAAAGTAATGAACTGCTGTATAAGACTCTTAATGGTAAAAAGTCTTTTAGTGAACCTGCTATAATAGAATATAGTCTAAATTGATAACTCAAAGAACAGCCTGTTATTTATCTGTGAGATAGTTGGAATGGCTTTATGAAGTATATTCATTAGTGGAAGCTGATGGAGTTTCCTATGAAAAGAGAAAGCAATAAGGTGGTAATAATAAATTTAAAAACAATGAAAAAAATAATTGTATTGATGTTTGTCGCTGCAATATGTATGTCAGCCGGTGCTAAAAGACCTTTGATAATCAATAGGCCCTGCGTAGCATATAACAGATTTGATAATATTAAACTTCTTCGAGTAGAATTTACCGATACGGCAACAATCCTCTCTATAAGATTTACAAAAAAAGCAGATTCAGATCAATTCAGATTCAATCGATATACCCATCTTCTGGCTCAGGACGGATCATGGCGAAAATTAAGATGTGCCAAGGGAATAGAACTGGACACTTATAATAAAGTGAAGGCAGACAGCTGTGACTTCAAGCTAGTCTTTGACCCATTACCCCGGCATACTCGGTATTTTGACATGGTAGAACAACAGGATGGAAGATGTAATCTATATGGTATCCATGACATCAAAGCCAAACTCGACGTTTATCCAAGGGGCAAGAGATATCATATTAATGGCTGGTCTGAATTTCTTAAGGGCGGAAAGGCCTATCTTAAAATAAAGTTTGAGGGCAGCCATCCCGATGAAATAACCATTGAGCATATTAATAATTTCACAGGTGCCGCCGAATATTTATTCGTTACCTGTCAATGCTGACGGGACACTGTTTCAGGAAGTTTATACTGACTACCCATACATTTCTTATTTTTCGAATGGTAATAGACACCACACGGTTTCGATCATTCCGGGTGACACTTGTGAAATGAAGATAACAGCCTGGAATGATGTTAGTTATTCTTCGTCATCACGTATGGGTCATTTACTCAATATGTATGCTTGGACCCAAAATGTTTCCGACCCGATATCAGATGAAGGAATTCGGTACATCGCCAATCGCTTTCTTCTTACTCCGGAAGAGTATAATATGGCTATTGTTGATAAAAATTACCATCATGCTCTTAACGAGCTGGATAATATCTTTCAGCAAACAGTAACGAATTTTGGGAAGAAAGATAATAGCTTTGATGTAAAACGGTTGTTTGATCTTAATAATTTTGATCCTGACAATTATCTTGCTGTCAGTTCTGAATGGTTTTATCTTTTTATCCATCAATATAATACGACGTTATCCTTATTGGGCTTACAGCGTGAGCGTGACCGTATTAACCATAGTAATTTTAAAAAGGAAGAAGATGAGCGTTTCATAAGGGAAGATACTGCTTCTTGGAAGTGTGACAAGCCGTCTACATTTGCGCAGCTGGCATTTTTTAATGCAGATGATATCCTTAAGTCAGATAAAGACAGCCTCGAATTGGCGCGTACTATTGAGAAACGTCGTAAATATATTACTGATCCGGTACTTCGTGCTTATTATGACAAGGAAATGAAGAAGCTTGTGAGTCAACGTAAGTATATCAGGTTGGATGCATCAAAGCCCGGACAGAAATTCTTGTTGGATATGATTGCTCCTTACAAGGGCAAGCATATTGTCATTAATTTCTGGTGTATGCATTGCGGCCCGTGTATCTACGATATTGAGAATACTAAGAAATTACGTAGTGACATCCACAAGAATACCGATATTAAATTACTTTTCTTATGTGAAGGAAGTTGTTCCGATGAGGCATACCATAAATTTGCGGATAAGAATCTGGCAGGCGAAGATACATACCTTATTACCCCGGAGATTTACAGGCAATTTTGGTCAGAGTTCCATTTCATAGGATATCCATCCTATATAGAGGTGTTACCTGACGGTCGTGTTAACTTGAATACAAATATAAGGTTAACCCCTATCTATAATTTAAATGACTTTATGGGAAAGTTGTCTAAAGAATAAACAGGAATGCTTATATGGTATGATTTGAGAAAATAGAAAGATGATAAATATAAAAGACTTATGAAAATTTTAAGATTTGTGTATATATACCCGTTGGCGGAATTAATTTAGTTCATTACCACAGTCCGGTAACCTCATTTTGACTATGGCTGGAACCAATTACTTCAATATGATGTTGTTCCGGGATATGGTGGAACACTATAACCTGTCAAATCCTATGTTGATAAGATATTTTCTTAAGTGTGTAATGCTTAACTTGTCCAATCCAACATCCGTACGCCATATATAACGGCATCAAGTCAGGGACTAGGAGTAATTAAAGAATCACAATCTGACGGTGACCGAAATGAACTATAATAGAAAGAGTGTATAATATTAACACGATTTAGCATATACATGCAATTCGTTATTATGCTTTAGAAGAGATGAATCCATTAACATAGGGTTGTTCGTGCTTAACAACAGCAAAAGCCTGCCTGATAAGTTTGTTAGCTACGGCAATAACAGCGACCTTTCCCGGTTTTCCGTTCTCCCTTAGCCGGTCATAACAGGTCTTACATTCCTTATTACATCTTAAGGAAGCAAAAGCAGCGACATAGAGCTGGCTCCTCAGTGTAGGATCACCATTATGATTAATATGTCCCTTGACATGGACAGAAGTACCGGATTGCTGGTAAGTCGGCGATAGCCCTAAATAGCGGGTCAGCTGTTTTGCATTGTCGAAATAAGTAAATCCTCCCGTGGCTACAATAAGTGCCGTGGCTACTGTAATTCCAATACCTTTTATGGAAGTGAGCAGGTCCATCTGTTTCTTGTATTCTTTATTAGTAATCTCGGAGAGATCCTTTTCGAGTTCGCAGATCTGCTTATCAAGGAATATGATAGTTTTTTCTATAGCCCGTCTGCATCTGGAGTCAAAGAACGGGAGTACTTCCATAGATCCTTTAAGATTCCTGTTGGCGATAAGCTGTTTCCTGAGCTGCCGGATGACCGTCCGCTTCTGCTTAAGGGTGAGGATGGCATCACTGCGGAGCTTATAGGGGACCGGCTGCATTCTCTCTCCATACAGGGCAATCAGCCGGGCGTCAATCTCATCCGTTTTCGTGACTGACAGCATGGCCCGGGCGAAGTTCTTGATTTTTAAAGGATTTTCCAGGCTCGTGACAATGCCTCCCTGCGAAAGAAGATAAACCAGAAGGGCCGAGTAATTACCTGTCGCTTCCAGTACACAATGATGTTTTGTGGCGGAGATAGTCTGGATAAATTCATGAATGCCCTTGACGGTGTTTTTAAACTCTCTGGTCCTGCTGCCCTTGGCAGGGGAATAAGCCACCACAAAAGTAGCCTTGCTTACATCAATACCTACATAAGTCATACGCATAGCTTTTTAATAGAATCAACAACATCATAACATCATAACATCATAAAACCATCATTGCAAATGCGGGGTCAGTGCCCAATGAACTATCCGGATTCGGATGTAAAGATGTGGGGACAGAACATTTCGGACGGTCTTGGAAAGCCAATGCACCATCGGTCTTAGTCCACATCTGATGTTGAATGTTTATGCAAAGATATATATTTAATTTAATATACAATGCACCATTTTGGTATGGTGAAATGCACCATTTTGGGGTACCGAAATGAACTATAATAGAAAGAGTGTATAATATTAACACGATTTAGCATATACATGCAATTCGTTATTATGCTTTAGAAGAGATGAATCCATTAACATAGGGTTGTTCGTGCTTAACAACAGCAAAAGCCTGCCTGATAAGTTTGTTAGCTACGGCAATAACAGCGACCTTTCCCGGTTTTCCGTTCTCCCTTAGCCGGTCATAACAGGTCTTACATTCCTTATTACATCTTAAGGAAGCAAAAGCAGCGACATAGAGCTGGCTCCTCAGTGTAGGATCACCATTATGATTAATATGTCCCTTGATATGGACAGAAGTACCGGATTGCTGGTAAGTCGGCGATAGCCCTAAATAGCGGGTCAGCTGTTTTGCATTGTCAAAATAAGTAAATCCTCTAGTGGCTACAATAAGTGCCGTGGCTACTGTAATTCCAATACCTTTTATGGAAGTGAGCAGGTCCATCTGTTTCTTGTATTCTTTATTAGTAATCTCGGAGAGATCCTTTTCGAGTTCGCAGATCTGCTTATCAAGGAATATGATAGTTTTTTCTATAGCCCGTCTGCATCTGGAGTCAAAGAACGGGAGTACTTCCATAGATCCTTTAAGATTCCTGTTGGCGATAAGCTGTTTCCTGAGCTGCCGGATGACCGTCCGCTTCTGCTTAAGGGTGAGGATGGCATCACTGCGGAGCTTATAGGGGGCCGGCTGCATTCTCTCTCCATACAGGGCAATCAGCCGGGCGTCAATCTCATCCGTTTTCGTGACTGACAGCATAGCCCGGGCGAAGTTCTTGATTTTCAAAGGATTTTCCAGGCTCGTGACAATGCCTCCCTGCGAAAGAAGATAAACCAGAAGGGCCGAGTAATTACCTGTCGCTTCCAGTACACAATGATGTTTTGTGGCGGAGATAGTCTGGATAAATTCATGAATGCCCTTGACGGTGTTTTTAAACTCTCTGGTCCTGCTGCCCTTGGCAGGGGAATAAGCCACCACAAAAGTAGCCTTGCTTACATCAATACCTACATAAGTCATACGCATAGCTTTTTAATAGAATCAACAACATCATAACATCATAATAAAACCATCATTGCAAATGCGGGGTCAGTGCCCAATGAACTATCCGGATTCGGATGTAAAGATGTGGGGACGGAACATTTTGGACGGTCTTGGAGAACCAATGCACCATCGGTCTTAGTCCACATCTGATGTTGAATGTTTATGCAAAAATATATATTTAATTTAATATACAATGCACTATTTTGGTATAGCGAAATGCACCATTTT
>CAVYLQ010000017.1:0-112683 GCA_963769405.1 uncultured Prevotellaceae bacterium | reverse complement strand
CGGCAGATTGTATCACTGTGGCATCAGCAATGCAGTTCCACGCAACACTCTGGCGAAGACAAACAAGAAGAGAAACTAGAGAATCTATGCAGATTTTGCACAAGTCCTTTTTACGAAAGTCCGCCCACTTTATGCGAAAGACGATTTCAGATTAGACCTGAACAATATGGTTTATGCTTTTGACAGCAGCACCATCAGTCTTTGTCTTAAACTCTGTCCATGGGCTAAGTTCCGCAAGTACAAAGGTGGTATCAAAATGCACACTTTATTGGACTTGAGAGGTAATCTTCCCGTATCCGTATATCTTACAGAAGCAGCAGTTCATGACGTAAAAGCTTTGGATAATCTCTATATCGAGCCATCAGCTATCTACTTGATGGACAAGGGATATGTAGATTTCTACCGTCTGTTCCATTTGGTTCACAAAAAGAATGCATTCTTTGTTACAAGAGCTAAAGACAACATGCTTTTTGAAGTTATAGATTCAACTGAAGTTGACAAAAGCACAGGCGTTATAGCTGATGAACAAATCATGCTTACCGGTCTTAGGACCTCAAGCTGGTACCCTGAAGAAATCAGGATGGTAACATATGAAGATTATGCAACGGAAAACGTTTATCGGTTCCTTACGAACAATCTTGAATACGAAGCATTGACCATTGCTGAACTCTATAGGGAAAGATGGAATGTAGAGCTATTCTTTAAGTGGATCAAGCAGCACCTTCACATCAAATCCTTCTATGGAACTTCTGAGAATGCTATCTATCTACAGATATGGATTGCCGTTTGTACATACCTTCTACTGGCATTTTCCAAAAAGAAGATGCACATCGATCAATCGTTACACGCTGTTTCAAAGAACGTGGGATTATTTCTAACGGGCAAGAGCCCAATTAACAAATTATTTACCAAAACTGTTCCCGAGAAAGAAACTCCGGATAATGACTATCCATGTCTATTTGGTCCGAATGATTTCTAAACGGGACAGCAGTGATTATTCTTTACATTTTCAATTCAAAAAAATGCCACTTTACGCCTTGGAATGTTAAAAAGTTGCCTGATAATCACACGTTTCCTTAGAAATATTCGTTTGATTCAAAAAAACGTGTATATTTGCAATTATAAACTTCAATAAAATGAATATAAAGTGTACTATAATGATATAAATATCATTTTAATGACATTTAAAATGTAATATTATGGCAGATCTATATGAATATTCCATACCTGAATTGGTGCGATTGCTTGGTACTCGCTTCAAGGAGTACAGGATGCGATGCAACCTCACCCAAAAGGAGGTTACTGAGCAGTCGGGTATCGGACTGACTACCATCCACAAGTTTGAGAATGGAACAGCAGGCAATCTTTCATTGTCTACATTCATCCTTCTGCTGAAGGTTGTTGGTCAGATCAATACCTTGGATGACTTGATGCCAAAGTTGCCGGAGTCACCTTACCTCATGCGTAAGGATGAGAAGAAAGCTCAACGAATCAGACACTCTAAACAATAAGCAGATATGATTAAATCGTTAAGGGTAATTCTTTGGAATGAAGAGATTGGAAGACTGGCATGGGATGAACGACGTAGGTTGTCTTACTTCATGTACAATCCAGAGTTCATCAAGAAAGGACTGAATCTTTCTCCTCTGGTTGCCCCAATAGATGGGGCAAGAGGACTTGCACCTGTTTGGGGTGAAGATGCCAAGATTTATCAGAAGTTGCCAGCCTTCATTGCTGATTCCTTACCTGATGCCTGGGGAAATCAACTGTTTGACCTATGGCGCCAGCAGAACCATCTGGCTAATGCAGATATAACTCCTCTCGACAAACTCTCATTTATCGGTCGACGAGGTATGGGTGCTTTAGAGTTTATGCCCGAGACATCAAGGGAACGCAGGGCAGAGAAGATTGATATGAAGTCATTGGCAGATTTGGCAAAACGCATCTTCACAGAAAGAGAGAATGCTCGCATCATGCCTGAAGAATCCATCACCATGCAGTCGTTGTTGACCGTCGGAACTTCTGCAGGTGGCCGTCAACCGAAGGCTATTATCGCCATCAACCGAAAGACTGGTGAGATACGTAGTGGTCAAATCTCTGGACTTGAAGGTTATGACTACTATCTGCTGAAGTTTGGTAATTCAGAATACAGTTCTGCAGAACTGGAGATGACCTACTATGAGCTGGCCACTTCCGCAGGAATCAACATGATGCCTTCTGAACTCTATCCAGTTGAAGGCAACAACCATTTCATGACCAAGCGATTTGACCGTGACGGGGAAAAGAAAATACACACGCAGACCCTTGCTGCTATTTATCCTGATGCTGATAGCTATGAGCAGTTGATAACGGTTTGCCGAAAGCTACATCTGCCAGAGGCAGATTGCCAGGAGGTATTCCGCAGAATGGTCTTCAATATCTTATCGAATAACACGGATGATCACAATAAGAATTTCTCGTTCATCATGAGCGATGGCGGTTCTTGGAGATTATCTCCTGCATACGACATTACCTATATTATAGATAGAGGTGGTTTCCTGCCAAACGAAGATCATTGTATGTTTATTCGTGCAAAGCTTCGTGGTATCACCTATAATGATGTCATTGAGTTTGCTCGTGACAATGGTATTCGCAGACCAGGCGCAATCATCCGTGACGTAGTTGGATCCTTGAAGCAGTTCCGAACAGTCGCGACAAAATATGGCGTATCAGAACAGTGGATTGGTAGAATAGAGACCGCCATCACCGAACACCTTAAAGCATGGGGAGAGATGGAGGAGACTGCCAATACAGCTGCAATAGAAATCAATGGACATATCATCGGTAATATGCGCATCGAAGAAACATATCAAGGTAATTACCACCTTTATGCGGATATAGATGGCAAAGAGCACAAGTTTGTCATAGGAAAGAACAAGGAAGAGTTCTCACTGATAGAAAAGACAGGCGTGAGCAATCTCACCGCCGACCAGTTAAAAACTATGGTTGAAAAATACATTAATCCCTAAGTAAGAATTTTTATCAAGTAGAAATAACAACAGAACTAAATACAGTATCAGTTATGATGAGTGCCATTAGTGACTAACAAATGTCAAGATAAAGGCTCGCATTACCATTTAATAATCATTATATCTTTGTAAGTAACTGATAATGTGTAAATAACATACTAAATTGATACTATCTATAGATTCTAAGGACAGGTGATTTTAGGCGATTATTTACCAATACAAAAATGTTTGAAGATATTATTTAACACCTCATTAGGAGTGATTTGACCTCCAGTAATCTCACCGAGTTGGTTCAAGCAAATGCGAAGATCTTCAGAGAGAAAATCACCACTTAGGTTATCCTTCAATCCTTGCAGGACTCGCTCTATACTTTCTTTCCCTGCCATTAAAGCGTCATAGTGCCGCGCACTGGTTACAATAACTGAATTTTCGTTAATCTCGGGAATATCAGCAGTTGTATATAATTTCTCCTGTAGTTCAGAAATATGAGTTCCCTGTTTAGCGCTCAATGAAATCACAGGTATATTAGAAGGTACCTTTATAGGACTACTATCTTTATCAATTTTGTTACGTACAATAATCAAGGACTTGCCAGAGGTTTTGGACTGGATGTCTTCTATCTCCTGAGTCGAAGGCTGCTGGTCAATCATCCATAAAACAATAACAGCCTCACTGATTTTCTTATATGTCCGTTCTATACCTAATTTTTCTATTTTATCATCCGTTTTACGAAGTCCAGCCGTATCAATAAACCGGAAGGTCAATCCATGGATTTCTGTAGTATCCTCAATGACATCACGAGTAGTCCCATCAATATCACTGACGATAGCCTTATCCTCATGAAGGAGTTGATTGAGTAGGGTACTCTTACCAACATTCGTTTTGCCTATGATAGCAACAGGTATGCCATGTTTAAGCGCATTACCCGTCTCAAAAGAACGAGCTAGCAGGGTAATCTTATCATCAATTTTCTGAGCGAGTGCTTTCAACTGACTCCGATCAGCAAATTCCAGATCTTCATGGTCACTGAAATCAAGTTCCAGTTCGAGAAGAGAAGTCATTTTAAGTAATTGTTCACGTAATTCACCTAACTCGCTGCTAAAATGACCCTTAAGTTGGCTAATAGCCAACTGATGAGAGGCCCGGTTAGTGGCAGAAACCAAATCAGCTACAGCTTCAGCCTGACTGAGATCCATTTTTCCATTTAAGTAAGCCCGCCGTGTATACTCACCCGGACCAGCCTGACGACAGCCACAATCAATCAAACACTTTAGAACCTGACTGAGGACATAACGGCTACCATGACAGGAAATTTCTGTAGAGTCTTCACCTGTATAACTATGTGGTGAACGAAACACACATACCAGCACGTCATCTATAACCTGATGATCCCCATCAATGATTTCACCATAATGAACAGTATTAGCCTTTGCTTCAGCCAAAGAACTGATACCGGCAGGACGAAAGATTTGATCGGTTATAGGAATCGCATTTGATCCACTAACCCGAATAACTCCGATGGCTCCTCCGGCCGGAGTAGCAAGAGCACAAATTGTAGCATTATCCATTTAAATCCTATCCAATACTAATTTTATTAATCCATCAATAGAATTCTGATAACCAGCATCTGCCTTATGTGCCAAACGATTAGCAATAACCATGCAACAAGTCAACGCTTTATGGCCCATCAGCATAGATAATCCTTCAACAGCTGAGCTTTCCATTTCAAAATTAGTTATCTTAAGTCCTTGATATTCAAATTTTTCTATCTTTTCATTCAAGCGAGGATCCGCAAGAGGGAGACGAAGTTCACGTCCCTGAGGGCCGAAGAATCCACCACAGGCAATTGTTGCACCTCTCACCATATCCTTTTGAGCAATCCGATCAAGAAGTTCTGAATCACTGGTAGCAACATACGGATTACCCATATTGCCATTCCATTTTACCTGTTGTTTAAATTCACGTTCAAAATCAAGATCACTCATTTGGTCTCTTCCAGCATAAAAATTAAGCAATCCATCGAAGCCAATACTTTTGACACTTGCTATAAAAGTTCCAGTCGGAGTATTGGGCTGCAACCCACCACACGTACCGACACGGACGATCGTCAATGAGCGCAAATGATCTTTGACCTTACGGGTCTTGAAATCTATATTTGCCAAGGCATCCAGCTCATTTAATACAATATCAATATTATCGCATCCGATACCCGTACTTGTTACCGTAATTCGTTTACCATTATATTCCCCCGTAACAGAATGAAATTCCCGGTTCTCTACTTCACTTTCTACAGATTGAAAATGAGAGGACACAAGTTTAACTCGCCCTGGATCACCAACCAAAACAACTTTATCAGCCAACTGTTCCGGTTTAAGATGAAGGTGAAATATACTTCCATCTGGATTAATAATCAATTCTGATTCTGCAAAATATTGTGTCATATTTTCTATATTTTAAATCACTTTTAATTTCAATAGTCCGCCTACATGGAGTAGGTAAATTACAAAAATACAAAAAGAACTGGAAAGGAGCAAGGAATTTAAGTATTATTGTGGAATCACTTCTCCGTCATTCTACATAAAAAAAGGAAGACTCAAAATCTGCATATTCTTGAGTCTTCCTTCTGACAAAAGATAGATCTATAAAACCTATCAAATATTCTCGTTCTGAAGTTTCATGTCCATACTTGCAGCTGCACGCCTACCATCACCCATAGCCAGGATAACCGTAGCGCCACCACGTACAATATCTCCTCCGGCAAAAATATCAGGCCGGCTGGACTGCATTTGATCATTGACCACAATAGTATTCTTTCTTCCCAGTTGAAGACCTTTTATGGACTTCGGTACAAGTGGGTTAGGGGATACTCCGATTGCCACAATGACCTGATCACATTCCAAAGTCACCGTTTTGCCAGTTACAAGAGGACTCCGACGACCACTCTCATCAGGTTCTCCAAGTTGCATAATATCAAGAACTGCAGCTTTTACCCGATCCTGATCATCGGCCAAGTATTCTTTTGGATTATGCAAAGTCAGGAAATGAATTCCCTCTTCCTTTGCATGTTTGACCTCTTCCAAACGTGCAGGCATTTCTGTTTCACTGCGACGATAAACCAATGTCACGTCAGCGCCAAGCCGCTTAGCCGTACGACAGGAATCCATGGCTGTATTACCGCCTCCTACAACAACAACTTTTTTTCCGATATTAATCGGTGTATCTGTAAGTGGGTTAGCAGCATCCATCAGATTTACACGTGTAAGATATTCATTAGAACTCATCACATTAATAAGATTCTCTCCAGGTATATTCATGAATCTTGGTAATCCGGCACCGGAACCAACGAAAATGCCCTTAAATCCTTTATCTTCAAGTTCTTCAACCTTAATGGTTTTGCCAATAATACAATCCGTATGAAAATGTACTCCCATCTTACGAAGGTTATCTACTTCCACATCCACAATACGGTTAGGCAAGCGAAACTCTGGAATACCATATTTCAGGACTCCTCCGATTTCATGAAGAGCCTCGAATACATAGACTTCATAGCCTTTCTTGACCATATCACCGGCGAAACTCAAACCAGCCGGTCCAGAACCGACTACTGCTACCTTGATACCATTCCCCGGAGCTAGAGCAGGAAGAGAAGAATTTCCACTTTCCCGTTCATAATCGGCAGCGAAACGTTCCAGATTGCCGATTGCAACAGCTTTTTGCCCCATCCTCAAATGAATACACTTGCTTTCACACTGCTTTTCCTGTGGACAGACACGACCACAGACTGCCGGTAGGGCAGAAGTGTCCTTCAAAACCTTAGCCGCCGCAAGGAATTGACCTCGTTCTATATTTTTGACAAAAGAAGGAATATTAATGCTCACCGGGCAGCCCTCCACACAAGTAGGTTTGGCACAATCCAGACACCGCTTTGCTTCCATTAGTGCCATTTCTTTCGTAAGTCCCTGATCTACCTCCTCCAACCGAGTGGTAGCTCTATAAGCCGGATCAAGCTCAGGCATGACAACACGAGGAATAGAATTCCGCTCTTTTGGTTTCATGGAAGCACGTAAGTCTTTTCTCCACTGTGCATTACGATCAATGAGGACACTGATAGGATTATCAGTTGGCTTCACATCCATTGTGATAACTGCTTTTACTTTTCCACTATTAGTATTAACGGCCACAGTGCCCAGATGTTTCTCATAATTCTCCATTTTTTCATGTTCAACATTCTTAAACGTTCCCATACGCTTGAACATTTCATCCCAATCCACCAAGTCACCATCAAATTCAGGACCATCAATACATACAAATTTCGTCTTTCCACCGATTGTCAACCGGCAAGCACCACACATCCCCGTACCATCAACCATAATGGTATTCAAAGAGACAGAATTAGAAACACCGTATTTTTTAGCTAACAAAGAGGTAAACTTCATCATTATAGGAGGCCCAATAGCGATTACCTTATCTACCTGCTCACGCTTCAGTACCTGTTCGACTCCAACTGTAACTACACCTTTCTGACCACAGGATCCATCATCAGTCATGATGATTACGTCGTCAGAACACTTTCTGACTTCGTCCACCATAATTACAAGGTTTTTCGTACGGCCAGCCAAAACAGAAACCACTCTGTTTCCGGCTTTTTTCAAGGCAGTAAGAATAGGGAGGATGGCCGCAATACCAATACCGCCCCCAGCACAAACCACTGTGCCATAGTGTTCTATATCCGACGGGTTACCTAAAGGGCCTACAATATCGTGGACACTATCACCTACAGAAAGACGGCATAGTTTAGTAGAGGAGAGACCAACCTCTTGAATAACAAGGGTTAGCGTTCCCTTTTCTGCATCAGCCTTGGCAATCGTATAAGGTACACGTTCACTGACCTTATCCACTCTTACAATAACAAAGTTACCAGGTTTACAACTTCTTGCTATCAGTGGAGCTTCCACTTCCATGCAAAAGACTTTATCGGAAAATTGTTCTTTCGTGATAATCTTATACATACATTTAGATTTTATTTTCTATGGATATAAAACGTTTGCAATGTCTCTAAAACAGGTACTACTAAAGAAAAATATGATTCGCTGATGCCCCAACGACTTAAATTATTTTTTGATACCAATAAGTTAGCAAGTTACTTTCAACAAAAATCAGTTTGCTCCTTATAAATAGAGAAGATATCCAACTGACCTTGAATGAAATTTCAGTTTTTCTACGGTATAATCAGAAAAGAGGAGAACGAATCTCCTCTTTTTTTATATCAATCATTAAAATTTTTATCATCAAGCATCTCGAAACCACAATAGGGGACAAGTGCCTTTGGAACACGAACACCCTCAGGAGTCTGGTTATTCTCCAGAATAGCAGCAACGATTCGTGGCAATGCTAAAGCAGAGCCATTCAATGTATGACAAAGTTCTATCTTCTTATCAGTTGCGCGACGATAACGACATCTTAAGCGATTAGCCTGATAAGTTTCAAAATTAGATACAGAAGATACTTCCAGCCAGCGTTTTTGAGCAGCACTCCATACTTCAAAATCATAACAGATGGAAGAAGTAAAACTCATATCACCGCCACAAAGACGCAGAATGTGATAAGGCAACTCCAATTTCTGGCAAAGGCCTTCAACATGGTTTAACATCTCTTTCAAAGAATCATAACTATGCTCTGGAGTATCTATACGCACCAGTTCTACCTTATCAAACTGGTGTAGACGGTTCAAACCACGGACATCTTTTCCATAGGAACCGGCCTCACGACGAAAACAAGCAGAATAAGCACACAATTTAATCGGCAACTTTTTCTCGTCAAGAATGACATCTCTGAAAATATTTGTAACCGGAACTTCTGCAGTAGGAATAAGATAGAGGTCATCCAGATTGCAATGATACATCTGATTCTCCTTATCTGGCAACTGGCCTGTACCATAACCGGAATCTTCATTCACTACATAAGGAGGTTGTATTTCCAAATAGCCATCTTTACGGGCTTCGTTCAGGAAGAATGCCTCAAGAGCACGTTGAAAACGGGCCATTTTTCCAATATAAATAGGAAATCCGGCTCCTGATATTTTCACACCCAGATCAAAATCAACCAGATTAAACTTTTTGCAAATATCCCAGTGACAAAGAGCATCAGACGGCAGATCAGGGATCTTACCTCCATTCTTGACAACCACATTATCATGGAAATCTTTACCTTCAGGCACATCATCATTAGGAATATTCGGAATAGAAAGCAACAAATCTTTCATATCTTTCTGTGACTTATCCATCACATCCTGAAGAGCTTTTGAATCTGCTTTGAGATCAGCTACCTCAGTCTTAATCTTTTCTGCTTCGTCTTTCTTTCCGGATTTCATCAGTCCGCCAATCTGCTTGGAAAGTTGGTTCTGGCGCTGCTTATTTGCATCAACTTTCTGTTGAGCTTCACGGCGTATTTTATCAAATTCAAGTACCTTCTCAATAGATTCACGTGCGCCTTCAAAGTGCTTTTTCTCAAGCCCCTTGATTACATGCTCAGTTTCTTCACTAATCTGTTTAAGTGTAAGCATAAGATATATCTATATATTTTATAAATTAATTCCTTTCAGAAAGACTCTTACAAAAAGCAAAAATACGAAATAAAATCGAGATGTGAAAATCTTTCTCGAAAAATTGTAACCACGAATTAAATAACGCAAAAAGCCTGCTCATATACGAGCAGGCTTTTATTGTTTGTTTGGAATAAGTTTTGTTTTTATTTAGGCGTCTACCTGAGTTTTCTTTGCATAATCCTCAGGAGACAGAACAGAAACGGTACTCTTATCTTTTCTGCCCTTATGGAAGAATACGACTCCATCGCTCAAAGCATAAAGCGTATCATCTTTGCCTTGAGCAACATTGTCACCTGCAAAGTGCTTGTTACCACGTTGACGAACAATAATGTTGCCAGCAGTAATCTTTTGACCACCCCAGATTTTAACGCCTAACCTCTTCGAAGCCGACTCACGACCGTTCTTAGAACTACCTACACCTTTCTTGTGTGCCATAATGAATTCCTCCGATTTTAAGCGATTACTTGTTTTACTTTAAGTTCCGTGAAGTGAGTGCGGTGTCCCATGTGTTTACGTTCGTCTTTACGACGATGCATTTTAAATACCAGCACCTTGTCACCTTTTACGATAGGGTTTACCACTTCTACTACTACTTTTGCCCCCTCTACAGTGGGCGCGCCGACAGTTACTGCTCCATCTTTATCAACGAGCAACACCTTGTCAAACTCAACAGTCTTACCGGTTTCTACATCCTTAATGTGATGCACAAAGAGATTTTTCCCTTCTTCAGCCCTAAACTGCTGACCGTTAATTTCTACAATTGCGTACATTTATTTTTAATAAAACGGTTTTCTACCGCCAGGCGTCTGTCTTTCTAACAGAACTTCTCAAAGCCCGTACGGCAAATCGGCAACAAAATTACAAAAAAGATTGCAGACCCAACGGACATAAAACTAGAATTGCCACTAATTTAACAACTATTAACTACATGGAAATTTATCTGAAAAAAGTAGAAGAATTTATTATATCCGGAATCGGAGATATGATATTGATGTAAGTCAAGAAACTAAATCTAAAGCAGTTTTATCAGAATTTGCAGGAATTCAGTTTCTGGAAAATGTTTTATATTTGCAATAAGTAAAAGTTTTTAGTTAGTGAATGTTTAGATTAGTCTTTTAATTTATATTTCAGTTATTAAGTTTAAGATTACAAAGACGTCAGATATTAGAAAAGGCTAAAAGATTGTTCAAAAGGATGACACAGGAGAGCATACAAAACTATGTTCTTTCCAAAATTAAAATAAGCGTAGTTTCAGAAGTATTTCTGGGGGTGCGCTTATTATTAGTAACGAACATATATAGCTCCATCCACTATTTAAATATAATACGTATTATGATAAATAAGAATTTCGGTATATCCCTATCGCCACATATATTAAAGAACTCCCTATTCAGATAGCTTTCATTACAGAAGTATATTCAAACTTCATAACAATAGAAGAACAAATCAAAACAAGTTCCGTATGACTTCTCAAAAAGACTTCGATAAAAAAACAGTTGAGTCAATGATTCGACTTTATTGCAAACATCAATTAAAAACCGAAGAGTTACCTGAAAAATATCAAGAACTTATCCATTATGCAAATTATCGGTTGGATCATTGCAGTTGGGGAAAAGAAAAACCACCTTGTAAGGATTGTCCACACCACTGCTATGCTCCAGAACAACGAAGGGAAATCCGTAAAATTATGAGATGGACTGGTCCCAGAATGTTATTATGGAACCCAAAAGCAGCATTCAGACATCTTTTCCAGGTCTTGCACACTCGAACATCAAGGCGATTCAAACATGCAACAAGAACAGGCAGATAGGCAAATTCCTACACACACTCTTATTCCTATTTAGTCCTGATCAAATACGTTATGGTCTTGTTTGGTAATCCCATCTATTCAGAAAAGAAATTCGTCCTGTTCCCAACCAAATAGAAAACCGAAGTAACCCTCACGGCTACTCCGGTTCGAATATGATCTATTCAACACTGATATTGTTTCTTATTCAAGAGCAATATCATTTCATTCTATTATTTCAGTTTGCAATAACCGTACACAGCCTGAGGACCAAGTTCCTCTTCAATGCGGATCAGTTGGTTATATTTAGCCATACGGTCCGTACGACTCATACTTCCTGTCTTGATCTGACCAGAGTTGGTTGCTACAGCAATGTCAGCGATTGTAGTATCTTCAGTTTCACCGGAACGATGTGATGTAACCGTATTATAATTGTGACGATGAGCCATCTCAATAGCTTCCAAAGTCTCTGTCAAAGTACCAATCTGGTTCACTTTGATCAGAATTGCATTGGCAGCACCCATTTTGATACCCTTCTCTAAGAACTTGGTATTAGTAACGAACAAATCATCACCAACCAACTGTACCTTCTGACCCAGAGCTTCTGTCATTTTAGCCCAGCCGTCCCAGTCATTTTCATCCAATCCGTCTTCTACAGAATCAATGGGATATTTAGAAATCAACTCATCAACATATTTAATCTGTTCTTCATCAGAAAGTTTTTTACCATTAGGATCCTTTGGCATACCATTAGAAAGTTGCTTGTAGTTATAATAGTATTTACCATTCTCCTTAACAGAAAATTCACTCGCAGCACAGTCAATAGCAATCGTAATGTCTTTTCCTGGCTTATAACCAGCAGCCTGAATAGCATCTACGATGCACTGCAAAGCATCCTCAATACCATTCAAAGCAGGTGCAAAACCACCTTCATCCCCTACAGCCGTGGACAAACCACGTTTCTTTAATAATTTCTGTAAGGCATGGAAAGTCTCCGATCCCATACGAATGGCCTCTTTCTCAGAATGAGCACCAACAGGACGAATCATAAATTCCTGAAAAGCAATAGGTGCATCAGAATGAGCACCACCATTTATGATATTCATCATTGGTACTGGCATTACATAAGTATTGCAACCACCAATATAGCGATATAGAGGAATGTTCAAGGCTTTAGCAGCCGTATGAGCAGCAGCCAGACTTACACCAAGAATTGCATTAGCACCTAACTTGCTTTTTGTTGGAGTACCATCCAAAGCCAGCATCTTCATATCCAGTGCACGCTGATTGAGGACATCATCTCCTATCAATGCAGGAGCAATGATTTTATTGACATTATTGACAGCCTTCTGTACACCTTTTCCTCCAAAACGGCTCTTGTCCCCATCTCTAAGTTCCAAAGCCTCGTTTTCACCAGTTGAAGCACCTGATGGTACACTGGCACGTCCCATTACACCATTTTCCAATGTGAGTTCTACCTCTACGGTAGGATTACCTCTTGAATCAAGGATTTCCCTTGCATGAATCTTTTGAATTTTCATAAATTTGACAATTTATTTAATGAAATACATAATACTTCGTTCATCTTTATGTATCTCCCAAAGATACAAAGAACTTTCAATATTAATCTTGGAGAAATGATTTTTGTTCATAAAAGTAACATTATTTAATACTTGCATATATCCATTTAGAAGTCATTCCTCCGAAGAATCCGAACCGGTCACTCCTATTCGATTGGGCTTACAGTTGTTTCAGAACTTTTAGATCCGTTAAAAGACTGAAAAGTTGAACGCGAATAACGATATTTTCCTTTAATATAAATTAGCTTATGAGTATTTCGTCCAACAAAAACAGCCTGAAACGAATAATGGTTTACAATCTGAAAATACGTACCTGTGTGAACCAGATATGATCTGGGTTGTAATACTGTAGATAAAGTATATTTTTCTGGTGAACAGAAAATAGAATCCTGTGTACCTATTGGCATCTTCAATTTTCCTTCTGTATCAAAATAAAACTGTTGATTGTCGTAAGACGATGGGAATTTTATTTCTCCTTGAAGTTTAAGATCACTAAGGTCTTCTTTACCTTCAGTAATTGTAATGGACAAGGTATCATTGAAATTAGGAGCAAGCTGTACCTTTGAATTGCTTTCTGAGTAGTTATAGATAACAGTTGTATCCATCTGGCATTTAAGAGTATCCGTAAAATCATCCTTATCACTATAAAAATTCACTTCATCAAGTTCATACACCTCATTATCAGAAGCCGATGTTTGAATCTGGTCATCTTCTTTATTGTCACACGAACTCACTATGATTGAAAAAATGGCAAGGACTATATATCCAATTCTTTTCATAATTTCCCTTTTTAATTCTGTAATTGTTGCTTACATCAAAAGCATATTACATCTTCATTGACCTAATATTCAACAACTTATATCGTAACGTACTTACCGCTCAGCGGTAATGAGGTTACACCTTAGCAGTAATGAGGTTACCAATACTATGGTAACATTGAACACATAGTCTGATTTTTATCAACCGATTCAGATAGGTAGCATTATAGATTTATTCTTAATCCCGGAAATGCTTACAAATCCGGTTTTATCAATTTGATCCAATCATCAATACGTTCATCAGTCTTATCACTTTCATTAACCTCATCCAGAGCCAGACCGACAAATTTATCATCAATTACAGATTCAGAATCATCATAATGATAGCCATCGACAGGAACAGCCCCTATAAATCTTACACCACTGTCCCGAAGCCCTTTATAAAGTTCCGACATTCCGCCACAGAAAGTGTCACCATAACTCTCCGAATCACCACAACCAAACAATGCAACAGTCTTTCCCTTCAGATTACATGCCTGAAGAATTTTAAGGCCATCATACCAGTCATCCTGAAAATCTCCAGCTCCCCATGTAGAAGTTCCTAGTATCAAATTTACAGCTTCATTAACCTGTCCAGCATTCAACTGAGCCACATTAATCACGTCATTATCAGACAGACCAAGTTTCTTACTGATTCTTGAAGCAATATCCTCGCATATTCCAGTTGAGGATCCATAAATCACATACGTCTTATTCATAGTCTTTAATTTAAAAAATCACACAACTACTTTTCATCTACAGATTATTTATACTTCTTCAACTCTAAAAGATTTCTAAATCACTGATACAAAGATAACATAAAGAAATGGAATCTGCAATACCTTAATATCATAAATTTTATGATATTGCAAACTCCTCAAGAGTTGAAATCTAGTATATCAAATGAATAAATTGACATTTGACTGCTCTGCACGTTCCATATATGTTGCAACTCCACCGATAGTAACCCCATCCAAGAGTTCTTCCTTATGAATACCCATCATATCCATAGTCATCTGGCAAGCGATAAACTCCACGCCATGATTTATAGCTTGTTGTCGGAGTTCTTCCAATGAACCAATATTCTTTTTCCGCATCAAGTGACGCATCACCTTTCCACCCATTCCCATCATACTCATCCGAGACAATCGCAGTTTTTTACTGCTGGAAGGCATCATCCAGGAGAACATCCTGCCAAAGAAATCTTTTTTAACTTCAGGCTTATGCTCCTTCTTAATGACATTAAGTCCCCAGAAAGTAAAGAAGATCGATACTTTCTTTCCCGTAGCGGCTGCACCATTAGCCAAGACAAAGGTAGCTATAGCGCGGTCAAGATCATCACTAAACAGAATAAATGACTTATTGTTGCCATTATGAATAGAAGTGGCAGAATCTTGTGAAGCTCTCTTCTCGACGACTACCTTATGATAGCCATTTTCATCACTTGAAGAAACCAACGCATTACCAGTGCTCTGGCACCATGCTCTGGCATCACGAGGGAAACCTGCATCTGTAGCTATGACTTCGATCTGTTTTCCGATAGACAAACTATCCATAGTTTCTTTTAATTTCAATATAGGTCCAGGGCATTGAAGTCCGCAGGCATCAACTTTCAGCACTTGTATCTGGTCTTTTAGCAGTTCTGGTTGATCCCCACACTTTCCAACTTGAGACGATTCATTCTGAATGATCTGAGTGGCCGCGCAATAGAGTTGGTATCCGCCTGACAGATTTCTGACATTCTGATAGCCCCTTCCGACCAAAATACGCAGAGCAAGATAACCGCGCAGTCCTACGGCACAGAACAACACCACTGGTCGATCCTTGGGGATTTCATTTATTCGTTCCCTCAGATCATCAAGAGGAATATTGACAGCTCCATCAATTGTTCCCAACTGATATTCATCCTGAGTTCTGACATCAACCAGACAATTTTTTTTCTTATCCATAACCTTGACTTCACGCCAATAAACTACAGGCATGGCTCCACTAATAATATTTGCGGCTGTATAACCAGCAATCGCAAGAGGGTCTTTCGCCGAAGAATATGGAGGAGCATAAGCCTGTTCGAGTTTGATCAAATCATATATGGTTCCATCATGCTTAATGATCAAGGAAAGTTGATCAATCCTCTTGTCCGCGCCATCATGTCCTACACACTGTGCTCCATACAAACGCCCCGTTTTCGGATCAAAAATCAACTTTATGACCAATGGAAAAGCTCCAGGATAATAACCGGCATGTGATGAACTTGATATTGTACTACACTGGTAAGGAATTCCATCTTGTTTAAGCCTTTTAGCAGGAAGTCCCGTAGAGCCGACCGTCAAGTCAAAGACCTTGGCAACAGACGTTCCAACAGCTCCTTCGTAAGTTTCCTTATTGCCAAATACCATATTATCAGCTACGATCCTAGCCTGACGATTAGCAGGTCCAGCCAGATAATTGAGCCAAGGTTTACCTGTAATCGGATTAGCAAACTCTATAGCATCCCCTACTGCATATATATCTTTAATGGAAGTTTCAAGATAAGAATTAACATGAATTCCCCTCTCTCCTATTTCTATACCACCCTCAGCAGCCAGTCTTGTGGCAGGACGTACACCAATGGATAATAAAACAAGATCAGTTTTAATACATTCACCTGAAGAAAGAAACACTTTAATTTGATCTCCTTCCTTTTCAAAATGTTCGACCCCTTTACCCAAATAAAGTCCTACTCCATGTGCCATCAATTCCTGATGTACGAAAGAAGCTATAGAAAAATCGACCGGTGCCATAACCTGATCCGACATTTCTATAATAGAAACCAAAGTCCCCGCAGACACCAGATTCTCCGCCATTTCAAGGCCTATAAATCCCCCACCTACTACTATAGTATGCTTGACAACATGCTTGTCCATATAAGTCTTGATTGCATCAGTGTCTTCCACATTACGTAACGTAAAAATACCTGGCAGATCAATCCCCGGAAATGGCGGACGAACAGGTATAGAACCCGGAGACAACAACAGACGGTCATAAGTTTCCTCATATTCTGTTCCATCAGCTCGCTTTACGACTACCATTTTCCTCTCCGGATGAATGGCAATTACCTCATTTTCGGTTCGCACATCAATATTAAATCTTCTTGAGAATGTTTCAGGAGTTTGTACAAACAATTTATTTCGATTGGTAATAATTCCCCCAATATAATAAGGCAAACCACAATTGGCATAAGAAATATATTTCCCTTTTTCGATAAGGACAATTTCAGCCATTTCATCAGCCCTTCTGATCCGGGCTGCAGCTGTAGCTCCACCTGCTACCCCACCAATAATCAAATGTTTCATAAATTTTATCTATTCTAGTGTTAATAATTTCCTATGGAAATATTTACAAATATAAGTACTTTAATGCTATCATACAAATTTCTCAAAGAAACAATTTCATCATTAAACAATATTTAACTTTTTGACTTTAAATCCAGTCTGATCATAATCTATCCAATGAAAAATCAGGATGCAAAAGACATCAAGAAGTATATTGCCTAAGCATTAAATTTTACACATTGAATAAAGATTATCCGTTTCTCTTCAGACTTTCACCAAAATCCTTTCGTAATTTTGCATTGTATTATAATCACGAACGATATTAAATTTTACGGATTCCAATTATTTCAAGATAAGACAATGCACGGATTCATATTTCATAGAGTAACCATTTTACATACGATCATCGTCACTATATTGCTTTTCCCAAATTTACAGACTTTAAAGGCAAACGCAGACGGTTTTATATCGGATAGTATAAGCAAAGATACATCAAGTATGATTATCCATGATCCCAATCCCAAGGGGAATCATTTTGTACGGTCACGCTGGATTCAGTCTACTCATATCGGAGTACCACTCATCATTAGTGGATTAATAGTAAAACGACAAGACGACCAATTCAGAAGTCTAAGAAATGATTTCATGCCTCACTTTCATCATACGTTGGACAACTATTCTCAATATACTTCAGCAGTAGTGATGCTAGGGTTAAAGGCTGCCGGTATAGAAAGCAGGAGTTCATGGGGAAGAATGTTTTTAAGTGACGCATTCTCTACTATCATTATGGGGACAACTGTAAATACGCTAAAGGCTACAACACATGTAATGCGACCCGACGGTTCGAATCGTCACAGTTTTCCATCCGGTCATACTGCAACAGCTTTCATGACCGCTACAATGCTAAGTAAGGAATATGGCTATCTCAGTCCTTGGGTCAGCATCGGTGCTTATGGTGTAGCTACCGCTACAGGATTGACAAGAATGGCTAATAATAAGCACTGGCTGAGCGATGTGATGGTCGGAGCTGGCATAGGAATACTTTCTTCTGAATTCGGTTATTGGATTGCTGATGAGATCTGCAAAGACAGAGGATTAAAAAGAAAACCACAAACTAAAATCTTCCAAGGTGACAATGCTTCATCGTTTCTCGGTGTATATATGGGAATCAATCTCCCTCTCAGCAAATACGACCTAAATGAAAGCCTGTCGTTTAAAACTTCCTCTGGTACCACATTAGGACTGGAAGGAGCCTATTTTATCAATCCCTATATAGGTTTCGGGGGTAAAGTTTCCATCTCTAATCTCCGTTTCATTGTCAACGGAAACGAAGCTCCCGACAACACCTTTGATTTCTACTCACTTTCCATTGGTCCCTATTTTTCATTACCACTGTCAACACAATTTTCACTCGGCACAAAACTACTATTGGATTATACCTGGTATCCTAAAACTCAAGCCGGTTCCGTTACAATTCCCAGAAATAGTGGATGGGGATTAGGCACAGGGATTTCAATAAACAAGAAGATTGAAAGTCACTTCGGCGCCAGCCTGTTCCTCGACTATGACCTCCGTCCGCCTCATGGCCTATCCAGCAAGGAATATCTACATATTATGACTTTAGGAGCACGGGCTTATATCAGATTTTAAGTCACTGATTCCATTCATACTTTCATTAACAAATTATTATCTTTCATCCGTTTTAACTCATTGGCATAGTGGATGCCATAGCCAAAAAGCGCAAAGTCACCTTTTACCGGATCATCAGGGAATACATTTCTTAAAGCTTTTGTCAAAAGAACAACTGCAGACCAACTTGCTGTCTTCTGATGAACCAGGCCAATAGTTTGAGATACTTTCAAAACATGCGTATCCAAAGGAATGAATAGAGAACGTTTATCAATCCAGTCTGACCACAAGCCCAGATCTACAGGAGAATGATCTCTGCTCATCCATCGCAGGAACATGCTAAGGCGTTTGCAAGTAGAACCATAACGGGGTACTATGCCAGTGATACCCTGACTGAAAAAATAACCACTGATACCTTTTAGGGCTATCAGGCCACTCTCTGATGAACGATGTCCCATCACCATCTGCATTGTAAAATCAGCTAAACTTCCATATTCATCATAAAGGCTCTTCAGAACCTTTAAGAAAGAACACATCTTATGGTTAGAGAATAATCTATAAAAGCATAACGAGTTATCAGGAATATCATGGGCATAATCTCCACTGCTCAACCAATCAAAAGGTTGATTGTGAGAGACATCCAAAATATACTTAATTTTAGGCATAAACTGTTTTCTGGAACCATAACTTAATGAAGAAGCTATAAAAGCCATAATTTCCTGATTTCGTAATCCTGTAACCTGGTGCATGAACCAGGAAGGATCTCCGTTCAAAAAATCTTCCGTCTCATATTGGTTCGCATATCTTACTAATGTCTCTTTGAGTGATTTATTCATTTATTTAATGCCTATTATTCCATTACAAAATTAATCAAAAAGCCCGAAGTTTGGAAAACAATGAATTTCAAATTCTTAAAAAAAGTAAAAAAATCCACGAATGTTTTGGAATTTTCATAAACAAGTCATACCTTTGCACCCGCAAATCCGGGCGTTTAGCTCAGTTGGTTTAGAGCATCTGCCTTACAAGCAGAGGGTCGGCGGTTCGAATCCGTCAACGCCCACACAAGGGTAGTTACCAGAGTGGCCAAATGGGGCAGACTGTAAATCTGCTGGCTATGCCTTCGGTGGTTCGAATCCATCACTACCCACTACAGAAGATATTCAGATAATTGTTATTTTTTATAAATTCTTTACAAATAGCTTCTGAAGTTATCCAGAAGATAAATTTTATCATTAGAGGTAAAATTTAGAAAAGAAGAAAAAAGAAATCCATTCGTACTTAATCAACAAAATCTCTATTTACAGAACCTGTCATAGGATTATTTTTTCAGCCTATAAAAAAAGGAGGAATCCTTTTATCGGTTCCTCCTTGATACTCCTAAAGCAATCCATCCATTATCATCACGGGAATCTTTGGAATTTATAAAAGATTACCTTCTTTTGGAAAGATGACAGTCGGTTTAAATGTTTTTGCTTCCTCAAAATCCATCAGTGCATAACTCATGATGATAACGGTATCATTGATCTGGACTTTTCTTGCAGCTGCCCCATTAAGACATATACACCCACTGCCCCTATCTCCCTTAATAATATAAGTTTCAAAGCGTTCACCATTATTATTATCAACGACCTGAACCTTTTCGCCTGCTATCATATTAGAAGCATCCATAAGGTTTTCATCAATAGTAATGCTTCCCATATAATTCAGATTAGCCTGAGTTACTTTGACACAGTGTATCTTGCTCTTTAGAACTTCAATTTCCATTAAGAATTAAGATAATAGATGTTGTAAAATTATTTATTTTCTTTATATGAAATATGATCTATTAAACGGATAGGTTTACTACCACAATTTACAGCAATACAACCTGCTATATCAGAACTATCATCCCACGTATCGACATCCAGCAAAGTATCACCATTTACAATAGAAAAATATTCCACTTCCAAGCCATCTACGGCATTAATATCTGCTACCACTTTGTCGTGAGTTTCCTTGACAGTATGTTCTTTCGCATAGTCAATGCTTGCCTTCAATATTTCATAAATCTTAGGAGCAACTTTACGCTCATCGGCTGTTAGTAAAGCATTTCTACTACTCATAGCCAGTCCATCTTTCTCCCTTACTACAGGACAAACAACAATCTGGACTTTCATGCCAATGTATTTTACCAGACGTTTGACAACAGCTATCTGTTGCCAGTCTTTCTCTCCAAAATAAGCACGATCAGGGCGAACTATATAAAAAAGACGGCTAACCACCTGACAAACCCCGTTAAAATGCCCAGGACGGTGAGCACCTTCCATAACGGTAGTAACAGGAGAAAACTCAAAATGACGAATATCAGGTGTAGGATAGATTTCTTCTACTGATGGCGCAAAACAATAATCAGCATTACATTCTTCAATCAGTTTCTGATCAGCTTCCGGATTACGTGGATAACGCTCCAGGTCATCTTTATCATTAAATTGGGTGGGATTGAGAAATATACTCACAACCGTAACGTCGTTCTCCTTCACACTACGTGTAATAAGAGACGCATGCCCTTTATGAAGTGCACCCATTGTCGGAACAAGTCCAACTTTCTTACCTTCCTTGCGAACCAAAAAAAGCTCATTTTGAAGGTCAACAATTTTTTTGAATATTTTCATAATCGAAAACTTTAATTCTAATGGATTGCAAAATAAAACTTTTTTTCTTAAATAAGAAAGAATTATCCTAAAAAATTGCGAATAATCTGTTCTTTCTCCTGATTTCATATATTTTATAATGAATTCTCGACTTTTATTTGTATCTTTGCATTGTTTAAACTCAACTTATATGGCAAAGAAAATACTGTTCATTAACCAGGAGATTGCTCCTTATGTACCTGAAAGTGAAATGTCCATTATGGGAAGAGACCTGCCTCATAAAATGCAGGAAAACGGTTTTGAGATTCGTACATTTATGCCAAAATGGGGTACTATTAATGAGCGTCGAGGACAGTTACATGAAGTTATCCGCCTATCAGGAATGAATCTGATTATCAATGATACCGACCATCCTCTCATTATAAAAGTTGCTTCTATACCCGTCTCCAGAATACAAGTCTATTTTATAGATAATGATGATTATTTCAGCAAGCGCCAGATGGAAGCTGATGAAACCGGTGTTGAATATCCGGATAATGGTGAGAGGGCTATTTTCTTTGCACGCGGGGTACTTGAAACCGTGAAAAAGTTGCGCTGGGCACCTGATATTGTGATCTGCCAAGGATGGATAGGAGCTGTGGTTCCCTTTTACATTAAAAAAGCCTATCATGATGAGCCATCTTTCGCGAATACACGGACGATCAGCCTCCTCTTTGAAAATCAATTAAAATCTGATTTAGGAGAAAATTTCAAGAGTTGCATTGAATTTAAAGGAGCAAAAGCTGAATTTATGGACTCTTATAAAAAGAAATTCGATTTTCTTGAACTCGGGAAATTAGCCGTTGACTACAGTGACGGAATCATTGAGGCTGGAAATCATGTCAGCCAAGATTTTTTAAAAGAAGCTGTCGAAAAAAAGAAACCTCTCCTTAAATATCCTGGCGACAATACACAAGCTTATGTGGATTTTATGAATCAAATCAGTTCCGATAAATAAAATAAAACAAGATGAAACTGAAAGTTCTGGTTATAGCAGCACTGACTGCACTCACGTTTACAGCATGTAATGATACAACTGATTACATTGGGGCATCATTAATCAATAATTCTGACCTTCTCTTTGTAACCGATTCAAGTTTTCAAACTTACACACAATCTATTAAAGCCGGCAGGGTTCTGGCCAGAAACAGTAGTGGTTATGTAGGAAAAGTCAAGGACCCGGAAACAGGTGCCTATATTACAGGTGATTACATGATCCAGTTCTATGCACTGCCCAATCCCTGGTTTTATCCAGAAAGATTCCATCCGCTCAATCGCTTCTGACGGTGGAGTTAAACCAGCACACACCTATATGAATCTTTATTTTGAAGATTATTACGGAGACTCGCTGGCCCCGATGAAACTAAAGATAATGGAATTGAATAAGCCTGTACCTGAAGGAGTCAACTATTATTCAGACTTTGACCCTGAAGCAGCAGGATTTGTCAAAGAAGATGGTCTAACCTTGGAAAAAGCTTATACTGTACAGGATATGACTCTTTGCGATTCTTCCAGAACAGCAAATAAGGGAATGAAAGGAGTCACCATATCATTGGATAACAAGAAATATGTCCATGATGGGATAACCTATCCTGATTTCGGAACTTATCTTATGCGGACATATTATGCACATCCTGAATATTTCAAGACATCAAAGACTTTTTTGAATCATGTTTTTCCGGGATTCTATATAAAATATGAAAACGGCATAGGAGCCATGGCCAAGATAGAAATCAGCCAGATATATATGGAACAGTTGACAGATACGGTTGTTCCGGTATCCCACACCTCAACTGTGAATGGAAAATCTGTTACTACGACAAAAGATACACTTGAATACATAACCACAGGTGCTTATCTCTATGGCACAGATGAGGTATTGCAGACAAATAAGATCACAAACGATGATAATACCATCGACAAGCTTGTTGCTGACCCGTCATGCAGCTACTTGAAAACTCCTGCCGGTATTTTTACTGAAGTAACATTACCTATCAATGAAATCATGACCAAACATGAAAATGATTCCATTAACAGTGCAAAACTGGTTCTCACTCGTATAAATAGTACAAGCGACAGTAAATTCAAATTGGGAATACCACAGAGTCTGTTGATCATACCAAAAGACAGTTTGCAAAGTTTTTTTGAAAAAGACGAACTCATCAATTATAAAACAAGTTTTTCCGCATCATACAATTCCTCTTTAAATACTTATACCTTTAATAATATCGCAGGACTGATTACGGATATGTATAAGAAACGAAATCGGAGTGCTGATTACAATAAAGCAGTCATTGTTCCGGTGACCATCTCTACTGCAACACGAAACAATACGACCTACATCACGCGAGTCGTAAATGACATGTCACTTTCGAGTACGAAACTAATAGGAGGACCGGAACATCCGAATAAAATAACTGTCATCTACAGCCGATTTAAAAAATAAATTGGAGATGGCCGATAATTTTTTGGAACGTCATCGTCGTGATTATGAGGAACACAAGATGGCATGGCTCCGTAGGAAAAAACATTTACCGAAAAAAACTTTGCATCATATAGAAAAAGACAACGAAGATGATTCGTAATTCTCTTAATCCGTATGACAATTCAAGTCTTTAAATTCATAAAAGAATAGATAATAAGGGGGCATATCAGATATGACCCCTTATTTTATTACTATAAAATAAAAACTGTAGTTATTTTATAATTTTAAATTTGGCAAATTTCAACAGTAATTGTTTAGTGCCTGAATTTTTAAATTCCACCGTAGCTTTAGTATTCTCACCTTTCCCCTCAACCTTAATTACTTTGCCAACGCCAAAACGTTGATGAGCAATAAGGTCACCCTCAGAAACCTCATGTTCTGAAGTTTCACCACTTGCTCTGCCACCATTAGCCATCGCTTCTGCCACACGGCGGAGATTGCCTCCACTTTCTGACAAGCGTTGCTTAAATGTTGCTGACAAAGGATCAACAGCCTTCTCAGAATGATGAGGTTCTGTGATTTTAGGTTTTGGATCAGCTCTGAACTGACTGCCTACAGGATGATTATTCTGCATCTTTGAACCGTATCCTAACCCACCATTCCCCCAGTCATGATAGCCCGTATAAGGTTGGTTAGGTTCATATCCTCCACCACCTGATCTTTTATGAGCAGCTGATGCCCACTCTTCATCCTCCTCTGCTTCCACATGAAGCAGATCCGGATCTATATCTCGGATAAAACGACTAGGACCATCTATCGTCATATTTCCATAACGCCAACGGTTACGAGCATAAGTCAGGATACAGTTTTTTTCGGCTCGAGTAATCGCAACATATAGCAAGCGACGCTCTTCCTCCAATTCTCGAGGTGAATTGGCTGACATCGGACTAGGAAAGATATTTTCTTCAAGGCCAACGACAAAAACCGTTGGAAACTCCAATCCCTTAGCACTATGGACTGTCATGAGATTTACTCGATTTTCTCCATTTTTGTCTTCACTGTCTAAATCCGTAAGTAATGACACTTCTTGGAGATAATCTGACAATCCTATCCTAGTATCCAGTCCTTCTTCCTTTCTTTCGTCAACAAAATCTTTCATTCCACCAATAAACTCCTCGAGATTTTCCTGACGGGAGATTGCCTCCGGATCAGTTCCTGAGAAGATATCAGCACTGATACCACTATCCTTAATCAGTTCAGACCCAAGAATGTAAGCATCATGGCTTAGACTCATCTCAACATATTTTGAAATAAAAAGTCGAAAACTATTCAGTTTATTTAATGTACCCTTATTGACATTTATCCCATATTGCGTGGAATTATTAATTACCTTCCAGAAACTAATCCCATGTTCACGGGCTGCAACGGAAATTTTTCCTACAGTAGTAGAACCTATTCCACGGGAAGGATAATTAATAATTCGTTTAAAAGCTTCTTCATCATCAGGATTGACAATCATTCGAAAGTAAGCTATGATGTCTTTTATTTCTTTACGCTGATAAAAACTTAAACCACCTACGATATGATAAGGTATCCCTTCTTTTCGCATCTCTTCCTCAAAACTTCGACTCTGAGAATTCGTACGATACAGAATAGCAAAATCTCCCCATTGAGCCGTCTCATTTTTACATATACGCTTAATTTCATGACAAACTATCAAAGCTTCTTCCTTGTCACTATAAGCAGGCTTCAGAACGACCTTTCCGCCTTCAGCATTCTTGCTATATACCTCCTTGGGTATCTGTTTCTGATTATGACTGATTAAACTATTGGCAGCTTGAACGATGTGTTGCGTAGAACGATAGTTCTGTTCCAGTTTGAAAAGTTGAGCACCCTTAAAATGCTGATTGAAATTCAAGATATTATCAATATTTGCGCCACGGAAACTATAGATACTTTGAGAGTCATCCCCTACGACACATACATGTTGCTTATCGCGTGTCAACTGCAATAGAATACAGAGTTGAGCATAATTAGTATCCTGATATTCATCTACGAGTACAAAGTCAAATTTCGACTCATATTTTCTCCTCACATCATCATGATCTCGAAAAAGCATATAGGTAAGAACCAACAAATCATCAAAATCCATAGCATTTGCCTTACGGCAACGCATACAGTAAGAAGAATAGATATCAGAAATAGCAGGCATACGGGAATGCTGGTCATCCGTAATCAAATCCTTATCCAAAGCATAGTCATCAGGCAGAATGAGATGATTCTTAGCCATGGAGATTCTATGATGAACCGACGCTGGTTTATAGACTTTGTCATCTAATCCTTTTTCCTTGACAATCGCCTTTATCAAGGAACGAGAATCAGCTTCATCATAGATTGTAAAAGAAGATGTATAACCTATAGAACGCGCTTCTATGCGGAGAATACGTGAAAATATGGAATGAAAAGTCCCCATACCCAATTGTGAGGCTTCCTGCTGGCCTACAATCCGAGCAATGCGTTCCTTCATTTCTTTAGCTGCTTTGTTCGTGAAAGTTAAAGCCAATATAGACCACGGACGGTAACCTTTTTGAAGAAGATATGCTATTTTATAAGTCAATACACGAGTTTTTCCGGAACCAGCTCCGGCAATGACAAGTGATGGCCCGTCTATATATTTTACAGCAGCAAGTTGTGAAGGGTTTAAATCTCCTAATAGATTCTCATTCATATTTCTTTCACTATTTTTCCTGTCTATAACACCTTTTCCGATAGAAGAAAACTCTCATAGAATCTTTAAAACAATGGTATCGTCTTCGGATACAAAAATTTCAATGAGAATAATATCCACCTACCACAGTATGAGGGTTTACATCCTCACCTTCTCCTGGAAAAGCTGGGATAAAGCGCATCTCATGTTCAATCTGAAACTGCCTTTTCCTTATATATTCACTAGGATGAGCACTATTGAATTTTATGGGATTAGGTAAAGTAGCTGCTATCAAAGCACATTCGTTTCGAAACAAATTAGTAGCCCGTTTGCTGAAATGATATTCAGCTACAGCATCAACACCATATATACCATCTCCCATTTCAATACTATTCAGATACACTTCCATAATACGATGCTTGCCCCACATCAACTCAATGAGAAAAGTAAAATAAGTTTCAAATCCTTTACGAATCCAGGAACGCCCTGGCCACAAAAATACATTTTTTGCTGTCTGCTGACTAATTGTACTGCCACCATGTACTCTTCCACCGTTTATGTCATGTTGTGCAGCATTTTCTATAGCACCAAAATCAAAACCATGATGCTTCAGAAATCTTTGATCCTCACTAGCCATAACCGCTACAGGCATGTGCGGAGATATATTATCAAGAGATACCCAATGATGATGCATAGTAATGGACTCCCCTCTTCCGACTTGCTGAAAACAACGAATTACCATCAGTGGAGTGATATAAACTGGTAAAAAACGATAGGCCATTACAGCAAGAATGGTGGAACTGAAGAAGAGAACCACCATCCATCTGAATATTTTCCGTATCTTGATCACTTTCATCTCAAGGTACCATTATTCGCTTGATCTATCATCTCTTTGCTTGCATAAAGATAGACCTCTACCCGACGGTTTTGTGGGGCAATACTCTGATTGATAATAGGATTCTGGCTGCCATAGCCTGCAACATTCTTGAATTGACCAGAAGGTACTCCCATCTGGATAAGATAATTCGATACTGCTCTAGCGCGAGAATTACTCAATGGAAGATTGATCTTATCTCCACCTGTAGCATCAGTATATCCCTGGATGTCCACAGAAAGAGTTGGATCCTTCTTTAAAACATTAGAAAAATTAGCCAGATCGTTCTGAGCATCAGACTTTAATGTCGCTTTGTTAATGTCAAACTGCAAGCCACTATCGAATGTCACTTTGACAGCCTTCAGACCGTTTGCATCCGTAATTTCATCTATTTTGGCATTTGATACTTGTTGAGCTACCTCCGACTTCACTTTGTCCATGTGATGACCAATCAACGCTCCTGTTCCAGCACCAACTGCACCACCTACAACAGCTCCAATTGCAGCCCCTTTCCCATGACCGGCAATTGCACCTATAATAGCTCCTACTCCTGCGCCTGCTCCTGTTCCAATAAGAGCACCATTACGTTGATTCGTACCACAACTAACTATCAACAAGAAAGAAGCTCCCACAACAGCAAATTTCATATTTTTCATAATCTCATACTTTAATTTGTTCCTGATTTACTTGATTTCATGCTGCAAAGATAATCTTTTTTCTTCACTGTTGGATAAGAATCAACTTTTTTTTGTACTTTTGCCCAAAATTAAAGATTTCCTAAAGGAAGATACCCGCTGATAGGTAAACATCCCTTCGTGATCAGAAAAACAACTTTATAATTATGGCAAAAGAATTGAAAGAATTAACTAAGCGCGCTGACAATTATAGTCAATGGTACAATGATCTTGTAGCTAAAGCCGGTCTTGCAGAGCAAGCTCCTGTCCGTGGTTGTATGATCATCAAACCTTACGGATATGCCATTTGGGAGAAGATGCAACAGCAACTTGATAAAATGTTTAAGAAGACTGGCGCTCAGAATGCTTATTTCCCTCTATTAATTCCGATGAGCTACTTTTCTCGTGAAGCAGAACATGTTAAAGGTTTTGCGAAAGAAAGTGCCGTAGTTACCCATTATAGACTAAAAGCCAGTGAAGACGGCAAGAGTGTTATTGTTGACCCAGAGGCAAAACTGGACGAACCACTTATTATCCGCCCTACTTCCGAAACGATTATCTGGCATACCTATAAAAATTGGATCCACTCTTATCGTGATCTGCCCATCATGTGCAATCAGTGGTGTAATGTCATGCGTTGGGAAATGCGTACACGCCCGTTCCTGCGCACTTCAGAATTTCTTTGGCAGGAAGGACATACTGCTCATGCTACAGCAAAAGAGGCTGAAGATGAAGCACAACGTATGATCAAAGTCTATGCCGACTTTGTAGAAAACTGGATGGCAATGCCGGTATTACAAGGTACCAAGAGCCCTACAGAACGCTTTGGTGGTGCAGAGAACACCTATACAATAGAGGCAATGATGCAGGACGGAAAAGCTCTTCAAAGTGGTACAAGCCATTTTCTGGGGCAAAACTTTGCAAAAAGCTTTGATGTCACTTTCCTGGACAAAGACAACAAGCCACAATATGTCTGGGCTTCTTCCTGGGGAGTTTCGACTCGACTGATCGGAGGTTTGATCATGGTACATTCCGATGACAATGGACTTGTTCTGCCTCCCAAACTAGCTCCAATACAAGTAGTTATTATTCCGATTGCAAACAATGCCGAACAACTTGCTCCCATTACTGCAAAGTTACAACCTGTCATCCATCAGCTTGAAGAACTTGGCATTAGTGTTAAGTATGATGACAGTGATAATAAACGTCCGGGATTTAAATTTGCAGATTATGAATTAAAAGGTGTACCGGTCCGCCTGGTTATGGGAGGACGTGATGTGAAAAACGGCACCATTGAAATCATGCGTCGTGATACACTTGAGAAAGAAAATGTACCATTCGACGGAATTGTAGAACGTGTACAAAACCTTCTTGACATAATTCAAAAAAATATTTTTGAAAAAGCCAGGAAATTCCGTGATACCCATATTTTCGAATGCGATAATTATGAAGAATTCAAGGAACGCATTAAAGACGGAGGATTTTTCCTTTGCCATTGGGATGGTACGGCCGAGACAGAAGCCAAACTTAAAGAAGATACACAGGCAACTATCCGCTGTATCCCATTTGATTTTCCTTCAACACCCGGTATAGATATGATCAGTGGAAAACCAGCCACAAAACGAGTAATTGTGGCAAGGGCATATTAATATTAAAGTTGATTGGAAGTGATTCCTTTGCCTCAGAAACAAGAATTTTTCTTTAGAAATCAGATTTGCTAAGGAGATGGTTAAAAATATTTAAAAGGGAAGATAAGTGTCTATGACTCAGAAGTTATCTTGCCTTTTTTATGTACCTTTGCACGCAATGTGAACGAAGTGTGTTCACATATAAACATAAAGTCTAACTTTATTCATTTTTAATTTTTTAATTTTTTATGTCAGATTTAAAGAACGTACAACCATTGGCAGAGTTCAACTGGGACGAATTCGAGAATGGTTCTAGTGAGAAAACCAACAAGCAAGACCTCGAAAAGGCTTACGATGACACCCTTAATAAAATCCAGGAGCATCAAGTAGTAGAAGGTACCGTCATCACTTTGGACAAAAAAGAAGTCGTAGTGAATATTGGCTACAAAAGTGATGGCATTATCCCTGCTTCTGAATTTCGTTACAACCCTGATTTAAAAGTAGGCGATAAAGTAGAGGTTTACGTTGAAAGCCAAGAAGACAAAAAAGGTCAACTTGTACTCTCTCATAAAAAAGCTCGTTTGGCAAGAAGCTGGGACAAGATCAACGAAGCCTATGAGAAAGAGGAAGTTATTCAAGGTTATATCGAGAGCCGTACCAAAGGTGGTATGATTGTTGATATCTATGGCATTGAAGCATTCCTTCCAGGAAGCCAGATTGACGTTCACCCTATACGTGACTATGATGTTTTCGTAGGCAAGACAATGGAATTTAAGATCCTCAAGATCAACCAGGAATACCGCAACGTTGTGGTTTCCCACAAGGCATTAATTGAGGCTGAATTAGAAGCTCAACGTAAAGAAATTATTTCTCACTTGGAGAAAGGTCAGATTCTGGAGGGTACTGTCAAGAATATCACATCTTACGGTGCTTTCGTTGATCTCGGTGGTGTTGATGGACTGATTCATATTACAGATCTCTCTTGGGGTCGTGTCAGCGATCCTCATGAGATTGTAAGTCTAGACGAAAAAATCAAGGTTGTTATCCTTGACTTTGATGAAGAAAAGAAACGTATTGCTCTCGGTTTGAAGCAACTCACTCCACATCCTTGGGATGCACTTGATCCAAACTTAAAGGTTGGCGATCACATCCAAGGCAAGGTTGTTGTAATGGCAGACTATGGTGCATTCGTAGAAATTGCTCCAGGCGTAGAAGGCTTGATCCATGTCAGTGAGATGTCTTGGAGTCAGCATCTCCGCTCTGCTCAAGAATTTCTGAAAGTTGGAGACGAAGTGGAAGCAGTTATCCTGACCCTTGATCGTCAAGAACGCAAGATGAGTCTGGGTATTAAACAGCTCACTGAAGATCCGTGGGAAACTATTGAGGTCAAATATCCTGTTGGAAGCAAGCACACTGCAAAAGTTCGCAACTTTACTAATTTCGGTATTTTCGTTGAACTTGAAGAAGGTGTTGATGGATTGATTCATATCAGTGACCTTTCATGGACAAAGAAAATCAAACACCCATCTGAATTTACTACAGTAGGTGCAGACATCGACGTGATTGTCTTGGACATTGATAAAGAAAATCGTCGCTTGAGCCTTGGTCACAAACAACTGGAACAAAATCCATGGGATACTTATGAAACCATTTATACTCCAGAATCTATCCATAAAGGAAAGATTATTCAGATAATGGACAAGGGTGCTGTAATCACCTTGAATGAAGGTGGTGAAGGTTTTGCTACACCTAAGCATCTTGTTAAGGAAGATGGAACAAAAGCTGCAGTAGGCGATGAACTTGACTTTATGGTTCTTGACTTTGTGAAGGATACAAAACGTATTATCCTCTCCCATTCTCGCACATTCGAAAATGTCAAAGACGATTATAAACCAGCTCATAAACACAATGCCAAAAAGGCTGAAGGCACGCAAATCAATAATGTTGCTGCAGGTACAACCCTAGGCGATATTGATGCCTTGGCTAAGTTAAAGGAGCAAATGGAAGGTGATAAATAAGTCTTAAACTGTCAAGATAAACTTTAGGCTTATCTTGATATCATATAAGAAAGGTGTATTGTATATTGGCAATACACCTTTTTTTATGCTCTCTCAAATAAAAATATAGAAATCAGAATACAAACAGAAAAGAATAATAGAGTTGGATAGCAACGATATATATGATGATTAAGGGAGAAACCTTGCAGAGGCCAATGGTAATGCAATCAAAAATATCAGAGAAACTCAGAAATCTTCCACTGACACAACCATAGGATATCCCCATTCCTATCGAAGAAAAACTAAAAATAGGGATGATTCCAGAAAAAAGAGGACCTGGATAAAGGTGTCCGGTAATATTCAACAAAACAGCATGAGGAATAGCCGTAAGTAATACCATAATAACAAGAACAAGAGAAAGTTCGAAAAGAACAAATCTGAAAGCTATACGTTCCCTATATTCAGCTCGCTTCAAATGAAAAAACTGACCAGAGAAAATGAAGTGATAAAGGCCACTGATCTTGACTACTCCCCATGTGATACCCAGAAGCAATAACCATACCAGAAGAGGCTGACAGAGATTCTCTATATTCTCACCAATAAACCATCTGATTCCCTCGCTACTCAGCAAAGAACGCACAGAACTATCCGGATTAGCTGCTGTTAGTAACCATGACAAAAGAATAAGCACCAACTGAATGATGATCAGAATAAAGATCAACCATCCGATTATATTCTTCCACCGTTTTGGCCGTTTCCTCATTGATAAAAACTCATTCTTCATCAGGATGCAAATCATCAAGATCAATAATTCTCAATTGAAGAGCACGTACTACAAGCCGAGTAGCATTAACATTAATTCCTCCGTTTCCAGTAGGAAAAAGTTTCTGCGCAAGCTCATTTTGCCGCTTCTCCAGGCTCTTTACTCCAAAAGGCATTCCACGAAGATTCGTAATCTGTTCTTTTGTGTAACCTAAAGCCAAGTGCCTCAGGAAACGTTCATCGTATTCATCAATTTCATAATTCACCAACGCCTCCTGCCGGACCACCTCTTGGCTGACACTTTTCTTAAAGCGACAGACTATTTTTTCCAGTATGGGCTGATTGAAAACCATTTTCTTACCAGACATACAAGCAGCAACGTCATCGCGCGTAAGCAATTCTCCACTTTTAAGAATGATCCCGTCACACCCTGCATCAAGGACATCTACCCATAACTTTTCATTGAGTATCTCACCCGTGAATATGAGGACCTTTACTTTAGGGTATAATTCTTTAGTTTGCCGGCAAATTTCAACCCCCACAGTTGTACTGCCACCAAGTCCAAGATCAAGCAATATCAGATCAGGTAATTGCTGTTTGAGAAGTTTCCAATATGCAGGTTCACTGTCAGCAGTTCCAATAATCTGTGCTTCAGGAATATCATTATGAAAAATCCCTTCTGTTCCTCTGAGTTCCAAGGGCACATCTTCTACTATGATCACTTTAAATTTTTCCATATCTTTTTAGGTAAAACCATTTCTATGATTATTCCGGTCGTTACCGGATTTTGTATTGCTTCAATACCGCAGCTTCTAAGGTCTGTCAAGTTTCCTACTTCTCTTACAATCTGTTTACAAAGGAGAAAATCAAGATCTTTTGTTAACGGTGTAAAAAGTTGCCGACATTCAACTCCCGTATAATCCAGTTTTTCCAAAGGAATACGAATAAAGACATAAGATTCACCTTTATCATGAATTTCCGGTATGATTTTCTTCTCTCCGTTTTTCTTTTGAAGAATTTCAAAAAGATAATTCAATAGATCAGGATCCAATCTGATCTGCCCAACAATCAGTCTAAGTGCCTGAGCAGAAAGAAGAGAATAAAGTTCTTTATAATAACCTGCAAGTTCACTGATCACCTCCAGATTCCGGTCTGAACCATCAATGAGTTGTTTGATGCGTGATGGATAATACATGGTTTCATGCTTAAGTGTACTAAGACAATTATCCAAAACGGCATTAGAGACGTGTAAGCGGGCATCTTCATATCGAGCCCGGGAAAGTTCGTCTTGAGCCAGTTCAATACTTAACTGATGATCATGATACATCGATATATTCTTGCGTAATGCAGTACAGATTTGTTCAACAACTTGATCCAATTGATCAATGACATCGTTAGAATGAAATCCAAAAGCATGAAATTGTATCCCCTTCTTCACCCGTTCATCCCAAAGTTGATTAATCTCATGAAGTTTTTCCCGGTCAGGAAGATTACTAAGCAAGATCTGATTGATATCTTTGATACGTTCCACACAGGATCTATAAAATACCCTATGACGATAATACAGAAAATAATAGGCTGGAAAGATAGAAAGCAGTAACAAGACAAGAAGGACAATAGCTACTGTTTTGGAATTTTCTGATTTCTGCATTGTCTGTACATAATCATCAAGTGACTGGTCGGCTGAAACCTCACGGAAAAGTTGTGTATATACCGTATTATTATAAGTATATCGAGACCAGTCATGCAAAGCCAGACAAGCTATGGCACTTTCATTTCTCATGTCAAGAATCACAATGTAGTTAATATCCAGATTATCATGAAACCATCGTATTTCAGGAGGAATTATCTCCGTTCCCATCGCCTTCATCAACACCTTGCCATGAGGAACAAGCTGCCGGTAAACAGCATTTAAATAATATCGGGTGCTATCTGCAAAAACCAAAGCCTTACGATAATGGCCATAGATGTTAGAAAAATACACACTGTCAGCAAACTGAGAGGCTTTATGGGATAACAAGACTTTTAAACCGTAAGGAGAAGTATGAGAAACCGACTTGGAAGAAAGAACAGCATGTTTCCGGTTTGAAAGAGAATTATTGCTGGCTTGAATCAAGCCTATATGAAGAAACAAAAAAGCAAAAACAAGGAACAACAATATTTTCAAATGTGTCATTCCCTTAGGTAACCGGAATGAAAAACGAGAACCCTTCCCCAGTTCACTTTGAGCGGAAATACTACAAACACGAAACAGATTGCTTGTCTTCTTATATTTCTCTATTATTCCTTTACAATTCAATAATCCAAACCCATGACTATGCCTCTTTTCTACATTCGGGATAATCTGCTCATCACCTAAAATCGCTTTATGATCAAAGATATGTTCCACTTGATCCGGAGCCATCCCTCTTCCAGTATCAGAAACACTGATTTCTACATATTCCGCACTTTCGCAAGCCGAGATAGTAACAGTCCCTCCTCTCTGAACATATTTTCGTGCATTATCTGCCATCGTATTAACCATAAACAGAGTAAGTGTACGATCTGCTTTCACTACCGCATCAGTTTTCTCTACATTAAATGTAATTCCTCGCAACTGAAAAGCCATATTGCCCTTCCTAACAACATCGAATATGGCTTCAACCGGAAAACTCTCAATATGCAAACTTAGTTGACCTTGCCGAAGTTGAATCCAACGGGTAAGGACCGTGTTATCCTGATTAATCTGATTCGTGAGTTCACTGATATATTGATAACGCAATTTTCGTATCTCCGCATTATCATTTCCTTCCTGAAGCCGGTGTACTTCATTTATAATCCGATCAATAAAAGGAATAATACTAATAACCAGTTGAACTTTGGCCCGTCGCTCAAGATTTTTCTGTTTGCTCTTGAGAATATGCATTTGGGTAATCCGTATTTCTTCATGTATTTCCTCATATTTGTCACTTAAATTATTGATATACAGATCTGTCTCCTTTTTCCATTGCCGTAGTGGTTGCAACAATTTGTCAGCAGAATTTCCTCTATCACTTTTCCGGCGCATCCAGTCAAAGACAAAGAGAAGTGCAATAAAGAATATGATCATCAAAATAACCGCCAGGATCATCGCATTCAGTTGGGTAGCATTCTCGTCCAGTTCTGCTGCTCTTGCTTCCATAAGCCGGTCCTGCCGAGTCTGCTCCTGCAAATCAAGATAGATATTCCGATTATAATCACTAGCCTGTTTATCATTAACTGCAGAATATGCCATACTCAATTGCTCACGAATAGACGCTACAAGATCTGGTGCCTGAAATATCCTCTTGTTACGCAATGCATGATTCAAACAGATCAAAGCTGAACGATAATCTCCAATGGCCCAATAATTTCGTCCCAGAGTACGATAAGCTCCGGCAATTTGATAGATGTCGCCATATCGAATAAAAAGTTCCAATGACCGCTGTGCGAGATTTCCAGCCAGAAGTCGATAAGGCATATTGTCTGTATTCAAGAGTTCTATAGCTGGTAGATTATTACTGATTAAGAAACTACATATTCGGGGATTCTGCATGTGTTCACTGATAGCCTCTAAAGAATTAGCTATCCAATATGGACTATGGTAAACTGTCGCGATATAAAAACAACGGATCAGATAGTCAAATTCCGTTTGTGCAATTTGTTCTGAAGATCCATGAGTTATAGTTCCACCCTCCCCGATATTATAAAGATAGTTCAGATATTGGGCTGTATCAACCTCACATTCATTAGCATTAACACGCTTCAGAGCTTTGATAAACAGATGATTTTGTCCCGTATAATAGTAATAAGTCGCACTGACAATATTAAATTCAGAACGAGCATAAACCATTCGTAAACGCTCCCTCTCAGACAAATCTGTACTGCTTTCATCTATACGATGCAAGCAATTTAGTGCCCGCTCCTGGCAATCATAGAAATTTTTATTTTGTGATTGCCGTTGGCATAATCGCATCTGCTGGATATAAGCGACCAACAGTTCTATTTGATTGTCACTGACAGAAATGGCATTGTCAAGGAGTTGAGAGGCCTGCCGGTAATTCATTCTGACCAAACTTACAAAGGCAAGATTATTAAGTGCTTCCGCCTGACCAGCATCATAGTTTGAAGAAAGGTCGAATGCTTTTTGGGCAAGTATTCTCGTTGAGTCAATATTCCGATAATGAAAAGAATAAGCTCTATCATTCAGCTCATCTACTTCCTTTTGATGAGGGGGAGTACATGCTGAAAGTACAAGAACCAAAGAAAAAAACGAGGCTCTTATAAGCTGTATGAATTCATGAATATTCTTCAATATAGGAAAACACAGGGGCAAAGCCCTATAAGGCCTGTCCCTGAAAATAAATTTTGTTAGAGATTCGCAACGATTTGTTCAAGAACGGGCATCTTGTATATAAGCCAAAGCTTGAACGCATCTTTGAGCAATAGCCTTCCAGTTTCCTGCGGCGATATCATCTTTAGGGAAAAGTTTTGATCCCATACCTACACAGAACACTCCAGCTTTCACCCATGCAGTAAGATTCTCTTTATCTGGAGCTACAGCACCAGTCACCATGATATTGCTCCAGCGAAGAGGACCAAGAATATTTTTCACAAAAGATGGTCCTCCCACATTTCCAGCAGGAAAGACCTTCGTCACATCACAACCCAGAGACTGTGCGGTAGAGACCTCTGATACGGAACCACAACCTGGAGCATAAGGAACCAGACGGCGATTACAAACCGGTGCAATCTCCGGATTCAAATTAGGTCCAACAATAAAGTTAGCACCGAGTTGTATGTAAAGTGCAGCCGTAGGTGCATCTATTACAGTACCGGCACCCAGAATCAATTCCGGACATTCAGAAGCAGCCCATTTTATCAATTCTCCAAATATCTCATGAGCGAAGTCTCCTCTGTTGGTAAATTCAAATACCCTTACTCCACCATCATAACAAGCCTTAACCACATGTTTGCAGATTTCTACGTCACTATTGAAGAACACAGGCACCATACCCGTCTTCCCCATAGCAGTTAACACTTGCATTTTATTGAATCTTGACATATCTTTTCTATCTTTCTTTAACATTTTATTTAAAGGACAGTCATCCACACAGGATAGCCATCACTTGAGATTAATCAACGTTGCACCCGGCCGCTGGCATTTCCTCCGGCCAGACTTTCCACTTCCTCAGCACTTACGAGATTGAAATCACCAGGAATGGTATGCTTTAAAGCTGATGCAGCAACAGCAAATTCCAAGGCATCATGAGGGTTAGATTTAGTTAGCAAACCGTGAATGAGACCACCGGCAAACGAATCACCGCCTCCTACACGGTCAATAATCGGCATAATGTCATAATGTTTACTCTCGTAGAACTCCTTACCATCATAAATAAGGGCCTTCCATCCATTATGGCTGGCAGAGATGGATTCACGAAGTGTAGAGACAACATATTTAAAGCCAAATTCTTTCCTCATTCCTTGGAAGATATGATAATAGCCTTTTGCTTCTGTCTTTCCAGCTTCTACATCAGCATCCGGTTTAAAGCCAAGACACAACTGAGCATCCTCTTCATTACCGATGCAGACATCTACATATTTCATTAAAGGACGCATCACAGAGATAGCCTTCTCTGAAGTCCATAACTTTTTACGGAAATTAAGGTCTACAGAGACCGTCACACCATGACGCTTTGCAGCTTCACAAGCCAACTGAGTCAATTTGGCAGCCTTGTCACTGATAGCAGGAGTAATACCTGTCCAATGGAACCATTGTGCCCCTTCCATGATTTTATCAAAGTCAAAATCGGAAGGCTCAGCCTCTGCAATAGCACTATGTGCACGATCATAAATAACTTTTGAAGGGCGCATAGATGCACCGGTTTCAGCGTAATAAAGTCCAACTCTGTCACCTCCTCGAACGATGAAATCAGTATGAACCCCATAACGGCGTAATGCATTGACTGCAATCTGTCCGATTTCATGTTTCGGAAGTTCAGTCACGAAATAGGTCTCATGCCCATAATTTGCCAGACTGACCGCAACATTTGCTTCACCTCCACCTGGGAAGATACGGAAAGTATCCGTTTGTACAAAGCGATCATTAGCTTCCGGAGACAGGCGGAGCATAATCTCGCCTAATGTAACAACTTTAGCCATTTTCTAATTTTTGTTGATAGTTTACTTAGATCTTGAGTATGTTTGTTCTCATAGGGCAAATATAATGAATAATTCTTATATTTCGAAATAAAAACAAAAAAAAATTGCTATTTTAATGATGAATGATAGAAATCCTATCACGTAACCAACTTGTTTTTCAAGAAATAAGCTTGGCCTCAAACCTATCCTATTTTATAAATATAATCGCAAAAAACACTGTTTATACAAATTTTCCGGTTGTGCATTCGCACAATTAAAATGAAATGTGTACATTTGTACACGGTTTTCTAGCCCGTTGGCAGGATATGATTTTCCGATGATACTTAAAATAGCTATCTTGCCAAAAAGATATTAACTCATTTACTATTATCATGTCCGTAAAAATTAGAATTAAGGATATAGCCGAAAGAGCTGGTGTTTCCGTAGGAACAGTCGACAGAGTGCTACACGACCGACCGAATGTGTCAAAACCGGCAAGAATAAAAGTAGAGCAGGCTTTAAAGGAGATGAACTATCAGCCTAATATGTATGCCAGTGCATTAGCCTATAACAAAGAATATGCTTTCTATTTGCTGATCCCCGAACACGAATATGAAGCATATTGGGCAGAAATAGAAGATGGAGCAAAAAAATGCGAAGAACTTCGACGCGATTTCCATATCAATGTAGAAATAGTGCACTATAATCGCTATGACGATACTTCATTCACGGATGGATGCAATGAAGTTTTTGAGAAGAAACCAGATGGAGTAATCATCGTTCCTACCAAACTCGATGTCACACGTCTTTTCACAGATAAGTTGCATGAAAATAATATTCCATTTATATTCCTTGATTCCTACATGCCAGATCTCAAGCCATTGGCTTTCTACGGTCAGGATTCTTTCAGCAGCGGATATTTCGCGGCAAAAATGCTAATGCTTATCGCCTCCCAGGAAACCGAAATCATGCTGATGAAATTGACTAAAAACGGACAAGTAGTCAGTAAGCAGCAGGATAACCGAGAGGTAGGCTTCAGACATTATATGCATGATCATTATCCGGATATCAAGATCACCGAGCTACAACTCCCTATGAGCAATACACGGAAAGAATACAATCAAATATTGGAAAAGTTCTTCACCAATCATCCCAATATACACCATTGTATCACATTAAGTTCAAAAGCTCATATCGTCGGGGATTTTCTGTTGACAACCAATAGACGTGACATACAAATAATGGGATATGATATGGTAGGAAAGAATGCCAGATGCCTCAAACTTGGAAGCATCTCCTTCCTGATTGCCCAGCATGCCTATATGCAGGGATTCTACTGTGTGGATGCCCTCTTCAGAGCTACAGTACTCAAGAAAAAAGTTCAGCCTGTCAACTATATGCCTATCGAACTTTTGACAAAAGAGAATGTTGATTTCTATAAAAGAACACAATTATAATAAAAACGAACTACAAAATGGAACTATCAAACTTTATTAAAATCAATTCTGCTGACAACGTAGTGGTTTGCCTACGCCCTTTCAATAAAGGAGAAACTTTCGAGATAGACGGCCGGACCATTACATTGCTTCAGGATACTCCGGCAGGACATAAGGTTCTGATTGAGGATGTGTCCAGTGGCACCAGTATCATAAAATATGGTTATCCAATAGGACACGCTAAGACCGACTTGAAAAGGGGACAATGGATCAATGAATATAATCTGAAGACCAACCTCTCCGGAACACTTGAATACACTTATAACCCGGTAAAAAACTCCGTGAATATTCCACAGGAAAGCCGGACCTTCCAAGGATATTTGCGTCATAATGGTGAGGTGGGCACACGTAACGAGATTTGGATTGTACCTACAGTAGGATGTGTTAACGGAATTGCACAACGCCTCGCCCAACAATTGAAAGAAGAAACACATCTTGAGGGCATTGATGCTATTCATGCCTGGGTCCACAACTATGGCTGTTCTCAACTCGGAGATGATCATGAAAACACACGTAAGATTCTCCGCGACCTCTGCCTTCATCCTAATGCTGGGGCCGTATTGGTTCTGTCGCTTGGATGTGAAAACAATCAGCCTGGTCCATTCATGGAAACATTGGGAGACTATGACCATGATCGAATCAAACTCTTGGTTACTCAACAGGTAAAAGGTGACGAAATAGAAGAAGGTATGAATATTCTCCGACAACTTTATCATCAAGCACGACAGGATAAACGTACTGAAATACCTATAAGCAAATTACGCATTGGTTTGAAATGTGGCGGATCAGATGGTTTCAGTGGCATAACAGCAAATCCTCTCGTAGGTGAATTTTCGGATTATCTTGTAGCCCAGGGAGGCACGACTATACTGACAGAAGTACCTGAAATGTTTGGTGCAGAAACGATACTGATGAACCGCTGCAAAACAACGGAACTTTTCCATAAAACGGTAAACATGATCAACGGCTTCAAGAAATATTACATTTCCAATGGCCAGCCTGTAGGAGAAAATCCGTCTCCGGGGAATAAAGCCGGAGGCATCTCCACATTGGAAGACAAGGCTTTGGGATGTACGCAGAAGTGTGGGAAAGCTTTGATAAGCGGTGTACTTGAATACGGTGAACGCTTGCAAAACAACGGACTCAACCTTCTGTCTGCTCCTGGCAATGACCTGATAGCAGCTACAGCACTAGCAGCAGCTGGATGTCAGATTGTTCTCTTTACTACCGGAAGAGGTACACCTTTCGGAACTTTTGTTCCTACTATAAAAATAGCTTCCAACAGTACACTTTATCAGAATAAGCCAAATTGGTTAGATTTTAATGCAGGAGTTCTCATTGAAGGTGCAGATATGAAAGTACTGGCAACCCATTTTATAGATAAAATTATTGCCATTGCCAGCGGTGAACAGAGTAGAAATGAAATAAATGATTACCAGGGGATTGCTATTTTCAAAAATGGAGTAACTCTGTAAGCATTATATCTACGATTCCGGCTGATTCTTAAGAAATGCTGAGGGTGCAAGAACTTGACATACTTCTTAGAATCAGCTTTTTTATCAGTTTTCAAAGATTCTGTCAACAAAAATCAGATCATATTAAATATTAATAGAGAAGAAAACAGTGAACAAAAAACGTGGATTATTGGCACTCTCGCCATTGATAATCTTGATCATTCTCATTATCATTTTCACTCGTTACTCAGTAGATAAAAGTGATAGTGAGCCCAATCTCTCGATGTCTGTCGCTTTCCTGATATCAAGTATCTATGCAATTGTAATTACTGGTGGTATGCCGATGAAGGCGAGGATTGACACTTATAGCAAAGGAGCTGGATCAAGTAACATCATGCTGATGTTATGGATATATGTCCTGGCCGGTGCTTTTGCTTCTTCGGCTAAAGGCATGGGGTCTATTGATGCAACTGTGAACTTAGCCCTCCATTACCTGCCAGCTAAAATGTTATTGCCAGGTCTTTTCCTTGCGGCATGTTTCATTTCCATCTCCATCGGTACCAGCGTAGGTACAGTGGTGGCATTGGTTCCCATAGCTGCAGACATTGCTCATTCCATAGGAGCCAATATTCCTATGATTACAGCTATCATCGTAGGCGGAGCTTATTTCGGTGATAATCTTTCTTTCATTTCCGATACTACGGTAGTCGCCACCCAGACACAAGGATGCAGCATGAGTGATAAATTTCGTGTCAATAGCCAAATCGTCATGCCTGTAGCTTTCATTGTCCTGATTATCTATACGATCCTAGGCTCACATATTCAAGTTCCGAAATATGTCCCTGATGTCGAATATATCAAAGTGATCCCCTATCTTGTCGTATTGATTGCAGCAGTTGCAAGAATGAATGTCATGACAGTACTCACCTTAGGGCTCATTCTTTGCGGTGTGATTGGAATAGCAGATGGAGATTATTCCATTTATGGTTGGTTTAGTGCCATTGGTAATGGAGTTCTGGGTATGGGTGAGCTCGTTATGATAGCCATGATGGCTGGTGGGATGCTTGAGATTATCCGGACGAATGGAGGAATCGATTATATCATCAATCGACTTACTGCCCACGTTAAAGGCAAGAGAGGCGCAGAACTATCCATTGCTGCATTGGTTTCTCTTGTAAATGTTTGTACTGCCAATAATACCGTGGCCATCCTGACTGTTGGAGATATCTCAAAACGAATCGGAGATAAATTCGGTGTAGACAGTCGGAAAGCTGCAAGCATTCTGGATACTTTTTCGTGTTGCATCCAAGGCATACTCCCTTATGGAGTGCAAATGTTGCTGGCCGCTGGATTAGCTCACGTGAACCCTATGCAAATTCTCCCCTATCTGTTTTATCCCGTGGCTATAGGCATAGCAGCTCTACTGGCTATTCTATTGCGTTATCCGAAAAAATATAGTTGAACAATAATTATCTGAACTTAAATCCGGAAAATCATGAATTTTATACAAAGAAATGTTTTTAAGAAATTACGTTCGGAGTATTTCCAATCTGACGAAGCACTGGAACCGATGACCTATTTCAAACGTCAGAAACTTGAAGCTTTATTAAATAATGTGACAGAATCAAAGGAAGGCAATGTCGCTTTGACCACACCTTTCCTAAAAAAGAAATTGAAAAATATAGAACAAACAGAACATCATGCTATCGACACTAACATAGAGACCATCGAACTGCTTCATCTCATTGTTTCAAATATTAATGCGACACTTAACTACGGAGTCAGTCTCAAGGGTATCATCCAACTTGGAGAGTATCTTCGGAGTCCTAAAGGGGGTAAAGTAGACTGGCTAAAACTTGACAAGTGGCTTAGCAAACTCCATCTTGTACGTATGTCTCAACTTGAAGGAAGTATACTTATCCTGTTCTTCCATTTTGACGAGGAAGAAGTACCTTTTGTCCATCATGTGGAAAAAGGAGCAAACGGATTGACCATCCGTTCATTGTGCAATACATGGGAAGATCTCACTAAAGAGTGGCATTTTCGCCAAGGCAGCACTGGATTTGTACATAATAACAATAAAGTATTATGGCGTAATCTCCGACAAAGTATGCGCTATTTCATATATGCGCCAATTGAGACTCTATTTAACTTTTTACATAATTTTGCACGTTCCTTATCAGAAATTGAAGAATAGTTAGTATCTTTGCGTTTATGAAACGGATTTTTTTATTATTAATCAGCATATTTACTTTATCGTTATCATCACAGGCTCAAGAAGTGGCAAGTAATGATACTTGTCACTATGTCCAAGGAATAGATCTCAGTCACTATCAAGGTACTGTATTCTGGAAGACCGTAGGAGATAATGCTAATATGGCATACGTCTACCTAAAAGCTACTGAAGGCGGATCAAGAATAGACAGTAAGTATCAGGATAATATCGACTTAGCTCATCGATATGGTTTGAAAGTGGGCTCCTATCATTTTTATCGCCCACGATATTCCCAGCAACAGCAGTTGGATAATTTTGTGTCGCAATGCCGCCCTGGAGACCAGGACCTGATTCCAATGGTGGATATAGAAACGAGAAGCGGATTACCAGAAGAAGAATTTTGCGATAGCCTTTTTAAGTTTCTCCGACTCATTGAACGAACTTATCGGCAAAAGCCACTCATTTATACAGGAACTAATTTCTATAACCATAACTTAGCTGGAAAAGTATGTAATTATAAATTGATGATTGCCCAATATACAAAATCTGAACCCATTCTCACAGACAGTCATGACTATGAATTATGGCAATATACAGGTAGAGGGCATCTTGATGGCATCAATGGTTATGTAGACAAAAGTCGTCTTATGGGACGTCATAAATTGCGTGAAATCAGATTCCGACACCGATGATGACAAACGAATTGTAACAAAACAGAAATTTAGAATTTTATAATATAAGATATGGCTATTATCAAGTGCCCAGAGTGTGGTCATCAGATCAGTGATAAAGCACCCGTTTGCCCAAATTGCGGAGTAGAGATTGCAGGAAAGATTATTCGTTGTCCTAACTGTGGAGAAGTATATTTTGCCAATGAGGAGATGTGTCCTAATTGCCATCGCCCTACAAGATCAAAAGCAACCTCAGCCCCCACCCCAACTGCACCAACTGATACAACAAATGTACCGTTTACGACTCCTGAAAGTCGCGTTCTTCCTCCAAGTGCTACAGAAAATACACAAAACCATTCTGTGGCACCAAGTCAAAACCTTTCCGAAGGATCAATGCCACCAGAAGATCATTCCGGAAACGGTTCTTCTTCAACAAAAAAGAAGAAACGGAATTACGTTCCACTTATCATAGGAATTGTTATTGCGATTGTTGCTTTAGGAATAATGTATTATTTCTATTCAACCGCCCAAAATGACAAAGAGGAACAAGATTATGAGATTGTGATGAAAAGTTCGGATCCGACAGTTTTACAAAGTTATCTGGACACTTATCAGGATGCCCCTGAAGCCCATCGCGATTCTGTACAAAACCATCTGATGAAGATCAAGCAAAATGACCAGGAATGGACCAATGCCATAATGAGAGGCTCAAAGGGTGCCCTGGAAGATTATCTGCAGAATCATCCTAATTCCGTACATGCCACAGAAGCTCGTAATAAAATAGACTCATTGGACTGGCGAGATGCTCATAACGAAAATACTCCGGCAAGTTATCAAGAATACTTAAAAGATCATCCGCAGGGTGCTTTTGTGGATTTAGCTCAGGAAAATATGGGAAAAGTTCAGCAGAAAGAACTTCAACCGGAAGAAAGACAGATGATCAGTGCACTTTTCAGAACCTTCTTCCAAAGCATCAATTCCAGAAATGATGGGCAAGCTGCCAATCAAGTAGAGAATGTAATGCCGTCTTTCTTAGGAAAGACCAATGCTACGAAGGAAGACGTTGCTAGTTTTATTCACAAAATATGGAAGAACAATATTACCAACATAAACTGGAAAATTAACAATGACTACAATATCAAAAAACATAAGGTTGGTGATAACAAATATGAGTATCAAGTACAATTCTCAGCAAAGCAAGATGTGAGCAGTACTGATCCATCACAATCAACACAGTCACGATACCGTATCAATGCAACTGTTTCACCAAACAACAAGATCAGTTCTTTTAATATGGTGAAAATTATTCTATAATTCAAGAATAAACATAAAAAAGGCATATCGGAAGTTCTCTTTTGATATGCCTTTATTTTTAAACTGGTTTAAAACCGAAATACCACACATTAATAAGACCCAAATTCCATTCCCCCAACTTCAATTTTTCAACCTTTCATCAGACTCGATAAAAAAGACCGTTCTTTAGATCTTCATTAGCAATCTCTTTGATTTTGACGTGAAGTTTCTTACCAGTCGCATTGAATGGGATCTGTGAGATAAAACGGTAGAATCTTGGGCGTTTGAAATTCGCTATATCAGGGCTTTCCTTACAATATTCATCTAACTCTTCCGGAGTCAGAGACTCTTCATTCTTGACCACATAGGCAGTAACGATCTGTCCTCTGATCTTGTCCGGAACCGATGTGACGATACAGTCCTTCACTTTCGTATTAGAATTGAGAACTTCTTCTATTTGCGTCGGATAGATATTCTCTCCAGAAGAGATAATCATATCATCCTTACGCCCTACAATGGTAATAAATTGATTTTCATCCCACGTAGCCAAGTCTCCTGTATAAACAAAATCCTTGTAAAATTTCCTTTCCGTTTCCTGATCATTATTGACATATCGATATGGTGACTTAGCTGGAGAGCAGATGATAACTTCTCCTATATCATGACCATTCTTCATGACTATATCATCAGGCTCAGCACATCTGTCCTCGTAGATTTTAACCACTCTGACATCATCATCTACGCATGAGGCTCCAGCCGTTCCAGCATTTTCCGGTAAGTCAAAAGGTCTGAGAAATGTATTCCAAAAGGTTTCAGTAGTACCATATCCATTGAATATATTCGGTGTTAAAACTTTTTGATAACGAATACAAGCAAACCGTTCCAAAGGACTGCCCATCGTAACAATTCCTTTAAGAGTGCTTATATCAAGAGCTTGTCGTTCTTGCTCATCAGCCAGTTTTTCCAAAACGGTAGGAACACCGATAACGAATGTTATTTTGTATTTTGCAATGTATAAGAGGGTCTTTACAGCATCAAATTTGCTCATGATAACAAGTGTGGCTCCTGCATAAAACGTAGGACATGGACCTGCACAATGAAGCCCGCCACGATGAAACCAGGGAGTTGTGTTCATCGTAATATCCTTATAACTCATTGGGAAATGAATCATGACGTCATGACTAGAAAGAACTTCATTAATGCTTGTAAGTGGAACTCCCTTCGGATCCCCGGTTGTTCCCGATGTATACAGACGAGTAGTCTCATCATATATATTATAATCACAAGTATATGGCGGCTCAGTATCCGGAGCATCCTTGACATAATCAGAAAAAGATATAATATTTTCCTCACTTTCACCATCAACTATAACAAGTCTTTTAGGCTTTAATCCTGATATTCTAAGGGCCTCAAGGATCTCTGACTTCCTGTCAGAATCAAAAATAAGGAATTCAGGTTTTGAGTTTTCAAGGTTCTGGGCCAGTTCACCTGGACTAAGGCGATAATTGACAGGACAACTTACGGCATGTGTTTTGTGTGCTGCTATGTAGGCAAAAACGAACTCCGGACAATTAAGTAATTGCATCATGATCACATCCCCTTTCTGGAGGCCGTCATTAACCAAAGCATTTGCCAAGCGATTACTATCCTTGTTAAGATCGGCATACGTCCAAGTCTTATTCTTATCCGGACAAATCATAGCAGGCTTACCACCATAGCGCATAACATTTCGCATGAACCCTTCGATCCAAGTAAAGTGGCTTTCAAAAATAGATTTGAAATCTCTCATAAATAACTGGTTTTAAATTATTAGACATTGTAAAAGTCAGATTAAATCCAAGCCTCATTGCATTCTGAGTTTCCTACATTCATACTTACATATTAAATATTAAAAAGAAGAATATCTTTAGAAACGGTCTTATCATCTGAAATCTGACAACAGGAGCATCGCCAAGGAAAAGGATCCATTTTCCTTCCCCACTGTTAATTAATTTTTCAGGTATGCTCTTATACTAGAAGATAAGATTTTATATTTCCCTTTATCTTCTATCCTGATTCTTATAATTTGATATGATTTGAATCTCACTTCAAATTTTATCCACGTTGCATCTGTCTAAGTAACATCTTCTGATGTTCTGTCAGATGCAACGGGAGTTTTACATTATACGTAATAATCAGGTCCCCGTATGTGCCATCACCCCGGTCGTATCCTTTTCCGCGGACACGCACTTTTGTGCCATTCTGCGTCTCTGGTTTGATCCTGAGTTTTATCTTATGACCATTGCTCAACTGGATAAGAATTTCACCGCCCAGCATAGCAGTATATAAGTCAATATTAACTTTAGCATTCATCTCGCCTGAGCTTTGTCGTGTACTGCCAAAACCAGCATTGCCATAACTGTCAAATCTCTCATTAAAGCCATTTGAAGTATGGAATCGTGTATGTCGTCCGCCTCCACCAAATAAATCCTCGAAGAAATCAGAAAAGCCATTACCGCCGCCAAAACTGTTAAAATCAAATCCTTCAAAAGGATTACCACCCGAAGAACCTTGGCCAAAACCACCAGTACTACCAGTTTGTTCGAAAGCATCTGCATTACGCCACTGTTCGCCGTACTTATCGTATTTAGCACGCTTTTTGGGATCTGAAATAACCTCATAGGCTTCATTCAAAGCTTGAAACTTCGCTTTTGCCTTAGGATCATCAGGATGCAGATCCGGATGAAATTGTTTCACTCTTTTCAGATATGCCTCACGAACATCCTTTTGCGGAATGCTCTTGCTGACTCCCAAAATCTTATAATAATCTATAAATGCCATCTTCAGATATCCTCCTTATTTTACGATAATATATCCTACAAAAAGTATACCAAATTCAACAATATTTAGTACTTTTGCAAAGTAATCAAAAAATGTCAGATGAAAAGGATGATTATTGGCTTTCTGGCAATCCTACTAAGTTTACCAACTATGGCACAAACAAAGACTGTCAGTCTGCGAATTATTGAGACGAGTGATGTTCACGGAAGTTTTTTCCCCTACGATTTTACTAATCATAAACCGAAAGAAGGCTCTTTGGCCCGTGTTATCACTTATGTGGATTCTTTGAGAACTAAATATGGTAACCGCCTCATACTATTGGATAACGGCGATATTCTCCAGGGACAACCTACATGCTATTATTATAACTATGTAAAGCCTGAAGTTCCAAACGTTGCTGCCAGTGTAGTAAACTATATGCATTATGATGCGGAAACCATGGGTAATCATGATGTAGAAACCGGACATGCCGTCTATGACAAATGGATCAGGGAAGTAAAATGCCCGATCCTTGGAGCTAATATTGTCTCTACAAAGACTGCACAGCCTTATGTACACCCTTATACGATTATCAATCGCGACGGAGTAAAAATAGCCGTCCTTGGAATGTTGACAGACGCAATTCCTAATTGGCTTAATGAGCATTTATGGAGTGGACTGCGTTTTGATAATATGGTAAAATCGTGCCGCTACTGGATAAATTATCTGCAAACCCACGAACACCCAAATCTGATCATTGGTCTTTTCCACAGTGGGAAAGAAGGAGGAATACAAAATGAAAAATTCGACGAGAATGCCTCTATAGAAGTAGCCAGAAAGGTCCCTGGATTTGACCTCATCCTTTATGGTCATGACCATACACTGCATCGGGATATTGTCAGAAATGCCATTACAGGTAAAGACGTGCTTTGTCTGGATCCGAGTTGCAATGCCCTTTATGTAAGTGATGCACAGATTTCTGTCACTATTTCAGATGAAGCAACTCCTACTACACTAAATACTAAAATAACAGGTCAATTAGTTAATATCTGTAATGAAAAGACGGATTCGGATTTTATCCAGCATTTTCAATCTAATATAGACAGCGTAAAAACTTTTGTAGACCGGAAGATCGGCACTTTTACACATAGTATCTATACTCGTGATTGCTATTTTGGAAGTGCTCCCTTCTCTGATTTTATCCAAGATTTGCAGTTGAAGATTACAGGAGCAGACATCTCCTTCAACGCACCATTATCTTTCGATACGAGTATCCAGAAGGGAGATATTCATGTAAGCGATCTCTTTAACCTTTACCGATACGAGAATCAGATATATACAGTCAGAATGACAGGCAACGAAATCCTCAAATACCTGGAAATGAGTTATGACCTCTGGGCCAATACCATGAAAAGTCCTGATGACCATATTATGCTTCTCAGCAATCATCCTGAGAATGGTGCTGAACGGTATCTATTCAAGAATCTGGCCTTCAATTTCGACTCAGCCGTAGGTATTGATTATACCGTAGACGTAACCAAACCGAACGGTCAGAAAGTGAATATTCTCAGGATGAGTAACGGACAACCTTTCGACTTGAAAAAATGGTATAAAGTAGCGATGAACAGTTACAGGGGTAACGGAGGCGGTGAACTCTTGACCAAAGGTGCAGGAATCCCTCACAAGGAACTAAAAAAACGCATTATCTTTCAAAGTAAAGAAGATCAACGGTACTATCTGATGAAAGAAATAGAACAATCCGTGACCTTAGATCCCAAGGCACATCATAACTGGCGCTTTATTCCTGAAAACTGGGTAAAACCGGCAATTGCCCGTGACAAAGCCCTGCTTTTCGGAAAACCACTTACAGCTGCTGAAGAAAAATAAAATCTTCAACTTATCTGATCGTTTTCTCCTGAATAAATATATCTGATATGAAATATTGGTTCATATTCTGTAAAAGTGATATCCTACTTGAAAAGTATGCTGATGATCACTATGCTATTCCTTGTTCGGACGAGCCACCGGTACTCACTAAACCGTGGACTCATGTCATGAATATTGCTTCAATGAATGATGGCACGGAAATCAAAACGTTCTATATTGACGATCCGTCCAATGCAATGTTGAGAAAAGACCCTCATCATTCCATAACCAGCGATACACATTATGAAATGTGCAGTCTACGATTAAGTTATTATAAGATACCGCATAACTTGTACGTGGAAGCTGGCAAGTGCAGTGAACTCCTTTATTGGGATAAGAATACACAATTCTGTGGCGTTTGCGGTGCTCCTATGAAAATGCATACCGATATCAGTAAAAGATGCACAAATTGCGGCAAGGAAGTATGGCCACAGTTAGCTACTGCAATTATAGTACTTATTCATCGTGGAGATGAAGTTCTTTTAGTCCATGCACGCAACTTTAGAACTGACTTCTACGGATTAGTAGCCGGTTTTGTAGAAACCGGGGAAACTCTTGAAGATGCGGTCTATCGGGAAGTAAAAGAAGAAACCTCTTTAAAAATTACGAATCTTCGTTATTTCGGATCACAGCCATGGCCCTACCCTTGTGGATTAATGGTAGGATACAATGCAGATTACGTAAGTGGAGAAATCCATCTCCAAAAAGAAGAATTAAGTTATGGTAACTGGTTCTCAAGGGACAACCTTCCACCTATACCTGAGAAACTAAGCATTGCTCGTAAAATCCTTGATAACTGGCTGAAAGAGAAGACTCCGGTAAACAAAGTTTTATAAGGAATTTAATCTGAATATAGTATTAGTTCTTAACCTATTAAACGCCTAATAATTACAGCAATATATTAAACAAATGAAGTTTTTTGAAAAGGCTTTGGGATTTGATCCCAAAAGTATGAACATGAAGACCGAGGTTGTAGCAGGAGCCACGACCTTCCTTACAATGAGTTACATCCTGGCCGTCAATCCGGCTATTCTCTCAACCACTGGCATGGACAAAGCTGCCCTTTTCACAGGTACAGTCATTGCAGCCGCTATAGCTACTCTACTATTGGCCTTTATGGCCAAATTGCCCTTTGCGCAAGCTCCATCGATGGGACTGAATGCCTTCTTTGCCTATACCATGTGCCAGGCAATCGGCTATACTTGGCAACAATCCCTTGCCATTATGCTTGTAGAAGGTATTATCTTCCTCCTTATCACATTCCTTAATATCCGTGAGCTGATATTAAACTCCATACCGCAAAATCTGCGATATGCCATCAGTACAGGTATCGGCATGTTCATTGCCTTCATCGGTTTAAAAAATGCAGGTATTATTGTAGCCAAGCCTGGTACATTTGTCGGACTCGGAGATTTCACAAAACCCATGCTGCTTGGTGTAATCGCCATACTTCTAAGTTCTGTTCTGATGGCCAGAAAGGTAAAGGGTTCTCTATTCTACAGCATCATTCTTACGACAATCATAGGCATACCTTTTGGAGTAACAACTTTCTCTAAAGGCTGGCTGCCGGTAAGTGCTCCTCAGAGCCTCGCACCAGTATTCTGCAAATTTGATTTTTCCGGATTGATGAATTTTCAAACTGTCATTACAGTTTTTACATTACTTATCGTTAACATCTTTGATACCGTTGGCACCTTAGTAGGATTAGCCGAAAAAACGGGTATAGTAAGACCTGATGGTTCCATTCCACATGTAAAACAGGCTATGATGAGTGATGCTATAGGTACAACTTGTGGATCATTCCTTGGGTGCTCTACCATTACGACTTATATCGAAAGTGCAAGTGGTATTGCCGAAGGCGGAAAAAGTGGTGTTACAAGTTTTGTCGTAGGCATTCTGTTTCTAATCAGTCTGTTCTTAAGTCCTATATTTCTGATTATTCCAAGTGCCGCTACCAGTGGTGCATTAGTTTTGGTAGGTGTCTTGATGCTTGACAGTATGAAAAAGATTGATCTCAGCGAAGTCAGTGAAGCCTTTCCGGCATTTATAACGATGATTACAATGGTACTCTGCTATTCCATTGCTGACGGCATCACTCTTGGAATCCTTAGTTATGTAATTATCAAACTCTGCACCGGTAAATATAAAGCTTTGAATCCAACCCTGATTATTCTGAGTCTCATCTTTGTTCTCGGTTTTGTATTCAAGTAATTTTATTTTCACTATACTCTTATACGAACAACAGTTAGCAGTTCTTGCTACCTTTTATAAAATTTCCACATAAAACGAAAAAAGGATCCTGTTTCCAGGATCCTTTTATAATATATAATATAATACAATAGATTTCTAGTTTATCATCATTACTTCGCTGGAGCAACAGCACTTGCTGACGATACGCAATAAGTCGTAAAGAAACCACGTGCACCATTCGAAATATTAGTCGATATATTTGCAGCCGGACCTCCGAACATGGGATTGGAACCATCTTTCTGACCAATGCAGTCAGAGATAAAATCCCAATAATCCTTATTGACATTGCTGATCTGAAGAGAAAGATTGTCACCGGAAGTCATAAAGATCATATTCTTAGCATCATCATCACTAAACTTATCTTTATTAGTCTCATCAAAGAAATAGTCTATAGACAGATCTTTTATATTCTGACCGTTAAGGCTCATATCATTAAACAGGATATACTTGCTTATCGTATTATATAATTTACCATTTATACTATATTTCCCAAAATAATAATTTTCTTCCTTAGGATCTACAGCACTGATATTCACCGTATACATCGTATAGTCGCCCACTTTTGTTTTCTTAATATCAATAGAGTTAAGATTCACTTTCTGAGGCATTTTACTCTCAGCTGTATACGTTTCGGCAGTACCATCATGATTGAAATCCATCGTAACTTTAAGACTATAGGTCCAACCGGGTTTTCCTTGCATCTGGTCTTTGGTCTTGTAAATGCCACTACCCACAGAATCTTGGGTCAAAGTGTAAGTATGATGTATAGCAGCACTATCTTCACTAAGAACCACCAAGGCATCAGAAACCCTGGCATTCTTCTTTTTGTCAAAATATCCTCTGGAACTGGTTATCTGTATTTGCTGTCTGATATTCTGGTCTGTAATCGTACCATAAATAACCGGTACATACGCGGAGTCTGTTGTCGATACCGTCGTATCTTCTATACACGAATCCAAAAAGACAATAGACACAAATACCATCATTGCCTTTAAGATAAATATAATTCTCCTTGTTTTCATCTTTGATACAATTTAGAACTTAAAATTATATGTAACTGAAGGAACAGCCCCAAAAAGATAAATCATCTTAGCATGAGGAAATCCGTCATTTGTATTCTGGTCAAAATACGTCATCCATGGATTCTTGTGCCAATAGATATTATATATAGAAAAGACCCATTCTCCATGATTCCACTTTTTAGATTTGGAGTGAGGATGGTATGTAGCAGAAATATCCAGACGGTGGTATGGTTCCTTCCGCTCTTTGCTACGTCCCGAATATATCGGATAATACTCACCATTGATTTCAAAACGCCCTGTAGGATAAGTCACCGGTGTTCCTGTCGCAAAAACCCATTCAGCAGAAAAATCCCATTTCTTATTCAACTGATATGAAGCAAGAATATTCACACTATGTGTTTTATCGGAAGGAGCCAGATAGGTTTCTCCATTATTAATTCCTGGAATGGTACGCTCTGTTCGTGCCAAAGTGTAATTCACAAAACCGGTAAGACGCCCCGTATTCTTTTTCACCATCAGTTCTACTCCATACGATTTTCCTGTTCCTGACCGAACCTCACCATCAAGTTTCTCGTTGAAGAGTAATTGGGCATTATCCTTAAAGTCAATTACATTTCTCATCTTTTTATAATACACCTCAGCTGAAGTTTCTATAGCATTATGATGGAAATTTCGGAAATAACCTAAAGAATAAAGATTCGCCTCTTGCGGTTTGATATTCGGGCTAGCAGGAAACCATAAATCAAAAGGAGAACCCGAATCTGAATTATTTGCCATTTGCAAGAACTGTATATTATGAGAGAAGCATGCTTTCAATGAAGATTTCTCATCTAACAGATATACCGCACTGGCTCTTAACTCAGGACGTATATAAGTATGGTATATTTTTCCACTCTTATACTCATGAAATCCGACGGCCTGATAATTCTGGTCATAGTCATAAACTACACCTTTACCGATATTCCTAAAAGCCGTAAGCCGAGCACCATAATTCAAAGAAAGATGCCGGTTGACCGTTTGCTCTAATCCTAAATACAGATTATGTTCAAGAGCATAAGAACGCTGCATCCTGAAATCAGGATATCCCGGCCGCTTGATAAATGCAGGATTAAACGAATGAAAAACAGAAGATGTCCCATAAGTCATCTTTATATTCTCTGAAAGAACATGGCTGAAATCCCAACGTAACTCCAAATCCTGAATATCAGACATCCAGTTTACCTTTGCACCAGTAACAGTCCATTCCAAATCATATTTATACCGGCTGTAATTCAAAGATAATTTTGAGAATAAATTATCTGAAAAGATATGATTCCAAGATCCTGAAATCAAAGAGTTACCATAACCTATCTTACCAAATGGCGAAATAAACCTGTCATAACCATTATAGATATTCAAATAAACCTTATCCTTTAAAGAAAAACGATGTGATACCTTCGCATCAATGTCATAAAAATAAAGATATTCATTCTTCTTATCCGGATCAGACGACATCCTGAGAAACAAGTCTGCATAACTACGTCTGGCACTTACAAGCCACGAAGTTTTCCCCCCTAAAGGTCCTTCAACTGTAAGTCTGCTTGAAATAAGACCAATACCTCCTGTTCCTGTTATCTTTTCCGGAGAATCATCTTTCAGTTTAACATCTAACAATGACGATAATCTCCCGCCATATTTTATGGGTAGATCTCCTTTATACAGATCAGCACTTTCAACCGCATCATTATTGAACACGGAAAAGAAACCAAACATGTGAGACGCATTATAAACATTTACATTATCGAGTAGGATCAAATTCTGGTCTATCGTACCGCCACGAACATTAAATCCGCAACTTCCCTCAGACGGCACCTGTACACCAGGCAACAATTGTATGGCTTTCACCACATCCACTTCACCCATCAATGCCGGAACTCTCTTTATTTCATTTCCTGTCAGGCTTTGCAATCCGACAACAGTACTGGTCACATTATTATCTTTTTTCTTCGATGAGACTACAACTTCCGAAATCTCTACTTCTTTCACATACTTTTTATCATTTTTACGTTTTACCTTGCTAATAGAATCTACCCCCAACTTTTCATTTTGTTTTTGGGCATATAACATAGGTGTGACACCTACTAGTAACATACAATAGGACGCTAATACCAATCTTTTTACGTTCATCTATACTTTAATCATTAATTTTTGATAAATCTCTTGACACCTTGGACATCTATATCACCAGAAGGTTTGCTTAAATTGATCCCTACTATTAACACCACACTTTTTGCCTTGTGCATTTACAAATAAATCACAGCACAAAAGGAATATACAAAAAAACAACTTTCTCATTTTAAAAATTTAATTGTACAAAATCAATCGTAAAAGTTTAATCGTCATTCAACTTCACAGACAAGAGCCGTAAAAATGATTATCACCCTGATTACACGCCGCCACAGCAATATATGCCATGGTTAAATCAAATCACTTCAAGATACATGTGCTCATTATCCATCTCAATTCTATAAACAAAGAAATCCTGAAACTCCCCTATCTATTCAAACTATTTTTAACAAAGATAAACATTTAAATCTTTTTTGTAACTATAAAGCAATTAACACCATTGACGTATCTATAAACACATTATCCTAAAACGATAGAATAGCAGTTTTTAAGCATCACCCTATCTCTATCTCTTCTGTCATTCTCTATGGTGACCCTGATATACCGAAAACCATTGATTCTTAGATACAAAATTGCAAAGTTACAAAAAACAATCAATACTGAAAAGTTTTTCACCCAGTAATATGCAGTGAACTGCCTAATAATCTAGTGATTGGAAAACGACAGAAATTATATAGCAAGAGAATATTGGAAGCCAAAGTATTAAAACAAGCAGAAATGAAGTTCAATTTTTAAAACAGAAAGCTAATACTCGATACATTCGCATTCTTATGATTAACCATTAGGAAAAATCAAGAGACAAGCAGAATCGCAATTCATTTGATTCAAACAAAACAAAAAGATGCCATGGCAAATCAATATTAACCATGGCATTTTCACATATCAGTGATATCAAAATAATCCTTTTGTCAAATATATTCTCTTATAAATAAAATTATTTATCACCACCTTGAAAGATAAATTTTCTGAAAGATTGACGGTGAAATTCATCTTCTGCACGAATAATTCGATACACCTTTGTTGCAGGAAGGATTTTTAGAAATTTTTTATGATAGATCTGTTGTAACTTTTTGATATTCAAATCAATCTCATCACGCTTATAAATAGCTTCTGCACAAACACGAGGATCATTGACATTAATATGACGATAAAAACGGAGTTGGTCAAAATATCCTCTCTCTTTCTCTTTCCATTCCCGGTAAACAGGAAAAAACTCAGATGCTTCCATGGGTGTCAGCCCAGCTTTGGCTACAATATATTGTTCCATCTCTGCCTGCCAGCGTTCAGGATTAAAGCCGTCATGACCAAAAACAGGAACAAAGGCCCCCATTACAAAAATAAAAAATAAAAATAATATTCTTTTCATTGACTAATGAGTATTATTATCTACAAGATCCGTATAAATATCTTCATTATCCATCATTGCATAATCAGCAGCCTGATCAACTGTAATTTTCTGAACAGGTTTTTGTGCAGTCTGATCAGGATGTGCATCTTTCTTGAAAAAGATAAAATTCAGAGAAAAAAAGACAACAGCCACACTTGCTGCGATAAGGCTGATACGCCCTATTTGGTATTTAAACACTAACCGCACCCTTGAAGAACAAGGACAGGACACGGAAATGTTTTGCTTCTGTGCAGGCAACTGAGCCATAAGACGCTCAGAGAGATCATCAAAATATCCCTCCGGTACCTTAAAAGGCTGCTTCTTGCCAAACTTCCTCTCAATGGACGATTCATTGTTATTCATATTCGTATTCCTTTCCTAATGAATTAGACGCGTATGAAAATGAAAAGTTTAATCATTCAACTTCAAAAATTTTGTGATCTTTTGCACTGCTAAATGATAGCTTGCTTTAAGAGAACCTTCTGAAGTGTTCAATATCTGACTCATCTCTGAATATTTCATATCATTATAATACCGAAGATTGAATACCGTACGCTGCACTGCAGGCAGATGAGCAATGGCTTCTTGAAGCAATGCTTCTGCTTCATCACCATCAAAGTAATCGTCCGCTAAAAGGCGATTAGCTATAGTCAGATCATCATCAGCACTAACCTCTATTGAATTTTTTTTGTGGCGTAGGTAATCGAGTGCTTCATTGATAGCTATTCGATAGATCCATGTGGAGAGATTGGATTTACCCTGAAATTGTGATAGCTTTGACCAGATCTTAAGAAAAGTATTCTGAAGGACATCATCTGCATCTTCGTGAACCAAGACGATACGACGGATCTTCCAGTACAATGGTCCACTGTACACCTTTATAAGTTGCTCAAATCCTTTCCTATAAGTAGCAGGAGATCCAAGTAAACCTAAAATTTCTGCATCGTCTTTATTCACTGATAATTCTTTAAAAAACGTAGAATCACATCGTCATAACCGTAAATATCATTATATCTGGTCAGTTGTCCATCTCTCCCCGGATAAAGGGTATAATAAATAATATAAAGTGGAACGGTTGGCTCAACTTTCACAGAGTTGATAAACAATTGATGATTAAGAGTGCTTTCACGTTGATGTCTTTCAGTATTTTCGTTTGTAGCAGACTGATAATCAAAATGATGTTGAAGTGAGGATATGTCTGCAGACATGGAATAACGAATCTGTTCTATCTTATGAGAATTTTTTTTGTCTAAAAGAAATACAGCCAGATCGAAAGGTTTCTGCACTCGAATGCAACCATGGCTCACACCACGATCCTCTCTGGAAAAGAATCCCTTAGAAGAAGTATCATGAAGATAGATTGAAAAATTATTTCTGAATCGAAAAATAATTCTGCCTAAAGAATTTCCTTTTCCACCCTCTTGAATTACTTTATAATCAGAACTCAACAACATATCTTTGCTGACAAGACGAGGGTCGATACTCTCACTACTCTCTCCTTTTTCAATAAAAAATCTCTTCTTTTCAAAATAAGCATAATGACCAGCATGCCTAGCCACATCTTTTTTAACAATACTCTTCGGAATAATCCACTGAGGATTGATATCCATACGATAGATTGAACTCGTCAGTAACGGAGTTTTTGTCTCACTGGTTCCACAACCCACACGCATGGTCAGATCAGAAGAACCGTCCACAGCATAAAGTTTGAATGATGGAATATTAACAACTATATATTTATGATGTCGTTGAGGATAATCTCGTAATCGCCACCGGCACCTTTCCATATTGCAAAGTATCAAATCCCTTTCTCTTTTTCTTCTCACTCTTCCTAAAAGATGAAACAGATCCTTGTATAAAGGACTCGCCGGCTGGATCTCTCGGAGAAACTCTGCCACGCTATCCTGACTCACCTTGCGGAGAGCCAATGCATAGAATCGCTTAGAAGCGTGCTCCATTGGAATATCAAAGAGTTGATAGTATTTTATCTTAGAGGGATCATCTGACAATGTTGTATCTATAGGATCCAAACGGTTTAACACATACTTCGGATTCATAAATCCAAACCGCTGGCCGACTGCATACCGGAAATATCCTTTCGTAAGATCATATTCCAATCGTCCCATGACCACATTGATAGTATTGATGCTGTCAAAGCGCAAAAGACGGACTCTCCTCAAATCTCGTTCTATTTGCCTGACATGAAATTTGCGTAGAGAAAATCCCATGCTCTTGACTTCTTTTAGCCAGGAGAGAAGTGTATCAGCACGAGCATCAAGTCCGTGACGATCAATCCAAATAAAAGCCTTTTTATTAAGATAATAACGCCGGACCCAATAATCAGTAGTCAAAGAATCCTTATCTTTAGCCATACAACTGTCAATCTCAGCCCTGATACGAAAAGAATTCAGGGAGAAATTATCAGATCTTAACCCCTCGAATGAATCTAAAGATATTCGTGTGTTAGGATTCGCTACTTTATTCTCACATGCAGAAAAGCAACAAAACAAACATAATAAGGGCACCAGAAACTTTAAAAACTTCAAAACAAATATGGACTAATAGCAACTTTGCGAACACTCTTACCCAATTTCAAGTATAGCACCTGCCTAAACAAAGATGATAAATACTCTTTATGCTTGATTATCTGAGATTCGCTTCAATTATAATTCTATACAAAGATATAAAAATGCCACCTTCTGCCGCGAGAGGATCACGAAACATTAAAGATTATTAACATCAAAAGTATCTCCCTCGTGGGTCAGATAACTGTTAGGAAATACCTCTTTAGCCTCACTGAGCATGGCACGTTCATCATCATAGCGAGCACTATAATGTCCCAACAACAGTTTTCCTGCTCCTGAAACCTTCGCCACCTGAGCAGCCTGCCTGGCAGTACTGTGATAAAACATTCTGGCCCTTTCAGCATCTACCTGAATATAAGTTGACTCGTGATAAAGCAAACTGACTCCCTTCACCCTTTTATACAAATCAGAAATATATCTCGTATCACTACAATACGCATAGGAACGCGGTGGATCAGGAGGTTCCACAAAGCGATTATTAGGAATCACTTCCCCGTCTTCTGTCGTCCAGTCTGCTCCTAACTTAATGTTATTAATCTGGGATACCGGAACATTATAACAATCTATAACATCCCTACGGATGTGAGGAAGAGTCGATTTTTCTCTGAAAAGATAGCCACAACAAGGTATTCGATGTACCAGGGGAATGGTCTCAACCGTCAGACTCCGGTCTTCGTATATGACTTTCTGACAAGTTGTATCTACAGGATGAAATTCTATCTGAAACTCCAGTCTTTGACAAAAGAAATCAATTTCTTCTTTCAATATCGGTCCATAATCTGCTGGCGCATAGATATGCAACGTAGCTGTCCTCCCGACCATCCCAAAAGTACTCATCATTCCTAATAGGCCGAAACAATGATCTCCATGAAGATGAGAGATAAATACAGCAGAGATTTTTGTAAATCGGATCTTGTAACGACGGAGTTGGATTTGTGTACCCTCACCACAATCTATCATAAAAAGTTTACCACGGATCTCTATAATCTGAGAGGAAGGATGGTGCCTCAACGTAGGCATGGCAGAGCCACACCCCATTATATGTACTTTAAATGGTTCCACTCTGTTACTTCTGACGCTTAAAAGCAAAGATACCATCCCGATTTTCAAGATAAAGGCTGTCTGCCCCCAAATTATCTATCATGAATGTATCTTTATTCAAAACCAATTTGCCATTACAAATTTTCCATGATTTCCAGGGATGAGTTTCTGCTTTGACATAATTCATCACGGTTCCCCCCTCCTGAATTTCAAAGTTTTTGTCAACACTGGCCCACTTTCCCATTAAAGCTGTAAGATTGATAACATTGGTCGCTATATAGTCTCCACCACCTTTATGTCCGATCACAGCCATACGATCGCCTACAAAAAGTCCACCCTTGACCACAGACTCTGTCTCATTTTCATCAACAAGATAATTGATTGTATCCCCAGCATCCGTAAGAAGTTCAAGTGTATGCATAGCCGTTCCATCTCCACAAACTCCATATACAGTAGAATCTGATCGACAGACGATAGCAGAATCATTTGACTTAACTGAATGTGTACGTTTATTATTCTTGCAGCCTGTAAAGATTAAAACACCCACAAGAACAATACTTATAAAAAGAATACTTTTCTTCATGTCCTTTCCTCTTTTTTAGCTTCATTCCAAAGTTTATTCATATCTTCTAAGGTAACATCCTTAAAGGATTTACCAGCTTTTTCTATATTTCTCTCTACATAATTGAAACGCCTGATAAACTTCTGGTTAGTATATTCCAAAGCATTATCAGGATTGAGATGATAGAGTCTTGCTGCATTAATTACAGAGAACAGGAAATCACCCAACTCTCTTGTTGACCGATTATAGTCCTCTCTTCGGAACTCAACCTCCAGTTCTCCTAATTCTTCCCGAACCTTATCCCATACATCTCCTTTTCGTTTCCAGTCAAATCCTACATTTCTGGCTTTATCCTGAATCCGATACGCCTTGATAAGAGAAGGTAAGGCATCAGGCACACCTCCCAGAACGGTTTTATTACCATCTTTTTCTTTCTGCTTGATTTGCTCCCAGGTAGACTCTACTTCATTTGCCGTAGTGGGTTGAAGTTTATCGGTATCCGACTGAGATCTCAGAGCATCCGCTGTACGGACTTGTGAAGAACTCCGCTCTGATTGACATTCCGTATCCTCCTGGTAGACAACTTGTCCTTGAGCATTAATTTTCAGCATAGGATTACTTACCCGCCATTCCGGACAGGTTTGGGAAGAAGTCGAAGAATTTTTCAGCCAGTTGATAAATGGATGGCGGAACATCAGTTTATCAGCCTCTTGATTACAAACGTCAGCTATGTCAAACTCCTCATCTTCATCTCCCATCAGACAATAAAAGATGACATGTTCCATGACATCACCAAGTTCCTTCATGATATTATGATAATCTTTCTTCATCACCGCATCACAAAGTTCAAACACTTCCTCTATCGTGTTGGGACGGAGACTCTCAAAAGTCTGCTTACGATCCCACGGACACTCCTTGCGCAGACGATGCTGTACATCAAGCAACCGCCCGAAAGCTTCCAACTTCTCTTCTCTACTATGCACTTTCTTCACTTAACTGATTTCAACTTATGTTCTATATGCACAAAGGTACAAAATAATTAGAATAAGCACCCCAAACATTCATACATTTTCGTAAAACAAAATATTAAATAATCGATTTTTTCACTATTTAAAAAGAAAATTAGTAAATTTGCACCATTATATTACTAAAAAGAGAACAAGGGAGACATACCCTGTTTATTACTAAAAGCGATAAGATACATAAAGATAATTTGGACAGTTCTCTGAAAAAAGTCAAAAAGGAATTTAAAATCAATATATAAAATGGAATTAGCAAGTAAGTATGACCCACAAACCGTGGAATCAAAATGGTATCAATACTGGATTGAGCATCAACTCTTCAGTTCTCATCCTGACGGACGTGAACCTTATACCATTGTTATTCCACCTCCTAATGTAACAGGAGTACTGCACATGGGGCACATGCTGAATAATACTATACAGGATATTCTCGTACGACATGCTCGCATGGAAGGAAAAAATGCTTGTTGGGTGCCGGGTACCGATCATGCCAGTATCGCTACTGAAGCTAAAGTAGTCAACAGGCTCGCTCAGAGAGGTATCAAGAAGTCCGACCTGACACGTGAACAATTCCTTGATGAAGCGTGGAAATGGACACGAGAGCACGGAGGCATTATCCTGAAACAGTTGCGCCGGCTGGGATGCTCATGCGACTGGGACCGAACTGCTTTTACTATGGATGAAACCCGAAGCAAAGGGGTCATTAAAGTTTTTGTAGACCTCTATAATAAAGGCTATATCTATCGTGGAGCACGGATGGTTAATTGGGATCCAAAGGCTCAGACTGCTCTCTCTGATGAGGAAGTAATCTACAAGAATGAACATTCCAAACTCTATTACTTGAAGTATCGTGTTGTAGAGCGAGATTGCAAACGTGAAAACAAGGAGAATGTTATTCATCAGGATGAAAAAGGCTTTTATGCTGTAGTTGCAACCACTCGCCCTGAAACGATAATGGGTGACTCTGCAATGTGCATCAATCCAAAAGATAAAAAGAACACTTGGCTCAAAGGCAAACATGTCATCGTTCCTCTTGTCAACAGGTCGATTCCTGTAATAGAAGATGACTACGTAGATATCGAATTCGGTACAGGCTGTCTGAAAGTTACTCCTGCCCATGACGTAAATGACCATGCTCTTGGCTTAAAGCATCATCTGGAGACTATTGATATTTTTAATGACAATGGAACCATTTCCAAAGCAGCCGGCATGTATGTAGGACAGGATCGTATGGAAGTCAGAAAGCAAATTGCCATTGACCTTGATACGGCCGGCCTGATGGAAAAAGTGGAAGACTATGACAATAAAGTAGGATTTTCGGAGCGTACCAATGTGCCTATTGAACCGAAATTAAGCACACAATGGTTCCTGAGCATGAAGCATTTTGCTGCAATTGCTCTGCCTCCAGTAATGGATGATACGATAGAATTCTATCCCAAGAAATATAAGAACACCTATCGCCATTGGCTCGAAAACATTAAAGATTGGTGCATCAGCCGCCAATTATGGTGGGGACATCGTATTCCTGCTTATTATTATACGACCATAGAAGGCCATAAGGACTTTGTGATAGCAGAGAATGCTGAAGAGGCATTAAAATTGGCCCAAAAGAAGAATCCGGCTGTCAAAGCTGAAGATATGGAACAGGAAAGTGACTGTCTTGATACTTGGTTTTCCTCATGGCTTTGGCCGATTTCTGTATTCGATGGCATCAACCATCCTGATAATGCTGATATCAAATATTACTATCCGACAAATGATCTGGTAACCGGTCCGGATATCATCTTCTTCTGGGTAGCACGTATGATTATGGCAGGATATGAGTACAGGGGTACCTATCCCTTCAAACATGTCTATTTTACAGGAATTGTCAGAGATAAACAGGGGCGTAAGATGAGCAAGAGTCTGGGAAATTCTCCTGACCCGATCACGCTGATTGACAAATACGGTGCCGATGGAGTACGTATGGGAATGATGTTGAGTGCTCCCGCAGGTAATGATATTCTATTCGATGAAAGCCTGTGTGAACAAGGCCGTAATTTTAACAATAAAATCTGGAATGCTTTCCGTCTGATAAAGGGATGGCAGACAGATGACAGCGAACCCTCAGAAACCTGCAAAATTGCCATCAAATGGTTTGATGCACGTTTGAAAGTTGCCAATGCAGAAATGAATGCACAGTTCAAGGACTATCGCATCTCTGAAGCTTTGATGACTATATACCGTTTATTCTGGGACGAATTCTCTGGTTGGTATCTGGAGATGATCAAACCGGAATATGGTAAACCTCTTGACAAAAAGACTTACGATGCTACTCTGAAATTCTTCGAGAGTCTTCTGAAAATGTTGCATCCGTTCATGCCATTTATCACGGAAGAACTCTGGCAGCATATCTATCCGCGTAAAGATGGTGAAAGCATCATGAGTTCAACGCTTCAAATCGCTTCACCTACTAGTGCTGAAAAGAAGATGTGTACTCAAATAGAAAAAGTAAAACAGGTGGTGAGTGGTGTCCGGACTGTTCGCAATCAGAAAAATATTGCTCCAAAGAAAAAACTTGTACTCCAGTCGATCAATCACCATCATGCTGATGTCTGGAGTGCTATCATCCTAAAGATGGCTAACCTCTCAGAGATAGCAACTGTTACCGAGAAATCGGCTGATGCCAGTGGCTTTATGGTCGGCACTGATGAATTTGCAGTCCCTATCGGGAGTTTGATTGATGTAGATACAGAAATCGCTAAGGCAAAGGCACAACTCGAACATCTGGAAGATTTTCTGAAGGGGGTGAAAGCTAAACTCGGTAATCAGAATTTTGTATCACATGCACCTGAAGCCGTCGTGAATCGTGAACGCAAGAAACAGGACGATGCAGAGGGGAAGATTCGGATCTTGAATGAGACTATAGCTGAGCTCGAGAAAAACAAATAATATGAAGGCGAAGAAAAAACGCTTCATTATATTTATATTTAGTCTCTTACTGCTACTTGCCTTAGGCAGTTGTAGCAGTGGAAACGGAATTACGGATGGTGACAACAGTGGAATTAACCAACAAACCATTCTCGTATATATGCCATGGACAGGTTCTCGTACGGATAATGGACTCTACTCCATCTTCCTGCAGAATCTGGACAGTATCGAAGAAGGCATCAAAAATGCTGGGGGGCTTACTAATAAAAAGGTATTGGTATTTCTAAGCACTTCTGCTACTAACTCTCAACTCTACGAGATCATTTATAATCGAGGCGACTTTACACACCAACCCATCAAAGATTACACAGGCAACTTTTATACTTCAGCATCGGGTATTACGGAAATTCTGAATGATATGAAAACAAACGCCCCTGCTTTAAACTATGCATTGATTATAGGGAGCCATGGGACTGGGTGGACATACAAGGATGACTGGACTCACTATCCGTATGAGGCAATGGCCACATCATACATACTAACAAATTTAAAAACCAAACTAGCAAACTTAAAAATCAAAACACGCTTTTTCGGCAGTGTCACCGATCTGAAAAATTATGCTACAGATATACCTACTCTTGCAGAAGGTATAGCCGGTGCCGGAGTTAAATTCCAGTACATCCTCTTCGATGACTGTTATATGGCCAATGTGGAAACCACGTACGCATTACGCAACGTCACTAATTTTTTGATAGCTTCTACCAGTGAGGTCATGGATATAGGAATGCCTTACAAAGAAATGTGGAGTAACTTGAGTTCTCAAGCTCCTTCTTATACTTCTTTGGTAAGTGAATTCTATGATTTCTATAAAAATTACCAGTATCCTTATGGTGCTCTTTCAGCTATCGACTGCAGAAAGATGGATGGCCTCGCAGCTATCATGAAGAAAATCAATAAGAGTTATTCGCTTCCAGAAGGCTATCGAGACAGTATTCAAATTTTGGGAGGATACAGCTCACCTATTTTCTATGACTTCTATGATTACATCAATCATCTTGAAGACGCTGACCATCATAAAATAGACGTATCCCTTTTAAAGTCTTGTCAGGATACAATCCAGTCTCTAATCCGCAAGACAGCCTATACAAGCTCACTCTACACTGCATTGAGAAGTGATGATAATTTTATCCCTGTCAAAAATTATTGTGGTATTGCCATTTCTGATCCGAGTATCAACAAAGTGGCTCTGAAAGGGAAAGAAAAAACCGATTGGTGGAAAACGACACACTAAACTTAATATTAATCAATTAGCATATAAGCATGGAATATTTCATGATTGAAAATGGTAAACAGACCGGTCCGTTTACCATTAATCAACTCGCTCAGAAGCATATTACTTCTGAAACGCTTGTGTGGGCCGAAGGCATGCCCAACTGGACTCCTGCATGGCAGGTAGAACAATTAAAATATATTATTACCGGAAGTCTCCAACAGACGCCTCCTCCCTATTCTCCCGGAAATCAACCACCTGTATCCCCGAATTCCGATATAGAACAAGGGGCTGCACAGAATGTTACTGATGCTTCGGATACAATGGGGCCAACAGATGGAAACACTAATGGTGAAACGGGATATGCTACAACTCCTCCTTCTGATATGCAAGATGAGCATCTCAACGAAGATGGAAAAAAGAAGAAACATACTCCATGGTTGATTGCCTCGGCTGTCATCATTGTCGCTTTGCTATTCTTTATCTTTACAAATCCGAATAAGCAAGATCATGAAAATGCTATCAAGAGTGAAATCACTACAGCTATAGAAAAAGCTTCCAATGATAATCCCAATGAACAGTCAGATGACATCTTTACACAGGGATTAAGTATGCTTACCCACATGATTACCGGGACATTCTTTGATACGGCTATGGACAACTTGTTACAATATCATAATTATGTCCTTTTTTCAAAGACAACTGTCAATTTTGACGGCAGGAGTCACACCGTAAGTTTTGGTATTCTCGGCAAGGTTCATACACTTAATGAAGATGATATTCTAAAGGCTCTTAATAAGACTAACCCGAATCAAACCATCCAATCCCAGAATCCGGACCAACTGCGACAGAATGATATTGCTGACCAGCAAAATGACCAACAGAATTCCGACCAGAAAGAAAGCAATAACTCTGACCAGTCAACTAATCAAACTGCCGATCATATTGCTTCTCAGATCAGTAATAAGGTTCAGAAAAACGTGGAACATAAAATCGAGAAGGAAATTAACCAGGTCACTGATTCTACAACCATCGACCGATTCGTCAACCGGATTATGAATTTATTCGGCGTCAACTAAGTATATAAATTATCAAAACAATACTTGATTCCTTTCAGAATCTTCTATAAAAAATGCGAGCAGACCTAAAGGTTTGCTCGCATTTTTTATAACTGCAACTCCAATATTGAAGTTTAAAAAATTATACCGTTTGTTCTATTCATAGTCATCAATAACTTCATTGAGAAAATCCATCATGGGTTTACCCACCTTGAAAATTTCTGCAATCCTATCAAGCCACTGATCTCCATTAAAGAAATCATCATCAACGCGGATCCAAGTAGCAAAATCTTTCATTCTTAAGTATTGAATGAATGGATAGTCTTTAGGAAATCCTTTAGGCACAGTCTTTAAGTGACTGAAACCAAATCCTTTATTGGTAATCACAAGACCATTGTCATCAATCTTTCCTTCATTCGGATAACCGAAAAGAGCGACAAATTTCCCATTTTCAACAGCTTTCCTCCAAGTATCAATATTGCCCATGATCTCATTTCTGACAGAAGTCAATATATTGGTCGGCAACCAATAACAACCTTGAGAAATAAAACTATGCCCAGGTTGTATATGGAGGTAATAACCACATCGAAGAGACTTTTTCCCATGTCCACAAATAAACCCTCCAAAATGGTTCTTATAGGGGGATTTATCAGGAGAGAACCGAGTATCACGATAAAAACGGTACATACAATCCTTCGCCGTTAAATGGGCTATTTCCGGATCAAACTTGGAAATCGTTGCAATAGCCTGATTTAAACCTTCAGCAAAATCATCCCTGCAAGTTAGAAATTCGTCCTTGTGTTCTGCAAACCAAGCTCGGTCATTATGAACTGCAATGCTCTTAAGAAAATGGTCAATCGGAAGAATATGCATAAATCATCAATCCTTAAAAATACTTCAAATCAAATTATTTATCCAACTTACTTCCTACAAGAAGTTTTGGGCAATATTTTTCAAAAAAGCATTGCTCACATTGCGGGTGTTGACTCCTGCAAATATAACGGCCATGCAATAACAGCCAATGATGAGCATTCGCTAAGTCCGCAGATGGGATATGACCTGTCAAGTAATCTTCCACCTTTCGAGGTGTATCAGCCGTCTTAGGGACAAGTCCCATCCGATGGCTGACCCGATAGACATGTGTATCTACTGCTATCACAGCTTTACCAAACCAGACTGCCTGTAACACATTAGCCGTCTTACGCCCTACTCCTGGCAACTTGATCAATTGCTCTGACTCTGAAGGAACTTCACCACCAAAATCAGAAACGAGTATACGGCTCAAATCAACCAAATGACGTGACTTTGAATTCGGATAACTGACTGAATGAATATAAGCCAAAATATCCTCTGGTGAAGCCTTTGCCATGGAACGGGCATCCGGATAATGCAGAAACAGTTCAGGGGTCACCTCATTGATACGTTTATCCGTACACTGGGCACTCAGTAAAGTGGCTACCAATAACTGAAAGGCACTCCCAAATGCCAACTGTGTCGTTACATGAGGCTCCGTTCTTCGAAAATAACCGAGAATATATTGATAACGTTCCTCTCTGGTCACTCTGCTTTACCTCTTATTTTGCCGTTTTATTGAGATTACCTTTATAAGCTTTATTCAAACCAGCTATAACTTCATTCGTAATATCATAAGCTTTATTGGCATACAAAAGATTGTCACCGCTCTTACTGAAGATAATGGAATATTTCTTATCTTTATTATATATAGTCAGATAATGAGCAATTGAATCATGCAGGGCTTTGTTATATTTATTCTGCTCTGCTTGAAACTCACCACCCAAACGCTGTTGCAAACTTTGCAGATCTGCCTGCTGACGCTGGAGACCTCCCTGAATAGCCTGAGCCTGATCACGGGTATAAGCATTCTGCTGTACCTTCTGTTGGAAATTTGCAGCAGCGGCTTGTAACTGCTGTCCCCTTGCATTAATGGTGTTCTGGATATTGATGCTTTTCTTCTGCAGCAGTTGGGAATACTCTTTTGCGAAAGTATATCGCGTCATGATAGAGTCAACCTCAACATAGGCGACCTTAAGACTCACAGGAGCCTTAGAATTTTCAGACTCCGGTTCTACCTGAGGCTGCTGTTTGTTACAAGATGTCATGCCGAGAGCAGCAATAGCAACTACGGCAAAGGTTCCCAAAATGTTCTTTTTCATTTCTTTTATTTTAATTCTTATTGTTTTTCAAAACGAGCAAAACTGAGCTTCTCAGAGTTAACTTCTTATTATCCAAGTACGTTTTCTATATACGCTGAGCTTCACGATCCTGTTCAAGTACACAATGTATACCTTGCTTTCGCAGGGCTGGATTATCTTCAATATGTGGAGAGGAAAACTTTCCGTCTTTCCTTAAAAGTAACTTAATCGCTAACAAAGCAAAACTGATAGCAATAATTAACACGCTGAATAGTAATATTTCAATCATTTTCCTTATTTTTGCAATTAACTTCATGGCTAAAACGATGACAAAGATAATAGTTTTGAAGTAATTGACAAAATAAAAAAGGATAAAAAGAAGTTTTTTTAAATAATAGGAAACAAAATGAATAAGAGTGAACTTAAACCGGCTCGTGTCTTTGAGCAATTTGCTGAAATCAATAAGATTCCTCGTCCTTCAAAGCATGAGGAAAAAATGATTGAGTATCTGAAAACATTTGGTAAAAATCACCATCTGGAAACAAAAGTAGATAAAACCGGTAACGTGCTGATCCGCAAACCTGCCACTAAGGGTTTCGAGAACTATCCGACCGTCATCCTGCAATGTCACATGGACATGGTTTGCGACAAATTGGTAGATGTCAATTTTGATTTCTCCAAGGATACCATCCAGACTTATGTGGATGGAGACTGGCTGAAAGCAAAAGGGACAACTTTAGGTGCTGATGATGGTATTGGCGATGCCATAGAATTAGCCATTCTTGACAGCGACGATATAGAACATGGTCCGATAGAATGTGTATTCACTCGCGACGAAGAGACTCAGCTTACAGGAGCCATTGGCATGAAATCAGGGTTCATGACAGGAAAATACCTGATCAATCTGGATTCAGAAAATGAGGGTGAATTATTCGTTTCCTGTGCCGGTGGAAGAAGTACCATTGCAACCTTCCAAATTCATAATGAAAAAGCACCGGAAAACTACACTTTTCTTGAGGCATCTGTAAAGGGCCTCAAAGGTGGTCATTCTGGTGATGATATAGAAAAGAAGCGCGCCAATGCGATTAAGATCCTGACACGTTTCCTCTATATTGAGCAAGAAAAGGAAACACTATATCTGGCTCAATTCAATTCTGGAAAGATGCACAATGCCATTCCTCGTGACGGTAAAGCCATATTTGCCGTTCCGGCTGACAAGGAAACAGAAGTTAAAGCAGACTGGAAAGAATTTACGGCAAAGGTCGAGGATGAATTTCATGTCACAGATACGACAATGGTCTGGAATCTTGAAGGAACAAAAGCTCAAGCCGTCATGCCACAGCAAGTTTCTGTATCTCTCATACGGGCTTTACAGGCTTTGGATAACGGCGTATTTGCAATGTGTCAGGACAAAGCCCTTTCCTGGATGGTAGAAACGTCAAGTAATATAGCCAGTGTAAAAACTGACAGTGACAAAGTTGTCATCGTGTCAAGCCAGCGCTCTAACGTAATGAGCAATCTGGATAACATTTCCAATTCCATCAAGGCTGTATTCCAGTTGGCTGGTGCTGAAGTGGAAGTGACAGATGGCTATCCTGCCTGGAAGATGAATCCGAACAGCAAACTTGTAAAAGTAGCAGTAGAAGCATATAAAACACTCTTCCATAAGGAACCAAAGGTACGGGGTATTCACGCCGGTCTGGAATGTGGTCTCTTCAGTGAGAAATATCCATACCTGGACATGGTCAGTTTTGGCCCTACCTTAAAGAATGTTCATACTCCGGATGAGATGCTCTATATCCCTACCGTTCAGATGGTTTGGGATCATCTGCTCCTTATCTTGAAGAATCTGAAAAATTAAGGAATCTCATGAAAGCAAGAGTCTTTTTCATCCTAACGCTGTCTTTGCTCCTCTTGTCAGGATGTAGCAAACAGCATCAGAGCAAGATCCTGATCAGAGACTTCTTAAATGAAAATCTGGTCTATGGCGATATTGGCGATGATAGTTATGGCAAACTGGACTCGACTTCTTTCGTGACAAAAGACCGTATAGAAAAGATGCACGAGATCACTCGTCAAATGCCAGAATTTCATCATAACATTCAGTATGGTACTCCAACTTCTAAATTAATGTTTGTCACGGTAAAATACCAAATTACCCGTAACGATGGCAAGGTGATGAAATATAGACAGACTTTTTACATGAACAAGAATCTGAAAGAGATCGTGGCTTTCAAAGACAACTGAGTTTATTGATATTTCTAATATATGGTTTCAAAATCCTAACCATATTCTTTAAATATAGGTTCTGACCAAAGGGTCAGAACCTAATTTGTTTATAAGCAATTATTTTATTTACAGACAAGTCTTTTAACAAAAAACGCTTTGTACCCTGCCACAAAAACATATTCCACATCCCTTATCTTTTTTGGCACATATTTTGCAATAATAGTAGACAGAGTCATTCGATCATTTAAGACTACCCGCCTGGCAGAATAACAAAAACCACCGACAGCAGATTTTCACCTTAAACGAATCAGAACTGACAAATTAGAATCATAATTAAAAACATCATATTTATATGGCAAAGAAAGGTAATATTGGAGTTACTACAGAAAACATTTTTCCTGTTATTAAAAAGTTTTTGTATTCCGATCATGAAATCTTCTTACGGGAGATGGTATCCAATGCTGTCGATGCAACCCAAAAGATAAAAACCCTCACGGAAAAGGGTGATTTCAAAGGTGAGGCCGGAGATCTGAACGTAAAAATAAAGTTAGATGAGAAAGCAAAAACCATTACAATCAGTGACCGGGGCATCGGTATGACTGAGGAAGAAATCGATAAATATATCAATCAGATTGCTTTCTCCGGAGTCAATGATTTCCTGACGAAATATAAGGATAATGCAAATGCCATTATCGGACATTTTGGATTAGGATTCTATTCTTCCTTTATGGTCAGTGACAAGGTTGAAATTATAACTAAAAGTTATAAGGAAGGCTCTAAAGCAGTAAAATGGAGTTGTGACGGTAGTCCTTCATTCGAGATATCAGAAGCAGATAAAACTGATCGGGGATCCGATGTTATCCTTCATATCAGTGATGACTGTAAGGAATTTCTTGAAAAAGGAAAGATTACAGAACTCCTCAACAAATATTGTAAATTTATGCCGGTTCCCATCGTTTTCGGCAAGAAAACAACATGGAAAGATGGCAAACAAGTTGATACAGACGAGGATAACATTATCAATGATATTGAACCCCTATGGACCAAAAAGCCTTCAACACTGAAGGATGATGACTACAAAAAATTCTATAAGGCTTTATATCCAATGGAGGATGAACCCCTATTTTGGATTCATTTGAACGTAGACTTTCCTTTTACACTCACAGGTATTCTCTATTTCCCACGTATTAAAAGTAATATAGATCTACAACGCAATAAGATTCAACTCTATTGTAACCAGGTGTTTGTAACAGATCATGTCGAAGGGATCGTACCCGATTTCCTGACCTTACTCCATGGCGTGATAGACTCTCCGGATATTCCTCTGAATGTAAGCCGCAGTTATCTCCAGAGTGATGCTAACGTGAAAAAGATCTCTGTATACATTACGAAAAAGGTAGCCGACAGGCTCCAGGAGATTTTCAAAACTGACCGTAAGGATTATGAAAAGAAATGGGATGACCTCAAGATATTCATCAATTATGGAATGTTGTCCCGTGAAGATTTCTATGATCGCGCTAAAGACTTTGCTCTCCTCAAAGATGTCGAGGGCAAGCATTTTACCTTTGATGAATACAAGACATTGATCAAAGAGAACCAGACGGACAAGGATGGTAGTCTCATCTATCTTTATGCTACAAACAAAGATGAACAATATTCTTTTGTTCAGGCTGCTAAGGACAAAGGCTACAGTGTACTCCTTATGGATGGCGAACTTGATGTGCCTATGGTGAGTATGCTGGAACAGAAATTTGAAAAGACTCGCTTCTGCCGGGTTGATGCAGATGTCATTGACCGTTTAATTGTCAAGAATACGCCTAAGGAATCCGACTTGGATAAGGATAAAGGTGACAATCTGACAGAAATATTCCATTCCCAGATGCCAAAACTGGATAAGGCTCAATTTATGGTTGAAGTACAGGCTCTCGGTGAAAACAGTCAGCCTATTGTAATCACCCAAAGTGAATACATGCGTCGAATGAAGACCATGAGCCACTTTCAACCTGGTATGAGTTTCTATAACGAAATGCCGGACAGTTACGTTCTGGTCATCAACAGTGATCATCCATTGGTTAAGAAAATCATTGATGATGAAGAAGATAAGAATGCAACGGTTTTGAAGCCTATCCTTAGTGAGTTAAAGGGATGCCAGGCTCGCCTGTCTGCTATTCATCAGGAACAAAGTAAGAAGAAAACTGAGGAAATCACACAGGCAGAAAAAGATGATCTCAAGAATACAGAAAAAGCCGTCAATGACCAGCGTGAAAAAAGGAATAAGGTCCTTGATGACTATGCTAAAGGCAATGCAGTTGTCCATCAACTCATCGATTTGTCCCTGCTTCAGAATGGCATGCTGAAAGGGGAAGCCTTAGATAAATTTATGAAGCGGTCTGTTGAAATGATTAAAGCTTAAACCGCATCTCCAACCACTCTTTCCTAAGACCTGTTACAGGAAAGAGTGGTTATAAAAAAGTTTTGAAAAGATTTGGTTTTTAAAAAATAAAACCGTACCTTTGCAAGCGCTTAAAAGAAAGTAGGCCCCGTAGCTCAACTGAATAGAGTATCTGACTACGGATCAGAAGGTTCAGGGTTTGAATCCCTGCGGGGTCACATTTTCCGAATAGGCTATAAAACTTTAAGGCCCCGTAGCTCAACTGAATAGAGTATCTGACTACGGATCAGAAGGTTCAGGGTTTGAATCCCTGCGGAGTCACAAAAGGAAATATCTCTACAGATACTTCCCTTTTTTATTCTCATTTTCTTTTAATAAATCCCGACATTTTTCATTTGGTCAATCACCGATTCTCCGTTATTGTAAAGAAGATTACTCTTTCTTATAATCCCTAGTATTCTTTATAAGAAAAGGATATTTAACGTCTAAGCCTCTATCCATACAAGCAGTAAAAGTCAGCTATAGACGTTCAATAACACAAGATGGCAAGATCAGATCAAACTATACATAAACATATTTTCCATGACCGTCATCTCAGCCCAGAATACAGGATGACTATAATTTTCTTTTCTCATAAAAAGGAAAAAGAAGACATAGGGAAACCATGCCAAAAGGAGAATAGGACGATTCAATAGGAGGCAAGTCTGGCATGCTACACAAGTAATCACTCCCCCTGCATCATGAAAAATTGCACCATGCGTACGGAATACTGGCGTAATAATAACCATAAGCATTCCCAATGCAGTAAAGTAGGTCAGGAATCGCGTACAAGGAGAACTCTTCCTGTACATCACGGGAAGGACATAGACTGCCACGAAAAGCATATAAGCCATAAATTCCCAATGATGCTTAGCCACATAAGAAATCTCGGAGATACTGGACAGCGGCTCTCCCTTCTTATATGTCATGTAAATGATATAGATAATAGTAACAGCAATTACAAAATAAATCATCTAAGAGATATCATACGGTGGAAAAATAGACGGATACAATATGATGCGGATTACCTGATTATAAATTCGCTCTACAAACTTAACCTGTCTGAAAAACAAAAACCTTATTTGAAATAATACAAGAAACTTGCCAGCCCTTTCAAAGCAGGCTTCTTCTGTCCTTCTATTTCCATTTTAAACTGAATTCCAACCTTGCAGATACCCCTCAGATTCTCTATTGAAGCCAGACTAGTGACCAGTCGAAGCCTGGAACCGGAAAGAACAGGACAGCCGAAACGCATCTTGTCCATACCATAGTTAACCATCATTTTAAGATTATTCACCTGAATGATCTGTCCCCATAGATAAGGCAAAAGAGAAAGAGTCAGGTAACCATGAGCAATAGTACTCTTATAGGGACTCTCCTCTTTAGCTCTGGCCACATCAACGTGGATCCACTGATGATCAAGTGTAGCATCAGCAAATAAATTAATTCGATCCTGATCAATTTGCACCCATTCAGAAACACCCAATTGCTCGCCTAAGTGAGTGGAGAATTCCTCAAAACTATTGATGATTAATTTTTCCATATCGTATGTTTAAATTCGATTGCTTGCAGTTACAAAAATCCAGATTTTGCAAAGTTAACAATAAATTCTGAATTTTATAAATGAATCCCAAAAATCTTATGTACTTTTGCTTTTAAATGCAAGAAAAGATTAAATATATTTCTGTAAAGAAAAGACTTGGAATAGTCTGTTTATCCCTATTAATGGCTATTCTCCTGATTACAGTTATTTCAACTTATACGGTTGACCATAAAGAAATTTACAAAAGTGAGGCAAAAGTAAAGTGCATTTCATGTTATGAACTTACGCTGAAAGGACGTCCGGTTTTGTCATTCAATACAGATACCCTTACCACTGCTGCTTGCTGGATAGACCAATGGGCTTTGATTCCTTCCTGTAAAGGACATTTACTTACTGTCTTCGGCAATTCACTTGTCCAGCACAAGTATAGTCCTGAAGAAGTTAAGAAACTCCTGAAGACTCACGTGGATTCCCTTAAGAATCAGATAATTAATCTACAGAATATAGTAGATGATCTCCGATATTATGCCCACGTTCACGATGTGCGTGATGTAGGATATGGGATGATTGCAGATTACGGAATCCGGAAAGTCAAGCAATACCGAAAAATCGAACAGGAGTTGAATACGCTTAACAGAGTGAAGAAAGACAGTGCCCGATTACATATTGCTTATAAGATCTATTTTAAAGTTGTATACAAAAATATTAAAGGTGACACGATAGAAGAAAACTGCCATCCCACCAAGACCTTACGCCATCACTTCCTCATCATTCAAACTGACCGGAAAAAGAAGCCCAAAGGTGTAGTCAGTCAGCCCTTATCTGTAGCCCGTTATATTGTCCTTGGCACAAACAAATCTATACGAGATCTCATCAAGTGGAATGAACGCCCGGATTCTGCAGGTGTATATATAGGAGAGTTGAACCGTCAATTCCTCCCCAATGGCCATGGTGCCCATTTGGATAATGACGGTTCATACTATGAAGGACACTGGACTGACGGCAAGCGCGATGGTTTCGGCTTTTCCGTATCTCGCATAAAAAGGCTTCGTGTAGGCGAATGGAAAAACAACATCTATCTGGGAGAACGATTGGTTTACAATTCCGAACGAGTATACGGTATTGACATCTCAAAATATCAACATATTAAAGGTCACCGGCGTAAACATTATTATGCGATTGACTGGTCTAACCTGCACATTACTCATCTCGGTGATTTAAGCAAGAAAGCCATAACTGGTACTGTCAACTACCCACTAAAATTCATCTTTATCAAAAACACAGAAGGCATAAATGTATTCAATCCTTATTATTTCCGCGACTACAGAAAGGCCAAGGCATACGGATACCGTGTGGGGACATACCATTTTTTCTCCATTAATACTAATCCAGCAGAGCAAGCCAGATTTTATCTAAAACGGTCAAGATTCGAGAAGGGTGATCTCCCACCCGTTCTTGATGTTGAACCTTACCCAAGCCAAATTCGAAAAATGGGAGGAGCAAAAATTCTCTTCAGCCGTATCCGTATTTGGTTAAGAATCGTACGGCACTATACGGGAACAGAACCTATTTTGTATGTTAATCAAATATTCGTCAATAAATATCTGAACAGTGCTCCAGATATTAAACAAAACTATTACATCTGGATTGCTCATTACGGAGAATACAAACCGGATATACGATTAGCTTTTTGGCAGTTGTGTCCTGACGGCCGTGTACAAGGTATTCATGGAGAAGTAGACATTAATGTATTCAACGGTTACGAACAAGAATATAAAAAATTCCTGCAAAAGGCAACCATTCGTTGAAAGCAAAGGAGAGTTGTTGTCCCATACTTTCGGAGAACAAGAAAAGATTATAGGTTCACGACGAATTGCATGAGTAGTTATTATCTGCCATAGCCAGTAATAAGCAATCAAGTGCATTCTGGCACCCATTATGCATCTTGCAGGTTCTACTTAAGTCAAAAGCAGAAACAAACTTTATGACGAACAAAAGAAAAAGCCATTTTCACTCCTTTTCTTGTGGAGTTAAAAACAGCTTTTTCCACTATTCAAAATCAGGATGTATAACATTCAAGAACATGCTTCATCCTGAAACAAGCTCTTGCTTATTAAATACTACTTTAAAACTTGTTGGTGGAATTAAACATGAATAAAAAACACATCTTAGAAATTGAACATATATCTAATTCTCAACTACTTATATCGTTTATCTTTTAAGTTATACCTGATCAGTGATTACCACGTAGCAGTAATGAGGTTACCAAACTGTGGTAATATGGTTACTGATGATAGGTATAGCACTAAATTATTCCGCCAACGAGTTACTTTAAAGTAAAACCTTAGAAAGGTAAATCATCTGCACTACTATTCGTATCTTCATCTGGAGCAGGAGGGAAAGGTGCCTGAGCGCCATTAGCAGATGCAGGAGAAGCACCGGCAGCAAAAGGAGCAGCATTGTCCTGAGGCTGACTGCCCTCTATACTAGCCTGAACAGCAGCAGGATCAACGCGCTGTACCTGCCATGCAGTGATATTATTAAACCAGCGACCTTGGTATTCATGAGCATCAATATCAAAAGAGACTGTTAATTCTTCACCACTTTTGATATCAAACTGGTTAATTTTATCTTCGCCGAAGACCCGGAAAGTACATTTACGAGGATATTGTTCATGAGTTTCTATAACATAATCCTGTGATGCCCATTGATTACCCGTCCGTTTTGATGTACCACTCTGCTTTGGGAGAACCGCAATAATCTTTCCTTGAATTTCCATGTTGTATACTTTTAGATATTTAATTGTTGTTAGATTGCGAAATTACTAAAATAGTTCTAAAAACCGAAATTTTCTAAGCTAATTTTTGTTTATCTACACATATTTTCGTATTTTTGTGCATTATAAGGTGCGAGATTGCATCCTAAATAATATTAGCACAAAACATAAAAATACATACTCATGAGATTTACATTATCCAGTACGGCACTGAGTAGTTGCCTTAACACGCTCTCCAGGGTGATCAACAGCAAGAATTCGCTACCAATTCTTGATTGCTTTCTTTTTCAGGTCAGTGATGGTCTGCTATCCGTTACAGCCAGCGATAGTGAAAATATTATGCAGAGCACTTTAAAGCTGGACAGTGCTGAAGGCGATGGTGGCTTTGCTATTCCAAGTCGCACAATTCTCGATGCAGTAAAAGAATTACCAGAACAACCGCTCAACTTCGATATCGATATGGATACTTTCAATATAAAAGTTTCATATCTGAACGGACTCTATAGTTTCACCGCCCAAAGTGCTGAGGAATATCCTCACGTTCAGGAAGTAGATAGCGAAGATACGACAACCATAACACTTGATGCAGGTATTCTGGTAGACAATCTTACCCGCTCCCTCTTCGCAACAGCTGATGACGAACTTCGTCCGGTAATGAATGGAGTATACTTTGACCTCACGGCGGAAAGTCTGAATATTGTATCTAGTGACGGACATAAATTGGTACGCAACAAATTCTATGGTATCAAGAGTGATGCTCCAAGCGCTTTTATCTTGCCGAAGAAGCCTTCCACCCTTCTGAAAAATATTCTGAATCGCAACAACGGTGATGTAACAATCCGCTTCAACGAGCATAATTCAGAAATCAAATTCGACAACAGTATTTTAAACTGCCGCCTCATTGAAGGCCGTTATCCAAATTATAATTCAGTCATTCCAAATGATAACCCTAACAAACTCACCATAGACCGGAAGAGTTTGCTTAGTGCTCTGCGTCACGTCATTCCTTTTGCAAGTGAAAGCAGTGAACTTGTTCGTTTCCAACTGGAAAAAGGAAAACTGGAACTCAATTCAGAGGATTTGGATTTTGCTACTTCTGCCAAGGAGCAGTTGTCTTGTGACTATAGTGGTCAGAACATGAGCATCGGCTTCAAAGGTACAAGCCTGCAGGAAATTCTGACCAACCTCGAGAGTGATGAAATCATTATGGAACTGGCTGACCCTTCCCGTGCAGGTATAGTCTATCCTGCTACACAACCAGAAAACTGTGAAATACTAATGCTCTTGATGCCAATGTTGCTGAACGACTAAAAAAAGAAAAATGAAACTCAATTTAACAAAACCTCTCATTGTTTTTGATCTCGAATCCACCGGTCTGGATTTAATTCATGATCGTATTATACAAATTTCCTTTATCAAAGTAGAACCGGACGGCAAAGAAGAACGAGGTGATTATCTCATAAATCCGGAAAAGCATATTCCTTCTGAAGTCGTTGAACTTACTGGTATTGATGATGAAAAGGTAAAAGATAAACCCGTTTTTAAAGCAATAGCAACTAAACTAGCAGAAACATTTAAGGGCTGTGACTTTGCAGGATTTAATTCAAATCGTTTTGACGTACCTTTGTTAGCTGAAGAATTCTTGAAGTCTGGTATTGACTTCGACTTCTCCAAATGCCGCCTGATAGACGCTCAGACCATCTATCATAAGATGGAACAACGTAATCTGGCCGCTGCCTATAAATTTTATACCGGGCACAAGATGGAAGATGACTTTGTTGCCCACCGCTCTGATCAGGATACAGAAGCGACCTATCGGGTACTTCAGGGTGAGTTGGATATGTATGCTCCCGGAAAACAGGAAGAACCTGACCGCGTGCTAAACAACAATATGGATGAATTAGCTGAATTTTCCTGTAGAAACGATAATGTGGACTTTGCAGGTCGCATGATCTGGGAACCCATGAAAGATGGGAAAGGCAATATCCTTACCGATAAAGAAGGACATCCACGTAAACATGAAGTGTTCAACTTCGGTAAATATCGGGGATGGGCAGTTTCAGACGTATTAAACCGCGATCCAGGTTATTTTTCATGGATTCTGAACAGTGACTTCACTCTCAACACCAAACAGGTACTTACTCGCATCCGTCTACGGGAGATCAATCATTAACAGAACATTTCGGGAATTATCATGCTAAAAGGAAAGAAGATTGTTCTGGGCATTACCGGATCCATTGCTGCCTACAAATCTTGCTTGCTCATACGGGACTTGACCAAACAAGGCGCCGAAGTCCAAGTCGTGATTACTCCTTCCGGAAAAGAATTCATCACTCCTATCACCCTTTCTGCACTGACTCACAAACCGGTTATCAGTGACTTCTTCTCTCAGCAAGATGGTACATGGCACTCTCATGTAGATCTGGGAATTTGGGCGGATGCCATGGTCATCGCTCCGTGCACGGCCTCTTCCCTGGGGAAGATGGCTCACGGCATAGCTGACAACATGCTTATTACTACCTATCTGTCCATGAAAGCTCCTGTATTTATTGCACCTGCTATGGATCTGGATATGTATCGGCATCCTGCTACACAGGAAAATATCAGTATATTAAGGCACTATGGCAACCATATTATCGAACCCGAAAAGGGTTTCCTTGCCTCCGGACTGGAAGGCAAAGGGAGAATGGAAGAACCGGACGTCATCACGGATATTCTGGATCGTTTCTTTTATGCAAAGAAAGAGGAACTGAAGGGGAAAAAGCTATTAATTACGGCTGGGCCTACTTACGAAAATATTGATCCGGTTCGCTTCATCGGCAACTATTCTTCTGGGAAAATGGGGTTTGCCCTTGCTGAAGAATGCTATGCAAGAGGAGCTGATGTCACATTGATTTCCGGTCCTGTCATGAGATTATGCCAACCCGGGATTCACCGGATTGACGTGACAAACTGCCAGGAGATGTACGAAGCAGCAACAAAATATTTCCCTAACTGCAATGCGGCCATCCTCTGTGCTGCTGTGGCTGATTTCAGACCAGAAACAGTAGCGGACACGAAGATTAAACGGGGAGAAGATACCAAGGTCCTCCACCTGAAGCCTACTCAGGATATCGCAGCTGCTTTAGGACGAATGAAGAAGATTGGACAAAGGCTGGTCTGCTTTGCTCTTGAAACTGATCATGAAGATACTCATGCACGAGAGAAACTGACAAAGAAGAATGCGGATTTCATCGTTCTTAATTCGACTCGGAATCCGGGTACAACCTTCGGATTTGATGAAAATCAGATTTCCATCCTTACAACTTCAAGTCGCAGGGACTATCCGCGTAAGCAGAAAACGGAGGTAGCTGCAGATATTATTGACGAACTCTCTAAACTATTATAAATGCAGAAACTATTTTCTGTTCTATCTTTATCATGGGTATAAAATAGCTTTAAAGACAAAGTACCAAAGAAAGAGAACACCTATAACGTGCTTTTCTTCGACAGTACCAGTCAGAACACCGCTTGGGAAAAGATTAAGCAACAATGCTCAAACAGTTATATATCAAGAACTTCACGCTTATCGATGAATTGAATATCAAGTTCAATCCCGGTTTTTCCGTCATCACCGGAGAAACCGGTGCAGGTAAATCCATTATTCTTGGAGCCATCGGATTACTGTTGGGGAATCGGGCAGATTCCAAAGCGGTCAAATCCGGACAGAGTCATTGCATCATTGAGGCTCACTTCGACCTGACCAATACGGACTTAAAAGAATTTTTCCTCAGGAATGATATTGATGTTGATTTCAAGGACACCATCATCCGCAGAGAATTGACCGACTCCGGAAAAAGCCGGGCTTTCATCAATGATACCCCTGTCCAACTCGCCTTAATGCGTGAACTTGGTGAGGATCTTGTCGATATTCATTCGCAGCACCAGAACCTGCTGCTCAAGAAAGATGACTTTCAGTTAAGTATCGTCGATATTATCGCTGACAATAAAAAATTGCTCGATGATTACCATACCGCTTATGTTGAATATCATCGTCTGCAGAAACACCTCGACGAACTCAAGACTTCTATTGCCAATGCTCGGCAAAATGAAGAATTCATGCGCTTTCAATATCAGGAGATAGAAAAAGTTAATCCGCAGGAAGGAGAACAGGAAGAACTTGAACAGAAGACTCAGACAATGAGTCATGCAGAAGAAATCAAATCGGCTCTGTATGCTGCTGACCAGACACTAAATGCAGATGAACAAGGAATTGTGGAGCGAATGAAGGAAGCCTCGGATCAACTTCATAATATTGAAAGGTTCTATCCTGATGCTGGTAAACTGGCTTCGCGTCTTGACAGTTGTTATATAGACCTCAAGGATATAGGACAGGAAATAAGTAGTGAAGTTGAGAATGTAGACTTCGACCCTGCAGAACTCCAAAACCTTAATGAGCGACTTGATGCACTCTATTCTCTTGAACAGAAATTCCATGCGAATAGTGTGCAGGAACTTCTGGCAATCGCCCAGGATCTGAATAAGGAATTATCGTCTATTGATCACAGTGATGAAGAACTCCAAGATCTTCAGGATCAGGTTAACAACAAACTTGCTGAATGTCAGGATAAAGCTGCACAACTGACAAAAAGTCGAAAGGAAGCTGCTGGCAAGGTAGAATCAGAAATGCAAAAACGCCTGATTCCATTGGGCATTCCGCATGTTCGTTTTCATGTACAGTTTCAGGAAAAACAGTTAAGTGAAAAAGGCTGTGATAAAGTATCTTTCCTCTTCAGTGCCAACCAGAGTACACCGATGCAACCCGTTGCCCAAGTAGCCTCTGGTGGAGAAATCGCCCGCGTCATGCTATCTTTAAAGGCAATGGTCAGTGGAGCAGTCAAACTCCCTACTATCATTTTCGACGAAATAGATACAGGAGTCAGTGGGAAAATTGCAGAAAAGATGGCTCTTATCATGCGAGAGATGGGGAAAAACAGGCAAGTTATTTCTATCACTCATCTTCCTCAGATTGCGGCTTTGGGTTCCACTCACTATAAGGTAGTAAAAGAGGAAACGCCACAAGGCACTGTCAGTCAGATGTTGCTCCTCTCATCCAAACAGCGAGTACAGGAAATCGCTCAGATGCTAAGCGGAAGTGCCATTACCAGTGCAGCCCTTGCTAATGCTCAGGATTTACTACAAAGGGCGAAAGAAATCAATTAATATGAGTATTTCCATCACAATAAGTAAATATAGATTACAGTATAACAGATTAATCAAAATATCAAATAAACAGACATAACTAATTGATTACAAACAGAATATGAATAAAATAAAGCTATTTTCATTCCTTCTCGTCTTTATGCTTACAGCAGGAGTTTATGCTCAACCCGGTAGCGTGAAGAATGCAGCAAAATCCGTGTTTACGCTTACAACATTCAGTAAGGATGGGTCAATCAAAGCCTCTTGTCGTGGTGTCTTTATAGATAACCAGGGAACTGCCATAGCACCATTTGCTCCATTTGTAGGGGCTGACAGTGCTACCGTAGTTGATGCGAATGGAGAGGCTGTTCCCGTAGACTATATCATGGGAGCTGACGAAAACTACGATGTGATCAAATTTAAGGTTGATCATGCCACTAAAGGAGCAGAAATCTCTGCACAGGTGTCTCCTGCAGGATCTACTATTTGGATAGTAGCCTACTCCAATCAAAAGCCAGATATAAAGAATACGAAAGTCACTCGCATCGAAAAATTCAACACATCCTATAATTATTATGTAGCTGGATATTCAGCTCAGGACACAGACTATGGTTGTCCTGTAGTCAATGGCTCAGGTCAGGTAATAGGTTTACTCAAATCCATTGATGCCAATAACATCTCTATTATTGATGCTCAGTACATCAATGCATTGAAGGTAAATGCTCTCACCAGTCAGACACTGACACAGACCGGCATTAGAACAGGATTACCTGATACAGAAAAGGACGCAATCACTACCATGTTCCTGGCACGCAGTCAACGCTCAAAGAAAGACAACTACAAATATGCTCATGAATTCATTGCGAAATTTCCAAATTCCGATCAGGGATACAAATCACTTGCCGAACTCTATGCAACTGACAGTCTTTTCAGCGATGCCGATAAGGAAATGCAATTAGGTATTAAGAAAGCTACTCAAAAAGATGAGGCTCATTCTAATTATGCAGCACTGATCTATGACACCTCTATCTACCACCCGAAGAAATACAAGGAATGGACATTTGACAAAGCATTGGAGGAGGCAACTACGGCTTATCAGATAAAACCAGACCCAGCTTATAAACATCAGCAAGCACAAATCGTATACGCTTTAGGGCAGTATCAGAAAGCCTATGATATGTTCAAAGAACTAACGAAAACGCCTCTCAATAACGGAGAACTGTGGTATGAATGTGCCCAATGCAAGACCCAGTTGAAAGCTCCTAATCAAGAGATTAAGGTCCTTCTTGACAGTGCAGTCAATGTATCCTCAAAGACAGGGATGGCTGCTCCATATTATCTGGCACGAGGCCATTTCTTAGACGTTAACAAGCAATATCGTCCTGCCATAAAAGACTACTATGCATACGACTCGTTGAGTCATACGCTCGATCCAGCATTCTTCTATATGCGTTATCAGTGCGAAATCAATGCCAAAATGTGGCAACAAGCTTTGCTCGACATTGCACGTGCCTGCTATCTGAATCCCAAGGAACCTGTTTATTTAGCCAACTGGGCTTCTTTAGACCTTAGGGTTAATCGTCTTGACGAAGCAGTCAGTACAGCCACACAATGCACCAAAATAGCTCCAGACTATTCAGAAGGCTATCTGTTATTAGGTCTTGCACAGATCGCAAAGAAACAGAAGCCCGAAGGGTTGAAAAATCTTGAAAAGGCCAAAAGTCTTGGTGATTCCCGTGCACAGGGATATATTGACAAGAACAAATAGACATCTATTTTAATTAGATATTTATTCGAAACAGAACAGACTAATAAGAAGCGGTATTCAATTTCATTTGAGTACCGCTTTTATCATCTTGAAAAGACTTGTTCATCTCTCTATAAATGACCACTTAATATCGTTAGAGCAAAAAGCGAAATGACTCTCTCCTCTCGACTTTGGGATTTAAACTTTATTTTTAAAGTCTAAACACCCAAAGACTTTATCGTATGGATCATGGATGTCTATAAATTGATAAGTCACCTTACCAGATCTTTTTAGCACATCATACATTCTTTTGGACTTGGTATCAGAAGTAATGTAATAATCGGCCTTATCACACTGTGCTTGTGCCATAATTTTCACATCATTGAGGATAATGACACGATCGTTTGCAACTCTTGCACCTTTTGATTTTTCTTTAAGTAATATTTCTGCACATCCTCCTGTGTATACTGCAGAATAAGCATTAAATGGTGAAATGATAATATTTCTTAATGGAAGATGTTGGATTGTGTCCTTTACACAAAATTCTGCAATTGAGATTGTACTCATTCGAAGTATATATCTATTGTCCAAGAAATATTTGAAATAAGCCAGAGTGGAGTCATGCAATTTTCCAATTTCTCCAACAAGACGAATGAAAAATCCTGTATCGCAAAAAACGATTTTCTTTCTATCCTGCATATTGTCCCTCCCTCAATTGATGCAAAAACTCATCTGCATCAATACCTTTCCAAACAGGCACAGAATCTTTAATTTTACTTTCGAGATAATCTTTATCGAAAGAAGGCTGATAATCTACAATTTCAATAAGTTTCATAGAACTTGTATCTATTTCACCAGTAACAATGTTCTGTTTTGCCATCGCTCTTACTGCATAATTTTTGTAGATTGGATTTTCTTGAATGTTTCCAAGGTATTCTTTATCTGTTTGTATCACAAAAATCCCATTTTCAGTTTCAATATGCATATTGCTCTTATTTTTACCACCTGCATCAACAATCTTACCATACAAATACATTTCCGCATCTACCCATAAATCATTATCCATTTGTAAAGTAGTATATGGTGTTATACTAAATGATGCTGGTGACTCAGAAGTAGACATATCTATATTGAAATCGTTTTTAATAGCATATTTTTGCAAGCTTTCAAGACCTCTTGCGGTATTAGTTTCAAACTGATTCAATGAAGTTGAAGCAGACAACATGGATAAGATTACAGCAAATTTCCCGGCAATTTCTTTACCTGTTGTAAAAACATTCTTTACAGAACCGTCTTCTATTGTTAGTGTAACAGGACTTTCCACTTTCTTTCGATCAGGTCTAATCATACCTTCCACAACTCCTAACAGTTCATGTAGTTGTGTTATGTCATAATTGTCAGGCACTAATGGCTTATTCCCAAATTTACCTTGTAAATGAATTATTATTTTTCCAGTTATTTCTTCCATATTCCGGCCTTCTTTCTGCTACAAAGTTATTTAAAAGGAATATTACCGAATCATCTTTTAGTTAAAAAATCAATAAATTCATGAGTCATAATACAATGATAATACTTATTGTCGAAATACAACTATATCCAACATATTTCTTAATATTGGTATAAATAGCTAAAATACAAGTATTTATGTTGTGATTCTCAAAAGTAAAAAAAAATCCTAGTGATTCCGCTGGGATTCGAACCCAGGACCCACGGCTTAGAAGGCCGTTGCTCTAATCCAACTGAGCTACGGAACCGATTTGTTAATTCGCGATGCAAATATACAGCTTTTTTGGTTTATTACCAAACTTTTCTATCATTATTTTGGGGTGATTGCCGATCTGGAAAGGTTCAAAACATTTTCAAAATACTCGACTAGACTAATGTCAGACAGACAATGTTCCGGTATGCTAAAATTCTTCAGAAAGACGTTTTAGATGATTTCGATAAACTCAATAAGAATTTAGAAAAGAAGGCCTCAACGTAAAACCCTACAATAATAAGATGATAGAAGGGTGAAGCAGTATAAACGAGTAGAAATTGTATAATAATTACCGAATACGTGATATTTTATCTAATAAATATCAAAAAAGCTGGAATTTATTATATAAATAACTATCTTTGAAGCAATTAGTTAAATTCATCGTAAAATCTGATAACTGAAATAATACTAAAACTCAAATAAACATGAAGAGATCTTTATTCGTTTTTGTCCTTTGCTTCGTAGCTCTGTTTATTGCAGCTCAAACAGTCTATATCACGCGAATAGAATCAAAATATCTTTCTGAAGGCTGCCGTTATACATGCTCTATTTAAATGCCAATTTCTTTATCCAATGAATAAAAAAATTGATTTTTAACATAGAAAAAGTAATGCAATTCAAACAACCATCTAATCCTTTCTAAAGGATAATCTTATAAAATATATTGTATGAGTTTAGTAAACGTAAAATGTCCAAAATGTGGAGCATCAATTCAATTGGACAGTGATATGAAAGAAGGATTTTGCTCGTACTGCGGTTCTAAAATACAGATAGAAGAGGCTATTAGCAAAATTAAAATTGATAAGTTTGACAATTTAAGAAATCTTTTAAATCTTTCTAAAGCTGCTTTGGAAGCATCAAATGGTCAAGAAGCATTAGACTTTGCGAATAAAATTCTTGAAATTGATTCACAAAATGCTGAAGCTTGGTATATTAAGATGAAGGCACATGGATTGTTGGCAATTTTTAAAGATTTAAAATGCAACGAAGTTATTATTGCTGGTAGAAACGCTATAAGATTTGGTAATTCTTCAGCAATGAAGAAAAATGTTTATAACTATTTTCTCAACAAATGTTTAAATGACCTCATGTTTTGTATGACTGAATTACAAAATACTAAAGATATAAAAAGATTATATGATGCAAATTGTCAACTTGATCCTTTTAAGGCAACAAAAGAAACATTGTCATCTGATACTATAGCAGATTTAGCCATAAGATCAGAAACATTAATTTTAAAACTAAGGTATGCAGTATCAAATGACGAAATAACAAATGATACTATACTAGCAAGACTAACAGGAGAAGTTGCCAAACAATGGGTATACTACCAGAATTCATTAAACGCGAGGTTTAATGTTTATGGTGCATTTATGAATGACTTAGCATTAAAGAGATATAAGGATGAATTAAGAAGAATAAAAGAAGGCCTTCCACAAGAACGACAGAATATTATTGATGGAAACAGCATGACCAATGAGTCTAAAAATGGCTGTTATATTGCAACTGCTGTTTATGGTTCCTATGATGCACCTGAGGTTTTGATTTTAAGACATTATCGAGACTATTCACTAAAAAAAACAGAAGCAGGTAGAATGTTCATCAAAACATATTATGCATTAAGTCCTACCATAGCAAATAAATTGAAAAAGACTAATCTTTTTAATAGATGGATTAAAATTATCCTTAACAAATGGGTAAAACATCTTCATAGAAAATACTACTATTAAATAATCAAACAGAAAAAAGACATAAGTTCTAAATTATGTCTTTTCATATCCTTCCTTCTTATTAAGAGCGAGAATGCATCACGTACTCCTGCCCTTTTTCTATACTATAGTCACGAATATTCCTTTGGCTATTGTTGCCAAATATGCGAATATTTTTATTACTTTTGTTCTGTAAATTTATTATAGATCATGCAAATTATAGGTATTTCACCCAATCTGTTTATCATAAATAACCCTAAATTCGGTAATTATGATGCTTCTGTTATCAAGGATATTTTGTGTTTTGTAGATTTAAATATGTCCAAAGCATTAGGGCTTAAACCATTTAGTTCCAAGTGTTGTCTGATTGACCATACAGAAGGTGTGAATGATCCCGAGACCCGTGATTGGGGGGAATATCACCTTATACTTCTTAATACTCAAAACAACTGTTGGTGCCAATGGCTCTATCAGTTTGCCCACGAGTATTGCCACCATCTTATCAACGGGCCCATGGTTCTCAGTTTTGAGGGACAGATTTGGTTTGAGGAAATGATCTGTGAAGTCTCATCGCTCTACAACCTTATATCTCTTGCCCAAAAGTGGGCTAAATCATCGTGTCCCGATATTGAGCATAATTACGCTTCCAATCTTCGTACTTATGTTGAGAATGAGATCTCAAAACCGTTAAAAACGCAACTAGACGGTCAGCATCCCCAGGATAGAGAACAAGATCTTTACATATACGATCACAAAAAGCATCAAATGACTTATAATCGAGAGCTCTACACATACTTAGGAGCTTCCTCATTTCTTCCGCAAGTGATTCAAAATCCTCAATTATGGCGCATAATTCTCCATATCGGAAACAGCCGGGAATATCACTCCATTGATGAATTGTTTACCCATCTTCGTGTTTATGCTGACCCGTCTTACTCTCGTGAACTGGAGATTTTTCGAAGTCATCTGCTCCGGATGCTTCACCCGAACAATAATCTTTAATTGGCATATTTGTCATTTTCATAGCTTATATTAATATGAAAAATTACGTGAAGCCAATCAATTTACTCAAAAGCAAGTAGCTGACTTTCTGCACATAAAACGTTCCACTTACGCTAATTATGAATCTTGCACCCGTGAAGCTCCAATAAATGTTTTGGAAAGTTGTGCCTCTCTTTTTGACTCCAAGTTAGAACTACTCTTTGAAAAAGATGGGAAATTATTAGAAAATATACTCATTTGCGTTTTCAGGATAGATAATCTGTCATCAGGTGACATGAAAGAGGTTGCTGATTTCAAGAATGTGGTAATGAATTATTTAAAGATGGACAGACTTTTAGCAAAAAGTATTAATGTCCACTAAAAACCTGTAGATAGGTCAGTCCTCAAATTTGGGTTCTATTTTAAATAGTCAACTCTGCTTCAAAAACTTTAATAGGCATGTCGTGAGTTGGTTTACAAAATAAAGATCGGTAAACGCCGATCTTTATTTTGTAATATTATCATTCACTCAAGCTTTGTTTTATTTCTTCACCTAAAGGCGTCATGGCCAATGTTGGTACTGTTACGGTATCAATTCCAGATAGGGCAGTCAAAGTTGATATATACGCTCTTACGTATGGGAACATGATAGCCGGGGCATTTGCACAAAACAAGTCGCTTAAAGTATCTTTCGATATAGCCCTATCGAAGACAAATGTACCCGTCATTATAACATTGGCATCTATACTTTTATCATTACTTGATATTGAAACTTCAAGCGTAAGTAGAAAATTATCATTTTTGATCTTCCCCTTAGCCTTTATACTAATACCACATTTCGTATTATCTGAATTTTTTCCAGATAAATTTAGTTCACAATGGGTTATCTTATAGCCTTCAAATCTAAATTTTGATATTTTTTGTTCCATAATATTTATTTTATGCAGCTAAAGAATATTTCTTTTCCATGAATTCCGAAAAACCTGCATTACTCCATGTAGGTCCTTTTCTTCTTGGCTTATTTCTAAATCCGTCATAAGAATATATCGTATTGGACATATTGTTACATCCATCAGGCTCAGAGATCAACAAATCTTCTTCCGGAAACAGATTTCGAAATTCTTTTATAGTAGAATATTCCCATTCCATGTAAACTTTATCTCCTCTTCTTATGGTTTCAGGAGATACTTCCACGATATGAAAGTTTGTAACATCATCATACGCATATCTTATTTGAATGCAGTGATTAGAACATAAAACCTGTAATTCCTTAATCCTGTCAATAATATATTCTTTTGCTTTCATTTCGTTATTATTGTATTTAATATCTTATTAACTTTCGTCGACCAATTTTGTGCGTTTCTTGTTTCTTCCTCGTTAATTTTTTCTATCGTATAGTCTGCTTTTTTGCGCATTTTTTTAAGTTTACTCATATTCGTATTATAATCTAAACACTGCAAACGACTATTATCGTTTAATATGTCAGCTGTTTTCTCTATAACATACGAATGAGAGCTTCGTCCTGTTGATTCTGCATCTTGTTTCCTATAACTGATTCCAGATTTTTTCAACATATATTTAGACAACTGAAAGCACGAATAGTAATAACAGTGAATAGATGCAGAAAACATACTGTTTCTAACCAACAAATTTGCGGCATCAAAATTTTCAGATGATTTATTATTCATGCTTCCTTTATGAAAGATACATTACATATACCCAAATGCAAAGATAAGAATAAAATAATTTATTCGCAAATAATAAAGTAAAAAGAAATAACGTCCAAGACCTTATTTTAATCATTTCACAACACACCTATCTCAATAACGATGGTTATCTTTTCTTAAAATTCAGTTGACATCTTAACAAGAATATGAATTCTTTATTATCTTTGTGTCAGATGCTTTTCGCAATTGCGCAAAAAACTAAAATCTTAATATGATGAAAAAGAATTTAGGAACTAAGATGTTTTTCACACCATTACCAGTGTTAATTGTCGGTACTTACGACTCAGCAGGTGTACCGGATGCAATGAATGTAGCCTGGGGAGGACAGTGCGGACCTAAGCATGTCGCCCTTAATATAGGTTCACATCAAACCACAGATAATCTGAGACTCAAGAAAGCCTTCACGTTGGCCTTCGCAAATCGAGAAAATGAGGCCCAGGCAGATTTTGTCGGACTTGTTTCCGGGAAAAATGAATCAGACAAAATTAAAAAAACAGGGTGGAAAGTAACCAAGTCTTCCCATGTAGACGCTCCTGTATTTGAAGACCTCCCTATTACTCTCGAATGCAAAGTAGTCGATATGAAAGATGAAGGAGAAGGCGGTGCTCGCGTCGTAGGTGAAGTGGTCAATGTCATTGCGGATGATAAGGTTCTAAATAGTAAAGGACAGATTGATATAGACAAACTCCAGCCTATCCTTTTAGACGATTCCATTGCAGCCTATCGTGTCGTCGGTGAGAAAGTTGGCAACGCATTTATAGATGGTAAACAGTTCAAATAACCCATCATTACTGTCCAGCATTCAAACCATTATCAAAATGAAGAAAATCCATTTAATAGGAATAATCCTCATGTTGACAGGTATCAGCATGACCTTTTGTGCTTGTCACCATAAAGTCATCTCTACTCCTGTCTCGTTCGATAAAGTAGCAATAGATACAACAGTGAATTTAGTTCCGGGAGATACCGCTTCGCCTAAGGCTAAAATCAGCCTCACGTATACCTATGCCAAAGGAGACAGTGTGAAACAAATAAACAATTATATTCTTTCCTCTAATGCTTTCAGGAATGATTTCGTAAACACTTATTCTTTGGAGAATTTGCCACCAAAAGAAGTCGTCAGCAAATTCGTACAGGAATATATCAAAGAATATAGAAAAACATGTGGCCCTATCTATGCAAAAGATAAGACAACCATGTCATGCAACTATGAATTTCTATCAGATGGCGAAGTGATCAACAATGGAGAAAATGCCTGCCTTACATTTAAGAAATATGTTTATACAGGCGGTGCCAATGGTATGTCATCTACCATTACCATTAATATAGATAAGAAAAACGGCGAGATCATTACCAAAGATAAACTTTTAAAGCAGATTTCTCCGAGCAAAACAAAACAAGAAATTGTAAATAGCCTGATCAAGCAATTGAACGTGAAAAATTTCAAGCAGTTGCACGATAGTCTGTCTGTGTTTTCTGATAACTCGGTATACATACCGGACAACTTCATAATTGGAAAAGATAGTATTGTTTTCATTTATGATGACTTGGAAATTGCTCCTCATTATATGGGAATACTCAAAGCTAAGGTAGCCAAAAAGGACATTCAAATCAAACCAGAATAAGCCATCTTATTTTCTCACTATTCTACTTTTCTTCATTTGAATACAAAAGTCATAATAGTGAAAAGTCGAACTAATAAAACAAGAATTGCCTATAAGTAAAATAAGCAGGAATGAAATGAAAGTTACAAGGAAACCTATTATTATCATGAATTTTTCAGGGGCCTATGAATTTGAACCTTTTGCCAATAATCCGGACTTCATTCATCTGAATTGCTCTCACCTTAATGGAACAGATTGCTATTGCAGTCAAGAAGCTAGCAATGAAATCAAAAGTATCATTGGCCCCTACTCTCCAGAAGGAATACATTTTATTGATAATGGGGATTATCATTACATTACAAAATTCTGGATGGAGAAATTGAATCAATCGTTCTCATTGGTGCTCTTTGATCATCATACAGACATGCAGCCTTCAATAATCCCCGGGTTACTATCTTGTGGAGATTGGGTAAAAGACGCCATTGATGAAAATTCAAAATTAAAAGAAGTCATTATTATAGGTACGCCACAGGGTACAGAAGAAAAAATCCCAAATATCTATCGAAGGAAGGTATACTTTTTCAGCAGAGAGAAAATACGTCAGATTATCTCAGAGAAAGGAGAACTTATAATAAATGGACCGGTTTATATTTCGATCGATAAAGACGTACTGAGCACTGCATTCGCAGAAACCAACTGGGATCAGGGAACACTTACATTACAGGAATTACAACAGTCTCTGTTCTCTATTTTGACACAAAATCATGTTATTGGTATTGACATTACCGGGGAATATAAAATCGCACAAAGCCTTTTTCAGAATCAGAAATCAGCATATATCGACAACGAGGCGAATTGGTCCATCTTGCAAACTGTAGTACATGCTGCAAGATTAAAAAAGCATAATAGGATTACTTTAAGTTCCATACCTAACTGACAAGATAACTGAACAATCAGTCCTCTGAGCGACTTCTGCCCTATCTCATTTCATCTTATAAAAAAACGTATGATCAATATATTAAATTGTAAAAATTATTTCAATCATTGCGCACTCGTTTTAGTTTTGTGCAACATTACTAATTCAGAAAAATAGACTAAAAAAAGTTCAGATTAGAATTATAACAGTTTTTGATTATTTGTATTAAAAACAGGCCTTTTACAATCAAAATGAAAGATAACATTTCCAAAAATGGCCCTAAATTTACTATTCACCTTATCATTATGTTAGAAATGATTTAAACATATTCTTTAGAATCCTTTTTCTCTGTTTTTTGCACAAATATTTTATTGTGTGCAACTTTCGTGTGAAATTGTCAAAAACTTTGTTAATATAGAGAAGAAATAGATTGAGTTATGTCCAGACAAATTAACTTTGCGTCAAGCAAAAGCAAAAACAGAATTTATGACTAGTGAAGAATGGTATCAAAAAGGCAATCTTTATCGAAAACAGCAGGATTGGCAACATGCCATAGACTGTTACCTTGAGGCTATCGAGTTAGACCCGGAAAGTCCTGCTAAAGATGCTAAAGAAATGCTGGATAATATATTGAATTTCTACTGCAAGGATTGTTATAATCCTTAATAAGAAGAATTCTACTGACGACCTGAATAATTCGAAGAATCTTCAAGATACACTTAAAATGATATACCTTGTTTTCCTAAATTCTGAGATAAGAGGAGACCTACTTGCGTCTATTCTTAAAGGTTTCAACAGGCTTTCATGACTATCGAATAAAAAGAACACATCTAATAATAAAAAATAAAAAGATGAAAATTAAAGGAGCTGTAGTGGTGGACACCGCCCGTTGCAAAGGTTGTGCATTATGCGTACAAGCCTGTCCTAACGGAGTGTTAGCCTTAGTAAAAAAGAAAGTTAATGCACACGGGTATCCTTATGTAGAACCCCAACTTGACAAAGATTGCATCGGTTGCAGCAGTTGTGCTATTGTATGTCCAGATGCTTGCATCACCGTATACCGGAAAAAAGTGGAGATTTAAATAATGGAAGAAAAGCAAGAAGTAACCCTGATGAAAGGGAATGAGGCCTTAGCTCGTGCCGCCATTCGTTGCGGAGCAGATGGATTCTTTGGATATCCCATCACACCTCAAAGTGAAATTATCGAAACCCTGGCACTACTTAAGCCATGGGAAACTACAGGCATGGTTGTCCTACAGGCCGAAAGCGAAGTTGCAGCTATCAACATGGTCTATGGCGGAGCTGGCTCAGGCAAGAGAGTAATGACCACCTCCTCAAGCCCTGGTATCGCTTTGATGCAGGAAGGCATAGCCTATATGGCCGGATCCGAGATACCTGGCGTGATTGTCAATATTCAACGCGGAGGCCCGGGACTGGGAACCATTCAACCTTCTCAAAGTGATTATTTTCAGGCTACAAGAGGCGGTGGTAATGGTGACTACAATACCATCGTACTCGCACCTGCATCAGTCCAGGAGATGGCAGATTTTATAGATTTAGCATTTACACTGGCCTTTCGCTATCGTAACCCAGCCATGATCCTCAGTGATGGAGTAATCGGTCAGATGATGGAAAAAGTCGTCCTTCCCCCACTCAAACCTCGGAGGACCGAAGAGCAAATTCGCAAAGAATGCCCTTGGGCAACGATAGGCAGGACTCTTGACCGGAAACCGAATATCCTTACCTCTCTGGAACTGAAACCGGAAATCATGGAACAACGCAACCTGTCCATGCAAAGAAAATACCAGACCATAAAAGACTGTGAGGTCCGCTACGATACTCAACAGATGGATGGTGCCGAATATATTATCGTAGCTTTCGGAAGCGCAGCCAGAATTACAGAGAAAGCAATAGAACTGGCAAAAGAGCAGGGTATAAAAGTTGGACTGTTCCGTCCGATAACCTTATGGCCTTTCCCCGAAAAGCAACTTCGTAAAGCAGCCATAGGCAAGAAGGGAATTCTCGTAGCTGAAATTAATGCAGGGCAGATGGTTCAAGACGTACGTCTGGCTATCAATGGGGCTTTACCCGTAGAACATTTCGGAAGATTAGGCGGTATTGTACCGGAGCCGGAAGAAATCGTAAAAGCTCTGAAAACGCAATTGATTCAAAAAGAAAAATAAAATGGATACATCAATCATATCACCGGAAAATCTGGTTTATACCAAACCGAAACTGATGAACGACACCACGATGCACTATTGCCCGGGGTGTTCCCATGGAGTCGTACATAAACTCGTTGCAGAAGTTATCGCAGACATGGGCATGGAAGAAAAGACGGTAGGAATCTGCCCGGTAGGATGTGCCGTATTTGCATATCGCTATCTGGATATAGACTGGCAGGAAGCTGCCCACGGAAGAGCACCAGCAGTGGCTACTGCTGTAAAACGCCTTTGGCCTGACCGTCTGGTTTTCACTTATCAAGGTGATGGAGACCTGGCTTGCATCGGAACGGCAGAGACCTTACATGCGTTGAATCGTGGAGAAAACATCACGATTATCTTCATCAATAATGCTATCTACGGAATGACTGGCGGTCAGATGGCTCCTACAACCCTTATCGGACAAAAGACCTCTACATGTCCTTATGGAAGAGACCCGATCTTGCATGGTTATCCATTGAAGATCACCGAACTGGCTGCCCAACTGCAAGGTACTTGCTATGTTACACGCCAGAGCGTTGAGACGGCAGGTGCTATCATCAAAGCTAAGAAAGCCATCCGCAAAGCCTTCGATGCTTCTATGGCTAAAAAGGGTTCTTCACTGGTAGAAATCGTGAGTACCTGTAGCAGTGGCTGGAAACTGAAACCTGCCGAAGCGAACAAATGGATGGAGGAGCACATGTTTCCTTTCTATCCAAAAGGTGACCTAAAAGATACGATAAACAAATAAAGTATTATTCTTTTATATCCGGATACTGACTTGTTTAAAACCAAGTCAACGGATATGCTTCGTTATCAAAAAGAATAATTGACAGATAAATGAAATGAAAAAGGAAATCATTATAAGCGGATTCGGTGGCCAGGGAGTTCTTTCCATGGGAAAGATACTGGCTTATTCAGGATTAATGGAAGGGAAAGAGGTAACTTGGATGCCTGCCTATGGTCCTGAGCAACGAGGAGGAACAGCTAACGTAACTGTCATTGTCAGTGACCAGCGTATTTCCTCCCCTATTCTCAGTCGTTATGATATCGCTATCGTCCTGAACCAACCCTCACTGGATAAATTTCAGTCGAAGGTGAAACCTGGTGGCATCCTCATCTATGACGGATATGGCATCATGACTCCACCTTCACGGAAAGATATCAGCGTATACCGCATCAATGCTATGGATAAAGCTGCAGAAATGAAGAATGCGCATGTTTTCAATATGGTTGTACTCGGCGGTCTTCTCAAGGTATGCCCTCTGGTTACACCTGAAGGACTCCGAAAGGCTCTGTTCAAAACACTCCCGGAGCGGCATCACAATCTGATTCCTCTTAATATGGAAGCAGTAGAAGAAGGCAAGAAAATCATCACTAAATTGTAATGACCTTACAAGAAAAAGACCATCGTGAGCAGTAATCTCTCACTACGATCGCAGAAAAGGACACACGCTTATAGCAGTGTGCCCTTTATTTTTTGAGTGTTTTTAACCCTTAAACCAACTTGATTATTGATTTTTTTGTATCTTTGCAACAAGTAGCATCCTACGATACATTCTATCTATTCACCCCCATATAAAATTTAGGTTAATAACTGAATATAAAAATGTCAAAAACAACACTGTATTTTACTATCGCCATATTTATCGTCGTGTTCATTGGATTGGTCTGGTTCGGTATGAAGTCTTATCTCGATATCAAAAGACATAAACGTCAGAGTGAACTGGATCTCAAAGAAAGACGGGAAAAGATGAAAAGAGATCTGAAGACCAGAGAATAAGAACTCTGAAAAATGGAAGGGAAAGAGAAGCCACAATCTGGTCTGGGAGTCAAGGATATTCCGGTTTTACTGCTAACGGGATATTTGGGCAGTGGAAAAACGACTCTGCTCAACCGCATTCTGAAAAACAAGCACGATATCAAATTTGCTGTCATCGTCAACGATATCGGCGAAGTCAATATAGATGCTGATCTCATTCAGCAGGATGGAATTGTCGGACAAGACGACAAAAGCCTCATCGCTCTGCAAAACGGTTGTATCTGCTGTACATTAAGGATGGATCTCGTCCAGCAACTCTGCAACATTGCGAATGCGGAACGCTTTGACTATATCGTCATCGAGGCGAGTGGTATCTGTGAGCCGGCACCAATCGCACAGACAATCTGTTCCATTCCCGATATTGCACCCGAATTGGTCAAGAAGACAAAGCCTACTCTGGATTGTATTGTATCTGTCGTTGATGCCATCCGACTCCAGAAAGAATTTGATGATGGCAACAACTTACAGAAAACGAATATTGCAGAAGATGACCTTGAGAATCTGGTGATTCAACAAATTGAATTCTGTAATCTCATCTTACTTAACAAGGCCTCGGAAATCAGTCCCGAAGATTTGAAACACATCAAGGATATCCTTCACTCCATTCAACCGGAAGCAGAAATTATCCCATGTGATTATTGTGATATCCCTCTTTCCCAACTGATCCATACTCATCAATTTGATTTTGACAAGGTAGCCAGTTCTGCCACTTGGATCAAGGCTATCGAAGGAGACAGCATCGGCACTACTTCTGAACCTCTTCAGGAAACTCAGAACAAGGAGGAAGGAGAAAAGGAAGAATATAATATCACCACCTTTGTCTACCAGCGCAGACCCGCTTTCAATCTTGGAAAATTTGATGAATTTATTTCAAGTGAGACCATGAAGAAAGTCATCCGGTGTAAAGGGATGTGCTGGTTTTATGACGAACCGGACAACTGTTATGTTTTTGAACAGGCGGGATCACAGATAACACTCAGGAATGTGGGTCAATGGTATGCGACAATGCCCCGGGAGGAACTTCAACAACAGTTGGCAGAGGATGAAAACCTGCGCCGTGACTGGGATGAGAAATATGGTGACCGGATAGAAAAACTGGTTTTCATCGGTCAGAATCTTGACCGGAAAGCAATCATCCAAGCCTTGGACAACTGCATCGAAAAACCGGAAGATGAGCAGTATGCCATTAGAAAGGCTACTGTCGAAGACTGCCAACTCATCCATAATATGGCAGAACAAGTTTTCCCGAAGACTTATAAGGACATCCTCTCCCCTACACAAAATGCTTATATGATGGAGTGGATGTATTCGCTTCCGAATTTATACAGGCAGATGACCGAGCAGCAACATACTTACCTGATCCTGTCTATTAAAGGAGAGCCAGCTGGTTATGTATCCTTCCAACCGGAAGGAAAGAACGTTTATCATCTTCAAAAGCTCTATATCCTTCCCAAATATCAAGGCACACACTTAGGAGGCCGGCTCTTCACAGAAGCACTGAAATATATCAAGAGCGTTCATAAAGATCCCTGCCGGGTAGAGTTGAACGTTAACCGGTCAAATCAGGCAGTAGGATTCTATCTGCACATGGGCATGAAGAAAATCCGTGAAGGCGACTTCCCTATTGGTCATGGTTTCTTTATGAATGATTATATTATGGGTATTGACATCTGATGTTCCTCACGTGAAGAAGTCTTTATCACAATGATCTGATCCAAGTCACGATATCCTTCAGTACCAGAGGATCTATGGTTTCGTCGATATTCGCATACTCATCATTTAATCCTGTTTTGCAGCGTTGGAACATGTGGTTCATTCCAGGATATTCCTTTATGAGATTTTTCTTATTCGTTGGCAGTAACCCTCGGATAGCCGTCAAATTGAGAGAGGCAATTACCTGAGTATCCTTACTGCCGTCAATTGCCATAACCGGGCAATGGGTATTTCTGATATCAGAAGAAGGATCATAATTAATGAAATAATTGAGCCATGGAATATTCTGTTTCTCTGCATTTGCCCGATATTGAACGACGGTTTCGTGAGCAGGAACACCTTCCAGTTCTGTTATCCTGTTGACCTGTGCTGTCAGAGCAGTATCCCCTTTTACGCCTATACCCGCAAGACTAATGACAAAATCTATCCGTTTTCCGGCTCCTAACATAAAAGCGATGGATGCACCCTCACTGTGTCCAAGCACTCCTACTTTGTTGAATCTCCCCATCTTCCTCAGTATTTCTATTCCAGCCTGGGCATCTTCTGCAAAATCCTTTGTGGTAGCAGATCTCGCATCACCGGTAGATTTGCCATAACTCCGGTCATCATAACGGAGAGAAGCTATGCCATTCCGGGCTAGATAATCAGCCAGGACCAGAAAGGGTTGATGATCGAAAATTTCCTCATTCCGGTTTTCCAGCCCGCTTCCGCTTACCATCAGTACAACAGGAACTTTCCTTCCCTTTCGATAACCTATCGGATAAGTCAGTGTACCGGACAGTACGGCAGGAGCCTTCTTGTTGGTAAATGAAACTTCTTGGGTCTGATAAGGAAAAGGAAGTGTAGGATTTTGAGGACGGTTTCTGACGATGATCCCAGGTCTGAAAACAAGAGGAAGCGTAAGGCCATTCTGTGAGAACGTCCCATCTATCTGCTGCTGATGTATCCTCCCTGAATAAGTCATTCCTATCTGGGGGACACTCAAACTGATAGAATCTTTTGAGAGGGTATCCAGAACAACTGGAATGCCTTTTACACTCTGGTCAGGACTATCCATCAGACAAGTGGTCTTGCCATTCTGATCTGTCTGGATATGCAAGACAATAGCTAATTTCTGTTGGCCAAAAGTCAATGTACCCTTCCACGAACCACTGATCGTCTGCGAAAAACCGTTTACGATAAAGAATAGTAGGATTAATAAACTAAAAATTCTTTTCATCATAACTACATTTTATATTACTTGTTATCAGAATTAAATCTTTATCAAATTTCATTGCCGGTTATTAACTGTTTTCAATTGGTATTTCTCTACGAATAGAACAAAGATACTGTGAAATATTCTAAACGCCAAACCTTAAGTGCAATATTTTCTCACATCTGCCGCAAGACCGGCATGGACATAAGCCATTGATATACAAGTACTAAAAGAATTTATATGCATGGGGAAAAGAAGTATTTGTAACATAAACGATCCTACAGATGTAATCCTCTTGAAGATTCTCCCATTTATTTATTCTTCCCTTTTATGAGATTAAAGGATAATGAGAACATCAGATAGCGGGGAATACTATTATACCATGTTTCAGTTCTTCCCTGCGCATTAACTGAATAACCGGTCGTCGTCAACTGGTGGAGAAGGTCGAAGGCCTGGAGTTTCGCTACGATTCTGCCTTTGGCAAAAGGGTGAGTTACCTGAGCATTCCATATCAGGTCATTGGTATTCATGACACTGCTATGATAGCCTCTCCGACTATACATCGTGACATCTGTCGCCAAAGAAAGTTTAACGATTGGGATGGTGTACTGCAGGTTGCTTCCATATTGAAAGTCACAGATATTGATGGCAGAAAAGTCCGTCCTGTCACTTCTTGAGAACCTGCCGGATACCTTTCCGGTTATCCCTGCGGAAAAGGACCTGTTACGATACCTCAATTTAGCATCCAGTCCTGTACCAAGCGTCTTTACCAGACTAAGACCGGCTGCTGCATGATCGTAAGCTATATCAAAGTCCACATTGTGATCATAGTCAACCCCTCCGTCCATATCGAGACTGAAATGTTTTTTCTTATCCATGTATTTCTCGAATCCTAATCTCAGACTGCTCTTCCAGTTTGGTTTCGAGACATTATCCATCGTGTAAGTATAGCCGCCTGTGGCCGTATTATAACTGATACGATTCCCCCATTCGTGGCAGATACAACTTGCACTCGCTTTGATCCACCAGGTCAAATCAATGGAGTCATTACGGAAACTGGCACTCGCCTGAAAATCATGGGTTATTCTACTTTTCAGGTTGGGATTATTAATGACCAATGCCAACGGATTGACGCTGTTGGTATAGGGCATGAGAAGAGCAAATGACGGCTGCTCGACATTCATATCATATCTGAAAGAATGCTTGTTCTTGCCAAAATGGTCGTACCAGAAATACGGATTAAATAACACCTTGGAGCGGTGAGCCAGCGTGTCCAGTACAGTCTGGTGATAGTACATACATTCTTTGTTCCATTCTACAGGTATCTTCAATAAGAACATGTCATGAGCCCTGTTCATCTCAACATCCAATGCAGTACTGTAACTTTGTACGATAGAATGATAACTGTAACTATCAGGGGTAACATTATATTCTGAGGAGTTTCCGGAAGAATACTTGTTGTTATAGTTGTTCTGACTTTGTCCAAAGGAAAACGAAGGACCGAACGACCAGCCCTTAGGAAGGTTTATGCTATAGGCTAATTCAGCCGAATAAGAATACTTATGACTGGAGTTATCATTAGAATATTCCCGATGGTTATATTGATCGTTACCTGCATAATAGATGGTCTGACTGGTATAGCTGTCACTTGGCTTGTTGGCAGTATAGCTGCCATTTATATTTAGACCAAGGTAATGCCTCCATGGTAAATGGTAAACCATACGCAAATGAATTTGGGTATCAAACACCCTATGCTTGTTTTTTGACAGATAATTATCCAGATTGATCAGACGGTTCTTGAACAGCGAATCGGTACTCAGCGTGTTTTCCTTCTGATGATCATAGTTAAGGAAAAACTCCGTACTAAAATTCAGCCGCCCTTGGTGACGGTAAGCCTGGGTTAAGGATAAGTCCACGTTCTTATCACGGCTGCCGGAAGTGGTATTATTCAGAATATTGCCATCCGATGAAAAGGACTCTTTATTGCCGGTTTTTCGTACGTCGTCATCATTCCACTTAGCCAGAACATCAAGATATTCACGAGTCTTGTAGTCATTCGTATTCTTCTCGAGTGTAAACCCCGCCTGTCTTGTCGTTTTCACCCCTTTATGCGATGATGCAGGATCCCAACTCCCATCCATTCCCGGATGACGATCCTCGTTCACGTTGTTTGCACTGCTGAATGCGGCTATATGTGTCTCATCGCCCATCATAAGACCAAAAAGACGGGCTTTCCATCTGTCCCTGGTACCGGCACCGGCTTCACCATTCACCAGTGAACTGTTGACATATTTCCTCTTGAGGCGCACATCCATCACATAGTCTTTCCTGTCCAGGATTCCATTTTGCTCCGCCAGAGGTTTCTCCTTATGATATACCTTGAGATCCTTAACGGTAAAATAAGGAAGATTCTCCAGAATGATCTTATTCTTACCCTTAAAGAAATCATTCCCATTGAGAGTAAGATAATCAACCTTTTCTCCATGGATAAAGATTTCGCCCTTATCATTTATACTGGCTCCGGGGAGCTGTCTGATAAGTGCGTCAAGCATGGAACCGTCAGGAAGGTTGAAGGCTGAGGCGTCATAGACAATCGTATCACCGCGATAAGTCACCTGTACCCTAGTAGCCTTTACGACGACCTCACCAAGTCTGATACTCTTCCGCATGCTCTTTTTCATGTGATGAGTCGTGACAAAATAAGAGTCTTCCCATCTCTTAGGTTTCAAGGTAAAAGCGAAATAGCTGTCATCATAGCCATGGCAGGAACATTTTACTATGTATTTTTTCTCAACGGCCGGTACATGAAAGTAATAACGGTAAAATATCTGATCCAACTGACACGTAGTGGTATCGATAACCGAAGAATCCTCTGACATCAACGTCACTTTGGCCTTAATTGGGAGATTTTTAACAAAAGCATCAAACACATTTCCACACAATAGGACTGTTTTCTGTTTTTTATTTCCCGGACTATGATTGAATGCCAGTCCAGATACACAATAAGTAAACAACAAAAATATCAGGACACATGTTTTCTTATGATTCATTAGTAGACTTAGTTTTATAGAACTCATATATTGCAAAGATATGGATTTATCAATGAAAGTAAAAAATATTCCCTTAGTGTTTATTAAAACACGACCTACAAAATTACCGGTGGACTCATACAGGACTCCACCGGTAATTTCATTTGATCAAATCATTATATCATAAATACGTTTATGATTTTATCTTGATAACAGATTTTCATATTTCAACTTTTTAATATCAACAACACTCTTATAAATAACTACAAAAATAATTTAAATTATTATACCATGGAACATTTTTTACTTCACAAAAGTTCACCAGATATTATAAATCAGGAAGAGCCAACACAACATGAGAGGAAAGAATGTACGAAATTTGTATCAGCAACTATATATTCTGCAAGTTCCAGAATAGAGTGTAGCACAAGTTCCTGTATTTTGTCCATTATGGACAACTTAAGAGTATTTCCAGTGGATTCAGTTAAGGGATCACCAGTTCATTTGATCAAATCACTATATCATACATGAGTTCATAATTTTATATTGATGAACAACTTTTCAAGGGCAGACGATCATTTTTTATCCCCCGAGTTCACTTCCACGGTATTGTCCGTTATCAGATGGTCTGTCTGTGTCATCTTCTGCAAAACAGAATCTTCAAATCGCAAGGCGGTCGTGATTGCATAAGCGGCGCGCCCTTGTACCCATACGATTTCCTTATAGTACAGAATATCTACCTGCTTATGGTTTTCCATATAGGAATCAGACTTGAATGGTGCTCCGTATTTCTTTACTACCTCCGGCTTGTTCATGCCAATTTCTACCGATTCATTGGAGAACCGGGAGACCTTGGGAAGGATCGCACAGGAGGAAAGGAGAAAAACAACAAATAACAATAATCCTATTTTGTTCTTCATGTTTTTACATTTAATTTTCGTTTGACAAATACAATACTTTTCATCATCAGACTAGTATTTTCACCTTTCTATTACAAATTTAGTCATTTATTCTATGAATAAATAATTTTATAAACTTTTTTATATTTGACGTTGTCAATCAAAAATAGCATAATTTATTAATCATAAACAAAATCTGCTAACATAAAACGATCCATGAATGATTATAACTTGTCCCCATAAGGTTTCTCCCATAGAATAAAACAATAATGCAGTTAAGGCTACAGATAATCATAAAACGCTCTTTCTCATTTTTATAAAATTTAATAATCCTATGCACTTTATCCATATATATATGCTATTTCATTCAGACCCACATCACTTACAAAAATTGCAGATACCCGAATTGTGGAGTAAAGGAGATATCATTATCAGTCAGCCCTGTTGATTGTGGTCGAATTCGGAGAGACTCTCTTGTAACGGGACCTGAAGCCGTTGAAATTATACCTCAGAGAGACCCTGATACCCCGTAAGTCATACTTGTACCGGCCTGTTTCACTCACATTCAGATAACGTTGCCTGTAATAGGTTGGTCCCATTTCCCTATCGAAGAGGTCTTCTCCCTCTAATGACACCCGCAGCCTGTTCTTAAAGAACATTGCTGACACTCCAACATTTGCCCTGAGTTGATAACCGATATACTTATTTACAGCCAGCCATGGAGACTCATAGAAGAGATCACCATAGAACTGCCAGTTCTTTATGAACTCCCAGCTTAGATTCCCGGAGACAAAAGCCCAGAGTTTATCTTTCCTGAAGACATCCTTATTTACCGAATATTTCAGCATATAGTAGTATACCCCACCGTCAACAGTAGCAGAAATTCTATTGTCTTTATCACTGAAGGAATAGTCTCCCTGAAGAGAATACGTATCTGTATAATCCGAATTAATCGGTTTATAAACGAGCATATTTGATCCTGTACTATTGATGACTGCATTGACAGTTCCTCTTACAAAATGGGAATAGTCCAGGCTCAGTGTAAGGTTTGAAATATTAGCGGTCAATGACAGGTTGTTCCAGACGCTTGATTTCAAATAGGGATTGCCGGTCGTATAATGCAGGGAATCAATATAGTTGACAACCGGATTCAGGTCTGAGATAGACGGGTCTGAGACACGCCTGAAATACCTTAGCGTGTATAGGTTGTCATGGATACTGTATTTCAGCTTTATTTCAGGCAGGAAATCAGAGGTATGCCTGTTCATGTGCGGCGTATCCGGGATACTTAGCGCGCTGTAGTTATACTCATACCTCAGCCCTAAAAGTGCGCTGAAGCCTTTCCATAAGTCCTTCTGTGCCTGCATATAGGCTGCAAACCAGGTATCGTTCCGTCTTGAGGCCTGTCCTGACTGGTTGATCAGCACGGGATTATAATTATGGATCCTGCCGAAATTGACCCCTGTATTTTCTGTCTTCCATCCTTTAAACCGGAAGGAATAATTACCGTCAAAAGTATAGATATCATAGTTATTCCGGGTACTTACAGCAGTCCGTAACGGTGTACTTGAGGAGACTTTGTTTTCCATGAGCATCCTGTTCCCGTCCGATGTCTTTCTCTGATAGTTGGCTGTCAGGTTCAGTTCCGAGTCTTTGTTACGGGTAAGCGTATAGCCTGCCGTCACCGTATTCCGGCCGGACTTATCCGTCAGGGTCCTTTCTTCATCCTCTCGCTGCCGGACAATCCCGTTTTCCGTTATCTGATGGTCCGTAACCTTATAGGGATGGCTATGGAAGGAACTGCCCGAATATTGCATGACCAGCAGACTTTTCCTGGAAAGGCTGAAGTTGAGGCCGGCAAACAGGTCGTAAGAGTTGGTATTACGTGAGGACTTAGTGACATTCGAGAGGTCAGTATACTGATCGCCATCAGAATGTGCAATGCTCGTTTTCGTCTTTGTATATGACAGGGAATTACCGTGTCCGTAATTAAACGAGAGGTTACCGGATACGATGCCTTTCCTGCCGTTCAGGTTCATGTCCGAATAGTTGCTGGTCCGACGGCGGAAGGCCGTGGAATTTGTAACCGTTGCACCCAGAAAATCACTCACCGGACGCTTCGTATAGATCCGAATCACGGCGGAAGTACCTGACTTGTACTCCACACTCGGGTCACGGATAATCTCTATCTTCATTACCTGGTCAGACCGCAGACCTTTCAGCTCGCTGGCGTCCACTACCTCCCTACCATTAACATAGACCAAGGCACCTCCACGGCCAATAACCGATATTTCGTTCCCGTTGTTGACCATGACTCCGGGGGTCCATTTGAGCATGTCTATCAGATTGCCAGCATCGCCGAGGTTCGTGCCCTGAATGTTACGGATGGTATAGTCCATGCCATCCCGGTCAATCCGAATCCTGCGGGCCCTGACTACCACCTCACTGATTTCTGCACTTTTCATGGGTCTCAGGGTACCCAGGTCTATGTCCCGGTCTGCTATTTCGAGACTGTCACCATACAACTCCATACCACCGGAAAAGACAGACAGCCTGCACTTCCCTTTATGAGAGACATCTATGCTAAAAGATGGTGTATAGTATGAGCTCTGGACATTCCATCCGTTCAGGGAATCACAGCTGACTATGACTATCCGGTAGGGAATGTCCGATGACGGACAGATGAAAGAGCCGTGGATGTTGATTCCTGGTGCACACAGGCAGAGGCTCAGCAGGAATAAGGTAAATAACCATCTTCTATTTTTCATACTTTGGCATATTGCGTTTCATAAATATCTGATATAATCTTCTGTATCTTGTCCTTTATGACCGGGCAAACTGACTGCAGCTTTCCCTGATGCATAAATATTTATAGATTTTAGCGTTTCTCCTCTGTAGCACGATCTAAGATATCTTCATTTCCTCTTACTTTCTCAAATTTAGTTCTTAGAGAATTAAACGTGTAACGTAGAGTAAGAGAAATACCACGTGTATCATATTTGTTTCTCCTCCAGTAATCAGTGTTATTGGAATGTATCGTCATATAACTTGGAGTAACCATTTTGTCAAATATATCATTGACGGAAAGTGAGATATACAGTCTCTTCCTAAAGAAGTTGGTTGAAACTCCCATATTAAGACATAAAGCATATCCTACATGCTCACCATTCATCAGCTTCGGAGAAGTATACCATCCGTTAGTAAAAAAATCCCATTTTTTCTGCAAAGTATAGCTTGCTAACCAATAAAGCATTGCATTAAGCTTTGACTCCGATACATTTCCACCAAGATATGGGAAAGAAGACTTTGAGTAAAAAAGCTCTCCCATACCATAGAAATTAAAGCCCTTCTTGAAATAATTGTATATTGTATTGAATTTCCATGAGTCCGATTTTCCTATATTTTCAGGCTCCTCTATGGTGACGAATGGATTTGATGGATCCTGTATATAAGAACTTCGGGCAACATCCTTTCTATGATTGTAAACCAAGTTCAGTGTAATCTTCTGAACATTGAATGTCAGGGAATAGGAATTTGAATAAGAGGGGCGAAGTACAGGATTACCCACATAATAATGAAGAGAGTCTTCATAATAAACAGTAGGGTTTAACTCGTAAAAAGCAGGGCGTAAGATCAATTTTGAATACTTGAATGATAATTTATTTCTATTCTTCAAGGAATACGTAACCTTTATGTCTGGAAACAAGTCGGAGTATCTTTTCTTCACTTTTTCTAGTTTTTCCGTTTCTCCCTGCCGGGTGTTTATGTAATCATATTCATATCGCAACCCAAATGTGGCACTAAATTTCTTCCATTTCTTCTGGTAAGTTGCATACATGTTGAAATATTTGTCATTCATATCTATGTTCTGAGGCATATTATTGGTTATCGTAGTCGAATTGCTATTAACAATACCCGAACTGAGACCAATAGTTTCATACGCTTTTTCTCCCGTCGTAAAATTGTAATCTCCACTAAATGTATATGTCTTATAATTTCCGTGATTGCTTATTGCAGTCCTATTCATATAATTACCCGTCAGCCTATTTTCAAGCAATGCTTCATCATTCTTCCTGTTTGTGTTAGCATAGTCGGCTACTAAATTCAAAGAAGACTCTTCTGTATGCTCCAGTTGATAGCTAATAGATGCGCTATGAGTCTTGTTATTATTTGTCTCGGCAGAATTAATCTGCTTTTCCTCTATCACACCTGTCCCAATATCAGTATTCTGTTGCATAGTTTTACTATTGACTTGTTCGTCATCGAAATCACCAACATATTGCATGCGTAAGTTACTTTTGTCACTGAGAGCGAAGTTTAACCCGGCAAATGCATTATAGACATTCGGATAGTATTTTGTCCGTTTGTCTGATGAACTTGAAAAGATGGGGGTATTGTTTGAAAGGATATCTGTCTCTGATGTCTCATAATCCTTACCATTATCGCGGCTATATGTAAATGATACGTTTCCTGAGAGAATGCCAGACTTCCAATTCATGTCCGCTGCCGATCTGTTTCTAAAAAGTCTGTTTATGCTTGATAAATTTGAAACATTTCCCCCAACATAGTCTTTTAAATGTTTTCTCATGTATATGCGTATAACAGCATCCGTCCCATTCTTGTAACGGACATCCGGTTCGCGGATGATATCTATCCGACTGACATCTGATGATTGCAGGGAAAGTAACTCTGATTTGTTCTGGATTTTTCTGTCATCAATATAGATTACAGGACTACCTTTTCCAACGACAAGAATAGAATTATCATTTTGTACCATAATACCCGGAGTCCACTTCAACATATCCATCAGATTCCCGGCATCTCCAAGATAAGTATCTTGAATATTCCGAATGGTATAGTCCATTCCATCCTGCTTTATATTGATTTTGGGTGCACAGACCACAACCTCTCCCAGTTGTACACTCTTTTTAAATAGAATGATTTCTCCTAAATCAGTAATATGAGATTGCATAACCTTCTGCGTCTGATAGCTTTCATAACCATTTGAAGAAACTGTCAACCGTATTTTTCCGATACTATCTGTTATTATTTCAAAGTTTGGATTACAAAACGTTTCGGTCATTGTCTTGACGGAACCAATGTATTCTACTTTAACCTGATAGGCCATATTTTCAGAGTCTGCGGCAATCACTTTTCCGGTAATTTTGTTCTAAGCCGTGACCTGAATAGTCAAGCAAAAAACAAGCAAAATAAGGCATAATTTATTCATTACTACTAGATATTTTTTATGATGATTAATACAAAGTATTTTAACCTTTATTGTGGTTACGTCACCAGCATCGCAACTATTCATCCAAAAATTTCCTTAATTTATAGCTACTTACGAACATTATCACATGCAAATATTAAGTTAAAAGAGCATTTTATGCTTGATCTACAGCATATGAATTGCCATAAATGATTAATAATCAACATCAGCAGTGATGATCGAATGGCTGAATAGTTACGCCAGCATCAAAGCAAACCATTGGATATGCTACGCTAACAAATAAGAAACAAAACCACAGAGATTTATCAATATAATGAATTTAATATTTCACCTAAACATAATTTCTCTGCCGGACAGGGACGTTCATCCTTATTCATCGATTTCCTTTCATTTGGGCAACCACCTCCACATATAGGTAAGATATTACATCTAGAACATATAGCATCATCAAAAGGAAGATCATTCAACGCATATGACGATTGTCTTAAAATGCTAATTGATAAATTTTTAATGTTCCCTATAGCTAAATTTTTATTCCCCAAATGTTCAAGACACTTATATATACTCCCATCAGGACCTAGAGCTAATGAATATCTATTCCGCAATGGGCATGGTCCCTTTATAGCAGGCATTGTAATAGGGTAATTATTAACCTTATGTAAAAATCTAAAATACTCAATATTTGAAAGGCAATTGTCGCATCCAACAAAATTAGTCTTGTTACGTACATAGTTTTCGGTCAAGACTATTCGTTTAGACTTTAATTGTTGGTAAAAGCGCTTAGATAAAAATTCCTTTAATTCTTTATATGAGTTGATATTTGTTTTATCAATGTTTGTTTTAAGAAAAATCTGTGTTTTTGAATTTAAAACTACCTTCTTAATATTTGATAGGATTAAATCAAATGTACCTTTCCTATTGTTGAAAAAACGTTTTTTATCGTGTTCCTCTTTTATACCATCAAATGTTATCTGGATTGTGTCAATTTTATATTTATCAAATTTAGAGACAATACGTTCTGATATTAATGTACCATTAGTAATAATACCTGCAGAGAATTTTATGTTATTCTTCAAGAGAAATTCTGTTATATTTGCAATGCTACTAAAGTTTAATAGAGGTTCTCCTCCAAACCATGTTATATTAACAGGTTTTTCTCTCTTTGAATAGATATATTTGCAAATAGCATTCTCAGTATCTTCAGTAAGGTTTCCCGGACCTTTATTACCTTCTTCAAAACAATAGGGACACCGTAGATTACAATCTAGTGTTGTCGAAATACTAATATTTAACACTTTATTGTCAAATATTCGTTTCAAGTAAGCATATTTGTAAACATTAGACTCATTTTGATCCTCAGGAACCACAAAACTATATTTCATTAATTCTTGATTGTCTAAAGAATAATCATCTTTTTTTATTCGTATGACATTTCCTCTGAGGGTATTATAGACTAAGATATTATTCCCCGCTTGATTAGCTATATAATTAAATTCTGAAAATTTCATGACATAAAATTTAGAAAATAAGAGGGTATGTCAAATACCTTTTTTAGAGGAGTTCAGACATACTCTCATTCTTACGATTAAATTATCAAATTAATATCTAAAACGTTTACCACAATAGAGCGGTGAACAATCATCATCAGCATATGATGGTTCACAAAAATCTCTATCACATGAATATCCACCGAAGATATCTCCAAGTTCGTCATCACTCAACAAATTTGCATTGTCGCTCATTCCTGTGCGTAGCAATTTACATCCTTCATTTTTTGTTTCCATAATTTTAAGATTTTAATTATAAATACTAACTATGATAGCATTGTTACTATCATTAAGGTCTTCATTATAATAAATGTCTCCTATGACATTCTGTATCAACTCCATCCAAATTTAATTTTATCCCCACGATTCTAATGCGTAAGATTTGCAACCTTGACCTTAACAGCATTAATATCAATTGATGGTTGCATTATATAAAGGAAAACAGATTTAAGTACTCATTAATTTTAGCTTATTCCGTACCCCTTTTATGCTGATTTTCCTCAATTTTCATAAGTGGATATCTATTTACCAAAAGATATTTAAGTTTTAAATATGATAAAATAATGGAACTTATG
>CAVYLQ010000016.1:302500-369332 GCA_963769405.1 uncultured Prevotellaceae bacterium | reverse complement strand
GCATACTCCTCTCTGATCTCTTATCTAGGACGTGCTATGTTCAATTATGATGAACGTTATTATCTGACTGCATCGGTACGTATTGACGGTTCTTCTAAATTTCCTAAAGGAAAGAAATATGCTACATTCCCCGCTATTTCTGCAGCCTGGAGAGTAACCGGTGAACCGTTTATGCAGAATCAACATCTTTTCGACGACTTAAAAATCCGGATGGGCTGGGGCAAAGTCGGGAATCAGAATATAGATAATTCCGCATATATCAGTTCTATTGGTGCAGCTGATTATGTGTTCGGCACAGATGCATCACGCATAGTCGGTACCGCTGTAGGATCAATCGGAAATTCCAACGTAAAATGGGAAACAGTAGAAGATTATGACATCGGAGCAGATATGACTCTATTGCAAAATCGTCTGAAAATTACGGCTGATTATTTTAACAAGACTTCACATGATATGTCGATGAAGAAAGATAACCTTCTTATTTTAGGTTATCCTATGTGGAATGGACAGATGTGGGAAAATGTCGGAAAGATGAGAGCAAGAGGCTGGGAATTCAGTGCCAACTGGAATGACCATATCCATGATTTCCAATACGGCGCAGGAATCAATCTTACCTCCGTAAGAAATAAAGCCATCAAATTATTAGGTGAACCAATCTATACCGGTGGTTTTAATGGTGATTACATCATTCGCAACCAGGAAGGGCTGGACATCAGCCAGTTCTATGGATACAAGACAGATGGACTTTTCCAGAATGAGACTGAGATAATGTCCTACACCAATGAACATGGCATTCCGCTCCAACCAAACGCAAAGCCTGGAGATATACGATACAAAGACCTGAATCATGATGGGGTCATCAACGAAAAACACAAGACCTATATCGGTGATGCCTTTCCTGATCTAACGATGGGAATTAATGGAAATGTTGCCTATAAGAATTTTGATTTCAGACTAACTTCTATGGTACACTTGGGAATGACATCTTCAATAATGAATCGTGACTACTCTGGAGTTGGAGGCTCTAACGTATATGCAGGAACTTACAAAAAAAGTTGGAACGGTGAAGGAACGAGTAACGACATCTACCCCGGCTCTCCGTCAACGATGCAAACATGAACTATAAGCGTGTCTGACTTTCTTCGTTGAAAACGGTTCGTATTTCCGTTGCAAACTCTTACAAATCGGTTATACATTACCGAAAAGTGGTTCAATAAAAAGCACAACTTACGTCTATCCTTCTCTGCACAGAACTCTATTCACAATCACAAGTTATTCAGGTATGGATCCCGAAACAGCTTCATTGGTAATAGCGTAACTGAGGCGGAATAGACTATAATGGTTATCCGAATCCTCGAACATTCTTATTTGGCATTAACATGAACTTTTAAATAAAGACATCAATAAAATCAGAAGATTATGAAAAGATATATATTAAGTTTCCTTCATAGGGTTACTTGCCCTTACCTAACATCATGTTCCGATTTTCTGAATCAGCCCATTGAAGGCCAACAGGATCTAAACAACTATTTCACAAGCGAAGATGAATGCAAAAAGCAACTCACAGGATGCTATCAATCCATATTATGGAATGGTGGATGGTGGCAGATTCAAAAATTTATCTTAGTAGGGGATATGTGTACGGATGATATGTGGATGGGTAATACAACCCAAGATGCCGGAGACTATCGCGACTTGGCTTTTTATACGGGAAACACAATGAGCGCCAGTAACGATTGCCAGAACTTTTGGCAATATCGATATAAAGGAATACTTACGATGCAATATCTGCATTGAACATATACCAAAGTCATCCTCAGTGATGATAGTCTGCGGAACCAGTTAGTTGCAGAAGCAAAATTCATTCGTGCTTTCGATATTTTGACCTTGCGAGAAATTTCGGTGGAGTGCCAATCATGTTGCATTTAGAAATGCCGACAGACGTCAAAGGTGTAACTAGTGCATCCAATGGACGTTTATGCTCAGGCAGAAAAAGATCTGTTAGAAGCTATCCCCCATTTACCATTAAGAAGTACTCAAAGTAGTTCTGATTTGGGTCGTGTGACGAAAGGGGCTGCCGAAGGCTTATTGGCTAAAGTGTATTTGTATGATGAAAAGTATCAACAAGCTGAAACCTATTTAAAAGATGTGATAAATAGTCGTGAATACTCTCTTCTACCTAATTTCGGAAACGTCTGGGCTATAAAATACAATAATAGTGTAGAGTCACTTTTCGAAATACAGACAAATAGTGATATAACCTATAATTTAGGTCTTCATCTCCCTGTGACATGCGGTTCACGTAATGATTCAGGATGGGCTTGGGGATTACCTACCAGCAATCTTGAAAAGGCATTTATTGATGCTGGTGATTCTATTCGATTAAAATGGACTATTATTAAGGATAGTGCAACGGTTGTTCCAGGCGATCCAGCATGGAGTGCATCCAAGCCATATAGAGTTAAGCCAAATGAACATAAATCGGCACGCTGCAGCCGCAAGATCTACATACCTGTAAATGAACGTCCTACACCATACGATAGTGATAAAAATCCTTTGAATTATAGGATATTAAGATATGCTGATATTTTACTAATGTATGCCGAAGTAGAAAACGATTTAGGCAATGATACTCAGGCTCAATGGGCTATCAATCAAGTGCGTACCCGTGTGAAATTGCCAGCCGTTACCTCAACAGGAAAACAATTACGTGATGCCATCCGTTTAGAGCGCCGTTTGGAGTTAGCTCTGGAAGATAATCGTCTTTATGATTTGCGCCGATGGAAAGACGACAAGGTAATCCGCTAATTGAAGATGTAATGGGACCGAATGGTTCTTTTGTAAAGTATAATATGGAAACATCAACGGATGTATATGAAAGGACTAACCAGAAAGGAGAATAGTAACAAAGGTAGCGCATTCACAACTCCGCGAGATTTGCTTTTCCCTATTCCTATTTCTGAAGTAACCCTGTCAGGTGGGAGCATCCAGCAGAATCCAGAATACTAGATCAAGCTATAACAAGAATTCAAGAAAATGGATATTCCTCTTTTCTTGAATTCTGTTATTAAAATATTCAGTAACCATAACAAAAGAACAGAATGTTTTCAAGAATCAACTTTTAAAATTCTATTCACTTTCATTTTATTTTGACTATGAAAAATATTAAACTTTTACTTTCTTTTTTAGGGGCAGCGTTAGTAATGACATCCTATAGTAGTGAAAGTACTTTCCATCCAGATTATGTACTTACCAGAAATGCAGATACCACGATGACCGTAAATATTGATGCAAATACAACCTATCAAACCATTGATGGTTTTGCTTCTTCGGATGCCTGGAATATGGATTTCATCGGTAAATATTGGAGTCAGAATTCCAAAGATGATATTGCTAAGATGCTTTTTTCTCAGAAGATCACAAATGGACAACCGGAAGGTATCGGACTTTCCATGTGGCGTGTCAACTTAGGTGGAGGAACGGCTGAGCAAGGTAATGAAAGTGGAATAGAACAAGAAGAACGACGAGCCGAATGTTTCCTGAACAGTGATGGATCATATAACTGGAACAAAGCAGCCGGCCAACAATATTTCATGCAAAAGGCCAAAAATTATGGCATAAAGAGTTTTGTCTTTTTCAGCAATACTCCTCCAGTTTTTTATACAAAGAATGGGAAAGGCTATTCCGACTGTAAAGCCAACAGTAACCTGAAAGATGACTGCTATGATAAATTTGCAAACTTTCTTGCCACGACAGCCTCACATTTTAAGGAACAAGGCTATTCTATATCTTATATCAGTCCGGTAAACGAGCCTCAATACAACTGGAGCGGTGGTCAGGAAGGCAGTGGATGGAAAAATAGTGAAGTAGTAAAATTAGTGCGGGATCTTGACCAGAGCCTTACTTCTAAAGGATTGGACAGCACCAACATCTTAGTTGATGAAGCAGGTGCATGGAATGATCTGTATGAGGCGGATGCAACAGTAGGCAATGGCCGCAGTGATGTCATCAATGATTTTTTCAATCCATCTTCACCCGATTACATAGGTAATCTGAAGCATGTCCCTGCTCTGGTTTGTACTCATAGTTATTGGTTGGATACCTCGTGGGACCAATTGCAAGGCACCCGGCAGAAAGTCAATACTGCAGCTAAAGCAAAAAATCTCAAAGTTTACCAAACAGAATGGAGTATGATGAGCAATAATTATGATCTGTTCAGTAATTATGACAATGCATCATCAATGGACTTAGCCTTAACCTTATCGGAAGTTATCCATGCTGACCTGACTCAAGCCAATGTTAGTTCGTGGTCTTTCTGGACCTCTTGCGATCGTGAACGCTGGAATCAAAAAAGTCGTTTCTTCTTGATCCGGCTAATCCCTACAAGTGGTGATTATGGGCCTCTGACAGAAGGCGGAACCTGTGAGCCAACCAAAAGTTTATGGGTTCTAGGCAATTACAGTTTATTTATCCGTCCAGGATATAAGCGAATAAACGTATCTTTACCTGTCAGCGGAAACCAATTCTTCGCTTCTGCTTACATCTCTCCAGGCAAAGAGAAATTAGTAATTGTATATACAAATACCAAGACAAAATCCGTCAAGGTCGATAATCATATCTCCATCCAAGGGCGTACAACAGACAATCCGGTAGAATATATAACTACTTCAGGAAGCAATCTTCAGATGGTTTCCTCCTATGATACAACCATTATCCCTTCACGCTCTGTAGCAACAATCATTTATGATCTCAAATCATGAAAATGATCAATACTTTCCTGGCAATGCTGCTGCTATCCACCAGTTTCTGCTATGCCGATAATCATAAAGTGGAAAAATACGTAATCAACATAAATAGCCAGGAACAGACTATTGACCATTTCGGAGCTTCCGACGCTTGGAGCATGCGATATTTGGGTCTGTGGCCCAAGAAACAGCAGGAACATATAGCAGACTGGCTATTCAGTATGAAAAGAGATGCATCGGGTAAACCTCTTGGAATCGGATTGTCTCTGTGGCGCTTTAACCTCGGAGCAGGAAGTGCCGGTCAGGGAAACGCATCACACATTCAACCTTTTACCCGGACAGAATGCTTTCTGAGACCTGACGGCTCTTATAACTGGAATGCACAACAAGGACAACGCAATTTTCTAAAACTGGCCAAAGATAGAGGGGTAACACATTTCCTAGCTTTTATGAATTCTGCGCCTGTCTATTTTACGAAGAATGGTTTGGCAACCAACACGGGACGAGACGGGACCATGAATCTCCGCGAGAATTGCTATGGCCGGTTTGCAAAGTTTATCGCTACCTCGCTGAAGGGCCTTGAACAACACGACGGCATTCACTTTGACTACATCTCTCCGGTGAACGAGCCGGACGGCAACTGGAACTGGCAAGGGCCGAAACAGGAAGGATCTCCTGCTACCAACCGAGAGATAGCCCGGTTGGTCAGAATCATGGGCAAACAATTTGTCCGGCAACATGTCAACACGAAAATCATCGTAAATGAAAGTTCAGACCTGCGCTGCCTGATGGGCCTTTACCATACCAGTTGGCAACGTGGGAACACAATCCGGACACTATTCTCAAAAGACAGTATCCGAACTTACATTGGATCTGTTCCCAACGTGGCTCACCTGATTGCCGGGCATGATTACTGGACAGACACTCCAGTACAATATATGCATGATAGCCGTGTGGCTCTACGTGACTCTCTTCATAAGTATAACCTAAAATTCTGGGCCTCAGAAATCTGCATCATGAACAATGACACGGAAATAGGCGGTGGCAATGGCTATGACTTTTCCATAAAAACAGCCCTCTATGTAGCAAGGATCATGCACTATGACCTCGTATTCGGCAATGCCTGCAGTTGGTCTTGGTGGCGTGCTGTAGGTGGTGACTACAAGGATGGACTGATCCGCGCATACAGCACCCCTGATAAAAAGGATGGTTATGCAGTTGATTCAAAACTCCTATGGGCTGTCGGTAACTATAGCCGCTTCATCCGCCCAGGAGCTGTAAGATATGACATTCTGGCTAAAGATTCTCAGGAAAACGTAATACCTGAAGGTGCTACTGATCCTGATGGTATTATGTGCTCAGCCTATCAGAACACGGATGGCAGATGGGCTGTGGTGGCCATCAACTATTCAGAGTCTGTAAAACCCTTTCATTTCAAGGTCAGCAATAATGCTATCCTGTCTTGGCAGATGTACAGGACGTCGAATATTTCCACAGAGGACCTTTCCCCGGTAGGCAGGACGAATGGCGACACCACCCTGCCCCCACGTTCTGTCACTACTTTTGAAGGGGTAACGCCTCTTTCTGATATAAAGAACAGTACACCGGGAATCAATCCTTAAATCTTTAGTCTCCAAAATATTCCTGCTTCCACTACTCCCCTTGCTAACAGATAGGTATCGAAAGCAAGCCACAAAGCATGGTTTCCTAAAATATTCCGGAACAGAAAATATACAGCGAAGAAACAAATAGCAGCGATGACGGAAGAAGTCAGCAGACCTTTGGTATTCATGATTCCGACAAAAATGCCATCCAACAGAAAGGCGGCAATCCCTGCAAAAGGTATGGCCACTGCCCAGTAAAAATAAGGACCAACTGCCTCTATAACATTCCTGTCACTGGTCAGCAAACTCAAAAATGGTTTCCCTGCTATGGCATAGATGAGGGTAAAAAGAAGCATGATGATAAAACCAAGTTGGAAAAAACTCTTGACCAGATCTTTAAAAGCCTTTACGTTCTTAGCTCCATAATACTTTCCACCTAATGCCTCACCGGCATAGGCAAAACCGTCAGTGAAATAAGAAAAGATCGTAAAGAACTCCATCAATAGTGTGTTGACAGCAAGGATGACAGCTCCCTGACGGGAGCCAATAGCCGTAAAACTCAAAAAGACGGCTACTAAAAATAAGGTACGGATAAAAATATCTCGATTAACCTTGAAGAATTCTCCCCAGGCTTGGAGGTCACCCCTCCAGCCACCAGCCGTATCCTTCAGATGCTTCCACAATCTCCGATAATTAATCAACCAGAAAGACACTGCAATCAGAAAGCCACTCCACTGGGCAATCAGCGTCCCGAATGCTACACCTTCAATATCCAGATGGGCACCGAATACCAAGGACAGACTGGCTATCACATTGATGACATTCTGAAAGATAGAGACAAACATCGGAAAACGCGTGTTCTGCATACCGACATACCAACCCGTAAAACCGTAAAGGCTCAAAACAGCAGGTGCGCCCCAGATAACAATAAAGCAATAACGCTCGCAGAGTCTGGAAATATCTACGGAAGGACCCATCGCCCACAAGCCTATGCCTATAATCGGTTTCTGAAAAAGCACAAACAGTACTCCCATACCAAAGCCGATAGAGAGCGCACGCAACAGAAGTCGCATATCTTCAGCGAGGTCCCGACGCCCCAATGCCTGTGAAGTCATTCCTCCCGTGCCCATCCGAAGGAATCCAAAGACCCAGTAAAGGACATTGAAAATCATCGTTCCTACCGAGATTGCCGCAATATAATGGGCATCTCCGATATGACCGACAATGGCCACATCACAAAGTCCCAGCAAAGGAATCGTTATGTTAGAAATGATTGACGGCAAGGCCAATCGGAATATCTGATGAAACCGATCGTTCAAAATAAAAGAACTATACCCGAAAAAACAAACTTACAAAATATGGCTTTCGTTATTATTATCAACTAATCTGATACTTGTTGGAGATACTGTGACCTGACCTTTCTTATAAAGTTCACCGATACCTTTTTTAAAAACCTTCTTACTCACATGGAAACGTTCATATACATCATCTGCGGCACTCTTGTCTCCCAGATCACAACATCCGTCATTTTCCTGAAGATATTGCAGGAGTTCTTTTGCAAAAGAAAGACGTTCAGCTTTTCCAGTCTGTTGCAGACAAATATCTATCTTTCCATCAGGACGAACTTGATCAATGAAGCCCGGAAGACGATCTCCGGAATGAAGTACCTGAAAGATTTGATCTTCATAGATCAGACCCTGATACCGGTTATCAATAATTACCTTAAATCCCAAATCTGTTTTCTGCCAGACCAAAAGTTGTACCTCATCTCCAGGCAGATACTTCTCCGGCGGAACAGGGTCAAGATACCGATCAATCTTTGCCGTAGCCACCAGTCGGTAACTTTCCTGATCCACATGAATATAAACAAGATAAAACTGTCCCATTTGCATTCGCATCTTCATCTCGCGGAAAGGACAAAACATATCTTTCTCTACTCCCCAATCCAGAAAAGCGCCAAACTGATTCACCCAACTCACTTTAAGCCAGGCAAAGTCGCCTACTTTCGCCAAAGGTGTTTCTGTTGTAGCCACCGGTCGTTCTTCTGAATCCAGATAGACAAACACTTTGAGTTTGTCTCCGGGTTTTGCACCTTCAGGCACATATTTCTTAGGCATAAGGATTTCTCCATCCTTTCCCCCATCGAGATACAGACCGAAATCAACCTCCTTGACGACACTAAGTGTATTGTAATCACCTAATTTTATCTCGAAATCCTCACTATCGAATTCCTCTTTTTCGTTTATTTTATCTTCCATGCTGATTGTCTTTTATTCGTTTTTCCATTCCAGTCCCTATCACTTCCTCATTAGAAAATAGCAGAGGCTTACGACTTCCGCTCTCACCTCAACGGTCAGCCTTTGTTGTTTCACCGATAACCTGTCCATCCTTAAGGTGGATAGTCCTATCTGTCAGTGCAGCCAGATTTTCATCATGCGTTACGATAACAAATGTCTGGCCTGTCTGATCTCGCAAATCAAAGAAAAGTTGATGCAATTCAGCCTTATTCTTACTATCCAAAGATCCGGAAGGCTCATCTGCCAAAATGACATCCGGGTGATTAACCAATGCTCTTGCTACAGCCACACGCTGTTTTTCTCCACCCGAAAGTTCATTAGGTTTATGGCTGGCCCGGTCTACCAAACCCATAAATTTCAACAGATGCATTGCTCTTTTCTCAGCCTTGTTTCTACTCTGTCCGGCAATAAATGCTGGAATCATAATGTTTTCCAAAGCAGAAAATTCGGGAAGCAACTGATGAAACTGAAATACAAATCCAATATGCTGATTACGAAAATCACTCATCTTCTTTGTAGAGAATTTCCTGACATCTGTTCCATCGATAAGAATAGAACCACTGTCAGGCTGATCAAGAGTCCCGATAATCTGAAGCAGCGTTGTCTTTCCTGCTCCGGAAGGACCGACTATACTCACAACTTCACCTTTATTCACATGCAAATCAATGCCTTTAAGCACCTGAAGTTTGCCGAAGGACTTTGTTATGCCTTTCGTATCAATCATACTTACTGGGGCTGAATCTTCTTTTGTATCCATTGATATAAATTTTCGTCATGTATTTCTCTTCCTTTCTTCAAATTCTGTCAGATGATTCAAATCAAAGAAGGGTATAGTTTATTTGCAAAGTTAATAAAAAAAGGTAAACTCATGCTTAAAGATGCAAGGATTTTACGGTTTAATGGCAAATAGAGAATAAATTCATTAAAATGATGCTTTTCCTTACATTTTTCACTGTAAAAGTTGTACATTTGCAAGAGATATCCCATTAATACTAAAAAATTTCGAGATATGAAAGTAGCTATTGTAGGAGCAAGCGGTGCCGTAGGACAAGAATTCCTGCGTATCCTCGCCGAGAGAGATTTTCCAATTGATGACTTGGTATTGTTCGGTTCTCATCGTTCTGCAGGCAGGAAATACAACTTTAAGGGTAAGGATTATGAAGTAAAACTTTTACAGCATAATGATGACTTTAAGGATGTAGACATCGCTTTCACATCCGCTGGTGGAGACACAGCAGGTGAATTTGCAGATACAATTACAAAATACGGGGCTGTCATGATTGATAATTCGAGTCACTTCCGTATGGATTCTGATGTTCCATTGGTCGTACCTGAAATTAATCCCGAAGATGGACTGAATCGGCCACGTGGAATCATTGCCAACCCAAACTGTACCACTATTATGATGGTAGTTGTTCTGAATCCTATCGACCAGCTCAGTCATATTAAGAAAATCCATATCTCTTCTTACCAGAGTGCCAGTGGTGCTGGAGCTTCTGCCATGAAAGAATTGCAACAACAATATAAGGAAATAGTAGAAGAAGGGAAGGTCTCTACCATCAAGAAATTTCCACATCAGTTGGCTTACAATGTTATCCCGCAAATTGACAAAATGACATCGAATGACTATACTAAAGAAGAAATGAAGATGTACAATGAGACGCGGAAGATTATGCACAGCGATGTTCGCACCAGTGCAACCTGCGTACGTGTCAGTTCTCTTCGTTCTCATTCAGAAAGTGTATGGTTTGAAACAGAACGTCCTTTGAGTGTAAAAGAAATCAGGGCAGCTCTTTCAAAAGCTCCGGGAGTTCAATTAAAGGATGATCCTCAAAACTACATTTATCCTATGCCATTGGAAAGTGCAGGCAAGGATGATGTATATGTAGGTCGCATTCGGAAGGATCTGGCTGATGACAACAGTTGTACCCTTTGGCTCACCGGTGACCAGATTCGTAAGGGAGCTGCTTTAAATGCCGTACAAATTGCTGAATATCTGATAAAAACAGGCAACGTAAAATAAAAGAAACAAGTACGGAAATTCCTCCGTGTTTGTAGTCATAGCTTTAAATCAGCGGACCGAAGAGTGGTATCAACGGTTTGCTGATTTTTTTTATTGTTTAATAAAATCTCTACTGACATCTTGACTGGATTCGGTTAAGAGAGAAAGAATAACTGACAAGAAGTAAAGGCTCTATGTAATAATAAGGTATACAAGATCCTTATTATACGATTATCATTAGCCTGATTGAGATCACCATTAGCCCACTAAACTTTTACTATTTTAATTTATTTTTTTTCAATTTATAAACTGAAACTTAACCGATATCAAAATTTTCTAAATAATCGGCACATCTTTTGCAATTACAATTATTGAACATATATTTGTGATATCTAAACAAAACTTTTAAGCTCATGTTACAGAAAAGGATTTCTTCGATGACATCATTTATCTCCAATCTCACATCACTGATATGGGATTACATCGCACATCCCTGTCATTATCCCATAAACTCAAAATTACTTATTGAGCCCATACTCGGTGAAACTGTAATTGATGATCCTGCACAAAGCCAAGGATGTGAACAGTATGATTTGAATCATTTTGTTTCTAAGAATAGAATGGGCTGGAAACAACCTAATACAAAGTCAATCAAGAAATTGGCAAAGCAACTCTATAAATTCGATTGGTAATCGCTTTTTCAGAAACAACATATCTTATTGCCAAAAACTCAGGCATCAAACAACAATATTATAAGTTTATTAAAAGTAATGAGTCCGGTAGTTATACCGGACTCATTACTTTTAGTCTCATCATTAACAGTCCCTCTTAGGTTAAAAGCCAACTTACCCAGAAAGAACTATTCTTATTCACCAATACTTTGTTTATATTCCAAAATTCTAGTTTGTAAATCTGAATAAGCATCAGTATATTTATCACGACACTGCTGATATTTCTGCTGGGCATCAAGAAGGTCATTCATAGTAACAGTTCCGGCATGATAATAGTTGCGGTTGAGCCTAAGACATCACCTACTATTTGCGTGAAACCAATCTGAGCATCAAGGAAATAAGCAACAAACTAGGATTTCCAAATACAAGTTTCTTCGGAAAGTATGTAAAGGATCACTTCCATTGTTCACCTATTAAATATAGAGAAAAGAAATAACAGTCAATGTAGCATACACCCAAACTATGAATTACAATCCTCTATCCATCTGGCAAAAAAAACTGTTGCTATGACACTTACAATGGCATAGCAACAGCTTTTACTTCAATGATCTATTCTGAAAGCTTCCGATCAATACGCAATAATGATCAAAACAGACATTCAGTATGATAGAAATGTATATTCTATTTCGCAGCCAAAACTTCGACTTCCACTAATGCGCCCATTGGTAATTTTTTTATGGCTACAGCAGAACGAGCAGGGAAAGGTTTTGTAAAAAACTCAGCATAGACATCATTCATGGCAGTAAAATTATCCATATTGTCCAGATAGACCGTAGTTTTTACAACGTGATTTAGATCCGTACCAGCCTCTTTGAGAATATTACCGGCATTCGTAAGTGCCTGCATAGTCTGTTCTTTAATTCCCCCCTCAACAAACTTACCTGTTTTCGGATCAATCGGTATCTGACCTGAAGCAAAAATAAATCCATTGACTTCGATTGCCTGACTGTAAGGTCCAATAGCTGCCGGTGCATTGTTTGTGTGAATTGCTTTCATCTTATATTATTTTTAATAAACTCACAGAATCCGACGGACATTAAATCCTTTTGAATCCAATGCCTTTACAATTTTATTTATTTGCTCCTCATTTTTCGTCTCCATGCTGACACGAAGAATACAAGAATTGACTTTCTGACGGTTTGCAGATCGATCATGATGTACACCTGTAATATTGGCACCAAGTTGGGCAATCACACTACAGACCGATACCAATCTTCCAGGTTGATCATCGAGTTCCATATCCAAGGTACAAAGTCGACCACTTTTTGCCAGACCCCGATTGATAATACGGCTTAAAACAGTTACATCAATATTACCACCACTGACAATACAAACTGTCTTCTTCCCCTTCACTGGGACTTTATTAAACATGACAGCGGCTACACTTGCAGCTCCCGCTCCTTCAGAAACCATTTTCTCGCTCTCAATCAAGCGCAAGATAGCAGCACAAATCTCGTCCTCACTCACTGTAACGATGCCATCAACATATTTCTGACAAATATGGAATGTCAGGTCTCCTGGTTCTTTAACAGCAATACCATCAGCAATAGTAGAAACAGAAGACAAGCATTCCACTTTTCCATCCCTCAAGCTCTCTACCATACTCGGTGCACCTTCTGTCTGCACGCCATAAACCTTCACTCGGGGATTCAAATTCTTTAAAGCAAAAGCGACACCAGAAATCAGTCCTCCTCCACCAACAGGAACAACTACTACTTCCAAATCGGGGAGTTGATTCAATAATTCCAGTCCGATTGTGCCCTGACCAGCAATGACATTCTCATCATTAAAAGGATGTACGAAAGTGTATCCTTTCTCATCACGCAACTGAAGTGCTTTCTGATAAGCATCATCATAGACACCCGGGACTAAACAGACCTCTGCCCCCAGCCGTTTAGTTGCCTCCACCTTACTAATCGGAGCACCTGCAGGAAGGCAAATTAAAGATTTCACGCCCATAGCAGTAGCACCCAATGCAACCCCTTGGGCATGATTACCAGCAGAACAAGCCACCACACCTTTTGCTTTCTCTTCATCTGAAAGTTGAGAAATTTTATAATAAGCTCCCCGAATCTTAAATGAACCTGTTCTCTGCAAGCATTCCGGTTTCAGATATACATCTGCCTCAGGATTGATCTTAGAAGCATGAATCAGATCTGTCTTGCGCAAAACTTTGTCCAAGACATATCTAGCTCTATAAAAATTGTCTAATGATAGCATACTTATTAATTTTGGTTACAAAAATAAGAATAAATTATGAAAACAGAACACACATAACCCTAAAAAATTTCGGCACTTATTTCTTCATATAAAGATTAATTTAGAACCCAACTCTCAAATCATATAAACCAACACGTTTCCACATCTATATTGAATTCATTTTGTATTGCTTATCACCTATAGGCATCCCGCCATTTTCAAGAAAGCAATTGCCAGTTCATACACTATTCGTTTTAACTAGTTTGTTCCATTTCCTCAAGAACATCAAAAGATAACATTGTTCGTAGCATAATATAGAACTCCTCAAAACTACAAAACAGGCATATTACTGCCATTATCTTTCAAAATGCGATACATAACACATTTTCGAAAACAAAAGAAACTAATTTTTATTAAAAATTTAGCAATATGTTATTACTTTTTTATTATATTTGCAAAAAATTAATAAGTATATAGTTTTACCACACTGGACTAAGATTTTAAAATCATGACAATACATCTTATAGAGAAATTGATTACTTCTGCAAATTGCATAATGGTCATGTCACCCATCATGGGAGCTACCCAAGGTTCCGGATCAATCATTTGCAATAAAAATACAGCAAACGAAAAATCATGGGGAATAATAAATGTTTCCGTATGTAATCTGAGACAATCGGGAGACTATGATGCCGGCATGGCATCTCAAGCTTTACTTGGCACACCGATAAAGGTGCTTAAAGACAGTTCTTGGCTTGAGATAGAAACTCCCGACCATTACAAGTCATGGATGCTCGAATCTTCTCTTTGCCGTGTAACCAAAGATGAACTCAAGAACTGGAATGAAGCTCCTCAGGTAGTTGTGACAGCAATCTATGGTTTTGTATACAGTAAAAACAGCATCAAATCACAAACTGTGAGTGATGTCGTTGCCAGTGACCGCTTAAAATTACTTGATAAGAAAGGCAAATTTTATCATGTGGCCTACCCTGATGGAAGAACCGGTTATCTTCCCATATCAGATGGTGCCATCGTGAATAAGTGGAGGGAAGAAATCAGACAAGATGCAAAAAGCATCATCGCTTCAGCCATGAAACTTATGGGAATACCCTATATGTGGGGAGGGATGAGCACCAAGGGAGCTGACTGTAGTGGATTCGTAAGAACAGTTTTTATGGAACATGATATTATTCTTCCGCGTGATGCCTCACAGCAGGCGCTTGTAGGTGCACACATTGACATCACTTCCGATTTCAGCAATCTCATACCAGGAGACCTGCTTTTCTTCGGATGTGACGGTTGCGAGAAAGAAGTACACGTCTGCCATGTAGGTCTCTATATCGGTGAGCAGAAATTCATCCACTCCCTGGGGTGTGTACATATTAGTAGTTTCAATCCCAAAGACAAGGAATATGATGAATATAATCGGAATCGATTACTCTGGGCTCAAAGAGTACTTCCCTACATCAACCAAGAAGAAGGTATTCAAACAACAGACCGGAATGAATTCTACAAATGACCATTTCGCATATATTGATAAAGACGACAATACAAAATGAATAAAACAATAAATCAAACTGAAGATTCTTTTATTAGCATTAATCATCATGGGAAAAGCAATCATTTAAAGATGAACTTCTTCCCTTATGAACTGAAATTGAAACATGTTTTTACGGTATCCTCCTACTCTCGTACGACAACTCCAGATGTCCAAGTAGAAATCGAATACGACGGGATGAGGGGATACGGAGAAGCATCTATGCCTCAATATCTTGGGCAATCGGTAGAAAGTGTCACTCAATTTCTGCAAAAGGTAGATTTATGCCAGTTCAAAGATCCATTCCAAATAGAAGATATTCTAGACTATGTAGATAGCCTCTCGTCTGGAGATACGGCGGCAAAGGCTGCTATTGATATCGCCCTGCATGATCTTACAGGAAAGATGTTAGGTGCACCCTGGTATAAAATATGGGGACTGAATCGAGATAAAGCTCCGTCGACTACCTTTACGATTGGCATCGACTCTCCTGACATGGTAAAGCAAAAGACAAGGGAATGTGCTGATAAATTCAATATTTTAAAAGTAAAATTAGGAAGTGACCATGACAAAGAGTTGATTGAGACAATCCGTTCCGTCACTAATTTGCCTATTGCCGTAGATGTCAATCAAGGCTGGAAAGACCGAGAGATGGCTCTCGATATGATCTGCTGGTTGAAAGAAAAAGGCATCGTCATGGTGGAACAGCCTATACCAAAGGAGATGAAAAGTGATATGGCATGGCTGACTGAACACAGTCCACTACCTACCTTTGCGGATGAGGCCGTACAACGACTGAAAGATATTAAAGATATAGAAGGAATTTATTCTGGCATAAACATTAAACTCATGAAATGTACGGGTATGAGAGAAGCCTGGAAGATGGTCAACTATGCACGTGCAAGGGGATTGAAGGTGATGCTTGGCTGCATGACGGAAACTTCATGCGCAGTAAGTGCTGCTGCACAATTATCTCCGGTTGCTGACTTTGCTGACCTTGATGGTAATCTACTTATATCCAATGACCGTTTTAGTGGAATGCAAGTAGTGAAAGGAAAGATCACGCTACCTGACAGACCTGGGATAGGAGTCAGGAAAATCAAAGATTAGAAGGATAACTTTTTAAGACATATCTGACGGCAAACCAATTCAACAGTAATGCCGGAACTCAAAACATTTATCAGCATATAATGAACACCAAACGATTTTCACTCATCATGGCTGCATTTTTCTCCACCATCTTACTTTCTGCCCAGAATTATCATTGGGAATCCGACTTACACCACCGTTTATTGTACGACTTCTCCAAAACTCATGAAGAAGTTAAAAGTTATATCCAGCAATATATACCTGACGTCACTGATCAGGAAATGGATACTTGGGAGAAAACAGGAGCATTGGAAGTAAAGATAATCGACGGACAGAAACTGTATTTTCATAATGCAGGTCCTAACTTATTTCGCATCAACGCCAGATGCAAAAAAATAAAAGAAACAAAAGACGGAATAGAAAAGGAAGGTTATGAAACAACAGATGAATCTAATGTACCCTTAATCATCAAGGAGGCACCTCACAATCCTTTCCATCTTGCCGAACCCAAACAGATACGAATCACTTACACCATTTCCGTAAATGCTGACGCTGTACCTGACGGGGGAATTGTACGATGCTGGATGCCTTTTCCGCGCAGAGATATCAAAAGGCAACAAGATGTAAAACTGCTTAGTACAAGTGAGAAGAACTATACCCTATCTCCTGAAGAGTACGCTCATTCTTCCCTATATATGGAAAAAAAGGCGGAAAGGGGTAAACCTACCGTCTTTTCAGAATCTTTTGAATTCACTTCTTACGGATGTTGGTTCAATTTGAAACCGGAAAATATTCGTCCCTATAATGAAAACAGCACTTTATACAAAACCTACACATCAGAACGCGACCAACACATCATTTTCACTCCTCGCCTCTACCAACTTGCAGACAGTTTAACACAAGGCATCGATAACCCTCTGATAAAGGCCAAGAAAATATTCACTTGGATCAATTCCCATTTTCCATGGGCTTCGGCACGCGAATATTCAACAATAGAGAATATTCCTGAATATGTATTGGAAAATCATCACGGTGACTGTGGACAAGTAACCCTACTCTTTCTTACCCTATGCCGCATCAGTGGCATACCTGCACATTTCGAAAGTGGATTCATGCTACATCCTCAATCTGAAAATCTTCATGACTGGGGAGAAATTTACTTCGAGGGTATAGGTTGGGTACCCGTTGACATGGCATTCGGCATCCCATCATACGCAAAGAATACAGAGGAATCTTATTTCTTTTTAGGAGGAATTGACTCCTGGAGAATGGTGGTTAATTCCGATTTCAGCATGTCTTTATATCCTGAAAAAACATATCCCCGAAGTGAAACAGTAGATTTCCAAAGGGGCGAAGTAGAATGGAAAGGAGGTAACCTGTATTTTGACAAATGGAACTGGAAACTCTCAGTTGATAAGACAGCAAATAAACCATAATCAAATAAAATATCTTTTTATTTCACGATAGAAATAATAGAATATAGTATGAAAAAAAATTATGATAAAATCATACTTTTAACATACATTTCTTGTTTTTATTCAAAAAAATTTCAATCTTTGTACCGAAAAGTTTTTAAGTGTTAAAACAGATAAAATGTCCGATGCCTATTTAACTTTTATCATATTTTATTAATAACCAAATTTAAAAAAGCTTATGAAAAGACGACTTGCTCTGATAGTAGTAATATTACTATCATGCGGTGCTACAGGTAATTTTCTATATGCTTCACCTGCGTCACAAAATGTTACACAGGACAACACTACTCTAAAAGGCAGGGTTGTTGATGAAAAGGGGGATCCTATTATCTCCGCAAGCATCACAGAAATAGGAAGTACACGAGGTACTATTACTGATGTAGATGGGAAATTTGCTCTGAAAACAGTCCCTGGAACAAAAATACAAATCTCTTACCTTGGTTATAAAACGATAATAACAAAGGCTGATGATGGCATGAAGGTACAAATGACTCCAGACAATGCTATGCTGGACGAAGTCGTTGCAGTAGGTTATGGTCAGCAGAAGAAAGTCGACCTGACCGGAGCTGTTGCCAATGTAGATCTGGGGCAGACACTCAGTTCCCGCCCCGAGCAGGATGTTGCCAAAGCTCTGCAAGGTGCCATCCCCGGACTGTCAATTGTAAACACCAGTGGAAATCTTGATGGTCAACCTACCATCCGCATCCGTGGATTGGGGACTCTGTCTAATGACCAGAAGTCTTCTCCCCTTATCATTGTTGACGGAGTTCCAACTGATGACTTGACGATGATCAATGGTAACGATATTGCCTCTATCTCTGTATTGAAAGATGCTGCGTCATCCTCCATTTACGGTAGTCGGGCAGCTTTCGGTGTCATCCTGATCACCACAAAGCAAGCCAACAAAGGAGACCGTATTTCCGTGAAATACGAAAACAATTTCGGTTGGGACAACGCCACCGAGCTTCCTGATTATCCGGACGTTCCTACCCAACTCAAGGCTGCCCTATCAGCAAATGGTCGAGCCGGAGCCGCTTCAGTGGAACTCTTCGGAATGTATTTCGACAAACTCTTGCCTTACGCTGAGAAATGGGAAGAACAGAACCATGGGAAGAAAGGCTACAGCGTCATGCGTCCTTACAAAAGCGACAGCGATGTCGGGGACTACTGCTTTATCAACGGACAACCCATGTATTATGCCGATTATGATATTCGTAAGATCTGGTATAACAATGCTGCACCTTCTTCAAGTCAGAATGTATCCATTTCCGGTTCCAGTGGAAAAACGACATTCTATACTTCACTGGGGTATAACCACAAACAGGACCTCATGGAGTTTAATCCGGGCAAATTGGATAGATACAGTGCCATAGTAAACTTAAAGACAGATGCCACCGACTGGTTGACATTAGGCACACGTGTCAATTTTTCCCGTCGTCACATGGGAGACGCCAATGCCTATAGTAACATTTATCAGTACCTTTGGCGCTGGGGATCCTTCTTCATCCCTTCAGGAATCATGGAAGATGCAGATGGTAACCAGCAGGACTTCCGTATCGTCGCCATGCAGAAACAGGCTTCCCGTGAATACAATGTGCATGACGTGATTCGCATGAATGCTTACGCAATAGCACATATTACAAAGGACCTGACCCTAAATGCTGATTATACTTATCAGATAGACAACTATAATTATAGTTCCAGCAACAATAGTGTTTACGGCATGAACTGGACCGGAACGACTCCTACCTACATCGTTCAGCCGTCTACAACAAATGCTTATCGCCAGAACATCAAAGTAAACAGATGGAATGCCAATGCTTACTTAAACTACATGCACACTTGGAATAGTGTACATAATCTCAATGTAATGGTAGGTATCAACGGAGAAGACTATAGATCTGATATGTTCGATGCACGTCGGACACAACTCTACGATGAGAATTATCCACAGTTGAACCTCGCTTACGGGGACATGACCAAGGCCGCTATCGATGCAGCAACAGATGACCGCGCCACAGCCGGTTATTTCGGTCGAATCAATTATAACTACAAAGATACTTACCTATTGGAACTCAACGGACGCTACGATGGCAGTTCCCGTTTTCCTACAGGTAAAAAATGGGCATTCTTCCCATCCGGTTCACTGGGCTATCGCTTCACGGAAGAGCCCTACTGGAATCACCTGCATCAATATGTATCCAACGGAAAATTCCGTCTCTCTTACGGTGAAATCGGCAATGAGGCAGTAGGTGACAACATGTTCCTCTCTACCATCTCCCCAATAGATCAAAGTAAACTCTACTGGCTGGACGGAACTGGAGCTAAAGTCAATCAGTTCGACTTGCCAACCTGGGTTTCCTCTCAACTGACTTGGGAACGTATTTATACCTTTGATTTAGGAACAGACTTAAGTTTCTTCAACGATGAACTGACACTGACAGCCGACTGGTATCAGAGGACAACAAAGGATATGCTTGCACCGGGTAATGCCATTCCGTCCGCAGTAGGCGCCGCTGCTCCGTACACCAATGCCGGGCAGCTCCGTACACGGGGTTGGGAAATTACACTGAGTTGGCGTAAACAGATGAACAAAGATCTTGGACTCTATGCCAATTTTGACATCGGAGATTCCAAGTCTGTAGTTACGAAATGGAACAACTCCTCTAAACTGATCGGACATACCGGAGACCGGACGTATGCCTATAAAGGAGAAACATGGGGAGACATCTGGGGATTCGAAACAGATCGTTACTTTACTGAAAGTGATTTCAATGGACAGAACACAGACGGATCCTGGAACTACAAAAAAGGAGTGGCAGACCAGACAGGAATACAGACTGACAACTTTGTATATGGACCAGGCGACGTCAAGTTCAAGGACTTGAATCATGATGGAAAAATCGACGGTGGAAAAGGAACAGTTGATGACCATGGTGATCTGAAAGTCATTGGCAATACAATGCCACGTTATGAATACAGTTTCCATGTCGGAGGCAGCTATAAAGGTTTTGATCTTGATGTATTCTTTCAAGGTGTCGGCAAACGCGATATGTGGACCCTGTCCTCTTTTGCCTTCCCGGAAATGCGTGCTGCTGATCTTGCCATTTATTCCAACCAGACCAAATACAACGTATATGATCCTGCCAACGGAATCGTAAATATCAGTGAGAAGAACGATTTTCCTTGCCTGTATGCTGGAAATGAGGCTGCCGGTAATGTAAATGCTCTAGCTTCTTCCAAAGGATGCCATAACTATTATCCTCAATCCAAGTATCTTGTGAACATGTCCTATCTGCGTTTGAAGAATATAACTTTAGGATATACCTTACCGGGCTTTATCTCCAAGAAGTTCTACATTCAAAAACTGCGTATTTATTTCAGTGGCAGCAACCTGTTCCTCCTTCACAAGGGTAATGGAGATCTACCGGTAGATCCAGAAGTAAATGATGCTAGTGCAGGAGATACCAGTTTACAGTATGGTACCTGGGGACGTACCTATCCAATCACCCGTACCTGGTCATTCGGTGTTCAATTAACACTCTAAGATAATAGTACAGCGACAAACAAAAAATTTAACAATATGAAAAAATCTATTATATACATATTTGCAGCATCTATTCTGCTGCTATTTGCCAGTTGTAATGATTTTCTCGATAAGACTCCACGAGATACTTTTACAAACAATCCGGAATTCTGGAGTAACACCAATGATGTGCAAAGCTACAGCAACAAGTTCTATAACAACTATGTAGGCTTCAACCGTGGTGGAAACTACGGATGGTTTTACTTCAAGAGCCTCAGCGATGATCAGGCTAATGCGACATTCGACAATTGGGCCTATACCACTGTTCCCGCTACTTCCAGTAACTGGAACGATGCTTTTGCAGAAGTCCGCCGAGCCGACTATTCTCTTCAGGAACTGGAGACATCTACCCTTCCTGCATCAGACAAACTATACTATACTGCCATTGATAAGTTGAACCGGGCATGGGAATACTATCAACTCGTACGTGAATATGGTGATGTAGAGTGGATCAACTATCCTATCCTTGATCTCAATGACACTAACATTTACGGGAAACGGACTGACCGTGACGTGATCATGGACTCTGTCCTCAATGACCTCAACTATGCCATCACGAACCTTCCTTCCAATGTCAGTGACAAAACAAAATGGAGTAAAGAGATGGTAGAAGCCATGAAGAGTGATATCTGCCTTTATGAGGGCACCTATTGCAAATACCGCACACTGGTAGATAATGGAAAAGCACCGGATCTGGATCGTGCCAAGAAATACCTGCAAGAATCAGAAGGCGCTTCTGAAGCAATCATGGGTTCCAGTAGATATAGCCTGACCCCTAACTATGGGGAAATCTATAACTCTCTGGACTTGTCAAGCAACCCGGAAATCATTTTCTACCGCAACTATGAAAAGGATATCGTCATGCACGGAACAGTTGACTTCACTAGTGGCTCTTCCGAGCAACTTGGTATCACAAAGGATGCCGTGAATGCATTCCTATTCAAGGACGGCAAGCCTTTGGCAACCACTACGCTGGATAAAGACGATAAGGCTGTAATGAACCAGAACGGTGATTATTCCGTAGAAGGAATATTGAAGAACCGCGATAAACGACTGAGCGTCCTCATCGACTCTATCATCTGTTTCAAAGGACACAGTTGGGCTCGTCTGGATGAGAACGGCAAAACTCCGAGTGCTGCACAGCAGATGACCTCTTCTACTGGTTTTACCATCAGAAAATATGATAACACCACACTTGACTCCTATTATCGGAACAATACCAACACAAACTATACCGATGCTCCTATATACTGGTATGCAGTCATCTTATTGAATGAGGCAGAAGCTAAAGCTGAGTTGGGTACCATCACGCAAAGTGATCTGAACCAGACCATCAATCTGTTGGAAAGCCGCGCCGGACTGCCTGGTCTAACATTACAACCAGAAGCTGACCCTGCAAACAATATGGGTGTAAGCAATCTGATCTGGGAAATACGCCGGTGCAGACGATGCGAACTGATGACAGACAACTGGTACCGCTATTGGGACCTTATACGCTGGCATCAACTTGATAAACTGGACAGTCAGCAACATCCAGACATCAACCGGGGAGCTAATGTGTCAAATGTAACTGAAAAAACCATGTCCGTAGATAATAATCAATATATTATCGGGACGACAAAAACCCGTACATTTGATAAGAAATATTATTTCTATCCTGTTCCAAGCAATGAACTGAACTTGAATAAAGATAATATCAAACAGAACCCGGGATGGGAATAACACTCAAAGTGTTCAGGGGCTGTTTCTAACAGCCCCTGAATCTTATTCTTCTCATTGAGACCATATCAAAAATAAAAAAAGCAGAAACTAAAAATTAATGAACCTTAAACTTCAGACAGAATAAAACTTAAGAGAATGAAGAAACAGATATTACTCAATCTTCTTGTACTTGGACTGTTTGCTCCTCTTTCCATTCAGGCACAAACTCTGACAAAAGATGAAAATCAATCTATTGAAAACATATTAAACAGTTATACAAAGGGTGTACAAACTGGAAAAATCAAGGTAGATTCCACAAAGTCTGTAAACGACACACTTACGGTTTTCGCTACAGAGAATTTTTCCTATGTTCCCTTCAGAGCAGACAATTACACAAGCCTAATCCAAAAACTAAAGGATTCTTTATCCATACAACATTCTTTTAAGAGTATCCGTATTATATCAGGCAGTAAGAATATCTGCAATTTAATTCCAAGGCCCTTTTTATCCCTGAAGGACAAACCGGCCGCCTTCACCAATCCTTGCAGTATTCCACTAATAGAAAATCTGGACCGCCCATATACACCGACCCGCGGTCTTAATGGAAAACATATAGCTATGTGGCCAAGCCATGGAGCATACTACGAACTAGGACTTCAGCGCTGGGAGTGGCAACGTGCACGCATGCTGCAGACCGTAGAAGACAAATATACAGAAAGTTATGTTCTGCCCTATCTCGTGCCTATGCTTGAAAACGCTGGTGCTATCGTCATGTTGCCCCGAGAAAGAGATACTAATCCATACGAGGTTATCGTAGACAACGATGGGCACGAAGCTTCTTCCCCATATTTCGAGGAAAATGGAAGTAACTTATGGAGGAATGGAGTAGGAACAGGATTTGCATATCTTCGAAAGACTTATAAGGATTTTGAAAATCCTTTCACGGAAGGGACCTACCGTGTGACAGAAACAGTAAACAAAGAAAGAGAAGCAAGTACAATAACCTGGGCTCCGAATATCCCAAAAGATCGCAACTATGCGGTTTATGTATCTTATAAATCATTGCCTAACAGTACTACAAACGCACAATATACAGTATACCATAAAGACGGAAAGACCTCTTTCTCTGTTAACCAGAAAATGGGTGGCGGAACTTGGATTTATTTAGGTACCTTCGCTTTTGAAAAAGGAACAAAAGGGAAAGTAGTCCTTTCCAACTATTCCCGGGAAACCGGAACCGCAATCACTGCCGATGCAGTAAAATTCGGAGGAGGAATGGGTAATATCGCCCGCCGTGCAGATTCAGACAGTATCATCCCCAACACAAAAACTGACCGAAAGAGCCAGCGTATCCCTCATAACGCTTACCAACCCAAAATAGACTATCCATATATCGTCAGCGGCTATCCCCGTTTCGAAGAAGGATCACGCTACTGGCTGCAATGGGCCGGAATCCCAGACAGCATTTACTCCCCCACTCATGGACGTGATGACTATGCCGATGATTACAAAGACCGTGGAACATGGGTCAACTATCTGGCTGGAGGCACAAAAGCTGCACCAGATTATAAGGGGCTGAATATTCCTATTGATCTCTCCTTTGCCTTTCATAGTGATGCAGGAACCGTTTACGGCGATTCTATCATTGGAACACTCGGTATCTATGACTCAAAAAAATACAATGGAAAATTTGCTGACGGCACCTCCCGTATGGCCTGCCATGACTTGTGCGACATGGTTCTATCCAGCATTACGCATGATATCCGCACACTCTATGAGCCCAAATGGACTAGAAGAGGAATGTGGGATGCCAGTTACTATGAAGCCTGGGAGCCACGTGTTCCGGCTATGCTGCTCGAACTCTTGTCTCATGAAAACTTTGCAGACCTGCGCTATGGACTTGATCCACGCTTCCAGTTTACGGTAAGCCGCGCCATCTATAAAGGAATGCTTCGTTTCTTAAGCGATGAATATGGCTACAAGTATGTCGTCCAGCCTTTGCCGGTAGATCATTTTGCAGCAGTTCTCTCCGGTACCGATAAAGTCAAACTGGTGTGGAAGGCTGTGAATGATTCCCTGGAACCAACTGCCGTTCCGGAAAAATATATCGTCTATAAACGTATAGGCAATGGTGATTTCGACAATGGAACCATGGTCAAGAAACCAACTTTTACATGCAAGATTCCCTCTGATCAAATAATCAGTTTTAAAGTAACAGCAGTCAATAAAGGAGGACAAAGTTTCCCATCAGAAACTCTCTCCGTGGGAATTTCATCCCATTCTACAACTAAGCCGGTTCTCATTATCAATGGATTTGACAGGATCAGTGCCCCCGATGATTTCACCTCATCTGATGATGAGCAGGCAGGATTTCTTGCTGATGTAGATAATGGTGTACCTTACCAATATTCCATAAACTATATAGGAAAGATGAAGGAATTCCGCCGTTCTATCCCTTGGACCGATGATGATTCCGGAGGATTCGGTGACAGTTATGGCAACTATGAGAAGATGGTTATTGCGGGAAACACATTCGACTATCCTGCTCTCCACGGAAAATGTATCATGGATGCAGGCTACAGTTTCGTTTCAGCAAGTAAGTCAGCAACAGTAGCCAGTCAACTGTTGAATACAAAGGATTATTGTGCCGTCGATCTGATCCTCGGAAAGGAAAAACAAACCAAAATGGGTCGTCCCAGAGTGACTCCATTAAGATTCAAGACTTTTGACGCTGCTCTGCAGAAATCCATTACAGACTACTGCAAAGCCGGTGGCAGAATATTTATTTCAGGCTCTTATATTGCCTCAGACCTATGGTTCAATCCGCTGGCTCCTGCAAAGGACAGTGACAAGATCTTTGCACAAAATATCTTAAAATACAAATGGCGTGACAACAGGGCTGCCACTGAAGGAAAAATCAAATTCGTGGCATCACCATTGACCACACAACAGGAAGAATTCTGCTATTACAACGAACCAAATGAGACTTCCTATGTGGTTGAATCGCCGGATGCGATAGAACCAGCAGACTCTTGTGCCTATACCGCTTTACGCTATTCGGAGAACAATCTCAGCGCAGGTGTTGTCTTCGGCGGTTCAGAACAAGATCACTGGCGTACAGTTGTGTTCGGATTCCCATTTGAATCCTTAAAGGGAGATGCTGTAAGAAGCTCCCTGATGAAAAAGATCTTAAGTTTCCTGCTCAAATGAATTATATGAAATCATAAGAAATCATGAGAAGAAAATCTTTCAAAAAAGCGGTTCTGCTTATATTCTCGATTTTCATTTCATTGCTTGGTATCCTCCCGGTAAAAGCAGGAAAACCCTTTCGGTTTGTTGTACTTACGGATATCCATATTAATGTAAAAAAGACAGATGCTATAGAAGATCTACGTCATTCGGTTGATCAAATCAATGCATCAGACCGCATTGACTTCATTCTGGTAACCGGCGATATCGCTGATGAAGGTGACAGAGCTTCTTTACTGGAAGCCAAGAAAGAGCTGAATCGACTGAAGAGGCCCTATTACATCGTTATGGGTAACCATGATCAGAAATGGAGTGAAAGCGGTTGTATGGATTTCAAAAACATTTTCGGTTACGAACGTTTTCGTCTGGACCATAAGGGCTACCTTTTCCTCGGTTTCGGATGTGGGCCAATGATGAGAATGGCACTTGGGGCACATCTCACCGGAAGACATCGATTGGCTGAAAAAAGAACTGACAAAAAACGGGAAACATGGTGAACCTGTATTTCTGGTCACACACATTCCCATGTTACCACAGGATATGGACAACTGGTATGATGTGACAGATGCTGTACGAGCCTATCCGATTAAAGCCTTCATCAACGGGCATTATCACATCAACCGATATCTGACTTATGACGGTATACCCGCGTTTATAAACATCGCCAACCTCAGACGCAAAGGACATCCATTCGGTCAATACAACGAATATGATGTCACGCCAGATTCAATGATCGTCTACACCCATCCTGTGGGTAAGCCACGCTATCGCTGGGGCGGCATCTCTCTTACACACAAATACTATGACGCAAGGCCGGGATCCTTCGATATACGTCCTAATTTTAAAGTCAACAAGCAATATCCACAGGTAAAGGTAGCGTGGACTGTCAGATCGCATGCTGCAATTTTCTCTTCGCCCGTTGTCTATAAGGGGAAAGTGTACACGGTCGACGACTTAGGACGAATCAACTGCTATTCGCTGAGAAACGGCAGGCTTCTCTGGAGCTATCATACCCATGGACGCATCTTCGGTACTCCGGCAATAGACAAGGGGATCCTCGTTGCCGGCTCTGCCAACAACCGCATCTACGGTATCAATATCAACACGGGGAAACTCTGTTGGCTACTAAAAACACGTCGCCCAGTAGTCAGTGCAGTCGCTATAGACAAGGGCATCGCCTACATTGGTGCCAGTGACAGCACTTTTCGAGCTATCAGAGTCAAGGACGGCAAACTGATTTGGAAAACCGGCGGCATTGATGGATACGTTGAAACACGACCTTTAGTAACAAAAGAAAAAGTTATATTCGGAGCCTGGGACAACACCCTCTATGCCCTAAACAAAAAAGACGGATCCATGAGTTGGAAATGGGTAACCTGTGCTGACAAAGGGATGCACTTCTCCCCTGCTGCCGTATGGCCGGTAGCAGCACACGGAAAGGTGTTTATTGTGGACCCCGAACGTGCTATGACAGCTATCAACTTGCAAACCGGAAAGCAACTCTGGAGGACCTACCGAAGCCAAGTCAGGGAATCCATCGGACTGTCAACAGATCATCAACGCGTGTATGCAAAAACCATGCGGGATAGCATCGTATGCTATTCAACCGAAACGGAGACCCCAAAAGAACTATGGAGCACAAATGTAGGCTTCGGTTATGAACATGCTACTGTGATGCTGGAAGAAAAAGACGGAGAAGTATTTTCATCTACCAAGAATGGCCTTATCTTTGCCTTAGACGCCAATACAGGAAAGATATACTGGAAACATAAAATAGGAAACACGCTCGTTAATACGGTAGTACCTTTGAACAAGCATGAAGTGCTCTATACGAATGAAAACGGAATAGTGGGGAAATTAGTTATACAGTAGAATCTGTCGTGGCCATTTAAGAGCAAAAAGGAACAAAAATGATATTGAAGCAGCAGAATTACAAAAAATGAAAAGTACAAAGAATCTATCCTACTGGACATGGATACCTACACTCTATTTTGCAGAAGGTATCCCCTATTTTATCGTAAACAATATTTCTGTGACGATGTTCACAAAAATGGGTGTACCTAACGGCAAAATGGCCCTGTTTACCAGCCTCCTCTATCTCCCATGGACTATAAAACCATTATGGAGTCCATTTGTAGATATCATCAAGACTAAACGCTGGTGGATTACTACCATGCAGTTATTGATTAGTGCAACATTTATCTTACTTACGCTCTCGATTCCACATCCGGATGCAGCTACTATAAAAGCTGGAGCAACACCTATAAGTCTTTTTACCTTTACACTGATTCTATTTATCATTACAGCATTTGCATCTGCTACACACGACATTGCTGCGGATGGCTTTTACATGCTGGCCATGCCTGAAAACGAACAATCGTTTTTCATAGGCATCCGCAGTACCTTCTACCGCCTGGCATCTATATTCGGCCAGGGAGTTCTAGTCTACATTGCCGGAAAATTGGAGCGGCAGTCAGGTAATATTCCGATGTCCTGGGAAATCACAATGGGTATACTTGCTGTCCTATTTACTGTCTTAGCTTTGTACCACACATTCATACTTCCGCATCCTGCTGTCGATACTCCCCATATTACAGACAAAACAAGCAATAAGGCAAAAGAAGTAATGAGAGGGTTCAATCGGACTTTCTTCACTTACTTCAAAAAGCCCGGAATATGGCTGGCTATTGTCTTCATGCTTCTCTACCGCTTACCGGAAGCCTTTCTACTCAAGATGGTCAATCCGTTCCTCTTGGATTCCACAAAGTCCGGAGGATTGGGACTAGCCACAGATGATGTAGGAATCATATATGGAACCATCGGTGTCCTGTTTCTTACCATCGGAGGAATCATCGGAGGTATTGCTGCTTCCAAATGGGGACTGAAGAAAGCTCTATGGCCTATGGCCGCAAGCATGACCTTTCCATGTGCAACATTCGTATTTTTAGGAATGAGCCATACCACTAATCTGGTCATTATCAGCGCATGCGTAGCCTTCGAACAGTTCGGATACGGATTTGGGTTTACCGCTTATATGCTTTATATGATGTACTTCTCCGAAGGAGAATTCACTACAGCACATTATGCTATATGCACGGCATTCATGGCGCTGAGTATGATGATACCCGGAATGTTTGCCGGATATATCCAGGAATGGATGGGATACAAAGATTTCTTTTGGATGGTCATGATCTGTTGCATGGCAACTGTTGCCGTCACTTTCTTTGTTAAAAAGAAAGTTGACGAAAATTATGGAAGAAAAGATAATCATAAAACGAATAACTGATGAAAAAGTTTTTTTCACTTCTACTCTGTTTTCTTTCAGCATGCAGTCTGTATGCTCAGAAAGTACAGACCGGAATAGAGGTTCTTAAAAGCCAGAACTTTAAGATATTAGAAGGAAAACGTGTAGGACTGGTTACCAACCCTACAGGAGTTGACAATGAATTACGGTCAGACATTGACATCCTTGCAGAAGCGCCAAATGTCAATCTGGTCGCCTTATTCGGACCGGAACATGGTCTGAGAGGGAGTGCCCATGCAGGTTCAGCAGTAGGCAATGATACAGATGCCATCACTCATCTGCCGGTATATTCGCTCTTCGGAAAACATCGCATGCCTTCTCCTGAGATGCTGAAAGGTATTGACATCTTGGTATATGACATACAAGACATCGGATGCAGGTCTTTCACTTACATCAGCACATTGGACAATATTTTGAAAGCAGCCGTCCAGAATCATATTAAGGTTGTTGTTCTTGACCGTCCTAATCCTCTTGGAGGAGAAAAGATAGAAGGAAACATCGTTGATGATGATTGCATCTCATTCGTCAGTCAACTGAAGATTCCCTATATCTATGGACTTACACCGGGAGAATTGGCTCTGTTTCTCAATGGAGAAAACAGGCTTGGAGGAAAATGCGACTTGACCGTCATCAAGATGAAAAAGTGGAAACGCCGAATGACCTATAAGGATACAGGGCTTCATTGGGTTCTTGCCTCGCCACACATACCGGAAGCAAAATCAGCGCCCTTCTATGCCGTATCAGGAATTATAGGTGAACTTGACAATATTTCCATCGGTGTAGGTTACACCCTTCCCTTCCGTCTCTTCGGGGCATCATGGATAAATGCACATGACTTTGCAGAAGCGATGAATAATCTACATCTTCCGGGAGTACTGTTCCGGCCCATATACTATACGCCATTCTATGGCCCGGGACAAGGGACAGAACTACAAGGTGTACAGGTCTATTTCACTAATTACAAGAAGGCAAACCTATGTGATATTCAGTTTTATGTCATTCAAGAACTCTATAAACTCTATCCAGATCATGACATTCTGGCAAGCGACAGCAAAGACCGTCTGGATATGATTGATAAGGTATGTGGTTCCAAACAGATCCGCCGCCTGCTTCTGATACATCATCAATGGTCAGATGCAAAGCCCTACTGGGACAAAGACGCGAAAGCATTCAGACAGATCGCAAAGAAATACTATTTATATAAATAAAAGTCATAAACAAGATGGACAAAAGCATCACACAACCTCAACCTAATCAGAGAATTCTGGCTCTTGATATATTACGGGGAATCACAATAGCCGGAATGATTCTTGTCAATAATCCGGGTACGACACAGACTTATGCACCTCTACAGCATGCTGAATGGTTGGGGCTCACCCCTACAGATTTAGTTTTTCCGTTCTTCATGTTCATTATGGGTATTACTACTTACCTGTCTCTGCGTAAGTTTCAATTCAAGTGGTCCGTACCGTGTGCACGGAAGATTCTTAAAAGAGCCTTCCTTCTTTGGTTTATCGGTCTCGCCATCACGTGGCTTGTCATGTTCTTCAAGGGTATGGAAAGTCCGCTTAATGCCCAACTCTCTTTTACGCAACGGTTATACGTATCTGCTGACACTTTCGGCCATCTTCGCATTCTTGGTGTTCTGCCACGTCTTGGTATCTGCTATGGTCTGGCTGCCGTGATAGCCCTGTCTGTCAAACATCAATTCATCCCCTGGATTATTGGAGGAATATTTATCGGTTATTATATTCTTCTGGAATGCTGCAATGGATATGCCCACGACAATACCAATATTCTGGCCATCGTAGACAACTGTATCCTAGGAGCAAACCACGTTTTCAAACCGGAGAGTCCGGACCCTGAAGGTATCTTAAGTACTTTCCCGGCATTGGCCCACGTATTGATAGGATTTTGCGTAGGTAAAGGCATTATGAAGCTAAACAACTTGAATGACAAGATAGAACGGCTTTTCGTTATCGGGACTTTGCTTACATTCGCAGGATTCCTGTTATCATACGCCTGCCCTATCAGCAAGAAATTATGGACTCCCACTTTTTCAATGGTAAGCTGTGGACTGGCATCCATGTTACTTGCCCTGCTCACTTGGCTCATCGACAAGAAGAAACACCAGGATAAACTGACGAACTTCTTCCATGTATTCGGTGTGAATCCACTGGCTCTTTTTGTTCTCTCCGATTTACTGCTCATTCCGCTGGGCATCATCCTCTTTGGAGGTTCATCTATCCGTGTAATAACCTACAAGAATGTTCTGCTGCCTGTTCTGGGCATCAAAGCAGCATCACTTGCCTGGGCAATTCTATATGTCTGCCTCAACTGGTGTGTAGGTTATATCTTGTTCAAGAAAAGAATATATATAAAATTATGATACTATTAGCTGACAGTGGTTCCACCAAAACGGATTGGTGTATAGTTGATGACCATCAAAACACCAAAATCATCAGGACAAAAGGTACCAATCCGTTTTTCCAGACGGAAGGAGAGATCACTAAAGAAATACAATCTTCTCTGATTCCAGAGCTTCCGACTACAACAATTGATAACGTATACTTCTATGGTGCCGGGTGTACATCGGAGAAAATATACATACTAGAAAACAGTCTGAAAAAACACCTCAACATAACAGGTTCATGTGAGGTAGCTACCGATATGCTGGCTGCAGCTCGCAGTCTATGCGGGCACCAACCCGGTATCGCCTGTATTCTCGGTACCGGCAGTAATTCATGCCTATATGATGGAAAAAATATTACAAAAAATGTCTCACCATTGGGATTCATCCTCGGCGATGAAGGAAGCGGTGCAGTCCTGGGGAAGACGCTGATAGGAGATATCCTCAAGAACCAATTGCCAGAACCGATTATCAAACGATTCTACGAGAAATTCCACTTATCCAGTGCAGAAATAATAGACCGAGTTTACAGAAAGGAACTACCCAACCGCTTCCTTGCCGGTTTTGTTCCCTTCTTGAAAGAAAACCTCACGGAACCACCGATCCATCAACTTGTCATCGGTCAGTTCAGAAGTTTTCTGATACGCAATGTCAGGCAATATGACGGGTGGAACAAATTGCCAATCGGTTTTAACGGTTCCATTGCCTATTACTTCCGTGAACCTCTGAAAGAAGCGCTTGAAAGTGAAGGAATGATTTTAGGACGCATTATTCAAGCCCCGATGGAAGGACTAATCGCCTTTCATACTGGAAAAATATAATATAATTATGGCATTTCAAAAGATTTCAGAGGAACCATCCCTCTATAACAATTTGGAGAAAAAATCAATCCACGAATTGATTGTGGATATCAACACTGAAGACAAGAAAATAGCTACAGTAGTAGAAAAGGCAATTCCTCAAATAGAGAAACTTGTCTCTCTCATTGTACCCCGTATGAAAAAAGGTGGACGGATTTTCTATATGGGCGCTGGCACGAGTGGAAGACTTGGTGTGCTTGATGCCTCCGAGATTCCTCCTACGTTTGGTGTACCTCCTACTCTCATCATCGGACTCATTGCAGGTGGTGACTTTGCTCTCCGCAATGCCGTAGAAAACGCTGAAGATGATACGAAACGAGGATGGGAAGAACTGCAGGAGCACAACATTAACACAAAGGATACCGTCATTGGCATCGCTGCCTCCGGGACCACACCGTATGTTATCGGAGCACTACATGAGGCACGGGCTCATAATATCTTAACCGGATGCATTACCAGCAATCCGTCTGCGCCTATGGAAGCCGAAGCTGATGTTCCTATAGAGATGATCGTCGGACCAGAATTCGTAACCGGAAGTTCTCGAATGAAATCAGGAACAGGACAAAAGATGATTCTCAATATGATTTCTACTACGGTTATGATCAAACTTGGTCGTGTAAAAGGTAATCAGATGGTGAACATGCAACTCACGAACCAGAAACTCATAGATCGTGGGACAAAAATGATTGTTGAAGAACTCGGACTGGATTATGATCATGCCAAGCGAATCTTGTTGATGTATGGATCAGTAAAAAAAGCCATTGATGCTTATCGAAAAGATGATGAAAACGAATGAAACAAAGCAAATCTACTGTGACGGTTACCAAGAAATGACCAGATTATTCAGCACTGAACCCACCATCAAACCCACAGATACAGTTATGTTAGGTGACAGCCTGACTCAATTCGGAGGAAATTGGAACCAGCGCCTGCTGGATAAGGATACAGGACCATACATTAACCGAGGTATTGCCGGTGACGATACCGACGGCATTTATGACCGCCTCCATCTAATCCTCCCTTATCAACCTGCTACAATTTACTTCCTCGCCGGTATCAATGACATCTCTCATGACCTCAGCGTAGAAGAAGTAGCAAATGGAATCTTTAAGATCGTGGATGAAATATCCCGTCAATGTCCCAACACAAAACTATACTTACAAAGTATTCTCCCTATCAATGAAGACTTCCATGAATGGAAATTACTGGAAGGCAAGACGAATGCCATTGTCCAGGTTAACAGTAAAATCCATAAGATGGCAAACAAACGGAACATACCTTTTCTCAACCTTTTTCCTCTTTTCACTCTACCCATCTCGCATATTATGCGTCCGGATTTAACAATAGACGGACTTCACCTTACAGAAAAAGGATATGATGTGTGGTCAAAGAAACTAAAAGAGATTTAAGATTTTTCAATAAAAAGTCACTCGATACAGTATTTTACAACCGTAGTATTTGCATTCAGCAATCAAAAGAGCCATATATAAGTGGATAAAGAATCATACTTGGATTCCCATTTATCGTATACTCTCCGTCTGCTGAATACAAATACTACGGAAGTAAGGTTAAATCTAGAAATATAGATATAACCTGTTAGCGGAATTAAACATAAAAGGATAAACAGGTCTAAGAAGTCTTATATGTATCTAATTTTCAACCACTTATATCGTTTAACCTTTAAGCTATACATGATCTGGAATTACCAAACTTTGGTAATGATACACTTAATTAATTCCACCAACAGGTTGATATACTAAATAGCAATAGGGATCAGCACCTTCACTCCAAAATTCCTTCCCATATTATAGACACCTCGTCTACCGGTATAGTTATTAACATCTTCATACTTCAGACGACTGAGATGACTCTGATAAGCACGATCAAAGATATTATTAGCCGTAAAGACAACAGACGCTAACTTTCTGCCATGGTGACGAATCTCCGTTCCGGCAGAAAGATTGAACAGCGTATAAGAAGGGGTAGCCGTCTCCGTTCCACCAGCAGCATAGAAATGATTCTGTCTGAAGTCACACTCCATATCTATTCCGGCGTAGGTATTATTGAATAATTGTCCATCCCGGATAAAATCATAACGCAAAGAGGAGTTCCAGCGTGGTGCCGGTGTGAACGGAAGATACCTGGTATCTTTCGACTGATGGAGTTGCACCGCATTCACATAAGAAAAATCATTTTCAAAATGCAACGCTGCAACAGGATGAACGTCAATATTCAATTCTCCTCCAGACAAGCAAGCATTACCAGCTGTAAACTGATAGGTATCATACCCATCCGTAAGAACAGGCTTACCTGCTTCATCAGCTAACTGGCGAGAAAAGATGTAATGATTGATACGATTGAGAAAAAGAGAAACCTGGGTAGAAACGATATCAGAAGTATAGTCTGATCCAAGATCAACTTGCCAACTGTACTCCGGAGTCAGACTATGGTCGCCAAGTTCATAGCGGACCGTTCCATCATGGACACCGTTAGAAGCTAATTCACTGATTGTCGGAACACGAAAACCACGTGATAAATTCAATCTGACATTCAATTGCCTGGTAGCATTCCAAGTCGCCCCAAGGCTACCTGTAACGCCATGATAATCATGAGAGAAAGCTGTAAAGCGCTGTGTACCGTCATCCGTCAATGCATTACTGTGAAGATGGCGCTGATCATAACGGATTCCTCCACTAAAATGAAAAGCTCCCAGATCTTTATCACTCATTAAGAACACGCCGTAATCAAAAAGGCGGTAAGCCGGTATAAGGTATTCTGTACCCTTATTAATAGACTTCTGGAACATTCCATTGATACCGGTAGCCAAACTCCACCCATTGTTTACAGGTGACTGATAATGAAAGTCATAATTGACTGTATGCAATAAAAGGTCAAGCCCACAAGTGTTAGGAGTTACAGGATTTTCAAATTCCTGACGGCGGTTCTGTTGGTAAGCTACCAGAGTTTTCAATTGACCACTGCCCAGATAAACCGTGTTGTCCAATACTGCCTTATAGTGATGAATCTGCTGATAAGGCATGCCCGTACCATACGTTTTCCGTTCATGGTCAGTAGCAATACGTTCTCCTTCCTCTCCATTATTATTAATAGGCATCAGAAACTGACCCGTATTCTCATCACGGTCTCCTTCTACAATGCCTGGTGTCAGATGATAATAGCTCAAAGTAAGCAATGTAGTACTCTTTTCACCGGTATACCCGAGTAACCCACTGGCTGCACGCTCACGGAACTGAGAATTGAGTACATAACCGTCATACTTATTCTTATAAGCATGTGCCATCTTATCACTATAGCGCCAATTCCATATAAATCCTTTTTGATTACCGGCAAAATCGACCGTATAATCAAATAATCCATTATTCGTCTGGTATTCAGATCCTACCTGAGCCATCATCTTCCCTTCAGGAAGGAATGGGTCACGGTTAAAAACAATAACGCCGGCCATCGCATCAGACCCATACATCAAACTCGCAGGGCCTTTCAGAATTTCTACCGATCCAACTGTCTGAGGGTCAATCTCTATACCATGTTCATCCCCCCATTGCTGACCTTCCTGACGGACACCATCGTTGACTACCACAACACGATTGTAACCCAATCCACGGATAACCGGTTTTGAAATACCTCCACCAGTTGTGATCTGAGATACTCCTGGTACTTTTGATAAGGCATCAATAATATTCGTAGAAGAAGTCAGATGCAACTGATCTGCAGACACAACCGCTACAGGCATAGGAGAATTCCTGTTCAAGGAATTTCCGGAGATGCCTGTCACTACGACTTCATTGATCATCGCATTCGACTCTTTCATCACAAAATTCATGATTGACGTCTGTGTCAAATCAACTTTTTTCGTTTGCGTTTGATGCCCCAGATAACTGACTTGAACTGTTGTCTTGCAAGCGGGTAAATCATTAAACATGTATTTACCGTTAATATCACTTACAGCATTCTGATTGAGGCCGGGAATGGAGATAATTACTCCACTGAGAGGACTGCCATCTACAGCATCCGTCACCTTACCCTGTAGTTTAGCCTTCTGGTCTACAGGTTCTGCCATCATTGTCATGACACAGCATAACAATGATAATATCAAGTTAAATATTTTCATTTCTCGTATTTTGGTCTTAAATAAATAAATTTACGTAAAGACATAGTAATCCCTACGTCAAAAAATGATCAAAATATCAGATATGGTGGTGCTCGTGAATGGTAAGAGGGACAGAAAACAAAAAAATAGTCTACTCTACGCCAGAAAAATAAAATAAAACAAGAAAAAGTCACTGCAAGCAATCCTGCCAGTACAGGGACTATATAGGGAATAACAGAAAAATGACAAATAACACAGTTCTGCAATGCAAGCATTGCACCTGAAGAAAGATCTGAATGAGGTACATGATGCAAACAAAGAACACAGGGAGCAACAGGCTTCTCCACCATCGTATGATGGTGCGTAATGGTCAGAAGCAGTATCGGTATAAACACGGATAGGAGCAACTGAGCGCTATGTTGTCGTCTTCTTTCTAAATTCACCGCAGTAAAGGTAAGCTTTTTCCTCCACCTGCCCGTTAAGTAGAACAGGATTTAACAAAGATTCGTTGTTATGCTATAAAATTGTTAACGCAAACCAAATCATCATCTTACTTTATATTTTTCATCCTGTTCCTGAATCAACTGTGTATCTTCAAAATAATTAATTTGCATCGCCTTACGGACATCATCCATCGTTCTGGCAGCCACCTCACGGGCCGCATCAGAACCTTTTTTCAAGATGTTATAGATTTCAGGAATATCCTGTTCATACTCATGACGACGTGTACGAATAGGATCCAACATCTTATTGAGGACCTTATTAAGCAGTTTCTTGCACTTCATATCACCTACTCCACCATGCATATAAGCAGCCTTCAAATCATCCAAGTTCTTATATTCAGGCCAGAAATCAGAAAAATCATCATCTGTGGAGAAAGCATCAAGATAAGTAAATACGGTATTGCCCTCAACATGTCCAGGATCATCAATATTTACGTGAGAAGGATCAGTATACATAGAACGGACCTTCTGCCAGACAGTATCTCTATCATCGCTCAAATAGATACAATTACCTAAACTTTTACTCATCTTCTCCTTACCGTCAATTCCAGGCAAGCGACGTGCAAAAGTGTTTTCTGGAAGCATGATCTCTGGTTCCACGAGTACAGGTGCATAAATCTGGTTAAAGCGACGTACCAATTCGCGCGTTAATTCAAGCATAGGCTCCTGATCTTCACCTGCAGGAACTGTCGTAGCTTTAAAAGCCGCAATATCTGCAGCCTGTGAAACAGGATAGCAGAAGAACCCCAAAGGAATATTAGCCTCAAAATTACGCATTTTGATTTCTGTCTTCACTGTAGGATTACGCTGTACCCGGCTCACACTGACCAGATTGGCCAGATAAACCGTCAACTCAGCAAGTTCAGGAATACGACTTTGAATATAAAGAGTACATCTTTCTGGATCTAGACCTGCTGAAAGATAATCCAAAGCAACCTCAATAATATTTTGCCTGATCTTTTCCGGATTATCAGCATTATCTGTCAAAGCCTGAACGTCAGCCATAAAGACAAACATCCGATCATAATCACCTCTATTCTGAAGTTGAACACGGCGGCGAAGTGAACCTACATAATGTCCAAGATGAAGTCTTCCTGTTGGACGGTCACCCGTTAAAATAATTTTCCCCATTGAAATTACTTATTCTTTTTATATTAAAAATCTTCTTTCTTTCCCCTATAAGTACGCTTATCACCAAGGGAGAGACGAAAGGATTCCGATTATCTTAAAACAATTCGATCAAATACCTATTCCCGATCAGAATTCCACACTCTTTGGTGTACGAGGGAACGGGATAACATCCCGAATATTCTGCATACCTGTTACAAAAAGTACGAGACGCTCAAAGCCAAGTCCAAATCCTGCATGAGGGCAAGAACCATACTTACGCGTATCCAGGTACCACCACATATCCTTCATCGGAATATCGCGACGCTGAATCTCAGAAAGAAGTTTATCATAATCAGCCTCACGAACGCTACCACCGATAATTTCACCAATCTGCGGAAAGAGCACATCTGTGCCCTGCACCGTTTTGTCATCGGCATTAATCTTCATATAGAAAGCCTTAATATCCTTTGGGTAATCCGTCATGATTACCGGACGCTTGAAATGCTGCTCTACCAGATAGCGCTCATGCTCACTGGCTAAATCAACACCCCAGTAAACCGGGTTATCAAACTGATGACCATTTTTGACGGCCTCTTCCAGTATCTTGATTCCCTCAGTATAAGGCAGACGGACGAAATCTTCCTTTAGAATCCCTTGAAGACGTTCTATCAATCCCTTATCTATCATCTTGTTCAGAAATGCCAAATCATCAGGACAATGATCCAAAGCATATTTTACACAGAATTTGATGAAGTCTTCCTCAAGGTCCATCAGTTCGGGCATATCCATAAAGGCAATCTCTGGTTCGATCATCCAGAACTCTGCCAAATGACGTGGGGTGTTCGAATTCTCAGCACGAAATGTAGGGCCGAAAGTATAAATAGCGCCCAAAGCTGTAGCTCCAAGCTCACCTTCCAACTGACCCGAGACTGTCAGATTCACCTTCTTGCCAAAGAAGTCCTCACTATAATCTGTTTTCCCCTCTTCAGTTGGTTTTATCTTGTCATGATCAATATCGAGAGTTGTTACTTGAAACATATCACCGGCACCTTCAGCATCCGAGGATGTAAGTAACGGAGTATTGAAATAATAGAATCCATGCTCATCAAAATATTTATGGATTGCCATGGCTAAATTATGGCGAATACGGAAAACAGCTCCAAAGGTATTTGTTCGAAGACGAAGATGAGCATATTTTCGCATATATTCAAAACTTTGTCCTTTCTTCTGCATCGGATAGTCTGAAGGGCAAAGACCATAAATTTCGATACTACTGCATTGCATTTCGAAAGTCTGTCCATTCCCTTTACTTTCAACCAGTATACCGATAGCACTGATACAGGAACCAACGGTAATTTTCTTCAAGGTATCTGCATCTACATCAGTAGGATCAACAACTATTTGTATGTTTTTAATCGTAGAACCATCATTTAATGCAATAAAATCAACAGCTTTGCTACTTCGATGGAAACGCACCCATCCTTTTACGTTGATTTCTTTTCCTAAATCAGCACCTTTCAAGGCATCAATTACTTTTGTTCTTTTCATTTCTCCTCTAAATGTTAATTATCAAAGAGCCGGCTTCATATACGGCCGGCTCCCTTAAATCATTCAAAAGCTCCCATACGAAGCATCTCTACTTCTTGCTCCGTGAGGAAACGCCAATCACCTCGGCGAAGGTACTTCTTAGTCAAACCTGCGAAGAGTACCCGGTCAAGACGTATAACACGATAGCCAAGGCTTTCAAATATACGGCGGACTATACGGTTCTTTCCACTATGAATTTCAACACCAACCTTGGTCCTATCACTATCATCAGCATACTCCACAGCATCTGCATGAACTTCACCATCATCCAGTGTAACACCATCAGCAATCTGCTGGAGATCATGCGCCGTAACAGACTTATCAAGTTGCACTGCATAAACTTTCTTTTTCAAGAACTTCGGATGAGTCAATTTACTTGCCAGATCGCCATCATTAGTTAAAAGAAGCACACCTGTAGTATTACGATCCAAACGACCAACCGGATAAATACGCTCCGGGCAAGCTCCCTTTACCAGGTCCATCACCGTTTTACGTTGCTGAGGATCATCACTTGTTGTGACAAATCCCTTCGGTTTGTTCAAGAGAATATAGACTTTTTTCTCTAAGGAAACCGCCTGGTCATGGAATTTCACCTCATCAGAACGGAGGACTTTTGTGCCAAGTTCTGTAACGACCTTTCCATTCACTTGCACCACACCAGCCTGGATAAACTCATCCGCTTCACGACGAGAACAAACTCCAGCATTAGCAAGGAATTTATTTAAGCGAATCGGTTCATTAGGATCTACATTCTCCTCTTTATACTTTATCTGTTTCTTCAGACTATATTTTGCATTCGGATCATAATCATCACCATGCTGGCGGTAGCCACCACGATTATTATTGTAACCGCCACGAGGCTGATACTCCCCAGGATTATTATATCCTCCATGGGATTGATAGCCGCCACGAGGCTGATACCCCCCAGGATTATTATATCCTCCATGGGACTGATAACCGTTACGGGACTGATAACCTCCCCGTGACTGATAACCGCTTCGTGACTGATAACCTCCCCGTGACTGGTAACCACCCCGTGACTGGTAACCGCCATGAGATTGGTAACCACCTTCCTCTTCGGTATTATTATTATAACGCGGACGATAACCGCCCTCTGCATCGGATGCATTGTAACGTGGACGGTAACCGTTCGTATCCTCTGAATTACCATTATTATACCGTGGACGATATCCACCTTGCTGACGCGATTGATACCCGTCACGATTATTACCATATCCACGGTTACCATTATAACTACCAGAGTTATATCCTCCTCTATTATTACCATATCCTCCACGAGGAGCACGATATCCCCCACGAGAAGCATAGCCATTACGTTGATTGTAATCTGTTCCTCCTTCCTGCAGTCCTTCACCAAAACCTTCTGGCAGGAATCCACCTTCGTTAGCATTATTACTGCCTCGATTAGAACTATAAGCTCTCTGAACGTGAATACGGGGACGAGGACGACCTGAACCTGAACCTGAACCCCGATAAGTATTTTGAGTGCTATCTGAAGACTTATAGCTTTCGCGCTTATCCTCGCTATTGTTACGACTGCTATCGTTATTTACCGCAGACGTATCTTTAAGATTGTTTTCGTTTTCTTCTGAATCCATTTCTAATTTTCTTTAATGGCCTCACGGCCAGGTTAGTTAAAATAAAATCTTAAAATTCTATATAAATTTATATACGACACTATTTATCTGAAAACACACTATTTTATTCATTTATTTGTTGAGCCACAAGGAATAGAAAGTCAATATCTTTTTACACATAAAGTAGCTTCTAATTTACAATCCAAAATAAGGCTGACTATGTTATTCACTTTTAAATTTGTTTTTTACATGTAAATGGCAAGCAGTTCATTCTAAGATCCATTAGTAACATCTTACATTCCCGTATAATTACTCGGAGTAACCGCCAGTAATTCCTTCTTCACACTATCGCTAACGTTTAAATCTTCTATAAAATCATGAATTTTCTTTTCCGTAATTTTTTCATTAGTACGAGTAAGCGTTTTCAATGCTTCGTATGGATTCGGATATCCTTCACGACGTAGAATAGTTTGAATAGCTTCTGCAACAACCGCCCAATTATTATTCAGATCCTCATTAATTTTCTTCTCATTAAGAATCAATTTGCGAAGTCCCTTTATCGTACTCTGTATAGCAATGATGCTATGTCCTATCGGCACGCCAACATTACGAAGAACCGTAGAATCAGTAAGATCTCTCTGAAGACGGCTTACCGGTAATTTACGAGCCAGAAATTGAAGAATTGCATTAGACAAGCCTAAATTGCCTTCACTGTTTTCGTAATCAATCGGATTGACCTTATGAGGCATTGCACTTGATCCCACCTCGCCTTTCTTAATTTTCTGTTTGAAATATTCCATAGAAATATACATCCAGAAATCCCGGTCTAGATCAATTATAATCGTATTGATTCGACGAAGAGCGTCAAATACAGCTCCCAGATTATCATAATTGCTAATCTGAGTCGTATATTGTTCGCGCTGCAAGCCAAGCTTATCCTGAACGAACTGATCTCCGATCTTCTTCCAGTCATAGTCAGGATAAGCTACATGGTGCGCATTATAATTGCCTGTAGCCCCTCCAAACTTAGCCGTAATCTTGCAAGCCTTCAACACATTGAGTTGTATAGTCAACCGATAGACATAAACCTCTATCTCTTTCCCCAAACGAGTCGGAGAAGCCGGTTGGCCGTGAGTCTTGGCCAACATTGGAATATCTTTCCATTCCTCTGCATAGTTTTGAAGCAAATCAATCATTTCCTGCAATTGAGGAATATATACTTCATTAATAGCATCCTTAATCATCAAGGGTGCTGCAGTGTTATTAATATCCTGTGAAGTCAAGCCAAAATGGACAAAGTCTTTATATTTTTCATCAATACCCATTTTATCAAACTGCTCTTTGATAAAATATTCCACAGCCTTCACATCATGATTCGTAATCTTTTCTATATCCTTAACACGTTCCGCATCAAGTTCAGAAAGATCCTTGTAGATAGAACGTAATTGGCTGAAAAGTTGATGATCAAAAGACTTCAGCTGAGGTAAAGGAAGTTCACAAAGAGTGATAAAATATTCTATTTCTACGTGGACGCGATAACGTATAAGAGCATACTCTGAAAAATAGTTTGCTAAAGGCTCCGTTTTGCTTCGGTAACGGCCATCAATAGGAGAAATCGCGGTTAAAACATGAAGATTCATTATCGTGTATATTAATTCGATGCAAATATAATGATTAAAATCGACAAAGCCTAAAATAGAATTGATAAATTATTTTAAAACAAAGAAAAACATACAAACCTATTCGAGAATCAACCCACCGGGAATATATACAAAAACCAACAGTCATTAACTTCCACATCAGCCAACAGTTTCTATCACACAGAAATATGTTAAGCCCTAATAAAAAACTTCATATAAAAAAAATCCCTGCAGTCCCGAAAGACTACAGGGAACACCCCTCGTGGGCGTTGACGGATTCGAACCGCCGACCCTCTGCTTGTAAGGCAGATGCTCTAAACCAACTGAGCTAAACGCCCTCATCGTGTAGAACGGGTGCAAAGGTAAAGACTTTCTTCCATTCCACCAAACTTTTCACTAACTTTTTTAAATCAAAAAGCTAATCCTGGATACAAAATGGTTCTTTCATAGAAAGATAGAAAGGCAACAGATTAACAAATGAGATTCCTTAAGATTTTGATAGCCAGAACGACAGGAAAAAGAAAGTTGAAAGGTATAGAGCATAAAAAAGGCGGTTTCGTGAGAAATCGCCTTTTTATTATTTTAGAAAATTTACTTATTCAGCAACCTGAACAGTAGCACGACGGTTGAAGGAAATTGGAGAGAGTTCATCTACACCACCTTGACCCTTAGCGTTAATATTACTGCTGTCAATACCCATCTTAACAAGTTCCTTAGCAACAGTCTGAGCACGTTTTTCAGACAACTTCTGATTGAAAGCAGGAGTACCAGTTGCCTTATCAGCATAACCTGTTACATCCAACTTGCTACTATTCTGCTTTGCATAATTAGCAACTGCACGAACGTTTACAAGATCCTTCTGAGAAGCGATTGTTGACTTACCAAGATTGAAGAATACCGAAACTGGAGTATTAACGAATTCCTTAACGCTCTCAGCAGGCTTCTGATTAGCAAGCTCATTCTTCAGACGTTCATTCTCAGCATTTGCATCATTGAGTTGGCTCTTCAGCGCATCAATCTGAGACTGATGCATAGCATTCAGGGCATCTACATCAGGAGTCTTGTTCCACTTAGCCTTTCCGAGGTTGATATTGACACCAACTTCTGCATACAACTGATTGTCATGAGCATCCCAGCCACGGTGGCCATAGTCACCTCTTTGGATACCATCACCATCACTTTCCATGCAGATCCAGCCACCTTCAGCATATATACTTACCTGTTTGCTAACCTTCCAACTTGACTGTAAGCCAATACTGAAGTCCATTGCATAACGGTTATAAGTCATAGAGCGTGAAACACCTGCACCTGCAAACGGAATCAGATTCCATACACGATTTGGATTGTAACCACAGATCAGATTACTAAGATTGAACATAACCTGTTCATTTAGAGTCCAATACCTGTTTAAGTTACCCAGATTGTTATTATCGGTAACTGTTTTCCCCCAAATCCCCTGGAGTTTAGTACGAAGACCAATTCCCGGAGTAAACCATTTTCCTAAAGCAATAGAAGCGCCCGGATTAGAACGGAACTTCTTAAGCGGTGATTTAGCAAGACCTAGTCCATGCTCCTCATTAGAATACCATGCATTCCAACTGGCACCTCCCTGAATAAACCAATTACTCCAGAAAGAATTTGTTGCTACACTGTACTTCTCTGAAGGTGTAGCACCTTGTGCATTCTGTTCGTCCTGAGCAAAAGCCCCCATAGACATTGTAGTAGCACAAGCCAAAAGAATCAAAAATTTTTTCATAACTTTTAATTTAACACTCAATTTAACTTTATTATTACTCTTAATTCCTCGCAAAGATAAACAATATTTTAGTATTATCCATTTTTCTTGAAAGAAAATTGTAGTTTTTAACTAAAAATTCTACTTAAATAATTTCTTAATCACATCATGCTGCATCAAAATATTCCTTTTAGAATTAAATTTACATCTTTAGCACAAAAATGATTTTCTTATCCATAGTCTTTCTTTAAGTATTTCAGACAAAGACAATTATTAATCTACAAGAACGTCGTTGAAACAAATTCATTTTTATTTACATATTACCACTCAACAGAGTTCATCCAATAAATGGTCAATTTCTTGCTGAGGAAGAATGCCAACGATACATTTTCCGTCTGGTGTATATTTAGGATGAGAACATGCAAACAAACTATTAACAATATTTTCCATTTCATCATTATTAAGCACCTGCCCTTGTGGTATAGCAGCATTACGAGCCAGACTTAAAGCTAAAGTCCGATTAATCTCATCTTTGACTTTAGACCCCTTCTCAATTGCAGAATTAATCATATCAGAAACCACTTGGGTAAAGTCCAGACCTTCCAAACCATCTGGAACACCATTGACCGCATAACTGCCTTTGCCCAAATCAGAAAGTTCAAAACCGAGTTCTTCCATCTCTGGCATGACAATTTTCAGCATCGTCTGATCAGAAGCTGATATCCGGACAACTTCAGGAAACAGTACTCGTTGTGAATGATTTTTATGCTGCGCCAGTCGTTGAAGATATTGCTCGTACAGAATGCGAACATGAGCCCTATGCTGATCGATGAACATGAGCCCTGACTTGACAGCTGTAAGGATGTATTCCCCCTTATATTGATAATGAGCGGGAGACTTCTCATCTGTAATTTTCGAACTGTGGCCAGGCTCAGAAGAAACTCCACTTTCGGGAAAGATTTCCTTTTCCTGATGGTTTTGTTTCATCCCTAACCCTTCATAAAGTTTCTCCCATTGAGCAGGAGCAGCAGAAGGGGCATGTTCTGAATGAGTTTGATCAAATGGATTATAACTAGAATTATAATCGACCTTCGGAGTCACGATGTTACTATTCGGATTAAATACAGGTATATCCGGTTTCCCGACCGTATCAAAGTCAATCGAAGGAACATCATTAAACATCCCGACGGCATCTCTCACGGCAGCAGAAAGAATCTGCCAGATAGTCTGTTCATTATCAAACTTTATTTCAGTTTTTGTAGGATGAATATTCACATCAATATTTCTGGGATCCACATCAAAGCAAATGAAGTACGGAATCTGTTCGTCCGAATGTATCAGACGCTCATAAGCATTTACAACAGCCTTGTGAAAATAAGGATGACGCATAAACCGGCCATTCACGAAAAAAAACTGTTTGACACCTTTTTTCTTGGCAGATTCTGGTTTCCCCACGAAACCATTAATTTTGCAGAGTGTCGTATCAACCTTTAAAGGAAGTAAATCCTGATTTAATCGCTTTCCAAAAACTTCTATGATCCGCTGGCGAAAGTTACCTGGATGAAGACTGAACAATTCTGTCCCATTACTATGTAAAGTAAAGGCTATCTGTGGGTCAACCAGTACGATACGCTCAAAGGCCGTGATAATATTGTTCAGCTCTGTCGTATTCGACTTAAGAAATTTCCTACGGGCAGGAACATTAAAAAACAAATTTTCAACTTTAAAATTGCTGCCTACAGGACAAGAGCAGGGTTCTTCTCCAGCAAACTTGGATGCAGAAATCGATAAGTGAGAACCTATCTCATCCTCTGACTGACGGGTCTTTAATTCTACCTGCGCAACCGCAGCAATAGATGGCAGAGCCTCCCCTCGAAAGCCCATAGTATGAAGAGCAAACAAGTCTTCAGCTTTTCTGATCTTTGAAGTTGCATGACGTTCAAAAGCCAAACGAGCATCCGTCTCAGACATGCCACAGCCATCATCAATCACTTGGATCGATGTGCGACCAGCATCCACCACTAAGACATGTATAGTCGCAGCACCCGCATCTACAGCATTTTCCACCAACTCCTTAATCACAGAAGCAGGACGCTGTATCACCTCTCCAGCAGCAATCTGATTAGCTACTGAATCCGGAAGAAGTTGTATTCTATCACTCATAAACGAACTCTTTTACTATTCAACTTAATGTTTCAAAAGGAAAAATCTCTCACAATGATAGAAATTTATCAAGCAAAAGAAACCACAAAATCACATCAAATCCCAAACATTGAGAAATCTCTCTGCTGACACATTTGAATAATGGACCCTTTATCGCAATAATTTTCGTTGTGGAGGTTGGGACTTCGGAATGTCCCGTCGGGGAGGTTCAGTACCTGTATTCTCAATATACTGAAGAGGAGCTCCATGACGTTTTTCTATCTTTAACTGTTGCGTTTGACTTTTTCCCCTCCACACAAAAATATCATTTTTATCTTTGGGACGTAGATCTGCAAACCATTCAAAATCAGGAAGTTTCATTTTTGAAGGCGGAATCTGAGTCATGGGATAAAGTGTACCTTGAGCTTTAGGCATCCATATACGTTGCATTTTCCTTTGAGGAGACATATACATCCTCATGGTATCTGTCTCTGTATAATTTAAGCCCATCAAAGAACTGTCTTTATCATTAACCGGATAGTAAACGGCTTGTACATTACCTATTGCCACTGAAGTATGAGGATTCCCATTCGTAAAGAAGGAATGCATCACCTTTGAAGATACCTGATTAAAATGTATACTATCAGGAAGTATTTCTACAGATAAAGCCTGCCCGATTACATCAACCTGTCGAAGAGTAGAATCAGCAAGATAGGATTTAATCACTTCTCCCAGCAACTGCCGACCAGCATTCCAGACAATCGGATCGTGATACATCGTCATGCACGAATCTTTACTATTATAGACCAAAGAATCACAAATGGCTTGAATATCAGTACGAAAAGCTTTTACTTTATGAAAAGCCAATACCTTACGATAAGCATCCTTCTTATTCATATTAAAAGAATAAATCTTCATCGTATCAGAATGGACATAAAGTGTATCCTTATGAGAATACTCAAAAGCTACAGGATTACGCGTTGCAAATCCATATCCTGTCCTCTCATTATATCGAAAGAGACCACAATGTAAGGCATTACGATTTTTAATATCTTTATAAATAACCCGTCCATAGCCCAAGCTGTTTCCGTTCTTCACATAAAAGAGACTATCGCCCGTAATTATCTTGGAACCATCTTCTACAGTTGAACGGCCATACATTCGAGCCTTATCAGTACGTGTATTATAATAAGCATCTGAAGTTTTTATAAGGGTCTTTCCAGAACGGATCCTGGATTTTGGTCCAAGGACATGTACCAATTCTTTCCTGACATCATAATATAAGGTATCCGTAGAAATAATATGCTTGGGGCTTCTCAGATGAACGTTATAATAGAACACGGCTTGTCTCGTCTCCGGATAATAAGTGCCCCAATCTGATACCAGGCGGTTATGGCCGTCGACAAGAGAACCTCCATCAAAGAAAAAAATCTGATTATAAAGACGATCATAATTTAAACTGTCCGTACGCAAAATCTGACGGCGATGATGAACCACTACATTTTTACGTGCCTCCATCTGTTGTGCAGTTCCATCGTATGTAGCGCGATCACACCTCAAAGAAAGTGTATCGCCTTGCCTGAAATAGACATGTCCAAAAGCCTTTACTGAATTCGATTCCTGATAATAATATGCACTATCACAAGAGAGAAACGCACCCTGATGACGAAAAGCCACATGACCTTTTACAATCTGGGCCCCAGGATTATTGCCAAACTGGTTATAATAAAGTTCATCAGCATGCAGAAGATAAATTCTATCAACCGGTTCATTACGGCGCTGCTTCCTTACCGGCGTCATCGCCTGAGCCAAAAAAAGGCCAAACAGGCATAGAATCAAAATAACAATGAATCTATGCCCGCGGTATAATAAATTCAACACCTTACTTAAAATCATCTCACCCAACCTTGATATTGGAAATGACAATTTCTATATCGGTCATTCATTCGTATATAAGTATGTTTTATTTTGTTTTCAATCCAGTCTTGAAGAACTTTTTCCTGTTCCTTTTTTAGGACTACATCCTTCATAACCTGAAAATCCTCCGAGATTGTAGCTTTATGGCTTTTCACCCTATTTACAAGTTTAACAATTGCAATAGTCGTTTTACCTTTAGAATCTATCATCCGAAAAGGAACAGAAATCTCTCCTACTTTCAGAGTATCAACTACCCGCGCTACTTCCGTAGGGAGATCCTTCATCTGGAAACGAGAAGTACGAGTGGTCTGAGAATTATTTGCCATCAATCCATGATTGCTCTTCGTATCCTTATCATCTGAAAGATAAGTTGCAGCCTCCTCAAAAGTAAATTTCTTTGCCCGAATATCTTTTTCGATGGAATCCAACTGCTCTGTAGACTTAACGATAGCAGAATCGGATACGTGAGGTTTTAAAAGGATATGCCGGACATTGATCTTATCTCCACGCTTATCAATTAACTGGATAATATGGTATCCATATTCACTCTTCACTATCTTTGAAATCTTCTTTGGATCCGTTAGATTAAAAGCTACATTGGCAAAGGCTGGATCCAGTACATTACGTCCCACATAGCCTAATTCTCCACCGTTACGGGCAGATCCCGGATCTTCTGAATAAAGACTGGCTAAAGTAGCAAAAGTTGTCTCACCTTTATTGATACGATCTGTAAAATCACGAAGTTCATTTTTTATTCTATCGATTTCTGCCTGAACAACCTTAGGATGACGAGCTAATATTTCAACTTCAACCTCTGTCGGAACCTCAGGAATACTATCAGCCGGAATCGTTCTGAAGTAAGTGCGAACCTGTCCAGGAGTAACCTTCACCTTGTCTATAATTTTCTCACGCTCTTTTTGTATTAACTGTCTGTTTTTGAAGTCATCGTGCATTTCTTCGCGCATTTGAGAGACACTCTCCTTACGATATTCTTCCAACTTTTCCTTCGAGCCAATCATCTGTTCCCAATAATCGATCTGCTGGTCTATGCCGGAGATCACGTCCGATTCAGAGACCTGAATACTGTCCAAAGCGGCCTGATGAAGGAAGAGTTTCTGGACCGCAAGCTGTTCTGGAATTGTGCAATCCGGATCGCCGGAAAACTTCATGCCTTCAGCTTCTCCCTGCAACCGCATAGCTTCAACATCTGATTTCAATATAGGTTCATCACCAACCACCCAAATTACCTCATCTACAATACTGTTTTCATTAGGAGCAGAAACAGCCTTAGTGGAATCCCGTTTTATCGATACAGAATGAGTTTTTACAGCTTTTGAAGTCTGCCCAAAAGTCCTGGTTTTACCCGAATCAATCATAGAAGAATCCGACACGGAATTTTTTCTCACGCCCTGACGGGATTGAGCTGCATACGAACCGACTCCCAAAAGAAGCAGGAAAGCCAAAAAGGCTAAAAATATATGTTGTCCCTTTTTCATATTATAATCTAATTATGATTTTGATTTATCGTAGACAATACTCTGGTATCCACTTTCACCGGATATTTTTTACGCAAAGATTCCACCCATCGTTTCTCCAAAAAATCCTGATAGTCAGCAATCACCTCGGGCTGGACATCTGAAAAATTTTCCGGACCTCTCTTCAATTTTTTACCAAACACGCCGGTATAGGGGTATCCCTTTACTGATTGGACAGGTCGGTTTACCTTAAATATATCACGATCAACCAATGCATTGTCTCCCTCCTTGAAGATTCCCTTCTCTGCACGCACTGAAATAATGGGATCCCCATTAAAATTATTATGTAAAATATTCGACCACTCCTCAAACGGTTTACTTCTTAAACTATGCCAGATGGCTTTCAGTTCAGTTTTATCTTTTGCATAGCAGACAACCCCCTTAAATCGAGGCTGACTCCATTTATATCTTTTCTTGTTTTTCTTAAAGAATTTTGCCAATCCTTTTTCATCATAAGCAGCCTGATTCCAAACTACTCGGTTACTAATTTCATAAAGAAGTAATCCGTCATGATATTCCTGTATCAGATATCTCAGATCCAAATTCTGAGCAGATAATTCCTTCGCTTTTTGAGTCAGAATCAACTCTCGGCTTACCTTGGCAATCCCAGACAAGGAATCCAGTTTATGATCGATTAATCGTTCACGTAAATCACTGGATTCAACAAATCGGCGGATATCCGTTTCTACAGAATCATAAGGGAAAAAGGGTCGTTTTTCCTTCAATAATATAATATGATATCCCACTGGAGAAAAGACGGGTCGACTAATCTCCCCCACTCGCAATCTCCAGGCGGCATCTTCAAATTCTTTCAGCGCTTGTCCCTTAACCATCCAAGGTAAGTCTCCACCCTCTGATGCAGATTCGGTATCACCGGAAAATCTGCGAGCCAGATCAGCAAAAGATACGCCTTTTTTGAGAACCGTATAAAGTGAATCTGCAAGCGACAGGGCTGCCCTTTGCTGTCGTTCAGACGCTCTCTGCCCTAACGGAATCAGGATCTGGGCCACCTTCACCATACCACCATTATCATCTATGCGTTGCCGTGTAGAACCATAGATTCTGCGAGCCTCCCTATCCACATCTTCCAAGCCAAGCAACAAGGGTCGTACTTGCTGGTCCCGATAAATCAGGAATTTTCGTTTGAAAGAAGAAAGCGTATCAAGATGTGCATCTAATGCTGCCTGAACCTTCAGTTTATAATCAACAAAAAGCGGAACATAGTCTTTCACGCTCTTTCTGTCAATTATTCCATCCATATTATTTTTATAATAAGAATATTCAAACTCAGAGCTGCTCACTGGCCTTCCGCCGATTGTCATAACAATCGGATCATTCTGAGCACCAACAGTTATTCCAACAAGAAGGAACGAAGCCACAAAAAATGCACGAATTCTCATGGTGGTAGAAACTTATTTAGTCCATTTCTTCAGGACGGCTATAGTTAGGAGCCTCACTGGTAATCGTAATATCATGAGGATGACTCTCCAAAACACCTGCATTCGTAATACGGGTAAATCTGGCATGATGAAGATCTTGAATAGTTGCCGCCCCACAATATCCCATTCCTGAACGAAGGCCACCCACAAGTTGATAGATCACCTCTTGAAGTGTACCCTTATAAGGAACACGACCTGCAATGCCCTCCGGTACCAATTTTTTAGCATCCCTGATATCATTTTGAAAATATCGATCACGAGAGCCGTTTTTCTGCTCCATAGCCTCAAGAGAACCCATTCCACGATATTCCTTGAATTTACGACCATTAAAGATGATCGTATCGCCAGGAGACTCTTCACAACCTGCAACCATAGATCCAATCATAACGCAATTTCCGCCTGCTGCAAGAGCCTTGGCCACGTCACCGGAGTAACGGATCCCTCCATCAGCGATCAAAGGAATATCCGTATCCTTCAAAGCTGAATAAACATCATAAACAGCACTCAACTGTGGAACTCCTACGCCAGCAATGATACGTGTCGTACAGATAGAACCAGGACCGATACCTACTTTGACAGCATCTGCACCGTGCTTGGCCAGAAACCTTGCGGCTTCTCCTGTAGCTACATTACCTACAACGACATCAACGTTAGGAAAAGAAGATTTCACCTCATCCAACTTCCCAGTCACACCTTTGGAATGGCCATGAGCCGTATCAATGACAATAGCATCAACACCAGCCTCAACAAGTGCCTGCACCCGATCAAGTGTATCAACGGTAACTCCGACACCTCCAGCAACACGCAGACGGCCCTTCTCATCCTTACAGGCCATCGGTTTATCTTTTGCTTTTGTGATGTCTTTATACGTAATCAATCCTACAAGGTGATTAGCATTGTCAACAACGGGTAATTTCTCAATCTTATATTCCTGCAGAGTATGAGCAGCAGATTTCAAGTCGGTCTGTTGCTGGGTCGTGACAAGATTCTCTTTTGTCATCACGACATCAATTTTTTTATCCATCTGCTGTTCAAAGCGAAGATCCCGATTAGTTACTATCCCTACCAAGTGGTTCTCTTCGTCCACGACTGGAATACCCCCTATATGATACTCATGCATCATATCGAGAGCATCTTTTACTGTTTTTCCACGAAGAATGGTTACCGGATCATAGATCATACCATTCTCTGCACGCTTAACGATGGCGACATGGCGAGCCTGCTCCCTAATAGGCATATTCTTATGGATAACTCCGATACCACCTTCACGCGCTATAGCAATAGCCATAGCCGATTCCGTTACAGTATCCATTGCAGCCGTCACAAAAGGAACATTCAGATTGATGTGACGAGAGAATTTGGTTTTTAACTGTACCTCTTTAGGCAAGACTTCAGAATAAGCGGGAATCAACAGGACGTCGTCAAATGTAAGACCGTCCATTACAATTTTATCTGCAACAAATGATGACATATGTAATTTAAGAAATTTATTGCGTGCAAATATACCAATAATTTTTCAGATAAGTCCTGTCTTTTATGAATTTCATTTTCAATTAAAGCAATTTAACCCAAATCAGATTAAGCATGGCATTTCTCTATCTATATCCTGCACATCAGATAAGATTACAATAAAGTATAAAAAAAACAAGCAGGTTTTCCTTTTCTTAAGAAAACCTGCCTAAGTATAATAAGTTGGAAGAAATCAGTTTGCCTGTTCCGACAGGAATTTGATACGTACCAGTCGGATTTCGTCTTCCGAATAATCATTTCCGAGTTCATCCATAGCCACCTCGAGTTGATCCGTCTCACTATTCATAAAATAGTCATAGATATCATCTATACGATCTTCGTCCATTACATCATTGATAAAATAATCAATATTGATTTTAGTACCACTAAATACGATCGCTTCCACCTCACTTAAAAGTTCGTCGAATTCCAAACCTTTTGCTCGGGCAATTTCGTCAAGAGGAATCTGCCGGTCAATGCTATGAATAATATTCACCTTAAGCATACTTCTCTTAACCACAGTTCTAACCCGCATCTCCTCCGGCCGTTGGATATTGTTCTCTTTACAATATTTTTTAATCAAATTGCAAAAATCCCTACCATAGTGTTTAGCTTTTCCAGCTCCTACTCCTTGAATCTGCTGAAGTTCTTCCAGACTAACAGGATACATGGTAGCCATCTGTTCCAAAGACATATTCTGGAAAATGACATAAGGAGGAACTCCCTGTTTTTCTGCGTTTTCCTTACGAAGATTTTTCAGCATCGCAAACAGTTCCGGATCAAGAGCAGAAGTAACCCCATCACTAGATTCTTCTTCCACTTCCTCATCTCTATAATCATGATCTTCCACGATCATAAAAGATTTTGGATGTGCAATAAAACGTTTGCCAGCAGCTGTCAATTTCAGGATGCCATAGCTTTCCACATCTTTCTGAAGATAACCAGCCAGAAGAGCCTGACGGACGACCGGATTCCAGAGACTTTCCCTCATATCTTCTCCCATTCCAAACTCTTCAAGTTGATCATGCTTATGAGAAACCAGATTATCTGTTGCCCGTCCTTTGACGAAATCAACGACATAATCCTGACGGAAGTTCTCTTTCAAAGCTTTAACAGCTCTCAACACGATTAGCAACGCATCCCTGGCTTCAATTTTTTTCTTCGGATGCAAACAGTTATCGCAGTTGCCACAATTATCTTTAGGGTATTTCTCTCCAAAATAATGAAGCAGCATCTTTCGCCGGCAAACCGATGATTCAGCGTATGCAGCCGTTTCCTGAAGAAGTTGCCTGCCAATATCCTGTTCAGCAACAGGTTTGCCTTCCATAAACTTCTCCAGTTTTTTCAAGTCTTTTTGTGCATAGAATGCGACGCAAATACCTTCACCTCCATCACGCCCGGCACGCCCGGTTTCCTGATAATATCCTTCAAGACTTTTCGGAAAATCATAATGGATAACAAAACGCACATCCGGCTTATCGATTCCCATGCCAAAGGCAATCGTAGCCACAATGACATCAATGCGTTCCATAAGAAAATCATCCTGCGTCTGAGAACGTGTAGCAGAATCCAAACCAGCATGATAAGGAGCCGCCTTGATATCATTAACCTTCAATACAGCAGCCAACTCTTCCACTTTCTTTCTGGAAAGACAGTATATAATACCACTCTTGCCTGGATGCTGCTTGATAAATCTAACGATTTGAGTATCCACATCGCTTGTTTTCGGGCGGACCTCATAATAAAGATTAGGTCTATTGAAAGAACTTTTGAATTCCTTTGCATCTGTAATTCCCAAAGTCTTCAGAATATCTGAGCGAACCTTATCCGTAGCGGTAGCCGTCAAGGCAATAATCGGAGCACGCCCCAAGATATCAATAGCCTTACGGATATTTCGATATTCTGGACGGAAATCATGCCCCCATTCCGAGATGCAATGAGCCTCATCCACAGCATAAAAAGAAATCTTCACTTCTTTCAAAAAAGCGAACTTCACTTTCTTGACAACAGTCGTATTACCATTTTCATCCCTTTCCCCTTCTTCTTTCAACAAAGATTCAGGGGCTACATACAGAAGTTTTGTTATGCCACTTAGAACATCACTTTTCACCTTTTCCACCTCAGATTTATTTAAGGAAGAATTCAGGTAATGAGCTACTCCTTCCGCTTCACTCATTCCATTGATAACATCAACTTGATTCTTCATCAAAGCAATAAGTGGTGAAATAACAATAGCCATCCCCTCCATAATCAAAGAAGGGAGTTGGTAACATAGACTTTTTCCTCCTCCGGTTGGCATAAGGACAAAAGTATCGTTTCCTGCTATGAGGTTCCGGATAATCGCTTCCTGATCGCCTTTGAATTTATCAAAACCGAAAAAGTGCTTTAACTCTACTGTAAGATTAACTTTTTTTTCCATATAACAAGCTGACTCATCTCTATACTATGAGTAGTTTTCTTATTATTCCCTATTGACCATTACAATGAAAGAATATGGATTCTGATCGTCTTTTCTTTCCTATTGTTTCGTCCTTAAGTAATATTGAATAGTGCCTCTGAAAGATATTTTATTCAACAGATCAAATTCATTCTCAGTACAATCGAATAACAGCAAAACTCATAAAATCAAATTTTCTCGATTTGGGTTTAAGCCCGACTGTTAAAGAATAACAGTGTACATTTAAGTCCCGATTTTATCCCATCAGGCAGAACGCAAATGTGCCCTACGAAACTGATCCTTGGCATAATCCAAAGTCACTTCAAACTTTTTTATTCTCCTGGAAGGAATTTCAAACATAGCCTCCATCATTATTGATTCTACTATTGAGCGAAGTCCCCGGGCACCTAATTTGAAATCAATTGCCTTATCGACAATGAAATCAAACACGCCATCATCAATGGTCAATTCAATACCGTCCATACTGAATAATTTGACATATTGCTTGATAATCGAATTCTTCGGTTCCACGAGAATACGTCGCAGAGCCACACGGTCAAGTGGCTTTAAATAAGTAAGTACAGGAAGTCGTCCTATCAGTTCAGGGATTAGTCCAAAAGTCCTCAGATCTTGAGGACGGATATATTGCATCAAATCGCCTTTGTCGACCTTTCTCGTATTTTGAACCGAATTATAACCGACCGTATGCGTGTTTAATCTCTGAGCAATTTTATTTTCAATACCATCAAAAGCACCGCCACAAATGAATAGGATATTCTTGGTATTTACATGAATATATTCCTGGTCTGGGTGCTTTCTGCCCCCCTGAGGCGGTACGTTTACCATTGTGCCTTCAAGCAACTTCAGTAAGCTCTGTTGTACGCCTTCTCCACTGACATCTCGTGTAATGGAAGGATTATCCCCTTTCCTGGCGATTTTATCAATTTCATCTATGAATACAATGCCTCGTTCAGTTGCCTCTACATTATAGTCAGCTACTTGAAGAAGTCTTGACAAGATACTCTCTACATCCTCTCCCACATATCCAGCTTCAGTAAATACAGTAGCATCAACAATGGTAAAAGGAACATCAAGTAGTTTAGCGATCGTATGTGCAAGCAGAGTCTTACCCGTACCGGTACTTCCAACCATGATAATATTGCTCTTCTCTATCTCTACCCCATTATCATCAGTAGGCTGTTGCAAACGCTTATAATGGTTATAGACTGATACTGACAGATATTCTTTTGCTTCATCTTGTCCTATCACATATTCATCAAGATATTTTTTTATCTCTTTCGGTTTAGGCAACTTCTTCAACTTGAATGGATGTTGCGCAGGATCAGTTGAAGACTCATCTTTCAGGACTCCTGTCTGCTTGACAATATCATACGCCTGTCTGGCACAATCCTCACAAATATAACCACTCAAGCCAGAGATGAGGAGTTTCACCTCATCTTCAGATCTTCCGCAAAAGCTACAAACTTTCTTTGGCATAAATTTATTCTTTACTTTACTTTTCTTTCTTTGCCTCTTTCTTTGCCAAGAGCACCTTATCTATCATTCCATAATCTTTCGCCTCCAAAGCTGTCATCCAATGATTTCGGTCACTATCTTTCCATACCTTATCATAAGGTTGATGAGAATGATCAGAAATAATAGTATACAGTTCTTTCTTGAATTTCTGAATTTCCTTAGCTTCAATTTCAATATCAGAAGCCTGTCCCTGAACACCACCTAGCGGTTGATGAATCATGACACGGCTATGCTCCAACCCGGAACGTTTACCTTCCTTACCGGATACAAGTAAAATGGCAGCCATTGAAGCAGCCATACCAGTACAAATCGTAGCCACATCGCTAGAAATAAACTGCATGGTATCATAAATACCAAGACCCGCTGTCACACTTCCACCAGGACTATTGATATAAATAGAAACATCTTTACCCGGATCTGAAGAATCCAGATAAAGCAATTGAGCCTGCAGCGTATTCGCTGCATAGTCATCAATTTCTGTTCCCAAGAAGATGATGCGATCCATCATTAAGCGTGAGAAAACATCCATCTGAGTAACATTTAGTTGACGCTCTTCAAGAATATAAGGATTCAAGTATTGCTGCTGTGCCTTTACAACATCATCCAGCACCATGCCATTCATATTCAGTTTCTGAGTAGCATACTTTCTGAAATCACTTCTTACGTCCATTAATTTTCCTTTCTTATTTATTACACAATAAAAGGAGGACTTTAACCTTCCTTCGTTCTTCCATTTTTTATCTGGTGAAAGACCTTAATCCATCCTTCTCAACAGAAGGGAAGTTATTGGTCTTTCCTCATCACTTGCCATCATTATTAAGTCCTAGCTGTCTCTATCTAAAAGCATAAACAGATTCATTCACTTATGGCTATTCTTTTGAAAGACAAAAAGGGCCATCGACCTTCCTTCTTTCATTCGTAGAAACAAAGATAGGAAAAAAAGTCGATAACCCTTTAAAAAAAGAATTTTTTTTTCTTAAAAATTATTTTTCGTTCATCATCTTATTAAAATCGTCTAAGGAGATCTCTTTCGGGTCCAACTTGACAACTTTCTTCAATGCTTCCGTCAGTTTCCGATCAACAGCACGATCAACAAGAGCATCATTATTCTGATTTTTCTTGAGCATCTCATCAGCATAGTTGCTGATATATTCCTCAGGGACATTATCCATACCGTACTGAGCAAACTGAGCACGAGCTGCTTCCTTAGCGGTATCTTTAACATCATTATCATCAATTTTTATGCCATTAGCCTCGACCAACTGATTCTTAATCAACTGCCATGTAAGTTGCTTAATACTCTGATCATAGTTTTTATCAACAAAAGTCTGATCTTTGTCCTTATTGGTAGCAAGCATAATACGTTTAAGAAGATTATCCGGATAAGTCAGTGTCCCAACCTTTTTCTCACAGTGAACACGGACATCCTGAATAAACTTATAATCAGCATCTGTAACCAATTGGGCTTTGAGACCGACAGTAATTTTATCACGGAATTCCTTTTCACTCTTTACTGTACCCTTACCAAACACGCTATCAAAGAGTTCCTGATCCACTGGATGCTTCACGAAGCGTTGGATTTCAGATACCTGATAGGTTACATCATTTATATGATCCTTCACGTCCTTCCGGTCAATCTTTAACAAGGAAGACACTTCTGTATCATTATCCGGATAAGCTTTTCTTGGATTGAATGTAATAACATCACCCAATTTAACGCTATCGAAAAGTTTCTTTTGGTCATCTACCTTGATGTATTTCGGCATAATGACAGCTTCATCAATAGAAACTCCGTCTTTCTTAGCATTACCCTTCTCATCAAGTTCTACGAGATGTCCCTTCAGCATATCACCATCAGCATATTCCTTAACCTGCTCATACTTACCCGACCGAGAAGCGAACATATCCACCTGCTGATCCAACAGTTTGTCATCCACAGTGATATTATAATATTCAATCTTATCTCTTCCGGTAAGGGCAACTTTGAATTCAGGAGCCACAGCAATATCGAAGATAAAAGTATAAGGAGGTTCTTTAGCGAGATCCTGAGCCTGCTGCTTGTCAGAAGGAAGCGGCTCACCTAACATCTGTATTTTATTATCCTTTACATACTTATAAATCTGATTCCCCACAAATTTATTGATAGAATCAGCTTTTACAGAAGCTCCAAATTGACGTTTAATCAGTCCCATCGGAACCATACCAGGACGGAATCCGGGTTCTTTCGCACGCTTACGATAATCCTTCAGTGTCTTCTCGACATCAGTTTTATAATCCGGCTCTTCAACTATCATCGTCAGCAAGCCATTAACTTTGTCAGGATTTTCAAATGAAATTTTCATCTCTGATGTATTTGTTATTTAATTAATTATGCAGCAATCGAAGTGCAAAATTACGCAATAATAGCGAATATTCCTAATAAAAGGTGAAAAATTTGTTTTTTTTACCATCTTATGATTATTTCTCCATTTCCTCTTCAGATTCTTCCTCTGCTTCCTCATCCTCGACGTTCGGTTTAAAGCGACGATAGACGAAATTCTCACTTAAATAATTCTTACGAATGATCGGATTTACTGCCAATTCTTCCGGCAATCCCTGGAAGAGAATACGGCCCTCAAAAAGGAGATAAGCACGATCGGTGATAGATAGTGTTTCCTGCACATTATGATCCGTTATCAATATGCCTATATTACGATATTTTAATCGCCAGACTATATGTTGGATATCCTCAACAGCTATCGGATCCACTCCAGCAAAAGGTTCATCCAGCATAATGAACTTCGGATGAATCGCCAGACATCGCGCTATTTCAGTACGGCGACGCTCTCCCCCAGAAAGTCGGTCTCCCTTATTGTGTCTGACTTTGGTAAGCCGAAACTCCTTGATTAAACTTTCAAGTTCGGTAAGTTGCTGCTTATGAGAAAGTTTTGTCATTTCCAGGACAGACATGATATTATCTTCCACGCTCATCTTCCGAAAGACACTCGCCTCCTGAGGAAGGTATCCAATACCAGCGCGAGCACGCTTATACACAGGATAGTCTGTGATTTCCTTATCATTAATATAAACATGCCCTGCATTAGGTCGGATCAGCCCGGTAGTCATATAAAAAGATGTCGTCTTACCAGCCCCATTAGGGCCAAGCAGTCCCACGATTTCACCTTGCTTCACATTGATAGTAACTTTATTAGCCACCGTACGTTTACCATACCGTTTTACTAATCCTTCTGTCCTTAAGATTGATCTTTGCAGAGGCTGCAAACTTTGTTGGTCATAGCCTGTTGACTGAGATGGCTTTACCTGCCCCCTATCTATATTATTCATAATATCCTTGTTTATGTGCAAAAATACGAAAAAAGGAGATAATAACATGGTTAAATTCAAAAACTATCAATAATATTGCAGTTTTTTATTAGATTTTGGTTACTTTTGCATACATAAAAGTTTGAAAATTCATATATGATATTATTCAAGTGGCTTACAACATTCGGCAAATATCTGATGCTTATGAGGCGTTCTTTCACCAGACCAGACAGAATGCGAATGTTCATGAAGAGTTATCTTAAGGAAATGCAACAATTAGGGGTTAATTCCATCGGTATTGTCCTTTTGATTTCTTTCTTTATCGGTGCTGTAATCTGCATTCAAATCAAAGTTAACGTTCAGAGCCCATGGATGCCGCGCTGGGTATCTGGATATGTCACCAGAGAGATTATGCTTCTTGAATTTTCTTCCTCCATCATGTGCCTGATCCTAGCCGGGAAAGTAGGTTCGAATATTGCTTCAGAACTGGGAACGATGAGGGTGACTCAGCAGATCGATGCACTGGATATCATGGGAGTTAATTCTGCCAATTATTTAATATTGCCCAAAATACTCGGTTTAATGACAATCATGCCGTTTCTGGTCATTTTTTCATCAGCGATGGGAATCGTCGGAGCCTATGGTACAGCCTATATCGGACATGTCATCTCACCCGATGACCTTACTCTGGGAATTCAGCACTCTTTCAATGAATGGTTCATCTGGATGAGTATGATCAAAAGTCTATTCTTCGCTTTCATCATCGCCAGCGTTTCCTCCTATTTTGGATATACGGTAGAAGGAGGTTCTGTAGAAGTTGGGAAAGCGAGCACTAATGCTGTCGTCAACAGTAGTATACTCATCCTGTTCTCAGACATTTTTCTAACCCAATTACTTTCTTAACCCGAGAACCAATTTTCCTTAAGTCCTGAATATGATAGAAGTTAAAAATCTCACAAAGAATTTTGATAACAAGACCGTTCTCTTCAATATTAGCACAACATTTGAGACTGGTAAGACCAACCTGGTTATCGGGCAGAGTGGTTCCGGGAAAACAGTGCTTATGAAGAATCTCATAGGGTTGTTAAAGCCCACAACAGGTCAGGTTCTCTACGACGGACGGAACTTTGTGGAATTAAGCAAGAAAGAGATGACTAAGATGCGACGCGAGATGGGAATGATCTTTCAAGGGGGAGCTCTTTTCGATTCTCTCACAGTTCAGGAGAACGTACGTTTCCCACTGGATATTTTTTCCAAAAAGAACCTACGGGACAGAATCAAAAGAGCAGAAGAATGCCTGGCCCGTGTCAACCTACTCGATGCAGAATATAAATATCCTTCCGAGATTTCAGGAGGTATGCAGAAGCGAGTGTCTATCGCCCGTGCAATCGTACTCAATCCAAAGTATCTGTTTTGCGATGAACCGAACTCAGGGCTGGATCCAAAAACATCTATCGTCATCGACAAACTCCTTTCAAGTATCACAAAGGAATATAACATGACAACCATTATTAATACTCATGACATGAACTCCGTAATGGGCATCGGTGAGAATGTTTTATTCATCTATAAAGGCCATAAAGACTGGCAAGGTACTAAGGATGAAATCATGAGCAGCACTAATAAACATCTCAATGACTTAATCTTTGCATCTGATTTGTTCAAGAAAGTAAAACAAGCAGAAACAAATGAAGAGTATCCTGAAGAAAGCTCATCACTGTAATGACTGGGCTTTAATGTCTGATAGTCCAGATTCGGAAATATTATTCTTAGCCTTTTAGAATATAATCAAAAAACAGTACTGAAAACCTATTCAGCACTGCTTTGCTTTTATCTTTCTTATATGATCTTCTTTCAAAGATTATCTCATCATCCATTTCCCTCGATGTTCAACCATCGGAACAAGTATGGTTTCCTCCGTGCCATCACCATAATAGAATTTCAAGAAGGCATTATCAGTATGCGAAACCGTATCTATTTTTGAATCAGCAATATCTATTTTTTTTATACCCTGATGAAGAGAGTCTTGAATGCCAATGAACATTTTAGCATTTGCGACCAACTGTTCACGAAGAACTTTTGGAACAGGATAGGCATGGTAAGTACCACCCACAAAATCATTGACGTTACCTTTCAAGAGTTGATCATAATACCCTTTAGCTGTAATTGCCGCCATATCAGAAGGATCTACTTTACGATGGCAATCACTTAAAAATAGCAACAAGGCACAACCAATAAAAAAAAATAAAGATTTTCTCATTATTTCTGACGGATAAAAACATTGATCGGGCAACCATGCATAGACCAGTGTTCACGAATCTGATTTTCTAAATAACGACGATAATTTTCTTTCACATACTGTGGAAGATTAGCATAAAAAACAAATGATGGAATCTGAGTATTCGGTATCTGTGTACAATATTTGATCTTCACATATTTCCCTTTTATGCTCTGTGGCGGGTTTGCTTCAATAATTGGGAGCATTACCTCATTCAATTTAGAAGTCCCGACACGTAGCTTACGGTTCAAGAAAACCTGCTTAGCTGTCTCCAGAACCTTGAAAATACGCTGCTTCGTAAGCGCAGAAGCAAAAATAACCGGAAAATCCACAAATGGTGACATACGCTTATAGATAGCATCTCTGAAAGTATCAATTACTTCCTGATTTTTATCTTCCACCAAATCCCATTTGTTTACAACAACAACCAGTGATTTATTGTTTTTCTGGATCAACTGGAAGATATTCATATCTTGGGACTCAATGCCTTTAGTAGCATCCAACATCAGAATACATACGTCACTATTTTCAATAGAACGGATTGAACGCATGACAGAATAAAACTCCAGATCTTCCGTAACTTTATTCTTTTTCCGGATGCCAGCCGTATCCACAAGATAAAAATCAAAACCAAACTTGGTATAACGCGTATAGATACTATCCCGTGTTGTACCCGCAACATCTGTCACAATACTACGATCTTCACCTATCATAGCATTAATCAGACTGCTCTTTCCTGCATTGGGACGTCCGACTACTGCAAAACGAGGGATTTCCTCATCAATCTTCTCTTCGGGAACATTTTTCAACTTCTGAAGGACTAAATCCAGTAAATCTCCTGTACCTCCACCTGTAGCGGCACTAATACATTGCGGCTCACCTAAACCAAGTCTGTAAAAATCAGCTGCCTCATAATAATCGGAACTATTATCTACCTTATTGACAACAAGCAAAACAGGAATTTTACTTTTTCGTAAAATTTTAGCCACATCCTCATCCAAGTCTGTCACCCCTGTTTCGATATCCACCAGAAACAAGATAAGGTCAGATTTCTGAGTGGAAACAACAACTTGCTTCCGAATAGCATCTTCAAAAACATCTTCTGAGTTGACTACCCAGCCACCAGTATCTACTATAGAAAATTCCACTCCATTCCACGAACATTTACCATACTGACTGTCACGAGTAGTTCCAGCCGTATCACTTACAATGGCGCGACGTGACTGTGTCAAGCGATTAAAAAGTGTTGATTTACCGACATTTGGCCGGCCTACAATTGCTACTAAATTTGTCATTTCTGTTTAATTTCTGAAGTTATACATTCTTCGGCCCTCCTATATCTATTTTTAATTGATTCTCATCAACGATAATCAATTAAGATAAAGAGAGTTAGGCCCTCATTTCATTCAGGGCTATCCTAAATTTTAAAATCAAATAAAAGTCAGATCTTTTGCTTAAAGCCTGATCATTTATTCAGGATTATATCCAAACAGATCAAGTTCATGCTCAGAATTCCTCCAATTCTCATCGACTTTCACCAAAAGTTCCAGATAAATCTTTTTACCAAAAAATCTTTCCAAAGCCATTCGAGATTCTGTCCCGACCTTTTTTAAAGCTATTCCTTTATGCCCAATAATTATACCTTTCTGAGACTCATGTTCAGCATAAATCACAGCATGAATATGGATAATCTTTTCAGACTCCTTAAACTCATCTATATGAACTTCCACAGAATAAGGTATTTCTTTATCATAGTAAAGGAGAATCTTTTCACGGATAATCTCACTGACAAAGAAACGTGCGGGCTTATCCGTCAACTGATCTTTATCAAAATAAGCTGGATTCTCCGGTAAGAGCTCTTTAATACGTTTTAGAAGAATATCAATACCAAACTTATTCTTTGCAGATATTGGTAGAATCTCGGCGTTCGGCAATAAACTATGCCATTTGTCTACAAGATTTCCTAAAGCATCCTGATCAACCAAATCGATTTTATTAATCAAGAGTAGAACGGGAATCACCATTTTCTTTACCCTCTCAAGAAAATCCATATTCTTCTCAGGATTCTCTACGACGTCCGTCACATATAATAGGATGTCGGCATCTGCTAAAGCTGATTCTGAAAAAGCCAGCATATATTCCTGCATCTTATAGTTTGGCGTCAAGACACCTGGAGTATCCGAAAAAACGATTTGACAATCTTTTTCATTTACAATTCCCATAATACGGTGTCGTGTCGTCTGAGCCTTAAATGTGGCTATAGAGATACGTTCCCCCACTAATTGATTCATCAATGAGCTTTTCCCCACATTAGGATTACCGACAATATTTACAAAACCTGCTTTAAACATAAGTTTTCTGATTTGCTATCTGACCTTTGACTATCATTTCTACTTTTTTATTGAGACACATGAAGCCAAAATATCAACTCCAAAGTATCAAAACTTTCTCAAACCTAGAATGAATTCATATATACGCATACCCTGTTTTTCCACCTTTCAATAAAAAAGCGCACCTTCCAACAGGATGAAGAAAGATGCGCTTTTCTTATTACTATTGATTGTTACTTTTTTGTAGGTGCTGCAACATCAGCCCCATCATACGCCCACTTATAATAAGAAGCTCCATGGACAAATCCGGCTCCAAAAGCAGTAAATACAATTTTATCACCCTTCTTCAACTTACCTTCAGCATCCCAGAGAGCCAACGGAATCGTTGCAGAACTGGTATTGCCATAGTGATCAATATTTACAACCGTTTTTTCCAAAGGCACACCAGCACGACGGCATACAGCTTCGATAATACGATAATTGGCTTCATGAGGAATTACCCATTGAATATCATCAGCCGTAAGGTTGTTATCTTTCAGGATTTTTACAACGTCATCGCTCATATCCGTTACAGCATAACGAAACACGGTGCGTCCTTCCTGATAAATATAATGCAAACGATGATCTACTGTAAAACGAGAAGCGGGACAGACAGAACCACCAGCTTTCATATGCAAAAAGGGAAGTCCTTTTCCGTCCGTACGAAGAAAAGAATTCTGCAATCCTATCCCTTCCTCTTCAGTACCTTCAATCAAAACTGCACCAGCACCGTCTCCGAATAGCGTACACGTAGAACGATCGGTATAATCGACCACAGATGACATTTTATCCGCACCAATCGCAATAATTCTCTTACAACGGCCACTTTCAATCATGCTCGCTGCAATATTCAGAGTATACAAAAAGCCACAACAAGCAGCCGAAATGTCAAATGCAAAAGCATTCTTAAGCCCTAACTTCCCCAAAACAATCGAAGCAGTAGAGGGGAAAGGATAATCCGGAGTAGTCGTAGTAACAATTAGAGCATCAATCGTATCAGGATTCACGCCGGTCTTCTGGAGCAACTGCTTGGCAGCTTTACGGGCCATATAACTAGTACCTAAACCTTCCTCTGTCAGAATTCGACGCTCTTTGATTCCAACACGAGTTGTAATCCATTCATCATTGGTATCTACCATGCGAGACAATTCCTCATTTGTAAGAATATAATCAGGCACATAACCTCCAACACCAGTGATTATTGCGTGAATCTTTCCCATTATTCGGCTGTTTCCTTTACAATTGCGACTTTGCCCCGGTAATAACCACAAGAAGGACAAACTTTATGATATTC